>CBDCZI010000029.1:210000-387773 GCA_965224495.1 Cytophagales bacterium | reverse complement strand
GTTTTCCGTGCTGTTCCTCCTAATAAATCAATAGCAAAAGGTGCTGTTCCTGCGGTTAATGTAACAGCTAATCCTGTACTTGTTGACACTGTTCCTGCTGCACAAATACTTGCATCTCCTGCTATTGTTGCTGTTGGTACGGGGTAATGAGCAAGTCTTACCGTTCCTCCATTTGCAACACAACCATCTGTTGCATCTTGTACCACTACGGTATAATCTCCTGCTTGCTTACTGTAAACACTTCTGTTCCTGTAGGCTTACTTGAAGCGACTTGTGTCGTTGCATCTGGTTGGGTCAAGTTACGTTATAGTTCCCTGTTAGCCCACTGGTTACTACCTCTATTGTTGTATTTCCTTCTGCACAAATTGTTCCTGTTGTCAGGGTAGTTACTCCCTTTGGCTTGGCAAGAACATGTTCTTGTTATCCCTGTAAGGTCTATTCCTCCCTCACAATCATTAGCATCCGTTACATGAACGGCTGAAGTTACTGTTTCGGCTATTGCTCCACTATACCAGATACCCGAACCTGCTGCTGTTTCTTGGAACGTTGCCCCTGTTATTACCAAACTAGCCATATCTCCTGCTGTTGCTGTTACGACAATTTGGTATTCTGAGTCAGTTAAGCTGATGCTTCCTAATGGGCTTTCATCATCACAACGTGTTGTTGGCGTTGCTGCTACTTTTGCTAAGTGAGTGATTGTTGCACTTCCACTTACGGTTCCTTCACACCCGTTGTTATCTACTAAATTACTTAACGTATAACTTCCACTTGCTGAAACGTTTTCTGTGTGTGCGGTGGTTGCTCCTGTAATTGCTCCAACTCCGTTGGATACGTCTAAAGTAAATGGTGCTACTCCATCTGTTAAGGTAATTGTCAATGGTGTCGTTACTGTTGGTGCATCATCACAAATACTTGCATCTCCTGTTATCTCTGCTTTTGGTGTAGTGTAATGAGCTAAAACCTTTTGTGTTGTTCCGTTAATCACACAGTCCCTTGCGTAATGTTTGTTATTGCTACATTATAAGTTCCTGGTGTACTTACTGTAAAGGTGGTGCTTGTACTTCCTGCTGCTCCTGCATTACTCTGTGTTTCTGCTCCTGTTAATGAAAGCGTGTACGTATCTGTTGCATCTCCTCCTGAATAAGTTACTGTTAGCGTTGCTGTTTGTGAGGGACTTGCACAAATCTCTGTCTTGTCAATAGTAAAATCATCTATCTCTGCTGGACATGAGCATCTTTTTTGTAAGCCATCTAAATCTACGGTGTTACACCCGTTGTCATCTGCAAAGTCTAAATCTACTGCGTTTGCCTCGTTTATTGCTCCTGAATACCAAACGTCTGTTAACCCTACTCGTGAGAAAGTCACACCGTGAGCTGTAGTTTCTGTAATTGGTCACTTGTAAATGTTCCTGCTGTTGCTGTTACTACGATTTGAAATTCATCTGCTGCTAAGGTTACTCCGCCTAATGGGGTGTCACATTTAGTTATTGCTGTTGCTGCTGTGTTCGCATGGTTTGCAATCGTTACCGCTCCACTTGCTGTTCCTATACAACCGTTGTTGTCTTTTACATTGGTGATACTGTAATCTCCTGTTTGTACTTATAGCTTCTGTAAAGGTTGTTGTTGCTCCTGTTTTGCTACACTACTTACTGGTGTCGTGTTATCTAAGTTAAAGGTAAATGGTGCATCTCCTGCGGTTAATTTCACTTCCAAAGTCACATTGTCTCCTGCACAAACTGTGTTGCACTTGTTGCTGTTAATTGTGCTACGGGCGTCGTGTGATGAGCAAGTGTTACACTTCCGCCATCTACTTCACAAGCACTTCCGATACTTCGTACCGTTACCTTGTATCTCCTGCTTCACTTACTGTAAAGTTTGCTATTCCTGTCGTTTGGTTGTCTAGTGTTACTGGTAAACCTGTTAATGGTGCTTGGGGTATTAAGGTAATTTTATGGTTCCCTGTTCCTCCTGAATAAACTACTACCACTGATGAAGTTACGTCTGTATCGTTACAAATCGTTGCTGTTACTGCCCTTCCTGTTCCTATTGTTGTTGACCCTGTGGCTAGACATGAACATTGCGTAGTAATTCCTGTTGAGCTTACTGTGTTACAGTTGTTACCATCTGTTATAGTTAAGTCTACTGCATTGGCTTCCGCTATTGCTCCTGAGTACCACACACCTGAACCTGGTGCTGTTTCTGTGAATACTACGCCAAAGGCTGTTGTTTCTGCTATGCTAATTGTACTTAAATCACCTGTTGTTGCTGTTACTACTATTTGAAAGTCCGTTCCTCCTAAGGTTAATCCGCCTACTTCTGAACCTGAACATACCGTTGCTGTTGTTGCAGCTACTGCTACGTGGTTGCTTACCGTCGCTGTTCCTGTTGCACTTGTTGCTATACAGTTGTTCGCGGTCTTGTACACTCACTAAGGTATAAGCTCCTACATTACTTACACTCGCTGTTGCTGGTGAACTTGTTGGGTTAATCGTTACGTTTCTGCTGTTGGGTCGTTATAAACTACTTCCCAAGGTTGTGCTCCTGTTAATGCAATACTTAAATTTGTTGATGCTCCACTACATACCGTCGCTGTTCCTGTAAGCGTGGCGGTTGGTAAGGCATTTACTGTTACTATTCCTGTTGCTGTATTCGTACAGTTATTCGCATCTGTTCCTGTTACTGTATAAGTCGTTGGTCCTACTGTTGTCGTTGCAAAGGCTGTTGCGTTAGTTACTGAGTTGTCCCAAGTATATGTTGTTGCTCCACCTCCTGTCAGTGTTACATTTGCTCCTAAACATGCGGGGCTTCCTGTTACTGTGCCGTTACTGTTGGTAATGCGTTTACTTCTACTTGAACACTTGCCGTGTTTGTACAAGTTGTTGCTGTCGTTGTTCCTGTTACCGTGTAGTTCACCGTTCCCGTTGGCGTAAACGCTGTCCCATCTGTTACTGAGTTATCCCAAACATAAGTGTCTGCTCCGCTCCTGTTAAGGTTACATTGTCTCCTAAACAAATCTTATTATCCGCATCATCACTTGTCGCGCTTACCGTTGGTAAAGCGTTTATCGTTACCTGTAAGTTTGCTCTTGTCCTTCACAACTTGTGACTGTCTGACTAACATAATAATCGAATGTCGTTACTATGTTTGTTAGTGGTGTTGGTGCTGTTGCTAATGCCGTTCCGTTTGTCACTGCCATGTACCAGCTTAATCCTGCTCCCTGTTGCTGTTAAGACTGCCGCTGTCTCGGCTTTACAGTAAGATAAAGCGGTTACTGTTGGGGCTAAGGGTAATGGGGTTACGGTTACGTTAATGTCTGAAGTTGCGTTACATTGTCCATTCACTGCTTTTACTGAGTAAGTTCCTGTTGTCGCTACTGCTGTTGCTGTCGGTTGAGTTGCTCCTGTTCCTCCTGCTCCTACATGGTAAGTTACTGTTGCTGTCCCTGGAGTTACTGCTCCTGTTGTAATATCTACTGTTCCTGGAGAACATACTGCGCTGGTGTAATAGCTGTAATCGTTACTGCCTCATCTACCGTTACCGCATAACCCGCACTCTCCGCACTCGAACAACTGCATTTGTTGCTGTTACTGTATAGCTACCCGCGTCTGTTGTTACTGAACTTGCTTTTGTGTAAGTTGCTGTTGTTCCCGCTATTGCCGCCGCATCTTTTTCCCACGCGTAAGTTGCTCCTGTTGTTACTGTTCCTGCTGTTACATTAAGAGAAATATTGTCTCCCGCACAGTAAGCTTGTGTTCCTGCTAGGACTGGAGTGGTTGGGGTAGCTTTTACTTCTATATTTTCTTGTTACTTATTAATGAAGGTCCTGCACATTGGTCAGAAAAGTTACAATTACCCAATAATCTTGAGCAGCTGTTGCTGCGTCTGGCACGGTGTAAGTTGATGAAGTCGCTCCTGTAATCAACCCTCCGTCATTGTACCATTGAAAAGTTGCATTTGTTTGTGCTGCTACTACTCCTGCTGTTAATATTAAGGCATTCCCTGTACATATTGGACTCGCTCCTGGTTGTTATTGTTACCGTTCGCTGGGTCTTGTGTACAGCAAGGAAGAATAGTAATTGATTTCCCATTAAAACAAACTACGGGAGTTGTTTCTTCAACCATTACTGTTTTAAAATTAGCTAAAGAACCTCCGCTAATTGTAATACCGTTAGTAGCGTCTATGAAAGGTGTAATTGGATTAACTCCAAAAAATGAAACCAATGGTAATGTCCCGCTCAATACCGTTTCAATCGTATAATTACCTGCACCCACAACCCAATCAGTAGGTTTTAATGTTATAATACTAGCTGCACATGTCGCAGAAGGACAATTGATAATATGCTCAATAGGTGTACCAATGGTTGTAGCACCATCTTTTAACGTAAAGGTCACTTTACCATCCCTATCGATTGCTGTATATTGCATTTTCAGACTTGCCTTGAACTCATTAATTGTCACTATCCCTTTAGTCGTTGTAAACGCAGTATTTCCAGTCGATGAATTGTAACCTAAAACAATTCTTGTATCATTTACATTTGTAGAGACTGTCGTTCCTGCAGGTTCGACCCACATAGTCCCTCCTCCCATTCCGTTGAATGTATAAGACGGACCAACTCCTAACAATGTACCGTTTTGAGCAGTAAACCATTTGTAATTACCCGAAGCACTCCCTGTACCCGTTAAAACTTTAGGACAAGGTGCTGAAACATTTGCATCTGCATTTTGAATAGCCTCGACTTCTACATCAAAATTTAATGTTCGACTTCTACCGCAAGCATCCACGACATTTACTTCAATATTTGTTGTTCCCGCATTAGACATTGTCATATTAAAAGTTGTCCCTCCCGCTTGAGTATTTGAATTAGCACCTGTTGCTGTCCATGTCACCCCTGGCGTAGCTGTTCCTTCTATATCAATAGATAAACTCACATTATCACCTTGACAAACCGTAGTGGTAGTTGCACTATTACCGTCTATTTTCAATGTTGCAATACTTGAAACTAACGATTTCAAGAAAGTAGGCATATCCAGCATCACACTCTGTCCGTCTATCGGCGTTGTGCTATAATCTTCTGCTGCTGCCTTATAAAATGTATTATTGACCGTACCTCCAGCATCTACATTACTTATCTCTCCGATATACCCCGTTCCTAAATTCCCAAAAGAATTTGGGATAGCGTAATAGATATTACCATTAGGCGCCATTTGTAAATGACCACCTTGTTGCCCTCCTGTTGCCCCCAAAGGAACAGGCACGCCCAACCCTGCTGCGCCTGCCGTTACAGGTATTGAATAAAGTTTACCTACATGACCGGTATCTTGACCAGTTAATATATAAATATAATTACCATTATTTGAAAACTCTACTCCATAAGGTTGATCCGCTGCTAGAGAGGTCACCTCATTAACAAAAGTCAATACTCCCGTTTTTGCATCAAAATTAAATAATTGCACTGACCCACCAATAGTATAAACCATTTGTGTATAACAGTTATTAAATTTCATTACACCTATGTCGTCTATCTGAGTAGGTGACGTCGTTTCACACAATAAAGTAGGGCCAACGGCTTGATTACTTACCGAACCAATACCAGTTGGTGTTACAGCATAAACTTTAAAATTATTATTACACTTATCATGAGTAACCAACCAATAATCATCTGAGACAGAAAAATCAGCATTAACTTTAGGTACTCCTGCTTGAGACTCTGTTAAATTAATAGCTAAATTCACTTCCGGCCCTACACTTACAATACTACCTGCCAAACCTCCCTTTGTCGGGTCAACCGTTATTTTACGGTAAGTCGCCATTGGCTTAGTAATTGTACCCGAACCTACAGCATACCGCATAATGGACAGATAATACTCCGTAGATGACCCTGGTACAGGAAAAACAATTGTTCCCTGAGCAACGTCCCAAGTTTTATTAGGTAAGGCAGTAGCGTGAGCGGTAGCATCTCCTTTATAAATTTTATCTCCCGCTACAGCAAATAACAATTTACCAGTACCATCAGTAATTGAAGTTGAGTTCTCTGTGAAATCGAGTCCAGAACCCACAATACCTGTACTTATAACAGGCGCTCCTCCTGCTGAAAAATCCATACTAATATTGTTACCAACATACCATATATCAGCCTGCCCAAAACCTACAGCACTCATTAAAAGTACCAACCAAAGTAAACCTGTTTTTAACTTATTCATATCAACGTAATTAAAATCTTCTGCTATATTGTCTATATACTATATAATAAAGAGTATGTAACCCTTATTTATCTAAAATCTCTTTAATGTTTGGTTTGAAATAACCTTTGCCTTTCAAAACCTTACCATCCTCTCTGAAGATCGGTTGCCCATTTTCATCGAGTTTACTCATATTACTTCGGTGTATTTCATCAAACACCTCTTCAATCTTATGTTGCATTCCGTGTTTCAAAATTGTTCCACACAAAATATACAATTGGTCTCCCAATGCATCTGCTATCTCTACCAAATCGTCTGCTTGACATGCTTCGAGGTACTCTTCATTTTCTTCTTTCATTAAGTTAAAACGCAACTCTGATTCTTTTTCTGACAAGAACCCTGCTGTATCTTTCGCTTTACCTATTTTGAAGATGTCATGAAACTCATCTACCGCTTTTAATTTCTTTTGCATGGCAATAATAAAATTGAAATAACTCAAAAAAACAGTCCTTCCCAAAGAAGAACGTTTAAATGAATTACCTAAATTAAGATAAAAGACTATAAATCCATCGAAATTTCATACTTTAGTTAAAAATTAACTCAAAAAAACAAAAAGTCTTGTTTAATAACTTCAAAATAAGTCACAAACTCAACCTCTACATTTCCCTGTTACTCATTGTAGCGATGAGTGCTACTGCTGGATTGACCTACTATGTTGGAAAAAAGGAACTCTTTGAAAAATTAGAAGAGAAACTACATGTGGTTAACCATTTGAAGATGGAACGTGTACGTTCTTTATTCACAGAGGTAGATGATTTAATATTATCGATTCATAATGACAAAGAAATTAAAGGAAACTTAAAAAAGTTAATCATTCAATACGATATTGATTCGTTAATACATGAGAGGAAACGTTTGATTAAAGAGATTGTCGATAATATTGTTTACCGAGACGAACCTTCAATTATTCATAATTTAAAAATAATATCTTTAGATGGTGAGATTTTATTATCCGAAAAGAAGATAGAAACCACCGCCTACGAAAAAAAAATATACCAACCTACAAATGACTTTTTCAGTAAAGCACACAACCACAGTACCAAAACACCTGTTTATTACGAAGAAAGTGTAGATGAATACGTTTTATACAACCTTGCCCCTTTGCATGTAAACCATAGAGTGGTTGCTATTATCGCTATCCAATTATACATGGACCCAATTTATTCTGCTATTAGTGACACTACAGGTTTAGGTTATACAGGAGAAACAATACTGACTGTGTACGACCAAGAACATGTCAAATTCATCAGTCCTTTAAGAACAGACAACAACGACTTCCTTAATAAGAAGGTTTATGTAAGCTCTGAATACGCCATTCCTGCTATAAAAAGTTTAAGTGAAAAAGACGGTTTCATTTCTCGTGTCACCGATTACAACAGTATAGCAGTAGATGCCGCTTGGAATTATTTACCCGAATTGCAATGGGGAATTTATTCAAAGATAAACCATAAAGAATCTTTCAAATCTATCTTTTTACTTCGTCGGCAATTAATTATCATTGCCTCCGTTTTAATCATTCTTTCTATATTCTTTGTTTTATTCTTAACAAGAAGGTTATTAAACCCAATAGATGACATAAAAAACAACATGACCAAGTTGGCAGATGGCGACTTTCCAGACTTTATTTATTACAAAAATAAAGATGAGCTTTTAGATACTGTCACCAGTATGAATTTTTTAGTTAAACGATTAAAAACATCAACAGACTTGGCATTAGCTATTGGAGAAGGTCGATTACACGAAACTTTTGAATTTGACAAGAGTAATGACGTATTGAGCCGTTCACTCCTTTCGATGCGTGACAACCTATTGCTTATAGAAGATGACACAGCCAAAAGAAAATGGGTAACAGAAGGTATCACATTACAATCTGAAGTAATAAGAAGTACGTCTGGTGATTTTGAAAGTCTTGCTCAAACCATCATCTCTACATTGACCGAATACATCGGTGCACAACACGGAGGACTGTATATTCAAAAAGACGATTTTATTGAAAGTTTAAAATCTGAAACCAATAAAGACGAATTCTATTATGAATTAATCGCCTCTTATGCTTACACTGCTCAAAATGAAGTTTTGCGCTTCAAACCTGGCCAAGGATTAGTCGGACAATGTGCTTTAGAAAAACGCATTATCCATTTGGATGATGTTGATTTGGAATTTTCTACAATTACTTCTGGATTAGGAGAAACTTCTAAAGGAAGTATGATTTTAGTTCCTTTGGTCGTCAATCAAGAGACACTCGGAATCATAGAATTAACATCTTACCGTGAAATCAAACCCCATGTCATTGACTTTGTCACAAAAGTTGGCGAGAATATTGCATCATCGATATTGGCTGCCAAATCTAGCGACCAAACAACGAAACTATTACATCAATCACAAGCGATTATTAAAGAGTTAAAAACAAAGAAAAAAGCATTAATTGATCACCAAAACGAACTACACCTCAAAGAACATAGCTTAATGATGGACAATGAGGAGTTACGAAATCAAATAGAAGAATTAAAACGAGAGTTAAGAGACTAAACACTTAACAATAAATCAAAAACAATACTAATGAAACACCTTATTTACATCATCACCCTATTTGTTACAGGACTAACATTTGCTCAAAAAAATGTAGTCTCAATAGATTTTCATATTAAAGGAAATACCGATACTCTCTGTCAACTCGGCTACTACCACGGAAAAAGCATGTTAGTCAAAGACACCGTCTTTTTTGACCTGAAAGGAAAGGCTACTTACACCAATACAGAGAAATTACCTGAGGGAATTTATTTTCTTTATTTACAAAGCGGTACATATTTTGATTTGGTAATAAACAAAGACCAACAGTTTTCGATGACAACAGACAGCGAGGATTTGATTGGTCAGATGAGCGTAAAAGGCAATGAGGAGAATGCTCTCTTTTATGAATTCATGAAATTTAACAAAGAAAAAAGCACGGAATTGGCTCCAATGAGAAAAGAGTATGAAGCATTAAAAAATGACAACAAAAAGGACTCTTTAAAACGTATCAAACTTCGTAAAAAGATGCAACCGACAAACGATGCCCTCGAAGCGAAACGTGAAGAGTTGATTAAGAACTACCCTAACTTTTTTGTAGCAAAGATTTTTAAATCTATGACATCTATAGATATTCCTTTGTTTGAAGAAATAAAAGACGACAAAAAACGACAACAAAAACGTGCCTTATACAACCAAAAACATTATTTTGACAATACAGATCTTACTGATGGAAGATTTATCAGAACTCACCCTTCTGTGTTTTATGAAAAACTAGAATACTACAAAGAACATTTGATGTACCCAATCCCCGATTCCATCACTCTTGCTATTGACCGTTTGATTGCAAAAACAGGAAACAGTGAGGAAATGTACAAATTCTTAGTTGTCAACTTTACTAAAACATACGAAAAATCAAAAATCATGTGTATGGATAAGGTGAAATTGCACATGTACAACAAGTATTTCTTAAATGACGCAAGAACAACATGGATGTCGGACGCTACCCGAGAAAAAGTTGCTAATTTAGTTGAAAAAATGCGTTATACTCAATGTGGAATGGGCGCTCCTGCCCTAACGATACCTGACACAACAGGTAACTATATCTATTTGAATCAATTAAAACACGACTACACGGTTCTTTATTTTTGGTCAGCGACTTGTGGGCATTGCAAAAAAACAACACCTGTACTCAACGACGTTTACCTAAGACTAAAAGCCAAATACGACGTTGAAATATTATCAATAGGTATTGATGACAAGTCAAAAGAAAAAATCTATAAAGACTACCTAAACAAACACCAATTTACATGGATTAATGCTTGGGGAGATGTCAACTACAATGATTTTAGAGGTAAATACAATATTTACAGTACACCAACAATGTACTTGTTAGATGAAAATAAAAAAATTATCGGAAAAGAATTAAGTCCTGATTTGTTAGAAAAAATCATCACCAACCTCGAAGGAGACGAATACATCGAACCTGAAAAAACAGCAGATCACTAAAAATAATTAAGAAAAATAGAACGTGTTTAAACTTACTTAAAGTGATTAAATAATCATTTTATGATATAAAAAACCTACTTAAAGAATTGTTTAAGTAGGTTTTTTTATGTCCAATATTTTAGAATAAGCCACTTTTTAAAAAAGCTCCATTTTCTTTTTATAATTCATTCATTTTCTCACTACCTTTTTTATAATAATAGTTACCTTTGTTTCTTAGGATTTTACTGTGGTGGACTGTCGGTAACTCGATACCCATTCTTATATTATATAAAAAGAACAAAAATGAAAATTTCATACGATTGGTTGAAAGATCATATCAATATAAATGAGCCATTAGAAGAAATTTCTGACCAATTAACACAATCAGGGTTAGAAGTTGAGGGCTTAGAGAAGTTTGAAAAAATAAAAGGTGGTTTGCAAGGAGTTGTAATTGGTGAGGTTCTGTCTTGCGAAAAGCACCCTGACGCAGACAAATTAAGCATTACGACAGTGGATATTGGAGGAGAAGAATCTTCGCCTATTGTCTGTGGCGCACCAAATGTAACAAAAGGACAGAAGGTCATGGTAGCTACGGTAGGTGCTGTTTTGTATCCCGAAGGAGAGGCTTCTTTTAAGATTAAAAAGGCTAAAATACGTGGTGTTGTCTCGTTGGGGATGATTTGTGCTGAAGACGAATTAGGTCTTGGGAAATCACACGACGGCATTATGGTTTTGGATACGGACTTGGCTAATGGTTCGTCTGCTGCTGAATATTTGGGATTAACCGAAGACTATGTTTTTGAAATTGGATTGACGCCTAACCGTGTTGATGCAGCTTCGCACAGAGGTACGGCGAGGGATTTGAAAGCATTATTTAATCGTGAATTAAAAGAAATAGAAGTAATTGAGCTAACGAAAACGGCAAATTTACCAATTACTGTGACTGTTGAAAACGAAAAAGCTTGTCCTCGCTATGCTGGTATTACGATTGCAAATGTGAAAATTGCTCCTTCTCCTCAATGGTTACAAGACCGATTGAAAGCTGTAGGAGTAACTCCACTGAACAATATCATAGATGCTACAAACTACATAATGTTTGATTTGGGACAGCCTTTACATGCTTTTGATTACAAGACTACAGGGCAAAAAGTGGTTGTAAAAACACTCAATGAAGGAACAAAATTCACAACTTTAGATGCTGTTGAGCGTACGTTAGGTGCTAAAGATTTGGTAATTTGTAATGCTAGTGAACCAATGTGTATTGCAGGGGTTTTTGGAGGTATTGATTCAGGAGTTTCCGAAACAACGACTGATATATTTTTAGAAAGTGCATACTTTTCTGCTGACTATGTTAGAGCAACGTCGTTAAAACATAATTTGAAAACTGATGCCGCTTTTCGTTTTGAAAGAGGAACTGACCCTAATGGTTGTGTTGAAGCGTTAAATAAAGCCGTGAAATTAATTTTAGAGATTGCAGGTGGTAATATCGCATCAGAGTTGATTGATATTTACCCTAATCCTGTGGCTGATTTTGTGGTTGAAGTAAAGTTTAAAAATATCGATAACTTGATTGGTCAGAAAATTGAGCATTCAAAAATCAAAGAGATTTTAACCAATCTTGATATAAAAATAACTTCAGAAACGAAAGAAGGAATGACTCTAGCTGTCGCTCCTTACCGTGTAGATGTACAAAGAGAAGCAGATGTTATCGAAGAGATTTTACGAATTTTTGGATACAATAACATTGTTATCGGTGAGAGTATTAGCTCTGATTTTTTAGCCCCAGCAGTTGGGCAAGACGAAGAAATTGCAAAAACAGATATCGCTAATATGTTAGCTGGATTTGGGTTTTATGAGATTATGACCAATTCGTTGACTAAGCCCGATTACACCGACGATTTAGATTATATCAACAACCAAGAAAATGTAGAAATGCTAAATAAACTAAGTGAAGACTTAGGTATTATGCGTCAAACAATGTTGTTTACCGGTCTTGAAGTCTTAGCTCACAACATAAACCGCCGTCAAAAAAACGTGAAAGTTTATGAGTTTGGTAAAACTTATAGAAGTCTAGATAATGAATATGAAGAAATTCGTCATTTGAGCTTTTATCTAACAGGAGATAACAAAGAAGAAACTTGGATAGAAAACTCACAAAAAGTATCGTTTCACAATTTAGCAACGGTTGTTTTGAATACCTTAAAAAAGTTAAACATCCCTGTTGAATCAAAAAAGAGCGAAGACCCTATGTTCCAATCAGGACTAGACTTATTTAGTCGTAAACAAAAAATAGGAACGATAGGTATTGTTGCTAAAAAGCAGTTGAAGAAAGTAGGCATAAAACAAGATGTCGTTTTTGCCGATTTGTTATTTGACAAAATCCTTGAATTTCAAAAAAACACCTTGAAATACGAAGAAATTTCAAAATTCCCGAAAGTAAGAAGAGATTTATCTATCGTTTTAGATAAAAAAGTTTCGTTTAACGAAATCAAAGCTTTGACACTAAAAACAGAGAGGAAATTAATCACCTCTATCAATGTATTTGATGTTTACGAAGGAGAAAATTTAGGTGAAGGAAAAAAATCTTATTCGGTCAGTTACACACTCGAAGATGTCAATCAGACACTGAAAGACAAGGTCATAGACAAGGTGATGAATAAATTAATCAATGTCTATGAAAAAGAATTAAACGCAATTATCAGACGATAGCTCATGATAAACGATAATCTTTACGAAGAATTACGCTCACATATTGGTGCCTTTATACTTAAACATAAGGCACTTGAAAATGAGTACTCAATACTTAAAAAAGAAATCGTTGAGTTAAAAGAAGAGCTCGTTGAGAAAGACCAAAAGTTCAAGGACTTTCAAAAGCGAGAAAATTTGACTAACATTGTAACTAGTGTAGTTGGGGAAGAGACGAAAGGTGCTGAGTTTAAGCACAAGATTAACGAATATATCAAAGAAATAGATAGGTGTATTATTCATCTAAAACAATAAATTCTGATGGGGAACAATAAGATAAAAATAACTATTCTTGGAAGAGAATATCCTATTTCCACCACTCCTGAAGAAGAAGAAAGAGTCATAGAGGCAAGTAAACTGGTCAATGAAAAAGTTAAACTTTTCAAAGACACTTTTAGAATTAACGATATTCAAGACCTATTAGCAATGGTCGCTTTTGATGCCATCGTAGATAAACTAAATAGTAAAACAGCCACCAAAGACAATGACGATAACTCTTCTGAACAATTTCGTTCTTTATTGAAACTCATAAAAGAGGTCTAATTCTGATTTATTTTTAATTTTTTCTGATCACTCTTTTCCATTTTAAATATATATAAAAAATGGATACAAATATCGTATTAGCAGGTGTAGGTGCTCTTATCGCAGGTATAGCTGCGGGAAAGTTTATCTTTAAAGGAAACAATGACAAAGCAATTTCGGAGGCAGAGACAAGAGCCAAACAAATTGTAAAAGACGCTCATTCGAAACAAGATGCTATTAAAAAAGAGAAAATCTTAGAAGCTCGTGAGAAGTTTATGCAAATGAAGTCAGATTTTGACGAAGATGTAAACAAGCGCAAGCAAAACATTTCGACGGAAGAAAATAAGCTCAAACAAAAAGACCAAGGCCTTTCTAAACAAGTAGAAAGCAACAAGCGAGAACACGCTGAGTTAGAGTCGAAGAAAGAAAATCTAGATGCTCAATTAAAAATCGTAGCAAAGAGAAAAGACGATTTAGAGCAGTTGAAATTAAAAGAAGCTGCCAAATTGGAAGTGATGGCAAACATGTCTAAAGAAGATGCTGTCAATAGTTTGATGGAAGTGATGCAAAACGAAGCAAGAACAAGAGCTTCTTACATCATTAAAAACATTGAAGACGAAGCCAAACTTACAGCTTCTAAAAACGCTAGAAAAGTAATTATAGACACTATTCAACGAACGGCATCAGAAACTGCGGTTGAAAACTGTGTGTCTATCTTTAATTTAGAGTCTGACGATATCAAAGGAAAGATTATTGGACGTGAAGGTAGAAACATTCGTGCTTTGGAAGCTGCTACAGGTGTTGAAATCATTGTTGATGACACGCCTGAAGCAATTATCATTTCTGGTCACGATCCTGTACGTAGAGAGGTTGCTCGTTTATCTTTACACCGTTTGGTGACTGACGGACGTATTCACCCTGCACGTATTGAAGAGATTGTTAAGAAAACATTTAAGGACATCAACGAAGAAATTATCGAAATTGGTGAACGTACAGCCATAGACCTTTCTATTCACGGTTTACACCCTGAGTTAATTAGAATGGTAGGACGTATGCGCTTCCGTTCTTCTTACGGACAGAACTTACTGCAACACTCGCGTGAAGTCGCTAATATGTGTGCTATAATGGCAGCAGAGCTTGGGCTAAACGTGAAGAAAGCAAAAAGAGCAGGATTATTACATGATATAGGTAAGGTGGCTGAAAACTCAGAAAAACCCCACGCTATTATCGGTATGGAATTAGCTAAAAAGCATGGGGAACATCCTGAGATTGTTAACGCAATTGGTGCTCACCACGATGAAATAGAAATGACTTCGATCATCTCTCCTATCGTACAGTCATGTGACGCTATCTCAGGGGCTCGTCCTGGCGCTCGTAGAGAAGTAATGGAATCTTATATCCAACGCTTAAAAGACCTTGAAAACACAGCTTTAGAATTTGATGGGGTAAACAAATGTTATGCTATCTCTGCTGGTCGTGAGTTACGTATCATGGTCGATGCAGAAAATGTTTCGGATGTAAAAGCAAGCGAGTTATCTTTTGATATATCTAAAAAAATAGAAACTGAAATGCAATACCCTGGACAAATCAAGGTGACTGTTATCAGAGAAATGAGAGCGGTAAACTACGCTAAATAAAAAAACATATCAAATCATAAAAAAAGGAACTTTACGTTCCTTTTTTTATGATTATTTTTTAACCCAATTACTTCTTTTTCTTTACCACTCGGTCTTCTGGTAACAAATACAAACGACGGATATTATTTATTAAATAGAGTTTTTGAGAAGTGAAACTTTTGGGGTGCATTTGTAAAAACTCTCCTTCCCACTCTTTGTAAAGTATTGGTTCTTTTGCTAAAAAAATAATCGCATCTATTCTTTTTCCTTCGAGGTAGTCTACAAATTCGTCCATATTAATCCTTTTTTTCTTTACCTGCTAACTGTCCACACGCTGCATCAATATCTTTCCCTCTACTTCTACGCACGTTGACAATCACCCCATTTTTTTCTAACAACTCTTTAAATTGGTCTATAGCATCTTCTTTCGCATTTACGAAATCTGCTTGCTCAATTGGGTTGTACTCGATAATATTAACTTTACAAGGCACACGTTTAGCAAACTCTAACAATTCTTGTGCGTCTTGTAAACTGTCGTTAAAGTCATTAAAAACAATGTATTCTAACGTTATTTTATTTTTCGTTTTTAGGTAAAAATGATTTAATGCTTTCTCCAATACCTTCAGCGTATTCTTTTCGTTGATAGGCATAATCTCGTTACGCTTTTCGTCATTGGCAGCGTGTAAAGACAATGCAAGGTTAAACTTCACTTCTTCATCACCCAATTTCTCTATCATTTTCGCTATTCCTGCAGTAGAAACAGTGATTCGTCGTGGCGACATCCCCAAACCTTCGTCATTACAAATCAACTCGGTAGATTTGACTGTATGAGCAAAATTAAGCAAAGGTTCGCCCATTCCCATATACACAATATTGGTCAACGGACGCTGTAACAAACGTTCGGCTTCATTTTTTACCAAAACCACTTGGTCATAAATTTCGGCAGCATCAAGGTTACGTTTTCTATCCATAAACCCCGTTGCACAAAAGCTACAAGACAACGAACAACCTACTTGTGTCGAAATACAAACAGTAATACGCTTGTCAGTTGGTATTAAAACACCTTCGACTTTGTGTCCGTCGTGTAATTTAAAAATATATTTGACCGTGCCGTCATTACTGTGCTGTGCAGAATCTATGGTTACGGCATTGATTACAAAATGCGTTTTTAACCATTCTCTTGTTTTTAAAGACAAGTTGGTCATTTCATCAAAAGACGTTGCTGATTTTTTCCAAAGCCATTCAAAAACTTGTTTCGCACGAAATGCTTTTTCTCCCTGCTCAACAAAACTTTGTTTTACCTCTTCAAATGAAAGTGCTCGTATGTCTTTTGGTGTCGTTTCCATACCACAAAGGTACTCAACTTTTCTGCATAAAGAAAATCCATCAACCTATCAAAAGTAGTCTATTATCAACCCACCTTCATTCCAAAAACAAGCACATCATCGGTTTGCTCATTGTCACCTTTCCAATCTGAAAGTTCTTTTTTCAACACTTGTTCTTGTTCATTCATAGGTAAAGAATGGATTTGTAAGAGTTTTTCTCTAAAGAGCTTTATTTAAAATACTATGCCCAATAAAACTCAAAAAAGCTCCAGGAACACCATGTCCAGTACAGTCCACAACAGCAAGATAACTCACCCCATCAAGGTGGACAAACCAATAAAAATCACCGCTTACAATATCTTTGGGTTGGTACAGAATAAAATTATCAGCTAGTTGTTCATCTATTTTAGCTCTCTTAGGTAGTAATTGCTCCTGTATCCGTTTAGCATACAATATACTATCCGTGATTCGTTGATGAGTAGTTGATATTTTTTCATTCTGCCCTTGCAATGTTGTATTTACCTCTTCTACTGTTTTTTCTCTTCCGAAAGCAATTCGCTGGCTAAGAAACTATGCATAGAAAAACTTTCCATAATATAATTAACCATAATAACAGTTATTGCTGTAACGCCAAAAAACACCAGACTATTAGCAAAAAGAACAGGGTAATCAGTATCTATAGCTGTAGTGAGCATTCCCTTAAAGTAAATCGCTACAAACGCATAAATCAAGATAAGTAACAATATAGTTATTACAGTTGCTTTTACTCTTATCCTTAAAACAGTCATACTACTTATAACCAACAAGATAGCCGAATAATACTGTGTATATACCAACTCTTCGGGAGAACTGATATAAATGGCATAAATAACCGACAGCGACAAAATAAAAACAGGCACAAGCCCTATTGTTTGGAAATATTTTAAGGCTATAGGTTGATAAGAAAGGTATATTGCTAACAATAATACAGGAGCCTGAATAAAAAAATGGATATTACGTATTTCCTCTTTATGAAGAGGCATCGTATAATTATCTAAAATCGTAAAAATAACGATAGCCTCAAAAAGAACAAAAAATTTTTGTTATAATCTAGTACATAACGTTGCTCTGTTTCTTTATCAAAAACAGGAAACGATAGCCCTTTTCTAAATTCATTCCATTGTTTCATAGCTACACAAATAATCACTTCAACTTAATATGCAAAAACAAATTCACATTTTCTGGTTCTTTTGCTACGGCAATATTTGCTCTGTCAAAACCTGCTTTTAAAGCCAACTGTATCAACCTTCCTTCTGTTCTGTGATGTAAATACCATTCACCAAAAACTTCCATATAATCACGACTAGGATTATTCTCTTCATTAAAATTACCTATGATAATTTCTCCTTCGGACGTACACCATTCTTTCATCTTTTTTAAAAGTACTACAAATGTTCTATCGTCAAAATAATCAAACAAACCTGCAGACCAAACCACATCAAACTTCTTTTCCGTACTAAACTTAAAGACATTTTTATTGATGAATTTTATTTTATCCTTATACTGAGCGGTCACTTTCTCTGCATATTCAATTGCATTGACATCCATTTCCACACAGGTAGTTGTTATTTGGGCACTACCATCCAGTTGCTCATACAGCTCTGCTACATCACGAGCAGGACCACTTGCAAGGTTTAATAATTCAATACTTTCTTTCTCTCTGCTTTTCCCTAAAAGCATTTTCTTAAAATACTCTTTGCGGTTACGCACTGCCTTTGGAGCTGATTGAACATGAAAATGTTCATCCCATTTCTTATACCTCCCTACGCTCGATTTATGATAAGTATAAATTTTATCTATAATCAAAAAATCACCCGCATAACCATACGGTTTTCTAAAGGCATAACCTTGAAGTGTGTTTTCCAAAAAACCATCACCAAAACTATGATTTATTTTTGTTACCTCCTCTCTTGTAATATGATTATCGGCAAGCATTTGAGCCACTTCACTAATTATATTATCTATCTCTTCATAATGCTTCTTTGAAAAACCCTCTAACTCCATCAATTCATTTATTGACGAAGAAATCGTTTTCATTACTCCCAAAGCTTTCTCTTTCTCTGTGTGACTTGTATAGACCAAACCTATAACCAGTACATCATCTGTTTGAACCTCTCCGTTTCGCCATTCGTTCAGCTCCGTCTCTAACGCTTGTTTTTGTGCTTTTGGCTCTAAGGAGTGTATCTCTAAAAGCTTATTCCTAAATCGTTTAATCAAATATTTCTTATTATTTTCACCTCCAAATTGATCAGCAAACCCATCAGAAAACAAGTAAACATTATCACCCGTTTGAAGTTCAACACTTTGTTGAGTAAATGTCTGAAAACGACCATTAAAAGGCTCTCCAACACTACGTAAATCCGTCTTGTAACGCATCAATTCTCCGTCTCGCACAACAACCAAAGGGTTTCTTGCCCCTGCAAAACAAACGGTATCCTTGTTCTCATCAAATACAATGAGAGTCAAATCCATTCCGTTGCTAATCCCGCCCTCTTCTTTTTTCAAAGTGACCGCCATTTCAGTATTCAAATAATTTAGTAAATCACTTGGTTGCCTAATACCTTTTTCAAAAACGGCTTTATTTAATGTACTGTGCCCAATAAAACTTAAAAAAGCACCTGGTACTCCATGACCTGTACAATCAACTACCGCCAAATAACTACGCCCTTCTAAATGAACAAACCAATAGAAGTCTCCACTCACCACATCTTTAGGCTTATAAAAAATAAAGTGATGTGGTAAATATTTCGCTATCTCTGACTGTTTAGGCAAAAGTTGCCCTTGTATTCTTTGAGCATAAGAGATACTATCTGTTATACGCTGATGACTACTTTTTATCGTATCATTTTGAGTTTGCAAGGTGCTATTGTACTCCTCTATTCTTTCATTTTGAGCATTCATTTCCTCCGAACTCTCTTCCACTACCTCCTTTTCTTTCTCTAGTAAAAGTTGGGATAAAAAGTTTTGTCTCGCTACAGTTTCCAACAAGTAAGCTCCCCCTACAATAGTTATAAACACAGACATCAAAAACATTGAAGCCGTAGCTAATAACACAGGGTGCTGTGGGTCTATATCTGGCAAATGCATCTTTTGAATGAAAATAGACACAAAAAGATAAATACAAATAGTCATCGTCAAACTCAGTGCCGTAGCCTTAAATCGCATACGCATCACAATAGTTGCCGTCATCAACAACATTACCCCCGTATAATATTGCGTGTAAGCCAATTCATGAGGCCCACTAATCGCTATCATCGCCAACACAGTCGACGACATAATAAAGTTAGACAAAAAGACAATAAGCTGAAACCGTTTCATTATCACAGGCTGAAACGTAAGGTAAAGCGTCAACAGCAACACCGGACCTTGAATATAAAAACGAAGTCCCCAGGCAATATTTTTATGAGAAGGCAACATCTGAGTATCCAAAAAAGAAAAGGGTACTAAAGAAATAAACAACGTAAGAATGAGAGACATTCTTACCAATATGATTGATTTCTTGTTGTACTGTTTTAAAAACAGCCCTTTGAGTTCCCCCTCTAGTGAAGGGAAAGCTAATTCAGGAAAATGTCTAAAAAATAAATTCATCTCTTATATACTACTCTCAGGTAACGCTTTAAGAAATATAACTATTTAATACCAATTAGACAAATTATTGAACACATTTGGGCGTGCCCCTCCTTTGTCGGGTCGGGCTTTTCGTTCTCAATCTTTGCTTCGTTCCTCAGCAAAGGATTTCCACTGCAATCCCTCACGCAAGTCATTAACTACCAAAACAGCTTCTAGCAACAAGCTACTATACCCAACTGACTTTCAATACGTCTCTATAAATAACACACATAAAGAAAGACTTCCCTTCCTTTTCAAGGAAGGGCTCAGGGCAATACCATTAAGTTAAGCCTTAAAGCACTAGCACATAGTTGTTGCTAATTTTAGCTTTTGCTTTGAAAGTTTGTTTTCTTATGAAGAGTCTATTCTTCCTGATTGGTATTGATTCCATCGTGACAAATTCAATAATCTCATTTATAATTATGGAGGAGTCTTGCTCTGAAAAGAAGAGTCTCACGTAACAATCTTTAATTTGGGCTAACAATACGCTTGTGTGTTGTTTTTCACGTAGGGGATTTATCAGATTCCAAAACAAATTCGGAATGAAGTGGTGTTTGGTGTCTGATTGTAGCGCCCCCCCCCCTTAATTCCTTCCTTAGAAAGGTGGGGAAGTGTTACGTTATATACAGACGATAGAAAGTCTGCTAGAAGCCAATAGCTGTATAATCGGCTTAGAGGCAAAGGCGACATCCTTTTGTGAGGAACGAACAAAAGATACAGCCAACGACCCGACCCGCTCTTTCATTTTACCGACTCACTCCCTTTCTATCGATAAAACTAACTCTAAAACACAGAAAACCAAGTCAGCAAAAAGGGTAAGCTCCAACCAAAATTAACACTCCTCTCTAAGCTAAACTACCTTCGTTGTGGTATTTTTCGCCACGAATAATCGTGAATGTACGGTATATCTGTTCGACAAAAAACAGACGTATCATTTGGTGTGAAAAGGTCATTGCGGATAGACTTAATTTGTCGTTTGCTCGGTCATAAACTGACTTTGAAAATCCAAAAGGTCCGCCGATTACAAAGACAATTGAACTTACTCCTCCGACCATTTTTTTCTCCAAATGTTTGGCGTATTGTACCGACGAAAAAGTTTTTCCTCGTTCGTCTAACAATACCAAATGGTCGCTGTTTTGTGTTTTTGCCAAGATGAGTTTGCCTTCCTCTTCTTGTTGTAATTCAATGTTTTGTTTCTTGCCTTTTTTAACGTCGGGAATGACCACTATTTCGTATTTGGCGTAATGTTTTAGGCGGTCTTCGTATTTTGCTAAACCTTGTTTGAGGTATTTCTCGTCTGTTTTGCCTATAACTATCAATTTTATTTTCATTTGTTCTCTTTTAATCCGTCCAAATATTCTCGGACAGGTAAATCTCCAAAATACAACTCTTTAATGACTCCTTTTCCTTCAAAAACACTCACATCTAAATAAACTTGGTTGTTTCGTGCCAATCCTCTGATATTTCCCTCTGCTAACTTGGCGTCTTCTTGGTCTAAAAAGAAACGGTTGAAAGGAAAATCTACTCGCAAAATAGTCGTTTCGTCTTCAGAATAAGGGTAACCGTATTTTAATTTCGTTTGTAAATAATCGCCCTCCGCTGGTGCTGTACCGACAGCATTTACTATTTCGACATAACCTTCTTCGTCTTTTCCTAAGAGTAAAAAGACCTCTTTTTTATCTTCTAAAGCAGGATTATAAGGCACGGTGATACTCGATAAATCGAATTGTAGGGTAACATAAGCACCTCTAAACGGGTCTAACGGATCTCGTGGACGTACCTTAAAACGGTAAACTTCGCCTTTTTCTAATACGGTGTCACTTTGAAAAATCGTGAACGAAGGTATCGCAAACAATGCCATTAAGTAAATGACTGTAAATATTATTTTGAATTTATTTTTCATAATTCGATGCTTTTAATTTTTTCGATAAAACAACATTTGTTGCTAAAAAAGCTCCTCCAAGTAATATAGCAACAATTCCTTTGAGTGTAAGACTGATATCTACTTCAAAAAACTTAGACAATATAATGGTACTGATAACCAACATCCCGATATTGAGTTTTGCCATATTTTTTTGATTAATCCCTTTATAAATTAAGAATAAACCAAAAGAAAAGAGGTAAATTGTAAAGATAACGTCAACAAAAATCGCATCTTCTTTGGTGAATGCTAACATCAAGGCAAACAAAAACTGGACTTGCTAAAACAAACCAATTGACCGTATTTTTATCTTTCAATTTGGTGTAATAATAAACGCCAACACCGATGAAAACCAATAAAACAGCGACATTAAAATAGTGTGTGCTATCCATCGGATTTCGGAAATAATCTTCTACCATTTCGTCTAACAACTCTCGCACAGCGTCTATAAAAGTCATTATAAAGGATAGGACAAGCACGACAAGAACCGATAAAGATTGCATAGGTTGGCGTAGATTGTTGGTTTGGTTGCCGTAATAATACTTCCCAACAAGGTACAACATCAGCGAATAACTACTCATCATCACAAATAATAAACCATACGTTTCCCAAAAATTAGCGAACAACAAACCGCCAAATCCTAACGTTACTACCCACGTACTTACGATTGTTTTATTTTCCATTGTATGCTTGTGCAACAGGTGAATAAAATAAGGAATTACCGCAAAAGGAATCAACCAAGACTGTAACAACGTGCTGTGCCCAACCATAGAAATGCCCAAATGAATGGCAAAATACATATACATCAAAAACACCAAATGCGAACGGAAAATATAGACCAAAGGCAAGCTACAAATCAGCCAAGTGGTCAGGAAATCACGCAACGAACCATCTACGTGGTAAACTTGGCTCACCAAACCCATCGTTGCTCCAAATGCCAACATCAAAAAACCTGAAGAGGCTTCTTTCCAAGCAATCCTGTCCGATTTTTTTATTAGCGTAAATAAAAACAAACCTGCCCCAAGTACCAAAGGCATAAAACTCAAGCTCGTTTTGGTGGACTTGCTAAAATCATCCCAATTGGTAGCGAACAAAGAAATAATTCCGACGCCAATCAAGACACTCGCCAAAGAGGCAAAAATAATGATAAAAGCACTTGTTTTATCTTCTTCCTCCAAAACATAGCGAGAATTTAGTGCTTTTTGCGTGTTTTCGTCTATCACTCCTGCTTGTTTCCACAAGTTAATTTCTCCCAATAACCACTTAATATGTTCTTGTTGTTTCGACATAGTTGTTTGTTTTTTTCTAAAGGTCTAAAATAAAAATGAAATTAAAAATATGATTTTTTCGATTTACTGACTTTATACGTACAGTTTTTCGGCGAGGTAGGTTCTTGCTAATTCAAATCCTGCACGAAAACCTGCATTTTCATTTACTAACATTGTCCACTGTGCTAAAAAGTCGGTAGAAATCAATACCGACCGCATCACGGCTTCGTCGCCATAGGCTTTTTTCTCCCACGAAATATTCAAATACGCTTCGTGTTGTGTGTCAAATTGTCTTTTTTGACGAGCATAATCTCGTAAATACGAAAAATAAAAACGTGTTCCTCCAAGAGTATAAATGTCGTGACGGTGGCGTTGTTCGTGCACAATATAGCAAAGCCAAGTCGCTACATCACTTTCTTCCGACCAATTTTTAGAGTAATAGATTTTTTTGAACCACGTAATTGCATTGGGTTTTTCTCTGTCATAAACAAAATTACCAGGTCCGTATTCCCATACGGTCTCCTTTATCGACTGCTCAGCATACCCAAATCCACCAACCAAAAGTCCACGCACCAGCGGTGTAACTTTACCTTCTTTTGTCAGTAAACTATTGGGAATATTACGTGCTATCATATCAAATAGTCAATGTAATTACCGTTCCTTCATTTCCTCGTACGTTAAAAACAGCATCTTCAAAAATGAAATATTGTGCTTTTATACCAATTAATCTCCCTGAATACTCAGGTGTTTTTGCTAAGTTCAAACTTTTTATTTTCTCAGGGTATTGTAACACAGGAAACTCCATTTTCAAAGGTTCTTCTGTTCCTTTTAAGAAATATTCTTTCGCCTCCGCAGGAATATATTGCTCCAATTCATCACGTACGGTACGTAAATCAACCTCAGGCACATCGTTTTTCAACATTTTACGCCAGTTTGTTTTGTCTACAACAAACTCTTTTAAAGCCACTTCGGTAATCCCTGCCAAGTAGCGATTGGGCGCTTCCAAAATAGCCAAAGCTCCATTTGCCCCTTGGTCTATCCATCGTGTTGGCACTTGCGTTTTGCGAGTTACGCCCACTTTTACCTCACTCGATAATGCCAAATAAACAATATGAGGCGTCAATTGCACTGCCTTTTCATATTCCAAATCACGGTCTTCAATTCCCAAATGTGCCATTGATAATTCGGGTCTGATTATCCACTCGCCCATCGTCGGCTGGTCGTAAAAACAGTCGTAACAGCTTCCCTGTCGATAGATTTTCTTCTTTTTACCACAACACAAACACTCATACCCTTCAAATTTCAACTGAATTTCTTTCCCAATCAACTCATTAATATGAATTTCCTGATTATCTAAATTCAAAAAATATTGAATCGGCGAACCAAATTCCGTTCGCATTTTTCTAAGCACTCCTTTGTATGACATTTTTTATTTTTTTATCGCAATTAAATATAATTATTTTGATGGAGAAATAAGCCTCCCCTCCTATTTATTCCTCGTTTTGTAATAAGAATTTATTTTTGGGGCATCGAGCGGGCTTTCGGCTATATCTTTTGGGGTTGAACTTAGCTTGATTTTTCACGAACACTTACCAAGAGCAACGGTACAGAAAGTCAAAATAATCAAGTCTCCCCCCAAAAGGATACCGCCTCTATCCCTATGCCGTCCAACTCGCTCACTTCGTCTAAAACAGGTTTCCTTTTTCCTCTATACCCATACCAAACAATGCGTAATCATACTTTACAGGGTCATTCGCATCAAACTGTTTCAGATTTTTTGTCAACTCCTCCGCCGATTTCCAATCACTCTGTTTCCGTACCAACAAACCTAATTTACGTCCAACCCTATCTACGTGTACATCTAAAGGACAAATCAATTGTGAGGGTTTAATGTTTTTCCATAAACCAAAATCCACTCCTCGCCCATCGTCTCTTACCATCCATCGCAAAAACATATTGATACGTTTACACGCCGATTTTTTGTCTGGTGAAGCAATGTGTTTTCGTGTACGGTCAGGCGCATTTTCTAACGCAAAGAAATTAGTATAAAAATTGACTACCCCATTTTTAACGTTCTCATCTTCAGGCAAGATATAATCCGAGAAAGCAGTTTCTAACGAATAGTTATTTGTATAATACTGTTTGAAAAATTCGACAAAATAAAGTGTATCCGTCGCATTAAATGTACGGTGTTTAAAATTCAACAAGCCTTTCAAATCTTCGTCCGAATGGTTCAAAACAAAATCGTGCGGAGCATTGTCCATCAAACCAAATAGTTCCGTGCATTTATTGATAATCGTCGTGCGGTTTCCCCACGATAATATAGCTGTCCAAAATGCCGTAATTTCAATATCCTGTAATTTTGTATAGCTGTGAGGAATACTTATCGGGTCTTTACTGATAAAAGCAGACTGACAATACGCATCGTATTTATCGTCTAATAAGGTTTGTACTTCCATCTTAATTAGCCACTCTACGAGCAGAAATATAACGTGGACGGTAATAAACAGCACTCATTTGGTCTTCGACTACGCCTCTCGAACTTGATGCGTGAATAAAGAAAACACCTTCTTTTGTCACTTTAGAAATCATACCTACGTGTGTGATTTTTTTACTTCTTGGTTTCGCTCCAAAAAATACCAAATCGCCCTTTTGCAATTCTCCTATGTATATTCTTTTTCCAAATTTTGATTGTGCAGAACTTGTTCTCGGCAAACTCACACCTGCTTCTTGGTACGACATATACATCAATCCCGAACAATCAATGCCTCTTTTGTTGATTCCTCCGTATTTGTATTTTGTGCCTTTGTATTTGAAAGCAGTTTTTACTGCCGTGTGTGCCTCCGCCGAAACCGTCGCTTTTTTAGACTTTGAAGAACTCTTTCCTTTTTTTCTTCCTCCACAAGAGTAAATAAATAAAGGTAATAAGAATAATAAAATGTATTTTCGTAGGTAGAGGTGTTTCATAATGCTTTTCTTTACAAGGCAAAGATAACATCTCTAGGAATAACTTTTATCATTTAATAGGAAACATTGTGTGCGGAATAACAGGAATTAGAGCTTTTAATGAAGTTGGTCGTTTTTTTATGATTAACAACTCGAAAGCGACAACAGCTTTAGAGCACCGAGGACCTGACAATCAAGGTTTTTATTTAGATGACTTGGTTTTATTTGGGCACCGTCGTTTGTCTATTCAAGACACTTCTTCGTTGGGAAATCAACCAATGAAATCAGAAAATGAGCAATTTATCATCGCTTACAATGGTGAAATTTACAATTTCAAAGAACTCCGCCAGCAATTAATGCAAAAAGGGCACACTTTCAAATCAGAGACTGATACCGAAGTGATTTTGAAAATGTACCAAGAAGAAGGAACAGCTTGTTTTGAGAAATTAAATGGTTTTTTTGCCTTAGCTATTTATGACAAAGCAACAAACGAAGTCGTTATTGCTCGTGACCGTTTTGGTATCAAACCCCTTTATTACTTTTTGGATAATGATAAATTTATTTTCGCCTCCGAAATCCGTTCGTTGAATACTTACAACATTCCAAAATCAATTAATCAGATTGCTTTAACTCAATATTTTCAATACAATTATGTACCTGAACCTTTAACAATGTTCAGTAATATTTTTGCTTTAGAACAAGGAACATACTTAAAAATAAAAGCTGACAAAACACAAGAAAAACGTAGTTTCATCACCTCTACTACCACAAATCACTCCGCATCAAACTACGGACAAGCAAAAGACAAATTGCGTGAGTTGTTGTTCAAAAGTGTAGAATACCGTTTGATTGCCGACGTAGAAGTCGGTGCGTTTTTGAGTGGTGGTATTGACTCTACCATTATTACAGGTATTGCTTCACAAACACACAGCAACCTGCATACATTTTCTATCGGATACAGTAACAACCCTTATTTTGATGAAAGTAAATACGCAGATATTGTTGCTAAAAAATTCGGTACAGAACATCACCGTTTTATGCTTTCTAATCTTGATTTATTAAATGGTGTTGATGAAATGCTCCTCTCACTCGACCAACCTTTTGCAGATAGTAGTGCGTTGCCTGTTCATATTTTAAGCAAACAAACCAAACAACACGTAAAAGTTGCTCTTTCAGGAGATGGTGCTGACGAATTGTTTGCGGGATACAACAAATACAAAGGCGAATATTTGACATTAAACCCTGATTGGAAAGCAACTTTAGTAAAAACCTTTGGTCCTTTTTGGAAACTATTACCGCAATCAAGAAACAATAAATTAGGTAACCTTATTCGTCAATTTGACCGTTATTGTACAGGAGCTAAAATGCCTTTCAACGAGCGTTATGCCCAATGGTGCAAGATAACAGATGAGAAAACAGCACTTCATTTATTTTCGGACAATATGCCTTCACCTTCTTTTAATGAGTTGATTTCGGCAGAACAAGCGATGGTTTCAGAACTGAAAGAAAACAGTTTACAATCTATTTTATTGAACGACCAAAAGCAATTATTAAAAAATGATATGCTTGTAAAAGTTGACCGTATGTCAATGGCTAATGGATTGGAAGTTCGTGTACCCTTTTTAGATGCGGAAGTAGTTGATTTCGCGAATAGTTTACCGATAGAATATAAGATAAATCACAAAACACAAAAGCTGATACTAAAAGAAGCCTTTGAAGATTTTATCCCAAAAGAGCTTTACAACCGCCCAAAACACGGCTTTGAAGTCCCTTTATTGGACTGGTTACGCACCGATTTAAAATCAAAAGTAACAAAAGACTTATTAGATAAAGATTTTATCGAGCAACAAGGTATTTTCTCACCTGACGCATTGTCTTCTATGGTTACTAAGCTAAACTCCAACAATCCAGCAGACAGTCACGCACAAGTTTGGGCATTGGTCGTGTTTCAAGATTGGTGGAAAAAGAATTTCGCTTAATTATCGCTTTATTCGATTACTCAACTCTTCATTTCTGACTCGGAGCAAATACTATTTATCAAAAGAAAAAATACGGTACCCTTCAAAATCATAATTTTCGTATGATTTTGTATAAGTAGTCTCAAGGCTTTTTTGAATGAGTAACTCAGGGTCAACCGTCTCTGCCCAACCATCTAAATAAATGATTTTATCAAATTTAGTAAGGTCAAGATTATTCAATTCTTTTTCTGAATTAATAGAAAATACATTTTGATCAATTAGACGCTTATTGAAGTTACTGTAATCTTTAAAGGTAGCTTGGTCATAATAATAAGCAAAACGGTGGTTTGTCCACACAGGGCACATAATAATAGCTGTGTTTTTCGTTTCTTTTTCCTTGATAATACCTACAATTGTTTTAACGTACCTGTTGTTGTCCGTTTTTAAATCTAATGAAACAACCATCGCTATCAGAATAGTAAACAAAGCCAGCGTACGAATAAGGTTGTTATTTGTAGCGTATTTAATCCCTAAAACAACGAGCAAGTAAAAGAATAAACTAATAAAAAGAACATACCTCGATATAAATAACGGTACCAAATCTGACAAAAAGAACATAGTGAAATACAGTCCCAGAAAGAGCAATAACAGACTTGTCACTTTTGGTAAATATTTCTTTGTGACGAACTTCACTAGAAAGAAGCCAAAAGCAATCAAAGAAAAAACGGCAATAACAGGTTCGTTCATATAATAGCGAATCATCCCGTACAAATCCATAAGTATCGGAGGTGAATTGAGCGTACCCGAAGAGGTCGTTGCGAAAAAGCTTTGATAAAAAATCGGTATATAATGTGCGTAAAGAAGTAATGTACCGACACCTGCTCCCAACAATCCTACAATGAGCTGTTTGTTTAGTTTCTTACTGTTCAGTAAAATGACAATCAGATGAATAAAACCTACAATAAAGCCAATATGATGACTGTAAAGCATTAAAAAATAGCTTCCTGCAAGAAAAATAAAATCAGAGCGTTTATTATCCCCTTTAAATAAAATTTTGAACAGTTGATAAGAAGAAAGTAAAGTAAAAAGAGCAAACAAACTGTACTGTCGCGTGTCATGTGCACAAGCTAAATGTGCATTTGAAAAAGTAAATAATAACGTGGTAGCTATTGCAAGGACATTTTTACCAAACAATTTGGATAGCTTAAATAAGGAAATAACTGTAAGTGTACTAAATAATACAGGTAAAAAGCGTACAGATAACGGGGAAACACCAAACAACTTCACCCAAAAATGAAGTAATATAAAAAACAAAGGTGGATTAGGTTCTGTTTTAAGCATCAACCACAACTCATCCCAAGTTGCTTGTGCGTGAAAAATGGTAAAAGGTTCGTCGTGAGAAATATCTTTACTCGAAATAAAAACTAACTTTAAGACAAGGTTTAAGACAACAAATGCTAAAATAAAATAAAGTCCTTTAATGGCATTTATTTTTGACACCAATTGATTAACTTTTTCTTGTAACGACTGCAACATTTATTTTTTGAATTTGTAAGTAATCAACATTTTGATTGTATTGAAAATTGTATCGGCAACTTTCATTTTACTTTCTCCTTGTTTCAAATCATACCTCAATACCATTGGAACCTCAGAAAAGATAATGTTTTTATCCATTTTGTTTAATTTCAAAAGAATTTCTGCCATACATTGAAATCCTCTTTGCTCAATGAAATCATCACCGTAATGTTTAAATGCTCTTTTTAAGATACTACCATCATAAGCTCTAAAACCACAAGTATAATCCTTGACGTCTTTAATGTTGTAAGAGAATTTAAAAAGCATTCCCGCTCCGTAACTTAAAAACGTTCTAAAAGCATTTAAACCTACAACTTTTGCTCCGTACCGGTAACGAGAAGCAATCACAACGTGGTTTCCTTCTAAAATCTTCATTACCATAGAAAATAACAGAGGAGCAGGTTGTGTGTTGTCACTATCCATAGTAACCACGATATCTTGGTCAGACATTCTTTCACTTGCTCTTTTGAGACCATCTTTGATAGTGATTCCTAAGCCTTGGTTTGGGTTGTGTTGGATAATCTCTAAATCAACAGTTTCTCCTATCTCTTTAAGTATATTATAAGAATTATCCTTACTACCGTCATCAACAACAATGTATTTGTGTTTTAAACCTAAGTTTTTAACTAAATCAAAAATTCGTTCAAATTCTCTAAATAATGAAATCAAGTTATCTTCTTCATTATAACAAGGAAGAACAACGTAGATTGTTCTTGGCGATTCTTCGAATGATATCTTATGCATTGACGTAAATTTCACAGAAATAATAACACAAAGATAGCAAATAAAAAGGCGTATTTGGTGGTTAAACATATAGAAAAAATATTTTTATCGTTTGTTTATTTACCCTTCATAAATAAGGACAAAGTTCTCGATTACTAACAAAGTAAGTAGGTAACGACGGCTTAGGGATAGTCGTGGAAATCCTTTGGGAATCGTATTTATTACTGTTCTTTTGAAAAGTGTTTTTTTTGTATTGGGAGAAGAATATATTTACCTCGAGTCCCCAAAGATTGGGAACAGATAGCCCGACCGAAGGTAAGCCCCTCACTTTAAGCACATACCTCAGAAACCAATATCGAATTGTGGAAAACTAAAGTAGGTGTAATCACCTAAATGTTTCCTGTAATTTTCTTAATTTAATAAAACAACAAGAAGCAGATGATTTTAGAAACTTGTTGTTTTACTATCATTTTTGACCGACTAGATATGTTAGAATTTAAGAAAAGAATATTACTCAAAGTCAGTTTCGATTTGTCTTTGTTTGAAAAAGAATTGAAAAAAGCCTTCGATTGGTTGAACTCAGCTGATTTAGAACAATTGAAGTTGTGGTGTTACGTAAACTTTGGAGGACGTTACAAACCAGTAATGGACAAGGTGTTTTTGAACGTGTAAGTTTATTCTTCTTGAGTAAATTTCAAGTTACGAATCAACCCTTGGTAGCCTGTTCTTCGAATGGGCGTGCCGTTAAATACTTTTTCAAATGTCTCTTCGGTAATGTCTATAAAATCGGTTTTGGAGAGCTCTAATAATTCGTTTTTAGGCAGAAAATCTGGAGAATTATTTTAACTTTGTATGCGTCTTTTAAATTAGGTATGGTGCATTGTCTAAGAAGGTGTGTATTAGTGAAAGTTTAAATAAAAACCAATGAAAAATAAAGGAAGTGTTGCCGTCATAGTTTTTTCAGCTCTTATAATAGCTGTATTTTATTCTAACGTATTATTAAACTTAAATAGAACCATCTTTGGAGGAGAAGGAGGTGATGCTATTAAAAATTATTGGGTGGTTGATTATCATTTGAGAAATGATGATGCCTTTACTCAATTTAAAGGAATGAATTACCCTAACGGAGAGCATTATATGTTTACTGACGGACAAATAGCTTTAACTTATCCCTTTTTTCTTCTAGCAAAAAAGGTGGGGATTGAACAATATACTGTAGCAATAGTTAATTTGGCTATGTTTATTTCTATGGTTCTTTGTTCTTTTTTTTTATATAAAATTTTTATCTTCTATAATGTTAAAGATTTTTGGGCTGTACTATTTGCTTTGATTACGGCCTTTATGTCTCCCCAATTATTGAGGATTTTTGGGCATTTTGCATTAGCTTACGGTTGTATAGTACCTATTATTTGGTTCTTTTTTTTGAAGAACCAAATAATGAATAAAATTAAATATTTAATTTTCATAGGGCTAATATTTACTTTTTTCTCTTTTCTGCATCTTTATTATCTACTTATATTGGGTGCATTTTTAGGTTTATTGTTTGTTACCGACTTTTTGATTTATAAACGGAAATTTAGTTTTTTATTAAAAAGTCTGCTAATAACATTAGTTATACCTACGTTTTTTGTTTTCTTTTTTATGGCGGTAACCGATAGTGTTACAGATAGACCTCCAACTCCAGTTGGTTTTTTGTATTATAAAGCTGTTCCAGAAAGTATATTTTTACCCATCAATTTCCCTTTTTTACAATGGGTAAAAGCTAACTTTTTTTTTATTAAAGGAGTCAACTTTGAAGGTGATGCTTATGTTGGAATTACTGTAACGGTGGTTGTTTTACTCTTTCTTTGGAGAAAGTTGGTTAAAAAAGAGAATCGCTTAGTCACTAATTCAAAAACCTTAAAAACAGCTTTTTTTGCAAGTGGAGTTCTTTTAGCTTTTTCTATGGGGATTCCTTTTATATGGGGCATGGAAGGTTTGTTTAAATTTTTAGGGCCTATCCAACAGTTTCGATCAATAGGAAGGTTTTCTTGGCCATTTTTCTACGTGGCTAACGTAGGTGCTTTTGTTTGGTTATATACACAGTTTATTAAAAACAGAGCAAGCAATAAATCGTTGTTTCGTTTTTCACCTCTTTTGGGAGTGATTATTTATGAACTTTGGTTTTTTAACGTTAAGGTTTCTTCTAATTACACGGTTAAGTCAACAGATGTTTTTGAAGTACGTAATTTGAAAATAAACAAATTACGTAAGAAAAATTACCAAGCAATCTACCCATTACCTTATTTCTGGATAGGATCAGAGTTTTCAGACAAATTACCTGAACATCATTTGTTTAAAGGAGCATTAAAGATGGCATCACAGACAGGTCTACCTATTATAGGCAATAGTCTGTCAAGAACATCTTTCTCTCATTCTATGGATATGCTTAAGCTAGTTTATCAGATTGAAATTGATAGCAGCGTGTTTGATAAATACAACAATAAAGAGTTAATCTTGATAGAAAAAGAAGGAGGTAAACTACCAGCTATTTATGACACATTAATGAAGAAATCAATTCTCCTGATGACAGAGGCTAAACTGAATTTATACTCAATTTCTAGTGAAGAATTTAAAAATAGAAAATTATCACCAGTAGATTTTAGTTCTTTTAAGAAAGATAGAGATGTGAAATTTAACACACCTTCAATTGTTGAAGTGTCCTCTGTTTTTGAAAGTTTATTGATAAAACTCCCTTTACCTAAAACAATAAAAGAGTGGTCTGTAATAGAAATATCTAACGAGGTTTTAAAAGGGAAAGAGTTTAAAATACAAGACTATTTATATAGAATGGATGCCTCGAGTATGTATGTTAAAATACCATATTCAAAAATATCTTCTAAAAAGTTTGAAATATTAATAGAGAATAAAAAAGGAGAGCAAACAGGAGTGTTATATTTTAATTAAAAAAATAATATTCCCGTATCAAAGTAAAATTACTGTTCTTTGTTTTGATACGGGAATATTAGAATTTACACCTAAAAAAGCAGTCATTAGTTGACCTTAAGAGCGGAGTTATCTTCGTCGATAATGTAAATAGGCCTTTTTTTATTCTCTTCGTATAGGTGCCCCATGTAGAGTCCAATAAAGCCTATTAATAAAAATTGGATTGCAAACAAGAAAGAAACTAAAACTATTAAAGTTGTATATCCTGGAGGGACTTCTTGCATGAATTTCATAATGATAGAATATACAGCTAAAGAGATAGATAAAATAAAGCAAAATAAAGCGGCTGCAAACCCGAAATATAAGGGTACTCTAGAGAAAACAACAATAGCATCTATAGATAGCATGAAAAGTTTAACAAAAGAATATTTACTTTCTCCTGCCTCTCTACTTGGTGAGTCAAATTCAATGACCGCTGATTTAAAACCTATATTTTGAATAAAACCTCTTAGAAACCTTATTCTTTCTCTGTAATTGTTTTTTAAAACTTGACTAACCTTTTTAGAAATCAAGAAAAAATCAGAAGCATTAGGTTCAAATTTAACTACTGAGATTTTGTTAATAACTTTATAGAAGAGGCTAGAGGTTATTCTTTTCCATAAAGAGGCGTCTGCCCTACTTTTTCGAGACATATTACATATGTCATTGCCTTCTTTGTATTTGTCTACCATTTTACTGATTAATGTCGTTGGATGTTGTAAATCTGCATCCATACATATAATAGCATCTCCTGAACTTTTATCTATTCCCGCAATCATAGCTGCCTCGTGACCAAAGTTTCTAGAGAAAGAAATTATTTTAACATTATCTTCTCTCTTTTCTATTTCTTTAAGTATTGATAAACTATTATCAATACTACCATCATTAGTAAAGAGTACTTCAACATCAAAATCCATTTTTTGGATTTCTTTTGATAAAGAAGCCCAAAATGACTTTAACATATCTTGTTCATTATAAACGGATACAATTATAGAGAGTAACATTTTTCCTTGTTTTTTAGACAAATTTAACTTTTTAATTGATGTTTATCTAAAATTGAGATTTTTTATTATATTTTTTTGAAAAGAATACCCATAGCTGAATTTTTAGCTTCTATAGAAGTACTTTTCTAACCTCAAAAAAAAACAAATTATGGAAAACTAAAGTAGGTGTAATCACCTAAATGTTTCCTGTAATTTTCTTAATTTAATAAAACAACAAGAAGCAGATGATTTTAGAAACTTGTTGTTTTACTATCATTTTTGACCAACTAGATATGTTAGAATTTAAGAAAAGAATATTACTCAAAGTCAGTTTCGATTTGTCTTTGTTTGAAAAAGAATTGAAAAAAGCCTTCGATTGGTTGAACTCAGCTGATTTAGAACAATTGAAGTTGTGGTGTTACGTAAACTTTGGAGGACGTTACAAACCAGTAATGGACAAGGTGTTTTTGAACGTGTAAGTTTATTCTTCTTGAGTAAATTTCAAGTTACGAATCAACCCTTGGTAGCCTGTTCTTCGAATGGGCGTGCCGTTAAATACTTTTTCAAATGTCTCTTCGGTAATGTCTATAAAATCGGTTTTGGAGAGCTCTAATAATTCGTTTTTAGGTAGGAAATCGGGTGTTGTGTGTGGTTTAGCAAATCGATTCCACGGACACACGTCTTGACAAATATCACAACCAAAAATCCAATTATCAAACTTCCCTTTTACGTCATTTGGAATGTTATTTTTTAATTCGATGGTGTAATAAGAAATACATTTACTGCCGTCAACTTTGTAAGGTTCAATAATCGCATCAGTCGGACAAGCGTCGATACATTTGGTGCAAGCACCACAAAAATCACCAATTGGGTTGTCTGCTACAAGTTCCAAATCAATAATCAACTCGGCTATAAAAAAGAAACTGCCATTTTTTCGAGTAATTAGGTTACTGTGTTTTCCTTGCCACCCCAAACCGCTTTTTGTCGCCCAAGCTTTATCCATTACAGGTGCCGAATCAGTGAAAGCTCTACCATTGATTTCGCCAATTTGCTCTTTGAGTTCAAACAAAAACTCTTTAAGTTTTTTGGGAATAGTTTTGTGGTAATCTCTACCGTAAGCGTATTTGGATATCTTGTATTTACTGTCTATTTCTTCGTGAGGTGTGTAATTGAGTAATAAACTAACCACACTTTTTGCTCCTTCTACCAGTTTACGAGGGTCAAGTCGTTTGTCAAAATGGTTTGCCATATACGCCATCTCACCGTGGTGGTTTTGATTGAGCCAATTTTCTAAACGAGGTGCTTCTTTTTCTAAAAACTCCGCTTTTGATATGCCACAAAAATCAAAACCCAACCGTTTGGCAGTGTCTTTTACTATTTTTGTATGTTCGTCTATTCGCACAGCTATTGATTAATCAAACAAAGTTCCTGTTTTACCTGGCATCGGTCTATTTAGGTGTTTGTAAGCTAATTCGGTAGTCAAACGCCCTCTTGAAGTTCTTTTGATATAACCTTCTTTAATCAAAAATGGCTCATAAACTTCTTCTATTGTGTCACTTTCTTCACCACACGCCGTTGCGATAGTCGTCAAACCAACAGGTCCTCCTGCAAATTTATCGATTATCGTACTTAAAATACGGTTATCCATTTCGTCCAATCCATTTTGATCAACATCTAAGGCATTTAATCCCATCTTGGCAATGTCCATTGTAATGGTTCCGTCGCCTTTCATATCAGCAAAATCTCTTGTTCGACGCAATAAATTATTAGCTATACGAGGTGTTCCACGACTTCTTCGGGCAATTTCGTAAGAGGCATTATCGTCGATAGGTGTGTTCAAAATCTTACACGAACGTTTGATAATTCCTGCTAAAACATCACTGTTGTAATACTCTAAACGGGCATTGATACCAAAACGAGCACGTAAAGGCGAGGTCAATAAGCCCGAACGAGTAGTCGCTCCGATTAATGTAAAAGGGCTTAAAGAAATTTGTACAGTACGAGCGCTTGGTCCCGAATCGAGCATAATATCGATACGGTAATCTTCCATTGCTGAATATAAATATTCTTCTACAATCGGGTTTAAACGATGAATCTCATCAATAAACAGCACATCATTATCTTCCAAATTAGTTAGTAAACCAGCCAAGTCACTTGGTTTATCCAACACAGGCCCAGAAGTTATTTTGATACTCGAACCTAATTCGTTTGCAATAATATTTGACAAGGTTGTTTTTCCCAAACCAGGAGGTCCGTGTAACAACACGTGATCAAGTGCTTCGCCACGAGCTTTGGATGCACCAACAAAAATTTTAAGGTTTTCTACGATTTTATCTTGCCCCGCAAAATCACTAAAATCGAGAGGACGCAATGCTTTATCTATGTCACGCTCTTCAGGTTCATAGTGTTCGTCTTCTCCAGTTAAATAATCTTCTCGCATCGCTAATTGGGTTTACCTCAAAGTTACTAAAAAATCACCTAACAATTTTCTTTTTATACAAAGGTACTGTACTACACGGTTCGCCAAACATCAATGATTTGACATAAGGTTTTAAACGGTTGGCTAACTCTACATATACAGCGGTTGGTATTTCAAATTTGGAACAGCCTTTTACTACTACTTTAGCATCTTGAAAGGCTGAAAAGTCAATTTTGTTTATTATCTGCTTAAATAAATGAATTTCTAATGCTTCCAAATCCCCAAAAACAACCGTCTCAGCAACCCCTTCGAATTTGACTGCTAATAACATATATGCCCAAGTGGGAACTATCGCATCAACAGAACAAATAACTGCTATATTTTTGTCTCTGTATTGTTCCCAATCGTGTTCTTTTAAGAAGTTTCTGAAATCTTTTTCTTTCAAAATCATTTCTTGAAATAGATTGTCTTTCAAATCATAAATCACACGCTCATTTTGGGGGTAATAATCTTCTAAATCGAAGCTAATCAACCCACTATTTGCCACTTTATTAATGATGGTATCACTCATAAGTATTTCTTTTTAGAAACGGTTATTCTTACCTCTTTCAAATAAAATGGCTCACAATAAGCGACATCTTCAAAGATATTTCGCTGAAATTTATCAAAAGCCAATTCCCCCATTCCTGAGGCTGAAGTTTCTATTCCTTTGATAAAATGGAAATCGGGAAAGGCTAAGGCTTCTTGTCCTTTCTGAGCACCATCACCGAAGTAAATTATTTTTTTGTTGGCATAATCACTCAACGCACCTTCTTCAAAAATCAACGGTTTAGTTTCCTGTATTTCGTTGAGTTTATTGTCGTAGATGGCGTGATAAACCTCCATTCTTCGCGCATCTAACATCGGACAAAAAAGCACTTCATCAGTTGATGGATAAAGTCGTTGAACTTGGTTAGCCATTGCCTTGAGCGTCTTAACGGCGATTAAAGGAATTTCTAATGCGTAACACAAACCTTTTGCTGTACTCAAACCAATGCGAAGACCTGTGTAAGAACCTGGCCCTTCTGAAATAGCGATAGCGTCGAGTTCAGATTTATCTACAAAAGTATTTTTTAATAAATTTTCAATCAATACAGTTAGAACTTCAGAGTGTGAGTTTTCGACTGCGACTTCACTTATCCCTTTTAATATTCCGTCTTGGTGAAGAGCGACAGAACAGATAGGTGCAGAGGTTTCTATACTAAGAATGAGTGCCATTTTTTATTCAATCAGTAATTGTTAGTTCGTACTTAACTTTTCAGGAACATTACCATTTAATGCTTCATAAGCAAGGCTTGGTCATTCAAAGATAATCATTTAGAAATTAAAATATAAGGTTTCCCTTATAGCATAATTAATTCAACGATTTTTTTGATGATAAAGACCAATAAAAAAACACTATATATCACAGTCGTCGTACGAGAAGAAAGTTTTTGTCCGAGTAAGATACCTAAAGGTCCTCCGATAAAAACACCAAGAGCCAAATACAACGAAATTTGTGGAATAACTAAACCAATATGATAACCATCAAATTGATGGATTGGTTGCGTGTAGAGGTTTTGGATGGTCATAAAAAATGCCGTAATCATAATGACTCCTAAAGAGATTGATTTTGCAATTTTATAATTCAGCTTAAACATACTGTAAAGAATCGGTACCATCACAACACCTCCTCCCAAACCCGAAATGGACGCAATAAAACCACCAGCAGAGCCACTCATAAAGTATTTTTGTTTGCTGATTTTATTGTACGAAATCTCTTCCGTATTCGTAGAGGCTTGTTTGATTACTCGAAACAACATATAAAGTAAAATACTAACGATAACAATATTGAATTTGTCACGGGTAAACCAAGAAGTGTTCACTACAAAAAAGAGTGCTATTAAAGAGAAAAACACACTACCTAAAGCGACAATAAAGACTTGCTTGGAATAAAACTGTTTGGTTTTTAATAAGGCAATATTTGCCGAAAGTGTAGCAAAAAACACACCTACGATAGAGTTTGCTAATTGGTACTGTACCAAATCTTCGGGCGGAACACCAATATCAGGTAAAACGACTGACAAAATCAATAAAAAGACAATACCTCCTCCGATACCTAAAAGCCCTGCCAATACACCTCCTAAAAGCCCTGATGATATAAGGATGATAATTTGTTCCATTACTTAAGAGGTAATTATTTTTGAGTCAAAATATTGTTGTAAGCATTAGTCTCTTTGAGAATAACTTTTGCTTTACTAATGTCTTTGTCGTGCAATAAACTTGCTTCTATTTTTCCCGATTTGTAAAAATAATGAGCGATGAGTTGTTCTTGTATCGCATTAGAAATTAGCTGTTCGTTTTCTAAAACAACTTGCTGTTTTCTCTTTTCTATTTCAGTACTTACAGACGTTAATTTTTCGCCTTTTGTGTAAAGGTATTTTTCTAAATGTTTCAAATGTTTTTCGGCAGTCAATGTTATTTTGTAATCTGTCGAGCTAAACCATTTCACGAAATCATTAAAATCATTCTTAGAAAACTGAAAAGACGTTGGTGTTTCAGGTGACCAATCTTTGTGTGTGTAGAAATAATTTACGGCATAATCAAAAAAGACGTCGTGGTTACTCAATTGAATAAGAAACTCGTCTAAAGTATCATTTTTCATTTTGATATCGGGAGCAATACCTTTTCCGTCAAAAACTAAACGACCATTTGCCGTATGAAATTTTGTACGTAAACTGTCGGGTAACTCTTGATCTTTTCCATCTTTATCCTTTTTACTGTAATCAATTTCTTGGATACATCTTCCTGAAGGAATGTAATATTTGGCAGTTGTGATTTTAACTTTTGAGTTGTAGGCAGTTTTGAAAACTGATTGCACCAGACCTTTTCCATAGGTGTTTTTTCCGATAACCACTGCTCTATCATAATCTTGTAACACGCCCGAAACAATCTCTGAAGCAGAAGCACTCATTCCGTTTGTTAAAAGAACTAAAGGTATCTCTGTGTCCAATGGCTCTTTTTGACTTTTGTATTCTTTGTTCCACGTATTTACTTTTCCTTTTGTACTCACTACTACTTTTCCTTTCGGAATAAACATATTACATATTTCAATCGCCTGAAAAAGCAAACCACCTGTGTTGTCTCTCAAATCAAACATCAATTCTTTTGCTCCTTGTTTTTTCAACTCACGTATCGCATTCCCTACTTCTGTAGCCGAAGTACTTGTAAAACTTGTCAATTTGAAGTAACCCATTGTTTCGTTGAGCATTCCAAAGTAAGGCACACTTTTCATTTTGACCTTTCCTCTTTTGAAAGAAAAGTTTAAAGACTGCTTTTCGTTTTTTCTTTTCACTACCAACTGCAATTCCGTGTTGGCTTGTCCTCTTAGTAGTTTACTGATTTGTGCGGAACTTTTACCTTTTGTACTGACTCCATCAATAACCAAAATCTCATCTCCGATATGTAAACCTGCTTTGTCTGCGGGAAATCCTTTGTAAGCCAAAAGTACTAAAACACGCTCTTTCCGAGTGCCTATCATCGCTCCGATACCTCCGTATTCTCCCGTAGTCATTATACGGTAATCTTCTATCGCTTCTTCAGGAATATATTTGGTATAAGGGTCTAAGGTTTTTAACATTGCGTCAATTCCCGATTTCATCATCGGCCCAGCCTCTGTTCCTTCGACATAATATTTGTTCACTTCACGAAAAACAGAACTAAAAATTTCCATATTCTTCGCTATTTGAAAATGTTTTTCATCAGGCTCTTCAAAAGAAAAGAGTAAAGGAATAACAAATAAAATAAGTAATATAGATTTATAATTTTTCATAGTCGTTGTTTCGTTTTGAATAAATAAACAGCCTGTCATTCATTACTATAAAAATATTAATAAATAAATGAAAGACATTCAAAATCACAGAGAAAATCAATTCATTCTCTGCTTGTTAGGATTAGCTGTTCCAGATTTCCCAAGATTTTTCGGCTTGTAAAATCAACATTTCTAACCCGTGAATTGCTTTAGCTCCTTGGTCTCGCCCTTTTTTCATAAACAAAGTTTCTTCAGGGTTATAAACCAAGTCATAAAGAAAATGTTCCTGACCTATTGCTTCGTAAGGAATAGTAGGGCAATGGTCTGTTTTAGGATACATTCCTAAAGGTGTCGAGTTGATGATTAATTTATGTGCTTTGATTATTTCGGGCGTAATTTCATCGTAAGAAAGTGAGGTTTCACTCTTTTGACGAGAAATATATTGGTAAGGAATTTCTAAATCAATTAACGCTTGTTTGACTGCTTTAGACGCACCACCAGTTCCTAAAATCAATGCTTTACAACCTGTTAAAGCTGTTCCTGCAAAATTTTCTAACGAAGTTTTGAAGCCATAATAATCAGAATTATAGCCTTTAATCGTTCCGTTGTCTGCTATTTTCAAGACATTAACAGCACCTATTTTTTCTGCTGACGGGTCGATTTCTTTTAAGTAAGGCAACACGTCTTGTTTGTAAGGAATAGTCACATTTAAACCTTTTAATTGTCCTTTACTTTCCTTAATTAAATCGAGCAAATCAACAATATCAGGCATTTCATACAAATCGTATTGTGCTCCTGTAATGTTTTCTTTTTCAAATTTTTCTTCAAAATAATTTTTAGAAAATGAATGAGAAAGTGTCTTTCCAATTAGTCCAAATTTTTTCATACTACTTTACCAAACGGTTAATTCTTGTTTTTCTTGCTTAGTTCACCTACAAATTCCACGCCCCAAACCATAAGAAAACCTAAAATCATCATCCCAATAAGTAAGAAATCAAATGAATTCATTTCAGGAAAATGCCAATTGTTATAACCTGTGATTACTTCTTTTATTTTATCCCCTTTTTGAACTTCCTCTCTCACAATATCTTTCCAAGGCCAAATAGTCACTAACGAACCAAAAATAAAACCTGTAAGCGAACTGATTGTTATTCCTTCGTGTTTGTCTAACAAAAAAGAAATAATACGAGATAAAACAACAAACCCAACCACCGCACCGAGAGCTACAATACCAAGTATTTTACCATCAAAATTTTGAACGGAGTCTATCATTATAAGGTAATAATTACCCATCAAAATAAGCACAAACGAACCTGATAAACCAGGTAAAAGCATCGAACTCATTGCTACTATTCCACAAACAAAAAGGTACAATACATTGTCGTTTTCAGAAGCGGGTTTAACTAAAACTAAAGTTATCGCAACCGCCATCCCAAGTAATCCTGCAACAATAGTTTTGACATTCCATTCTTTTATTGTTCGCCCTACATAATAAACAGACGCTAAAATTAATCCAAAAAACAACGCAAATAACAGCGGTTCGTAACCGTGTTTGATTGCCGTGCTACCCGATATTCTATCTAAACTAATGACCCATTTGAATAATTTTCCCAAAGACACAATACCTGCAATCGCTCCAGAAAAAAGAGCCACAAGAAAGAGTGCATTGATATGTTTTAAAAATTCTTTTATTTTGAAAGTAAACAAAAGTTTGATAGCCTCTAAATTAAAGGATTTTAACGAAGCAATCAACTCGTCATAAATACCAGTAACAAAGGCAATAGTTCCTCCCGAAACGCCTGGTATAACATTAGCGCCCCCCATTGCGAGACCTTTAAAAAATATGGCTAAATAATTCTTCATAAAACAGCTATAAAAAAAGGGACTAAAAAAAGTCCCTTTTACATTTGATTTATTTATTGATAAGATGGGTTATTTTGTCAAATAATCATCGAATGTATCACTTCTAAGACCTAAACGAATAGTCTCTAAAGGAATGATTTCGTTAGTTGCAATGTTTCCTAAGTTAACATTTGGTCCGCAATGTTTGATAAAGAAAATCTGTTGTGATTTCTGTGGAGCTTCCCATAAAATCTTTTCAGAAGGGATTTTAGTCAAAATCTCTTGTACCAATCCCGAACGAACTTCTCCACTTGCTCTAAACAAGCCAACATTACCAGCTTCTCTTGCTTCTCCGATAACTTTCCAAGCACCAGCATCCAATTCGGCTTGCATCAACTCTATCCATTGGTAAGGTGGGATGATTTTTTCAGCATCTTTAGAACCTACCTCAGAAAACACAGTCACTTGACTTGTTAAGGTTTTAATGTATTCACATTTTTTTCCGTGATCCATAATCATAGAACCGTCAGAAACCTCTGCGTATTCCATATCATATTTATCCAATAATTTACGGTAATCATCAAACTGACCTCTAATAGTAAAAGCTTCAAAAAGAGTTCCTCCAAAATAAACAGGTACTTTCGCTTCTTTTAACAAGTCTAATTTTCTCTGTAATTGGGGATATACGTAAGAAGTAGCCCACCCCAATTTGATGATATCGATATAATCGCCACTTGTTTCAAGCATATCTTCCAATTGGCGTATGCTTAATCCTTTGTCCATTACCATTGTAAGTCCTTCGTTACGAGGTTTCTCAGGTCTTGACGGGATATCTTTTAAGAAATAGTTATCGTACATTGTATTTTATCTATATTGGTCTATAATTTTCACTAATGCTTTTTGCGTTTCCAAATCTTGAAAGAACTCAAAAAGCACAGTGTGCATTTCATAGTTCAAAATTAACGCATTTTCTAGATATATAAAGGCTTCTTTCAAATTACCTTTGGTAATTAAATAACAAGCCAGACGATAAAAGAGCTCTGCTTCGTCAGGGAGTTCTTCTAAGGCGTCTAGTATTATTGTCATAGCTTGCTCTGTATCACCTTGTTCGTGGTAAACATACGACCAAGAAATCCATACATTGGTATCTTTTCCGTCAAAAGCAATCGCTTTTTGGAAATATTCTATACTAGAAACAATGTTGCCTAATTGGTATTCTGTCTGAGCTAATGCTTTAATATATTTCACATAAGTCTCATCTATTTGATGGGCTTTTGTGAAAAAATGAACGGCTTCAAGCCATTTTTCTTGTTCTTCTAAAATCAAACCAACACCGTACCACGACTCGTGTAATAAGGGTTCAATTTTTATTCCTTTGTGGTAGCTTTTTAAAGCTAAAGAGTAATCTTTTAATTCAAAATAACAATGCCCCAAGGATTGTAATAAAAAAGGATCTTCGTGACTTTCAATTTTTAACGCGTAGTTAAACTGTACGACAGCCTTTTCAAAATCCTTTATAGCCATCAAGGCAACGCCCATATTATAATAAGCAGATGCGTATTTATCATCTATCGCTACAGCAAACTCGTAAGCATCAATCGCTTTTTCAAATTTTTCTTGCCTGTCATAAAGGATACCTAAATTGTACCAAATATGTTTAGAATAAGGGTTGGCGTCAATGAATTTTTCTAATTCGACAACACATTCATCAAGTTTATCTAAAACATCATAAGAATGGTACAACTCAAACATTGCCTCTTCATTCTCAGGGTTTAGTTTTAATACTTTTAGTAAATAAAAAATGGCTAATTCGTGGTTATCCAAGCCTTGAGCTGCTTCGGATAATTGGTAATAAATCACCAATTTATCTTCACTCAAAGGTAAAATTCTTAAATAAAGATCAAGTGCCTCTTGGTGTCTATTCAAATATAAAAGCAACTCAGCTTTAACATCCAAATACTCAATATCAGTTGGCTGAATAGTAATAATCTCATCTATTTTCTCTAACCCAAGCTCAAACTGACCTGACTCTAAACAAATTGTACTAAAAAGAAGTTTTATTTCAAGAGAAAACGGGTGTTGTGCTAAACCTAATTCACAAGCATTCTGTGCTTTTTTGAATTTTCGTTTGCGTTGGTAATACTGAATGATATTGATATAACTAGAATATTCCAAATATTCAGACCTATCCTCTCGTATCATTTGCTCAAAGCGTTTTACGGCTTCTAAATTCTCATCAGTATTTTCAAAATTTTTCTCCAAGTTGTTTATTTTGTGTTAACGACTACAAAGTTACAATTTATATTTAGTAATGTAATAAGGTATAACATCTTCTAAGGTGTTTTGTAAATTTCGGAATTGGTAATCTAACATATCCTCTGTTTTAGAAGTATCATATTGCGCAGAATATTTCAGAGAAGTAACGGTTTCTTTAGTAACCAATGGCTCAGAACGTGTAATAAAAGCTTGAAAGGCTGCAAGTTTTTGTAGAATTTCTAATTTACGAATACTTACTGGTTTTCGTACTTTAGTAATACTCATTAAGTCTGAAGCTTGGTCAAAGAATTCTTTGTAACTATGTTGTCCTCCGTTTAAAATAAAACGTTCTCCTTGAATATCTTTCTCTAATAATTTTAGTAATACATCTCTAACGTCTCGCAAATCAACGAAATTTAATAATGCTTCGGGGTAATGACTTTGGTGTTTGTATATGAAGTTTATCAGTTTCGCACTACTTTTTGTCCAATCACCCTTCCCTAAAATAATCGATGGGTTCAAAATAAATCCACTTAAACCTTCTTCATAACCACGCCAAACCTCTAATTCGGCAAGGTGTTTTGATTTACCATAAGCCGAGTTGAGTGGAGATTCCACCCATTGTGCCTTTTCATTTATAGTAGTGCCTGCTTTTTTCCTTCCTACAGCAGCAATTGAGCTAATAAAAACAAACTTCTTTACTCCACTATTTAATGCCGCATCTACAAGCTCCCTTGTCCCTAAAACATTCGTTTCATAAATTTCTTGTTGGTCTTTTTTAGCAAAAGACACTAATGCGGCAGTGTGAATAATCGTGTGTACATCCTTTAACTCTTCTGATAAAAGAAAGGAATCGTTTAAGCGTCCTTCTACCTTAATTATATCTCCTTTGAGATTATCTAAAGCTGACAAATCACTTTCGGGACGATGAAAGATTTTAATCTTTTTTCCTTGAATAGCTAAGGCTTTGACAATCTCACTGCCTACCAAGCCTGTAGCTCCTGTAACAAAATACATAGCAATAAATTAATCGTTAGTCACTTTATCTTCCTCGTAATAACCATAGCCATAACCATAGCCCGAATAGCCGTAAGAACGACCTTTAGAAACATCATTTAAAATGATAGACAAGTTTTTAAATTGTTTATTTCTTCTTATCAACTCAATATCTTTGAGCATACTGATTTTGGTATAACCTGCACGAGCGACATACAGTTGGATATCTGCTTTTTTCATTGCCGAGATACCGTCAGTAACCAATCCTATTGGTGGTGTGTCAATGATAATCGTATCGTACCTTTCTTTTAATTCTTCAAGTAAAGAGTCAAAACGTTTACTTAAAATCAACTCTGATGGATTGGGTGGTTTTGTACCTGCTGTAATAAAATCTAACCCTTCAAAATCAGAATGTTTGATACATTCTTCTACCGTATTTTTATTGATTAACAAATCACTCATCCCTACATTATTGGTGGTATCAAACCCTAAATGAAGTTTAGGCTTACGCATATCCAAATCCAAAACCACCACTTTTTTTCCTGATAGGGCAATAATTCCTGCAAGGTTAAGTGTGATAAATGTTTTTCCTTCTCCACTAATTGTTGAAGAAGTGGTGATGACCCTAATGGATTTACTATGAGAGAAAAATTCTAAATTACTACGGATATTTCTAAAGGCTTCACTTACACGAGATTTTGGGAAATCAATAACTTGTAATTTTGAGTGATGCATTTTTTCTTGCTTAAATTTTGGAATTGAACCAATAACTGGTACATCAGAAACTCGCTCTAACCCTTTTTGATTTAATATTTTATTTTGTAGAAAAAAGAAAAGGACAAGTAATAAAACCGAAAGTAAAAGAGCTAAAACACCAAAAACAATATAGATAATAGAAGGAGCAGGAGTGGTTGGTTTCCCTTCAACTTCGGGGTGAGCTAAGATAAGGAAATCAGGTACTTTACCCGCTTTCGCTGTTTCAAACTCTACTTTTTTCTGATTTAGTAACAAAAAATAGTTTTCATACAAACCGTAATAACGCTTCAGCCCGACTAAGTCTGTTTCTTTTGAGGGGAGTTTTTTGAATTCGTTTTGTAGTTCTGCTAATTTCTGGTTGTTTTTTCTAAGGTTAGAACGAATGATTTTTTTGTTTTCATAGATATAGCCTATGATCGTTTTTCTTGTTGCATTTCGCTCTATTTCTTTGTTTTTATAAGAGAGTGTACTCGGCTTGTGTGATTCTTTTAATTTCTGAAATTCTTGGTTGATGGCATTCAAATGCGTAATCGAAGAAGTCAATGAACTTGTACCTAAACCATCTAATTCGGGTATAAAACTATCTATATCTTCATTGCTTGTAATCAATTTATTAAGGTGATTGAGTAGCTCTAGTTTTCTTGAAAGGTTTAGTTTCTCAAGACTGTATTTATCCACCTGTTCCGAAATAAGGTTATATGATTCAGAAGTATTCCCAAACATAGAACCTCTTGATAGTAGTTGCATTTTAGATTCAATATCCTCTAATTTGCTTAAAGTAGTATCCAATTGGTCATTGATATACTTTAATGTTTGTGCATTACTTTTTTGTTTTTGGTCAACCGATTTTTTCAGGTAATTACTAATTACTGACTCCGTGATTCGTTTTGCTTTCTTTTGGTTGTAGTCCGAGAAATGAATATTTAAAGTGTTTGCCTCATAGTTAAGTACTTCTACAGAAACATTCTTATCCAAATAAGACAATAGACTATTTCTACTGTTTAAAATAAAAAAATAAGGTGAGCCTATGTTTTCCTCTGTGTTTCTTGTTTTTTTAACGCTAAACACAAACCCTTTTAAACTAATAGGTGTATCGAATTTTGTTTCTATTTCAATTCGATTTTCATCCTTCCCGTAACTAATTACTAATTCATTATTTTCTTGAATGGTAACATGTACTTTATGCCCGATTAATACGTTTCTTTGCTCACTATTGTAGGTGATGATAAACGGAACTTCGCTACCAAATTTTTCGTCATTTAACAAATTTCCCTCAAAGAAATAAGAAACGTCTAAATTCACTTCTTTTACAATTTCTTGGTAAAGAACCTTCGATTTAATAATCTCTATTTCTCCCGATAAACTTTTTGATTTTTGGTTTCTATCGCCAAAGCTCCCTCCCAAACCTACCAAATCAACGTCGGTATTAAATTCTAATTGAATAATAGCAGAGGCTTTAAATACAGGTTTGGTGTACCTATTATAGAAAAAAGCAAGTATGAAAAAAGTTACTAAAAGTAAGATTATCCATTTCCAACTCTTATTGAAAGCGTGGTAAAAACGTGCAGTATCAAACTCTCCGTCTGCTTGTTGCGGAATAGAGAGTTGTTGCGTTTCTTTGGTGTTTTCTAAGTTGAAATCTTGATTTAGTTCGCTCATTTTTTCAAAGAGTTTATCAATAAGATTAATGTAATTGCTGTAGTGACAATTCCCAATACAGCTCCCCAATCTCTCGCTGATTCGAAAAATGGCTTTCGGACTTGTTCGATATACACAATGTCGTTAGGTAAGACTTGTAACTGAGCCATTTTCATTCCCTCAATACTTGTTAAATCAATTAATTGCACGTGAGGGTTATTCAAATCACCCCGTATCAAACGTATATTATGAGCTTTCGACTCTTTGTCCATTCCTCCGTAAAGGGCAATTACCTCGATAAGATTGGTGTTTTCATTTTCTAAGGGAATGATTTTACCGCCTTGAGGCCCGATAACCGTTACTCTCCTGTTGCTCAATGTGATAAGCACAAAAGGCTTTACATAAAATTCCGAATAGGCTTTACTAAGTGTACTGTCTGCTTGTTTGATAGTCAAATCAGCTAAATGAATACCTCCAATCAAAGGCAAACGAACATTTCCGTTGGTTTCTATTAAATATTTCGGTTTTTCTAATCTTTGTGCCTGACCGCTGGTACTGATACTTGAAGAAAGCCAATTGTTGGGGTCAAGAATAATTTCACCTCCATTAGAGTAGAGCTTTACATTGATATAATCATCAACTTTTAGTTTGTAATTCTCTTCTTTACTATTGTAAAAATAAGCCGTATCATTTTTGAAATTCTTACCTACACGGAACATTATATTCTCCTTTTTTGACGTGCAAGAAAAGAGAAGTAAGTGTACCAAAAAGTAACTAAATACTATTTTTAAAAGTGAATAGAATTTCATAAAGCTTATTTACCAATTGAGATTTTAAAATCTTTAAAACTTAGTGCTGTATCATCTTTTCCTGAAAGACTTGGGTTCGTCGCTCCCCATTGAATATTTAGGTCAGCATCATCCCAAACAATACTACCTTCAGCTTCTTTGTTGTAATAGTTGGTGCATTTGTAAGAAAATATAGAATCTTCTAACAAATAAATACCGTGAGCAAAGCCTTCAGGTACATAAAACATATTTTGTTTTTCGCTATCTAAAATCACCGAATAATGTTCTCCGAAAGTCGGTGAGTCAGGTCTTAAATCAACAGCTACATCTAAGACTTTACCTGTTATCACTCGAACTAATTTTCCTTGAACAAAATCACCTGTTTGAAAATGTAAGCCTCTTAAAACACCCTTTGTTGAATAAGACTGATTGTCTTGAACAAAATCGACGTCAGCAACTATCTTTTTAAACTCATCAGATTTGAATGATTCGAAAAAATAACCTCTTTCGTCACCAAATACTTGTGGCTCAATTTCAAATAATCCTTCGATAGGTGTTTTTATATATATCATAAAATGGTATCTATAGCCTCGTTATAAAGGTCGAAAACGAACTGTTCATTGTAGTTTTCTTCCACGAATATACGACTATTTAAGCCAAATTCGACAAGCTTTTCCCTATCTGTTAAAATAGCCTTTTCTAATGTTTTCGTTAAATCGCTTGTGCTCTTTGCTTCACATAGCCAGCCATTGTAGTTTTCTTTGACCAAATCTTTGCACCCCGCAACATTTGTAGCTAACAAAGGTCGTCCCATCGCTCCTCCTTCAAGCAAAGTTCTTGGTGTTCCTTCTCGGTAACTGGGCAAAACAATAACACTTGCTTTCTCAATTTCATTTCTTATGTTATCCGTTGTTCCTAAGTAGTTTATGTAATTTTTATAGCTGTTTAGTTTTTCTAAAGAAATACCCAAATTAGCTTCTTCTTCAATTTTTCCTATAATAGAAAATTCAACGTCGTATTGTTGTTTAATGATTTTGCAAGCGTCTAAAAACTCAATAATACCTTTATCATAAAGTAGCCTGCCAATAAATAAAAAATGTAACTTTTCAGGGAGTGGTGTTGGGGTAAATTTTGTTAAATCAACTCCCGACCCAGGTAAAAGTCCCGCTTTTTTTGAAGAAACTAATTGTTTTTGAATGAATAATTCTCGGTCATCTTTGTTTTGAAAAAAGACTTTATCAGCAAAACGAAAAGAAAATTTATAGAGCATTTGTGCTATTTTACTAATCCAATTGGTGCGTATAAATGTAGTTCCCAAACCTGAGACATTTGTAATTACAGGTATTTTCAATAAACCCGATGCTAGCGTCCCATAAATATTCGGTTTTATGGTGTAAAACAAAGTAATATCGGGACGATGTTTTTTTAGTAACGAATAATACCGTTTAATTAACAACAGGTCTTTCAATGGATTATTCCCTTTATTATCAATCGTAATTGGTTCGAAAATAATACCATTTTCAATTAACTTTTCAGAATAAGCATCTTGAGGAGCGATAGCTATGATTTTATAACCTTTTGCTTGAAGATACTTCAATAAATTTAACCTAAAATTGAAAATATTCCACGAAGTGTTTATTGAAATTACTATTTTTTTTTGCTGTTGAGACATATACAATTAAAATACTCTTGCCAAAAATGGTGATTATTTACCAATGCCTACTTAACTTTACTGTTCTTTATTACTAAATGAATGAAAATAGTTGTTTATTCATTTAGTAATACAAGGAAATTTCACAAAACAGATAAAATAAACAGTATGGATTACGCACAATTATTAGCGATGCACAAAGGAATAATTTACCTTTTTTTGGCATCAATTACCTTCAAAGTAGCTTTGTTATTGGTTAACAAAAAAACATTTCAAGTAGTAAGAGATAAAACGAAAATAGTAGAAATGATTTTAGGGACACTGATTTTGATTAGTGGAGTGATGTTGTTTTTGAAAAGTTCAGCAACCTCAGAAGCGTGGTTACACACCAAAATAATGTTAGGTCTTTTAGGTATTCCTTTGGCAATTATTGGATTTAGAAGAAAAAGTGCTTTACTCGCAGGTGGAGCGTTAATCCTATTTATTTATGTATTTTACATGGGAATCTCTAAAGGTTTCTTTGCATAGTTATGGCTAAGGGAACATTGTACGATACAGACGAATCAAGTATCGCAGACAAAGCTATATTAGTAGCTTTAGTGAGTCAAAAGCAAAACTTAGAAAAAACCAAAGAATATTTGGCTGAGTTAGAGTTTTTGGCAGGTACTATAAATATCGAAACCACAGCGAAATTTACGCAATCGTTGGAACGACCTGACAAACGTACGTTTGTCGGAAAAGGAAAATTGCAAGAAATCAAAGACGTTGTTAAAGAAGAGGATATTGACTGTGTGATTTTTGACGATGACTTGACACCTTCTCAAGTTCGAAATATCGAAAATGAGTTAGACGTCAAAATCTATGACAGAAGTTTATTGATTTTAGATATTTTCTTGTTTAGAGCCAAAACAGCACAAGCAAAAACACAAGTAGAATTGGCACGTTCACAGTATCTATTACCTCGTTTGACAAATCTTTGGACACACTTAGAGCGTCAGAGAGGAGGAACAAACACACGTGGTGGTTCGGGGGAAAAAGAGATAGAAACTGATAAACGTGCGATTAGAGATACTATATCAAGGCTAAAAGTACGTTTGAAGCAAATCGACAAACAAGGCGTAACACAACGTAAAAACCGTGGACAATTGGCGAGAGTTGCCATTGTTGGTTATACCAATGTCGGTAAATCTACTTTGATGAACTTGTTGGCGAAAGTTGATATCTTCGCAGAAAATAAATTATTTGCAACGGTAGATTCTACGGTAAGAAAAGTGGTATTAAGTCACATTCCTTTCTTATTAACAGATACAGTAGGTTTTATTCGTAAACTTCCTCACGGACTGATAGAGTGTTTCAAATCCACTTTAGATGAAGTAAGAGAGGCTGATATTTTGATGCACGTAGTCGATATTTCGCACGAAGCGTACGAAGACCAATTGGAAGTTGTAAATGCTACTTTAGCAGAAATCGGCGTACAAGATATGCCAACTTTATTGGTGTTTAACAAACTTGACACTTACCGTTACGATAAGTACGAAGAGTTTGAAGATTTTGATTTACACTTGAAAAGTATTGCCGAGGCAAATACGAAAGACAATGTAAAAGTGGTGTTTACTTCAGCTAAATCAAAAGAAAACTACGAGGACCTCAAACGAGAATTGTATGGTTTTGTAGCCGAAAAACATTACACTATTTTCCCTAACTTCTTACAACAAGAGTACCAAGGGTAAAGTTTTAAAAACACATAAAAAGCCTATGCTGAAATTTCAGCATAGGCTTTTTTGTGGGATAATCATCAAGAAGTAACAAGTTTTCCATTTTATCAAATCTCCTTCTTCTATTACTAAACGGATCTACCTAATACCCTACTTTCTCTCTAATTGTATCCAATGTTTTTCTTGCTACCGCTCTTGCTTTTTCAGCTCCTTTTTTCAATTCGGCATCAATCAATGTACGGTCATCAATCAGTTCGTTGTAAATTCTTCTTTCTTCCGAAAATTCATCGATTAACAACCCAAGTAATTCTTTTTTAGCGTGACCATAACCAAAACCTCCTGCTAAATAATTAGCTCTCATCGTATCAATTTGCTCCTTTGAAGCCATCAATTCATACAATTTAAACACGTTACAAGTTTCAGGGTCTTTAGGTTCTTCTAACTCTTTACTATCCGTTTGAATAGCCATCACGTTTTTTTTCAATTTTTTCTCTGCCAAGAAAATATTTATAGTATTACCGTACGACTTACTCATTTTTTGACCGTCTGTCCCTGGTATTATCATCATCTCTTCGTTTATTTTCGGTTCTGGAACCGTAAAAATCTCTCCGTAATTATGATTAAATGAACGAGCCAAATCTCTTGTAATTTCTAAATGTTGCTTTTGGTCTTTTCCAACAGGTACTAAATCTGCGTGGTAAAGCAAAATATCTGCTGCCATCAAAACAGGGTAATTAAACAGCCCCATATTGATTTGATTTTTTTCTAACTTGGCACTTTTATCTTTAAAAGAATGGGCATTTTCAAGCATAGGCACAGGTGTAGTACAACCCAAATACCACATCAACTCACAAACTTCAGGAATGTCTGACTGACGGTAAAAGACATTCTTATCTGTATCTAAACCACAAGCCAACCACGCGGCAGCAGCAGCGTACGTATTGTCACGAATAGTTTGCCCTTCTTTTATCGCTGTAAAAGAATGTAAATCCGCAATAAAAATAAATGCCTCATTTGCACCTTCGTTTGCTAACTCAATTGCTGGACGCATAGCCCCTAATATATTCCCCAAATGTGGAATACCTGTACTTTGGATACCTGTTAATACTCTTGCCATTGTTCTTATTTTAAACAAAAATAGCAAGTTATTAGCCTAAAATAAACATTTGGCTACAATGAATTGGGTAGGAATTGAAAATAGTCCAAAAAAGAGAACTAAAACTCCAATTTCACTCGTACAGCACCAATTAAAGCATCATCAATCGCAGCATTTCCACTTGGTGTAATCACGTATTGCAAATCAGGTTGTATAGAAAAATACTTATTCAACCTCATATTGTATGTCAATTCGATAACTGTTTCATCTTTTGTTATGTTATTTACTGTTTTATACGCGTCAGAAAGAAATACGTGCCCTACCGCTAAAGCCAATTCATCTTCGTCTCTTTTCTTAAAAAAACCTTTGTAACGAACTCCTCCTCCTATATAAGACGCTATCGTATTGGCATCTTTAGGGCAAAACCGACTTGACCAAATGCCATCAAACCTTGCTGTAAATCATTAACCTCTGCCAACAACAGTTGGTCAGCGATAAAATAAAAACCTTGGTCATTTTTATATTCTTTTGTTGGGTCACTCAACGAAACAGCTGTTGCTGTATGGTTCCAAAGCCCTAATTTATACGTTCCTTTAATAACACTATCTCTTTTGTAAGTATATTGTAACTCTGCAATTGTCATTGCTCCCTCCTCTTGTTTCAATTGCACATTTACCGAATTAGGGTTACTCACTTCATCTCCTGGGTTGCCATCATAAACAGCACCAATAATGGTAAATCTATCTGACACCTCCCATTTAGCAAAAACACCTACCGTAGCAACAGGAAACTGTGACACAGGTGGGTTTGTTGAAATATCGGGCTGAAAACCAAACGAACTCTGAAGAAAAACCAAAGCCGTTTCGCTCACTGCAAATTCTGAATTCAAATCGTGTTGTCCTACCGTAACAGCAAACTTACCAAACTTTTGCTGGTACCAAAGTTCATACAAACGTGTGTTTGCATCTGCCTCAATATTATTGGTTACTTGTAAATCGCCCACCAAACCCGACAAAGGTTTTCCGTGGTTATTTAGTCCGTAAGCAAAAAACGTCCCGCCCTTCCATAATTTGGCTTTTTCTGTATCAAAAGTCAATTGCAGATCAATATTCCCAAGATAGACAACACCTTGTTTCACTCCTCCAACCATATTACTTGCTACATCTCCAGTAACAGCTGCTTCAAACTCAAAAGCATCCTCTACTTGCCCAAAAGACAACGTTGCTAATTGAAAAAACACTATAAAAAAAAGAACAGCCTTTTGATTGAAAATCGAAGTCTTGAAATACATTTTATTTGCTAATTTTGAATTATTCAACAAAGATAGCCATTAATTTAAGTTATAGGAAAGTATCTCTCTTTAAAACAAAAGGAGCCGTGTCAAACACAGCTCCTTTATCTATTCCGTAAAAACTTAATTATTACATATCTTTAAAGAAATCATTTCCTTTGTCATCACAAATAATAAAAGCAGGGAAATCAACTATTTCTATCTTACGAACAGCCTCCATTCCTAACTCAGGAAAATCGACTACCTCAACAGATTTAATGTTTTCTTTCGCTAAAATAGCCGCAGGACCTCCGATAGAACCTAAATAAAAACCACCATTTTTCTTACAAGACTCTCGTACGCCAGCCGAACGGTTTCCTTTTGCCAACATAATCATCGAACCACGCTTTGCTTGAAATTCACCCACATAAGGATCCATACGCCCAGCAGTAGTTGGTCCAAACGAACCTGAAGCCATTCCTTTTGGTGTTTTAGCTGGTCCAGCATAATAAATTGGGTGATTTTTAAAATACTCAGGCATTGGTTGCCCAGCGTCTAGCATTTCTTTTATTCTTGCGTGAGCCGAATCCCTAGCCACAATCAGCGTTCCTTTTAATTTCAATCGGGTCTTAATTGGGTATTTAGACAATATAGCCAATACTTTATCCATTGGCTGATCCAAATCAACATCAATTGCCTCTTCTAAATGCGGTGCTTCTGCAGGTAATAATCTCGCAGGATTTTCTTCCAACTGCTCTACAAAAATACCCTCTTCTGTAATCTTTCCTTTAATATTTCTATCTGCCGAGCAACTCACCCCTAACCCAACAGGGCAAGACGCTGCGTGACGAGGCAAACGGATAACTTTTACATCATGCGTGAAATATTTCCCACCAAACTGTGCACCTATCTCACTGTTTTCACAAATATCTTGTACTTTTTTCTCCCATTCCAAATCTCTAAAAGCCTGACCTCCTGCGTTTCCTTCCGTTGGTAAATTGTCGTAATAACCAGCAGAAGCCAACTTCACAGATTTTAAATTTGCCTCTGCCGACGTTCCCCCAATCACAAAAGCCAAGTGATAAGGCGGACAAGCAGACGTTCCCAAATCTTTTATTTTCTCAGCAACAAAAGCCGCCAAACTCACTTCGTTCAATAAAGCCTTTGTCTTTTGGTATAAAAATGTTTTGTTTGCCGAACCACCACCTTTTGCCATAAACAAAAACTTGTATTCGTTTCCTTGTTCGGCGTACAAGTCGATTTGTGCAGGTAAATTTGACCCCGTATTCACTTCGTCAAACATATTCATTGCCACAATTTGAGAATAACGTAAATTCCTCTTCGCAAAAGCATTATAAACCCCTTTCGACAAAAACTCAGGGTCATTTGCCCCCGTAAACACATCCTCTCCTTTTTTTCCCATCACGATAGCCGTCCCCGTATCTTGGCACGAAGGCAACTCCCCCTCCACAGCCGTCACCGCATTTTGCAACAAGGTATAGGCAACAAAACGATCGTTATCCGTCGCTTCAGGGTCATCTAAGATTTTAGCCACCTTTTCTAAATGTGCAGGTCGCAACAAAAAAGAGACATCCTCCATCGCCTTCTCAGACAACACAGCCAATGCTTCGGGCTCAATTTTCAATAATTTGCGTCCATCTACCTCAATGGTAGAAACACCTTCCTTTGAAATCAATTTATATTTCGTTTCGTCTTTAGAAAGAGGAAACGGTTTTTGGTAACTAAAATCTGCCATTTTTTTTGAGGTCACCGACCTGTTAAGTTCGTGTACCACAAAAATAATAAAAAGACTGACATTCTTTCCTTAAATAAGCTTATTTGGAATCAGTAGTCTTAATAGAAAACGCCTTAATTTATATGGTACAACTCCATTAATTACCTAAATACTCGCTCCAATATGCAAGAAAAAACCGTGTTCGTTAAGTTGATTGTAAGAATATTCCAAACGAATAACAGCATCATAAAACGTAACAAAATCAAGCCCTACACCTACCCCAGAAAGTAACTTATCATTTAATTGAGGATTGAGGTGACCAAAACTGGTATCTTTTACCCAACCAAAATCAGCATACGACTTGAGGTAAATCTGTAAAGGCACTGTACTAAATTGGTTACTACCTATATGCTTTTCCAAATGAAACGTTTTGTTTAATAAATTCAATTTCAGTTCATTTCTATTGAGAATATATTTTTGTCCATCAATCGCATAAAGTTCATAGCCCCGAACAAAATCTTCGTAATAGCCCATCGCTTTGTTATTAAAGAAATTTTGTTTTTGAGCCACAGCATACTTCCCTCGCACCATAGCCGAAAAAAACAGCTTTTTAGTCAAAGGAAGGTAGCGTGAATGAGTCAAGTAAGCATCGAACTGATTTACATCGCCAAACAACCCCAAGCCAAGTTTACGTCCCTCTACTTCTGTAAAGTGACCTTTTCGTGCATAATATTTAATATCTCGTTTGTCGTGAGTAAACGTATAAATCAACTCAAAATAACGTTGGTTATTCCCCGATTGAAAGTAAGCTGAATTAAGCTCCTTAATCGTATCAGAAATACTATTTTTATTGAACCTCAACTTCATTTTATGCTGACTGTACAGTTTTCCCCTTCGCAAAAAAGCCACACTACTATAAAAACGTTTTCTATTCACTTGCTCCCCATCGTGGTAAAGTAATTTATTACCAAAAGTTTGGTGAGCGACTATTTTATTAGTCGAATAAGACACCGCAAATTGAAGCCCTGACTTTCGTTTAGTATCAACATAAGGAATCGTGTAAAACAACTCATACTTTTTCGTAAACCCTGTCTGTAATTTGACACGTAACTGTTCATTTCGACCTCTGAAATTTTCTTGTTTAAAATCAACACCTATATTTATTCTTTTCCAATCAGCACCTCTTTCCTCTACCCATTCATTAAAATTCCTATCCGCTAATTCTAAAATCGGTATCGGCCACGAGTACCAACGCTCTTTCAACTTCAAAACCAAAATATAATGCGACAACCCAGTCTCGTAAACTTCAGTCTTTACACTGACAAATAAACCCGTATTAAAAACATTATCTCGTGTCCTCGAAAAAACTTTATTTGTATCCGAAACCAACAAAGTATCTCCCTGATTAAAAGTCAGTTCACGTTGAATAACATAAGATTTTGTCCGACGGTTGCCTACCAAAATCACTTGGTCAACAATCACCCTATCCAGTCTTAAAGTATCACCTACAGCAAGGTCAACCTGACTGTACCCAACCAAAGACTGAATAAAAAGAAGAAAAAAAACGATAATAGATTGCCTCACTTTTGGGAATTTAGACTCAAAGGTAATATATTGTAACTGAAAACAAGAAATTGCTTTCCACAAACACAAATTAACTAAACACAAGCATTACATAAATATGTCAAATTCAATAAATAATTTCTCTGATTATTTCCAAGAATACCAAAAAAGTGTAGATAACCCAGAAGCATTTTGGGATGATAAAGCAGAACAATTCGTTTGGAAAAAGAAGTGGGATAAGACGTTAGAATGGGATTTTAACGAAGCAAAAGTAGAATGGTTTAAAGGTGGTAAATTAAATATCACTGAAAACTGTTTGGACAGACATTTAGAAACCCGCCCTAACCAACCCGCTATTATTTGGGAACCAAGTGGGACGGACGAAAAAGCAATTACGCTTACTTATAAAGAATTGCATAGCAAAGTTTGTGAAGCATCAAATATGTTGCTTGCAAACGGTGTAAAAAAAGGCGACAGAGTTTGTCTTTATATGCCAATGATACCCGAATTAGCCATTGCTTGTTTAGCCTGTGCACGTATCGGAGCTATTCATTCGGTAGTTTTCGCAGGATTTTCAGCCTCAGCATTGTCTGACAGAGTAAACGATGCAAAAGCAAAAGTTATTTTAACCTCAGACGGAAACTTCCGTGGAGCAAAAAACATTGCTGTTAAAAAAGTAGTTGACACAGCTTGTGAAACTGCTGATTGCGTAGAAACAGTAATCGTTGTAAAAAGAACCAACGCAGAAGTCACTATGGTGGACGGACGTGATAAATGGTGGCATGACGAATGTGCGAAAGTAGATGATAAAAACGAAGCGGCAGAAGTAGATGCTGAAGACCCTTTATTTATTCTTTACACTTCTGGTTCGACTGGTCAGCCTAAAGGAGTTGTGCACACAACAGGAGGTTATATGGTTTACACAGACTATACTTTCCGCAACGCCTTTCAATACAAAGAAGAAGAAATTTATTGGTGTACAGCCGATATCGGGTGGATTACAGGGCACTCTTACATTATTTACGGACCATTATTAGCAGGAGCAACTTCATTAATGTTTGAAGGTGTACCAACCTACCCAGACGCAGGACGTTTTTGGGAAATTTGTGAAAAACATAAAGTAAACATTTTCTATACCGCACCAACAGCAATCAGAGCATTGATGGCTTACGGAACAGAGTTCCCTGCCAAATATGACCTATCTAACCTAAGAGTTTTAGGTTCGGTTGGAGAACCTATCAACGAAGAAGCTTGGCACTGGTACCACGAGCATATCGGACATAGAAAATGCCCAATTGTTGATACCTATTGGCAAACAGAAACTGCAGGTTTCTTAATCGCGCCAATGGCAGGTATTACACCTCAAAAACCAACGTGTGCAACACTTCCAATGCCAGGAATTCAATTGGCATTGATGGATGCAGACGGAAACGAATTGGAAGGAAACGCAGTCGAAGGAAACCTTTGTATCAAATTCCCTTTCCCTTCGATTTTAAGAACAACTTACGGAGACCACCAAAGGTGTAAAGACACTTATTTCGGAACTTATCCAGGAATGTATTTCACAGGAGATGGTTGCCGAAGAGATGAAGACGGATATTACAGAATTACAGGACGTGTAGATGACGTAATCAACGTTTCAGGACACAGAATGGGTACAGCAGAGGTAGAAAACGCCATCAATGAGCACCCTAAAGTACTTGAATCGGCGATTGTTGGTTACCCTCACAAAATCAAAGGACAAGGTATTTATGCTTATGTCATTTGCGACGGTGAGATTTCAAACGAAGATGAATTGAAAAAGAACATTTTAGCAGGTGTAACTACCTCTATCGGACCGATTGCTAAGCCAGATATGATACAATTTGTAACAGGTTTACCAAAGACTCGTTCGGGTAAAATCATGCGTCGTATATTGAGAAAAATTGCCGAAGGTGACGTTTCTTCATTAGGCGACACTTCTACATTGTTAGACCCATCTGTCGTAGATACTATTATCGAGGGCGCATTGGTTCCAGCGAAATAAAAAAACAAAAAATAGCAAAAGCCACGGATTATATTCGTGGCTTTTTTTTATGTCTAATCTATAAATAACCATTTTTTTTATTATTTGGAGCTTCCCCTTTGCGATGAAATGATTTGATTCCAATATACAGACGCCTTCCCAATAGAAAACAAATAAACAGACAAAAGTCAGTACGGGTCGGGCTATACGTTACAATCTTTTGTTCGTTCCTCACAAAAGGATTTTCTCTTCTATCCCTAAGCCGATTTAAAAATAGCGATTAGTTATTTCGCCTATATATTACGTGACTTGAGTCCTTTCAAAACAAAAAAACTAAACCACAACCAATCACACCACCATTCATTTGATTATTGGTAACTTACTTTTTCGATGGACAACTACTTCTACCCGAAAGAATGAAAATAGCTTTTTTACTCAATGAGAGAGACCATCAAAGACGCTCCTTATTTTAATTCCCGAAAAAAATTAACCGTGAGAAAAAGTTGACAAAGCTTTATTCAAACATCAAGTAAAGTGTCACTGTATAAGACATCACCTTATCTATCGGTAACGAATAAATACTTTCCGTAGGGTCAATCAAATTTGTAAGCCCTAATGAAAACCGAAGTTCTGGGGCAAACTTAAAATAAGGTTGGTAAAGATCTACACCAACGCCATATTCCAAAGAAAGCTCCGCTCCCCTGAGTAACAACTGATCATCAGATTTGGTTTTCTTTTTCGTCGTAACCTCAAAACCAAAGTTAGCCCCTCCAACCATATAAACCCGTGCATTACTACGACGTTTGGCTTTGTATTTAAAAAGTATAGGCAAATTGACATGCGAAGAGTTAAAAGAAGCAACAACCTCTTGGTCCAAACCTTTTACCCCATAGGTAATCGTCCGTTCATAAAAAGCTACTGTCGGCAAGAAACGAAGATCGCCGTATTCAAACAGTCTAAAATTAAACAAAAAGCCCAAGCCAAAACCGGACTTTCCTCCTCCGTGCATATATTGAATCGTATCATTAGCTAAAAACCAGTCTGAGTGCACTGTCCTAAACGCTGAATGATTCAAACTCAAATGAAACCCATAGTGAATTTTCTTATCATCGTAATGGGGTAAATTCAAGTGTTTTGTACGCTGAGCAGTTGCTTTTGACAATACAAAAACACTTAACACCACAAAAACTATCTTTTTATAACTCATCCCTTTTCTCTTTCTTTAATTACAACGCGCTGAAAAATCAATTATTATCCCTTCAAAGAAATAATAAACGTTTGTAGTACAAATATCGACAAATCAAGGACGCCTTACCTTGTTTTCTTTCTTTTTTTACGGAAGTCATAAAAAAACACTTTACAAGAAAGGTATCCCCACTTACACATTTCACTTTTAAAGCTGATTTATAGCACATTGTAACATCTTGTAAAAACATTATTTATATTTTTCTCGCTAAGGCTTTCCTTTTAGAAAAAATGCTATTACCTTTGCATCGCAATAAGGTAAAAAAGCTTACCTAAAGCAACCAAAAACATAGGTTGATTCGATAGCTCAGCTGGTAGAGCATCTCCCTTTTAAGGAGAGGGTCCTGGGTTCGAGCCCCAGTCGAATCACTAAAATTCTTTTAAAACACGACGTTAAAAGAATTCTTTCTCATTACCAGCAATGAGAATAAACAAATAGGTCGATTCGATAGCTCAGTTGGTAGAGCATCTCCCTTTTAAGGAGAGGGTCCTGGGTTCGAGCCCCAGTCGAATCACTAAAGTTTCTTTGAGAGATAACATCAAAGGAACTGTCTACTCACCCATGTGGTGGAATTGGTAGACACGTCAGCTTGAGGGGCTGGTGAACATTGCGTTCGTGGGGGTTCGACTCCCCCCGTGGGTACAAAACATAGGTCGATTCGATAGCTCAGCTGGTAGAGCATCTCCCTTTTAAGGAGAGGGTCCTGGGTTCGAGCCCCAGTCGAATCACTACTAAAGTCTTTCAATTCATTTTGAAAGACTTTTTTTATGGCTAAAATGAAATGTGTAAGATATACGAAAACCGTTCAACTACATTAGAACGCTATTTTGCTTTTAAAATCAAATCCCTTTGATCTAATTTGAAACCTGTTATTTTTTCTACATCAATTTCTTGTATATAAGGTTCTCTTCCTTCTTTTATGATTTCAACTACATACTTTTTCCCTTCATTAAGCATGATCACAAAATCTCCTGTAATTGCATTAGACGAATAAACACTCAAGACAGACTGTTTACCTCTTTCGTACACGTTAATCACTACATCTAAAGGCGTATTCTTTTCTTCACTCAAAACTTTACCTTTTAATATATACAGGTTATTATTTTCATCTTTAAAATCGGCTGTATAAATATCCATATCTCCTTTTCCTTCGGAACGGTTATCAGCAAAATAAATTTTTTGTCCATCCGCAGAGACTGAAAAACTAATATCATCTCCTGTTGTATTGATTGGATAACCCATATTTTGAGGTTTAGAAAACTCATGATTACCCGTTAATCTACTTTTGAAAATATCATACCCTCCCATTGAATTATGACCCGTAGAACTAAAATAAAACATCTTTCCATTTGGGTGCACAAAAGGTGCGTCTTCATCATAAGGTGTATTTATAGAGTCTCCCAAGTTAATTGGTTCACTCCAAACACCATGGGTTAATTGTGTACGATAAATATCAGTCCCTCCAAAACCTCCTTCTCTATCCGAAGTAAAGTAGATCTCTTGGTCATTAATAGAAAAACAAGCACTTACTTCCCTTGCTTTTGCTGAAGATGGAATAGGTAGCAATTGAGGTTTAGACCAATGATTATTATTTAACTTAGATAGATACAATTGTCCTTTTGCTCGATGGAAAAAATCACTATGACTGTAACGGTAAATAATCATTTGACGCCCATCATGACTTAACGCCACACAAGCGTCATGGTCTTTTGAGTCCAATTCTCTCACTTTTTTTGGTTTCTCCCATTTTCCATTTACTTTATTTGAGACATAAATATCCTCAAAAAAAGTACCGTCTAATTTGAATTTATGCCCTCCTGTTGTTGATTTTCTATCTGAAGTAAAGTACATCTTATTCCCATCGGCCGTAATCAAAGGAGAATGTTCATCAAAAGGACCATTAATAGCAAAACCTAACAAACTCACTTTTACCTTTGTTGGTTTTGACATCAATGCCAATGCGTTATCGCACCTTTCCAATTCTCTTTTTATTTCTGGAACAAACTTTTTGTAGTTCCTTTCTTCTTGAATTGAGTTGAGGTAACGTTGGTAATAAATTTTCGCTTCACTAATAAAATCGTTTAGTTGCAACGATTTTGCGTAATAATAATCGTAAGAAAAATTTAACAACGAACGTTCATTCCTACATCTTTCTAAATAAATCAAAGCCTCTCTATAATGATAAATTTCTAAATAAGAAATCCCCATTTTATAACTCACCTCAACAGACAGCCTATCAGTCAGTTCCTCGTATTTCTCATAATACTGAAGTGCTTCTCCATATTCATTATTTCTAAAAGACTCTTCTGCCTTTAACTCGTACCGAAGTATCGTTTGTTTACTTTGTGCGAAAATTAAAATTGGTAAAAGGTAACAAATAGTTAACAATATACGTTTCATCTTAATATCTTTGTTTATGATTACCCCTTTAAGTCATAGTGGCAAGGAATAGTTCAAATATAAGTCATCTTTTTGATAAAATTATTTATCCGACACTCAATAATAGATAAACACATTGATTAAAAAAATAAAAATACAGCTCCTTATCAGCATAACATTGTTTATGACTGTTTTTTCTTACGCTCAAGATATTCAGTTTACACAATTTTACCAAGTAGGTTTATACCAAAACCCTGCCTTTGCTGGTGGTATTCATCGAACAAGGGTATCTACTCACCAACGTATGCAATGGCCAAGTTTAGAGTCTAAATACCTCACGTCGTACGTTTCTCTTGATGGTTACAATAAAAAATACAACAGTGGTTTTGGTGGATACATCCTTTATGATCAACAAGGACAGTCTTCGATTTCTTCTACACAATTGGCTGCTCAATATGCTTACGAATTACATTTAACCAACCGTATTGCTTTGCGAATGGGCTTACAATTAGGTTGGTCTTTTCAAAATGTAGATTACTCGGTATTAACTTTCCCTTCTCAGTTTGACGAAACAGGTATTGTAAACGCAGCTCCTTCTTTTAATAAGAGCTTGGTTAACTTTGTGGATGCAAGTTCGGGCTTCATCTTATACACACCTGAGTTTTGGCTTGGTTTCACCGCTCATCACATGAACACGCCTAATCTCTCTTTTTTAAATGACGTATCTAAACTACCTGTCAAATTTGCCTACACAGGTGGATATAAAATTATGATAAAAAAATACGCTACAGGGTTAGCTATTACTGACAACCGAGAGGTGAGTATTACACCTACTTTTCAATACAAACACCAAGGAAAGTCAGATCAGTTTGATTTCGGAACTTACTTTTTATACCACAAATACATCGCAGGGTTTTGGTACAGAGGTATTCCTTTTAAAGTGCTAAGTAAAGAATTTCATAATAATGAGTCTGCTGTCTTTTTATTAGGAATGAAATTTAACAGCATTAACGTCACTTACAGCTATGATTGGACAGTTTCAACACTTGCAATTGCCAGAAGTGGCGGTTCACACGAGTTGAACTTGACGTATGTTTTTGGACAACCTAAGATTAAAAAGAACCCAAGTAAAAGAATGCCTTGCCCGAACTTTTACACACACTAATTCCTTGTTTATAAAAAGCAGCGATTTATGTTAAATTTACCCTCTCTCTTTTTAGCTGTTATTACTTCTTCTTTTCTATTTGGTCAACAAACCATTCAAGAAGCAGCGTACCTTTCATTTTGTAAAAACACAAATCACAGTGACACCTTTTTTATTAAAAACCCTTCGTTAAACACTTCCGAATGGACAAAAGACCAAGTAGGACAAACTATTCTATTTAATAAAGAACTTATCAATTCCGAAAACTTCACTCAAAAAGGGGCGTTTATTTATTTTGAAGCGACACTAAACGTGAAACAAGCTGACGGTCTTGTTTTGTATTTTGACGAGTTCACTATCCCAAAAGGAGGATTACTTTACATACAAGGAAACCATTCAAAAAAACGTTTCACCTATACCTCTGACGACAACCAAGACGGAGGCTCATTCTCTACCCTACTGGTTGATGGAGAGGTATTATCTTTCATCTACCAACACCCGTTAAATACATTAGGTCCAATTTTCAAATTAAATGAAATTGGTGTAATCAATAAACAACAAAAAAAAACACGTCGTAAAAAAGCATTTGGTAGCTCCGGCAATTGCTTGTTAAATGTAAATTGTTCGGAAGGAAACAACTGGCAAGATCAAAAAAGAGCGGTTGTTAGAATATTAACCAAGAACAATGGTGCTTTACTGCAATGTTCGGGCACAATAATGAACAACACCAACGAAGACTTCACACCTTACATCTTAACAGCCGAGCATTGTGCAAACAAGGCAAATACCGATATTTATTCGACAACAAGTGATTTAGATGATTGGCAATTTTATTTTAATTACGAGTCGTCTGATTGTAACAACCCGGCAAGCGAATCTGACATCAATTTTCAAACAATGATTGGTGCTACTTTTGTTGCTCAAAGTCACGACAGAGGTGGCGATAACGGTTCTGACTTTTACCTTGTCAAACTAAAACAAAACATCCCTACTTCTTACTGTGTACACTACTCGGGTTGGAACAGGGAAAACACACCTGCTTTGAGTGGTGTTACTATTCACCACCCAAAATTTGACATTAAAAAAATATCTACCTTTACGAGTCCTACCGTTTCTGATGCGTCAATTAATAATGTTGCCGACACTTATTGGGTTACACAATGGACAGCAACAGCCAACGGACACAGTATTACAGAAAGTGGCTCCTCTGGGGCTCCTTTATTTGATCAAAACAAACATTTTGTAGGTAGCCTAAACGGAGGAAATACCGCCTGCAACAAACTCAATGGCTACGATTGGTATGGAAAATTGGCTTATTCGTGGGAATCGAACGGTACAACTGCCAACAGACAACTAAAGCCTCACTTAGACCCTACGAACTCTGGCGTAATGACACTCAATGGCAAAGGCTCATTAGCAACACCTCAAATCACCATTTCAGCATCAGCTACCAATGTATGTGACGACGAAACCATCTTGTTTTCTATCACAGCACAAAGTAACCAAGGAAGTGCACCAACTTACCAATGGTTTGTTAATAATATATTAAAATCAACGGCTACAAGTTACAGTTCCAACGAATTAAAAAACAATGACATCGTAAAAGCTATTTTAACTACTTCTTTAAATTGTGTAACCAGTACCCAAGTAGAATCTAATACGATAACAATGATTTTAAAAGAAACTTTCGCTACGGCTATCTCTATTCAAACAGAAGAAGAAATCATCTGTACAGGTACTTCTGCAATTTTCTCTATTTCAAATCAGGAAGGAAACGGGACGTACCAATGGTTCAAAAACAACACGCCTACCGTAACGACTGCTCAATACACCGATAACCCGACAACAAACGATGAAATAAAATTAGTATTTACCTCTACCGAGGAATGTAAAACAGCCGCAATAGCAACATCAAACGTGATAACAATGACGGCACAAGATGACATCACTCCAACAATAACAATAGCAATGGCTACTCCCTTGCCTATTTGCCAAGATGCTACTGTCAATTTCGTAGCCACAACTGCGGGAAAAGGAACTACAGGAACTATTGAATGGTTTAAAAACGATTTAACTATCGCTAATGGAAATACCGTGTCTTTAGATAATTTGAATACCAACGACTCTATCCGAGCAACATTGACATCAGGTTTAAGTTGCGCTACTGCAACCGATACTTTTTCGGATACACTAAAAATAACGACTACGGTTTGTACAGGTATATCTTCTTTAGAAGAACTACATGATTTGATTATATTCCCCAATCCTTTCACTGACCGTATCCATATTCAAGGACGCAACATCAAGCTAATCACATTTAGGAATACTTTAGGAGAAACACTATTAATCACACCTTACAAACAGCAAATAGACTGTTCGTCCCTACCTCGTGGTTTATACCTTCTCACGGTTGAAACAAATACACAACAAAAAACACTACACTTTGTAAAAGAATAAAGTAACTTTGTCTTACGTTAATTCATTCAAGTTATGTACGACAAATACACCTCTTTCTTACACAAATACAGCAGAAGAAAATCAATCGAGATTAAAATCGGTGATTTACTGTTAGGAGGTGAACAACCTATCCGTATTCAATCAATGACAACCGTTGACACAATGGATACAATAGGTTCTGTCGAAGAGATTATTCGTATGGTCGATTCAGGTTGTGAATTGGTTCGATTGACAGCACCAAGTATCAAAGAGGCAAAAAACTTAGCCGAAATAAAAAAAGAATTAACAAAAAGAGGCGTATCTATTCCTTTAGTAGCCGATATACACTTCACTCCCAACGCCGCTGAGGTAGCTGCTCGTATTGTCGAAAAAGTGCGTATCAATCCAGGCAACTACATTGATAAGAAGAAATTTGAAATCATTGAATACACGGATGATTCGTATGCTGAAGAAATTACCCGTATTGAAGAACGTTTCTCTCCATTAGTCACTATTTGTAAAACACACGGTACAGCCATGCGGATTGGTACCAACCATGGCTCGTTATCCGATAGAATTGTCAACCGTTATGGCGATACCCCTTTGGGAATGGTTGAATCCGCCTTAGAGTTTATCCGTATTTGCGAGAAGTTAGACTACCATAACTTGACTGTTTCGATGAAATCGAGTAATACACAGGTGATGATACAAGCCTACCGTATGCTGGTGATGCGTTTAGATAAAGAAAATTTAAAACCTTATCCTTTACATTTGGGCGTTACTGAAGCAGGAGAAGGCGAAGATGGTCGAATAAAATCAGCCTTAGGGATTGGTACATTATTAGAAGACGGTTTGGGTGATACAATCCGTGTTTCGTTGACCGAAGCTCCCGAATTTGAAGCACCTGTTGCTCAACTTTTGGCAGACAGGTACATCAATAGGACTCCTCACGCTACAATTCCAGAAATAACCAACTTAACAAGCGACCCTTACGCTTACAAAAAAAGAAAAACACACGAAGTACTCAACTTTGGTAACGAAAATGTACCTCGTGTACTTGCCGATTACTCACAAAAGGAACTAACAAAAGACGACTTAAAAGCAATCGGACATACTTACAATGAGTTATTAGATAAGTGGTCGATGAGTGATTTGGGAGCTGATTATGTTTATTTAGGGCAGCACCTCCCTCCATTTATGTTACCCAACGGACTCAAAGCCGTTGTAGATTATTCGGCTTGTGCGACACAAAATAACAAACATACTATTCCTTTAGCCACCTTAAACGAATACCTTTCAACTAAATTAGAAGGTATAAAAATCGTTCAAGTTACCTTACAAGATTTGACTCCTACATTATTAAAAAGAATCAAATCTGACGAGCTACTAATTTTATGTTTATCAACAACCAACAAACACGCTTTTGCCGAGTTGCGTCGAACTTTTATTTTATTAGAAGAAAACAACATCACTACACCAGTCATTGTTAGCCGTGACTACAATACAATCGAGAGTGAGGCTTTCCAATTGTATACAGCGACTGATATTGGCGGACTTTTGGTCGATGGTTATGGTGACGGTACACTACTTAAAAACAACACCACACCACCTAAAAAAATCAATAGCATTACTTTTGGGGCATTACAAGCATCAAGAACGAGAATTACCAAAACAGAATACATTTCTTGTCCTTCGTGCGGGCGTACATTGTTTGATTTACAAGAAACCACAGCAATGATTCGCCAACGTACTGAGCATCTCAAAGGCTTAAAAATTGGTATTATGGGTTGTATCGTCAATGGACCAGGAGAAATGGCTGATGCCGACTTTGGTTACGTAGGTGTAGGAAAAGGGAAAATCACGCTATACAAAGGGCAAGAAGTCGTAAAAAGAGGTATTTCGGAAGACAATGCATTAGAAGAACTCATCAATATCATCAAAGACAACGGACGTTGGATAGAGCCGATAACTAACGAATAGCGTTCAATAAGAATTGCTACTGATTTTTAATTATTCGCTCAGTTAGTGCTGTTTCATCAAGGTCTATTTTTATCAAATAAACACCTTTTACCAAGCGATCAGGAGAAAGTTGTACCCACCAATAATTATAATCAGAATTTTCAGTAATCGTATCAATGGTATTCGTTTCTAAATTTTTCTTAAATACCTGAGATGTACCCTTTGAACTTGAGCAATAGTAAAGAACTTTTTGAACTGAAGCAGTTAAAAACTAGAAACCCTAATAAAACGTTTTTGATAACTTATTGTTTTTTACCCCTTCTCTTATATCATTACAGTATGAGCTTTTCATTAAAAAAGGGAATTATACATCAAGTACAACTCCCTTTTTTTTAATAACCTAATCTAAAATTTAGATAGCTGCCACTTGAGCAGGTCTGTGTATTTTTTTAACCAAACCTTGCAATACTTTACCTGGTCCGCATTCAATAAAATCAATTGCTCCGTCAGCTACCATTTTCTCTACAATCTGTGTCCACTTTACAGGAGCAGTCAATTGCGCAATCAAATTCACTTTAATAATCTCCAAATCTGTAGTTGGCAAAGCCGTAACATTTTGATAAATTGGGCAAGAAGGCGTTGAGAAAGTAGTTTCCTCTATCGCTTTTGCTAATTCCTTTCCAGCAGGCTCCATCATAGGTGAATGAAAACCTCCCCCTACTGGTAAAGGCAATGCTCTTTTTGCTCCCGCTTCTTTCGCCGCCTCACAAGCTTTTTCAATTCCTTCTTTAGAACCAGAAATCACCAATTGCCCTGGGCAGTTGTAATTCGCAGCAACTACACCGTCAATTTTAGCACAAACAGCCTCTACGTCTTCATCTGACAAGCCTAAGATAGCTGCCATTGTTGACGGGTTGATATCACACGCTTTTTGCATTGCCAACGCTCTCTTGTAAACTAAAGACAAACCGTCTTCAAAACTCAAAGTGCCACTTGTTACTAAAGCAGAAAATTCACCTAAACTATGTCCTGCGACCATGTCGGGTCTGAACTCATCAGCCACCAATGCCGAAATCACAGAATGTAAAAACACCGCAGGTTGTGTAACCTTTGTTTCTTTTAACTCCTCTGCTGTTCCCTCAAACATAATGTCTGTAATACGGAAACCTAAAATATCATTTGCCTTTTCAAACAATTCTTTTGCCTTAGCCGAATTGTCATATAACTCTTTCCCCATACCTGAGAATTGAGCACCTTGCCCTGGAAAAACGTATGCTTTCATAATTATTTTTTTAAAGGTCGATGACCTAATTATACTTTACTGTTCATAATCCAAAAAAGATGCCATTCTTTTATCAGATTATGTAAAGATAAGATTATGTAATTATTTTCGTCTGTTTTCTTCTTTTTTGTTAGCACTAACTTTTCCACTAATCCATAAAACATTACATACAGTATCGTCAGCTATTAATTTACCGATAGATTACACTACAATGCACTACTCCTCTTTCATAACAGAACCCGCACAAAAAAACTGCAATTACCCAGTACCAACCCGCTCATTTAGAACATACTAAAAAAGGATTACACTTTTTTAACCAATCTATGTTTTATTTCCGAAAACATTCCCTACCTTTGTAACGGCAAATCGGTGCGACCAGCTCCCTTTGAATCCCCCAGGGCTTGATCGCAGCAAGGGTAATTGGTTGAGCGGTGCGACATTGGTTTGCCACTTTTTTTTTATATATTACCTCTCCAAACAAACATTTCACAACAAAACGAACGAACTAAATGAAATTTTTCATTGATACAGCCGACTTAAAAGATATTCAAGAAGCACACGATTTAGGTATTCTTGACGGAGTTACAACCAACCCTTCGCTTATGGCGAAAGAAGGAATCACAGGAAAAGAAGCCGTAAACAAGCGATACAAGGACATTTGCAACATTGTAGATGGAGACGTAAGTGCTGAAGTTCTTTCTGTAGATTACGAAGGAATGATTAAAGAAGGATTGGAACTTGCTGCTATTGATGAAAAAATCGTAGTAAAAATTCCAATTATAAAAGACGGTATCAAAGCAATTAAATTTTTAAGTGGTAAAGGTATCCGTATCAATTGTACACTTATATTCACACCAGGACAAGCATTACTTGCTGCGAAAGCTGGTGCTACCTACGTTTCTCCATTTATCGGAAGATTAGATGATATCACAAGAGACGGAATGGGCTTGATTGAAGATATTTCAGTGATTTTCAAAAATTACGATTTCGATACACAAATATTAGCAGCGTCTATACGGCACGTCCAACATATCTTGGAATGTGCACGAATTGGTGCTCACGTAGCAACTTGTCCTTTAAAAGTGATTTTAGGCTTATTAAACCACCCCTTAACAGACAGTGGTTTAGCACAATTTATCAAAGACTCTAAAAGCTTAAACTAAAATGGAGTTTTCTGACCGCCCCATTGTTACTGTCAAAAATGCTGACATCTACCAAGAAGATTTCAAAGTACTTGAAAACATTTCGTTTGAGGTAGCTAAAGGTGATTTCATCTATTTGATTGGACAAACTGGTTCCGGAAAAAGTTCATTATTAAAAACATTATACAGCGATTTGGTACTTCACAAAGGAAGTGTTCAAATTGCTGGATATTATCTCAATCACATTAAGACAAAAGAAATCCCTTTATTAAGAAGAAAATTAGGGATTATTTTTCAAGATTTTCAGTTGTTTTACGACCGTTCTGTTTTTGAAAATTTACGGTTTGTTTTAAAAGCAACAGGGTGGCGAAGTAGTGGTAAAATCAGGCAACGTATTTCAGAAGTTTTGATACGTGTTGGGTTAGAATCATCTTCCGAAAAAATGCCACACCAACTCTCTGGAGGAGAACAACAACGAATCGTTATCGCAAGAGCTTTACTCAACGAACCGATGGTATTACTGGCTGACGAACCAACAGGAAACCTCGACCCAGCGGTGTCAGCATCCATTATGGAGACCTTTGAAGAAATCAACAAAAGTGGTACAGCTATCATCATGGCAACACACAACCACAGCTTTTTCACAAGTTTTCCTCATAAAAAATTAGTCTGTAAAGACAAAGGGATAGAATGGATGGATTAACCATTTTTCCTAAGAATTAAAGGCTTAAGTATAAGGCGTAAATTATTTCATTTATTCTTTCAAATTTTTAGACTACATTAGTTGTTTTTAAAAACATTACACTTACCTTTGTACTCGCAATACGGATGTGGCGGAATTGGTAGACGCGCTAGATTTAGGATCTAGTACCTTTGGTGTGAGAGTTCGAGTCTCTCCATCCGTACAGAACCCACAACAAATTGTTGTGGGTTTTTTTATTTCTAATATTAATTCATTTCAAAAATGGAGTTTAAACTAGACAAAAAAGAAGTTTCTTACGCATCATTAACAGTTAATGTTGTTGAATCAGATTACAAAGCTCAATTTGACAGTAAAATCAGAGAGTATAGTAAGCAAGTAAATATCAAAGGGTTCCGTCAAGGAAAAGTCCCTGCTGGAGTTGTTAAAAGAATGGCTGGAGAAAACCTTCTTGCTGACGTTGTTTTTAAACTTTTGTCTGAGTCTGTAAACGAATATATAGCAAGTAACGATCTTCAATTGATTGGAGAACCTCTTCCTGCTAAAAATGACATTGCTATTGATTTCAAATCTCAAAAAGACTTTGAATTCACTTACGATTTAGGATTAATTCCTGATTATAAATTAGCATTTTCTGATAAATTGAAGTTTGACAAATTCATCATTGATGTTGACGCAAAAACAATCAAGGAAACTGTTGAAGGATTAAAAGAACAATTTAGCGGAGAGCAAAATCTTGAGGAAGTAGGTACTGAAGGGCTTTTGACTGGAGAGATCACAGTTGGAGAAGAAACTAAAATCATATCTATCACTCTGGGTAACTTCTTGAAAAAAGAAATCACTAAATTGACGGGGAAAAAAGTTAACGATATCGTTTCTTTCGATGCTGATAAAGCATTTAAAAAAGATGCTAAAAAAGCGATCATCGGACTTACTCAAGAAGAAATCACGGCATTAACGGGAGAAATCTCTTTCAAGATCACTGCCATTACAGCTGAACAGGAAGCTGAATTGAATCAAGAGTTTTTTGATAAGGTTTTAGGACCTGGAAAAGCAACAAACGAAGAGGAGTTCAACACGGAGTTAAAAACAATATTAACAGCAAACTACAATAGAGACGCTGACGCTTTCTTATTCAACAAAGTAAGAGAAGGATTAATAGAAAAAACTTCTATCGATTTATCTAAGGAGTTTTTAACAAGATGGATTATTGAATCAAACAAAGGTGCTGATTTGAAAATTGCTGACGTAGAGAAAGACATGGACAATTACTTGAAAGAGTTCAAATGGTCTATCATCAAAGGGAAAATTGCTACTGACGCTAAAATCAAAGTTGAGCAAGACGAGGTAAAAGCAAAAGCACTAGAAGGTATCAAGCAACAATTTTTTGGAGGAGCGGATGTTCCTGCTGAAATGGACGAGCAATTGTACGGTTACGTTGATAAATACTTACAAGAAGACAACAACAAAAACTACTACAACACCTTTGAGCAGGTTTTAGCTGAAAAGTTATTTGACCACATCAAAACAGTTGTTACACTTAAAGATAAAAAAATAAGTGCCGCTGATTTCAAAAAAGAACTTGATAAAAAATAAAGATCTCTAATGGTGTGAATAACTAAAACAGTTTAAACATTATTATATCTTATAGAATTGGTAATTTGAAGGCTCCTTAGGGAGCCTTTTTTTATACCTATACAAAATCTACTATGATTACTAAAGAAGAATTTAGAAAATACGCAATTAAACACCAAGGTATTAGCAGTTTGACAACTGACCAATACATCAGTTCTATCGAAAACATGACGCCTTACATCATTGAAGAGCGTCCGATGAACATCACACAAATGGATGTTTTTTCGAGATTGATGAAGGATAGAATTATTTTCATGGGGACAGGTGTAGATGACCAAGTAGCTAATATTGTTACTGCTCAATTGTTGTTCTTAGAATCTATCGATGCTAAAAGCGATATCACAATGTACATTAACTCTCCTGGAGGATCTGTTTATGCTGGTTTAGGAATTTACGATACGATGCAATACGTAAACCCTGATGTAGCAACAATATGTACAGGGCTGGCAGCATCGATGGGAGCCGTACTGCTAACCGCAGGAGCTAAAGGAAAAAGATCTGCCTTAAAGCATTCAAGAGTAATGATTCACCAACCTTTAGGTGGAGCACAAGGGCAAGCATCAGATATTGCGATTACAGCAAAACAAATCGCAATTTTAAAAGAAGAATTGTACGAAATCATTTGTGTACATTCAGGAAAATCAATGGAAGAGGTAGAGAAAGATGCTGATCGTGATTATTGGATGATTGCTGAAGAAGCAAAACAATACGGACTTATTGACGAAGTCTTAATCAAAAAATAAATAAAATTGAGTTTCTGGTTATTTCGGGAACTCAATTTTATTTTATTTGCTTTACAAGAAATATATTTGGCTTTTAATTGTCAAATAATTACTAAAAATAGACAATATCATTATGGCTACCCAAGTAAGCTGTTCGTTCTGTGGAAGAAAGAAAAAAGACGTAGATTTAATGATTTCAGGCATTAATTCACACATTTGTAATAACTGTATCTCGCAGAGTTACCAAATCCTTGAAGAAGAGGAAAAAGTAAAAACAAAAGATAAAGCGCCTGAGTTTAATTTAATCAAGCCCAAAGAGATAAAATCACACCTTGACCAATACGTAATTGGGCAAGATGATGCCAAAATCAACCTTTCGGTAGCGGTATATAACCATTACAAAAGATTAGCTCAACCAGGTGATGATAAAGAAATCACGATAGAGAAATCGAATATCATGATGGTGGGTAATACAGGCACAGGAAAAACTTATTTAGCAAAATCATTAGCCAAAATACTACAAGTCCCTTTTTGTATTGCTGATGCTACCGTACTTACGGAAGCGGGTTACGTAGGTGAAGACGTTGAAAGTATTTTAACAAGACTTTTACAAGCTGCTGATTACGATGTAGAAGCAGCCGAAAAAGGCATTATCTATATTGATGAATTAGATAAAATCGCTCGTAAAAGCGATAACCCTTCAATTACAAGAGACGTGAGCGGTGAAGGTGTTCAACAAGCCCTATTGAAATTATTAGAAGGTACTGCTGTAAATGTCCCACCACAAGGAGGACGTAAGCATCCCGACCAAAAAATGATTGCTGTCAATACAGAAAACATCTTATTTATCTGTGGTGGTGCATTTAATGGTATCGAAAAAGTAATTGCTAGTAGAATGAACACACAACCTTTAGGTTTTGTATCTAAAAAAAATGCAGTCGAAATTGATGAAACTAATTTCTTACAATACATTACAGCTACAGACATCAGAAGCTTTGGATTAATCCCTGAATTGATTGGTCGTTTACCTGTATTGACACATTTAGATCCATTGACAAGAAGCGCTTTAAAAGACATTTTAACAATTCCAAAAAATGCTTTAGTCAAACAGTACAAAAAGCTATTTGAAATGGAAGACATTAAATTATCTTTTGCCCCTGACGCAATTGATTTTATTGTTGACAAAGCAGTAGAATACGATTTAGGTGCTCGTGGGTTACGCTCTATCTGTGAAGAATTGATGCGTGACGCTATGTTTGAAATGCCTAGTGATGCTACCGTAAAGTCTTTTAAATTGACAAAAGCTTACGCTGTGAAAAAGTTCACTCGTTCTCGATTTAAAAAACTGAAAGTAGCTTAGTTCAATTTTAGTCTAAGTAAAAAGGGTGTTGTAATTAATTACAACACCCTTTTTTTGTCTAAGTTCTTTCTACTCCCGAAGTTCAAGCTTGCTTTCTCATACAGCCACAATCCTCAAAAGGTTCTACACCACTAACCAACCAATCTTGAGCTGCTTGTTCCCAGTTATCAGTTTCAGACGTATAAATATACCGCTCCCACGCACACGCTCCCGAACGTTGGGCATAACGCCTAAGTTGCTTAACCACCAAAGCAGAATCAACAATAACTACAGAACGAATCATTCCTTTTTTTCTGTAAATCAAAGCCCCTTGAGTAATCAAAACCAAGGCCTCTTTTGGAATCAACCGATGACCGCGTAAATCAGTGTAAACAGAGAACACAGGACCTATTTGAGGTAAAATAAAAAGAGCATCACGAAAAGAGCGAGCCCTTTCTTCAAAAGTAGCCTCTTCATCAAATTTGAAATAAATACCATATGCTGTTTTTTTCACTTCGTACATAGCAACCTATTATTGGTTAATTACTTAGCGTACGTATACTCAACAAAAAAAGTTGTTTAAACATCAATTTATCGGTAGGTTATAAATCAAACGAAGGTTAACAAAAGCGCCATCTTCAAAGCTATGGTTCTTAATTACTCGGTTATTCCCCCAAGTAAATAGACTAAATCTAAAATCTACCGTCTCCCCTTCTGCATATTGATCATAAATACGCCCCAAAGCATACCCCACCCGTCCTTCGATATGAATATTCCCCTTTATACGTTGTCGTACAAAGGCAAAGGCATCAATACTTGTTCGTTCAATGTATTCGTTGCGGTAATTTTCATCCCCTAATCGATAAGAGGTAATTAATGCAAAATGCCCAAGTCCCGAACTTGTTTTTTCCGAAAACGTATATTTTATTTTTGAGAAAATAGGTACTAAACCACTCAGACTCCACTTACCCGAAATTTGCCAATCTACATCGACCAAAGGAATAGCAAAAGCACCCGATATTTCTTGGTTATACATTGCTCCAAATTTTAGTTTCAGTTTTTTATTAAAGCGTTTTTCATAAAGAGCTACAGCTCCAAATTGCAAATTTTTAACATTTACATTTTTCATATCTCCCATCAATCGAGGAACAAACATCAATTGCACAGACCTTTGCTTGCTTAGTTTTTTTACCCAACCCGTCTGTAAGATAAACCCATGAACGATTATCGGGTTAGCAACAGTATCATTAAACGTTCGGCTAGAAACTACCGAATTATTCAAATAAGTTAATTTTGAATACCAAATATTTGAGCTATCTAATACTATAGGAATTCGTAAATTCACCAAACCACCTGTTTCTACTGCCCTCCCCTTCACATTACCCTCATAAGTAGACGGTAAACCAAACCTCCCAGAGAGGGTCAATAAATCGATGCTTTGTTGTGAAAAAACGAGCGTGCTAAATAAAAAAAACAGTACCGTAGATATATTTCTCAAAACTTTAGTATTTGGTTATGAACTAAATATAAGTTTTTAAAAGGATAGCCGAATAAAGTGCACCACTTTTTGTAGCAAAAAAGATAGATAGTGTTTGCATTTGAACATACTTTACTTACCTTTGTAATCCCAAAGCAGAATCCTGCCAAGGGAAACAAAAAAACAAGAGATTGCCTGATGGTGTAACTGGCAACACGTCTGTTTTTGGTACAGAAGAGTCCAGGTTCGAGCCCTGGTCGGGCAACTCAAAAGGAGAGCGTTACTGCTCTCCTTTTTTATTTAGTAATAAATTAAATACATATAATATGAAAACGACAGAAATAGTAGGCTTCAAGAGAGAAGATGTTGGAACTAAAAGTTCTAAATTACTTCGTGCTGATGGTAATGTCCCATGTGTAGTTTATGGTGGTGGTGATAACATTCACTTCCATTCTCCTGCATACTTATTTAGAGATTTGTTATATACACCCAATGTATATATCGTTAAAGTAAATGTAGAAGGTGTTGAAAAAACATGTGTTCTTAAAGACGCTCAATTTCACCCAGTATCAGAAATGATTCTTCACGTTGATTTCTTAGAGATTTTTGACGACAAACTAGTTACTTTAAACATCCCTGTTAAACTTACAGGTGTTGCTCCAGGAGCTGCAATTGGTGGTCAGATTTACATCAAAAACAAAACATTAAGAGTTACTGCTCTTCCTGCTAACTTACCTGAATTTGTTGAGGTTGATATTTCTTCATTAGAATTAGGTCAATCATTAAAAGTTTCAGAAATCGCTGTTAACGATAAATACGAGATTCTTACAAACCAAACTGTATCTATCGTTTCTATCATTGTTCCAAGAGCGCTTAAAGCCGAAGGAGCTGAAGGAGAAGAAGGAGAAGAAGCTACTGAAGGAGAAGAAGCTACTGAAGAAGGAGCTGAAGCATAATTCACAACTTTATAAATACCAAATCCTCTCTATTTGTTTAGAGAGGATTTTTTTTGACCTAATATGAAATACTTAATCGTTGGATTGGGGAATATCGGCCCAGAATACAAATCTACACGCCACAACATTGGTTTTATGGTGTTAGAGCATCTTGCCAAAGAAAAAAAACTGGATTGGAAACAAGAACGCCTTGCTTTCAAAACAGAATATAAATTTAAAGGTAGGCAAATCCATCTTATCCGACCAACTACTTTTATGAACCTTAGTGGTAAGGCTGTTCGTTATTGGATGAACGAGCTAAAGATACCCTTGGAAAACGTACTTATCTTAGTTGATGACTTGGCTTTACCCTTCGACAAACTCCGTTTAAAAGGAAAAGGATCAAGTGCTGGGCACAATGGCTTAAAAAGTATTGAAGAACTGATTGGTGGGCAAAAATATGCACGCCTAAAAATTGGTATTGGGGATGAGTTTTCAAAAGGACAGCAAGTGGATTTTGTTTTAGGAGAATTTACACCTAAAGAAAATGAAGTCATTCCTTTTATCCTCAACAACTCGGTTGATTATATTCATGCCTACGCTACAATAGGTTTACAAATGACTATGAACCAATTAAATAAAAAATAGTGCCCCCTTTTTTATTTCTTGTTTGGTCTTTCTACTTGTATTTGTAAGGCTTTAAGTTCTTCTTCAAAATTTAATTTCTTATTGAGTTCTTCGACCTCCTTTATGGTCTTACTCAAAAATACTTGATGCGCTTCTGTGTTCGGGTTAAATGGTCGGTGATGAATTTTATTTTTCACTTTTTCAATTCCCTCTAATAGATTAATCGTTTGTTTATCAAAAAACGTTTTTTTTACTTGTTCCCAAATATACTCTTCCCCTTGCTTGTTGACATGAATTAAGTCATCGGTATAAAATCTATAATCTCGTAAATCGTCTAATACCATTTCATAAGAAGGGAAATAATGTGCATTTTTTATTTCTGATAATTCACCACAAGCTACACGTAAGATAGATTTACTCAACATATTTTCACTTAACCCCTCTTTAGTATGACGAACAGGTGAAACAGTAAAAACAAATTGTTTTTCGGGGTAGCGTACTGCAATTTGTTCAAAGGACGCTACAATTTCCTTCACTTTTAATAAGCGTTTAGAAAATTTATTCGCGGGTAATTTATGGCAATTCGCAATCACTTTTTTTGTTTCTAAAAATTCATAAACATAAGCTGTCCCAAAAGTAATAAAAACCACGTCACTACTTATTAGCTGTTGATTAAAGTCTTTTTTAGTTGTCTGTAACGCATCTATTAACTCGCTCTTAAACTCCGAATGTAAAGACGAGTGCACATCTAAATGGTGAAAGACCTCATTTACTTTTACAAAATGTAACGTATGGAAATCTTCTTTTTCAAACAGCCTAGCAATTGACAACGGGTTAAACAGAACACCAAAAGGGTTAACAACGGTAGAGAACTTAGCTTCTAAAAAACGTTTCCCCATCGCATTCGAAAAACAAGAGCCTAACGAAAATAACTTGCTTTGGTGATTGATATTAAAAGGCATTTCAATTTTCCCTATTTCTGTTCTCCAATTCATAGAGTAAATACACCTATCTATTATTTATTCATAACCATCAACCCGTTCAATAAAAGCTGACAATCTTCTTTGTAATGATTTGATAGCTTATGTGAAGTGTAAGCTATAAACTGTACCGTACCTGTTGGACTAGAGTAATAATACCCGAAATAAGCAAATTTAACACCCTCCACCGTACTGTTCATTTGTAAGTGTAATACTTTTATTCCATTTACCATGCGGTACTCTTCTTTGACTATTGTTGTGTTCGGAGAAATAAAAATGGCATTTTCGATAACTATATTTCTTAATTTCGTTATCGAAATCTCCACATTTTCAGTTAATATCTTAGCATGTAAATCCCCTCCTTTCAACTTCAGATCATATTCGGAATCGCTGTTTTTATTCCCTCGTTTAAAAGACCAATCTTTAGGATTTATCCAAAAACCGTACTTTAGCTTCGCACTTTTTAATAAAAAAGATGATTTTTCATCCTTACCAAAATGTCCCGAATTCATAGGAATAACAATATCAGGATTGCTTTTCTCATGCTCATACCGCCAAGTTCCGTTGGCGTACAACATAACCTCCTTACCTTCCTCTGTAGTAGCTTTTGTCTGTGCCAAAACATTAGTCAACAGTAACAACAACAACGAATATATAAAAGTATTTTTCATGGTTTATTCTTTCTAAATAGCTAATATAAGAAATATAGCCTTTCATTTCTCGTGTTTCATCTTATTTTTTATCTAAAGATAAATATAGATATGTTTTAAAACCCCGCTAAGCCTAGCTATATTTTCTCTGATAGTTTAAATATTCAAGATTTAATCTGCCAAATATTTCACGCCTTATAGCGTAGATAAGTGACAATTTCATTCAGACAAAGAGCTCAGTATAAAATTGCACCTCTTTTTCATCGCATTTTAACGCTACAATTTGTAACTTGCGTCTTCGTTTCTTAAGAATTGTTTTTTTTAGCAATTAAAGTCTCGTAGTCAATATATTAAGGTATTTATAAATAGGTTTTTGACCTTCTAATGATATGAATAAAAAAGTAGTACTTGCATTTTCGGGAGGTTTAGACACCACTTATTGTGTGAAACATTTGACAGATGACCTTGGTTTAGAGGTGCATTCGGCAATCGTAAACACGGGTGGTTTTTCGGAAGAAGAATTGGTAGATATTCGTGAAAAAGCATTAGAATTGGGTGTTACAGAACACGCAACACTTGATGAAACGGATATTTTTTATTCAAGATGTGTGAAGTATTTAATAGCAGGGAATGTGTTAAAAAACAATACGTACCCGTTGTCTGTAAGTGCTGAGCGTGTTTTTCAAGCAATTGCGATAGCTTCTTACGCAAAGAAAATCGGTGCAGAATATATCGCTCACGGTTCGACTGGTGCAGGAAACGACCAAGTGCGTTTTGATATGACTTTTCATATTATGTGCCCTACTATCAAAATCATTACTCCTATTCGTGATAATAAACTTTCTCGTGAAGACGAAATTGAATATTTGATTAGTAAAGGAGTAGAAAGAGAATGGGCGAAAAGTAAGTATTCTATCAACAAAGGACTTTGGGGAACTTCGGTTGGTGGTGCTGAAACATTGACTTCTGACCAATATTTACCAGAAGAAGCTTGGCCTACAAAGGTGACAAAAACAAAGGAAGAAACATTGAAAATTGAGTTTGTAAAAGGAGAGCCAGTGGCTGTAAATGGTGAAAAATTCACTAATCCTGTACAAGCAATCCAAAAAATTGAGGCGATTGCATCACCATTTGGTGTGGGGAGAGATATCCACGTTGGTGATACGATTATAGGAATAAAAGGGCGTGTTGGTTTTGAAGCAGCAGCTCCTGTGATTTTGGTGAAAGCACACCACGCGTTAGAAAAACATACGTTGACCAAAGTGCAACTAAACACAAAAGAACCTTTAGCGAGTCAATATGGTTCTATGGTACACGAAGGACAGTTTTTAGAGGCTGGAATGCGTGATTTAGAAAAGTATTTGGAATCGACACAAGAAAAAGTAACAGGGACTGTAAAGGTGCAATTAGCTCCTTACCGTTTTTATGTTATCGGTGTAACTTCAAAATATGACTTGATGTCTGATGAGTTTGGTAGTTATGGAGAAATGAATAATTCGTGGTCTGGTGACGATGTGAAAGGTTTTTCTAAAATATTTGGTAACCAAACAAGTATTTATTTGCAGGTAAATAAATAAAATTTGAATAGTTCTATCAATACGTTCGTTAAGAACAGGGAGAAATTAGAGACGAATAAGATGATTAATATAGGAATAGTTGGTGGTGCAGGTTATACAGGTGGCGAATTGTTACGTATTCTTGTCAATCACCCTGAAGTGACGATAAAGTTTGTGCATTCGAATAGCAATGCGGGTAATCCTATTCATCACGTACACCAAGATTTGATTGGATATACTGATTTGGTGTTTACTGATAAATTGGATACTGGTATCGATGCGTTGGTGATGTGTTTGGGACACGGTGACGCGAAAAAGTTTTTGGATAATAACCCTGCTTTTTATGGTGTTAAAATCGTGGATTTGAGTACTGATTTCCGTCACGAAAGAGAAGGGAATGATTTTGTTTATGGTCTTCCAGAAATGAATAAAGAAGCAATTAAGAAAGCGAAACATATTGCTAACCCTGGTTGTTTTGCTACTTGTATTCAGTTGGGTGTTTTGCCTTTGGCAAAAGCAGGTTTGTTGCACGATGAGTTACACGTGACGGCTATTACTGGTTCGACTGGTGCTGGTCAACAGCCAACAAAAACTTCACATTTTAGTTGGAGAAATAACAATATGTCTATTTATAAGGCTTTTGAACACCAACATTTGGTGGAAATCAACCAGAGTTTATGTCAGTTACAAGATGATTTTGATAAGGATATAAATTTCATTCCTTTTAGAGGTGATTTTGCTCGTGGTATCATTGCTTCGACGTATGTAACTACGGACAAATCATTAAAAGAAATAGAAGCGATATACAACGAATTTTATAAAGATGCTCCTTTTACACACGTGGTTACGGTTAACCCGAATGTGAAACAGGTGGTGAATACAAACAATGGTTTGGTGTATTTACAAAAATTTGGCAACAAAATTCATATCATCAGTATTATTGATAACTTGGTGAAAGGTGCTTCTGGTCAAGCGGTACAAAACTTAAATTTGATTTTTGGTTTGGACGAAACAACAGGTTTACGTTTGAAACCATCAGCGTTCTAAATTTAGCTGGTTTTATAATGAAAAATCCCTACTCGAATATTTCGGGCAGGGATTTTTTTGTTAAGCTATCTACTCATTTGTTTACTCTCCAATAAGGACAAACCCTGCCCAAAAATAAGGTGCTTGTGTGTTTTTATCTTTTAACAGTTTTAGTTTTGCTGTTTGTAAAGAGGTGGTAAACGAATTTTTCTTTGAGATATTACGGTAAAAATCACTCATCAAAATAGCTGTAGCTTGGTCGTTGACAGACCAATAAGAAACAACTAAGTTTTTCGCTCCTGCATAAATCCACGCACGAGTCAGACCGATTACACCTTCTCCTTTCGATAACTTACCTAACCCTGTTTCACAAGCCGACATAGTGACTAATTTGGATTGAATATTTAAGTTATATATTTCATTGTTGTAAAGGAAATTACCTTGTTTGTTGGGTGCTAAACAAAGTTTAGATAATTGTGGATTTTCTTGGTCAATTACTCCGTGGGTTGCTAGATGTATCACGTCTGATTTACAATTCAATATATTTTCCTTATTCGCTTGTTCGTTAGTATATAAGGTGACTTTTTCTGTTTTTAAAATGCTTTTTATCCCTAAAACCTCTTTTTTAGTGTAGGGCAAGCTTGAAAACTTAGCGGTGTTTTTGTAATCAAAATTGACAGGTGCACAAAGTGTGTAACTGACGAGGTCTTGTTGCTTGTAAGGACTGTAAAGTGCAGTAGAGATACCGTAACTAATTGGGTTTGTCTTGATAAGAAAAGGTTCGTCTGCCCATTCTTTGTACTTTGAACTTCGTTTGGTAACTAAAGCTTCAAAAGGAATCGTGTTGAGCTGAGCATCTGGAAAAATAACGAGGGCTTTGTTTTTGAGGAACTTAGCATTCGGTAACAATAGTTTGTATAGCTTGTAAGAAACAGCATTGTAACCTTTGAAAACACGGTAATAAATAAAATTACGCATTGAAGTTAAATCTTTTAATAGATTTTTACCTACATTTTTTTCTGTGATTTTCAATTTGTTTTTGTCTAGGTAAGCAATGTAAATCACCGAGGCATCAGCACTTAAATAATAACTACATAAAACTTTATTTAGACTTAGAGTTTGCTGTATTTCAGTCGCTTTCCTTGTCGTTTTTTGGTATTTCAAATTAAAATATTTCGGGTGTTCTACCTCTAAATCGGCAATAAATTTATGGTAAGTCAACCTGAGTTTGGCTAACTTTTCTGTGTGTAGTTTACTTTCGTTCGTTGCTGAGAGTTGTTCGTAAAACAAGAGTTTGGCTTTTAGCTCTCTTTCCTTTGTCAGCTTTTCTTCAGGCATACCACTAAAGTTAAGGGCATCATTTTCATTTAATGATTGGTTGAGTACTGTTGCCTTACTTTGTTGGATATGCAAGAACACTTGTTGGTTGTACTTCTTTTTATTGAAGGTATTGTTTGACAAGTCGTAACAACTTTTAATTAATTTGTCATAAATACCTTTTGAAATCGCTCCTAACCTTATTTTGTCTTTTTGTGTGATTAATGTTTTTCGTTCTTCATCTAAAATAGTGATACACTTTTCAAATGATGAAACGGCTGATTTGAGGTGCTTTATTAGCAATGTTTTTTTGTAATATTCATCAAAATAAATCTCGCCTTGTGTGTAATAAGAAGCTAAAGAAGCTCCTTTTGACAAAAGGTTGTCTGTACCTAAAGCTTTTGATGCGTCTAACTTATTTAATGTAATTGCGGTATCTAAATAAGCGAAAGCTTGTTTGTATTTTCCCTTGAGTCGTTTAATATCCGCAATACGGTTGTAGATTTCTATACGTTCTTTGATTTGTTTTTTCTCGTTGATTTTTAACGCTTCAAACAAATAATTTTCGGCAAAAACATACTCTTTTTGTTTGGCATAAATAGCTCCTAAAGTAGTATATACAAAAACTAAATTATGCGGGTTTTGATTGGTGTAGTTCAGTGCACTTAAAGCCGTTTCCTCTGCTGATTTGTATGCTTTCTCTTTGAGTTTGACTAACGAAATATTGATTTTTGCTCTACAAATATACGGGTTTATATAAGTTGCTTTTTTTGATTGGTAAGCTTCTAATGCCTTGTTGTAATTGGTTAAACTCTCCTTGTTTTTATCTAACCCAGCAAAGGATAAAGCGATATTATTGTACATACGTGCCGTTACAATAGATTTATCACCATATATTTGTTCGCTAATTGTTAGTGCTTGTTGGGCAAAACTATGTTGTAATTCAAAATTACCAACTGCAAAATGATACAATGCTAAATTGGTTGTCGCCAAGCGTTGTCCTTCTTTGTCCTTTTTATCTTTGCTACTTGTCAAGGCTTTTTCAAAATGAGTTTTGGCTTTATCTAACAAAAACATTTTTAAGAAAAGAAAACCTTGTTCGTTTAAAAATAACGCCGTGTTTTTGTCTTCGACCTTTTCAAAAAGCGCCGTAGCTTTTTCATAATCTCCTAAATGAGTGTAAGCCGAGGCTAAATGTAATGCGTTGCTTTTGGTATTTTCGGTAATAGCCTTGTAATCCCCTTCCAAATAATCATTAAATGATTGGTTCGATTGAGCAAAGGTGAAACAGCTCAAAAAAAGAAGTGGTAAAATCAGTATTGTCTTGAAAACGTTAAACATAGCCCGTAGTGTTTGAAAAATAAATTACAATACTTAAGTTAAGAAAAGTTTTCTAAAAACAAAAAAAGCTCAGTTAAGAACTGAGCTTTAAGTGAGCTATCAACAAAATAAAACAGCTTATAAATACTTAGCTAAATATTCTTCCATTTCAACTTGAACTTCTTTGGCTTTCACTCCTGCTACTTGTGCAAAGTCGTTGTCTTTTGATGCATAGATAATCCCTCTCGACGAATTGACTAATAAGCCACACGTTGCGTTCATTCCTGCTTTACTGACGTCTTTTAAACTACCTCCTTGCGCACCAACACCAGGCACTAATAAGAAATGTTGTGGGATAATTTGTCTGATTTGCTCTAACATATCTGTTTGAGTTGCACCAACAACATACATTAATTCTTCTGCATTACCCCATTCGCTACTTTTTCTCAATACTTTTTCGAATAAATATTCTCCTGACGCTAATTTTTCACGTTGAAAATCACTCGAACCAATATTAGAAGTCAGTGCTAATAAAATAACCCATTTGTCTTTAAATTCTAAAAACGGTTTGACAGAGTCTTCCCCCATATAAGGAGCTACCGTCACCGAATCAAAATTCATATTGTCAAAAAAAGCTCTGGCATACAGGTTTGAAGTATTACCAATATCCCCACGTTTGGCATCTGCAATAGTAAAAACATCTTTTGGCAAATACTCGATGGTCTTTTGTAAACTATCCCAACCACGACTTCCTTCTGCTTCATAAAACGCAATATTTGGTTTGTAAGCTACAGCCGAATCTATGGTTGCATCAATGATTTGTTTGTTAAATTCAAATATTGGATCAGCTGTTTTTAATAAGTGCTGGGGGATTTTTTTACTATCTGTATCTAAGCCCACACATAGGTACGACTGCTTTTTTTTGATTTGCTCAAACAATTCTGCTTTATTCATCTTCGGTATTTTTAACGTGTTTTTCACAAAGGAAATCCCTTTGTAGTAAACGGTTTTACTTGTTTAATTTTAGCTTTACTTGTCGTATAATTTATGAATCAAATCGGCAACTAAGGCAGTCCAACCTGTTTGGTGTGACGCTCCTAAACCTTCTCCTGTATCTCCGTGGAAATATTCAAAAAACAAAATGTAATCTTTGAAATGAGGGTCGGTTTGTAGTTTCTTATTTTGTGCGTAAACAGGACGATTTCCTTTTGAGTCAGGCATAAAGACATCTATCATTCGTAAGGATAATTTGTCTGCTAATTCACTGATGCATATTTTTACACCACTACCTGTTGGGTATTCTATTTTGAAATTTTCGTCGTAATAAAACCCTAATTTCCATAACGATTCAACAATCAAGTAATTCATAGGAAACCAAATAGGACCTCTCCAGTTAGAGTTCCCTCCAAACATTCCCGAGTCAGACTCTCCTGGGACATACGAAACAGACATATCCTTATCAGCAAATTTTAATGTATAAGGGTTTTTTTCGTGGTGTTTCGATAAGGCTCTGATTCCGTAATCAGAAAGAAATTCGTCTTCATCTAATACACGTTCGAGTAGTTTTCTCATTCTAAAACCTCTCAAAAGCGACAACAAACGACGGTCATCTTTCCCTGCCTCTTCCCAACGAGATACCATATCGTGTAGTTCGGGGTGTGAGCGTTGGAAAACCTGTAGTCTTTCAGAGAATTTTTTCAGCTTACCTAACGTTTTATCTTTCAATGTCTCTACGGCGAAAAAAGGAATAATCCCGACCATAGAACGGATTTTTAACTTTTTCGATTTTCCGTCAGGAGTTCTAAGTACATCATAATAAAAATTATCTTTCTCGTCCCAAAGCGACTCGTAACCATCACTTTTATCATGAATTGCTTGTGCGATATACAAGAAGTGTTCGAAAAACTTAATCGCTAAATCTTCATAAACCTCATTCTCAGAAGCCAAATCTAAAGAGATACGCAACATATTTAATGAATACATTGCCATCCAAGACGTTCCATCTGCCTGTTCGAGCGTTACGCCCTTAGGTAAAGGTGCACTTCTATCAAATACTCCAATATTATCTAAACCTAAGAAACCACCTTCAAATATATTGTTACCAATCGAATCTTTTCGGTTAATCCACCAAGTAAAATTCAAGAGTAATTTATGGAAACATTTTTCTAAAAATTCATGGTCTCCTTTATTTCCTTTTTGTTTTTTATCGATATGAAAAACACGTAAAACAGCCCACGCGTGTACAGGCGGGTTGACATCACTAAAGTTCCATTCGTAAGCAGGTATTTGTCCGTTGGGGTGTTGGTAATTTGTTTTTAGCATCACCAACAACTGTTCTTTAGCAAATTCTGCATCTATCCTCGCAATCGGAATAGTATGAAATGCCAAATCCCAAGCGGCGTACCAAGGATATTCCCACGTATCAGGCATCGAAATAATATCGGTATTATGCAGGTGCATCCAATTGCTATTTCGTCCATTTTTCCTTTCTTCGGGAGGTGCTGTACGCCCGGGGTCTCCTTCGAGCCATTCTTTTATATCGTAATAATAAAATTGTTTAGACCACATCAAACCGGCAAAGGCTTGACGTTGAATATTAACATGCTCGTTGTCTGTTACTTTTGCTTGTACGTCTCCGTAAAACTCATCTGCTTCTAACAAACGTTTTGCGAAAATCTCATCAAAGTCTTCAAAAGAAGGTTTCTTTTTCCCTTTGCTTAAACGAACTTTAATTTCTTTTGATTCGCCAGGAGCGAAAGTCATTTTATAATGTCCAGATGCTTTTGTTCCTTTTTGCTCAGGATTAACCGCTCCGTCGATACCATCAACCACATAATCGTTGATACCGTCTTTAAAAAATTGCCCGTCGTTACGAGAACGGTAAAGCTTTTTTCTATTGGTACGGTTATCACAAAACAACAATTCAGGGTCATTTTCAAAAGCGACAGTGTAATCACCCAATTGCTCTTGTTTGACATTGATTGAGTTATCTTCTTGTCGCTCCATCGTAGGAGTGAAATTTGAATATTGCAAACGCCATGTATTTCTTAACCAAACAGTCGGTAAAGCGTGAAGTTCAGCTGTTTCCGTTCCACGGTTATGAATGGTCGCCTTGATTAGAATATCTTCACAATCGCCTTTGGCATATTCAATGAAAATATCAAAATAATCATCGTTATCAAAAATCCCTGTATCCGTCAACTCGTACTCGGGTTGTGTACGGTCTCTGTTTTTATTTTCTTCTATAATATCGTTGTAAGGAAACTCATTCTGTGGATACTTATAAAGCATCTTCATATATGAGTGTGTCGGTGTCGAATCAAGGTAATAATACATTTCCTTCACGTCTTCTCCGTGGTTTCCTTCGTGTCCGTTTAGTCCAAAAAGTCGTTCTTTTAATATCGCATCTTTGCCATTCCAAAAAGAAAAAGCAAAACATAAATAAAGGTGCGCATCACTGATACCGCCAATCCCTTCTTCTCCCCAACGGTAAGCACGACTTCTTGCTCCATCGTGTGTAATAAACCCCCACGCTTCACTGTCTTTACTGTAATCTTCCCGAACAGTTCCCCATTGACGGTCAGTTAAGTAAGGCCCCCATTTTTTCCAGTTGTCTTTAGAATCAGGGAGATTAAGTCGTTGTTGTTCTTTATTAGCCATAGTGAAACCTATTATAAAGTAAACAAGTTACGGTTTTTTGAAAGAAGAAAATAATAGCCTACCAAAAAAAGTGATTTAGTAAGCTATTATTTTGAATGGTAAATAACTGAATTATTAAAAACCTCTATTTGCTCCTGCGTAACCATAAACAATAGGTCGGTAATCGTTGTGCATATTGTAAGAATAAACGGGGATAGAAACCTCATTGATAATATCTTCGGTATAACTCCCGTTAAAGAAATGTTCTAACCCTGTACGACCGTGTGTAGGTAAAGCAAGCATATCTACTTCCAATCGACTAATCATTTTCTCTATCCCCAGAACGACGTCGTGATCATTGAAAACAGTAAAGTTATCACTACTCACTTTAAACTTTTGTTTGAATTGACGCCATTCTTTGTCAATAAAATCGGTGTCTTTGAACTGTTTTGGTGTATTAATATAAACGTATTCTACAGATGCATTTAAGACTTCCGCCATTGTTTCCAAACGTTTGATGAATTTTTTATTCACCGTTTTAAAATCCGTAGGGCACAATATTTTTTGAATACGTACTTCTTTTACTTCTTTACGAACCGTTAGGACAGGAATAGTAGATTTCCGAACAATAAATTCGGCATTGGTATCTCCTCCAAAATCATCTCCAGAAGTCCCCATTATCACCACACTGTGTTCTTTTTTATTCAAAAAGTCTAAGACTTCTTTGAGTGGATTTGCTCGGTGTGATTGACTAATAAAATAAGTGACTTTTGCTCCTTTAAAAACAGCTGAATTAACCAAGTCATCTAACTTTTTTGTTGCATCTTCCACTTCTGTCTGAGGGTCTTTTTCAAAAATATTATTCGAGCCATAAGCACCAAATGCCATATCATTGATAAAATCCAAGTGAGCAGAAAGAATATGTAAAAGAACAATTTCTGTATCTGATTGACTTGCGATATGACCAGCCATCACATAAGCCTTGCTTGCGTCAGGACTGAAGTCTGTAGGGACAATTATTGTTTTCATCGTTCTATAAAGTTAGGTTTAGTTTTAATATACGTAAGCCAAAAAAAAATAGCGATTAACCACTTATAAAAAGACGGTAACCGCTATTCACTTTTCAACTCTATTTACCCTGTAAAGCCTCTTGTTTCGACTACTGTTCTGTACCTGTTTGGATGGTAATCATTTTTCATATTATAAGAATACACAGGAATAGAAATTTCATTCACAATATCCTCAGTGTAACTTCCGCCAAACAAATGTTCTAAACCTGTACGACCGTGTGTCGGCAAGGCGAGTAGATCAGCCTCTGAGCGTTCGACCATTTTAATAATACCCATTTCTACCTCGTGGTCAGCATAAACAGAGAAGTTGTCTCTTCTGATTTTATATTTATTTTTAAATCTTCGCCATTCTTTCTCTATATATTCGGTGTTTTTGAAATGTTTCGGTGTATTGATATACACAAACTCTATCGACGCTCCAAAAATATCAGCTATCGTATTGATACGGTGCATAAAACGTAAATCTACCGTTTTGAAATCCGTTGGAAATAAAATCTTACGAATGTTTATTTCTTTCAATTCTTTGCGAATCGTCAATACAGGAATTGTTGATTTTCGGACAATAAACTCGGCATTACTATCTCCACCAAAATCATCTCCCGAAGTCCCCATTACCACCAGACTGTGTTCGTGTTTATTCAAGAACTCCAGCACTTCTTTCAATGGGTTAGCGTTAAACGATTGACTAATGAAATAAGTAATCTTGATACCTCTGAATATATCAGATTGAACCAACTCATCCAAAGCTTTGGTCGCCTCATCAATTTCCATTTTCGGGTCTTTTTCGTACAGTGCGTTGGTTCCGTACGAACCAAAAGCTAAACTGCCAATAAAGTCTAAATGCGACGAGATAATATGTAATAAGATAATCTCAGTATCCGCTTGTTTTGCAATGTGTCCTGCTATTTCGTAAGCCTTGCTCGCATCAGGACTGAAGTCTGTGGGTACAATTATTGTTTTCATTACTGTGTATTTAAAAGTTAGAAAGTGTCTAATTATATACGTTTTGAGAATGAAAAAGGTATAAAAAAAACCACGATTATAGTCTTGTTAAACTATGCTAATCGTGGTTTTTTGTTTGTTAATTTTTATGTATCTTAATTACTTCACTGTCGCCTTTATTTTAAATCTAAGAATAGGATTGGTTGGGTCATTGACATAAATGTAAAATGATTTTAAAACATTCCCTTTTCGTCGAGCCGAACCGTCAAAAATAGCCTTTATCGTAATCTCTTCCCCAGATTTTATTTCCATTGTCGTAGGCATCTCAACTTGAATACACGAACAAGACGAATTAATCTTTCTAATAATCAATTTTTTCTTTCCTTCGTTTTTCAAGGTAAACAGGGCCTCTTTTGGCGTGAATTGAGCAACAGCTCCAATATTAGCTTCTTTTGGTGAGGTAACGACTGCTTTCGGTGCTTTCTTTAAATCAATAGTTGCGGGAAAGTATTCTGCAATATTGCCACTAATAAACATTTTTTTTAGCTGTAAAGTATCCTCCGTACTTACCAAATTAATTGGTTCGTTGAGGTAACCATAATCGTGTTTCAATTTCGCATCGTATTGTATTTCTATTGTACCCACTGTTTTTGGAGCGATAATCTTAGGCAATATTTTTATCTTCAAAAAATCAGGGATTTCATCTGTATTTAAGGTCAAACTATCTGTCCCTCCGTTGTAATAATCAAAGGTTTTGGTGTAAGTCTTGTTGTTGGTCATTTTCCCAAATTGGAAATAAGCCGAACGAAACCACGTATTCCCCATTTTTTTGATAAACATAGCTTCCTCTTTCGGTCGTTCGATAGGGATAATGATTCCTCTAATTTTTAACAACGCCGTATCATTGGTCACTCGTACGGTTAGTGTTTTGTTAAATTCTTTATCAATAGGGCTCTCAGGGTTAAATACCACTTTTACCCTACCTGTGTCGCCAGGTAAAATGTCTTTTTTTGTATAAGACGGTGCTGTACAGCCACATTCTGAAATTACTTCAATGATAGTAAACGGTTTTTTACTTTTGTTAGTGAAATAAAAAGTGTGTTCTACCTCTCCATCGACTTCATTGATATAGCCAAACTTGTGTTCGTATTCAGAAAAAGAGATATTTCCGTTGTTACTTTGAGCAACTAATGAACTTATGGTCAAAGCAAATAAGAGGTGGAGTAGTGTTTTCATAAGACGTAATTTACAATAAAACCAACAAGGATTGTTCCAGAATAGGGTTAAACTTATTAACACAAGTTGTTTACACCTTAAATTTCTCAGGAACTTTAGTCTCAAAAGAAACTTCTTTTTTTGTTGTTGGGTGAATAAAACTCAATTTCCAAGCGTGTAAGCACAAACAGTCTTCAGGGTAAATCAGTGGATGAGTATCGAAATAAGTTGGGTTTTTATAACCCAAATCGCCCACAATAGGGTGTCCGCTACCTGCTAAATGCAAACGAATTTGATTTGTTCGTCCACTCAGAGGAGTAACTTTTAATAAGGTGTGCTTTTCTCTTCTTTCCAATACTTCAAAATTGGTCGATGCCACATTTCCATCAGTACTTATTTTTCGTCCACCACTTTTAGTTTTGTCTTTACTGATAGTCAGTGTAGAAGAAAAGGTAGTTTCCTTGATTACACCTTCAACTAAAGCCAAATAGGTTTTTTGAACTGTTTTTTTCTCAAATTGCTCTGCGATAAATTGCGTTGTTTCTTTCGATTTACCCAATACCACTATTCCCGTCGTGCTACCATCTATTCGATGAATGATTTTATATTCAGTAGTAGGAAAAGCGAGTTTTAAAAATTCGCCCAAAGAGTTTCTTGCAAACCGTCCACAGGGATGCATAGGTAAAGGTGCGGGTTTATCTAAGACAATAAAATCATCATCTTCATAGATAAGTTTCACCTCGTTACTCGCGTGAGGCTCGGTGACAGGCGGTGTTGAATGTTGCGTAATTTCTCCTGTTTTTACACAATAATCTACCGTCACGGTTTTACCATTGACCGTCATATTGCCATTTTTCACTTTATCTATCCAATGGTCTTTATCAAAACGAGGTATCGCTTGACAGTAAAACTCAATAATCGTCAGTCCATCAAACTTTTGCTTTACCGAAAGTCTGTACACAATAGGTTGAGGAATACTACCTCGCAAAGGAGTAGTCACATTGTAAATGGCTTGTTGGAAATCAGTCATTAGTCGGTTGTTCTATCGAATAGGGTAATAAGAAGTTAGCTTAAATTAGTGGCTTGTTTTGCCTTTTCCTCAAGGAAGAAAAAAACCAATACTAAGATGGGGTAAATAGGCTTTTGTAAAATGTCATTAATTAACACTTTTGCTAATTCGCCAGACCAAGGCAGTAATAATCGGTTTTTGAATAAAACAGCGGTTAAACAAGTAATAAAAAGCACAAAGAGGTGAATGAACAGCGTTTGTTTAAGCTTTTTTGTAGAGCCAAACCAAGAATAAACAAGCGTAAGTACTAAGAAAAGGTAGATTAAATGAAAACCTAAATAGTGAGGAATATGCTCAAATTGTGAAGTAGATATTTTACTTGGATGATAAGACGAATGTCCTGTTTGTAGTTTCCATTGCACATAATTAATCACAGCATAGAATAAAATACCTGTAAGACTAATCAGCTTATATAACCGTTTCTTGTTTATCATTAAGGTAAAAATACCACAAAGTAAAGACAATCAAGTACAAGAGAAGCGAAAAAGTATATTCGTGATGAAAATCGAAATATTCACGAGAATAATGGGCTACCAAAGTCAAACTAACCAATCGGAGAACATTAAATCCATAAATAATCAAATTCCCAATTCCTAGAGTCAGCCATTTCGGGTAATTTCCCGAAATAAAAACAATAAACAAAGAAAAAATAAGGTGAATTTTGAAAGCATTACATTCGTTTACAATCCCTATAGTTGGCGTATCGTTTATTGTAATGTTTTCACGAGATGTATTGTTCTCTCTTATTGTTGAATGACTGGCTGTCTCTTCAAATAGCATATCTAACACGCCAACAGTCAATACCGTTTCACTTTTTCGTAGTGCATCATCTATAAATGTGCCTGCGGGAAAAAAATGAGTGTAACTCAAATTCATTACAAAATAGGTAATTAAAAAGAGGAGAAAACTTTTTTTGAAAGAGTTGTTTTTCATTGTGAAATAGTAGGTTTAGCTATTGGTGAAGATAAAATTAACTTAAAATAGCCAAATACGGAACATATTTACTTGTAGATTAGTTTATTTGGTGACAAATGTTTTAGCTTTGTAAGTAATAAATGGGGTCGACCGGAATCGACGGGTCGAGTAGTTGCGCGCGTAAGCATGCAGGCTCATGGAATGAGAGCCTTAAAAGATAGTTCCACAACCTAATTGCAGAAGATAACTCTTATGCAATGGCTGCCTAATTCGACTGAATGTTGAGTTAAGCTTAGGGTGAGTATAAGATATTCCCCGGCCATCATCGTGCTATTACCTTGATTTACGGCGATAGATTTTCGGTGTCACAAAGTAAATCTAGTGACTACAGGGTTGTGATGTAGAAATGAAGTTAATCGCAACTAAGGTTTAATTTGGTCGTTTGCTACCGGATTGCTCTCGAAAACTTAAAGTCAAACTAAGCATGTAGAAGGCTCGATGATTGCCTTCTCCGGACCAGGGTTCGAATCCCTGCGACTCCACTAAATAGTTTTGAGTGTGAGTTTCTAGCAACAGCGAGAAATTTACACTCTTTTTTTTGCTCTACGAAACAGCTTTTTATTTTTTTGTTTCTAACTTACATATAGAAAAGAAATACACCCTTATGACTGACGATATAGTAGATAATATCATAGAAAAAATGACAGCTACCCAAGCGACAAAAGCTTACGAACATTCAGACCAATTGGTAAGAATAGGAGGGGAAAGAGTCTTAGATAAAATGGTTGCTTTATTGAAGTCTCAAGATGAAGAGACCCAGTATTTAGCGTCTCGTACATTAGGGTTGTTAGAGGATAAAGAAAAAGCATTAGAGCCCTTATTAAAAGCGATCTTCGCAACTGAAAATAAAGCTATTCAAGGAATGTTAGCCGAGTATTTGGACGAATATGACTGCAGTCAAAAGTTTGTTCAAATTTTTAAATTGTATTTGTTTGGTACAACTAAAGCATCTGCAATGGCAAAAGAAGTGTTAGACTACGAAGAGTTTGATATCACTCCAAGGGTCATTCGTAAATCAGAAAAACATTGGAAACATTATATCAATAATGTAAAACAAGACGATGCATTTGAACTCAAAAAAACAGAAATTGAAGCCTTTTTGAGTGAGTTGAAAGCCTTATTTGAGAACGAATAATCGTATTGCCAAACCAAAGATAAAATGGAAATTAAAAAAGGAGAGAAAATACAAACAAGTTATTTTGCTATTGGAATATATAAACCCAAAACAGCACATAATATTGGCTCGTTGTGGCGTACGGCATATATTATGGGAGCACAATACATTTTCTTGATAGACAAACGTTACACCAAACAAAAAAGTGACGTGTTAAATACGTGGTCTCGTATTCCTTTATTCCAATTTAAAACCTTTGAAGAATTTTACTCAGCAATACCTTACAATAGCCAATTAGTTGGTGTCGAGTTAGACGATAAAGCGGAAGAATTACAGACTTTTGAACACCCTCGACGAGGGATTTATATTTTAGGAGCAGAAGATGGAGGTTTACCTAAGGAGTACCGAGAAAAATGCCATCACTTGGTTAAATTACCAGGTAATTACTCGATGAATGTAGCTGTAACAGGTAGTATCGTTGTTTATGACCGTTTAGCAAAAACAGGAGAGCAACCGAGGTAAAAGCACAAATTAAAATCATTAATATGTCCGAGCAAATCAACTTACAAACCATTGCGACCGAATTAAGTATTCAACTTAGTCAGGTTACAAAAACATTAGCACTTTTAGATACTGGAGCGACTGTTCCGTTTCTTGCTCGTTACCGAAAAGAAATCACTGGTTCGTTAGACGAGGTGTAGATTGCTCAAATTCGTGATTTGGCAGAAACAGCACGTGAATTAGAAAGAAGATGTGCCTTTGTTTCTATTCCCAACGGATTCTAGTCTGTTTTGAAAAATATTATTACAAACTCAAACCTAAACGTTATATTTGTTAGCTGAACTTCAGTAAATTAAACCAGTATCCCTCATAAAATGAATAAATTCACTTTACTTTTAAGTTTGATTATTTTCTTTTTTTCTTGTAAAAAAGAAGAATTAAAAGAACCATTCCCTCCTAAAACCAACCCAAACTTAAAATATTTTGGGTACACGCTAGTTGATGTAGGGTGGGATGACCCGACAGATACGGAAAATAAAACAAATTATATTGATGAAGTCGAAAGCTTTTCAAATGTAGCAGACATTCTTGTCACAACACCTACTGATAATATTATAGGTAGAATGGAGAAATTTCAACAGTACAATGTAAAAACGATGCTTCATTTGAATGAAATATTTTTTGAGAAAAAAAGTACAGGAGGAAATAAAAGTGGTGTTATTTATGGATTAAGAATAGATTACCAAGAACGATGGGATATATTTGTAGCTACTAATAATATGGCAACGAATTATACAATGGTAAATTGTTTTTATATCGGAGAAGAGCCTGCGTGGAACAGTATTCCTGAAAATGATTTTAAAAAAGCTTGTGATTATGCGAAATTAACAATACCTCAAGTACCTATTTTTAGTGTAGAAGCGTCATTGGCTGTAGGTGATTTTTACGCACCTAGTAGCGTTGACTGGGTTGGGTTTGACCACTATTTTCTTAAAGAACCTTCAACTAATACTGAGTTTTTAACAGAGTTTAATCAAATGAAAGTTAAAATGAAGAGCCACCAGAAAATATTTTTGATTATGGATGCACACTGGATTAAAATATTACATGGAAGTTCAGGGATAAGTAAAAATGACATGGACTTTATTGCTCGTGATTATTATAAGTTTGCAAATTCGGATACTACAATAATAGGTGTTTTAGGCTATTTTTGGCCAAGTGGATTTGATATACGTAACGCTGTAGGTGCAAGACACCTACCCAATCATGTATTGGATGAACATGTAAGAATAGGGAAATCAATAACAGGTAAATGATACGAATTGTTTTTATTATAACGCTATTTGTAATCTTTTCAATTCGTGTTTTCTCTCAAACAGGAAGTAAAGATAAAGGGAATGTCAATTTCCATTTTGGGACAATAATAGTGTACACAACCTACTCAATAGGTTATGAGAGTTTTGACTTAATTAAAAAAATAGAGAAACACCAGCTACGACCAACAGTAAGAGGAGGTGTTTGGAAATCTACTTTTATGAACAAGAACATAGGTACACAATCATCTTTAGGTCTAACTTATCTTTTTGGAAAAGGGAAACATTTTTTTGAGCACAGTTCTGAGATAATAAGCCACTATGATAAAGGATTAAAGGGACAGCGAATAGTTTATATTGGTTCACTGTATCGTCCTTATTTAGGTTATAGATTTCAACCACCAAATAAAAAGGTAATTATTAAAGTTGGTGTTGGATGGAGAGAGGTAATTCAAATAGGTTTTGGCTATAATCTGTAATAGAGGTATTTATATTTTAGGAGCAGAAGACGGAGGTCTACCTAAAGAATACCGTGAAAAATACCATCACTTAGTCAAATCACCAGGTAACTACTCGATGAATGTAGCTGTAACAGGCAGTATCGTTGTTTATGACCGTTTAGCAAAAACAGGAGAGCAACCGAGGTAAAAGCACAAATTAAAATCATTAATATGTCCGAACAAATCAACTTACAAACTATTGCGACCGAATTAAGTATTCAACTTAGTCAGGTTACAAAAACATTAGCACTTTTAGATACTGGAGCGACTGTTCCGTTTCTTGCTCGTTACCGAAAAGAAATTACAGGTTCATTAAACGAAGTGCAAATCGCTCAAATTCGTGATTTAGCTGAATCTGCTCGGGAATTAGAAAAACGTCGTGCTTTTGTTTTAAAAACGATTAAAGAACAAGAGAAACTGACGCCTTCATTAGAGCATAAGATAAATAAAGCCTCAACACTTACGGAGTTGGAAGATATTTACCTGCCTTACAAACCCAAACGAAGAACCAAGGCAACGATTGCTCGTGAAAAAGGCTTAGAGCCTTTGGCAAAACAACTTTTTGCACAAAAAGGACAAATTGATGCGTCTGTTTTTGTTGATGCTAAAAAAGAGGTTCACTCGGAAGAAGAGGCACTCAAAGGAGCAAGAGATATTATTGCTGAATGGGTAAATGAAGACCAAGTTTCACGTACCAAACTACGTCATTTGTTTGTCAAAAAGGCAGTTGTGAAAACCAAGGTTATCACGGGTAAAAAAGAAGAGGGAGAGAAATACAAAGATTATTTTGAGTGGGACGAATTGCTAAGTAAGGCACCTTCTCACCGTGTTTTAGCAATGCGAAGAGGGGAGAATGAAAATATTCTATCTATGAATATTTCTCCTGAAAAAGAAGATGCAACAGGGATTTTAGTTGATTTGTTTGTGCAAGGAAATAGTGAGTCATCAAACCAAGTAGAGTTAGCGACAGAAGACGCCTACAAAAGATTGATGAAGCCTTCGTTGGAAACAGAAATGCGTTTACAATCTAAAAAACGAGCCGACGAACAAGCAATTAAAGTTTTTGCTGACAACTTGAGAGAGTTACTTTTAGCCTCTCCATTGGGGCAAAAAGCGATTATGGCAATTGACCCAGGTTTTCGAACAGGTTGTAAAGTCGTTGCTTTAGACCCACAAGGTAAATTGTTGGCAAACACCAATATTTATCCTAACGAACCACAAAGACAGCTTCAAAAAACAGAGACTGTTTTAATTGATTTGGTTAAAAAGCATAATATAGAGGCTATTGCAATTGGAAATGGAACGGCTGGAAGGGAAACGGAAGCTATTGTTCAAAAAATAGATTTCGGGCGACCAGTGAGTATTATTATGGTCAATGAAAGTGGGGCGTCAATTTATTCGGCTTCGGCAGTTGCTCGTGAAGAGTTTCCTGATCACGATATTACCGTGAGAGGTTCTGTTTCGATAGGTCGTCGTTTGGCTGACCCTTTGGCGGAGTTAGTGAAGTTAGACGCCAAGTCGATTGGAGTTGGGCAATACCAACACGATGTTGATCAAAATGCCTTAAAGACAAGTTTGGATGATGTCGTAGCAAGTTGTGTGAATCAAGTTGGTGTCGAATTAAATACGGCAAGTAAAGAACTGTTGACTTATGTTTCTGGTCTAGGTCCTCAGTTGGCAGAAAATATCATAGCTTACCGTAATGAAAATGGTGCGTTTTCTTCTCGTGCTCAATTGAAAAAAGTAAAACGTATGGGGACGAAAGCTTTTGAACAATCAGCAGGATTTTTAAGAATACGAGACGCTAAAAATCCTTTAGATAAAAGTGCGGTACACCCAGAGAGTTACCATATTGTTAAAAAAATGGCACAAGACCAAAGTTGTACGGTACTTGAATTGATGACAAATGCAGAAAAACGTAAGGCAATTAATCTTAGAAATTACCTTTCTGACACGATAGGTTTACCGACTTTACAAGATATTGTTAACGAATTAGACAAGCCTGGTCGTGACCCAAGAGCTGAGTTTAAGGTCTTTTCATTTACTGATGGTGTCAACGAAATTGAAGATTTATACGAAGGGATGAAATTACCTGGAATTGTAACGAATGTGACTAATTTTGGTGCATTTGTCGATGTGGGAGTTCACCAAGATGGTTTGGTACATATTAGCGAATTGGCAAATAAGTTTGTCTCTGACCCAAATACCATTGTAAAAGTACAACAACACGTCGAAGTAACAGTTAAGGAAGTTGATGTGAAAAGGAAACGCATTGCCTTGTCTATGAAAAGTAACGAAACGCCACAACCTATCCGAAAAAAGAAAAAGGAAGTAGTAAAAAAGCCCGAAGGAGATTTTCAATCCAAAATGAATGCTCTAAAAGGTAAATGGGGATAAGCCGTTTATCGTACTCTCCCTCAATAATACATTGGATTACGATAGATCAGTTCAATACAGAACGAGTAATAGACGTCAAACGAAATACGAACCCACACTCACGGGACTTACAGCCTTTGAATTTTGTAACTCTTTGAGCTATATTTAACATTCAAGGCACATACACTGCAGGCAAATAACATTAGTATCAAAATTCCACAAACTATTTTCTGACAGTTTGTCATATTTTTCACGTATCTTTGTACTTCGCTTTTGGGTTCGTTTACCAATCGAAAAGCTAAAAAAAAGAAGCAATGAGTGATTTAATCAAAGATATCGATATTATAAAACCAAAAGAGGCACAGGCTTGTGAGACTGTTTTGGTATCAAAAGACGAAGACAGAGGAAATAAAAGAAAATTTTATATTGAGAGTTATGGCTGTCAAATGAACTTTTCTGATAGCGAAATTGTGACTTCTATTTTGAAAAAAGATGGCTTTGATACAACGTCTGACTTCAATGAAGCAGATGTCATTTTACTCAATACCTGCTCAATTAGAGACAAAGCAGAACAGACAGTTCGTAAGCGTTTAGTCGCATTTAATAAGGTAAAAGAAACGAAACCCGAATTGACAATTGGTGTACTTGGCTGTATGGCTGAGCGTTTGAAAGAGAAATTATTGGAAGAAGAAAAAATCGTTGACATTGTGGCTGGACCTGATGCTTACCGAGATTTACCAAACTTGATTTTAAAAACAGATGACGGTCAAAAGGCTGTAAACACACTTTTGAGTCGTGAAGAGACCTACGCAGATATTAGTCCTGTACGCTTAAATTCGAACGGAGTGAGTGCATTTATCTCTATAATGAGAGGATGCGATAATATGTGTACTTTTTGTGTTGTACCATTTACAAGAGGTCGTGAACGTAGCCGTGACCCATTTTCTATTGTGCGTGAAGCCAATGATTTGTTTGCCAAAGGTTACCGTGAAGTAATGCTTTTGGGACAAAATGTGGATTCGTATTTATGGTCTTCAAATGATGATTTGAAAGGAACGGCACAGATTAAACGAGCGGAGGAAAAGGAAACAGTAAATTTTGCTGAGTTAGTAGAAATGGTGGCTAAAATATCGCCTGAATTACGTGTGCGTTTTTCTACTTCGCACCCAAAAGACCTTACCAATGAGTTTTTGGAAGTAATGGCGAAATATGAGAATGTTTGTAAAACAATCCACCTGCCTGCCCAATCTGGAAACGATAGGATTCTTGAAAAAATGAATCGTACTTATACAAGAGAATGGTATTTGGAAAGAATTGAATCTATACACCGTATTGTTGGTGAAGATTGCGGTATTTCTTCAGATTTTATCGCTGGTTTTTGCTCAGAAACAGAAGAAGAACACCAAGAAACCTTAAGTTTGATGCGTAAAGTACGATTCAATTTATCTTATATGTTCTATTATAGCGAACGTCCTGGTACGTTAGCAGAGAAAAAATTTGAAGATGACGTGCCTTTAGAAATAAAAAAACGTCGCTTGCAAGATTTATTGGCTCAACAACAAGAAGACTCGATGTATCGTACCAAAAACCGTATAGGTAAGACGTACAAGATACTTATCGATGGCGTTTCTAAGAAAAACGAAAACGAATTGAAAGGAAAAACTACGGATAATGCCGTGATTGTTTTTCCTCGAAAAAATTATAAAATTGGTGATTATGTTAATGTAGTAGCTGGCACCAACAAAAGAGGTACGTTGATTGGGGAAATTATTGATTAATAGATTCAAAAAATGACTGACGCAGAAATCAATACAGTAAAAAGACGCTACGGAATTTTTGGCAATTCTCCGTCGCTCAATCACGCCATACAAGTAGCTTCTCAAGTTGCTCCGACAGATATGACGGTGCTTATCAATGGTGAAAGTGGTAGTGGTAAAGAGTCTTTTTCTAAAATAATTCATCATTTATCCCCTCGAAAACACAAGCAATTCATCGCTATTAACTGTGGAGCTATTCCCGAAGGAACAATTGATTCGGAACTTTTTGGTCACGAAAAAGGGTCATTTACTGGTGCAAATAATGCTCGAAAGGGATATTTTGAAGTAACAAATGGAGGTACTATTTTCTTAGATGAAATTGCTGAATTACCTTTGGGTACACAAGCACGTCTGTTACGTGTGCTGGAAAATGGAGAATACATACGTGTAGGTTCTTCAGAAGTGTTGAGAACTGACGTACGTGTAATTACGGCGACACACCGCAACTTAGCCGAGTCTGTGGCAGATGGTAAGTTTAGAGAAGACTTGTACTATCGTTTGAGTACTGTACCTATAAAAGTTCCACCGTTAAGGGAACGCGGGGAGGATATTCATCTGCTGTTTCGTAAGTTTTCGGCTGACTTCAGTGAAAAATACCACGCTAAACCTGTGAGATTAACCGAAGATGCTCGGTTTGCTTTAAATCACTTTGCTTTCCCAGGGAATATTAGACAATTGAAAAACATTGTTGACCAAATGTCTGTTTTGGAATTAGAACGTGAAATTAATAAAGAGACCTTATTGAAATATTTACCTGTTGCGATTTCTAAAAACCGTTTACCTGCCGTAGTAGGTGGTAAAGACAAAGAAAGCATCAATGAGCGAGATTTATTGTATCAGGTACTCTTTGATATGAAGCGTGATATGACCGAATTGAAAAAGTTGGTTTTTGAATCGTTACAAAAAGAAGCTTATGGCAGTGAGGTAATAGAAAATCATAAAGGATTATTTACCAATATTGAGAAATCGGAGAATGATTTTGACCAAGTAGAAAATCAATTGCTATTAGGTTCTCCATCACAAGAGTCCTATCCTGTTACCACACCACAGGAAACAGAAAAGACACAAGATGTTTACCACGAAATAGAGCTGGAATCGTTATCTATCGAAGAAAAAGAAAAAGAGCTTATCATCAAAGCACTGAAGAAAAATAAGAACAAAAGAAAGTATGCGGCGGAGGACTTAGGGATTTCGGAACGTACCCTTTATAGAAAAATAAAACAATATGAAATTTAAAATCATTGAGTTAATTAGTGTGTTTTTACTGGCTTTTAGTTGCACCGTAAACTACACAACAAAAAGTGGAACTGTTCCTTCGGAGGCTAAGTCTGTGTATATTCCCGTTTTGTATAACGAAATTGGTGCTGGTCCGTCGAGTATGAGCCAAGATTTTACAGAGCTGTTACGTGAATATTTTCAAGCAAACACAAAATTAGAAGTAACAAAAGAAGAGGTCTTTGGTGAGCTCTCGTTAATTGGTTCGATTACAGGTTATTCTGTCGCTCCTATTTCGCCTTCAGCAGGGACAAACGGACAAGAAATTGCAGGGCAAAACAGATTAACAATGCTTGTAAAGGTCAAATACGAAAACCCATTTAACCGAAAAGATAATTTTGACCAAATATTCACTTATTTCAAGGACTTTGATGGTGACAAATCCGTTTCAGATGTAGAAGGGGAATTACTCGAAGAAATATACGACCAATTAATTCTTCAAATCTTTAACAAATCATTCGATAATTGGTAGTCTTTAGACTAACTTTATAAAAAATGAATATACAGCAGTTTAACCATCTTGTAAAAGCTACAAAGCAACCCATTGACGAGGCAAGCACCAAACAGTTAGAAAGTTTGGTGACTATTTTTCCTTATTGTCAAACGGGGCATTTGTTACTTGCTAAGGCTTCAAAAGAGCAAGGAAGTATGCTGAGCGAAATGAAAGTAAAACTCGCATCGGCTTACAGTGTAAATCGCCGTTACCTTAAACGATTTTTATTAGATAATGTCGCTTCTTTTTACCCTGCTACAACCAAAGAGTTTACCCACAATACTGCCGTAGAAGAAGATCTTTCTGAAATAATTAAAGAGAAAATCACAGAGGTTCAGTCCGAAAAAAAAACGATTGAAATCACTAAAGAAGAGGTTCAGGAACATGAAGTAAAAACAATACCTGAAGAACCTGTAGTAACTCCTTTGGTCGAGGATAAAAAAACACTGCTTACTGATGTAGAACCTGAAACCGTCGAACATAAATTATCAATCGCTGAAGAAATCCATAAAAGCTTAGAAGAACTAAGAAAACTAAAGGAAAAAACACAGCAAGACGAACAACAAGCGAAAGAAAAGCGACAACAGGCAGAGAAAGAATTAGCTCTTATTGACACGCCTAAAGAGGTAATAAAAACGCCTACTCCAAAGGATGAAAAAACACTTTCTACGAGTATTGTAGCTGACGAAGTAATTAAAGAACCTAAGGTAACCAAGAAGGAGAAGGCACAAAAGAAAGTTACTCCAAAAGAAGAACCCAAAAAGAAAAAGTCGTCGGTAAATATCAAAGATAAACTCAAGGCACTGAGTAAACAGGTACACGAAGAATCAGAAAGAAAGGCTAAACGAATAAAGAGGCAAGGTTCGGTTGCACATTACCAACCAGACGAGGACTTGTTTGATAGTAAATTGGGAGAGTCTGGTGGTTTAAAAACCAACGGTGAGACCGATTTGATTTTAAAATACTTAGAGAGTATCGAAAAAAGAAAATCAAGACGTTCAAAAAGTTCAAGCAAAAAATCACAAGCAAAAATACTCAATGACTTTATTAAAAACGAACCTCAAATAAGTCGTATTACCCCAACCAAATCAAAGCCTAACGAGAAGAATGAAGACTTTTCTAAAGGTAGCAGTAAACTAAAAGTGAAGTTTGTCAATGAGAATATGGCAAAAATACATGCAAAGCAAGGAAACTTTGCCAAGGCGATAAAAATATACAAGGAATTAATCTTGAAAAAACCAGAAAAAAAATCGTACTTTGCATCTCAAATAGAAATTCTAAAAAAAGAACAATAAAATGTACGAAATACTTATCCCCGTTATTCTAATTATTTGTGTATTACTTATCTTAATAGTAATGGTTCAAAACCCTAAAGGTGGACTCTCAGGAGACTTTGGTTCAGCTTCTCAAATGATGGGCGTTAAGAAAACGACTGACTTATTAGAGAAATTGACTTATGGCTTTATGTTTGCCATCGCTCTTTTGGCGACTTATGTAAATGTTGATATGCAACCAAACACAACAAACTTACAAGAAACTGAACAAGTAGATGAGCCTACTACAGAAGATACTTCTATACCGTAATCTCAATCGCTCAAAATAATTTAAAAGCTCCTTTTTCAAGGGGCTTTTTTTATGCTTCATTATTCGGAAGCTATATTTAATCCGACACCTTCACTATGCCGATGTTTATTAAATTTACTCTTTTGTGTTTTGCCTTGTTATCGGCAGGATATTTCATTTCTTCGGCAGGTTCTTCTCGTTCCAAACTTCTCAGTAAATATTGGCGTGTCGTTACTTTCACCCAACTTCCCTCCCCTTTTGATGGACTTTCAGGTGATGAATTAGCATCGTCACGTTTGGCTTTTGAAAACAAAATTCAAACGTCCTATATCAACTTTATGCAACAGGGCAATTATGAAAGTTCGTTATTAAGCGATTGGGTCAGTTATGGTATGTGGTCAATGAATAAAGAAGCGACAGAACTCACGCTCGAATACAACGGCAGTAAAGAGGTACTTTTCATCAAAGAATTGACAGAAACAAAGTTGATACTTCATCGCCAACGAGCAAACGAAAAGATTACCGTTGTTTTGGTGATTGCTTAGCCCTATCATCAGATAAAAGCATTACAACCGTACCGTCAGAAATAATATAGACTCAGCCTTGTAATGAAGATGACGTACTGTTTTAAGTATTTATCACATTCAAATTCATTTTTTTAAAAAATAAACCCTACACAACCTTTTATTTTAGTTAGCGTTTACTAACTTAGCAGTATGGAATTAACCAAAAGACAAATAGAGATTATAGAAGCAACAACCGAATTGATTGGTGAGAAAGGTATTCAGAACCTGACTACTAAGAATTTGGCTTCTAAAATGGGGTTTTCCGAACCTGCTCTCTATCGTCATTTCAAGGGAAAAACAGAGATTCTGAAATCTGTTTTACTTTACTACAAAGAGCGTTTGGGTAAAGGGTTGAAACAAATTATTGATGCTAAAATGTCAGCTACAGAAAAAATAGATAAAATGATAAAGTTTCAGTTTAATCATTTTACTCAAAATCCAGCGGTGATTATGGTCATCTTTTCGGAAACGAGTTTTCAGTATGACACCGAGTTATCAAAAACTGTCGCAGGAATAATGACGCAAAAAAGAGCAATGGTAAATCAAATTATCTTATCAGGGCAAAAGGACGGAGACATAAGAAAAGATATTGATGCTGATCAATTGACTACGGTAATTATGGGAAGTATGCGTTTTACTGTTTTGAGATGGAAATTAGCAGGTTTTCAATTTGATTTAATCCAAGAAGGAGAAAACCTCTGTACAACGGTTGGTTTATTGATTAAAAAAGGATAAAAAATTTAAAACAAAAGTTAGTTAGTTAGTGTTAACTATTTAAGATGAGAAGAAGTAGAATATATAGTTTGTTAGTTTCTTTATTGCTGTTTGCTGTATTGTCGTTTGTTTCTGTGGAAAAACAGTGTACGTTGACAGTCAGTGTAGAGCACTTAGAAAACAATAAGGGCACGGTACAGTTTTCATTGTACAACAAAGACGGTACAGTGCCTGACCAGTATTTTAAAAAATATTACAAACAATTAAAAAGTGAAATCAGTGTAAATAAAGCATCAGTCACTTTTGAGAACCTACCTCAAGGCATCTATGCAGTAAATGTGCATCACGACGAAGACAATGACGCAGTAATAGATAAAGGTTGGATTTTTCCTACCGAAGGTGTGGGTTTTTCAAATTTAAAATCAATCAGCCCGTTCAATAGACCTAATTTTAATAAAACAAAATTTGAGTTAAAGACAGACAAAACAATAAAAGTAAAAATTATTTATTTCTAAGAATTATGAAAATCGATAACATAATAAACACACTTCCTTTTGATGGAATCAAGACAAATAAAGTCGTTGCAAACGATACAGGAGCGGTTATTTTGATTGCAATAGAAAAAGGAAAAGAATTGACAGCTCACAAATCAAATACTGATGCGAGTGTATTGGTGTTGGAAGGTGAAGTGTTATTCAAAATAAATGGAGAAGAGTACAACTTGAAAGTCAATGAAATGTACAGTTTTAAAAAAGAGGAAATTCACGCCGTTGAGGCGATAAGTAACGCCAAATTGCTATTGATTAAATAAAAAAATAATGAAAAAGATAACACTACTTATTTTCTTGTTTACACTCTCATTGAGTGGGTATGCACAAGAAGAATATTCTTTAGAGAAATGCTACGATTTGGTGGAAAAAAACTTCCCTTTAGCAAAACAAGGACAATTATTAAGTCGAAAAAACGAATTAGATTTGGCTGTAATTGATAAGTCAAAGCGACCCGTTTTTGATTTGTCGGCACAGGCAACTTACCAATCGGAAGTGACACACGTCCCTTTGGATTTGCCTAATATGGAAATCCCTAAGCCTAATAAGGACCAATACAAAGTGGCTCTATCGGTTAATCAATTAATCTATGGTGGCGGAGCGATAAACTCGGCGTTGCAACTCAAAAAGCACGAATTGAAAACACAGCAACAAGAAGTAGAAGTATCGTTGTTTCAAATCAAACAAAAAATAAATCAGTTGTACTTTTCTGTATTGTTGTTACAAGAGAAAAAAGAGCTTTTAAAAGCCAATCAATCGAACTTGAAGGCGAGATTGAAAGAAGTGGAGTCAGCGATTAAGTACGGTGCTTTACCTGTCTCTTCGGCTGATATTATAGAAGTGGAAGTGTTGAAAATACAGCAATTGTTCACAGAAATAGAATGGAGTAAAAAAGGGTTATTGAGTTCGTTAGCACAACTTGTAGGAGAAGACATTTCGGAAAACACCGTATTTAAAAACCCCGTTATCGAGATGGAAACGACGAAGACAATCAACCGTCCAGAAATGGCATTGTTTCAATTAAAGAAACAACAAATTGATTTGTCAGAAAAGCTAATTGCTAAGAAAAACTCACCTAAAGTATTTGGATTTGGTACAGGTGGTTACGGAAACCCAGGTTTAAATATGTTAGACAATAGTTTTCAACCTTATTATATGGTTGGTTTAAAAGTAAAATGGACTGTATTTGATTGGAATACGGCAAAGACACAGCGTAAGGCGTTGCTTTTAAACAAGGAGATTATCGACAACCAACAAGAGGTTTTTGAATTGAACACTTCGGTAGAGTTGACTCAACAAGAGGTTGAAATCAACAAAATAACTTCTTCGCTTGCCTCGGACAATACAATTATTGAATTGCGAAAAAAGATAGTCAAAACAGCTCAGGCTCAATTGAAAAACGGAGCAATTACCTCGTCTCTTTATATTACAGAATTGACGAAATTATTTGAAGCAGAAAACAAATTGAATACACACCAAATACAATTGTTGTTAGCAAAGGCAAATTACAAAACGCTACAAGGAATTTAAAAACAGAATAAAATGAAAAGCACTAAAATAATTATCGGATTAGCACTTTCTACACTTGTATTTAGTTCGTGCAATAAAGGGAATAACAAAGCAGACGGTTACGGAAACTTTGAAGCGACAGAAACAACAGTATCAGCCGAAAGCAACGGCAAGTTATTGGCTTTTTCGGTCGAAGAAGGTTACGAATTGGGTAAAAATGCAGTTATCGGCTATGTTGATACGACCCAACTGAGTTTGAAAAAAGAGCAATTACAAGCGACTAAGAACGTAGTTAGAGGTAAATCAAAAGGTGTTTTGTCACAAATCAGTGTCTTACAGGCACAATTGAAATCAGCGATGACAAGCAAAAGGAGAGTACAGAATTTATTAAAAGAAGGAGCTTCTACACAGCAAAAATTAGATAACGTAAATGGACGTATCAATGTAATTCACCAACAAGTGAGGAGTATAAAAGTGCAAAATGCAACGGTACTCAACGAACTAAAGAGTATTGCTTCGCAACTAAAACAAATCGAAGACCAAATAGAGAAAAGCAAATTGGTAAACCCTGTAAAAGGAACGGTTTTGGTGAAATATGCAGAACCATTTGAAATCACCAATTTCGGTAAGCCTTTATATAAAATTGCTGATTTGAGCACAATGAAACTACGTGTTTATATAAGTGAAAAGCAATTGTCGAGCATCAAAATAGGACAAAGAGTAACCGTAAAAGTTGACGGCGTAAAAGAAATGAAAAGTTATAACGGTAAAATCAGTTGGATAGCATCGGAAGCAGAGTTTACACCAAAAATCATACAGACAAAGGAAGAGCGAGTAAACTTGGTTTACGCAGTAAAAATAGAAGTGAAAAACGACGGTTATTTAAAAATAGGTATGCCTGCCGAAATGTGGGTGAGCGAAACAACTAAAGAAAAATAAGATGAAAAAGATAATAGGAATAATTACAGCAATCGTTTTTGGTTTGGCAAGTTGTACGAACCAACAAACAGCAGAAAAAAGTGTTTTGAGCAACGACTGGGTCAATGAAATAAAATTGGACGAGGGGAAACAATGGCAAGCAAACTTAGCGACAACAAAGGGCGTGGTGGCGATGCAGGTATTGGTTAATCGCCGAACAGAAAAAACGGTTGGTACTTACCAGTTATTAGCAACCAACTTGGTCAAGGAGCAAAACCAACTCATCCAAGCGTGCAGTATGCAAGGGGAAGCTCACGAGAACTTACACACATTTTTACACCCTTTAATCGACAAAATAGCACATTTATCAAAAGTGAAAACAGAAGAAGAAGGACGTGAGACAGCATCAAGCATCGGAACAAACTTGAGTCTGTACCATAAATATTTCAAATAAACAGTGAGTATATCTGTAACAAATATTGACAAATCGTTCAAGGAAGTAACCGCCTTAAAAAACATTTCATTTGAAGTGAAAGAAGGTGAGTTGTTTGGCTTGATAGGTCCTGATGGAGCAGGAAAAACGACGCTTTTTCGTGTGCTAACTACCTTGCTTATCGCTGACAAAGGCGAAGCGACAGTGGCAGGTTATGAGGTAATAAAAGAGTACGAAGAAATAAGAAACCACGTGGGTTATATGCCAGGGAAATTCTCTTTGTACCAAGACTTAACAGTTGAAGAAAATTTAGAGTTTTTCGCTACTATATTTGGGACAACTATCGACGCAAATTACGATTTGATAGAAGATATCTATGTACAAATAGAACCTTTCAAAAAACGTAGAGCAGGAGATTTGTCAGGAGGAATGAAACAAAAATTGGCTTTATGTTGTGCATTGATTCACAAACCAAAAGTTTTGTTTTTGGACGAACCGACCACGGGAGTTGACCCTGTTTCTCGTCAAGAGTTTTGGGTAATGCTCAAACGTTTGCAGACCAAAGGAATCACCATTTTAGTTTCAACACCTTATATGGATGAAGCAGAACTGTGCGACCGTATTGCATTGATACAAGACGGGGAAATATTGCAAATAGACACTCCACAAGAAATCGTGAGTCATTTCCCGAAAACACTTTATAACATCAATGCTGACAATATGTATTTATTGATTGGCAGTTTGAAGGATTACCAACACCAATACAGCGTCTTTCCTTTTGGTGAGTTTGTGCATTACACCGACCAACGAGAAGATTTTGACAAGCAACATTTACAAACATATTTAGAACAAAAGGGCTTACACAACATTGTAATCGAACAAACATCGGCTACAATTGAAGACGTCTTTATGGAGTTAGCAAGGTAATGGAACAAGAAAACGTCATAAAAGTAGAAGGGTTAACCAAACAATTTGGTGATTTTAAGGCTGTAGATGCGATTACGTTTGAAGTCAAAAAAGGCGAGATATTTGGTTTTTTGGGAGCAAATGGGGCAGGTAAAACTACGGCTATGAAAATGCTTATTGGTATCTCTATCCCTACTTCTGGAAAAGCAAATGTTGCAGGTTTTGACGTATTCAAAAACCCCGAAGACATCAAGAAAAACATTGGTTATATGAGTCAAAAATTTGCCTTGTACGACGACCTTACAGTAAAAGAAAACATCACCTTTTTTGGCGGTATTTATGGACTTTCTCGCAAGCAAATAAAAATAAAATCCAAAGAGTTAATTGAGGAATTAAAACTGGAAGAAGTCGCTAATCAATTGGTAGGCTCGTTGCCTTTGGGTTGGAAACAAAAAATTTCGTTTTCTGTGGCAATGCTTCACGAACCAAAAATCATCTTTTTAGATGAGCCAACGGGAGGGGTTGACCCGATAACTCGACGTCAATTTTGGGAAATGATTTACCAAACTGCCGACAAAGGAACAACCGTATTTGTAACCACGCATTATATGGACGAAGCCGAATATTGCGACAGAGTTTCAATTATGGTAAATGGAAAAATAGAAGCGTTGGATACACCAAAAATGCTCAAAAAACAATTTGAAGTAGAAAGTATGAATGACGTGTTTTTAAAATTAGCAAGAGGATGAAACGGTTTATAGGATTTATAAAAAAGGAGTTTTACCATATTTTCAGAGACAAACGCTCGTTGTTTATCTTGTTTGGGATGCCTATTGCTCAAATTATGCTTTTTGGGTTTGCCATCACCAACGAGATAAACAATGTAGATATAGCCATTTTTGATAAGTCAAAAGACGCTACCACGGTAGAAATCACCAATAAAATAACCGCATCAAAATACTTCAGCAACAAACAGTACATCAGTAGCGAAGCAGAAATAGAGCAAGTATTTAGAAAAGGGGAAGTAAAAGCCGTCTTGGTATTTGAAAACGATTTCAGCAAAAAACTCGTCAAAGAAAGTCGTGCCACTATACAAATAATCACCGACGCTACCGACCCAAACACCGCAAACACCATCACTAATTTCACCAGTGCCATCTTACAAAAGTACCAGCAAGAACGCAACAAATCGCTTGTAATCCCTTACCAAATCATTCCTCAAACACGTATGTTTTACAACCCCGAGTTGAAAAGTGTATTTATGTTTGTACCAGGCGTAATGACCATTATTTTGATGCTCGTTTCGGCAATGATGACCTCAATATCCATCACCAAAGAAAAAGAAATGGGAACAATGGAAATACTCTTAGTATCACCCATCAAACCCTTTCAAGTGATTATAGGCAAAGTATTTCCGTACATTTTTTTATCAGTAATCAACGCCTTAGTCATCGTTTTACTCAGTGTATTTATTTTCAAAATGCCCATTGCAGGCAACCTGTTTTTACTCGCCTTCGAAAGCGTATTGTTCATCGTCAACGCCCTCTCGTTAGGCATCCTAATCTCAACGGTATCCAAAACCCAACAAACAGCAATGATGATTTCGTTGATGGGCTTAATGTTACCCGTTATTTTACTTTCAGGTTTCATTTTCCCTATCGCCAGCATGCCCCTACCCTTACAAGTAATTAGCAATATAATCCCCGCCAAATGGTTCATTATCATCATTAAAGGTATCATGCTCAAAGGCGTAGGATTAGCAGTTTTATGGAAAGAAACCCTCATTTTATTGGCAATGACCGTTTTTTACATCGCATTAAGTATCAAAAAATATAAAATCAGATTAGAATGAAAACCATAGGCTACATCATTCAGAAAGAATTTAAACAGATATTCAGGAACAAGGCAATGCTTCCGATTATTTTCGTATTGCCCTTGTTACAGTTGGTCATCTTGTCCAATTCGGCAACATTTGAAGTCAAAAATATCAAATTCTCGTATATAGACAACGACAAAACCTCGTTTTCGAGAGAACTTATTGACCGTTTTGAAGGCTCAACCTACTTCAATGTACAAGCCCCTTATTCATCAAACCAACAAGCCCAAACAGCGATGCTTAAAGGCGAGGTTGACGTTGTTTTGGGAATCCCTCGTCATTTCGAAAAAGACCTACTAAAAGATAAAAAAACGATCCTTTTAGTTCAAATAAATGCGATTGATGGAGCGACCGCAGGAGTAGAAAACGTTTACATCAACCAAGTATTACAACGTTTTAACCGCAACGCTCAAGCCCAATTACTTCAGCCTTCTGACCTCAAAAATCGTCCGCAAAACATTCTTACCATTCCTTCGTTTTGGTACAACAAAACCCTCAATTACAAAACCTATATGGTGCCAGGTATCTTGGTTTTGTTGGTCACTATGATTACTCTTTTCCTCTCAGGAATGAACATTGTGCGAGAAAAAGAAATCGGCACCTTGGAGCAAATCAATGTCACGCCTATCAAGAAATACCAGTTTATTATCGGTAAACTTTTCCCTTTTTGGGTGATCGGTTTGGGGCTGCTCACCATCGGTCTGATTTTAGCAAAACTGATTTTCGATATCCCTATGCTCGGTAATTTGGGTGTAGTTTATATCTACACAAGCATCTATTTATTAGTCATTTTGGGAATGGGGTTTTTCATATCCAACTTCACCGACACCCAGCAACAAGCTATGTTCATTTCGTGGTTTTTTGTTGTGATTTTCATACTGATGAGTGGACTTTTTACCCCCATAGAGAGTATGCCTAAATGGGCACAAATCGTCACTGAGTTCAATCCAGTCAAGTATTTCGTACAGGTAATGCGTATGGTAATGCTCAAAGGTTCGACCCTATCAGACATTGCTCCACAATTCCTAAAAACAGCTATTTACGCCATAATAATGAACGGATTAGCCATTGTGAGTTACAAAAAAACGAATTAAAATACGCCAAAAAACAAAGCGTAGGGCGTGCCCTCTAACCTGTCTTTGAATATCACTAAGTAATTCAAAAAGAAGAGGTAATCCAAGAGCACCGTTCAATCCAGAGCGAGGTCGGGCTTTACGTTCTCAATCTTTTGTTCGTTCCTCACAAAAGGATTTCCACTGCAATCCCTCACGCGTGGTCAACCTGTTTTTTTAGTGGTGAAAATATTTGTACCTGTTTATTAAAAAAAAATGCACGGTGGGTACTACGTATATTTGTTACATAACAAAAAAGAAAGTTGGTAATGAGGCAGAAATACGTCATCTCTTTACTTTATTTCCTATCAAGCCAAACAAAAACCACGCACCTACAAGTAGGTATTCAATCACATTAACCCAAACCTGCTGTTGGTAATCGGTCGTTTGGTAAGTTATGTAGGTAAAGAAAATAAAGAACGACCACAAAAAAACATAGCGTTGTTGGTGAAGCACTGCAACACCTAAAAATCCTGCCACATACCAAGGATGAATGGATTGACTGAAAAACAAATACAAGGTAAATAACCAAACTAACCCGATTTCCAAACTTACTTTTTGTCTGTAAACTTGCCAAGAAATCAGGACTAAGCTACCGAGTAATAGTACTTTTAAGAAAATTTTAGGAATACCTATCCATTTGAACAGTAAATACAAACTTGAGTTAAATTCAAACTCACCGAAATATAACTGTACACTTTCTAAAATATGGGGTAACATTTCTTGATGATAAAACGGCAATAAAGCGACCACGAAAACGAAAAGAGGAAGTACCAAAAAAGATTTACGACGAGAAGCAACAAAATAAAGAGGCACAAACAAAAAGGGCATAATTTTAATTGCACACGCAAGTCCCAAAGACAAACTACTTAAGGTAAATTTATTTTGATAAAAACAATACAAGCTACCTAAAAAAGCAGTCAGCATAAAACCTTCAAAATGTAAATTACCTACAAACTCAAGCACAACCAAAGGATGGAGAAAGTACCAAGAAAGTAGGTGTAGTGGTTTGTTTTTGAATTGTAATAAACGGTATAAAAAATAAAAGCTAAGTAATTCGGTAGTTAAAAACAGCAATTTTAAAACAAGTACAAATCCAGCTAAAGACTGACCCAAATAAGCACAGAAAGCATAAATAAGTTGATTAAAACCAGGGTAAACGGAGTAATAACTTGGCGAATTTAGTTTGGAATAAATGGGAGCTAAAACCTCATTGGTTATTTCAGTAGGTAAATAAGCAAACGGACTGATACCGTGAATACTTTGTAGTCCGTCCCAATAAAAACGGTAGAAATCGTCACTCAACTCGGGCAATGCAAAAAGGAATAAGAAGCGAATACCGACACCAATGCCTAAAATAAGTTTCCAAGAAAGTTGTTGTAGGTTAAAAAGCAAATAGCCTCCAAACAGCAGACCGTACAATCCTGCGGTTTGCCAAAACTCAGTACGAGGAACTTTGTAAGCTAATAAAAAATAACAGACCAACGAAAAAGCAACAAGAACCACAGTGGTTTTGTTGCTTTTTAAAAGGCTATTTTTTGAGAAGTCAACCATTTAAAAGAATTCTCTTTTTGTTGTATCGGTCAATAAATCTTGGTAAATAAACTCACCTCCTTGCTCACCAATCTCGATAGACGAAATAGAAACCGTAGAAAGTACCGTTCCTCTTTCCATTACCAAATCATTTGAGCTATCTCCCGTTCCACCAAATTGATGAAATTTTCTTATCGACTGAACAGATAATCTTTTCTCTTCTAAAAATTGACTAAACCACTTTTTCCTTTCCTCACGGATTTCTTTTGGGTACAACGTTGCTGATGACCAAATTTGTGGCGTTTGTGGATTAAGTTTGGTATCGTGTATTTTTTTTCCGTCCCAAATCACTTCGTGAATTTCTACTTTTCCTCGGTTGTAGTCGATTAAAACCAAAGTAAAAGGTTCGATATTATCAAAATTATAGATTTTTGAAAAATCAGCAATCGAAGGATAACCAAAACTATCTAAAACCACCAAACCTCTACTTTTTCTGTAATTCCCTTTGGGTTCGTGCTTTTCAAAGCCACCGTTGAGCAGGCACGCTACACGTCCGTTATTGTCACTCGCTATCCACGTACCTCCTCCCTTAGGATCTTTTGGGAAAATAATTTCGTCTTCATCAAACTCCATTCTTTCAGGAAATATCACTTGGCTCCCTCTGTTTTTGTCCTCGTCACGATTAGAAGTCAATATAAAACTTCGTTTGTTGGGTATAAAAGTAACTGTACACATAGTTTTATATTTTTTCTTCAATTTGATTGATTACCTCTTCTGCTTTATTTAGCAGTTCTTCTTCACTTACCGAAGACGAAGGAGCATATTTTGCCATTTCGCAGTAATGTAAGGTGTCTATTAATTTATCTAAATCAATTTCATCAAGTTGTTCACTAAGCTTTTCCTTAATTTTATCTTTGCTCAATTCACCCAAAGGAATACTCAATTTATCACTTAGGTAACCGTAAAGTGCTTTGCTCAATGCGTCATAAAACACCGATTTGTTTGCTAAGTTACCTCGTGCTTCTGCTAAATATTTGGACGCTGTTTTGTTGGCTTTTTTCTTCTTCGTACCAATGGTGTCTTTTTTCTCATTAGCCAATTGTTTTTTGTAAAACAAACCAGCACCAACAAGTAACGGGGCAAGTAATAATAGTAAATAGTGTAGCCACGAACCAAACCAAGTCGTACTTGTTAAGTCGTCACTCTCTGTGTGAATATACCGAATAGTGGAGTCCAATTCGGTTACCTCCTTTTTGTTTACTCTGTTGTTAAAAGTTACGTTTTGTTCGCCCGTACCTTTGCTGACTTTGAGAGCGTAAGCCTCCGTTTTTAGTGTAATGTATTTTTTTTGTTTGGGACTAAAATAAGAGAATTCAACAGGTGGAACAGTAAAATCACCACCAAAACGAGGAATAACAAGGTAACTCCATTCTTTTGCACCTTTTGTGCCACTTGCACGTACTTTGTATCGGTTAGTTATTTTGGGGTCATACACTTCAAAATCTTCAGGGAATTTGGGTTCTAATTTCCCGAACAAATGAAAGTTACCTTTACCTGAAATTTTCATTTTGTAATCAATACTTTCGTTGGCTTGTGCCTCTGTTTTATTGATAGAACTTGCTAAACGAAACTCACCAACTGCTCCTTTAAAAGAAATAGGAGCATTTTTAGGTAAGGGCTTTACCTTTATCTTGATTGCTCTTGAGCTAAGGTTTAGTTCAATTAATTCGCCAGGAGAAAAGACAGAACGTCTTGAACCAGGTTTCACAATAGCCAGTTTCATTTTGAAAGGGTCAATCAACAAATCGCCATTACGTTGGGGGATAAGAATGACTTTTTTCAGTAAATGAACTGTCCAACGTTGTCCATTGAGTACTTCGGTTGTCGCTTGAGTTTGCTCTTCAATAGGTCTATTCCAAAAACCAGTGAGTTCGGGTAGCTTGGTCAATTCGTGTTGTTGAATAGCCACTTTTGTATAAAGCTTGTAAGTTGCTGTTAATTGTTCACCTTGAAAAAGGTGCGTTCGTGATACCGATGCTTTAAGAAAGAGGTATTGTCTGTAAATATTTCGCTTCTCTACTTCCGATAATTTCTTAACCGTAATGGTAATCGCCTTTGTTTTTAATTGCCCCGAATTAGTCACCAAATCAGCAGGAGCAATAATAAACTTACCTTCTTTGGTAGGTGTCAAAACATAACTAACCGTTATTTGAGAAGTTGTTTTTCCGTTTACAGAGCGGTAACTCGAACCCTGATTTGGACCACCAAGCACACGGAAATCAGTAAGTGGTGGCGCTATAAAGTTCTTTGCTTTTGTGGTAATTGTATAAGTCAATTGAAAACGTTCGCCAACCTCAACCGTGTTTTTACTTACAGTAGCCACAAAATTTTGTGAGAAAACCGATAGACTACACAGTAAGATGAGTATTGAAATAAAAGATTTGAACTGTTTATACATTTTTTAGCTTCTTTTTTTAAACCGTGGGTTAAGGTTTTAGCAATATTACATAATTAAAGAGTAAAGAAGTCTTTTACCAATCTTTTTCTATTGATTTAGAAGAGCCTACTTTGACTTTTTGTTTTTGCACTTTTTGTTGTGTCTTATTTTCTGCGTCGTTGAGTGCCTCTAACATACGTTGGGCATCAGCTTTAGAAACGCCTTGTTTTTGAGGTTCCTCACCTTTTTTGTTTTTCTCGTCCGATGGTTTGTCTTGGTCTTTTTTCTCTCCATCCTTATCTTTTTCTCCCTTTTTGTCCTTCTCTTTTTTATCTTGATTTTCGTCGTTTTTATCGCCGTCTTTTTTGTCTTTATCTTTTTGGTCGTCCCCTTCTTTTTTATCCTTATCGTCTTTCTTTTTGTCGTCCTTGTTGTCTTTATCCTTTTTATCGTCTTTCTTTTTCTCCTCTTGTTTTTGTTGTTGGAGTTTTTTTTGTGTCATAGACAAATTACGGCGAGTACCTTGGTCACTTGGCTTGATGCGAAGTGCTTTTTTATAAGCATCAACAGCCTCTTCGTATTTTTCCGTTTCTGCCATTGCGTTACCTAAGTTGTGGTAGGCAGATGCTTTTAACCCGTCATCTTCGGTTGCTGAAATTACCTTTTTATACTGTTCTGAAGCATCAGCGTATTTCTTTTGTTGGTATAGCGCATCACCCAAGTTAAACTCTGCTTGTTGGTAAGTTGGTTTGAGGTCTAACGCTTTTTTGTATTCCGTTTCGGCTTGTGTAAACTCGCCTTTTTTATAAAGCTCATTTCCTTTGTTGAGGTGTGATTTTGCCGATTGAGCAAACACCAATAAAGGAAAAAAGAAAAGTAAGTAGAGTATGTGTTTCATCTTTTATTCTTCGGTTTTAAATAAATCTACGCCAGTTTTCTTACTGTTTGGCAGTATCTCTCTGCTAACAAAAAACACAAAGGCAAGTAATAAAAATAATTGAAAACGGCTTTTGTAGTTCCTGATTACCTTACTATCAAAGTCTGTTTTTTCCATTGTATTTATTTCATCTAACACATAACTCAAACCACTGTTTGATGCGTTTGCACGAACGTAAACACCATTTCCTTCCTCTGCTATTTCTTTCAACATTTCTTCATTTAGCTTCGAAACAACGGTATTTCCTTTTTTATCTTTTCTAAAACCAATTTGTCGTCCTCGGTTGTAGATAGGTATCGGCGCACCATTTTGAGACCCCATACCAATCGTATGGATGAATCACTTTTTTGTCACTTATTTCTTTTACCGATTTTCACGGCATCATCTTCGTGATTTTCTCCATCAGTAATTACCACAATCGTTTTTTGTGTAGGGCTATCAAAATCAAACGCTTCGGCATGACTAACTCGATAGCCGTTCCGATGGCAGTTCCTTGTTTTGCGATAAGTTTGGTGTCAATGTTTTTTAAGAATAATTTTACCGCCGAATAATCCGTAGTGATTGGCAATTGCACCATCGCATCACCAGCAAAAACGACAATACCTACACGGTCGTTATGTAATTTACCTACCAATTGATTTATTTCCCTTTTAGCAAAAGCTAAACGATTAGGTGCAAGATCTTCCGCCTGCATACTGTTCGAGATATCGAGGGCAATCATAATATCTACCCCTCTACTTTTTACCGTTTCAAGTTTAGACCCAAATTGTAAATTAGCTAACCCTAAGACCAAAAACAGCAAGGCAAAAAGAAATAAAATAACCTTTACACCTTTTATTTTTGGAGCGTAATTGGGTAATAAAAGAGCCACCAATCGTGTATCTCCTACAGTAGTTATTGCTTTTTTACGCCATTTTCTATGAAGAATAGCTGTACTAATCGCTATTGGTATAAGAACCAAAAGCCATAAAAAGGAAGTATGTTCGAACCTATACAATGCTTTTGAAAATTAATTTGTTACTAATAAATTCACCAAAAAAGAAGAATAAAGCGAAGAGAGCAAACCAGTAAAATTGCTCATCCTTTTCTTCGTATTCTGTTTCTTGGGTAATCGTTTTTTCGAGTTGATCAATTTCTTTATAGATGGTAACCAAACTTGTATTTCCTGTCGCTCTGAAATATTTTCCGCCTGTTTTTTCGGCAATTTGTTTTAATGTTTTCTCATCAATTTTTACAGGAACTTGTTCATACCTTTTTCGTCCAAACAAATCCGTTCCGACAGGCATTCTTGCCGTTCCATTTTTCCCTACACCAATAGTATAAACACGCACGTCAAACTGTTTTGCAATCTCAGAAGCTGTTAACGGAGGTATTGCCCCTTTGTTATTTTCGCCATCGGTCAATAAAATAACCACACGACTTTTAGCATCACTCTCTTTGAGTCGATTTACAGCATTTGCCAACCCTAAACCAATCGCTGTTCCATCTTCAATAATTCCGTATTTGATATCTTTAAATAAATTTAACAAAATAGCATGATCCGTTGTTAAAGGACATTGGGTAAATGTTTCTCCCGAATAAACCACCAAACCAATACGGTCGTTGGGTCGGTTTCGGATAAAATCCATAGCCACCTTTTTTGATGCTTCCAATCGGTTGGGCTTGAAATCTTCTGCCAACATACTTCCCGAAATGTCTAAAGCCAAAACAATATCAATCCCCTCTGTTTTTACATTACTCCAACTCAAAGGTAATTGCGGACGAGCCAAAGCACAGACCAAAGTGATAAAACCTAATGCCTTTAAGACTTTAGATAAATAACGTACAGGTACATTTTCAACAGGTAATTGTTCACTTGTAGAAATTAAAAATTGAGAACGACCTTCCTTGAAAAAATCCCAAACAAGCAACAAGGGAATAAGTAGCAAAAGCCAAAAATATTCGGGGTTAGCAAACTCTATTTGTTTAAACCAATTAAGCATCTTTTATTTCTTCTTCTATTAATTTTGTTTCCTCTACAAACGAAAATGCACTTTTCATACTCTCTTCATTTTCCGAACCAATCGGTATTTCTTTGGCAAACTTTACCAAATCAGCAAGACATAATAAGTGATGCAATTTTTCTTTATTAATTTCTGTAATAGATTTAAAACGTAAAGCAGTAAAAATCTCATCTGAGGTTTGTTCTAATGCGTTGATTTGGTAGCGGTTTTCTAAATACTGACGAATAGTTACACTAATTTCTGAATGGTATTGCTTGAATTTCCCTTTTTGCCATAATTCGTTTGTTTGAATATTCTCTAATTCTTTTCGTGCTATAATGTGTGCAGGAATAATTGGTTTTGGCTTTTCTACTCTTACTTTCCTACCTCTTGTTAAGAAAAAGTAAACAATCAAAACAAGTACCAAAACTGTAACCAAGGGAATTAGAAACCATAACCAATGTTCTTTTAGCCATTCCCAAACGGTCAGAGGGTCTTCGATAGGTGCTTTTATTTCAGCTAACACTGCTTTTTCCTCAAGTATAATATCACGAACTTCAAAAGCGATTTTTGGAGAATAAATGGTATCATTATTTAGGATAAAAAAGAAAGACGGCAATTCATAAGTACCAATATCAAAAGAAGTAATCGTTAGTTTTTGACTTTGTGTAAATAAATAAGGGTCGTTGTTATCAAGGATAGACGTATCTACCTTTGATTTTTTAAAGATTTCAATTTTTTCTACCAACGTATCACTAAAAGTAGGGAATTGGAGCATGGTTTCTTTCCCCGTATCTACACGGTACGAAATAGCCAAATGCAACACCGTCTGTTCGCCTAATAAAATTGAATTAGTATCTAAACGCACCTCTATATTTTGCCCAAACGACAAAAAAGGAAGGAGAAGAATAAGGTATAGAAATAAGTTTTTCATACTATCGCTTTTTAAACATTCCCATTAACGAACGGACATAATCACCATCTGTAGCAATCTCGGTATAATCTACACCACTTTTTTTGAATAAAGTATGTAGCTCATTTTTACGGTCGGTAGCGTGTTGTTTGTACTCTGCACGCACTTTTTTACTCGACGTATTTACCCATTTCGTTTTACCCTTTTCCATATCTTTCATTGGTACAATTCCGATATTGGGCAATTCGACTTCTTTGTTATCGTACAGTTCTAAAGCAATCAAATCGTGTCTTTTATTGGTCATCTTTAGGGCATCAGCAAACGAAGAAGCACAAATAAAATCCGACAAAAGAAAAGCAGTACTTCGTTTTTTAGTCGTATTGGTGAAATATTCTAAGGCTTTTTTGATATCCGTTTTTTTACTTTGAGGCTCAAAATCTATCAAGTGACGAATGATTTGTAAAATGTGTGATTTTCCTTTTTTGGGAGGAATAAATTTCTCTACACGGTCAGAAAAGAAAATAACACCTACTTTATCGTTGTTTTGTATCGCCGAAAAGGCAAGAACAGCCGAGATTTCAGTCGCCAATTCTTGTTTTGTTTTTTGTGACGTACCAAAAGCTTTCGAACCACTTACGTCAACCAAAAGCATCACCGTAAGTTCTCGTTCCTCTTCAAAAACCTTAACGTAAGGGTCGCCCATTCGTGCGGTTACATTCCAATCTATCGTACGGATTTCATCGCCCAATTGGTATTCTCGTACCTCACTAAAAGCCATACCTCTTCCCTTGAATGCCGAATGGTATTCCCCAGAAAAAAGTTGAGTAGAAAGTCCTTTGGTCTTTATCTCAATCTTGCGTACTTTTTTTAGTAATTCAGAAGTTTTCATAACAATAAAACGAGGAGTAATAACCGTTTTTATTTTTCCTTACGGAACGATTACTTTATTCAAAATTCCCTCAATAATATCGATAGAAGATATGTTTTCTGCCTCGGCTTCATAAGTAACCCCTATACGATGGCGTAATACGTCTTTACAAATCGCACGGACGTCTTCAGGAATAACGTACCCACGACGTTTGATAAACGCATAAGCTTTCGATGCTGAAGCCAAATTGATACTTGCTCTTGGCGAACCACCAAAACTGATTAAATTTTCATATTCTGGTAAACCATATTCGGCAGGATTTCGAGTAGCAAACACAATATCAATGATATATTGTTCGATTTTCTCATCCATATACACTTCTTTGACGACTTCTCTTGCTTTCAAAATATCATCAGGAGACAATACTTTATTTACTTTAGGGAAACCTTGCGAAGAAATGTTATGTCTGATAATTATTTTTTCCTCTTCTTTGGTAGGGTAATCCAATACCACTTTTAGCATAAATCTATCGACTTGCGCTTCGGGCAAAGGATAAGTTCCTTCTTGGTCGATAGGATTTTGGGTAGCCAAAACCAAAAACGGCTGAGGTAATTTGAATGTTGTATCACCAATGGTCACTTGCTTTTCTTGCATCGCTTCAAGCAAAGCACTCTGTACCTTTGCAGGCGAACGATTGATTTCGTCTGCCAATAAAAAGTTAGCGAAAATAGGACCTTTTTTGATAGAAAATTCTTCTTTTTTTTGGTTGTAAATCACCGTACCTACAATGTCTGCGGGCAACAAATCGGGTGTGAATTGTACTCGGCTAAACTTCCCGTCAATCGCATCCGACAGTGTTTTGATTGCTAAAGTTTTTGCTAATCCAGGAACACCTTCTAAAAGGACGTGTCCATTTGAAAGTAAGCCAATCAATAGTTTTTCAACCATGTTTTTTTGACCGATAATTACTTTACCTATTTCTAATGTCAGCAAATCCAAAAAAGCACTTGCCTCTTGTATTTTCTCGTTCAAAGCCTTTATATCGACACTCGAAGTTTCGATTTTTTTCTACCGTTGTATCCATTTTTATTTCTTTATTATTCAAATTTAAAAAACGAAAATAAGTAAAACGAATATTTCCTCTACCAATTTGAATAAACAACGAAAAACCACCTAAAAAAGTGTACTATCGACATTTTATTTTAACTCTAAAAATATTTTCCCTGTAAGGGGTTACTTTAGAAAGGTTACAAAAAGAAACCACCAGAAAAACGTGTAAATATCCAATTTATAATTTTAACTTGGTGATGAAACTACTCAACTTACACTCGTTGTAAACGAGCGCTAGCGGACTTGGTTTAAATCGTGGCTAACGGTTACGCTATACTGACGTGCGACCGTTTTTGATTACAATATACGTTCAAATTGACTATGGAGAAAAATCTCCGATTTTGCGTTCCCCGATAGGTAACACTAGACTCCAGCAACCTGATAGCATGCAGTTATAGTGCTTGTTGTAAGTAGTTTTATTCTAATTTAAACTGCCTTGAAGATGTTCCCCACCAATTTCCCTCGCCCCAATTTGTATTCATTTTAGTAGAGATGTAGTAAAGTGATGGGTTATTCTTGAAACCATAAATATCTACAACTGTTAAATAGGGGTATTGGGTTTCCAATTCAAATTGTTCTTCCTTGTATAGTTTTAAAATCTTATGTTTTTTGTACATTTTAGTTCGGAATTCCCTCAGGTCAGTAATAATGCCAATTACGACATGTCCGCCATATTGAAAGTAAGAATATCCTTGTCCTGTTGAATCAGTGTGATTCCTATATTTCACGATAATCTGAAAATTTCCAGTTGATTTCTTAATAGTTATTGAGTCAGAAGACTGACTTAACAATATATTATCACCTTTTTTAATATTAGTTGATCTGATAGTAGAGTCATTATTAGTGGAAAATTCGCTGTCAAAAAAATCACTTGATTCAGAATTAGTATGCACTATTTGAATATCGATTTCAGTTAAGTTTTGTTTTACATCATCAACATAAAAGTCAAGTTTAAATGATATTGTCGAATCAGAAACTTGAGCTTTTATATAAAAAGATGAGAGGGTGAAAATTAAAGCTATTATATAATTCATTTGGTGGATTCAATTACTTACAACGTATGTATATACGGAACTGTTAGAGTACTAACTTAGTCCAATATGTTTAGATATCAAAATCATCTAAAGGATTTTTAATTGCGGAGATACCTACTTGGGTAATGTGTGTGTGTATTTCCGTTGTTGTGGTATCGCTGTGTCCTAATAGTGTTTGAATGGTCCTTGAATCTGTGCCTTGATCTAACAGGTGTGTGTCGAAAGAATGACGTAATGTATGGGCTTATGAAAAAATATCACAACTTGTGAAGGAGCGATCAGAGGAAGATCTGATAAGTTTTATTGTTCTGAATATGTTAGTTTTCTTCTTGGGTTTGTAGCAAAACCACCCCTTAATCCCCTCCTTGGGAAGGAGGGGGAGTGTTATGTGTTATATATTAGCGTATTGAATGTCAGCTATTGTCGATGGTCGGTCGTCTAGCATCGGCTTAGGGGGTGAAGTGGAAATCCTTTTACTTCTGTGTGCTGCCTGAAAAATGGAGAAATAAACTTATTGACAAAGTGACTAAACAATACAGGACTTCACAGTAAAAGATTGAGAGCGATAACACCCGACCCGCTCTTCCTGTTGTCTGTTATTTTTCTACCTGTCGCTAAACTTAACGATGAAATAGGATTTGGCTGTTGTGCACACAGGGGAAGCTCCAAATAATGCACATAAAAAAAGCCTACTCAATAAGTAGGCTTTCGCATTTGTTTTTGTTAGATAATTAAAAAATGGATGTGTTAGTTATTTAAACGTTTACTTACCAAAAAGGTTAGCTATCTGCGTATAAATAGTTATTTAACTGTGCTCTAATCTCTGATGAGGTCAAGTTACTGTCAATATCATTTCCTTGTGCGAGTGACATTTCACCTGTTTCTTCCGATACAATCAGTACGATGCTGTCCGTGATTTCTGTCAGACCAATAGCCGAACGGTGGCGTAAACCGTAATGTGCAGGCATGTCTTCTTTGGTCGAAACAGGTAAAATACAACGAACGGCTTTGATTCTCCCTTTGGCGATAATCACCGCTCCATCGTGCATAGGACTGTGTTTATTGAATATAGTCACCAACAATCGTTTGGATATATCTGCATTTATGGTGTCTCCTGAGTCTGTGTAAAATTTCAATTCGGGACTTTTCGAAAAGACAATCAATGCTCCTGTATTTTCGGTCGCTAACTCTTGTGCGGCTTTTACAACTGAATTGATATCAATATGATCACTCTCCTCGTGCTCCTTTAATTGTATAAATTTAGAAAAAGCACCGTTTCGCCAATCTGCTGTCCGTCCAACCATCAAAAGAAATTTACGGATTTCTGGCTGAAAAAGTATCAATGCGGCGATAACTCCAACGCCGATAAATTGCCCCAAAATCTTTGTTACCAAGGCCATATCTAAGGCTCTAACCAACAAATAAAACAAGTAGAATGATAATACGCCTAAGAAAATATTAATCGCCACACTCCCTCGAAGCATCTTGTAAATATAATACAACAAAATGGCTACGAGCAAAATATCTACTGCATCAATCCAATTGAATGTAAGAAAGCCTATTTTAAATAAAAGTATCATTTAGTAATTCTATGGTTTGTTGTGCTTCCAATACGTCGTGAACTCGAAGTATTTTGGCGCCTGATAGTAATGCAATAGTATTCAAAACTGTTGTACCATTCAAGGCTTCGGCAGGTTTTATTCCTATTTTTTTATAAATCATTGATTTTCGTGAAATCCCTACCAATAAAGGATAGTCAAATTGACGAAATGCCTCACATTTTTTTAATAATTCGTAATTTTGTTCTAATGTTTTAGCAAAACCAAAACCTGGGTCTATAAGTAATTGTTTAGCTCCTTTCTGTTCTAATTTTATTACTTTTTGTTGTAGTTCTGAAATAATATCGGGTACGAGATCTTCGTACGTTGTTAAAGTTTGCATTGTTTTGGGTGTTCCTCGCATGTGCATCAACACGTAAGGCACGTCGTTTTGACCAATAAAATCAAACATTTGATTGTCAAGATTCCCTCCCGAAATGTCATTAATCATAAACGCTCCTGCTTTTACAACTTGTTCTGCTACTGACGAGCGAAAAGTATCGACCGATAGTAGTGCCTGAGGAAAATACTTCAAAACAAGGTCTATCGAAGGCAGTAGCCTTTTTAATTCCTCACTCTCTGTTACATAATCTGCTCCTGGACGACTTGAATAAGCTCCAATATCCAATAGCTTCGCTCCATTGGTCAAGTGTTGCTCCACTTTTTGCAACAGTAAATCTTCTGAACTATACTTCCCACCATCAAAAAATGAATCGGGTGTAATGTTCAAAATGCCCATCACAACAGGTTTTGAAAGGTCAAGTGTTTTATTTTGGTAATGGAACTGCATTAAAAAGTGGTCATCAAAAATTCTAAATCAGTAACTGGTAACGCAAACTTTCGTCCTATCGAATGATTGGTTAAATTGCCTCTGTACGTATAAACACCTTTTCTGAACCACGGTTTCCATTGCATCATCTGCGCGACTCCGCCCATTCTCCCGATTTGCAATAGCATCGGTGTAAACATATAACTAAATGCTTTTGTCGCTGTCCTTGGTGTTCTTGACGCTATATTAGGCACACAATAATGCACGACATCGTGCTTCAAAAAAGTTGGGTTATCGTGTGTTGTTACTCTTGACGTTTCAAAACAACCTCCTTGGCTAATTGAGGCATCAATAATTAAGGCATTTGGTTTCATTTTTGATACCATTTCGTCACTAACAATCACTGGCGAAAATTCGTCTGAACGTAACGCACCAATCACCACGTCGGCATCCATTATTTCTCGACTCAACGTATGGTTATCGATAATTGAAGTGTATATCTGTTCGCCCAAATCTTTTTTCAAACGACGTAATTTGTAATGATGGTGGTCATACACTTGTACTTCTGCTCCCAAACTTCGCGCGATACGTGCTACATTTTCACCTATCGTTCCTGCTCCTATAATCACGACTTTCACTGGTGGTACGCCTGTTACTCCTCCAAAAATTATCCCCTGCCCTTCTTGTGATTTACTCAAATATTCTCCTGCGATAGATATAATGCACAAACTCGCTATTTCACTCATCGAACGCACGATGGGTTTTAATCCTCCTTTATCTTCAATAAACTCAAAAGCTACAGCATTGATGCGTTTTTTGTTTAATTGATGAATGTAATCGGGCTTTAGTGACGACAACTGAACTGTCGATAATAAGGTGGTATTGGGTTTAAAATAATGCAGTTCTTGTGGTGTAGGTGGTTCAACTTTCAGTACAATATTCGATTCAAAGACTTCTTTGACCGAATTTGTTATTTGTGCTCCCATTTCACTGTATTCGTGGTCAGAATAACCTGCAGACAACCCCGCACCTGATTGTATAATTATTTGATGCCCATTGTTGACTAACAATTCCACCGATTTTGGTGTTAAAGTAATTCTGGCTTCCTGCAATTCGTTTTCTGTAGGCAGCCCGATGGTTAACGCTTTAAAAGTATCACCTATTTTAGCAGGTTTTTCTTGCGTATAAAGTGCACTTTGCATTGCTAATGCTTCAAATCCGTGTTTTTTAGACATAATACTCAATAGTAATCATACGGTTCAAATCTTCTGTTACTGTCAATTGAATTGTTCCTGTTTCTTCTGGCAACAGATTTTCTATTCGTTCTGCCCATTCCAAAAAGCACCAATTCCCCGAATACAAATATTCTTCTGTCCCAATATCAAAAGCCTCTTCTTCGTTTTCTATTCTATAAAAATCGAAATGATAAATTGTTCCTTCTGTAGCTGACAAATATTCATTTACAATAGAAAATGTCGGACTACTCACGTGGTCTTCCACTTCCAATACTTTCATTAGACGTGTAATGAGTGTTGTTTTCCCTGCTCCCATTTCTCCATCAAAACGCCATACTTTGACACTCGATTGTTGAAATACAGTTAAAAGTTGTTGAGCCACTCCGTCGAGTGCTTCCTCAGAAAAAGGTCCTATTGTTTTCATTTCATTCATTGACTTCTCGCTACAAGATACACGCTAAAAAACAGAGTACCAAGTGCAATGTCTATCTAATACGATAATACTCTCTTTAGTAGTCGATATATTTTTTGTTTTCTCTTATCTTTGCACTTATGGGAAGAAGAAAGAAGAATATGGTACTCGAAAAAGTTGCCATTATTGATGTTGCTGCCGAAGGTAAAAGTTTGGGTAGAGTGGAAGACAAAGTTGTTTTTGTACCTTACACACTACCTGGCGACGTTGTTGATGTACGAGTAACTAAAAATAGAAAGAAATATTTCGAAGGAAAAGTCGAGAAATTTCATGAATATTCTTCTGACCGATTAGAACCATTTTGTGCTGATTTTGGTACTTGTGGTGGTTGTAAATGGCAAATGATGCCGTACGACCAACAATTAAAAATAAAAGAACAAACAGTCAAAGACCATTTGGAACGTTTGGGAGGTTTTCAAAACCTGAAATACCTACCTATCGTTGGTGCCGAAAAAGACCGCTTTTATCGTAATAAATTAGAATTTACTTTTACCCCCATGCGTTGGTTAACCAACGAACAAATCAAATCCGAAGAAGAGTTTGAGCGTCGTGGTGTTGGTTTTCACGTACCTGGTGGTTTTGACAAGGTGTTGGATATCGAAAAGTGTTACCTACAAGATGATTTTGCTAACGAGATAAGAAATGCCTTGCGTGTTTACTTATTAGAGAACGATTTGTCTTGCTACAATATGCGTGACCATCACGGTTTTTTCAGAAACCTAATTCTTCGAAACACTTCACTTAATGACCGTATGGTTATTGTTCAGTTTGGAGAAAACCAAGAAGAAAACATCCAAAATGTAATGGTGTTTCTGAAAGATAAATTCCCTGAAATCACTTCGTTGATGTATATTGTCAATACGAAGAAAAACGAGACTATTCACGACCAAGATATCGTTCTTTACCACGGAAAAGAATATATGGTGGAAGATTTTGAAGGAATTAAATTTAAAATTGGACCTAAATCTTTTTTCCAAACCAATACACAACAAGCCTTAGAGTTGTATAGAATCACTCGTGCTATGGCAAACATATCGGCTGATGATGTGGTGTATGATTTATATACAGGAACAGGTACAATAGCCAATTTCGTAGCTCATCAAGCAAAAAAAGTAGTCGGTATAGAGTATGTCGAAGAGGCAATTATTGATGCCAAAGAAAACTCAATATTCAACAACATTGACAATACAGTGTTTTACGCTGGAGATATGAAAGATATCTTAACTGAAGAGTTTATTAAGAAAAATGGAAAACCTGATGTTTTGATTACAGATCCTCCGAGAGCAGGAATGCACGACGCGGTGACCAATGTAATTTTAAAAGCAGATCCACAACGTATCATCTATGTAAGTTGTAACTCTGCTACCCAAGCGAGAGATTTACAGATTTTAGATGAAAAATACAAAATAATAGAAGTTGTTGCTGTCGATATGTTCCCACAAACAGCACACGTAGAAAGTGTAGTGAAATTAGAAAGACGATAAGATGGATAACGAAAACGACCCCGAATTAAACGGTAAATACCTTGGTACGATTACAAAGGACTTTATCAAAGTTTGTGATATTTTAAAAGAGGCTGCTTACCAATTAAAGGCACGTAAGATTAGTGATTTCCCTATTTTCCCTATCTCTAAAACTGAATTAGGTATCGGACAATTACTATTACCAAAGGAACAAAAAGGAACAGATTGGAATTACAATTTCTCTTTCTTAGATGAGTTTACTCAGAGAGGATTAGTCGGAAAAGAGAACGAAGAAAGCTTCAAAGCAAACTACAAAGACCCAGAAGAGTTTTGTTGTTTGTTTGTCGTTGATGAGGTGTTCACCAAATTTATGTACATTCCTTACCCTAATGATTAAAAACTTTTAGTCACAAAAAAAGCCCTTTGATAAATAATATCAAAGGGCTTTTTTTGTGAGAAGAAATTCCTTATTTCTTCTTTGGAGTAAAGTTTCTCAATTTGTAAGAAAGTCCAAATCCAAATAATTGTTTTACTTGTAAACGAGCTCCTTTAGCTACCTCTACACCTTGTTCATTTAATTGAGCAATTTTGATATCATCATCATAAATCATATCAAGAACAAATGAAAAACTAAGGATATCATTTACCTTAAAAACTACGGCATTATTAAAAATAACATCAATATTTTCAGGATTGTTTTTGTAATTAGAGAATAGGTTTAAAGAAGATTTGTAAGTCACGTTCTTGATTACTTCTTTATTGAATTGCAACCCTAAAAACGCTCCAAATTCCGTTCTTAATTTCTTTCCTTTAGTAAGTAATTCTCCTGAGATCTCATCGTAAACGGCCGCTTCGTTACCAAAACGTCCTTCGTTAGCCAATCCTTGGTGGTTAACAATAGTCATTTTAGTTGCGATAGGCGTAAGCAATGCAGAAAAGTATTTTACAGGCTTGTACTCAAGACCAATACCTGCAGTTACATAAGCAGGTGCTAACCATGTAGAAGTTCTCAATCTATCAGATTCTTTTGGGTACTCATACCCTTCAACAAACTGTGTTCTGAAACTACCAAGAGCTGCAACATACCATTTTTTATTTTCAGTTAATACACGTCCAATTTTTGATGTTAAATGAACAATATCATCTGTTTTTCTCCATTGTGTTGCGTCTTGGAATTGTTTCCCGTAACCCAATTTCAAATCATTATCCCAAGCGTATTTTCCTTTTGCGTAATCTGCCGTCAAATCCAAATAAGCATTGTACGAGAGTGCATTAATACCTCCTGCTTGCCAATTAGTAAAACTAGATTGGTTTCCTACAAAACTTGAAATTGAAGTCAATTTCCAATCTGGGTCTTTTACAACCTCTACCACAGCAGCCGTATCAGCAGCCGTAGTTTCTTGTGCAAAAGCAAATCCAGAAGAGGCAATTAATAATGAGTATATAAGTTTTTTCATAGCGGATAATTATTATTTTATTTTTTATGATTAATAGCAATTAAGGTAACACCCCTCAATTATGGGGCAATGTACACTTTTATATTGAAAAGTAATCATCTAGCATTTTAAATAATAGCTTTCTTTTTAAACACAAAACACTTCCTACCTCCTTTCGTAAACAAAAAGCATGCTCCTTTCCTTTTTAAATATCGAGTTTCACCGTACAATCAATCGATTAAGTGATAAATTGAGTTCGTGGTTTGAGTTTTTGATTTTGCAGATCCCAAATATTGGGCTCTCTATTATCGTGTTTTTTTTGTTCGTATTCTTATCTAAATTCTTAAGTAAAGGACTCCGTAGAGTTGCTCGTAGTGTAACCAACAGACGAAGTTTACAATCCTTAATGGTCAGAGCGGGACGTTTAATCATTCAGTTAATTGGTTTCTTTTTTGCACTAAATATTATAGGCCTCGACAAAGCGGTTACTTCATTATTAGCAGGTGCTGGTATTTTGGGTTTGGCTTTATCTTTTGCTTTTCAAAATATTGCCTCCAATTTCATTTCGGGTATATTGATTGCTACACGTCACAATTACGCCATTGGTGACTGGGTAATGACACACACTATTTCGGGACAAGTCGAAGAAATCACGATTTTTCACACCATAATACTAACCGAAACAGGACAATACGTAACTGTCCCAAATAAAGAAATTTTAGAAAATCCTTTATATAATTATAGTAAAATAGGATTAAGAGAAGTAGAGATAACCGTCGGTATTTCTTACACCGATGATTTGGAGAAGGTCATGGCAATCACTCGCAACGCCTTAGCGCTTGTCCCTTGTATTCTTCAAGACAAAGACATGTTACTTTTCTATAATAAATTCGATGCTTATTCGATAAATCTTGAAGTTAACTTTTGGATAAAATTTGAGCGAAAACGTGACCATGACACCGCTGTTAGCGACGCAATTAGAGCCATAAAAAAAGCTTACGACGAAAACAACATTGTTATTCCGTTCCCTATTCGTACGCTTGATTTCAAAAAAAACTTAGGCAAGGATATTGATACTGTAAATGAATAAATTACTGTATCTTGTATCTATGAAAAACACAATCACTACATTTTTTGTATTATTCGCTACACTTTGTTTCGCTCAAACAGAGGTTTTCCAAGGTTCTTTTGACGCTTTAGTAAAAAAAGCGAAGAAAGAAAATAAACCTTACATTGTCGATTTCTCAACTTCTTGGTGTGGTTACTGCCACAAGTTTGATAGAGAAGTAATGCCTGACACCAACTTTTCAAAATTAGTAAACCAACAGTTTTTATTTGGTCGTGTCGATGGCGATGCCAACCGTGATTTGGTCATCAAATACAAAGTAAGAGGTTACCCTACTTTTATCATTTTCAACGAAAAAGGCGAGATAATCAAACAATTTAATGGTTATCTCGATGCTCAATCTTTTTTATCAAGCCTCAATTATTTAGGTTATAAAGTAAAAAAGGAGGACAAAAAGCCACTTACAGGCTACGCCAAACAAAAGAAAAAGCAGATGGCTCTTATCAGTGCCAAAACACCAAACAAACTTCTCCTCGACAAAGCGTTTTTAGCAGGTAAAGAAAATAATACCTTAACAAGAGAGGATTTAATCATTGACAACCCTACAGAAGAACAACATTTGTCTTTTTATTACAATTATGGTAAAAATGGTTTATCTATCAAGCAGGTAGAATCCGCTGTATCCAATCAGATAATTTCAGTAAGCGAGGCACACCAATTGTTAATCAAACAACTCTTTATGCCAAAAAACAAAACCACCACCGACCACCTTTCGTTGGTTAACTTACTCTTACTTCATGATACCAAAAACTATTATTTATTAGACACTAAGGCTTACATTTATAACCGATTAGGACAAACAAAAAAAGGGAAATCAATTATCAAAAAAGCAATAAAAACGGCAGCTAAACAAGGTATAGACTCTTCGGCTTCTGATTTATTATTACTTACTTTTTAATATTTTCATTGTTCTTAACCTCTTTATTCATGACAAATAAAGCGGGGGCTATTTCAAATAGATGTAAACAGGGAAATGGTCACTGTAACCGCCTAAAAACTCACCCGATTTAAACGAACGATAAAGCGTGTTTCCTCCATAAATGGCGTCTTCCATAAACAGCCATTGAGGATGATAAACGGTAAAACTATTCTGTTGGTAACGGACATTTTTCGAGATAATAATCTGATCAAAAAAGGACCATTGATTTTGGTATTTAAGTGTGCCTAAAACTTTTTTATCGGTCTGAACCAAGTTAATTAAGGGAATTCCCTCTTCTTTTGACTGTGTATGTTGTAAACTTTTATCTTGAGGTGTGTCGTTAAAATCACCCATAACAATTAACTGAGCATTCGGTAAGCTATCTCTCAATTTGGCTATGCTGTTTCGCAATGTTTTTGATGCCAAAATACGTTTATGCTCCGTTTCTGATTTCCCTCCCCAACGAGACGACCAATGATTAATAAAAAAGTGTAACGTATCTTTTTGTGCTATGCCTTTGACATACAAGATATCTCGTGTCGGACGACTTCCTTTACCTAAATTTATTTTAATCACAGTGTCAAACAACGGTTTAAAGGTTGCTTTCTTGTACAAAAAAGCAACATCTATTCCCCTCACATCATCTGACTCGTGATGAATATAATTGTAACCTTTAAGGTAGGTTTGTCTTGTCAAATCCCATAAAACTTGGTTGTTTTCGACTTCACACAGCCCGACAACATCTGCGCCTTGCCAGTTCCCTAACCCCGTAATGACTCGTGCAGTATGGTGTTGTTTAAGCCAATATTTTTCACTTGTCCATTTCCTTTTTCCATCGGGAAGAAATTCATAATCATTTTTATAACTATCGTGAATGGTATCAAACAGATTCTCTACATTATAAAAAGCAACTTGAAAGTTCTTTTGTTGAGCAAAAGATGCCAATTGAATAATCACAAAAACAACAGTTAAAAACAACTTCATCTTTAGACTTACGAAAAAAGCACAAAGTAGATGACCTACTTTGTGCTTTTTTAATTACCCTATTTCTTGGCAACGTTCAAATGCTATTTTAGGATCTAAAATCATTCGATACGTATGATGAATTTTGATAGGTTTCCCAATTCCATCTGAGATTTTCACCATTTTAGGGTTAAAATCACCAATCCAATTCATTTCGTAATCTATATAACGACCTCGTTTTGTTCCTTGCACTATTCGTCGGCAATATTCGACCAAACCTAACATCACACCTTTTCGCTGAAACTCAGGTATCACACCGAAAACCAAGCCCATCATTTTTGTTGAACGTTGAATTTTCAAATACCAAATAAATTTGGCTAAGCCCCACAAGTCGAGTTTCCCGTGTTTAATGTGTTTGATTATTTGATTTAATTCTGGAATATTAATATAAAAAGCAACGGGTTTCCCTTCGTAATAAGCAAAATAAACAATGTTTGGATCAAGAATTTGTTTCAATTCTTTCATCTGAGCTTGAGCTTGTTCCATCGTCATTGGCTTCACTCCTTCGTGACCTGCCCACGCCAAATTGTATATTTCACAAAAATCTTTGGTGTATTTCTCCATTTCACTCGGGTCTATCGTCGTGAAATGATATTTTTCATCATTAAATAAACGTTCAGCTACCTTTTCGTAAACAGGGTGCATCGCCTCATTTACTTTTCTACCGTAAGTTAGCTGTTTAAAATAGACCTGAAAACCGTAATCTTCAAACAATGCTTGGTAATAAGGTTTGGTGTAAGGCATCTTATAATTAGGATCAATATCGTGCCCTTCAATCAAAAGCCCCCACCAATTTAATCGTTCACCAAAATTAATTGGTCCATCAACAGCATTACATTTTCGCTCTGCTAACCAAGAGATTGCCGTATCAAATAATATTTTTGTTGCCGCTTTACTATCCTCACATTCAAAAAAGCCTAAGCCTCCTACTCTTAAAACCTCTCCTTTTGAGTTTGGTTGTTTCGCTGTTTCTTCATTAATAAAAGCAGAAATACGACCAATTGTCACCCCTTTATCATCTTTCAAAATCCAACGAGTACATACGCCGTGCTCAAAATAGCTATTCTCCTTGGGGTCAAAGACAGCTTCTAAATCCTTATTTAAGGGGCGTATCCAATGTTTTTCGCCTTTATACAGACGAATAGGTAGCTTAATAAATTCCTTTACTAATAGTGAGTTATTGACTTCAAAAATTTTCATAATGTAAAAATACTTTTTTTGAACGCTTTATTTATTAATTTCACCACGTTATTTTAAACTTGGCATTAAATAAAAACCATAGAATTAGGAACTGTAAAATTAGATATTGACAACATAGAAACTAAAAATAATTAGCTGCGACCGCCAGTAAGTAAGCGAGCTAACGTTCAATTGTTACTTATCCTTATATACTCAAAATTAAGAACAGAACCCTTCTTGTAACTACAGACTTAGATGAATGAAATCAGCCGGAAAAATAATATTCATCCGTACTTTTTCTTTCAGTCGCCCTATCAATACAAAGACATAAAAAAAGGGTTACTGAAAATCAGTAACCCTTTTTATTTTATTTATTAATGATTATCTAACAACCAATTTCTTAGTTATCACTTCACCATTTATTATTACCCTTGTTAAGTAAATCCCTGAATTCAACTCTTCAACTGAGAAGTTTACTTCATAAAGATCATCACTTGAAATATATCCATTTTCTACAAGAACAACATTTCCATTCATATCAAGAACTTCTACTGCTATAGCACCTGCTGTACGAGACTTCAACTCAACTGTTACGTTTGTAGATGCCGGCATAGGATAAACTCTAAATTCACTAACAAATGTAGCTTCATCAAGACCCGTTGGTCCGTTTCCTGGAGGTGTAAAGTCAATTACTCCTGTTAAACTAAACGGTACAAATTTAGTATCCATTACTCCATTTGCTCCTGCAGCTTCTATTTTCATAGAATAATCCCCAATAAACTCTGGTGTAAATGACATATCAAAATCAGGAGCTGTTCTAATATAAGTAACAGAACTTCCATCAGGCTTAGTCATTGTGTATGTGACAACGATTATCGTTTCACCTACAGGATTAGTCACATCAATATCAAAAACAATATCTTCTGTTGGGTTGTTAATAACCTCCCCGTCTGTTGGTGAATTAACAGCTATCACCCCTGTACCTACAGGTGAGTTAACTGTAACTTTTTTCACAACAGGTGAAGAAGAAGCTCCTTTATCGTCAATAACAATCACCTTAATGAAGTGATTCCCTGCCGATGTCGCTGTCCAAGTAAATGGTGATGTTGTAGCTACTTCTACATTATCAACATAAATCTTAGTCTCATCTACTGTACCGTCAGCATCTGAAGAAGTTACTGTAATTGTAACAGGATCTCCAAATTCTACTGCCGTAGCTGGTGACAACACTACATTGTCAACTATTGGCTTCACATTTGGAGGTGTCACTACATTAATTGTTTTTGTTACTGGTAAAGACTCAACACCTTTATCATCTGTAACAATTACTTTAACAATGTGAGATCCATTTGTTGTTGCTGTCCAAGTATATGGTGATGTTGTAGAAACCTCTGCATTATCAACATAAATCTTAGTCGAAACAATTGTTCCATTTCCATTTACGTCTGAAGAAGTTACTGTAATCGTAACATCTGAACCTACATTGATATTACCTGTAGGGGATAAACCGATTTGATCAACTACTGGTGGTGTATTTACTGTAATCATATTTGTTACAGCAGTAGAAACTCCACCTTTGTCATCAGTCACTGTTACTGCAATTATATGATCTCCTGCTGTTGCTGTCCAAGGACTAGTAACAGGTTGCCCATCAACTGTAACATTAGTTGAAACGATTGTTCCATCAGCATCACTAGCTCCAGTTTGTGTAATCGTAACAGGGTCTCCAGGATTAATATACGTCATTGGAGAAATCGTTACAGTTCCCATAACTGGATCCGTATTAGGTGTAGCATTTACTGTAATTTGTTTTGTTACTGAAGCTGAAGCTAACCCGTCATTATCAGTTACTGTTACTACTACATCTACAGTACCTGCTGCTGTTGCTGTCCATGTATAAGGACTTGTTCCTGTGATGACTGTTCCGTCAACTTTAACTTCTGTAGAAGCGATTGTCCCATCACTGTCTGATGACGTTACTGTTATCGTTACAGGGTCTCCGATATTTACAGAACCCGCTGGTGACAATACCACATCATCAACTGTTGGAGCTACGTTAGCTACTGGTGCATTTACTGTAATTTGTTTTGTTACTGAAGCTGAAGCTAATCCTTCATTATCAGTCACTGTTACTACTACATCTACAGTACCTGCCGCTGTTGCTGTCCATGTATAAGGACTTGTTCCTGTGATGACTGTTCCGTCAACTTTAACTTCTGTAGAAGCGATTGTTCCATCACTATCTGATGACGTTACTGTAATTGTAACAGGATCTCCTATTTCTACGGCTGTATTAGGATTCAATACGACATCATCAACTGTTGGTGCTACGTTTGGTAACACGACAATTGCGTCTGCATGAGAACCAATTTTAACCTCTGTTACTGTAAATACAGCACTTGCTGTGTTTGATCTAAATCCAAAAGATTGCACTTCATTACGTCCTGTCCATGCTGCCCATTCTGTTGCATCTAAATCTGCATAGTCAAAAGTAAATGTTTCGGCTACTCCTGCTCCTGCAAATGTATGATTAGCAAAGATACTTGATCCGCTTCCTGTATTGTAAGTAGATGTTCCTGGAAGCCATTCTCCTTGTCCTCCTAAGAAGAATTGCAATTCTGCTCCTGCTACATCTGACATTGCTGTGATTGTTACTCTTGACTCACTTGTCAAATCAACTCCTCCTGATATTCCATTTAAGTTTGTACATAGAGCAGATGTCCCTGTACCTGAAACGGCTGGTAAGCCAAACCATGTAGCTGTACCTCCTGCTGGAATAGTACCTTCCGAAGGTAAAACAAGACCTGTCAATTGTAGTTTATTACCCGAAGCTATTGTATTACCATCCGACAGAATACCACCATTATTAGGAGCACTGTTTACATTACAGTTTGATGTTCCGTCAAGATTATTGACAGTGTACCCATCAATTGTACCTGCTGGTGCATTTACAGTAATTTGTTTTGTTACTGAAGCTGAAGCTAATCCGTCATTATCAGTTACTGTTACTACTACATCTACAGTACCTGCTGCTGTTGCTGTCCAAGTATAAGGACTTGTTCCCGTGATGACTGTTCCGTCAACTTTAACTTCTGTAGAAGCGATTGTCCCATCACTGTCTGATGACGTTACTGTTATCGTTACAGGGTCTCCTATTTCTACAGCTGTTGTTGGGTTTAATACCACGTCATCAACTGTTGGAGCTACGTTAGCTACTGGTGCATTTACTGTAATTTGTTTTGTTACTGAAGCTGAAGCTAATCCTTCATTATCAGTCACTGTTACTACTACATCTACAGTACCTGCCGCTGTTGCTGTCCATGTATAAGGACTTGTTCCTGTGATGACTGTTCCGTCAACTTTAACTTCTGTAGAAGCGATTGTTCCGTCACTATCTGATGACGTTACTGTAATTGTAACAGGATCTCCTATTTCTACGGCTGTATTAGGATTCAATACTACGTCATCAACTATTGGTGCTACATTTGGTGCAGCTGCTACTACAACCTGCAACGGTTTAGTTGCTGTTGCTCCACTAGCATCTGTAATACTTGCTAATAAATTGTATGTTCCTTCTGTTGGTGACCATGTATAAACACTTGACCAAGATTGAGTAGTTCCATCTAATGTAATAACTACATTTCCAGAAATATCTCCATCTTCTGCATCATTTGCAGACCATGTCAAATCAACACTTGCCCCTTCTATAATAGATAAAGACGTAGAAGTAAATACTACAGTAGGTGTTGTATTCGCTGGATCTGTAATTTCTACATTCACCGTTTTTGATGTAATACCTCCTCTTTTGTCTGTTGCAGTAACTACAATTGTGTGACTACCTTGAGTGGCTGTCCAATCATAAGCACTTGCCCACGTTTGAGCTGTTCCGTTTAATGTAATCTCAGTCGTCAAAGGCGTTTCTCCTTCTGGATCAGATGATGACCATGTAAACTTAATGATATCACCAGTTGTACCTGTCAAATTATCAGCTGACAATGAAACTATTGGTAATTGGTTAGCCAAAACAGTCAAATTGATCGACTGAGCATGTTCGTTTCCATTAGGATCAGAAGCAATTACTTCTAATGTATGAGCACCTGCTACAGAGGTCCAAGCATAAGAGCTTGTTTCTGTGATTACTGTTCCATCAAGCTTTACTACATAAATTATTGTTTCACTTTCTGGCTCAGTTGCTGACCATGTAAAGTTCACAACGTCTCCTTCTATAATAGTAGTAGCTGCATCAGAACTCAAACTCAATACTGGAGCTAAATTAGCTGCTACTACAACCTGTAAAGGTTTAGTTGCTGTTGCTCCACTAGCGTCTGTAATGCTTGCTAATAAATTGTATGTCCCTTCTGTTGGTGACCATGTATAAACACTTGACCAAGGTTGAGTAGTTCCATCTAATGTAATAACTACATTTCCAGAAATATCTCCATCTTCTGCATCATTTGCAGACCATGTCAAATCAACACTTGTCCCTTCTATAATAGATAAAGACGTAGAAGTAAATACTACTGTAGGTGTTGTATTCGCTGGATCTGTAATTTCTACATTCACAGTTTTTGTCGTTATCCCTCCTCTTTTGTCTGTTGCTGTAACTACAATTGTGTGACTACCTTGAGTGGCTGTCCAATCATAAGCACTTGTCCACGTTTGAGCTGTTCCGTTTAATGTAATCTCAGTCGTCAAAGGCGTTTCCCCTTCTGGATCAGATGATGACCATGTAAACTTAATGATATCACCAGTTGTACCTGTCAAATTATCAGCTGACAATGAAACTATTGGTAATTGATTAGCTACAACGGCCACACTTACTGTTTGTTCGTGTGTTCCTCCGTTACCATCATTAGCGATTACTTTAAAAGCATGATTACCTGCTGTTGCAGATGTCCAAGCATACGAACCACTTCCTGTTACTGTTGTTCCATCAAGTGTAGCTGTATAAGATAAAGTTGCTCCTTCTGGATCAGTTGCTGACCATGTGAAGTTTACAACATCTCCTTCTATTACCGATGTTGGATCAGCAGCTAAAGTCAATACAGGATCTTGGTTGTTTACTGTTACAGTTAAAGATTGAGTATGTGAACCTCCTCTAGCGTCTGTAGCTGTTACTTCTACTACGTGATTTCCGTATCCTACCGAAGTCCAAGTTTTAACACTTGTCCAAGAAACTACTGTTCCGTCTAATTTCACTACATAAGTAATAGCATCACTATTTGCGTCAGTTGCTGACCACGTGAAATCAATATCATCTCCGTGATTAACTGTCGCCACATCTGCTGACAACGTCAATACAGGTGCTGTATTTGCTGTTACAGTTACTGATGCTGATTTAGTTGTTGCCCCTCCTTTTTCATCCGTTACAGTAATCTCAACAGAGTGAGTTCCTGCACCTACTGATGTCCAAGCGTTAGGGCTTGATGGAGAAATATTTGCTCCATCTAATTTAGCTACATAAGACAAATTAGTATCGTCACCATCAGGGTCAGTTGCTGACCAAGTAAAGTTAACTACATCTCCTTCTATAACTGAAGTAGGAGAAGCCGAAACTGTAAGTGTTGGCAATTGATTTGCTACAACAACCACTGATTTAGATAGCGTATGAGAACCTCCATTACCATCGTTTACTGTAACCTCTAATGTATGTGTTGCAACTCCACTAGAAACCCAAACATAAGGACTTGATGGTGTAATTGTAGCCCCATCTAATTTAATCACATAAGTCAACGTATTGTTTTCTGGGTCAGTTGCTGACCAATCAAAGTTCACTACCTCCCCTTCTATTACCGATGTTTGATCAGCATTTAAAGTCAATACTGGGTCTTGGTTTGGTGGTGTTACTGTAATTGCTAAAGTTGAAGAAGTACCCGCTCCACAAGGAGACCCGTTATCTAAAGCTAAAGTCAATGTTCCTGAAGTTGCATTAGATGCATAAACTAATTGAGCTACTCCATTTGATAAGTTAGAAACAGTAACTCCTGTTCCTGAATAAGTATAAGTATGTGTTACTCCTGTGTTTGTTACTGAAGGCGTATAAGTTTCTGTAGTTCCTGCATCAGGTGTAGCGTTACCAGTGATACTCGGTGCGTCTAACCCCGGAGTTTCAACTACTGCTTGTACCGATGTTCTTCCACAAGAAGCAGACGCTCCTGTTTGGATAGCCATTTTTCCAGATATAACCATGGTGAGCATAAGAAGGAATCATCAGGTACTTGGAAACCTCCAACCAGTAATTTTGGTGAGCATTTTCTCCGATATCATAAACACCTGCTTCTGCCCAAGTCTGTACGGTCTAATCCATCATCGTATAAGTAATCCTACCTGCTGAAATATCAGCCCACACAAAATAAGTACCTGGTGGTAACTGAAAATCTAACACGATATCTTGTGTTGTATTAATCCAAGGTGGTGATGTCCCATCTCCTGCATAGCTAAACTCAACAGACTCTTCTATTACTTGGTTTTCTGTTCCAACAATAGTTGTCCCTAAAATTTTAATTTTAAAAGTCGCCCCGTCTTTTGTAGAATAATAGATACGAGCCCCTTTAATTGTCAAATCAGTCTCTACAATTAATTTATCCGCTAAATCATAAGTACTAGTACCAAAATTACCTCCAGCTGGTGGTATTGATGGTGCTACTTCGTAATCTACAACACCTGCTTCTTGCTCTTCTACATATACTGTTGAAGTGGTAGCGTATTGTGCAGTGTAAGATGTTCCTGTATATAGTTTACCTCCACTTGTTGCTTGGTCGTACCAAGCGTATTCTTTACCTACTAAAGGATTAGAAACCGTCAAGGTTAAATTTGTATTTGCACAAGCCGAAGAAGAGTTTACACTTACTGAAGAACCAGTAACTATTTTAATCTCATCCGTTTTTACACCACAAGCTTCTGTAATCTCTACTTTATAAGTACCAGGGTTCCCCGTAGTGTAAGTTGTTCCTGTTTGTCCTGAAATTACCACATTGTCTTTGTACCATTTGAATGTACGACCAGCAGATGTCCCTACTCCTGGATCTAACGTTTCTGTATTAGGTGCACAAACGCCTTTATCAGGCCCCATGTTAGGGTCTGGTATTGGACACAAAGCATCTACATAAGATTTTATCTCTGTTAAAAACGAGTTAGATCCAGAACAATCTTGTCCTAAATCCCAAATTACAATACCTGCAGCTTGTTCATTGACTACGGCGTCTATTTTTGCTTTAATCGTTGCAATACCGTTATAGTAGTAAGTTACTCCGCCAGACACTGCTTGGTCTGAATTAAACTGTGTTGCAGTACAACCTAATTCGTTGTAACGAATATCTTGTGTACGTGCTGCATTACGTCCATAAAAAGGAACGCCTAAATACATTTTTGCTTTTGGAACACCTTTAATACCGTAAACATTCATAGCTCCTTGACCGTCAGCCAATGTAGAGTGGTTGGTATTGTAAGATGCAGGTAAATCATAAGTCATCAAATGCCAATCATCTACTAAGTGTGCTTTTGTAGTAAACAAATCATTGTGTACATAGTTGATGTGATTGACAGTCCCTGAATACTCTCCCCCTACTGCTATCGAAACCAATAAGTTTGTATTTGTAGAAGCTGCTATCCGAGTTTCTAAATCTTCTAAGAAAGCAACATGATTATTACGTGCTGAAGCTGTTTTTGGAAACTCCCAATCGACAGAAATACCGTGACATCCGTGTAAAACAGCAAAATCAACAAGTTGAGTAGCTAAGTTCATACGAGCAGTAGAATTACCACAAATGGTATTCATACGAGCAGAACGAAGCTCTCCTGGATCAGCTCCCGCCAATGATATCCATAAATCCACACCGTTGAGTGCACATTTATCTTTAATCTGAATAAACTTATTCAAATCAAACCCATAAAGTTGATCCCCAGGATTGTTCTGAATAAGGTTCCCGTTCGTTTCAGCATTAATGAAACTGTACACGATATCAGTCACTTCTGAATAGTGACCATCTAGTACCGAAACGGCTCGATAGGAAGGGAAATAGCCTAAAACTCGCACTTGCGAGAAGACTTGTGTGACTCCTAATAAGGTTAGGAGCAAAGCCAATATTGGCAGACGCATTTTACTCATAATTAACACTTTAAGTTAAATTTATTTTTATTTATTTGTTATTACTTTTTTAAAACAACATGAGTTTCCCCATATTTAACATTACAAATTAATCAAATTAATGCACGTTCACAACTTCTCCTTTTAAAAGAGGCGCAAGAACTTATCTACATTAATTTGTTTTTATTGTTGAAAAGGCGTTTTTGATTAAATACAACCTTACTTGTCTTTATACTATAACAGCAGAGAAAAGTAACCGCGCGAGGTAATGGAAACACCTTCGGCTTTTACCACATTAAAAAAACAGCAAATTTACTTAAGTCGAAAAAAAAATCAATGCACCTCTATCAACTCTAATGCTAAAGCGATGAGTACACCGGAAACAAGAGCCATTCTATTTTTTGAAAACAATTTATGTCCCATGTTACTTTCTACAAAAATAGTGGTTGTAATGTTTAAGAAATTACCTGTAATCAAGGCAAAGGCATAAATAGAAAGCATATACAACGTTCCTCCTTGAGAGAATAACGATTCGCCTAAATAAAGACCTATTGGTGAGGATACTGCAAATAACGTAAAATAAAACCAAGCCAACGGTTTACTTTTTACTGTTTGGTAAAGTTGGTACATCAGTACAAAAGCGACAGGTAATTTATGAATCAATATCCCTGCTAACAATGCGTTTCCATGCTCCCCTCCGTGAGAATGTATCAACACAGCACCGTCTAATAAACCATGAAAAAACAAGGAAACAGTCAACAATAAAGGCGAACTGACATGGTCGTCGTGGTCGTGAATATGCAAGTGCCCATGCTCCACTCCTTTGGTCAGTGTTTCAACGATAGATTGAATAAAATAACCAAGTAAAATAAAGATACCTACCAAGTGTAAATTTGTATCGCTCGACTCGTAACCATGTGCTCCAAAAACCATGGCAAACAGCTCTGGAAGTAAATGAGAAACGGTCAAAGCAAACAAAAACGCGCCACTAAATACCTGCCAAAAACGGTGTCTTTTTACTGAGTTCTTCGGTATAACAACAGCTAAACCAGCACCTATAAAGGCAAATACGGTCAATAATATGTAAACTAAATTATCCAATTTTTTCTGCTATTAATATCAAGCGAGGGGATTGATTAACATCAAACACCTCTAAATTATAATTCCCAAATTTAGCTAAAAGTCGCAAACCTGCCAATTTAAAATAGCTTTCAAATTGTTTTTCGTCAATTAACTTTACTCTTTCTTCAAAATGGTACTTTTCGTTATTGTCTTCAAAGTCGATTTCTTTTACTACAAATGCTTTTTCTATCTTTTTTGTGATTTCAAAAGTCACCTCTTCTCGCTTTATAAAAGCGTGAGGATTGAGGTCTGCAACAACTTTGTGGGCATTCAAATAATCTAAAACAAAAACACCGTCTTTTTTTAAAACCGTGGCTACTGATTTCAAAACGTCAACATCTTCTTTATCGTCTTCAAAATAACCAAAGCTTGTAAATAGATTGACAACAACATCAAATGTCTGCCCTTCAAAAGGTTTTCTCATATCTTGCACTGCAAAATGAAGTGTTTCATTTTCTTCTTTTTGAGCATGTAAAATACTTTGTTCAGATAAATCTACTCCAATTACATCAAATCCTTTTTTGTTTAAAAAAACTGAATGACGTCCTTTTCCACAGGCCAAATCAAAGATTTTAGCTCCTTGTTTAGGTTTAAGGTAAGCCACCAAATTATCAATAAAACGTTCCGCCTCTTTGTAATCTCTGTTTTTGTACAATAAATGGTAATATTTCGTATTAAACCAATTTTTAAACCACGACATATTTACAGTTTATAATGGTTCATTATGATTTTTTCAAAGATTTTCCCTGAAACTATTTTCTTTATTTTTACCGATAGCTTTTGCATAAATGGACCTATTCGGTAACGTACTTGTGGCGATTTTTCTTTTAGTATTTTCAAAATCCCTTCCCCTACTTCTGCGGGGTCTTTAGCATCTTTCACTTCTTCATTTACTTGCTCGTTGATATTTTCAAACATCGGTAAGTAAGCAGAATCATCAGCCAATGTTGCTGACGGACGATTAGCACTGATATTTGTCGCAAAATCTCCTGGTTGTACGCTACAAACACGTATTCCAAATTGTTTCACTTCCATTCGTAACGCTTCTGTCAGCATTTCTACTGCAGATTTTGACGCCGAATAATAACCACGTAAAGGCAATCCAAACTCACCTGCTATCGAACTAATATTGATAATAAAACCTTGCTTTTTCGTTCTCATGTGAGGCAAAACAGCTTGTGTGGTTCTTACAATCCCAAAAAAATTAGTGTCAAAGACTTCTTTTATTGTTGCTATTGGCGTTTCTTCGATAGGCCCGTTTAATCCTAAACCAGCACAGTTTATCAAAACATCTATTTGACCTTCTTTCGCAACAACTTCTGCGACAGCCTCCTTTACAGAGTAGTCATCTTGCACGTCCATTTTTAAATAGACAAATTGGTCATTTAGCTTTTCTACTTTTGGGTTACGACTTGTCGCATAGACTTTATAGCCATTTTTAGACAAAGTATGTGCGATGGCTTCTCCAATTCCTGAACTCCCACCTGTTACGATTGCAATTTGATTAGTCATGTAATACGCCTTCTTTATTTATCCAAGGAATCAATTGTAAATGTTCTTCTCTGATACTATCTGGCAAGAAAATAAATTTCTTATCTCTCATTTTTCCATCAAGATAATAACTTACCCAAAACTCATTTGTTAAAGCAAACAAAGCAGGGTCTATTGGTTCGATAGCTTCAAATTCACAACCTCCAACTTTTTCTAACATGTATCTTAAAACCGAAGTTTTTTTCATTTCCCCATTCACTTCACCATACCCTTGTGAGGAAATCAAAACAGTTTCTATCGGAAAGTCATTGTAATTGACGAGATAAACCTGCCATTCAACACCTCCTGTCAAACCTGTCGATTTTGCTATCGCAATAGAAACGTGTTCTACTTTTTCTGTTTTAATGTCTTTCTTCATTACTCGCTATCAATAATCGTCATTTCAAAAACCGTGGACAAATGTTTTTTCAAACGGTCTTTGGTTTCTTGCATATCTACTTCTCTCCCCAACTCTGCACTAATAGAGGTAACCGCTTTTCCTGTAATTCCGCAAGGAACGATATAATCAAAGTATTTCAAATCAGCATTTACATTCAATGCCAAACCGTGCATCGTTACCCAACGACTGGCTTTTACACCAAATGCACAAATTTTACGAGGATTTTTCTTTTCTACATAGTCCAACCAAACTCCTGTCAGTCCATCAATACGACCTGCATCTAAACCGTAATCTTTTAAAGTCAAAATCACTGCTTCTTCAAGGAAACGTAAATATTTATGTATATCTGTAAAAAAATGATCTAAATCGATAATTGGGTAACCGACCAATTGCCCTGGTCCGTGGTAGGTAATATCGCCACCACGTGCTATCTCATAAAATTTAGCGCCTATTTCCTTCAATTGCTGGTTATTGACCAATAAATTATTCAAACTCCCACTTCTCCCTAAAGTATAAGTATGTGGGTGCTCAACAAATAACAAATGATTGGTCGTCTGTACTTGCTCGTTATTTTTTCTATTCTGTAATTTTGTATCTACAACGGCTTCAAAAATCTCTTTTTGGATAGCTAATGCCTCTTCGTAATCAATCTTACCAAGGTCTTGGTACAATACATTTTTATTTGAGCTCATTTATTATTCTTCTAGATGCCGTTAATCCAACTTTTCAATGTAAGACTCCAATAATTGATACGCTGTTATTGGTATCAATTTAACTTCTTTAATGGTTGCAGGAAGTAAAATTGCTTCTCCTTTTTTCAAATTAATTTCTCCCTCAGTGTAATCAATCACCAACTCGCCTTCAAAACACAAATAAATCACAAAACTATCAAGCTTTTCATAATTTCTTGTTGTTCCTTTGTCAAACCACAATTTATTGGTGCTAAAATAAGGCGTTTTAGCCAATGAAACCAACTGATTAATTTTATTGATATAAGGCGTTTTGTATTCCTTTTGCTTTTTAAAATCCAACGCATCTAAAGCCAATTCGGTATGTAACTCTCTTTTATTTCCGTTTTTATCAACTCTATCAAAATCGTAAATTCGGTAAGTCACATCAGAAGTTTGTTGTATTTCCGCCAACAACAACCCCTCTCCTATCGTATGAACACGTCCTGCGGGTAAATAATAAACATCTCCTGCCGTAATTTTCTCACGGTTCAAAATAGTTTCTAATTCTCCGTTAGCCAATTTTTCTAAATACGTTTCTTTCGATACGTCTTGGTTAAACCCCGAAATCAACGAGCTGTTTTCATCTGCCTGAAAGATATACCACATTTCAGATTTCCCCTTACATTGGTGTCTTTGCTCTGCCAATTCATCATTTGGGTGTACCTGAATCGATAATTCTTGGTTTGCATCAATAAACTTGACCAATAGAGGGAATTCGTCTGGGTATTCTTCTAACACATACCCCCCCACCAAATCTGCTTGGTAAGTTTTAAGAATATCCGTCAGCTTTTGCCCTTTCAATGCTCCGTTTGAAACAACACTGACATCTCCTTCAACACCAGAAATCTCCCATGTTTCACCACAATTAGGCAACGGTGAAAACTCCTTATTAAGGATAGTTTTTATTTTATTTCCACCCCAAAGTTTTTCCTTAAATATGGTTTTAAACTTTAGAGGATACAATTTCGTCATATTTCAATCAACTTTCAGCTACTCTTTTCAAAAGAATCACTTCAATTTTATTTCATCAAAACAGTAGTAATCAACACAATAAACTAACTATTTGCTAATTTCTTGAATGTATTTATCAATCCGTTTGTAGAAACATCGTGCGAAGATACGGCTTTTTTATCATTCAATTCAGGCAAAATCTGTTTTGCTAACTGTTTCCCTAATTCTACGCCCCATTGATCAAAACTATAAACGTTCCAAATCACACCTTGTACAAATATTTTCTGTTCGTACATCGCCAACAAACTTCCCAGCGTTCGTGGAGTCAATTGCTTAAACAAAATTGAATTTGTCGGTCTATTACCTTCAAACACCTTAAAATTCAAAATTCCTTGTATCTCATCTTCCGACTTCCCTTTCATTTCCGAACGAACTTCTTCGGCAGTTTTTCCGTTCATCAACGCTTCTGTTTGGGCAAAGAAATTTGACATTAATTTAATATGATGGTCTCCCACTTGATTCTGCGAAATAGCTGGTGCTAAAAAATCACAAGGTATCAATTTTGTTCCTTGATGAATCAATTGGTAAAATGCGTGTTGCCCATTTGTTCCTGGCTCTCCCCAAATAATCGGACCTGTTTGGTAATCTACCGTATTCCCTTTTCTATCGACACATTTCCCGTTACTTTCCATATTTCCTTGCTGGAAATAAGCAGAAAAACGATGCATATATTGGTCATAAGGTAAAATAGCTTCCGAATCAGCTTCAAAGAAATTATTGTACCAAATACCGATTAACGCTAATAAAACGGGGATATTCTCATCAAAAGAAGCTGTTTCAAAATGCTTATCCATTGCGTGAGCACCTTCTAACAACTCAATGAAATTTTCGTAACCTACCGAACAAGCAATCGACAAACCGATAGATGACCAAATCGAATAACGTCCACCGACCCAATCCCAAAATTCAAACATATTTGCTGTGTCAATTCCAAACTCAGCCACACCTTTTGCATTGGTAGAAATAGCTACAAAATGCTTTTTAACATCTTCCGTACTCCCTCCGTTTGCCAAAAACCAATCCTTTGCCGAGTTCGCATTTGTCATTGTTTCTTGTGTCGTAAATGTCTTTGAGGCAATCATAAACAAGGTTGTTTCAGGATTCAACCCCTTCAACGTCTCCACTATATGTGTTCCATCTACATTCGATACAAAATGAGGTGTTATGTTTTTTTGGTAAGGTTTCAATGCCTCTGTAACCATTACAGGTCCCAAATCCGAACCACCAATACCTATATTAACCACGTCCGTAATTGCTTTGCCCGAATAACCTTTCCACTCACCCGAAAGTAACTGGTCAGAAAACACTTTTACTTGTGCCAACACACGGTTGACATCAGGCATTACGTCTTTTCCTTCAAAAAAAACAGGCGTATTACTTCTATTTCTCAAAGCGGTATGCAAAACAGCTCTTCCTTCTGTTTTATTGATAAATTCGCCCGAAAACATCGCTTTTATCGCTTCATCTAACTTTGTTTCCTTAGCTAAATCCAACAATAAACTCTTTGTTTGGTCTGTTATTCTGTTTTTTGACAAATCCACTAAAATATCTTCAAAAGACAAAGCGTATTTTTCAAAACGCTGACTATCATCCTTCAAAATATCTTTAAGGTGTAAGTCTTTTATTTTATTAAAATGCTGAGTAAGTGCTACCCAAGCCTTTGTTTTTGTAGGATTTACGTTTGGAAACATAGTATATCAAAAGTTGTAATGAATGAAACTTATCAAACAAATAGAGTTTTTCAAATCTTTTATTTTACTCTTCTCGTTTATTCAATTACAAATTAACATTTTTTTCTGTCTTATTTATGCCCACTACAAAAGAAATAGGCGATTTTTATGAAGATCAAGCAAAAGCCTTTTATATAAAAAATGGTTACACTTTCCTTGCTCAGAGTTACCGTTACGGACGAAGAGAAATTGATTTAATTTTTAAGAAAAATAATTTCTTGATTTTTGTAGAGGTTAAATACAGAAACACTTCGGCTTTTGGCTATCCTGAAGACTGGGTTACCGCCCAAAAACAAACGTTAATCGAAGAATGTGCTGATTTTTACATCGAAGACAATGATTGGCACGGCAATATTCGTTTCGACATTATAGCCTTCTTAAAACAAGGAAACAAAGCCCATTTAAAAGTGTTTGCCGACGTGTTTTAATTTTCACCCTTCACTAAAGATTGAAAAAAATCAATCCTAAGTATCTCATCTCTTCCTTTTTTTTAACTTTGCAGCTTTTTCTCCCTCATGATTTTCGGGGTAAGTCATTTCTCCGAGTTTATTCCACTCTGTTTTTAAGAAATCTTTATCCTTTTTTTTATCGTCATAAAAAGGCTCTTTTGGGAAATCCCATACCGCTTTTTTAGAAGAACCTCGTTTGCCTTCATAGTATTCTTTCCAAATTTTTATCTTATAGCCGTATTTGTACTCTCCTACTTTTTGCGTGTGCCCACTTTTGAAAAACTGGTAATATTTACCTGTTTTATCTCCATTCATATAAGGCACTACTTCTCTCAATTTTGATCTATCAGACTTATAATAAGTCAATTCAGCATCTTTTGGCCACCCTTTATACCAATATGTTTTCCCCTCTAAGGTTTGAAAAGTCAATGCTGTATCTGCATAATGATGCTCTTTCGACTTATTTTGGGTAATCCATCTTCCGTGTTTCATCCCTTTATAAAAATACCCTAACAACAGTGTGTCCTCTCCTTTAATCTTCTTGTAAGGACCGTGTAGTACTTTTAAATAAGTCGAATCACCTTCTTTTAGCTTATGCTTTTTGACTATTTTCATTTTTCGAGGATCAAAATAGTATTTGTAATACACATACGAACTACCATTTTGCCATTTCTTCAACATCCGAAACGACTCTACAGTCATGTGCTTACCCGACCCCTTGCTTGTGTAGGCACGAGAGGTTCGGTAACCATCTATTTTTTTACCCAAGAGCCAACCCCAAAAATCTTTTTTCTTCTTAAATTCTTTTGGCGATTCTTTTTTCGGTTTAAACAAAGGATCTGCAGTATTGTAAAGTCTCTTGTATTTATTTTCAACCGTATCAACAGGCGTTGCTAGAGTATCTTGAGCTAATGACAACGCAGGAACCCCTACAAAAAAAAGTACTAAAAATTTAATTAAGAAGTGTTTCACAAGTATTCAACGGTTATTTTTAATTAATATTTGCTAAGATAACCTTTTTTATTTTACGTTAGTTTTCATTCTTGAAATACAACTTATAAAAACTTTTTTGTAAACTATCGTCATACCCTCTTTCTATCTCCGTTTGATCACCATGAATATAGATATGAAAGTTTTTATCCAATTTTATTATGCTCCTAAATTTCTTTCTGCTCTGGACTGCCGACTCTTTATGCACTTGAAATGAGGGTTCTAATTTAATCTCTTTTTTAACTTCAAAGTTGTTTTTATGCTCTTTAAAAGCCTCAATCACCCCTTCGTCTTGAATTACTTCTTCTTGGAATTTATTTTCTTCAAACTCTTTTTCTTCACAAAAATAATCCAACGAACGGTTTAAGAGCAAGAGTTGGTCTGATTTAGATACTTCATTTTTGACAGAAAATACTTCATCACAAAAATCTTGACACAACTCAATATAGTTTTGCGTATGGTAAAACTCGTCTTCTAATTGCTCTATTTTAAGAAAATCCTTCTCCCAAAACTTCGCTATCTCTGATTTTGATGACGTTTTATCCACCACCTGTACACGGTAACCATCTTCTTGAGCGGTGTTATAAATCAAACAACCTTTATCCAATTTTTTAATATTTACACCTTCTTGTTTCTCCACTTCCAAATTTCGGTCTGATGCTTCGTAAATCTTCAAATACGTTTCTTTATTTTCTGATTTAAAAATACCGATAGCCTCTACTGATTCGCCTTCAAACTGGACTTCTTTGAAATAAGTAATATATACCTCTCCCGATTTTATCTTAGGATGAACTGCTACGTCATGTTGAAATTTAGCTATTTCACAGCTTTTTTGATGAAAATTTGTGGGGTTTTCAAAAATCTCTTTTGCCATTTCAAGCATCGGATTCACCTCATTTTCTTTTGTCAAAAACTGATAAAAAGGAATTACATCTTTAAAGTCGTCTAAAAAATAATTCAACAACAAAGATTTGATACTATCATCTAAATTTAGCTCGTGCGGAGATAAAAACAAACCGTTCATTTTGGCTTTATTCCCAACCCTATGAACGATAATGTTTTGAAGCTCTATTTTATGAAAAAAAACATTCATCCTTATTGTACTGCTTTTTTAAAATGTTGTCCTTCAAATTTAGGCATTTAATTTCATTTCCTTAAAAGGAATAATCGATTTTTATTCCTTACATTTACAACTATCGTTTAAACAAAATATGTAAATATGAAAATCGATAAGGAAATAAAAAGTAGCTTTCAAGACAACCACCACAAAGCTTACATCAATTTGATTTACACAGCCAACGAAGTTGGTACACTAACAAAAAAACTTTTTAAAACTGTTGACATTACTCTTCAGCAATACAATGTATTACGGATATTGAGAGGCAACTCTCCTAAGCCTTTAAACCCAGGAGCTATAAAAGCGGTCATGCTTGATAAAAGTCCCGATTTGACTCGATTGATTGACCGTTTGTTACTCAAAAAACTGGTAGTCAGGGATACTTGTGAGAAAAACCGCAGAAAAATAGACATCAAAATCACAAAGGAAGGGCTTGCCCTATTAACTCAACTAGACCCTTTAGTTAAGAAAAAGCAAGAACAAATCACAGAAAAACTAACAGACGAGGAAGCTTGCCAATTAAGTGATTTATTAGATAAATTAAGGGGGGAATGAGTAACCTAAAACCTTACCAAAAACAGCCCAAAGATACTGATAAATTCAGGGCTAACTTCGCTGAAGGCGTAACCGAATTGGCAGGTATAAAAGGTTCTTTTTTGATTTATACTTTTTTAATTATTTGCCTTTATTTGGGACTAACTATTTACGGCATTATTCTTCTTGATGATTGGCTTTTTTCTTCTATTTTCGGAGTATTAGGGCTGGTTTCGGCTATTATTGGAGGACTCTTCTCTGGTGTTTGGCTGATATTAGCTATTTTGAAATGGTCTTTAAAAACAATATCTAACTATGTTTTCATTTCTTACAACAATCTCCTTTTGGACGAAATTGACCAAGCCGAAAACGATGATGGCTCGTTTCGTTCGAGTACAGCGATACTCAAACAATACAGTCAAGATGTCGTTGCTCCCGTTATAGCGGGGATTATTTGTGCCTTTATTCCTGTTTTAGGAGGTTTTATTGTGGGTAGAGTAGAGAAATCTATCAAAAAGACCAGTGAGAAATTAGCTCAATTTATCTCTACCGAAACGAAAGAAATCACAGATAAAAAAGAACAATACTTAACAACTATCGAGATTGTTAAACAAAAGGAGTCTGTCATTACGCCACGTATTCAAGGAACTTTTTCGGTATTGATTTTCCCTTTTTTATTTATTAGTGTACTTTATCTGGTTTTGGCATTCGGAAGCTTTATTTATCTTTACCAATAAGTGATTTTTTGAAAATCTAGATAAAACACAACATTCTATCTATTTTCGCTCCTCTTTTTAGGTGAAAAAACCTTATATTTTTGTAATTTTACAGAATGAAATATGCGTTGACGAATTGCGAAATCTTTACTGGAGAGAAAAACCTTTACAATCAGTCTGTTCTTATAGAAAATGAACACATTACAGGTATTGTACTTGATGATGAGATTCCTTCGGAGTACAAACAAATTGATTTGAACGGGTTAAACCTTGCCCCTGGGTTTATTGACTTACAGGTAAACGGTGGAGGTGGTGAGTTTTTCACGCAGAGTCCAAATACAGGATGCTTAGAAGCGATGTACAACGCCTACAAACGTTATGGAACGACGCACATTTGCCCAACAGTAATTACCACAAACGAGGACAATATCCTAACTACCCTTGATGCTACTAAAACAGCTATGAGAGAGGAAAAATGGGGAATATTAGGCATGCACTTGGAAGGTCCTTTTATTAATTCTAATAAAAAAGGGACACACAACCCAAACAACATCCGAAAAGGTACAATGAAAGAATTGGAAACAATTCTAAGCAATGCAGAGGACGCATTAAAAATCATCACAATCGCTCCCGAATTATTTGGAGATAAGGAATTGGCATTATTAAAAGAGTCTAAAGCTATCGTTTCCGCTGGTCATACTTTTGCTAATTACGAGCAAGCAATGCACGGTTTCAACAACGGTGTAACGATGGTTACTCACTTATTTAATGCCATGTCTCAATTCAACAGTCGTGAACCAGGTGTTGTAGGTGCTACTTTTGACACTGATGATGTTTTTGCGGGTATCATTGTCGATGGTTTACATTGCGATTATTCGAGCGTAAGAACAGCAAAAAAAGTATTAGGAGAAAAATTATTCTTAGTTTCTGATTCTATGTCATTCGTTGGTGCTAAAACAAATAAGCTCATCATTGAAGGTACAGAAATCACTTTTAAAGACGGAAGATGCTTAAACTCTGCAGGAGATTTTGCAGGAACATCTTTAACTATGTTGGAAGCCGTACAAAAATCAGTTAACCAAGTAGGTATCGAATTAAAAGAAGCATTAAGAATGGCTTCTCTTTATCCTGCTCAAGCAATCAATATGCAAAACGAATTAGGACGTATCAAAGAAGGGTTCCGTGCTGATTTAGTAATATTTAATAATAAAATCGAAGTAAAAGGAGTGGTTTCTTACGGAGAATTAGAAATGTTTAGTTCTAAATAACCCACCAAACACCTCAAAAAAGCTCCTTTTGAATCAAACTGAAAGGAGCTTTTTTCACGAACAATACGTTATGAAATTAGCTAACGCTTGGTTCGTTTCCCTTTCTTTTTCAAACATTCCCATGTGTGCGGTATTGCTATAAAAATGTACTACGCTGTCTTTGGGCAAATAACATTGCTCTAAACTTTTAGCTAAAGGCACGGCGTTATCATCCTTACCTACTATAAACAAAACAGGTAGGTCTATCTTTTCCAAAACCGTTATTTTTGATTGTCTATCTCGCATAGCTAACGTCGTCTGTAATACAGTATCCTTACTTGTGCTTTTCACCACTTCACTCAACGCTTCTATTTCTTTTTCAAACTTACTCCTATTTTCAGGATAAAATAAAGTCGCGACAAACGAGTTAGCAAAATTTGCTACACCATGCTTTTCTATAAATTCAAAAGTCTTGTTTCTGTTTTCTTTTTTTTCTACCGAATCTTCAAAGGCTGTAGAATGGAACAGACCTATTCCCTTTAGTTTAGCCCCATAACGTTCTGCAAAGTCTAAAGTAACATAACCACCTAACGAATGACCTACCAATACACAGCTTCCTATCTCCAATTTTTGAAGTAACAAATTGACTTCATCTGCCATCGTAGCTATCGTCATTCCTTTTATCATTTCTGATTGTCCAAAACCAGGTAAATCAATAGATACAATAGTATAATTTGACAACACTTCATGTGTTTTTGCCCACAAAGACAAATCCTCACAAAAACCATGAAGCAAGACCAACACCTCTCCTTGTCCTGTGATTTTATAATTTAGCATCTTTTAAGCCTTTTATTCTTTAAAAAAACTAGTTATCTTATCTTCATCGATAGAACGAAAACTTAACTGCTTTACAATCTCTCCATTTTCGATTAAATAAACCGCAGGTAACGAATAACCCGCCGATTTATAAAAAGCCTCTCGAAGTAGCATCTTATTAGGTACGACATCTGACTTTGTCACCTTCCAAAACTTCAACAGGTCTTCCTCATAATTCAATGCATTTTTATCCTCTTTACCGAAAAAATAAAATCGTTTAAAATCAACATCTACTCGATGAGCAATTAAATTCATTTTCTGAGAGGTTAACTTACAGTATTTACAGCCCATACTAAAGAATGCTATTAAATGCTTTCCCTTACTTAAGTTTATTTTTTGCTCTTGATACACTACTGTACTTAACGAATCCAAACCAATATCTTTACCTATAGATTTATCAAATTTATCTTCTACACTAAAATCTATAGGTTCTTTTATTTGAGGAAAAGCTATAGACGCTACAATTAGAGCAATAAACAACATTTTCTCTCCCTTAAACATTAATTGAAAGTCATTAAACTTAGCATAAACAAACAACAAAGCTAAAGTCAACGCATTTTTCACTATCCCTTCTAGAGGTGTAAAACTATGTTTAATCCCAAAACAACCACAATTCCCATCATTTCCCTGAGTCACTAATATAAAAACAAGGTACAAAACAAACCAATAAACTGCCAGCAACTTTTATTGTTAATTTAGGACGGATACCAAAAACCAAGCAGACACCCAATAATATTTCTAATGAGATAAGTAAACGAGCGACTATCGAATTTAAAAACCATGGCAAGTGGGTGTATTCCAACAAGGCAAATTCAAGAGGTTCTATTGGAGTAACTTTTGTCCATCCTGAATAAATAAACATTACCCCAATCAATACTCTTACAGCTATAAGCGCCATTCTTCTTTTCATATTTCAAAAATAAGCATAAAAAAAGAGAGTATGTAAACATACTCTCTTTTAATAATTTACTATGTATTAGGTATTAATCTAATTCACATTTTGTTGCTGATGTAGAAGCCTTAGAAATTGTAGTAACCCCTCCAGTTGTTTCAGTAGTTCCTCCCGCAAGATTCTCTACACGTGTTCCACATGCGTCTTTAAGGTTCTTCTTAGTCCCTTTCATTACAGATTTTGTAACTTGCTCATACCCATCAGCACCAGTAGTAGTACATACACAAGTTTTTTCTTTTTTACATGACGCCAAAGCCAATACAGCAACAGCAGCAATTAATAATACTTTTTTTATCTTTTTTTGTTTTTATTTGGTTTTATTTGGTTTAAAACTTCTACTAAGCTAAGTTATTTTTTTATAAAACAACCCTAAACAAAACATTTTTTTTCCGTACCTTTCACTATGCGACATTTACTCTTTTCACTTTCATTACTGTTCTCATTCTATTCGTTTAGCCAAACAAAAAAACAAGACCACATACTTCTTACCAACCCAAGAGTCCAGTTTGAATGTATGGAGGCGATTGATTCAATGTACAATTTCAACTTTACCGTTTCAGAAAAACAATACAATTGGCTAAAACAACAACACCCAGAACACCCGTTACCTTATTTCTTATTAGGTCTCAACGAATGGTGGAAAATATTACCTAACGAATACGTCAAAGATTACGATAAAACATTCGTGAGCTACATGAACTTGACGATTAAAAAGGCTAAAAAACTTTACAAAAAGGACAAAAAAAACCCTGAAGCTACCTTTTTCCTATCAGCCGCCTATGGGTTCAAAGCTCGTCTCAATGCTGAAAGAGGTAATTACACCGCTTCGACCTTAAACGCTCGTAAATCATTAAGCTATTTAGAAGAAAATAAAGAAGCAAACCCTGAGTTGGTTCCTGAGTTTATGTTTGGAGTGGCTCTTTACAACTATTTCCGAGAGTGGGTTCCTGAAAACCAGCACTACCTCAGACCAGTTCTTATGTTTTTCTCTAAAGGTGATAAAAAACTAGGTATCGAACAATTACAAAAAGTAGCCTCTCAATCGTTTTACACACGAATTGAAGCCATGCGTTTTCTTGTGAAAATATATTCAGGTTATGAAAAACAGCACCTCAAAGCTTGGGACCATATCAAATACCTACACCAACTTTACCCAAAAAACCCTTATTTCACACGTACTTACGTCAAAATCGCCTATAAACTAAATAAAAAAGAGGAAGCAATGACTGCTTGTTTACAAGCCCTTGACCACGTCGAAAATCAATCAACAGGTTTTGAAAATGAAACAGGACGAATCTGCTCCTACATATTAGGGCACTTTTACGACAGAGAAAACAACCGTGAAAAAACCAAGTTTTATTTTGATGAATGTATTCGATACACCGAAATGCCCAACGCTTACAGTACGGGATATACCGTAATTGGGGCTAAAAAACTTGCTCAATACGCCATTGACAATAAGGACAACAAAGAAGCTTTTCAGTATTATTTAAAAATAAAAGAACTCTCCAACGACAAAAGAAGTGAGACTTATAAAAAAGCAAAAAAATACGTCCGAAAGAATAAAAAGGAGTATAAATAAGTGATAGAACATACCTTCATTTGAACTCAACTAACAAATGTAACTTTTAGATTTATTAGTTACATTTAAGAAGTAACAAAATAAGGTGTCCTTGTTTTGTCTTGACCCACACCTATCGTAAAAAACATAAATCATAGACATAAAAAAAACGGCTATCTTTAAAAGAAAGCCGTTTTCGTTACTAATCTTTACACGAGAAAGACAAATTTTAATAAGTTGTGATCCGCTCAGGACTCGAACCTGAAACCTACTCCTTAGAAGGGAGTTGCTCTATCCAGTTGAGCTAGCAGACCAGCCTTACTTTTGCTTGGTTAATTAAACCAACCTGGTCGGGGTGGCAGGATTCGAACCTGCGACCTCCTCGTCCCAAACGAGGCGCGATGACCGGGCTACGCTACACCCCGATAGAGATAAAAACCTCTACTTGCGGAGGGAGGGGGATTCGAACCCCCGGTACGGTTTCCCGCACGCATGTTTAGCAAACATGTGGTTTCAGCCACTCACCCATCTCTCCTGACTTAACTTAGCCCCCATCGTTAAATGGGATTACAAAAGTAGTTGTTTTTTTCTCTTTGAGAAACATCTCAGCTTCTTTTTTTCTGTTTTATTTTATATTATTTCATTCTAATATGTTTATCAAGTAGTTAGCACTCTTGTTTCGACTCGTTCCGTTTTCTTTATTACACCCTAATTTTGTTTTCAAAATCCATTATAATCACACCAATTGTATTCTATCGGCTTAGGGATAGAGCCGGCATCCTTTGTGAGGAACGAACAAAGATACAGGTGAAAGCCCGACCCCGCTTTGAGCTTTTATCGACTATCTCTATTTCTATCGGTATTTTGACTAAGTTCCTCTAAAAAAAAGTCAATCAAAAGGGGGAAGCTCCAAATAATAAAAAACTTAGTCCTACGCAGGGTCAACGTCGATAGATATGAATGTTTTTTTGTTTTCTCGCTTTTCATAAACACGAGCGATAACCAATTGAATCAGACTTTTTGTCTCACTAAGTGCTTTTCCTCTTTCTATTTTTACAAATACTTCGAAAATATACTTGTTGCGAATACGGTTAATCATCGGTTCTTGTGGTCCTAAAACCAATTTATTAGAGAGCCTTGTGCAAAGTAATTTTTTCATTTCTAAAGCTATCCGTTCGGCGTCTGACCTGTTTTCACTTTTGACAACCAACTTGATGATACGCACAAATGGTGGGTAATTAAACTTTTGACGCTCAATCAATTCGCTGTTGTAAAACCCATCAAAATCACTCGCTATGGCTTGTATTATCGTCGGATGGTGAGGGTTGGACACTTGAACAATTACTTTACCCGGTATTTCGCGCCTCCCCGCTCGTCCACTTACTTGTAAAATCAACTGAAAGGTTCGCTCAGATGCTCGGAAATCGGGGTAATACAACATTTTATCGGCATCAAAAATACCGACCAACTGCACGTCGTCAAAATCCAACCCCTTACTAATCATCTGTGTTCCAACGAGGATATCTATTTTGTGTGTTTGGAAATTATCAATAAGATTTTGTAACGCATTTTTACTCCTCGTGGTGTCAGCATCCATTCTTCCGACTTTTAATTCAGGAAAAAGCAACTGAATATCTTCTTCTATTTTCTCGGTACCCGAACCGATAGTTTCGACATTATGTGAGCCACAAGAACTACAATTTGTAGGAATTCCACTCACAAACCCACAATAATGACACCGCAACTCGTTGGTGTGCATGTGGTAAGTCAAACTCACATTGCAGTTTTGGCAAGTAGGTATCGTTTCACACGCCTTGCATTTCAAAAATGGTGCGTAGCCTCTCTTGTTTTGGAAAATTAATACTTGTTTTTCGTTGTTTGTAACTTCTTTTATTTCATCAAAAAGCAAGGTGCTAAACGAGGTTTTGGCTTCTTTGACCAATTGTTTGGTGCTGATAGGTACTATTTCTGGTGGTTGTGATTTCCCGAAACGCTCCAACAAAGGCACATAACCCCATTGCCCGTATTTGGCATTGTAATAACTCTCTACCGATGGTGTTGCTGTCCCTAAAATCACTTTTGCGTGATGGATTACACCCAACATTATCGCTGTATCTCGTGCATTGTAACGTGGTGCTGGCTCGTATTGTTTGTAACTCGCATCGTGCTCTTCATCAACGATTATCATCCCTAAATCTTGAAAAGGAAGAAATACCGACGAACGCACACCGACGATTAATTGAAATTTGCCTGAGCCTACTTCTCTAAAAGTTTCTACCCGTTCGTTATCCGAAAATTTGGAATGGTAAACTGCCATTTTATCGCCAAACACCTTACGCAAACGCACAACTATCTGGGTTGTCAAAGCAATTTCCGGCAACAAATACAGCACTTGCTGACCGTTGTCTATCATCGCTTGTATCAAATGAATATACAATTCGGTTTTCCCACTTCCCGTGATACCGTGTAACAATTGAATGTTATACTTATCGAAATTAGTCCATAACTGGTCGTAAGCGACTTGTTGAATAGGATTCAACTCTTTGGGCAACTCCAACTTTTCGGGTATTTCTTTGAAACGAGAAACGATAATTTCAAATTCTTCAAATACTTCGTTTTTAATCAAGGTATTTAACGACGAACTGGAAATATTACTTTTCAAAAGAAAGGTTTTTTCTATCCCTTTCTGGTTTTTGTTAGGATTTTCTAAAACGGCTACTTTTGCCAAATAAGCCAAGATAACTTCTTGCTGTTTTTGTCTTTTCTCTAACGAATTAATGACTTCCTCCAATTGTTTGGCATCGAGTAAATCATCGCTTAATCTTATTTTTTTTATCTTTTTAGGTTTGTATTTTTGTTTTATTTCATCAATAATGAATACATAACCTTTTTCGGTCATTTTGTTCATCAAGCGATGCACATTTTTCTGCTGAACTATCTTTTCTATTTCACCAAAACTCAATAAGTCTTTATGTATTAACGCATTGATTACCAATTGTTCTTTAGGTGACAAGGTATCGACATCAAGTTCAACTTCTGCATTTAACTGCACAATTGACTCACTCGACAATTTCAACCCCGAAGGCAAGGACGCTTTCAACACCTCGCCTAAGTGACACATATAGTATTCGCTTACCCAATTGAATAGCTTCAACTGGGTTTCGGTGATAATCGGGTGCTCGTCCAACAAATCATAAATCATCTTTGCCTCATAGGCTGATGGCGGTGTTTCGTGGATAGAACCAACAATTCCCGTCAATACTTTTTTCTTACCAAAAGGCACAATTATCCGACTACCAACGGCAACATAACCAACCATTTCGGAAGGTATGCGGTAGGTAAATAATTTTGGCAAAGGCACCGGTAAGATGACATCTGCAAAATAAGTCGAATCAAATAGGGTGTTCTCAGGCATAAGAAAGTAATCACTTTTCAAGAAATTGTGAAACAAAGATGCAAAATCTATATGAAAACGCATCGAGAATCGGCAGGTTTTAGTTTTTACTAAAATCATTCACTAAATTCGTTTATTCAAATTTTAGTATTGCCCCTTACAAATGGATATTCAAGACATCATTGCGATAGCAAAAGAAGCTGGTATAAAGATATTAGACATCTATGAAAATGAAGACTTTTCAAAAACCATAGATTTCAAAGCCGACGATTCGCCTTTAACTATCGCCGACAAAGCCTCACACGTAATTATCGCTGAAGCATTGGCTAAATTAACGCCTGAAATCCCTGTGTTATCGGAAGAGGGTATTATCACTCCTTACGAAGAGCGTAAAAATTGGACGAAATTTTGGTGCGTTGACCCGTTGGACGGAACAAAAGAGTTCATCAAAAAAAATGGGCAATTTACAGTTAACATTGCTTTAATCGAAAATGGGTACCCTACATTAGGTGTTATCTACACACCTGTAACCGACACGACTTATTATGGTGACAATAAGGGTGCTTTTATGATTGTAGGTTTGGACGAAACACCTATCAAAATCAATAAGAAGACAGATAACCGAATAGCGGTTAAAAGTGCTTCTCACTCAACAGAAGCCGATGATGTTTTATTAGCAAAATACAAAGCTAACGATGCTATATCGGTAGGTAGCTCATTGAAATTTTGTATGGTAGCTTCTGGCAAGGCTGATATTTATTACCGCCACGGCCCTACTATGGAATGGGATACAAGTGCGGGACAAGCCGTTGTCGAATCGGCAGGAGGAACGGTCTCTTCATTAGACGGGAAACGGTTTTCTTACAATAAGGAAGTTTTAAGAAATGGTAGTTTTCTTTGTTTAGGATTTGATAAATAGTGCTTTTAATCGTATTTTGATATTGTTTCAATTGTAACCACACACTTTTCAAACCACAATGAAGGAGGAAATAGAGAACCAACGACTGGAAAAAAAGTTAGAGAAAAAGCTGGAATCAAAGATTCAGGAAAATGATGAACGTAGCTTTACTTCGCTTTGGCAAGCTTTAAGAGATATTCTTGATATCAAAAAAGGTGTCAACCAAAAAGAGGTGGTCGAAGGTATTCGTAACGACATCAACTTTACGCGTCATAATGCGTGGATTTTGATTCTTGCTATTATATTGGCTTCTATTGGTCTAAACACAAACAATAGTGCTGTTATCATTGGTGCAATGCTTGTCTCGCCTCTGATGGGTCCTATTTTAGGTATTGGTTTATCGACAGCCACCAACGATTACCCTACACTTTACCGTGCCTTACGAAACTTAGCCATCGCTATTATTTTAAGTATTTTGACAAGTACTCTTTACTTTTGGCTTACTCCTATCAAAGAAGCACAATCCGAATTATTATCACGAACAGAGCCTTCTCTTTTTGACGTATTAATCGCCTTAGTTGGTGGTTTTGCAGGGATTATTGCAGGAACAAGAAAGGAAAAGCATATGAATGTAATTCCTGGTGTTTCTATCGCTACGGCGCTGATGCCTCCTCTTTGTACTGCAGGTTATGGGTTAGCAACGGCACAATACCATTTCTTTACTGGTGCTATGTACTTGTTTTTCATTAACACCGTGTTTATCACCGTTTCAACGTGGATGATTGTGCAGTTCTTAAAATTTAGAAATGTAAAAGCATTAACTCCTCAAAAAGAACGTTTGTGGCGTTATTATATCTTATTTATCGCCTTAGCTGTTGCTATACCAAGTGGATGGACTGCAGTGAAGATTGTGCGTAAATCTATTTTTACTGCCAAAGCGGAGACGTACATCGCTGAACAATTCAAATTCAAAAACTCAAAAATAATCTCGAAAGAAACCTTATTTAGTAATACCGATAGTTCGACTATCGCTATCACACTTTATGGTGACATTTTATCGAAAGAAACTATTTACGAACGTTCCTCTCCACAAATACTAAAAGAATATGGTATTCGAAAAACTAAAGTAACGATACTCCAAGGACACGACCAATCCGAAGATATTGCTTCTGCCATTGACCAACGATTTGAACAGAAATTTAGTTCCGATTTAAAAAACAGTATCATTCAAGATATTGTCAATAAACAAGAAAATATCATCAATCTCAAAGACGCGATGATTGATTCTTTAGTCTCGGTTGTAGCAATCAATGAGAAACAAAAACTCATTATTCCTGACGCGCAAGTTGCCAAAGAATTAAGCTTATTATATAGTGATATTTCTTTATTTTCTTACTCCGAAGAACGCATAATAAACAGCTTAAACCCTACGAAATCAGACATTAAGGCAATTCCTACGGTAAAGATAAAATGGAAATCAAACAGCAACCAAAGACAAAAACAACGGGATATAAAGAAGATTGCCAGCTACCTGAAAATAAGACTAAACAAAGACACTGTTCGAGTACAACAAATAAATTAATTATCCATTATAGGTGTTTTACATCTATACATTTGGTATATTTACTTCAACTAACACTTTACATAAGATGAATACATTCAAATTAGAAAGCACATCACACCACCCTAAAGTGATTTTAGACGCTGAATCAGGCGTATTTGAAATCAGTGGCCGTTCGCTTCCTGAACAAGTATTGAAGCTGTACGATCCTATATTGGAGTGGATTAAAGAATACACGTTGATACCTCACGATAAGACGGTGATAAAAATAAGTTTAGACTATATAAATAGTAGTTCGACGAAATATTTATTAGAGATATTAAAAAGATTAAACAGCTATTTTAAGGAGGGAAACAACGTTGTTGTTAAGTGGTATTACGACGAATACGATGAAGATTGTGAAGAGTCTGGCGAAGAGTATGCTGATTTATTAGATTTGAATTTTGAAGTAATTCAAAAGGATTAACTCGTTTAAAATATACGAATAAAAAAATAAGCATTTCTTCTTTATTGATACGTTAGGAGTAATACACAAAGAGTTTTAAAATGAATACGTTAAGAATTAAGCAGACCTCTCATTACCCGCAAGTCATTTTAGATGAGAAATCAGGTGTGTTTGAAATTAGTGGACGTTCACTTCCCGAACAGGTTACGAAATTATACTCTCCTATCTTAGATTGGTTAGAAGAATACACAAGCACCTCGCACAAACAAACTACACTAAATATAAGTTTGGATTACGTAAATAGTAGTTCAACAAAATATTTACTGCAAATATTAAAAACACTAAACGAGTATTTCAATAAAGGGAATAAGGTACTTATCAATTGGTATTTTGACGAATACGACGAAGACTTTGAAGAGTTTGGCAATACCTACGCCGAGTTATTAGACTTAGATTTCAAGGTAATTCAAAAAAAATAAAAAGAGACTTTGACCAAGCCTTTTTTATTCCCAAAAGTCACAAAAAAGACACTTCCTTTAAAGACTTTTCTGCACTTTTGTTTCTTGCTTTATTTAGTTACCATTTTATGATTGTCCGTGTTATTATCCCTGCACTAAACGAAGAAGGAGCCGTAGGGAAAGTCATCGCTGAAATACCAAAAAAGTTTGTCGATGAAATCATTGTAGTGGACAACAACAGCACAGACGCTACTTCTCTAAACGCAAAAAGTGCAGGTGCTACCGTTTTATTTCAACCCAAACCAGGTTACGGTAACGCTTGTCTAAAAGGTCTAGATTACGTATTTAACAAACCTACGGATTTGGTCATATTTATGGATGCTGACCACGCTGACGACCCTTCTCAATTACCTGAGCTTATTGATAAAATAAACGAAGGTTACGCAATGGTTATTGGGAGTAGAGCATTAGGCAATAGAGAAAAAGGAAGTATGACCACACCACAAGTTTTTGGTAATTGGTTAGCTACAACTTTACTCAACACATTCTGGGGAAGTAAATTCACCGACTTAGGTCCTTTCAGAGCGATAACCACCGATGCATTACATCAAATAAAAATGGAAGACCAAAATTTTGGCTGGACAGTTGAAATGCAACTTAAGGTGGCTAAAATGAAACTAAAATCAGCTGAGATACCGATGAATTACAGGAAGAGACAACACGGGGTTTCCAAAGTATCTGGTTCTATCAAAGGCTCTATCAAAGCTGGTTATATTATTCTTTATACTATTTTCAAATACTTGGTAATAGTCAATACAAAAAGCACAACAAATGATTTGGTTTATTTTAGGCATTTATGGTTTAGCTCTTTCTTTTGTACTTGTATATAGTTTTATACAAATACATTTGGTTATTCTGTATCTCAAAAACAAAAAGAGAAAACAAATACCTCTCCCTTTTTTATCTGATGAAGAGTTGCCTTTTGTAACCATTCAATTACCTCTTTTTAATGAACTCTACGTTACCGAGCGACTAATCAACAACATCGCCTTATTAGATTACCCTCAAGAAAAATTGGAAATACAAATCCTTGATGACTCAACAGATGAGACAACTGCTATTATTAAAAATACAATTGCTCAATTAGGAGAGAAAGGAAAGCATATCTTACTCGTCCGAAGACCCAAACGTGAAGGATACAAAGCTGGTGCGTTAAAATACGGTATGCAAGAAATGAAAGGAGAGTTTGTCGCTATTTTTGATGCAGACTTCCTTCCCAAACCTGATTTTTTACGTGTCACCATTCCTTATTTAGTAAACGATAAAAAACTAGGTGTTGTCCAAACACACTGGGGACACATCAACAAAGACTACAACCTACTTACCAAATGCCAAGCTTTTGGTTTAGACGCTCATTTCTCAATCGAACAAGTCGGACGAAACTCGGGTGGACACTTCATCAATTTCAATGGTACAGGTGGCGTTTGGCGAAAATCGTGTATCGAAGACGCAGGACATTGGCAAGCGGATACACTAACCGAAGATTTAGATTTAAGTTACCGAGCACAACTCAAAGGCTGGAAATTCAAATATTTAGAAGACATTATCGCTCCCGCAGAGCTTCCTGTAACGATGACAGCCTTAAAATCGCAACAATTTCGATGGACAAAGGGCGCTGCTGAAAACACAATGAAAAATTTGAACCGTGTTTTAAAGAGTGACGTTCCCTTCTCTACCAAAATTCATAGCTTTTTTCATCTAATGAATTCCGCCATTTTCTTATGTATTTTAATTTGCTCTTTTTTGAGTGTCCCTATCTTATTAATAAAGGTTAATCATCCCGAATTTAATCTATTATTCAAACTGGCAGGTGTTTTCATTATTAGTTTAATGTTTTTAGCTGTTTTTTATGGTGTCAGTTATTTTACTACAAGAAAATTCACTATTCCAAAGCTCTTTCGTTTCATCTGTGCTTTTCCTGTTTTTTTAGCAATGAGTATGGGATTAGGCATTCACAACACCATCGCCGTTACCGAAGGGTTGATTGGAAAAAAATCACCCTTTGTACGGACACCTAAATTTAATATCACAGAAGAAAATAAAAGTTGGACAAAAAACATCTACCGAATGAAAAGCATCGGTTTGCTAACCGTCATAGAAGGTCTTTCAGCACTCTATTTCTTATTTGGTATTGGATTATCTTTCTATTTAAAAGATTACACAATGATTTATTTAGAATCTATTTTGTTTTTTGGCTATTTCGGCGTTTTCTTTTATTCAGTGAAACATTCTACGGCTGATTAACGACTAATAAGCGTTTTTTTACGTATATTTTTATTATCCAAACTTTTCAAACAAACACACTATGAGTTTACTAATTGTCGGTTCATTAGCCTTTGACACCATAAAAACACCTTTCGGAAGTATAGAAAGAACCGTCGGAGGTTCTGGCGCTTACCTTTCTCTTGCTGCTTCACGCTTTTACAGAAACACTAGATTAGTATCTATTATTGGCAATGATTTCGATGATGAATTTATAAAAACGCTTACTGGTCACAAAGTAGATATCAGGGGCGTAGAAATTAGAGATGATGAAAAAACTTTTCATTGGGAAGGTTTGTACCACGCCGATTTGAGTACACGTACGTCTATTAAAACAGAATTGAACGTATTAAAAAATTACATTCCTAAAATACCACAACAATTCAATAAACCTGATTATTTGATTTTAGGAAATTTTCACCCAAAATACCAAACACAAGTAATTGAGGCATTAACTAACCGACCAAAGTTCATTGTTTTAGACACAATGAACTACTGGATGGAACTAGCTAAAAAAGAATTACTCCATCTACTCACCTTCATCGACTTAATATGCATCAACGAAGAAGAGGCACGTATGCTAACTGATGAATACTCTTTGGTCAAAGCAGCAAAAAAGATAATGTCCACAGGAGTGCAATTTGTAATCATAAAAAAAGGAGAACACGGTGCATTACTTTTTAACAGAAAGGAAGTTTTTTACGCCCCAGCCCTACCTTTAGAAGACGTTTTTGACCCGACTGGAGCAGGCGACACTTTCTTAGGTGCGTTTATGGGACACGTCGCTCATAGCGATGATATTAGCTTTGAAAATTTGAAAAGAGCAATGATTTATGGGTCTGCAATGGCTTCTTTTTGCGTAGAAAAATTTGGAACTAAAAACTTAGTATCTTTGAGCGAAGAAACAATTGAAGAACGTATCCAAGACTTTGTTGACTTGGTACAATTTGAAATACCATTAAATGATGATTAAATCCGAAAAAGTACAATTTGTAGTTGATAAGTTAGAAGAACTTTACCCTGAAACACCTGTACCTCTCGACCACACCAATGCCTTCACTCTTTTGGTCGCCGTTTTACTTTCTGCTCAGTGTACAGATATTCGTGTCAACCAAGTAACGCCAGCTTTGTTTGCTCTTGCCGACAATCCTTACGATATGATAAAAGTACCTGTCGATAAAATCAGGGAAATCATACGTCCCTGTGGGCTTTCGCCTCGCAAATCCAAGGCCATTTCAGAGTTATCTCACATTCTTATCAATAAACACAACGGCAACGTACCTGAAAGCTTTGAATACCTTGAAGAACTTCCTGGTGTCGGTCACAAAACAGCTTCAGTGGTTATGTCACAAGCTTTTGGTGTTCCCGCTTTTCCTGTCGACACACATATACACCGTTTAATGTACCGTTGGAATTTAACGAATGGAAAAAACGTAGAAGTAACGGAAAAAGATGCCAAGCGACTTTTTGACAGAGATTTATGGAACAAACTCCATTTACAAATCATTTTTTACGGGAGAGAATACTGTAAAGCAAGGCCTCACATTGTCAGTGACTGCCCTATTTGTAGCCAAATTGGAAGAAAGTCGTTGGGTTAAATCATCTCATTGTATTCTACGAACTACGGATTTATCTTTTTAATTAGTAAAAGCTACCGTACTTTGAGTGTCATCTTATTTTATCATGCTACTTATTGTGTTATCTTTGCTCTTGGTTTAAAAGTGACAGACGACTTCTTTTTTGACGACTTGAGGTTGGATACAAACACGAAACCTTCAAAATCACTAACAAATATAATAGTTACATTAGCTACCTTAAATCTATTTATTATGAACCCAGCTCACATCCACCTTTTAACTAATCACTTTCCTATCATAGGAACTTTTATTGGTTTAGTTTTAGTTATCTACGCTCTCTTTATTAATAAAAATACTTCAAACCTAAAAGCGGGATTGGTGATTGTTGCCATTTCATGTTTCAGTATTTTGCCTGTTTATTTTTCAGGAGAAGGAGCTGAAGAACTTGTAGAGCATATCCCAGGCATTAGCCACGACAAAATAAAAGCACATGAAGAGATTGCCGAAATCGGACTTTTTGTTTCTTTATTTATTGGTTTATTGAGTGCCATTACATTTTTATCAGTAAAACGTAACAACAGTCAAGCTAAATTATTAAGCTACCTTACTGTAGTAGGTGGAGTAGTTTTGTGTAGTCTTTTTGCAGTAATCGCTAACAAAGGAGGTGAAATAAAACACAATGAGATTGAGCTAAAAGTAGATAAAAACGCACATACACACGATAGCGACGGAGATTAGTGAATACCGGTACAGACATAGAGAAAGCAATCGCATGGCTAAATAAAAACGAAGTCGTTGGCTTACCTACCGAAACGGTTTATGGTCTGGCAGCAAATGCTTTTGAAGACGAAGCGGTATTGAAAATTTTTGAGGTAAAAAATAGACCTTCTTTTAATCCGTTGATTATCCATACAGATAGTTTAGAAAAAGTACGTTTATTTGTCAAAGAAATACCTGAAAAGGCAAGCTTGTTAAGTGAGGCTTTTTGGCCTGGACCAATGACCTTACTACTACCCAAAACGGATAAAATAAGTGATTTAGTTACTGCAGGAAGTCCTTTGGTTGCCATACGCATACCTAATCATCCTGTGGCGTTAGACTTATTGAGTCGATTACCCTACCCTTTAGCAGCACCAAGTGCTAATAAATTTGGGTCTATCAGCCCTACATCACCAGAGGCCGTCGCACAACAGCTCGGAATAGGCGTTAAATACATCTTAGATGGTGGTGCTTGTGGGGTAGGTATCGAATCTACAATTATTGGTTTTGAGGAAGGCGAACCAATAATTTACCGTACAGGAGGACTTTCGATAGAAGAAATAAAAAGCGTTGTAGGCGAAGTGAAAGTGAATAAAAAAAGTCACGAGAAGCCCTTGACGAGTGGTATGCTAAAAAGTCATTATGCACCCTCAACACCATTTTTTGTTGGTAACATTCAGACATTGAGCCAACAGTTTGAAGGAAAAAAAATAGGCATATTAAGCTACCAAAAAGATTACAGCCAACAAGTTGCCGTTAATTTTGTTTTAAGTCCTTCGGGAAATGTGCGTGAGGTAGCAAAGAATTTGTTTAACTACATGCGTCTGATTGATGGAGAACTATTAGATGTGATTTTAGCCGAATACGTACCTAACACAGGTTTGGGAAGAGGTGTCAATGACCGATTACAACGAGCAGACCATAAGAATATTGGTTATTAAGAGAGGTGTAACCTACTGTTTTGGCGTACTTAGCACAGGTGATTATGAAAGCACGAATACAAACAGTACTCATTTACATTTGTTCAATCTCTTTTTTATCCTCAAAAAAAAGAGTATACTAAATACTTATTAATTAAACTAAAAATGAATAAATCAGCGTTATTCCTTCTTTTCTTTTGTTCGTTTTATTTAGTCCGATCACAAATCGAGACAACTATCTTTTTCGCTTATGATAGTGACAGAATATCTACCAACGCCCAAAAAACGATAAACAACATACCTACTGAGAATTTAGAAAAAGTCATCTTTATTGGTCATTGTGATAGTTCTGGGAGTTTTTCTTACAACCAAAAACTATCTCTTCGTAGAGCATTAAACACAAAAAACCATTTAAAATCTCCCGAAAAGACCACGTTGCAAATCGTGGGTAAAAGTTTTAGTACGCCCAATAAAACACTTCAAAAAACAAAGAATAGACGAGTCGAAATCATACCTATCTATAAAAACAATAAAACACACCAGCTTTCTTTATTACACACCACCGATTCTTTGTCTTACATCGTGAGTTTTCAAAAAGGACATTTGGCACAAGCCACCAAAACCAACAAACTCCTTGTGTTAGCCATAAACAAAACCTACAAAGTCGAAAATCTACACTTTGTTCCTAATCTTGCTATTGTACTGGAAGAGTCACATCCTGCAATGACAGCTCTTTTTCTAACCATGCAGAGCAACCCCACACTAATCATCAGAATAGAAGGACACACCAACGGCGTAAGGAGTAAAAAATCTAAAGAATGGCATTTAAAAACCTCTGCTGCAAGAGCCAAAACCACAAGAGACTATTTAATCTCTATGGGGATTTCTCCTAATCGTATATCAACCATCGGTTACGGAAGTGCGAAAATGCTCTATCCTAATGGGAAAACAAGAACCGAATTAAAGAAAAATCGCAGAGTAGAAATCAAGGTTATCACCTTGTAATTTTCACTGTAAAATTAAGCTGGCATTTCTAACCTGGTAGATTTAGTGATTTTCTCAACTTAATAATAGACAGTACGTGTGTAAATACAGCCAAAGGCATCAAAAAACCTGCAACCAACACATAGGGATATTTCACGACACTTGGGTTTAACAACATCGTGTCACTTCCATAAAAACTAGGTAAATACGCACAAGTGGTAAATAAGAGCACTACCGTCGCCAAAATAGCTAACCCTGCATAATTCCATAAGAGCATTATTCTCTCACTCAATACTTTTCGCTGGTAAACTAAATAAGTTACAATAGGTGCTGTCAACCCTACAAACATATCGAAATTGTACCCTTCTAAAGTCACATGGTAATTCAATACGTTTTTTGCCACGGCAAAAACGAATAAAGTTTCGACGACAATTCTAAAACTTTGTAAATACCCCAGCCAATGAGTAGGTACCACTTTCACCCATTCTTTCTTTCTGTTTTTACAAAGAAATACTCCTGTAAAAATAAATGTCGGAAACACCAACAACAAAGGAAAACGTGGAGGTAAATCAAAATTATCTAACAGACCACTTTGAGCTAATACAAAAATATAAACTTGCCAAAGGAACAAACCACCAATTAATACTGTTTTTTTTCTCGTTGCTTGTTTCTCGTTCAATACTGTTTTTTGTATCGCATACAAACCGATATAAGCGATTACGACCAACATAACGACTGTTAAGCCAAGGTAACCTAATTGTAATTCCATCATTTTTTTGTCAATTTACCTAATACTACATTTAATGCCTCCTCTCCATTCTCTCCCAACAACTCTCGAACTTCTTTCATTGCCTCTTCCCACACAGGAATCATTTCATTCACTTTCTTTTTTCCCTTATATGTAATTTCAATAAGCGGGAAATTTTCTTTTGTCAGGTTCCCATTTCCAAAAAGCCTTTCCAAATTTCTGTTTAACGACGATTTCTCTAACCCTGTGATAGTTACCAACTGAGTCTGTGTTTGTCCTCCTTTTTTACTTAATACAAATAATAAACTCAACTGACTATTTGTTACACCAAATGATTTTAAGTGCTTTCTAAAAATAGCCGAAGTTATACGGCTTATCTTCATTACCTTACCTGAAATACAAGTAATGGGGTTAAAACCAGCTATGTTTTCAAATTCCATGATGTAAAGGTACTAGTATTAGTTGTACTTACAACTAATACTGATAAAAAACATTCCTTACGGTATCGTGACTACCAAAAGAGGCAAGGGTTTTGTGCGGTGGCTGGTACCTCTTGGTAATTACTACTACACCATATTAAACGGCATTTCTGTTTACTTTGTGCCTTTCAGTTCTTCGTTGTTTAGGCACATTGCACTCGTTGTCAACGAGCGCTAGCAGTTCAAGTACATTAGATGAATACACAGCTTAAAAAGTTTTTAGTCACAAATTAAAAAGGGATAGTATCAATGATACCATCCCTTTTTGTGTTTTAAACCTCTTCTGTTCGTAAGCCCAACATATTCCATACAGTATAACCGCCAGAAACATTATTCACATCAATAAAACCATTGTGTTCGAGGATTTTACTTGCCAGATAACCTCTCATTCCTTTAGCACAATACAAATAAACAGGCTTTTGCTTATCCAATTCACCTAATCGCTCACGTAAATCATCTAAGGGAAGGTTGATTGAGTTTTCTATCTTACCTTTACTTTTCAACTCTTCAGGGTTTCTAACATCAACCAATTGTATCGCTTGTTTAGCATCTAACAATGCCTTCAATTCAAAAGGTAATACTGTACTAAAATTACTATTCATCTCATTTTCCGCCGCATAAGCCGACACAATCAGTGGGTCTTTTGCAGGAGAGAAAGGCGGAGCGTAAGCCAAATCTAAATGAGGTAAATCAGCTATTGTCAATTTTGCATAGATAGCCGTTGCCAATACATCAATACGTTTATCAATTCCTTTTTTACCAAAAACCTCTGCACCTACAACACGTAATGTTTGCTCATCGTAATAAATGGTCACCAAAACATCTGAGCCTCCTGGGTAAAAACCAGGATTACTATTTGCTACAATCAAACTCGATTTATAAGATAATAATTGTCCTGCACGTGGAGTCAATCCCGTTCTTGCTGCTGCATAATCAAACACTTGAACAATACCTGTACCGTAAGCTCCTTTGAAACTTTGATTTGATTTCAACGAAGAAGCATTTCCTCCTGCCGTTCGCCCACCCTTGTTAGAGTGTGTACCCATAGGGAAATATTGTGTATCTTCGGTTATTAAATTTCTCAGAGCCACACAGTCTCCTGCCGAATAAATGTTTGGTAACGAGGTTTGCATATTTTCATCTACCAGTAACGCTCCGTTGGGTGTTGTTTCAGCTCCTTTTATTTTTAACATTTCAGTATTCGGACTTACTCCAATACCTATAATCAAGTATTCGGCAGGTATAGATGTGCCGTCGTCAAGTAACAAACGGTTGTTTTTCAAATCTAATTCCGTAGCTGTTGTATTCAAATGTAAATTCACTTTGTTTGATTTCAATACCTGACGCACCAAACGAGCATACATTGGACTAAAGATTGACAACACGTCACTTCCTCTTTCAATTACATGTACTGTTTTCCCTGCTTTAATCAAGTTTTCAGCCGTTTCTAAACCGATAAGCCCTGCTCCAATAATCGCGATAGACTGCTTTTCATCAAGCACTTTATCTTTAATTATTTTATCATAATCACCCAAAGTTTTACAGGTTGACCACAAGTCACATTGTTGTAAGTTTTTTATCTGCGGAATAATTGCTTTCCCTCCCGTAGCGTACACCAACTTGTTGTATTGGTATATTCCTTTAGCTGTTGTCACCTCTTGTTTTTCGGGATCTATAGAAACTACCGCTTCATTTAACCGAACATCTATCTTAAATCGTTGTCTTAACAAATCTGGTTTTACCACCAATAATTTTTCACGTGAAGTAATTTTACCCGAAAAAGCATAAGGAATACCACAGGTTGCATAACTTATATCTGCTGTTTTTTCAAAAAGTATAATTTCAGCTTCCTCGTTTTCTCTTCTTGCTTTCGCTGCTGCAGACGGTCCTACTGACAAACCTCCGATTATTATTATTTTCTCTTTCATAATGATGTATTCTTAATCTATACCTCAAAATTAAGAACTGTGAATAGCTGTCTTTGTGACTACAATTACACACCTAAATGAATGAAATCAGTTCAAAAACTGATTAATGACATACTTTATTTCGTACCAGGTAAAACTTGGTTTTATCCGGGGCAATAAAAAAACTTAAACGACCCATAAATTTTATTCAACCACCTATTTCATGTATATTAAATAATTTCTAGACATAAAAAAAGCCTCTGTATAATTAAATACAGAGGCTTTAAAATAAGGTTGGCGGCTATCTACTCTCCCACATATGATTGCAGTACCATCGACGCTACAGGGCTTAACTTCTCTGTTCGGAAAGGGAAGAGGTGAACACCTGCGCTATTACCACCATTCTTTTTAGGCTTCTTGCTAGTTGCTTTTGGCTCCTAGCAGTTGTATATCTCCAAACTTATCCTGGATATACTACCTGTAATATTATAAATTGTTCTTTGAAGTTTATCTTCGTAGTTATCTTGCGACTTACTACTAAAGACTTACGACTTTAATTAACAATAATGAGAGAGAAATTAAATCACCAAAGAGATATTTGATGGGAAGTTATCGGGTAATTAGTACTGCTCAGCTATGGTATCTCTACCTTTACACCTGCAGCCTATCAACGTAATAGTCTCTTACGACCCTCTATGGAAGCCTCATCTTGAGGTCAGTTTCGTGCTTAGATGCTTTCAGCACTTATCTGATCCAAACGTAGCTACTCAGCAATGCACCTGGCGGCACAACTGATACACCAGCGGTTTGTCCAACTCGGTCCTCTCGTACTAAAGTCAGAGCCTCTCAAGCTTCCTACGCCCACAACAGATAGGGACCGAACTGTCTCACGACGTTCTGAACCCAGCTCGCGTGCCACTTTAATGGGCGAACAGCCCAACCCTTGGGACCTTCTCCAGCCCCAGGATGTGACGAGCCGACATCGAGGTGCCAAACCACTCCGTCGATGTGAGCTCTTGGGAGTGATCAGCCTGTTATCCCCGGAGTACCTTTTATCCTTTGAGCGATAGCCCTTCCATGCGGAACTACCGGATCACTATATCCTACTTTCGTACCTGCTCGGCTTGTTGGCCTCACAGTCAAGCTCCCTTTTGCTATTGCACTCTACGCATGATTACCAAACATGCTGAGGGAACCTTTGAAAGCCTCCGTTACTCTTTTGGAGGCGACCACCCCAGTCAAACTACCCACCACGCAATGTCTCCTATAAAGGATTAGACTCCAAATGTTTGAAGGGTGGTATTTCAAGGACGACTAACTTACGCCTAGCGACGCAAGATCAGTGTCTCCCACCTATCCTACACATCAAAGACCCGAAGTCAATGCGAAGCTGTAGTGAAGGTTCACGGGGTCTTTCCGTCCCGTTGCGGGTAAACGGCATCTTCACCGTTACTACAATTTCACCGAGCTCATGGCTGAGACAGTGCCCAGATCGTTACACCATTCGTGCAGGTCGGAACTTACCCGACAAGGAATTTCGCTACCTTAGGACCGTTATAGTTACGGCCGCCGTTTACTGGGGCTTCAGTTCAGCGCTTCTCCGAAGATAACGCCCCCCCTTAACCTTCCAGCACCGGGCAGGTGTCAGACCATATACTTCAACTTTCGTTTTCGCATAGCCTTGTGTTTTTGGTAAACAGTCGCCTGGGCCTATTTACTGCGGCTTCTCATCCGAAGATGAGGAAGCGTCCCTTCTCCCGAAGTTACAGGACCATTTTGCCTAGTTCCTTAGCCATGAATCACTCGAGCACCTCAGGATTCTCTCCTTGACTACCTGTGTCGGTTTGCGGTACGGGCACCACTTCGATTAACGCTTAGAGGATTTTCTTGGAAGTCTGATTAGGATCACTCATCGCAGCCGAAGCTTTGAT
>CBDCZI010000029.1:0-205000 GCA_965224495.1 Cytophagales bacterium | reverse complement strand
CTTCCTTATTAAAAGAGAAGGAATTGAATGAATTGAAATCTCGTTTTGTTTCAATGGCTTCACACGAGTTTCGTACGCCGTTGAGTACAATTATGTCGTCGGCTTCTTTGATTGGTAAATACAAATTGAGTGAGCAAGATGATAAAAGAGTGAAGCATGTAGATCGTATTCAAAGTAATGTGAGAAATCTAATTGCGTTGCTTAATGATTTCTTGTCATTGGAGAAGATTTCTGAAAATAATATTGCTCACGGTTACCAAGAGTTTAACCTTAAAAGTTTTGCCGAAGAAGTAATTGATGAAGTGGGTACATTGAAAGGCCCTTTACAAACGCTTACTCTATCCTTTTCGGGTACTGAGATGTGTTTGTCTGATGAGCATGTTCTGAAAAATATTTTACTGAACCTTTTATCCAATGGTGTGAAATACACAAGTGATAAAGGGAAAGTTGAATTACGAATAAAAAATACGCCGACTCAATTGTTTATTGATGTAATAGATGATGGAATAGGTATCCCCGAGGATGAACAGCACCATTTGTTTGACCGCTTTTTTAGAGCGAAAAATGTAACGAATATAGAAGGTACTGGTTTGGGGCTCAATATCGTAGGTAAATATTTAGAATTTCTGAATGGAAAAGCTATAATTAAAAGCAAACTAAATGAAGGTACGGCGGTAGCTATCGTCATTCCTCTCAAAAAGAACAACTAACCATAGATGATGAAAAAGATTTTGTTAATAGAAGATAATCTTGAGGTACGTGAAAACACAGTAGAGATTTTAGAGTTGGCGGGTTATGAAATGTCAACAGCCAAAGATGGAAAGGAAGGGGTTAGTATGGCTAAAAAAGAGCTTCCTGATTTGATTATCTGCGATATTATGATGCCTGGATTGGATGGTTATGGCGTGTTGCATATCTTGAGTAGAAATGTATCAACGTCAATGATTCCCTTTATTTTTCTTACGGCTAAGGCGGGCAAGGCGGATTTGAGAAAAGGAATGAACTTGGGGGCTGATGATTATATAACCAAACCTTTTGAAGAAACAGAACTTTTGGATGCAATAGAAAGTCGCTTAAAAAAGAATGATTTTTTTAAAACAAGTTCTTCCGTCGATTTGATTGACGGGATGGTTCATTCGCTAAATGAAATCGAAGGGGTAACTAAATTATTAACGAAAGAACGTATTCGTCATTACAAGAAAAAAGATACTGTTATCCATGAAGGAGATAGTCTTTCAGTGGTTTACCGTGTAGCAAAAGGGAAACTGAAAGGTATAAAAACTAATGATGAAGGTAAGGAGTTGATGACAAATATCTATTCTGAAGGAGATTTTATTGGTTACGAGGTATTGGTTCAAAACTCACCGAATAATGAAACTATTGTAGCTCTCGAAGATGTGGATCTGTATCAGGTACCTAAAGAAAGCTTTGCTCAATTGATTTTTAACAACAGGGAGGCTTCGGCTGCATTTATTGGGCTTGTTTCGAATAACGTGCTAGAAAAAGAAGGTCAACTGTTGGAATTGGCTTACGACACTGTTCGAAAAAGAGTGGCTTCAGCACTATGTCTCTTAGACCAAAAATACGCTAAAGATGAGTATATATTGGCTTCAAGAACTGATTTGGCTAGTATTGTGGGTACGGCTACCGAATCGGTTATTCGTAATCTTTCAGAGTTTAAAGAAGAGAAAATCATTGAAGTGAAAGGTAATAAAATTAAGATCCTCGATAAGAAAAAATTGGAGGCTATCCGTTACTAAAAACGTAAGGGCTCTTGCTAACGACCTCTTAGATGAGATTCTGAAATTTTTTGACTACCATAAATACGAAATTCAACCTTTTGTGAATTTTGGGTGTGTAAGTGATACCAAGTTCTTATTTAGATTAACGAGCTTATTTATTTAAAAACAAAAAGGGGTACAAACTTACTTTGACTCCTTAAATCTCCCCGTCAGTAAATAAAAAAAGCCACCTAAAATAAATTTAGGTGGCTTTTTATTATAAAAGTAGTGCTACTTATTGAACTTGCACTCTTTGAACTGCTGTAGCAACTCCGTTTACTTTCAATGTAGCGAAGTAGATACCTGCTGGTAACTCTGCAACATTCATTGAAGTACCAGTAGTTGTAGCAACTGCTGAACCTAAAGCGTTAGCTAACTCAACTGTAGCATCTCCATTAACTGTGTAGTTAAAGTTGATTACATCTTGAGCAGGGTTAGGGAAAGCTTCAAAACCATTAGCTGAAGCATTTGCTTCTAAACCTGTAGCATCACATGCTTGCTCCACTGTTGCTGTAGCATCTGCAACAGCACCTATTTTAATAGATTTAATTGGATTTAAAGCGACAAACTGTTGGTGTTCCTGCAGCTGTGTTTACAGTAATTGATTGGTAAAGAAACCCCACCATCATTATCTGTAACCGTTACAGAAACTGTATGATCATCGTCAGTTTTTGATCTAAAACCAACAGATTGAATTGTAGCTCTTGCTACCCAAGCATCCCATAATGTTTGGTCTAAATCAGCAAAATCAAATGTGAACGTTTCTTCTGTATCCACCTCTCCAAAAGTATGGATTGCCGTTATCTGTACCTGTACCGTGTAAACTGTTGAAGTTGCAGGTCCCCATTGACGTAATCCTCCGACGAACAATTTACCGCTCCCGATGGATTTAAAGTAACACCATCAACTGTTGGTAATACATTATTTACAGTAATTGTTTTTGTCATTGGTAAAGAAACTCCTCCTAAATCATCAGTTACCGTTACAGAAACTGTATGATTGGTGTTGTTGCTGTCCAAGTTGTTCCTGTAAGAACTACACCATCAACTTTATCTCTGTTGAGAAACAGCGACAACTGTAACCCTTGTGTTATTTGTCATATCAACACCTCCTGTTGCATTTGCCCCAAATAAACTAGAACATGAAGCCGACATTCCTGAACCAATTATAGCAGGTCAAATGTAAACCAGGTAGCATTTCGTCTCCATCTGCTGCTGCAAATGTATGTATTGCATCAATAGTAGAACCACTACCTGTGTTATATGTAGATGTTGCAGGATTCCATTCTCCTTCTCCTCCTAAATAAACCTCTAATTCAGCTCCTTGTGTATCCGAAGAAACAATAAAAGTCACCCTAGACTGAGAAGTCAAATCAACTCCTGTTGACGTTCCATATAAACTTGTACATGACGAAGCAAATGAAGCTCCATCATTATTCATTATTCCTCCATTATTTGGAAGACCTGCGTTAATCAAACATTGAGAAGTAGCATCAAGGTTATCCATAGTAAACCCATCTCCAGTTCCATTTAATTGAGCTGTTGCTCCGAAAGCCATAACAGCTAATCCTAATGATAGTAATGTTTTTTTCATAATTATAATTTTTAGTTTATTAATTTCTGTTTTTTAAATATAAAGAACTTTTTTTAATATAGCTCTATACTTTTAATAAAAATTGTTCCTGTAAAAGGTATATAAGCAGGGTCTATAAATCCTGTTACTTTTACAATTCTCGCTCCATCTACATCGACCTGTTTAGGGTAAGACTGACGCAAACGATCGCTGTAATCAATTATATATTCCTTATACCCTCCAGGAAGTAACCGCACCATACCTGGCTTTCTGTTTGTAATAAAGCCATTTACATCATGTAAATCAAACCTTAAGAACGGTTGCACATTACCTTCGTACTTCACAATTACTTTCATTTTGGTTGCTTTGGTTACAGGTATCTTTTTTGAAAATTGCTCATAACGAGGCCCCACTCCTGTCGCTTCTACTACCAAATCTTCTCCTACCTTAGATACTGCATAACCATTGTCTGCTGACCAATCCATTGGAGCGTCTGAGTTCTGTACCACACCTCCCTCTGCTCCTTCACTGACTAATCCCTTTGTTTTGTAAACTTCATCATCCATTAGTATTTTGATACTTTGAATTTCTATCTTCCCTGTTACTCTTCCTCCCGTAGGACTTACCACAAATTCCATACGGCGAATATTCGATCCGTTTACATTTTGTAATTCTGGAAAAGTTTGTTTAAAAGCTCCTTTGATACGGAAAAAATACGGACGAAAATCACTCGTTTTTCTTATCGTGTTATCCACTGTTTTCCCATTGGTAACAAATCCGTTATTGTCTGTCATCAATAAACGTAACTTCACTTTCTCATCGCCATCAATCACTCTTGCAATTACACGTACTGCCAAACCTCCACGAAAATCAATTCCTTCAAAATTGCGGTAAAAAGAAGTTCTTTTCACATCAGAAAGAGCAACCTCCATATTTTCAGAAGGTTTTGTTATACTAATTTTCGCATCATCTGATTTCCAATCTAAAGGCACAACTCCACTGTTGTGTGCCAATGCAGAAGTAATCAATGCTTTTTTTTCTGTTTCAACTCCTCCAACAGGGTTTCCATCTATATCTATTTGCTGAACAGAAACACAAGATGCTCCTAAAACAACAAACGCTACGTAACTTAAATATTTTTTCATCTTTTAATTAAAATTTAGATGGGTTAAATGGCTTTCCTATTGTGAATATAGGGAAATCGAATATCGCATCGCCGTATCTTGGTGCTGTTTCTGTTATTTCCAAACTAAACGCTACTCTAAAAATCTTATGTGGCTCACGTACTTTATTTCCGCTTCCTCCTCCAGGTGCATACGTACTAAATGGCAATGCTGAATATTGGTAAGAAAATAATTTCCAACCTTCATGCCCCATTGTTTGAATAATCTGCACTCCATCATCTCTACCATTAAGGTTTTTCTTATGTGCTCCGTCTGCCTCTTTAAACTCGATAATCATTTTGTCTGCTGCCACACCTCTCCCGTACAGGTAAATATTGAAATACAGTTCATCTGGATTTGATGAAAAAGGAAAGAATGTAGTATCTAAAGGGGCTAAAGGTGTCCCTGAGTAATTCCATACTTCACTATCCATACCACCTTGGTACCCTGTTTTAGTTGCGTCTGCCCCCATGCGGAAAGCATTTTTTCCTTGCACCTGTACAATTTCATCACTTACCACGCCAAACATTGGTGTACCATACACTACCCAAGGGTAAGCTATTGGTTCTACTTCAAAACCAGCATTGTTCAAAGGGAAGTGTGTTGCATTTGTAAATGTTTGTACTTCATCAATAATCAAAGTATCCTTCTGTACTAAATCACTTCCGAAAAAAGACATATCAACAGCTACTTTTTCTCCTTTTCTAAAAAAGTACAAACCATCATGTGTCCCATTCCATTTTGTATTTTGAGCATCTAAAACACTTGTTTTCAATAAAGAAAAAGTTTTCTCTGCTCCACTTTCAAGCCCTTTCAAAGTAACTAAACAAGTCACTTCTTCTGAGAACTTAGCTGTCAATGACATTGTTCCTGCTGTAAAATCAGGTGACCCGTCTGACAATACAAGGTTTTCTGTCACCTTAAAATCAGCAGAAGCTGGGTGTACCTCTCGTCCATCAATGTCTTTTTTGTTACAGCCAAACGTCAAAAAAACTGACGCTAAGAATAACAATACCTTATACTTTTTAAATTTTAACATAATCAATTTTTAAAATTTGATTTGGTAAACTACGTAGATTTGGTTCAGCTTGTAATTATCCTCTTTAAAAGACAATGATTTATCCGTAAAATCAGCGAATTGAGCACTCAATCCTAAAAAGCTATTTGGACCAAAATCATACTTCGCTCCTGCTACTACAACCTGATCTTTCAAATCATAGTTCTTTTGGTTTGGTAAATCATTTTCTGATACTTGGTTAAAAGCATCTCTACTGATAGTAAACTCACTCCCTTTTGCTGTTAACATTTTGATACCTCCTATCAAGTGTAAGCGACTATAAACCTCTACATCTACAGACGCATCAATCACAGCTGTTTTCAAATCAATTCCAAGACCGGGGTTATCTCTTTTGGTTGCTTCTGAGTTATAGCTACCATAAACAGAAATCAACTTATCCCATGCTAATAAACGATTTACATTAACTTTACCACCTACTAATAACCCAGTAAACTTTCTTTTATCTGTTACATTTTGCCCAACAAATTCTTGTTGCATCTTGTATTTCACAATTGCTTCCCAACGTTTCAAACTGTCTTTTAAACCTAGCTCCAAGTTTAACCCTGTACGGTTTGGTGTAGCGTCTCCGTATTGGTTGATATTACCATAAATTGCACTAAACGGATCTAATGTTGTAGAAATAGTTCGTGCATACAACCCATTTTCTTGTGTAAATCTATCTTGAATAGATTGTTTACGTTCAGTTGTTCCGTTGTTGTACGTAGGGTAAAGTGTCAAACTCGCTCCTTGTGCATAATCATTCACTCTTCTTGTTTGTGCCGTTGGAGAAGAGAAATTTTGACCTACTGTTTTGTAGCCTACTTTAAAAGTCAATGATTTGTATTCAGCAACTAGTTTTGCATCATAAAACCCATCTTTGTAACTTACCGTTGTGTCGTCCACTACTCTTTTCATCTTAAATTGTGAGCCACCAAGCTCTCCCTCTACTCCTACAGCGAAGTTATCATTCATCTTTTTCATTAACCTAAAGTCAACGGTAGCTACTTGGTTATCGTAATCAACTGATGCATTAGGAACTGTTTTCGCTAAATCTTGTGTTGCTACTAAATTTACTCCTACATGAGCATCTTTAGAATTGATGAAATCAATTTTTCCTCCATAAACAAAACGATCTCCTTTGTCAATATTATTTGTAGGTGCTACTCTGTTACCAAATGCTCTTACATATAATTTCTTTATTATCTTATTTTTCAAGTTAAATGTTGTGTAAGCATTCAACCCTTGCATACGCCAAGTGTTTTTGTCTGTATAAAAATTTTCATAATTAAGAATCTCTCTTTTCATTTTAAACAATTCATTTTCGTATTGGTGTGCACCAATTTCAAAGTTATGAATAGTATAAGGTGTCAAAGAAACATCCAAATCACCTATTTCATACTTTACTTTGTTTGCTATCAACCCTTCTAAGCGTAATTCTCTAAAATCGAAAGAAACACCATCACCAAAGAACCCTCCAAACTCATTTCTTACACGAAGAATTGCATGTGCTCGGAACACATCACCACGAGACATTTGTACACCCAAATCAAATAAGGTGTACCCATTTGTTGTGGCGTTACTATTTGTGTTTACCGTTGTATCAGCTAATCGATCATTAGAAACAACTGCTCTACCCACACCAAAGAAATTTTCTTTGTGGTTTGTTTTTTTAGCTTCTTGGGCAAATACACTTAGTGCACTAAAAAAGAAAGCTGAAAGAAGTATTATTTTATTATTCATTATCCTAAATTTTGAATGTCTGTATTATCTATATATTAAAAGAACAATTTAAATTCGACAGACATTTCTTGTCCTGCAAATTTATCTTTTGTAAAACTCTTGTCTTCGTGTGTGTAAACTCTGTAACGAAAATCGATACTTGCTCTACTCGTGAAATCCCAATCAAAACCAAGTCCGTAACCAGTACCAAATTGTTTGATCGCCTTCCCGTTAGCAGATGCCATTGGTAGGTTCTTATCTTTACCTCCGCCAAGTATCAATTCGCCATTTTCGTCAGCCAATTCTGTTCTATCGTTACCAAAAGCCTGTTCGAAGTTAGCAATACCTAAAACAGTAAATTTTGGGTGTAAATGATAGAACATCATCACTTCTTCGAAGTACTGACGAACAAATGCTTTATCCGTAAACAAGGCTAATGGATTTGCTTTATCACTTACCGCATTGGCTCTACCAAAAGCAGTAATGATTAAATCTTTCTTTGCTACTTGCAATTTGTATTTCAACGACAAATCAACCATCATGAATTTCTTGTTGTAATCAGGATTTTCATCGGTAATTGCTATATTCTCCCAAGAACGTCTGTAATCAGCAATCAAACGGCTATATGGTCCGTAATTACGTTTGTTATACATAAAACGTGAACGCTGGTACTGGTTAGCTATATGGTAAAAAGTAACCGAGTTTCTTGTTCCGTTTTGATACGCCTGCTAGCTGAAGTGTTCAATCTGCCACCATTTACCGTAGTATCTTGGTACACTTTTTCTACTTCTGCTTGAAAACCTAAACCTAAATCAATAACCAATGCCTTAATGTTTTTTCTCAACTGTAAACTTAGACTTGCTCTGTTGTTGGTTATCTGACCAATCTCAGTAACCATACTCTCTAAGTAATAGACATTGTCATTCCCTTGATCATTTGCCTGAAAATCTCTACCATCGGTAGCTCCTTCGTTTGCCGAATTAATAATAGAAGAAGAGTTATTTACTGCATGACGCCCAGCGAAGAATCCAGACGCTTTAAATGAATTGAAATAAGGTGCACTTTTCCAATCTACTTCCAAGTAAGCCAATGGACTTACCTTTCTTTTGAAATGACTCACTTTACCCGTAGAAGCTTCTTTAGCAAAAGCGCTCAAACTGTCATGGTAACGATTACTTCTAAACCAACCTGCTCCTACTTCTGTATAAATTCTCAATTTACCAGGTACATTAAACAACCCATCAAGAGAAGCTGTTCCTTGGTTTGTTCGGTTTGTTTCAACCAAATATTTTTTATCATCAACTTTAATCGTATCAATAGCCACTGTTGAAGAGGTATAACCATAATGGTCAAAATAATTTACACCTATCTTGTGTCCTTTGATTTTTTTAGCTAAACGAAAAGCCAATGCGTTTTGGGGCAACTGGTTTTTGTAACTCTCCCAACTACCTGCTGGACTTGTCTTACCGAAAAAGAATAACCCTTCAAAACCTTTAGGCATATCTTCTAAAGTGATTTTAAACCCTTGTACAGGTCTTCTTCCCCAACGCAAATCACGAGGAACATCTCCTAAAGAGTAATTCCAGTTGTACCTGTTCCAGTTAGAACCCGACGGATCCCAAGGGTATCTTTCAAACATATCATCACGGTATTGGAATGTCCACATAGTAAACGGACTCATTTTACCATAATTCATTCCCCCTCCTGCTTGTAATTTTATCGTAGCAAAGTTTGTTACCGTTGTGGCATTTAAAGCAAAACGAGAAAAAACGGATGCTACATTACCTGGATAATTAGGATTAGATGCTTTTGACTGTTGTCCTACAAGTAATGGGTTTGATAAAAACGGGTTATCTAACGCTGTTTCTAACATAATAGAAGTTCTCGCTGTTGGATTCATTTCCATACGCAACATCAACAACGGACTACCCGAACCGTCACCTATATTTACCGTAATCGGCAACGTCAACCCTCTATCAAGTGATGCGTCAGCGTAATGTGACGACAGGTTTCTGTAAAAACCAATCATACGTGCAAACCCTGATATACGTAAAATTGGCCCTTTTTTCTTCTTAGCAGTTGGCGGAACTTCAAAGGCTTTATGTAAGCCAGTCCCTCCATTTGTTGCTGTAACTTCTTCCGTACTCACAGGCACATCACTGTTTACCTGTAAAGAATCTGGTTTTTCACCCGTTGCGAAAGCACTATTCACTCCCCAAACACCGACTAAAAAACAAAGTAGAGTTTTCTTCAAAACGTTATTATTTAAATCACTAATTACCCATTTATAAAAAAATGGATTTTTATCAACTTCTAAATTACAAAATAATAAATAAAAATAGTGCTATGAATATCTTTTTTAGCAAAATTTAATTTGAAAAAGTGTAATTTACATTACCAATACATCTCTTCAGACATAAATATATGCGTCCCTATAAACTGTTCTTTTTTCTTCTGCTATTTTCTAGTTCCTTTTTATCTAAAGGGCAAAAAGGAGGTTACAACTATGGTTTGCTTATTAAAGACACCTTGCTATTTAACCATATTTCGAAAACGATAGACACAACAACTTACCGTTTTAATGACACAACCTTTTCTTTAACACAAAAAGGACTCTCTGTATTGCGTGAGAGTTTCCTTTGCCCGACTCCCTCTCTTTATTTTTGGGACTTGAATAGTAAGTGTATCGTCAAAAAAGAAATCACCCCACTACCTCCTCAACTCCCTTTATTAGGTTTTAAAGTTGCCTTAGACCCTGGGCATCTAGCAGGAACGCCCGAAATGGCAGAAGTAGAAGGTAAACAAATAAAAATCAAGCATCCTTATTTAAAAGATTCTATTTTCTTTTTTGAAGGCGAATTGACCTACCTCACTGTCGAAAAAATAAAAGACAGCTTAACGAAACTTGGTGCTGACGTTTTTGTTACCCGCAAAAAAGGAGAAAGTGCTTTTGGCTACACTTATTTCGATTGGCTAAATACTCATTTTCACCGTGACCTTGATTCTTGTTTAAAAAACGAAATTATCACAGCTGAATTAGCCGAAAAACTGCTTGAAAAGAAAATCGACACCACTCTATTAGCCAATAAATACATCTTTCATAAATTCTTTAAACAATTAGATTTTTATCAACGAGCCAAAATCATCAACCAATTTCACCCAGACATTACTGTTATCGTCCATTATAATGTAGATGTCGCTAACACCAACTGGAAAGTAACTACACCAGCAAATTACAGCATGGCTTTTGTGCCTGGTGCTTTTATGAACGGTGAGGTAGAAAAACAAATTGATTTCAATCATTTTGTTAGACTGAGCCAAACTAACGAGATTAATGAAAGTATTATTTTTTCAAACTATTTATTAAATGGATTAAAAAAGCACACAGGTGTTGCTATTATCGAAGATTTTCGTGAAATTAGTTACCTTAATAATTATTGTATTCCAACAAACAAAAAAGGAGTGTTCTCTCGTAATTTGGCCTTAACAAGACAAATCAAAGGTACACTCTGTTATATCGAGGCGTTATACCAAGATAATTTTGAAGAGAGCTATCGGTTAAACAAAACGAGAACACCGTATGCTCCTCAGCGAATTACGCATGTTGCTAACGGTATTATTGAAGGAATAACAGCGTATTTAAACAACCAAAGATGACATATACCCAAGAAGACCTTTCACTTTTCAAATCAAAAGCAATCGATTTGAAAACAATCAATTCACAACTTCAGTCTTTTGAAACAGGGTTTCCTTTTATGGAACTTTCCTCTCCTGCGACGCCCAAAAAAGGGATTATCATATTGTCTGAAAAAGAGTTAAAACTACACGCAGATTTTTACAAAAACCAAACGAAAGCAACAGCGATCAAGTTTGTCCCTGCTTCCGGTGCTGCCAGTCGTATGTTTAAAGAGGTTTTTGATTTTATTGACAACCCAAGTTTAGCTCACGCTATTGTTGAAACATTACAAGACTACAAAGCTTTTGCTTTTGGAGAAAAAATAGATAGCTCATTCCCTTCATTAAACACAGCTAACCTTGATGATTTGGTTAAAATAGCTGATTACATGGTCAATGAATCAGGATTAAACTATGGCAACTCGCCAAAAGGTCTTATCCCTTTTCATAAATACAGCACAGGAAACCGAACTGCTTTTGAAGAACACTTGGCTGAGGCGTCGAAGTACACTTCAAAAGACGGTATAGCCAAAGTCCATTTCACTGTTTCACAAGAACATCTAAAAGGAGTTCAAGCATTGATTAAAGAAAAGATAGAGAATCTGGAAAATGAGTTTCGAGTAACCTTTCACATTTCTTATTCGGTACAAAAAATCGCCACAGATACAATTGCCGTAAACGCAGACAATACGCCATTTAAAAACAGAAAGGGACAAATTTTATTTCGTCCTGGTGGTCACGGAGCATTGATTTATAATTTGAATGATATCAAAGAAGGATTGATTTTTATCAAAAACATTGACAATGTAGTGCCTGATGAAATCAAAAAACAAACGGTAGAATACAAAAGAGCTTTAGCTGGGTTATTACTATCGACAAAAGACAAAGTACATACTTATATCAATGATTTATTAACTGAAGGTTTAACTGAAGAGCGTTTATTGGAAATCGCTGTTTTTGCTTTAACTACTTTTGGTATCAAAGCCTCCTCTATTGACGAATTGTTAGTCGCTCTTAACCGCCCTATACGTGTTTGTGGAATGGTGAAAAACCAAGGAGAACCTGGGGGAGGACCTTTCTGGACAATCAACAAAACAGGGCAACGTAGTTTGCAAATTGTTGAGTCGTCACAGATAGACCCAAAATCAACCGAACAACAAAAATTAGTAACAGAAGCCACACATTTCAATCCTGTTGATTTAATTTGTTACACCAAAAATTTTGAAGGTGAGAAATTTAACCTCATTGATTTTATTGATACATCTACTGGTTTTATTACACATAAATCAAGAAATGGTAAAGACTTAAAAGCACTTGAGCTCCCTGGTTTATGGAATGGAGCAATGGCTAATTGGTTGAGCTTATTTGTTGAAGTACCTTTGATTACGTTTAACCCCGTAAAAACAGTGAATGACTTATTACGTAAAGAACATCTTTCTAAATAATTTATAGACTCGAAATATTTACACCTTTTATTGGTTTTAAGTAAATAACTCGACACTTTTGTATTCTGCTTTTGCAGGATGGCCCCGTAGTTCAATTGAATAGAATATCAGATTTCGGCTCTGAGGGTTACAGGTTTGAATCCTGTCGGGGTCACTATAGTTTTGTGTACGTTGAGGTAAACAACACAAAAAATGAACATAAAAAAAGTCCAAATTGAATTTCAATTTGGACTTTTTTTATGTTTTGGTAAATCTGTCTTAGCTCATCAAGCTATATACGATAACCCATGCTCCTAAACAAACACCTACCAAACCTAATTTCGCTTGTTTGGGTGCTAACTTAGCCAAAAACTCTTCTCCTGTATCTTCCAAGTTATCATTTTTAGACAACAAGTGCTTGTTTATCATTCCGTAACCTAAAAGAAAACCTAAGACTGCCTCTATTACAGCTGTTGCCATGCTTGTCGCCCAAGCGATTGGTGCTGTACTTAGCATCCCTAAATTCAAGACTCCTTGAATAATCCCCCAAATTCCCCACAAACAAAACACTAACCCTATCCAACCTTGAAAAGGTGTTATTTTATTTAACAATTCTTTTGCATTTGGTTTTTTTGATAACAACAAAGAAGGCGCAGCTAATAGCCCTAATAAAATGAGTATTATTCCGTAAATCATAATGTATTTATTTTAAGTTAGTTTAAAGATTAAATATAAGAAAATTAGATTTGAGTACCAAGTAGAATATATAGATAAATTCACTTTTTCGTTCTTAGCTTTCAGCTATTAGTTCCTAGTACCTTCTTTATCCTTAAAAGGTCAAATTGGTACTGTATTTACCTCAGGTTCTGAAAAAAACAGGTATGACCTTCCTATTTTTGTACTCACTAAAAAAAACTACATAACACAAAAAAGCCACTTAAAATTAATTAAGTGGCTTTTTACTACTGAGTTAAACTCTTCTTATTTCTCAAAAGAATCGGTACTTGTATTGTGTACTTTCAACTTATCGTTTCCTGTACTTATTACTTTAAACTCTGTACGTCTGTTTCCGTCATGTTCTTCTTTTGTACATGATTTACATGTCGCACAAGTATTCAACAACTTATTTTCTCCATAACCTTTACCGTAAATACGTTCTGGGTTAGTGATTTTACCTTTAATGTATTTCGCAGAAGCTTTTGCTCTTCTGTCAGATAATTTTTCGTTGTAAGCAGCCGAACCTCTACAATCTGTGTGAGCACCGAGCTCTACCACCATGTGTTCGTATTTGTTCATCACCTCTACAATCTTATCTAACTCTACCGCAGCATCTGGACGAATGTTGAATTTGTTGTAATCAAATTTAATTGGGTTAATTACTACTAATTCTCCTAAATCTGTTACTTCTTCATCTAAACTCAAATCTAAGTTCGTATGTACGTCATACTGACCTGGCTGTTTGAACTCCGTGTTATACGTTACTGTTTTAGTGAAGTAACCTGCTTTTTGTAAAGTCAAGTTATAGCTACCTCTATCTTTTAATTTTTTATCTGCCAATGCTTTTCTATAATCTCCTGTTCCTGGTGTTACAAAGCGTTCTGATTTAGCTGTCATATTATCAGTCAAAGTAACTGTTACACCTTCTAAAGGAGCACCTGTTTTCTTATCTGTGATCAAAGCATAAAGGGATAAACCAGGGTCTTTTTCCAAAACCACATCTGTTTTTATTATCGCTTCATCAGTAAATGTATTTACTTTATTCTTCCCTTCGAAATAATCTTCTTTGTTTCCGTCTAAAGTGAATTTCTTGTCTCCTTCTGCTGAAAATGTAAACTCTCCTTTGTCGTTTGATGTAGCCGTTTGTACTTTGTTTCCTGCTTCATCATAAAGATTAATCAATGCTCCTGCCAAGATATTTCCATTTTTATCTTTAGCAATTCCTTGTATTGATTTCCCAAAAGAAAATGGCTTTAACATATTGAAAGAATAAAGGTCATCATCACCTTTCCCTCCATCTCTGTTTGATGCAAAATATCCTTGGTTTAAAGAATCATGCAATACAAAAGAAAAATCATCTTTACTTGAGTTCATCGGCGTACCGAAGTTCATTACTTTGCCAATAGAATAATCTGGTTTCAACTCCGCTACAAATAAATCCAATCCTCCTAATCCAACTAATCCGTCAGAAGAGAAAAATAACATTCCTTTGTCATGAATATCAGGAAACATTTCTGTTCCTTCTGTATTGATTTTATCACCTAAGTTAATCATCTCACCGAAAGTATCGTCTTCGTTGATACTTACTTTGTAAAGATCAACACCTCCAAATCCACCTTCAATATCCGATGCAAAATACAACCACTTACCATCTGGTGTAAACGCTGCATGTCCTACCGAATACTCAATTGAGTTATGTGTAAACGGTCTTGGTCTTGACCATTTGCCATGTTTCTTTAAGTGAGAAACAAACATTTGTAATTTAACCGTTCCGTCTTTACTTCTGTGTTGGTAATTATTTCTAGTGTAAATCATTGTCGTGTGCTCTTTGTTAAAAGCAACAGGACCTTCGTGGTATCTTTTGTTTAATCCTTTTCTAAAAACATGAGGTGATGATAATTCAGCATTTTCATCAACATGTGCTTGGTAAATATCCAAATAAGGCAAGTTATTTCTATTCCACGTTCTTTTGATTGTTCTTACTGTATGACGAGAAGAAGCAAACAAAACCATGTCTTCATAATACGTAGCACCAAAATCTTCTTCTGCTGTATTAATATCTAAGTTTTTGATAGTGAATTGTCCCTTATCTTTCAACAACTGAATATGTTCCCCTGTATGCGAAGCATAATCTGTACCTCTATGATCGTCTGGCGCTAAGGCATGAAATTTAGTCATCCAAGTGTCTGACTCTGTATATTTTTCATTCTTACGTAAAATCGCAGCGTACATATAAGCATCCTCAGCTGTCGATGCATTGTCGGCCACTATTTCAGCAAACGTCTCTTCAGCTTTCGCTAAGTCGTTTGTGTAATAGTAACTCATCGCCAATTTCCTTTTCGAGTCGATAGACTTATCGTCTAACTCTACATATTTCTCAATTGCTTGGTCGTATGCGTAATTATGGTATTTCGCATCTGCCTTTTTCTTCTTTCCATTCCCTGCTTCTTGAGAAAAAGAAAGAGCTGAAATTGCTAAAAATGCAATACCTAAATATATATTTTTATACATGATATTCATATTAAAAGATGATTATACAAAATGAATTGTATTTTGAATTTTATGATTAGAAATAACGTGGTGATTGAACTCTTTTTCTATGTCCAAACAAGAAGTCATACCTCAACATTACTTCGTGTGACCCTCCATTGTACTTAAATGTAGAGTTGGCATAAGAATAATCAAACGAGTACCCTAAAGAAAATTGTGTTGTAATGTTCATCCCTGCTAATGCTCCAAAAGCATCTCCAGACCTAAACATTGGGCCAATCCAAAATTTATCATTAAAATAAAATAATGCCGTTAAATCTAATTCGATTGGTGCTGCTTCTGTTACTTTTACAAAAGTAGTCGGGCGTAATTTGACAGTTTCACTAGCATTCAAAGGAAAGACAAGCCCTCCAATAAAGTAGTAGTGACGTTTTTCTAATGACGTACCTCCTGTTGTTGTATTTGTTTTGTAATCATTTTCTAACAAACGAGGAGTAGATGCTCCAATGTAAAACTTTTGTGTTGAGTAATACAATCCAAAACCAACGTTTGGTAACAGTTTACTTTGCGTACTCTCTTGAAAATTAGCATCGTTACCATCTGTTGTTTTCAAACCAGCTAAGCTATTGCTTACCATGTTCAAACCACCTTTTAAACCAAAAGCTAATTTCCCTTTTTTAATTGGTATTTTATAAGCAAAATCTGCGTAAAAAGCTGTTTGCTTTGTTGGTCCTATTTTATCATTTAAGATAGACAAACCTAAACCAATTCTTTCATTAGCTATTGGTGCGTGAGCCGTCAATGTTTGTGTTGTTGGTGCTCCATCAAAACCGAGCCATTGCGAACGGTGTAAACCTGTAATCGTTAAAGCATCTCTACTACCCGCATAACCAGAGTTTACGGCTAATGTATTAAAAGAATAATGCGTAAACATTGCTTCTTGCTGTGCAAAAGCCCCGAAAGCGGAAATAATTGCCAATCCTACTATTAGTATTTTTTTATTCATAATCTTAAAAGTTTTGTGCTTAACGCACTTTATTTTAAAGTATCGTATTCTATTGTTATTTATTTAAATAGACATATCCCTTTTCTACGTCGGAACCGTCTCCAAGATCTAAGATATAGAAATAAGTTCCTACAGGTAATGCTTTATCACCTATGTTCACTCCTATTTCGCTTTTCCCATCCCAAGTATTGTCATAACCTCCTTCTGATTTGTAGACTCTGTGTCCCCATCTATTAATGACAGTTAATGTTGCGTCATTATAAAGAGTCACTCCTTCAATAACAAACAAATCATTTACACCATCACCGTTTGGCGAAAACCCTTCCGGGACAGTAATATCACAACGTCTTTTATCTAAGTAATCCAATACACCATTATCGTTACAATCATTAGTACTTCCTTCTTTTATTGTTGGGAAACCATCATTATCATCATCAACATCAATATAATTAGGCAAGCCATCTTTATCTGTATCGTCTAATTTACCATCGCCGTCAAGGTCTTTTTCGTCAGCATCCGATATCTCATCATTATCTGAATCTAAATCTCTAAAATTGAATACGCCATCATCATCTGAATGAATTGCTTTCTCTATCTCATCTGAAATACCATCACCATCTGAATCTACATCCTTAAAATCTGGCAAAGCATCATTATCTGTATTCACTGGCTCCAAAGAGTTAACACCTACTTCTATTCCGTTATTAATTCCGTCATTATCACAATCACCATTATTCCATGTTGCACTTTGTGGCTTAGTTATACTCGTTACCTTAAAATCACATTCTATATCAGGATCTGTAAGGTCGTCTTTTTCTTGTTGATTAGTCACCCCATCACCATCACAATCGTAATTTTTCCAAAAAGCATGTGTCTCATCAGGTGTACCTCCTAAGCAAGGGTTTAGAGCTGTTGCTCCGTTAGTTCCATCAACCCCGTTGAGTGTACCATCTCCATCACAATCCATTACTTTCCAAGCTGGCTCTGTTGCTACGCTTTGACTTGCTGGTAAATAATTACAACCATCACTTGGATCTGTACCATCAATCCCTTCTTGCTTGCTCGTTACTCCGTCACCATCACAATCTTGTGTCGAAGTTATCTCTAAAGTAATGCTTTCAGTTTTAAAAGAACAAGCGAGTTCTCTATCAGTACCGTCTGTAGCCTCTTGACTGTCTTTCACTCCATCACCATCACAATCTCCTGCATAAGTTACTGTTGTGTTTATACTTGTTACTTTATAAGCACAAGCATCTGTTGCACCTGGACTTAGTTCTGTATTTGTTGTCCCTATCGGTAATGCTGGTGCTATGTCATCAAATAAATCAGACGTTTCTTTTGCATCTGTTACGCCATCGCCATCGCTATCGATAGCATCGGTAATAGTTACCGTGATAGTAGCTGTTGCACAAGTTGTTGCTGTTTGATCTGTACATACTTTATATATTATTTCTTTTGGTGTTCCTGCTAATGCTTCTGCGTACGTAGGTGCATAAGTAATAATTCCTTGTGCAAGGTCAATCACAGGTTGAGATGAAGTCGTTGTACCTGTCGCTACAATAACTAATGTTGTTGTTCCTCCTTCTGTAAATCCTCCATCATTATCGAATACAGCAACACCTTCTACTTTTCCAAATTTCGCTGTGATAGCGTCATCGGTAGCTTGTGCTTGTAGGTTCGTTGTAACACTTAATAGTAAGACTAAAAAGCAAGTTCCTTTTTTTATTAATTCTATCATATTCTAATTACTAATAATTCGAGCCCTAAAGATAACTAATAATTCGTATTAATTATATCCTTTCAATAATTAATGCTTTTTTCATCACTAATTGGCTTTCTCTATTCAGTTCAATATTTTAATTCGTTCTTTTCCCCTAAAGGGCAGTTAGAGCAATTGAACAAACTCAGATGCTGAAACAAGTTCAGCATGACCCTAGCTAGCATGTCATTCCGAACTTGTTTCGGAATCTAATAAACACACCCACGGTTAATGGGAAAAGTCCATTTTAATTATTCAAATTTTGTGTTTATGGCTAAACTACCTGCACAAAATACAATTCAACCCTACCTACCTCAACACTTTAAAGTTTATGTTTAGAGCGAAACCACCCTTACTTGAGTACTTTAAAGTTTATGTTTAGAGCGAAACCACCCCTAACCCCTCCTTGGAAAGGAGGGGAAGAAATAGCTTGCTTTTTTATTTATTCAAGTAAATATATCCTTTGATTAGTTTACTTCCGTCACCTAAATCTAAGACATAGAAGTAAGTTCCTACTGGTAAAACATTTCCTCCGATAGTTATACCTGAGTTACTTGTTCCATCCCAATCGTTTTTGTAACCGTCTTCTGCTTCGAAAACTTTGTTACCCCAACGGTTAAATATCACAATTGTCGATTCTTCATATCTATCAATTCCATCAATCACAAAGTAATCATTTACTCCGTCACCATCTGGTGAGAACCCTGCTGGGACGATGAAATCACAAGGGTCAGTATCCAAGTAATTTGGTCCGCCATCATCATCACAATCTCCTCCGTTAGTACCCACTTCTTCAATTGTCGGAAGACCATCGTTGTCATCATCTGTATCTAAGTAATTCAATATTCCATCACCATCTGTATCGGCTAAACCTAAGCCTTTTCCTTCTGGGTCAACTTCCTCTGCATCTGGTACACTGTCACCATCTGAATCGGTATCTTGGAAGTTTGGAATACCATCACCATCGGTATCTACACTTCCGTTTCCATTGATATCGTCGTCATCTAATCCGTTGCTATCAGCATCGTTTAAGTTGTCAATCATTCCGTCGTTATCAATATCAGTTCCTCCGTCTTCAATGATATCATTGATACCATCACCGTCAGCATCCAAGTCTTTACTATCTGGGATACCGTCTTCGTCTGTATCAAGAGGTGTTGCATTTGTTGGTGCTTCATCATCTAATCCATCTCCATTAGCATCGTTAAACGCATCAATCACTCCGTCGTTATCTGTATCTTCTCCTCCTGATTCAGCTAAATCTGTAATACCATCATTATCCGAATCTAAATCTAAATAATCAGGAATATTATCGTTATCCGTATCTACAAGATTTGAAGTTGCTTGATCGTCCGTCAATCCATCATTATTGGCATCAACAAGTACGTCTATCATTCCATCTCCATTGGTATCCGTTCCACCATTTTCTACAATATCAGTAATTCCATCATTATCGGCATCTACATCTTTGTAATCTGGCACACCGTCACCGTCAGTATTAGGAATTGGTAGAGGTGTTCCACCTGTAACTTCTCCTGCTCCACTTCCGTTGTCGGTATCATCTACACTATCTGCTAATCCGTCATTATCGACATCTACAAATCCGTCAAGAATACCGTCTCCGTTCACGTCAGCTCCTCCTGCTTCTACAGCATCTGGAATACCGTCGTTGTCAGCATCTAAATCTAAACTATCTGGAATACCATCACCATCGGTGTCAGCTGTTCCTTCTACTGTATCTGGAATACCGTCATTGTCATCATCTAAATCATCGACATCAAGAATACCATCTCCATCTGTATCTATTGGGTCTCTCCAATCTGGTGTATTAAACACGCCTTTGTCGTTTTCAGGGAAATCTGTTGGTTTCGTACCGTTGTTCGTCGCTCCTCCTGCATCAGTAGTCGAAGTTCCGTCTGTATCAAATCCATCATCTAATCCGTCATTATCCGAATCATTTCCTGTTGCGACTTTGTCCGCTGTTCCGTTGTTATCCAAATCAAATCCTTCTTCCGTATCTGTATCCAAATCGTTATCCGAATCTAAATCTAAATAATCTGGTGTACCGTCATTATCTGTATCTGTTATTACAACTGGCGTTCCTCCATTGTCTGTATCATACGCATCATCAAGACCATCATTGTCTGTATCCGTTCCGCTTGGCGCAACATATTCTACTGTTGCTGGTCCTTCTACATTATCAACTATTCCGTCTCCGTCTGTATCAATATCAATGTAATCTGGTTTCGTATCTGTATCCGAATTAGGCACTGTTAATGGTGTACCTCCTGCATCTACATCTATTTTTTGGTCAGCAATATTATCATCATCTGTATCAACTACAGCGTCATCAGTGATACCATCGTTATCTGCATCTGTCATTGAAGTAACATCTCCTGCCGTTGGGTAATCCACACGACCATCATTGTTGTCATCAATTCCTCCTGCTTCGATAATATCTACAATTCCGTCATTGTCAGAATCAATATCTACCACATCTTTTACTCCATCATTATCCGAATCAAGGTTAGCTAAATCCGTTCCTGTTCCGTCATTTGCTACTGGAGTGGTGTTGTCATCTGTATCTACTACGTCAGCCAATCCATCGTTATCTGTATCTGTAGCGATACCTGTTCCAATACGTCCGTCATTGTCTGGGTCAATTGAATTATCTCCGTTATTTGCTTCAACAATATCAGTTATCCCATCGTTATCCGAATCCAAATCAGTAGCATTTGATAAGCCATCGCCATCTGCATCTCCTGCCCCTTCTTCGGTATCTGGAATACCATCATTATCTGAATCTAAATCTAAGTAATCTTCCAATCCATCATTATCTGCATCATTTACTGGTAATGCTGTTCCTGTTGTTGGAGAAACATTATCAGCTAATCCGTCTTGGTTGGCATCTACAATTGAGTTTCCTCCGATAATACCGTCGTTGTTATCATCTACTCCTCCTGCTTCTACAACATCAAATATTCCGTCATTGTCCGAATCTAAATCAATATGATTTGGAATTCCGTCATTGTCTTTGTCTTCGATAGCAATTGGTGTACCTGCTTGTGCATTTGGTAATCCGTTTGCATCTACATCTGTTGCTGTATAAGTTGCTCCTGGGTGACCATCTTTATCCGCATCGTCTCCTCCTGCTTCAATTACATCTGGAATACCGTCATTGTCTGAATCTAAATCTTTGTCATCAGAAATACCATCTCCGTCTGTATCTGGTCCATCATTTACTACATAGTTGTAACCTGTAGATGGTCCTGAATCTTCCGAAGTTCCATTCGTTTGTGTAGGACTTGAAGTAGCAGGGTTCGATGGGTCAAATAACCCATTGATAGCACAAACATCAAATGATACCGAACCTAAATTTGTATTCTCTGCACTTGCTAACAAGTTTGCTGAGAAACGAATATCAAATTGTGGCACATTAAAGTAGTTAAAGTAAACAGCCAATCTTGGTGCTAAATCTACTCCTGAATACGTATCATCTGGTCCGTTGAATATTGTTTTCCCTTGTGCTGGAATTGGTGTTACACTAAGTAAGGTATTACTTGCAACAGCATACATCCCTGGTCTTTTCAACTCTACTGACTCTACTGCATTTGCTCCGTCAATATCATAAATCACTCCTCCAAATCTTGGTAAGTCATACGGTGTTGTCGTTCCTGAACTAACAATAGTCACTTTAAACGCCATATCAGCAGTACCTGTTTTAGGGAAGGGCACTTGGTATTCTGGTTGCCATTCGGTTGAAGTTCCTTTATCAATATCTAAAAGAACTGCTCCTCCTGTTATGTCTGTAATTTCGACAATACCATCTAAAGTATTTCCTTCAAATGTCATTACATCTGTAAATCTGTATTGAGCACCTACTGTTCCTACTCCTGTACCTGTTCCTCCAATGTAAGTATGCGCATCGAAGTTGGTTGCAGGGAATCCACAATCATCACCAAGGTTTGGTGTTGGAGTAAACCCTAAGGCTTCGTCAACATCTAAGATTCCATCGTTATCGTCATCAACATCTACATTATCAAATAAACCATCTCCGTCAGAGTCAATTGGCGTACCGTAATCTGTAGCATCTCTAAAATCGACTTGTAAGGTATTAGGGTTTTGAACATTTGGATAAGTCAACACATTTTCATTGTTCGACGCTCCTCCGTTGTTTACTGTTCCTGTTCCATCTTCATCGTAGTTATCATCTAATCCGTCATTATCAGCATCATTTCCTGATGGTGTAACTGCTGAATAAACTTCTACAATATCCGTAGTCGCATCGTTATCCGAATTCAAATCCAAGTAATCTGGCATATCTACTCCGTCTGTATTTACTGGTGAAGAAGTTGGTACTCCCGAACCTGGCGACGTTTCGTAGTTATCTGCCAAACCATTTCCGTCGGTGTCTGCACTTGGTGCTACATAACCTGCGGTTGTTTGAAATTCTACATTATCAACAATACCATCATTATCCGAATCGATATCTAAATAATTAGGTAATGCATCTGTATCATTGTTTTCTGGTACAACGGCTACTCCTGTTATTGCTCCACAAGGTGTACAATCAACATCATAAGCATCATCAATACCATCTTTATCTGTATCTGTTCCACTTGGCGCTACATATCCTGCTGGTGTTTGTGCTTCTACATTATCAACTATCCCATCATTATCTGCATCAATATCTAAGTAATTAGGTACTGCGTCTCCATCTGTATTTGGTACAGGCAACGGTATTCCGTTTGTAACCGAACCGCCAACATTGTCCACTACATCTGCTAATCCATCGTTATCTGCATCAACAAATACACCGTCAATCGTTCCGTTTCCGTCTGTATCTGTTCCTCCTGCTTCTACAATATCCAGCACACCATCGTTGTCAGAATCTAAATCTAAATGATTAGGTATTCCGTCACCATCAGTATCTGTTGGATTAGTCAATGGGTCATTGTCACCATCTGTATTTAAATCTTCGTCCGTATCTAAAATACCATCGTTGTCATCATCTAAATCGACGGTGTTTCCAATACCATCTCCATCCGTATCATCTTCTCTGTAATCCAAATCACCTGAACCTGTATTATCAAAATCAGCGATAATCCCGTCTGTTAATGGGTTTATCGTTCCGTTCGATGCATTTTCTCCGTTCGCTCCAGTTGTTCCTCTCGCTACTACAGTATCAAAAGCATCATCTAAACCATCTAAATCTGTATCTGTTCCTGTTGGCGTTACATCAGCCACACCGTCACCATCCAAATCGTGTCCTTCCAACGCATCTGGTTGTCCATCATTATCCGAATCTAAATCCAAGTAATCTGGTTCTGTATCGCCGTCGTGGTTATTAGGTACGATTGCATTTACGCCATCGTAATTATCATCAAGACCATCACCATCAGTATCAGTACCACTTGGTGCTACATATCCTGCTGTTGTTTGTGCCTCTATATTATCTATAATACCATCATCATCACTATCAATATCTAAATAGTTAGGGTAAGCATCACCATCTGTATTTGGGTTTGTCAAAGCAACACCTGCTGTTCCTCCATTATCTGTATCAACTACATCTGAAAGTCCATCATTATCTGCATCAACAAAGTTGTCTAATTTACCGTCTTTATCGGCATCATCACCTCCTGCTTCGATTACATCTGCAATACCATCATTGTCCGAGTCTAAATCTTGTGCATTTGGAATACCGTCCGAATCAGCATCACCGTTTGGTAATGTTGTTCCTCCGTTGTTTCCATCAGCCAAATCATTTAATCCGTCTGTATCCGTGTCAACAAAATCATCTAAAACTCCGTCGCCATTAGCATCAGTTCCTCCGTTTTCGATTACATCTGCAAGACCATCGTTATCCGAATCTAAATCTAAATAATCTGGTTGTGTATCGCCATCTGTGTTTGGAATAACTAATGGTGTACCTGCTGTACCTCCATTTTCTGTATCTACTACGTCAGAAAGTCCATCGCCATCGGCATCAACAAAGTTGTCTAATTGACCATCAACATCTGCTCCTCCATTTTCAGTAACATCAGTTGTACCGTCGTTATCCGAATCTAAATCTTTGTAATTAGGAATACCGTCGTTGTCTGTATCAGGGTTAGTTAAAGGTGTTCCTGTCGTAACAGCACCTCCTACATTATCCACAACATCAGCCAATCCATCGTTATCAGTATCTACAAATACGCCGTCCACTTTACCGTTTCCGTCTGTATCTATACCTCCAGCCTCTACAATATCTGGCACACCATCGTTGTCAGCATCCAAGTCTTTATCATCAGGAATACCGTCACCATCTGTATCATTTGTACCTTCAACTAAATCTGGAATACCATCATTGTCGTCATCCAAATCAATAGCATCATCAATACCATCGCCATCGGTATCGTCCTCTCTGTAATTCAAATCGCCAACATTTAAGTTGTCCGAATCTGAAAGAACTCCTTGTGTTAATGGTGTTGTTGTTCCGTTCGATGCGTTTGTTCCGTCTGCTCCATTTGTTGCATCTAAAACATTTACATCAAAGTTATCATCTAAACCATCGCCGTCTGCATCTGCTCCTGCTGGTGCTTTTTCTGCTCCGTCGATTGTTCCGTTTCCATTTGTATCATACGCTTCTAAAACATCTAACTCACCGTCATTATCTGTATCTAAATCCAAGTAATCTGGCTCGTCCGTTCCATCGTAATTGTTTGGTACAAGCGCTGTTGCTCCTTCGTAATTATCAGCCAAACCGTTTCCGTTGTTATCTGCTGTTGGTGCAACATAACCTGCTGTTGTTTGTGCTTCAATATTATCTACAATACCATCGCCATCACTATCAATATCTAAATAGTTAGGGTAAGCATCTCCGTCTGTATTTGGATTAGCTAATACTGTACCTCCGTTGTTTGTATCTACTACATCTGAAAGTCCGTCGTTATCTGCATCTACAAAAGCATCTAATTCACCGTCACCATTGGCATCAGCTCCTCCTGCTTCTATTGCATCTACGATTCCGTCGTTATCCGAATCTAAATCCAAGTAATTTGGAACACCATCTTTATCAGCGTCTCCATTTGGTAAGCTTGTTCCTCCGTTATTTGCATCTACTACATCAGAGAATCCATCGCCATCGGCATCTACAAAAGCATCTAATACACCGTCACCATCGGCATCAGTCCCTCCGTTTTCTACAACATCTGGAATACCATCATTATCTGAATCTAAATCTAAATAATCTGGTTGTCCGTCTGTATCAGTTTTTGCTATAACTAATGAAGTACCTCCGTTATTTGTATCTACTACGTCAGAGAATCCGTCATTATCAGTATCAATATAATCATCTAAAACACCATCACCGTCTGCATCTGTTCCTCCGTTTTCTACAACATCTGGTGTACCGTCATTATCAGAATCTAAATCTAAATAATTTGGAATACCATCATCATCAGAATCTAAAGCTGTTAATGTTACATTATCATCTTTTCCGTCATTATCCGTATCAACAAATCCGTCTAAAAGACCATCGCCATCAGCATCTGTCCCTCCTGCTTCTACAACATCTGGAATCCCATCGTTATCTGAATCTAAATCCAAATAATTTGGAATACCATCTCCATCTTTATCTCCTGTTCCTTCTACTAAATCTGGAATACCGTCATTGTCATCATCCAAATCAATGTTATCATCAATACCATCGCCGTCCGAATCTTGCTCTCTGTAATCTAAATCTCCTACACCTAAGTTGTCCGCATCTGCCAAGTTATTTCCTGCAAATGTTCCGTTCGAAGCATTTGTTCCGTCTGCTCCATTTGTAGCGTCTAAAATTTGTGTATCAAAATTATCATCTAAACCATCTTTATCAGCATCAAGTCCTGAAGGTTTATTTTCAGTTCCATCGATAACTGCGTTACCATTCAAATCGTGTCCTTCTAATAAATCAGCTTCTCCATCATTATCTGAATCTAAATCCAAGTAATCTGGTTCGTCTGTTCCATCGTGGTTGTTTGGTGCAAGAGCTGTTGCTCCTTCGTAATTATCTGCCAAACCGTTTCCGTTGTTATCTGCTGTTGGTGCAACATAACCCGCTGTTGTTTGTGCTTCAATATTATCAACAATTCCATCACCATCACTATCAATATCTAAATAATTAGGTACTGCATCTCCGTCTGTATTTGGGTTAGTCAAAGCAACACCTGCTGTTCCTCCGTTATCCGTATCAACTACATCTGAAAGTCCATCATTATCTGCATCTACAAAAGCATCTAATTCACCGTCACCATTGGCATCAGTTCCTCCTGCTTCTATTGCATCTACTATTCCGTCGTTGTCCGAATCTAAATCTTGTGCATTTGGAATACCATCTTTATCAGCATCTCCATTTGGTAAACTTGTCCCTCCTTTATTTGTATCAACTACATCAGAGAATCCGTCGTTATCTGCATCAACAAAATCATCTAAAATACCGTCGCCATTAGCATCCGTTCCTCCGTTTTCTATCACATCTGCAATACCGTCATTATCAGAATCTAAATCTAAATAATCTGGTTGTCCGTCTGTATCAGTTTTTGCTATAACTAATGAAGTACCTCCGTTATTTGTATCTACTACGTCAGAGAATCCATCGTTATCAGTATCAACAAAAGCATCTAAAACACCATCACCGTCTGTATCTGTTCCTCCGTTTTCTACAACGTCTGCTGTACCGTCATTATCAGAATCTAAATCTAAATAATTTGGAATACCATCATCATCAAAATCTAAAGCAGTTAATGTTACATTATCATCTTTTCCGTCATTATCCGTATCAACAAATCCGTCTAAAAGACCATCGCCATCATTATCAATTCCTCCTGCTTCAACAACATCTGGAATACCATCGTTATCTGAATCTAAATCCAAATAATCTGGGATACCATCGCCATCTTTGTCTCCTGTTCCTTCTACTAAATCTGGAATACCGTCATTGTCATCATCTAAATCGACTAAATCATCAATTCCATCGCCATCCGAATCTTGCTCTCTAAAGTTCAAGTCTCCAACACCTAAGTTGTCCGAATCTGAAAGAACACCTTGCGTTAATGGTGTTGTTGTTCCGTTTGATGCGTTTGTTCCGTCTGCTCCATTTGTCGCATCTAAAACATTAACATCAAAATTATCATCTAAACCATCGCCGTCTGTATCTGTTCCTGCTGGTGCTTTTTCTCCTCCATCAATCGTTCCGTTTCCATCTAAATCGTGTCCTTCTAAAACATCTGCTTCACCGTCATTATCTGAATCTAAATCCAAGTAATCTGGTTCGTCTGCTCCATCGTGGTTGTTTGGTACAAGCGCTGTTGCTCCTTCGTAATTATCAGCCAAACCGTTTCCGTTGTTATCTGCTGTTGGAGCAATATAACCTGCTGTTGTTTGTGCTTCAATATTATCTACAATACCATCGCCATCACTATCAATATCTAAATAGTTAGGGAAATCATCTCCGTCTGTATTTGGGTTAGTCAAAGCAACACCTGCTGTTCCTCCGTTATCTGTATCCACTACATCTGAAAGTCCGTCATTATCTGCATCTACAAAAGCATCTAAAAGACCATCGCCATTGGCATCAGTTCCTCCTGCTTCTATTGCATCTACTATTCCGTCGTTGTCCGAATCTAAATCTTGTGCATTTGGAATACCATCTTTATCCGCATCTCCATTAGCTAAAGCTGTTCCTCCTTTATTTGTATCTACTACATCAGAGAATCCATCGTTATCTGCATCTACAAAAGTATCTAAGACACCGTCGCCGTTTGCATCAGTTCCTCCGTTTTCTATCACATCGGCAATACCGTCATTATCCGAATCTAAATCTAAATAATCTGGTTGAGTATCCGTATCAGTTGTAGCAATTACTAATGGTGTACCTGCTGTACCTCCATTATCGGTATCTACTACATCAGAAAAACCATCGTTGTCTGCATCTACAAAAGCATCTAAAACACCGTCGCCATTTGTATCAGCTCCTCCGTTTTCTACAACGTCAGCCGTACCGTCGTTGTCCGAATCTAAATCTTGTGTATTTGCTATTCCATCATTATCTGTATCTGGATTAGCTAAAGCAGTTCCTGTTGTTACTTCTCCTGCTCCACTTCCGCTATTTATTGTATCAAAAGCATCTGCCAAACCGTCGTTATCTGTATCAGTGAAAGTTCCATCAACCACTCCGTTTCCGTCAGTATCTGTTCCTCCTGCTTCTACAATATCAGCTAATCCGTCGTTATCCGAATCTAAATCAACTGCGTCAATATTTCCATCTCCATCACTGTCTTTTCCTCCTTCTACTGCATCTGGAATTCCGTCATTATCCGAATCCAAATCTAAGAAATCATCAATTCCATCATTATCAGCATCATTTACTGGTAACGCTGTGTTTCCTGATGGAGCTCCTGTAATCTCGTTTAAGTTATCTGCAATATCTGCAAATCCATCACCATCTGAATCTACAAATGGGTCAGTTCCTACTAAACCATCGTTATCTCCATCAACTCCTCCTGCTTCAATTACATCAAAAATACCATCATTATCCGAATCCAAATCAATATGGTTTGGTTTCCCATCTTGGTCTTTATCAGCCATTGTAATAGGTGTTCCTGCTTGTGCATTTGGAAGACCATTTCCATCTACATCTGTTTTGACATACGCTCCACCTGGGTGTCCGTCGCCATTTGCATCTGTTCCTCCTGCTTCAATAACATCTGGAATACCATCGTTATCTGCATCTAAATCTTTGTCATCTGAAAGTCCATCACCATCTGTATCAGGACCATCATTTACTGTATAAACATAACCTGTTGCTGGACCTGAAGGCTCAGACGTTCCGTTTGTTTGCGAAGGACTTGACGAAGCTGTGTTCGATGGGTCAAATAACCCATTGATTTTACATACATCAAATGAAACCGAACCTAAGTTGGTATTTGCTGTCGCTGATAATAACTCAGCAGAAAAACGAATATCAAATTGTGGTACGTTGTAATAGTTAAAGTACATCGCTAATTTCGGTGCTAAATCTACTCCTGAATACGTATCATCTGGACCTAAGAAAGTCGTTACACCATTTACTGTTTGTTGCTGTAATAAAGAGTTTGCATCTACAGCAAATAACCCTGGTCTATCCAAGATTACAGACTCTACTGCATTTGCTCCATCAATATCATACACCACACCTCCAAATCGAGACAATGGGTAAGCTGTTGTTGTTCCCGAAGTAACAATCGTTACTTTAAATGCCATTTGAGCGACATTATTTGTCGGTGTTGGCACAGAATATTCTGGTTGCCATTCTGCCGAACTTCCTTTATCAATATCTAAAAGAACCGCATTACCTGTAATAGCTGTAATCTCAACAATCCCATCTAAATTATTACCATCAACAGTCATTACATCAGTAAATCGGTATTTCGCTCCTAATAAACCTTCACCTGCTCCACTTCCTGAAATGTAAGAATGAGCATCGAAATTTGTTGCAGGGAATCCACAATCATCTCCAACTGTTCCTGTTGGCGTAAACCCTAAGGCTTCGTGAACATCTAAGATTCCATCATTGTCATCATCAACATCGTTTTCATCTGTTATTCCATCACCATCAAAATCATCTAAGTTAGAAATCACTGATGGGTCTCTAAAATCGACCTCTAATGTACTTGGGTTTTGGTTATTGAAATAAGCTAAAACATCTTCGTTGTTTGATGCTCCTCCATTATTTGTTGTACTTGTTCCGTCAACATCATACGCATTATCCAATCCATCATTATCAGCATCCAAACCTGTTGGTGGTACTGTATGAACTTCTCCGTTATCTGAAGTAATGTCGTTATCCGAATTCAAATCTAAATAATCTGGCTCTGCATCTCCATCTGTATTGAATGGTGCATTGACCGCAAGACCTGAACCTGGTGCTGTTTCATAATTATCAGCATAGCCATTTCCGTCAGTGTCTGCACTTGGTGCAACATAACCTGCCGTTGTTTGAAATTCTACATTGTCAACAATTCCATCATTATCCGAATCAATATCTAAATAGTTAGCGATTGCATCACTGTCTTTATTAACTGGCACAACGGCTACTCCTGTAATCGAACCACAAGGTGTACAATCTACATCGTACACATCATCTATTCCATCTTTATCTGTATCTGTTCCACTTGGTGCAAGATAACCTGCTGTTGTTTGTGCTTCTGTATTGTCAAGAATACCGTCATTATCTGAGTCAATATCCAACGCATCGGCTACTGCATCTCCGTCTGTATTTGGGTTTGCTAAAGGTGTTCCGTTTGTAACAGCTCCTCCAACATTATCAACTGCATCAGCCAATCCGTCGTTATCTGCATCTACAAAAACATCTACAATTCCGTTTCCGTCAGCGTCTGTTCCTCCTGCTTCTAATAAATCTACAATCCCGTCATTATCCGAATCCAAATCTAAATGGTTAGGTATTCCATCACCATCTGCATCTCCTGTTCCTTCTACTAAATCAGGGATACCATCATTGTCATCATCTAAATCAATCGCATCATCAATTCCATCACCATCCGAATCTTGCTCTCTATAATCTAAATCTCCTTGTGCTGGTACATCTGCATCAGCCAAGTTGTTTCCTGCAAATGTTCCGTTCGAAGCATTTGTTCCGTCTGCTCCGTTTGTAGCATCTAATGTTTTTGTATCAAAATTATCATCTAAACCATCACCGTCTGCATCTGTTCCTGCTGGTGCAGTTTCCCCTCCGTCGATAATTCCGTTTCCATTTGTATCGTGACCTTCCAATACATCTGATTCTCCATCATTATCTGAATCTAAATCCAAGTAATCTGGTTCGTCTGTTCCGTCGTGGTTGTTTGGTACAAGTGCGGTTGCTCCTTCATAATTATCAGCCAAACCGTTTCCGTTGTTATCTGCTGTTGGAGCAATATAACCTGCTGTTGTTTGTGCTTCAATATTATCAACAATTCCATCGCCATCACTATCAATATCTAAATAGTTAGGTACTGCATCGCCATCTGTATTTGGATTAGTCAAAGCTGTTCCTCCGTTAGCAACATCTACAACATTAGAAAAACCATTTCCGTCTGCATCAGCAAACGCATCTAACTCTCCGTTTCCGTCTGTATCAGTTCCTCCTGCCTCGATTGCATCTACTATTCCGTCGTTATCCGAATCTAAATCCAAGTAATTTGGAACACCATCTTTATCTGCATCTTCTGTTGGTAAAGTTGTTCCTTGACCATCATTTGCTGTTGGTGTCAAGTTGTTATCTGTATCAATCAAATCATTAAATCCGTCACCATCTGCATCAACAAATCCATCTAAAATACCGTCGCCATTGGCATCAGTACCTCCGTTTTCTACCACATCAGCAATTCCATCATTGTCCGAATCTAAATCTAAGTAATTGGGGATTGTATCCGTATCTGAGTTAGCGATAATCAAGGCTGTTCCTCCGTTGTTTGTATCCACTACATCTGACAAACCATCATTATCAGTATCAACAAAAGCATCTAACACACCGTCTCCGTTTGTATCAGTTCCTCCGTTTTCTACAACGTCTGGTGTACCATCGTTATCCGAATCTAAATCTAAATAATTTGGAATACCGTCGTTGTCTGCATCTAAAGCTGTTAAAGGTGTTCCGTCTGCCTGACCGTCATTATTAGCATCAACAAATCCGTCTAAAAGACCATCGCCATCTGCATCAATTCCTCCTGCTTCTACAACATCTGGAATACCATCGTTATCTGAATCTAAATCCAAATAATCTGGAATACCATCGCCATCTTTATCTCCTGTTCCTTCTACTAAATCTGGAATACCGTCATTGTCATCATCCAAATCAATGTTATCATCAATACCATCGCCGTCCGAATCTTGTTCTCTGTAATCTAAATCTCCAACACCTAAGTTGTCAGCATCTGCCAAGTTATTTCCTGCAAATGTTCCGTTCGAAGCATTTGTTCCGTCTGCTCCATTTGTAGCATCTAATGTTTTTGTATCAAAATTATCATCTAAACCATCGCCGTCTGCATCTGTTCCTGCTGGTGCAGTTTCTCCTCCGTCGATAATTCCGTTTCCATTTGTATCGTGTCCTTCCAATAAATCGGTTTCTCCATCATTATCCGAATCTAAATCCAAGTAATCTGGCTCGTCTGTTCCGTCGTGGTTGTTTGGTACGATTGCTACTCCTGTTATTGAACCACACGGGGTACAATCTACATCGTAATTATCATCAATACCATCGTTATCTGTATCTGTTCCACTTGGTGCAACATAACCTGCTGTTGTTTGTGCTTCAATATTATCAACGATTCCATCGCCATCACTATCAATATCTAAATAGTTAGGTACTGCATCTCCGTCTGTATTTGGGTTAACTAATGCCGTCCCTCCATTTGCTTCATCTACAACATTAGAAAAACCGTTTCCGTCTGCATCAGCAAACGCATCTAACTCTCCGTTTCCGTCTGAGTCAGTTCCTCCTGCTTCTATCGCATCAACTATTCCGTCATTATCCGAATCCAAATCCAACGCATTTGGAACGCCATCTTTATCAGTATCTCCGTTTGGTAAAGTCGTACCAATACCATCATTAACTGCTGGAGTTAAATTATTATCTGTATCAACTACATCTGAAAAACCATCACCATCTGCATCAACAAAAGCATCTAAAAGTCCGTCGCCATTCACATCAGCACCTCCGTTTTCTACCACATCAGCAATACCATCATTATCCGAGTCTAAATCTAAATAGTTTGGAACAGTATCCGAATCTGAATTTGCAACCACTAAAGCTGTTCCTCCATTATTTCCATCAACAACATCTGACAAACCATCATTATCCGTATCAACAAAAGCATCTAACACACCGTTACCGTCCGTGTCAGCTCCTCCATTTTCTACCACATCTGGCGTACCATCATTATCTGAGTCCAAGTCTAAATAGTTTGGAACACCATCGTTATCCGTATCAATTGCTGTCAAAGTAACATTATCATCTTGACCGTCACCGTCAGTATCTGTAAAAGTATCTATTAGACCATCACCGTTCGTATCCGTTCCTCCAGCCTCTACAATATCTGGCACACCATCATTGTCTGAATCTAAATCTAAACTATTAGGGATACCATCTCCATCTGTATCCACTGTTCCTTCTATCGCATCAGGAATACCATCATTATCATCATCCAAATCTCCTGCATTACAAACACCATCACCGTCGGTATCTAACCCATCATTTGTTGCACTACCACCAGAACCATCAGCACCTGTAATTGCACAATCATCACAACCATCATTATCTGCATCTCTACAAATATTTGGATTATTTGGGTCAGTATCGACATTGTTTGCCACACCATCACCATCACAATCTCCTGTCGAAGTAATTGCCAAAGTCACACTTGCTATTGTATAGTCACAATCATCTAAAAGGTTGGTAGCATCTAAAACTTCTTTCGCATTCCTTACACCATCACCATCACAATCTGCATCTTTCCATTCTTGCGAAGGAGTCATATTTTGATTAGCCAATGTAAAATCACATTTATCATTCGGGTTTGTACCTGTTGCTGTTTCAATAAAATCAGCCACACCATCACCATCAGTATCTAAGTTACATTCAACAAGATCTCCTCCTGCTTCTAAAGACTCAATCGCTCCAACCCAAACACCTGAATCGTACGCTGCATCGCCAATATCACCAATTGCCATTTTGAAATGGTAAGACATACCTGCTGTCAATCCCGAAATACTTGCGTATAATGTTTTCGTTACACCATTGTACTCTGTATAGATAGCTCCTGGTTGCCCATCATTGTTATCAATAAAAAGTGCTGTTTGTGTCAAATCTGCCGTAGCACCATCTTGGTTTTGTCCACACTGTCCTCCGTTTACATAATTTACAGCCGTAGGGTTTGTTGTCGCAGGTATTAATGCAATATTTTGAGGTGTTCCTATTGTTCCTCCCGAAATCCAAAAACCAAAAACATCATTAAAACGACTACACACATAAGTAGGGTATTCGTCCGAAGCAAACTGAAAAGGTATTCTTATTCCGTCTGTCCCCAAAGGCATCACAAAATCAAATTCTAACACCGCCTCGTCATAAGTTCCTAACGAATTATCGTCTAAAGAATTTAAGTCTGCGTCTCCACAAGAACCTGCGTTCCCTCCTCCATCAGAAACACGTCTGTTGCTATTATCAGTAAAAGCCTCTTCGACATCACCTGTTGTTAAAAATATTCCTCGGTCAACCTCTAACGCTGCTCCCGAAATCCCATTAGAAAAAGTACCTACTTGTGTACCCCCTGCTCCACAAGACAAAGTCACCCCCGTCACATCTACACAATTTCTAAACTCTAATTCTCCTTCTATATCCGAACTAGAAAAACCTTTATTTAATGTTGCTCCCGTAGGAGATCCTCCAGTTGAGCCTCCTCCTGTACATAATGTAACCAGACCATTTCTAATAGGTTCTGCTTCGTTACAATTACCGATACTCAAATTAGTAGGCCACTCCGTACAATTTCCTGCCGTAGCATTATCGCCACATTTGGTCGCCGTTCCCTTCAATACATTCGAAGAGCTATTCATTACTATCCAATTAATCCCACCTCCTGGAGTAGAAGACAACGTAACTATACCTAACGTATATGCCGAAGCTATTGGTGCTCTATTTATAAAGTAAGCATTTCCGTTTACTCCTGTTCCTGTTTTATGAAAAGCCTCTTGTTCTCCTATTGACGTAGTTCCACAAACTTCAAATACCGAAGCGTCTCCCATAAAAATATCAACCGTACTTAAATTTGGACCAAACGAACCTCCTTGTGTTACAACCAAAGAACCTTCACCTGTAAAATAAGCACCAGACCCCAAATACAACTCTGAAGTTGCAGAACCAAACGCCGCGTTCTGCCCAACAGTAATCGCTCCTGTTGAGTGATACCCTCCAGCATCTGCCACAAACATTTTCCCGTTAAGCGTTAAGTCTTTTGCTGTTAGTTTTACATTAGGCTTCACGTAAACAGAACCTCCTGCACTAATTTTCAAGTTATTGATACCTAAATCTAAATCCGAAGAAACGACCAATACCTCTCCCGAAGCAACCACGACATCACTCATCGTCATTTCAACAGCACCTGCTGGCACATTTACCGCAGGCGTTAAACACTGCCCGTAAGAACTCAAACTTAAAATCCCTACATATAGGAATACTAAAAATCTTAAAAGTATATTTTTCTTCATAACTATATTTTTAACTAAAGCACAAATATGTCCGCCTCGTAATCTTTCTTTCAAAAAAAAGTATCCCTATACAAAAACGATTGTAAAGTGAAATACATTTAAACAGCACCTAAGTGTTTAGACCTAAGTACAATATTTTGGCTAAATTAAACAAAACCCTACACTTATCCACATCTTTTTTTTTAAAAAAAGTAATCCACATAACACTTTGTTTATGTTTGTTTAAACAACATACAGGCTAATTAAACGTTTTGGGCGTGCCCCTCCTACGTCGGGTCGGGCTTTTTCGTTCTCAATCTTTGCTTCGTTCCTCAGCAAAGGATTTCCACTGCAATCCCTCACGCGAAACACCGCTATACATTATTTCCTTAGAAAGACAGCTATTTTAGCTGTTAGCATTAGCTATCTTTCTAACGTCTGTGTGTGTAACATAACATTCCCCCGCCTTTTTCAAGGAGGGGTTAGGGGAGTGGTTTTACATACTAGCTAAAAGTTATTAATATTCACAACACAATCAACCCTCTAAAAAATAAAGTTAAGCAGTTGAAAAATATGTATTTGTTGCCAAAACACCCTTTACCTCCTCCTTAGAAAGAGGAGGAGATATTACGTACTACCTATTCAAAAATCAACATAAAAAAAAGGCGATGAGTACTACCCATCGCCTTTTTTATGTTGTTATTTATTCAGATAAATATAACCTCTTATCACTTTACTACCATCACCAAAATCTACAATATAGAAATAAGTCCCGACAGGTAATTCCTTACCTCCTATAGTTACACCTAAATAGGCACTACCATCCCAATCATTGTGGTAACCTCCTTCTGATTGGTAAACTTTATTTCCCCAACGGTTATAAATAACTAAGTCAACATTGTCATTGTTTTCAATTCCTTGAATAACAAAATAATCATTGACACCATCTCCATCTGGAGAGAAACCTACGGGGATAGTAATTTCACAAGGTACAGGATCAAGGTAATCGACCGTACCATTTTCATTACAATCCTCTATAGCACTTTCATCTTTTGTAGGTACGCCATCATTGTCATCATCTACATCAATAAAATTATAAAGACCATCTTTGTCTGAATCATCTAATTTCTTATCGTCGTCTTTGTCTTTTTCTTCCTCATCTAAAAGACCATCATCATCTGAATCTAAATCTCTAAAATCTGGCACACCATCTCCATCCGAATCATCTGGTCCATTACCGTCATTATCATTATTTGAATCATTTTCAACTTCGTCAGGAATACCATCGTTATCCGTATCTAAATCCAAATAATCGGGTGTCCCGTCTTTGTCCGTATCCTCTGGGTTTTTCGGGTCTGTAACCTCGTAACTATTGACAATACCGTCTCCATCACAATCACCTTTCATCCATTGTGCACTTTGAGCCAAAGTAATATTTACACCTACAAAGTCACAAGGGTTATTAATGTTTGTTTTATCTAAATCTTCTTGTTGGTTTATTACACCATCACCGTCACAATCTGCTTGTTGCCAAAGTACATTTGTTTTATCGACTACCGTTCCTCCCACACAAGGGTTTAATGGTTCAGGGTCATACTGATTTTCGACACCATCTCCGTCACAATCAGCCGTTTTCCAACTAGTAGATTTAGCAAGACCTGAAGCTAACTGACTTTCCAACAAATTATCACAAGGGTTTATCGGGTTCGTTCCGTCTAACGCTTCTTGTTTATTCGTTACACCATCACCATCGCAATCTTCCTCTGAAGTAACTTCCAAAAGAATATTTACAGGAAGTAACGAACAAGCATTTCTACTATCGGTACCGTCTGTATATTCCTGTTGATCAGACACACCATCTCCATCACAATCTCCAGCCGAGGTTACTATTACAGTTACACTTCCTGTTTTAAAATCACAAGCATCATTAATACCTGTACCGTCAGCTGTTTCTTTTGCATCTGTCACTCCATCACCATCAGTATCAGGGTCAGTAAATGTTATAGTTATTACCGCAGAAGCACAAATTGCATTTTCACAAACCGTGTACTCTATGGTTTTTGCAACACCGTTTAACACCTCGGCGTAAGTTGGTGTGTAACTAACAAGGCCGTGTATCGGGTCAAAAGTGGTTGTTCCTGACGCTGTCCCTCCTGTTCTTACTATCGTTGTGTTCCCTCCTTCGTTTATTCCGTCATTCACTAAGACATCAAATGACGTTGTTTCTCCAAACGGTGCAGTGAAAGCATCATCGTTTGCTACAGGACTGGCAATATCATTATCTTCGATTGTTACAGTTCCTAAAGCATCAATAGCTATTGAAACAACACTTATTTTATCTAAAATCAGCCCTAATCCCGTAGTATTAGTTGTCTTAATATCAATAGTAGTAGCTGTACTTGTTGCTGTAAAGGTAAAGGTCTCAGGAACAAAGTCAAATACAGGCGAATTTGTTGGGTTTTTAACAACTGTTTTTGACCCTAAACTACTTACCCCATCTTTAGCTGAAACTGTTACCTCTCCAGATATATTTGGGTTACTTGATGTTCTTCTAGCAACTAAGAACGTTACCGTATATTCTGTACCTATCTCCGTTGTTATATTTTGAAATACTTGGCTTGTTGCATCGACCTCCATTGTGTTATTTGTAGTAGATGTACCTCCGTAAACATTCTCAGGATTAATCTCAATACCAGGGTTTGGAGTGAAATAAGTTCCTGAAAAATCAAAATCACCATCCACAACAAGGTCTCCTCTTACATTTACTGTGAAAGACTCTGTTGGTTCGGCACTCATATCTCCAATCACAGGAATAAGAATCGTTGCTGTTGTCTGCCCTTCCAGGAATCTTAACACGCCCTGACTGCTTGATGTAATCCACTCCTCCAACAGCTGTATTATCTACCAAATCATACAAGACCGTAGTCCCTCCTACAGGGGCTACTGATGATAAAGTAACTGTAACGTTCGCATTAGTTGTTCCCGCATCAGCCTCTGTAATAGTCACGTCACTAACTGTCATTGACACGCCTAAAGTTGCACTTACCGTAACAAACAAGGTATCATTAACACAACTTGGACTTGGTAAATCTTCATCACAAACGGTATAAACGACCGTATCAATACCCACAAAACCAACTGCTGGTGTGTAATCAAGTGTCGTTCCTCCATTCGTCACACTTGTTGTTCCGTTCCCTGTCGTACTAATAACGCCTGTTACTTTTACTGGTGTTCCGTCAATATCTCCGTTGTTTCCTATTAAATTAACTGAAGTTGTTGGATTTGGTTCGTCTTTCGCAACAAGTAACACTTCATTTCCTTGTTTTGGGGCATCATTTACTGGACTAACCGTAATATTCACCTTAGCTTCATCTGTCAAATTACCATCACTTAATGTATAAGTAATTTCTGGTACTGTTCCATTAAAGTCAGCTACGGGTATAAATGTCAATGTTCCGTCTGACTCAATTTTCACTGTTCCCTTTCCTGTTATCGTAGCTGTCTGACCTGCTGTTTTCGTTTGTCCGTCAACTACAAATTGGGTTACGGCTAACGTGTTGTTTTCTGAGTCACTATCCGTCCCATCCGTTCCGTCTGTATCTGTAATTACATTTTTTGTCAAAGCATTATCCTCATCAACTGTGTAAGTATTGTCTTTGGCGATTGGGGCATCATTTACTGGGTCAACCGTAATATTCACTTTTGCTTCATCTGTCAAGTTCCCATCACTTAAAGTATAAGTAATTTCTGGAACTAAACCATTGTAATCTGCTACGGGGACAAATGTCAATGTTCCATCTGATTCGATTTTCACTGTTCCTTTTCCTACCAAAGTAGCTGTCTGGCCTACTGTTTTTGTTTGTCCGTCAACTACAAATTGTGTTACGGCTAACGTGTTGTTTTCTGAGTCACTATCCGTCCCATCCGTTCCGTCTGTATCTGTAATTACATTTTTTGTCAACGTATTATCCTCATCTACCGTGTAAGTATTGTCTTTGGCGATTGGAGCGGTATTTGGTGTCGATGAAACAGTCACAAACAACGTATCATTCACACAACTTGGCGTTGGTAAATCTTCATCACAAACGGTATAAATTACCGTATCAATCCCTACAAAACCAATCATTGGTGTGTAAGCAATTGTTGTCCCTCCATTAGTTACTGTTGTCGTTCCATTTCCTGATGAACTTACTACACTTGTTACTTTAACTGGTGTTCCGTCAATATCTCCGTTGTTTCCTATTAAATTAACTGAAGTTGTTGGATTTGGTTCGTCTTTCGCAACAAGTAACACTTCATTTCCTTGTTTTGGGGCATCATTTACTGGACTAACCGTAATTTTCACCTTAGCTTCATCTGTCAAATTACCATCACTTAATGTATAAGTAATTTCTGGTACTGTTCCATTAAAGTCAGCTACGGGTATAAATGTCAATGTTCCGTCTGACTCAATTTTCACTGTTCCCTTTCCTGTTATCGTAGCGGTCTGACCTGCTGTTTTCGTTTGTCCGTCAACTACAAATTGTGTTACGGCTAACGTGTTGTTTTCTGAGTCACTATCCGTCCCATCCGTTCCGTCTGTATCTGTAATTACATTTTTTGTCAACGTATTATCCTCATCTACCGTGTAAGTATTGTCTTTTGCGATTGGGGCATCATTTACGGCATGGACTGTAATGTTCACTTTTGCCTCATCTGTCAAGTTCCCATCACTTAAAGTATAAGTTATTTCTGGAACTGTTCCATTGTAATCTGCTACGGGTACAAATGTCAATGTTCCATCTGATTCGATTTTCACTGTTCCTTTTCCTGTCAATGTAGCTGTCTGACCTGCTGTTTTTGTTTGTCCGTCAACTACAAATTGGGTTACGGTTAACGTGTTGTTTTCTGAGTCACTATCCGTCCCATCCGTTCCGTCTGCGTCTGTAATTACATTTTTTGTCAAAGCATTATCCTCATCAACTGTGTAAGTATTGTCTTTGGCGATTGGGGCATCATTTACTGGACTAACCGTAATATTTACTTTTGCCTCATCTGTCAAGTTCCCATCACTTAAAGTATAAGTTATTTCTGGAACTGTTCCATTGTAATCTGCTACGGGTACAAATGTCAATGTTCCATCTGATTCGATTTTCACTGTTCCTTTTCCTGTCAATGTAGCTGTCTGACCTGCTGTTTTTGTTTGTCCGTCAACTACAAATTGGGTTACGGTTAACGTGTTGTTTTCTGAGTCACTATCCGTCCCATCCGTTCCGTCTGTATCTGTAATTACATTTTTTGTCAACGTATTATCCTCATCAACTGTGTAAGTATTGTCTTTGGCGATTGGGGCATCATTTACTGGACTAACCGTAATATTTACTTTTGCCTCATCTGTCAAGTTCCCATCACTTAAAGTATAAGTTATTTCTGGAACTGTTCCATTGTAATCTGCTACGGGTACAAATGTCAATGTTCCATCTGATTCGATTTTCACTGTTCCTTTTCCTGTCAATGTAGCTGTCTGACCTGCTGTTTTTGTTTGTCCGTCAACTACAAATTGGGTTACGGTTAACGTGTTGTTTTCTGAGTCACTATCCGTCCCATCCGTTCCGTCTGCGTCTGTAATTACATTTTTTGTCAAAGCATTATCCTCATCAACTGTGTAAGTATTGTCTTTGGCGATTGGGGCATCATTTACTGGACTAACCGTAATATTTACTTTTGCCTCATCTGTCAAGTTCCCATCACTTAAAGTATAAGTTATTTCTGGAACTGTTCCATTGTAATCTGCTACGGGTACAAATGTCAATGTTCCATCTGATTCGATTTTCACTGTTCCTTTTCCTGTCAATGTAGCTGTCTGACCTGCTGTTTTTGTTTGTCCGTCAACTACAAATTGGGTTACGGTTAACGTGTTGTTTTCTGAGTCACTATCCGTCCCATCCGTTCCGTCTGTATCTGTAATTACATTTTTTGTCAACGTATTATCCTCATCAACTGTGTAAGTATTGTCTTTGGCGATTGGGGCATCATTTACTGGACTAACCGTAATATTTACTTTTGCCTCATCTGTCAAGTTCCCATCACTTAAAGTATAAGTGATTTCTGGAACTGTTCCATTGTAATCTGCTACGGGTACAAATGTCAATGTTCCATCTGATTCGATTTTCACTGTTCCTTTTCCTGTCAAAGTAGCTGTCTGACCTGCTGTTTTTGTTTGACCGTCAACTACAAATTGGGTTACGGTTAACGTGTTGTTTTCTGAGTCACTATCCGTCCCATCCGTTCCGTCTGTATCTGTAATTACATTTTTTGTCAACGTATTATCCTCATCAACTGTGTAAGTATTGTCTTTAGCGATTGGGGCATCATTTACTGGACTAACCGTAATATTCACTTTTGCTTCATCTGTCAAGTTCCCATCACTTAAAGTATAAGTTATTTCTGGAACTGTTCCATTGTAATCTGCTACGGGTACAAATGTCAATGTTCCATCTGATTCAATTTTCACTGTTCCTTTTCCTGTCAATGTTGCTGTCTGACCTGCTGTTTTTGTTTGTCCGTCAACTACAAATTGTGTTACGGTTAACGTGTTGTTTTCTGAGTCACTATCCGTCCCATCCGTTCCGTCTGTATCTGTAATTACATTTTTTGTCAACGTATTATCCTCATCAACTGTGTAAGTATTGTCTTTGGCGATTGGGGCATCATTTACTGGACTAACCGTAATATTTACTTTTGCCTCATCTGTCAAGTTCCCATCACTTAAAGTATAAGTGATTTCTGGAACTGTTCCATTGTAATCTGCTACGGGTACAAATGTCAATGTTCCATCTGATTCGATTTTCACTGTTCCTTTTCCTGTTATCGTAGCTGTCTGACCTGCTGTTTTCGTTTGTCCGTCAACTACAAATTGGGTTACGGTTAACGTGTTGTTTTCTGAGTCACTATCCGTCCCATCCGTTCCGTCTGTATCTGTAATTACATTTTTTGTCAAAGCATTATCCTCATCAACTGTGTAAGTATTGTCTTTAGCGATTGGGGCATCATTTACTGGACTAACCGTAATATTTACTTTTGCCTCATCTGTCAAGTTCCCATCACTTAAAGTATAAGTTATTTCTGGAACTGTTCCATTGTAATCTGCTACGGGTACAAATGTCAATGTTCCATCTGATTCGATTTTCACTGTTCCTTTTCCTGTCAAAGTAGCTGTCTGACCTGCTGTTTTTGTTTGACCGTCAACTACAAATTGGGTTACGGTTAACGTGTTGTTTTCTGAGTCACTATCCGTCCCATCCGTTCCGTCTGTATCTGTAATTACATTTTTTGTCAACGTATTATCCTCATCAACTGTGTAAGTATTGTCTTTGGCGATTGGGGCTGTATTTACTGGACTAACCGTAATATTTACTTTTGCCTCATCTGTCAAGTTCCCATCACTTAAAGTATAAGTGATTTCTGGAACTGTTCCATTGTAATCTGCTACGGGTACAAATGTCAATGTTCCATCTGATTCGATTTTCACTGTTCCTTTTCCTGTCAAAGTAGCTGTCTGACCTGCTGTTTTTGTTTGACCGTCAACTACAAATTGGGTTACGGTTAACGTGTTGTTTTCTGAGTCACTATCCGTCCCATCCGTTCCGTCTGTATCTGTAATTACATTTTTTGTCAACGTATTATCCTCATCAACTGTGTAAGTATTGTCTTTAGCGATTGGGGCATCATTTACTGGACTAACCGTAATATTCACTTTTGCTTCATCTGTCAAGTTCCCATCACTTAAAGTATAAGTTATTTCTGGAACTGTTCCATTGTAATCTGCTACGGGTACAAATGTCAATGTTCCATCTGATTCAATTTTCACTGTTCCTTTTCCTGTCAATGTTGCTGTCTGACCTGCTGTTTTTGTTTGTCCGTCAACTACAAATTGTGTTACGGTTAACGTGTTGTTTTCTGAGTCACTATCCGTCCCATCCGTTCCGTCTGTATCTGTAATTACATTTTTTGTCAACGTATTATCCTCATCAACTGTGTAAGTATTGTCTTTGGCGATTGGGGCATCATTTACTGGACTAACCGTAATATTTACTTTTGCCTCATCTGTCAAGTTCCCATCACTTAAAGTATAAGTGATTTCTGGAACTGTTCCATTGTAATCTGCTACGGGTACAAATGTCAATGTTCCATCTGATTCGATTTTCACTGTTCCTTTTCCTGTCAATGTTGCTGTCTGACCTGCTGTTTTTGTTTGTCCGTCAACTACAAATTGGGTTACCGTCAATGTATTTCCTTCCAAATCACTATCTGTTCCGTCCGTTCCGTCTGTGTCTGTAATTACATTTTTTGTCAAAGTATTATCCTCATCAACTGTGTAAGTATTGTCTTTGGCGATTGGGGCATCATTTACTGGACTAACCGTAATATTTACTTTTGCCTCATCTGTCAAGTTCCCATCACTTAAAGTATAAGTTATTTCTGGAACTGTTCCATTGTAATCTGCTACGGGTACAAATGTCAATGTTCCATCTGATTCGATTTTCACTGTTCCTTTTCCTACCAAAGTAGCTGTCTGGCCTACTGTTTTTGTTTGTCCGTCAACTACAAATTGGGTTACCGTCAATGTATTTCCTTCCAAATCACTATCTGTTCCGTCCGTTCCGTCTGTGTCTGTAATTACATTTTTTGTCAAAGCATTATCCTCATCAACTGTGTAAGTATTGTCTTTAGCGATTGGGGCATCATTTACTGGACTAACCGTAATATTTACTTTTGCCTCATCTGTCAAGTTCCCATCACTTAAAGTATAAGTTATTTCTGGAACTGTTCCATTGTAATCTGCTACGGGTACAAATGTCAATGTTCCATCTGATTCGATTTTCACTGTTCCTTTTCCTGTCAAAGTAGCTGTCTGACCTGCTGTTTTTGTTTGACCGTCAACTACAAATTGGGTTACGGTTAACGTGTTGTTTTCTGAGTCACTATCCGTCCCATCCGTTCCGTCTGTATCTGTAATTACATTTTTTGTCAACGTATTATCCTCATCAACTGTGTAAGTATTGTCTTTGGCGATTGGGGCTGTATTTGGAACAGGCACTGTATTAGACACAGCATCGCTAACTTCCGCTGTCAAATCTGCTCCCACAGTAACATTATTAGTTAAAACACCTGTCGCACCCACATCTACCGTTGCCTTTAAAGTTACCGTCATTGTATTACCCGCCAACAAATCAATACCATCTCCTGCTACAATCATATTTCCGGGTGCGTTTACAGCATTGGTAACCATTCCACTTGACGTGTAATTAATTGTAAACGATGAAGTATTCACAGTATTCGTTCCAAAATTATTTACATCACCCCAAACAAATTCATAAGTACCTAAAGCAGAAGGAGAACCTGGTACTGGCCCGTTTCCTGCTTGATTTACATTATTCCCCGCTACGTCACCTCCAAAAGAAGAACCGTTAGATGACCCGCCAGGGTGATTAGCCACAAGAGTGATTTCCGACAACCAATCGGTTGTACTAACAGTCACATCATAACTATAAGACGTAATAGTTGCTCCCGCAGGAACATCTGCCGTAGTCACAGTGTAAGACTGTGTCAATCCTGCGTTATTAAATGTCTGATTTGTAGGTGTAAACGTATGTGTAAAAGACGACGGTACATTCCCTAAATAAGTTGCCGAAGCAGACCCATTTACATAAGTAAGACCCGTTGGTAATAAATCCGTCACTTTAATATTACCTGCTCCATCCGTCCCTACGTTTTCAATAGTTATTGTGTAAGTTAATTCATCTCCTGGAGCCACATTCCCTGTCGGACTTACTATTTTCTCCACTGTAAGGTTTGGGAAATCATCTTCTGAAATAGTATAAGTAGTTAAATCTACACCTGGTTGAGAACAAACACTGGTACTTTTATTTTTTAACCCCGCCCCTACCGCTGTAATCTTAAAATCAATCGTTTCATCTCCTTCAAAAATAGCATTATCAGTAATTGATAAATTAATTGGAATAGCTGTCGCTAAAGTTGCGTCATACAAGCCCGCAGGGATAGTTACTGTTGTTGTCGATGAAAAATCATCTCCACTTGTTGCTGTCCCTCCTACGACAGTCACTTCTACAGTTGTAGCGGTAGCCAAATCCCCTAACAGTAAAAGTTGTGGAATATCCGACCCGCCACTCTCACTATCAGCATAAGCTACCTTTCCAAACTCGACATAAGTAACCAATCCTCCAACAGTAATGTTATCCAAAAAATTACCTACAGTATTGTTACCACTCCCAGTCGAAACAGCAGAAAACTCGAGTAAGTGCTCTCCGTCAGAAGTCGCTGTAAACGAACCCGTAAAATGGTTCCAACCCGCAGTAGTTGAAGAAAAATCACCTTGATCATCTCCACCAATAGTTAAGTTTATAACATCTGTTCCTGCTCTTGCACGATGGTAAAACGACCAAGTCATTGTTTCTCCATTCTCAACACAAAATTTTTGATATACCGTAGCTTCTTGTGTCGCATTAATCTCTATGTGCTGATTTCCTGCTTGAGAAGGAACACTCAAAAACCCACTTTGCCATATTTCTATCTTGCTATCTGAAGCAGAAGTTTTCCAAAAAGTAACATTATCATGGTGAGTCTGCACATAATTAGTGGTGATAACAGGTTCTTCAAAAGACGGGTTTACTACCGCTCGTGTTATTTGTGAATACCCCGAAGTGATACTTAACAACAACAAAAACACAACCACACCTAATTTATTAATATATCTCATAATGAATTTTATTCCTCTCAAGTAAGTATTTAACCAAACAATACCTTAGTAATAAACTGATTAAACCACATTTAATTTGTAAAACTAACGATTTTCACAATGAAAAAAAAAAAAATAGAAACTATTGGCTGTGTTCCACTAAAAAGTTGGTAAATCAAGCACGAACTTTTCGTTTTGAGTGTTTTATAAATAGAACCAACTATTTATGCTATGCTTTTCAAAAATATATTTACTCGCTTAAGTCAGTTACCAACTGATGAAAAAGAAATTCTTGTAGAGAAATTGAAGTTTCAAATTTTAGAAAACAAAAATACTTACCAATCAAAAACAGAAGAATATAAACGAGATTGCTGTCCAAAATGCGGGTCGCATCACTTTATTAAATATGGTTTTAATAAATCATTAGAACAGCGTTACCAATGTAAAAAACAGACATGTAAAACCATTTTTTCGGACTCCACTGGTTCAGCTATTCATCGTTTACAGTTGAAAGATAAATGGTATGAGTACGTTGATACGATGTTTAATGGTGATTTTTATTCCACAAGAGAAATGGGGAAGAGAATAAATGTTTGTCATAAAACAGCTTTCTTTTGGCGACATAAAATACTATTTGCAATAGCTAAAAAGGCAACAAAGTTATTTGGTATTGTGGAAATTGATGATTTACATTACAGCTTTAATCAAAAAGGAAGAAAAAACTTAAGTTCCTCTAAAAAGAGAGGACGACAAAACAATAAACAAGGTGATAATTCTGAATCGGTCAAGGTATTAGCAACAGCAGATAGAGAAGGTGACCTGATTTTAGATGTTGTTAGTGAATTGGTCGACTAAAGGCTTCTGATGTTAAAAAATCAATTGGTGGAATCATAAATAAAGAGACAAATATTTTAACTTCAGATAAACACCCATCATTAAAGGCTTTTGCCAAGGCTTTTAGAATTCAGCACGAGACATTTTTAGCAAAATACCATTCGAGAGCTAAAATATATCATGTCAACACTATTAATGAAAAAGCTGGTAGATTAAAAACATTGGTCAATAGAGGGTTTAAAGGTGTTGCAACAAAGTATTTACACAATTATTGTAATTGGTTTACTCTAATTGAGTCTTTAAAACAAAGTTCAATTGATTTCTTTGATGAATCATTTCATAGCCATACTTCCTGGAGTGATTTTATGAAAAGAGAGGTGAATTATCAAATTTACCTAACTAATTATTCTAATTTGAAAGATTGAAAATTTATAGGCTATTTTACCAACTTTTAAATGGAACACAGCCAAACTATTTAATGAATTAGGGCGTGTCCTCCTTCTTTTGGATAGAGAAAAGAACCGAAAGGATTTCCACTTCAATATTTACTGATGGATAGACTTTCTTTTCGTCTGTGTTTAACTGGCTACTTTGTTCTAGATACTATCTACTCTGTACTTTTCTACCCAAAACAAAAAAACATCAGATTCCGAAACAAGTTAGGAATGACAGTTTGTTTCTTTACTTTTGGAAAACCACTTCTAAATCTTTAGCTCCTACCACAAACACACAATACTCAGCACTAAAGACTATTTACTTTAGACTTACTGAGTACTCAAAAAAAAAGGCTAGACCCTAGAAAACAGATTTGCCTTTAGTCTGCGTTTTTTTGAGTACTACTCTTTAATTAATTTTGCAGTATAAGAGACACCTTGTGTACTTGTAGCTATAATAACATAAGTCCCCGGTTTCAAATTAGAAACATCGTAGGTTGTTGCGTTGGTGTTAAACTCTTGTATAAGCTCTCCTTGTAAATTGAGAATCTTGACACCTCCTATTGCTAGCTCCGTATGGATAAAGTCTACAGTAGGATTAGGGTGAAAATTAAATGTGCTTTTTGTTGTAGCAAAAAGACCTGTTGTCTTTTCAGTAAACTTAGCAAACAAAGCTAAATCTCCAGTAATACCCTGCGTATATTCAGTAGTGAATAAAGCATCAGTGTACCAACCTTCAAAGGTATAACCTGTTTTTGTAGGGTTAGTAAATACAGTTTCTACTGTATATACGGTATTAGGGTTATTCACATTATTAACACCACCATCAAGGTTGTTGTTAGCTATCTTTCTCCTCTTTCAAAAAAAGGCGATGAGTACTACCCATCGCCTTTTTTAAAACCTTAAGAATTGTTTAGCAAAACTCTGCGTAAACTTCTTGTAAGTGTCCTGCAATCATATCTGCCGAACGTCCTTCGATATGGTGTCTTTCTACCATATGAACCAATTCACCATCTTTAAATAATGCAATACAAGGAGACGAAGGAGGATAAGGCAAGGTATATTCTCTCACTTTAGCTACTGCCTCAGCGTGAACACCAGCAAAAGCTGTTGTGATATGTTTAGGCTTTTTCTCTCCTGTCAAAGAAGCTTTCACTCCTGGACGAGCAGTTCCTGCTGCACAACCACATACCGAATTCAAAACCACCAAAGTAGTCCCACTTTTCGCTATAGCCGTATCAACGTCTGTTGCTGTTAATAATTCTTCAAAACCTACTGCGGTTAATTCTGCACGCATAGGTGCTGTCATTTGATCTGGGTACATATTTTTAGTATTTATAGGTCGTTGACCTGTTTGTAATCTATTTATTCTATTATCACTAATCCCTTATAAAATGGGATAGTTTTTTTTTACATCAACCCTAATTCCAACTTCGCTGCATCAGACATCATATCTTGGTGGTACGGTGGATCAAAAGTCAGTGTAACCTCTACTTCGGCAACTTCTTTCAACTCTTTAATTGCCATTTTTATTTCTGCTGGTATCTCCTCTGCCGAAGGGCAATTAGGACTTGTTAGCGTCATCAATACCTGTACATTGTTTATCGGTAAGATTTCTATTTCATAGATTAATCCTAATTCGAATACATCAACAGGTATCTCTGGGTCATAGACAGTTTTCATCATCTTGATGACCTTTAGTTTCAATTCTTCTTTATCTATAACTATCATTAGTTCAATGTCATTTTAGTTTTGAATGCCAACCCATACAATTTGATTTGCTTTACCATCGCTACCAATCCATTCGAACGTGTGGGAGATAAATGTTGAGCCATTCCTATCTTCTCAAGGAAATAAATTTCATTCGTTATAATTGCATCAGGTGTTTGTCCTGAAAATACACGTAACAACATGGCTACGATTCCTTTCACTATAATCGCATCACTTTCGGCTTGGAAAATAATTTTATCATCTTCCATAAATGCGTGTAACCAAACCCTACTCTGGCAACCTTTGATGATATTATCTTCCGTTTTGAACTCGTCAGACAATCCTTGAAGACTTTTACCCATATCGATAATGAAACCATATTTATCGTCCCACTCATCGAAAAAGTCAAACTCTTCAATTATTTCGTCTTGTATTTCTTTTATTGATGCCATTTGTAATTCTACTTTAACATTTTCAATGCCTTATGTAACCCTTCGATAAAAACATCGATTTCTTCCATTGTGTTATAAACAGCAAAAGAGGCCCTTGTAGTTCCCAACAAGCCATACCGTTGCATCAAAGGCTGTGTACAATGATGCCCAGTACGTACAGCAATTCCTTTTTGGTCAAGCATAATTGCCAAGTCTTGGTGATGTACTCCTTCAATCACAAATGATGCCACACCCACCTTATTTTTAGCTCTACCTATAATGCTCAACCCTTCTATTTGCTCTAATTGCTCGGTTGCATAACGTAACAAAGCAACTTCGTGTGCCTGAATAGCTTCTTTCCCTAGTGTATTAACAAAATCAATAGCGTCTTTAAAAGCAACCACATCAGCGATATTGGGTGTTCCTGCTTCAAAACGAAAAGGAGCATCGTTGTAAGTGGTTTTTTCAAAACTCACTTCTTTTATCATCTCTCCTCCTCCTTGGTAAGGAGACATCGCATTCAACAAATCAAATTTCCCGTAAAGAAAACCTACACCTGTTGGTCCGTACATTTTATGTGCCGAAACGGCTAAAAAATCAATACCTTGCTTTTGCACATCTATAGGTAAATGAGACGCTGCTTGTGCTGCATCTATCAAAACCTTCGCCCCTACTTCGTGTGCTTTTAGTATAATTTCTTCTATCGGGTTGATTGTCCCCAATGCGTTAGAAGCATAAGTAACTGCTACCAATTTGGTACGGTCAGAAAGTAATTTTGTGTATTCCTCAAAAACAAACTCGCCTTCATCCGTTATCGGAACGACTTTTAAAACAGCTCCTGATTTTTCACAAACCATTTGCCAAGGAACAATATTAGAGTGGTGTTCCATTGTAGAAATGATGATTTCATCTCCTGCGATCAATGTTTCTCCAAAAGACGAGGCAACCAAATTAATCGCTTCCGTTGTCCCTCTTGTAAATATTATCTCTTCGTGCGTTTGTGCATTAATAAACTCCTGACAAGCTGTTCTTGTTGCCTCAAATGCAACCGTTGCTTTTTCTGCCAACGTGTGTATTCCCCTATGAATATTTGCATTCATCGTCGTGTAATAATTCGTTACCGCACGAATTACCGACAAGGGGCTTTTGTGTCGTTGCTGCATTATCTAAATACACCAATGGTTTGCCGTTTACTTGTTCTTTAAGAATCGGGAATTGTTCCCTTATTTTACTAATATCTAACAACCTCTTCTATTTTTATTTCGCCTTCCGACGGCTAATTAGTTTTAATTTCTTTTGAATTATCTTTGTCAAATAACCTTTTATCACCTCTACATTGACGTGATTAACAACTTCTATGGCAAATGCTTCTAAAAGCAATTTCTTTGCGTTCACTAAACTAATCCCCCTTTGTCTAAAAAAGAATATTGCTTCCTCGTCCAATTGTCCTGTGGTACAACCGTGAGAGCAACTTACATCATCTGCCCATATTTCTAACTGAGGTTTCGCATTTACTTTAGCATCATCTGTCAGTAAAAGGTTTTTATTTGACTGAAAAGCATTTGTCTTTTGCGCATCAGGACGAACATAAACGATACCATTAAAAACACCGTTTGAATGACCGTTCATTATTCCTTTATACAACTCGTTACTGTAACCATTAGGCTTTAAATGGTCTGCTACGGTATGGTTATCAACGTGCGTTTTACCATCTATCATATACAAACCGTACATATACGCTTCGATATGCTCTCCGTCCAATTTATAATGCAAATTGTTACGTACAATATCTCCGCTCAAAGTAAATGTATAAGTTTTAAAAACAGCTTTGTCTTTTACCGTTACTTCTGTCGTTCCAATATGTGAAGCTGTTGCTCCTTCGTCTTGTAATTTATAATAAGACACGTTTGATGATACACCGGCAAAAATCTCCGTTACAGCGTTTGTTAAACTTGCCTTTTCTCCTATTGTATGAAAACTCTCAATGATAGTAGCTTGTGCGTTTTCTTCAACCACTATCAAATTACGAGGTAAAGAAACCACTTCTGTATTTGTCGCCTCATTGATATGGTAAACAATTACGGGCTTATCTAAAACAGTATTTTTTTTCTATTTTAATAAAATAACCGTCCTTAAATAAAGCCGTACTTATTGCCGAAAACAATTCATTTTCTGTATTCAACTCTTGGTTAAAATACGCCAATGTAGTTTCGTCTTTCAACGCCTCGACAAGAGGTAAAACAGTTACTTTATTTTGTGTTGGCAACACTGATTTTTCACTATCAAAAACACCATTTACCAAAATAATTTTATAAGCATCTAAACCTTCAATCTCCACTGCTTTCACTTGTGAGTTGGTCAGTTTAGCCTCTTCAAATGAATACGCTATTTTATCTAACGACTTCACGTTTGTAAACTTCCAATCCTCGTTTTTACGAGTAGGTAGTTCCAATACTTCTAATTGTTTTTTTGCTAATTGACGAACTTCTCCTAAAGCAGATTTTTCGTCTTTGTAGGTAGCAAGTATATTTTCTTTGAAAGCCATTTTGAACTATTTAATGAGGTATTTGTAACGTTTTTGAAATTATGAAGCCAATTCTTCTTTAATCCAATCGTAACCTCGTTCTTCTAATTCTAAGGCCAATTCCTTCCCTCCTGTTTTCACTATCTTTCCGTCAAACAAAACGTGCACAAAATCAGGCACGATATAATCTAACAAACGTTGGTAATGCGTAATAATAACAAAGGCATTATCTTTAGATTTTTGAGAATTTACTCCATTTGCGACAATACGTAAGGCATCAATATCTAATCCCGAATCTGTTTCATCCAAAATAGCTAATTTCGGCTCCAACATACTCATTTGAAAAATCTCATTCCTTTTCTTTTCTCCTCCTGAAAACCCTTCGTTTAAGTTACGGTTCAACAAGTCTTTTTTCATTTCGACTGTTGCCATTCTTTCTTTCATCAGTTTCAAAAACCCGATAGCATCTAAAGGCTCCAATCCTCTATGTTCTCTCATCTCGTTTACCCGCCAATTTCAAAAAACTTGTCGTATTAACCCCTGGTATCTCTACAGGGTATTGAAATGCCAAAAAGACACCTTCTCTCGCTCTTTCTTCTGGAGCTAAATCAAGTAAATCTTTTCCATCTAAAGTAGCCGAACCACGTTCTACCTCATAACCTTCTTTACCCGCAAGAACAGATGCTAATGTACTTTTACCTGCTCCGTTAGGACCCATTATTGCGTGAATTTCTCCCGCTTTAACTTCAAGGTTCAATCCTTTTAATATTTGTTTGTCTTCTACTGATGCTTGTAGATTTTTTATTGAAAGCATAATATATAATGTTTTGCGTTTCCGCTTAATCTCTTTAAATTTTAGACGATAAGAAATGAACAACAAGTCCTTTCTTAACGATTTTTTTATCCTACCGAACCTTCTAAACTAATCGCTAATAATTTCTGTGCTTCGACAGCAAATTCCATTGGCAATTGTTTCAGGACATCTTTCGAAAATCCATTGACAATCAACTCGACTGCTTTTTCTGAATCAATACCACGTTGGTTACAATAGAAAATTTGGTCTTCTCCAATTTTAGAGGTTGTTGCCTCGTGCTCTACTTGCGCTGTGCTGTTATCTATATTGATATAGGGAAAGGTATGTGCTCCACAGGTATCTCCCATCAATAACGAATCACATTGAGAGAAATTACGTGCTCCCGATGCTCTTTTAGCAACTTTCACTTCTCCTCTATAAGAATTCTGACTCACTCCTGCCGAAATACCTTTCGAGACAATACGACTCGTTGTGTTTTTCCCAAGGTGTATCATTTTTGTTCCTGTATCTGCTTGTTGGTGGTTGTTTGTTACCGCCACAGAATAAAATTCGCCTATCGAATAATCTCCTTTCAAAATACAAGAAGGGTATTTCCACGTTATCGCCGAACCTGTTTCTACTTGTGTCCAAGAGACTTTCGAATGGTGTCCTGCACAAATTGCTCTTTTTGTAACGAAATTATAAATTCCTCCTTTTCCGTTTTTATCTCCTGGGTACCAGTTTTGAACTGTCGAGTATTTCACTTCGGCATTGTTATTTGCTATGATTTCGACTACCGCTGCGTGTAATTGGTTTTCATCTCGCTGAGGTGCTGTACACCCTTCCAAATAACTAACATAACTGTCATCTTCAGCAACAATCAATGTACGTTCAAACTGACCTGTGTTTGCTGCATTTATTCTAAAATAAGTGGACAACTCCATTGGGCAACGTACGCCTTTAGGAATATAACAAAACGAACCATCAGTAAATACAGCTGCGTTTAACGCCGTATAATAATTATCTGTGTAAGGTACAACCGAACCTAAATATTTTTGTATCAATTCGGGATGCTCTTGTACAGCCTCTGACATCGAGCAAAAAATAACGCCCAACTTAGATAAACTGTCTTTAAATGTTGTTTTAACAGACACACTATCCATTACAACATCTACAGCAACTCCACTCAATCTTTTTTGTTCGTCTAAAGAAATCCCTAATTTCGCAAATGTCTTCAGTAATTCGGGGTCAACTTCGTCTAAACTCTCTAATTCTTTTTTCGGCTTTGGTGCTGAATAATAAATAATCTCTTGAAAATCAATTTTAGGGTAGTCCACATTTGCCCAAGTCGGCTCATCTAAGGTCAGCCAATGACGAAAAGCCTTTAGACGCAATTCTAACAACCATTTCGGTTCTTCTTTTTTTGCAGAAATGAATTTAATAATCTCTTCATTCAGCCCTTTCGGTGCTTCATCCGCATCTACATCTGTTACGAAGCCATACTTATAGTCCGACGAGGTGACCTCATCTAACAATACTTTTTCTTCGTCTTCCTTTAATGCTGCCATCTTGCCTTATTTGGATTAATTCTACTTAACTGCAAAGATAACACTTTCTTACAAAAAATGGTTTTCAATTTTGGTTTATTTTGAGCAATTCAAAACTAGATACTCCTCCAAGTCGCAAAAGACAAACCTGTTTTGATCATTTATTCGGTTGAATAGATTATTTTTACATCTTAAATCAATAATTGACAAATAATGAGTGCAATAGATTGGAAAACCGTCAGAGAATTTGAAGATATCACCTACAAAAAAGCAAATGGTGTCGCTCGTATCGCTTTTAACCGTCCAAATGTACGTAATGCTTTTCGCCCAAAGACGACAAGTGAGCTAATCGAGGCTTTTTACGATGCTCAAGAAGACACTTCTATTGGTGTAGTATTGCTTTCTGCTGAAGGTCCTTCGACTAAAGACGGGGTTTATTCATTCTGTAGTGGAGGTGACCAACGAGCACGTGGACACCAAGGCTATATAGGTAACGATGGGCAACATCGTCTCAATATTTTAGAAGTACAACGAATGATACGTTTTATGCCTAAAGCAGTAATTGCCGTTGTTCCTGGATGGGCTGTTGGTGGAGGACATAGTTTACACGTTGTCTGTGACTTGACTTTGGCAAGTAAAGAACACGCTATTTTCAAACAAACTGATGCTGACGTTACAAGTTTTGATGGCGGCTACGGTTCTGCTTACCTCGCTAAAATGGTCGGACAGAAAAAAGCACGTGAGATTTTTTTCCTAGGACGTAATTATTCGGCACAAGAGGCTTACGATATGGGAATGGTCAATGCAGTTATCCCTCACGATGAATTAGAAGACACTGCCTACGAATGGGCACAAGAAATTTTAGAGAAATCACCTACTTCTATCAAAATGTTAAAATTCGCTATGAACTTAACAGACGATGGAATGGTAGGACAACAAGTTTTCGCTGGTGAGGCGACTCGTTTGGCATATATGACTGAAGAAGCCAAAGAAGGAAGAGATGCTTTTTTAGAAAAAAGAAAACCAAATTTCGGAAAAGACAAATACCTACCCTAATTCCTCTTTTTCCTACTTATTAAAAGGTCCATTTCTTCTAAAGAGAGAACGAACGGACCTTTTTTTGTTTCTGATTATTTGTTATACGTCAAGCAGGCGACATATAATTTTAAGGGATTTATTTCAACATATCCTTTTCCCATTTCAGTGGGTTATTTTTTATATAATTAGAAATATTGTCGTATGCTTTTTCATTTCGGATGATATGTTCCCAATAATTACGTTGCCATAATTTACCATCAAACCGTTTCCAATTTTCGGTTTTCACGCCCCGAATATATTCATTTGTTGACATTGTTTTAAACCATTGTACGACCTTCGCTAGGGGCGAACCCATGTGTTCGCCCAATAACGGACGGGGATTATTGTTGTTGTTGTTGTTGTTGTTGTTGTTGTTGTCTGTACAGGCACATTGGTATGTATTTGTATTTGTATTTGTATTTGTATTTGTATTTGTATTTGTATTTGGGCAGACACTTTGGTCTGCCCCTAGCGGGGTTGTACCGATATTTTCTATGATGCAATGGAAATGATTGGGCATTACCACCATTTCGTGGCATTTGATATCTGGGAACTTACTTTCTAATGTGTGGTACCATTTCTCTATCATTAATCCTGCAGCGTTCAATTCCATTACACCGTTTTTAATGACCCCATACATATGTGCTCTATTCTGACAACAAATGGTTACAAAATAAAATCCTGCTCGCGCATAATCATACCCCTTCAATCGTATTGACCTTCGGTTATGAATTTTCGGATTGTACTTCATCTCAAATGCTATTTATTTTCTACCAAAAAAAACCTGCTATCTTATTCATTTACAACTTTATTTTAACAACCTCTAAATAAATGCACAATACTCTATTTCACCTTATTACTAAGTCAATATCAATATTGGTCTTGACGATGAGTGCTTTACAATCTCATCCGTAAATCTCGCATTAAGAAACGAAAAGAAATTACGGTGGTGACTTCTATGCAAACAAATCAAGTCAGCATCTACTGTCGAGGCAAACTCTAACATTCCTTCTTCAATCGTAAATTCACTATAAATATTATCTGTCACTTTTTTCAATTGCCATTGCTCCGTAAAATCTGCCATTGACTTCCTCATATCTTTCGAACGAGAGAAATTTGCAGGTGTATTTACTCGTAACAAATGTACTGTCGAATCAAAATCTCTTGCTAAATCATTAAAAAAAGCAAACTCAGGAATTTCTTCCATCTCAAAATTAGACGCAAAGACTAAGTTCTCTAACGTGAAATTCTTTTGTACATTGGGCACTATCAATACAGGACAAGTCGCTCTACTAATTATTTTCTCGACATTTGTCCCTATCAAATACTCTTCGATTGTAGAAGTACCCTTTGCTCCCATTACGACGAGTCCGATATTCATCTCTTCCAGTGTTTCGATGATTGTCTTATGAACAAATCCTCGCTTGGTCAACGGTTCAATATCCGATTGCAAGAAAGTCGCTTTTGCTATTACCTCATTCAATCTTCCTTCGTGATCGTCTTTCACCTCATCAACCATCTTTTTATACTCTTTCAACGCCTTAGTTGAAAAACCATAAATGTCATTGGTCGCCTCTGGTGCTTCGTACACATTCAATAAATAAATCTTCGCTCCTTGTTTGCTCGCTATCTCGGAGGCAGCTCTCAATGCAGCATTTGCTTCATTGGAAAAATCAAAAGGGACAAGTATATTTTTCATATTAATCTTTTAATGCTTCTTCTATTACCGTAGTAAATAATTCTGTTAGTGTCATACCAATTGACCTTGCTTGTTGTGGTATTACACTTTGTTCTGCCAACCCTGGCGTGGTGTTTATCTCTATTACGTGCGGAACGTCATTGACTATCATATAATCTATACGAGCCATCCCTGCTAAACCTAACGTTTTATAAATTGACGAAGTAATTTCTTTTACCGAAACCGTAATTTCATCAGACAATCTTGCTGGTGTAATCTCTTTTGATTTCCCTTCGTATTTTGCCTCATAATCAAAGAAATCATTTTCTGATACTATCTCTGTTATCGGTAATACGTTGACTTGACCATTTTTGCTATAAACACCATTTGTAACTTCTACACCATCAAGAAATGACTCAATCAAGACTTGCTTCCCGTGTTTGAATGCAAAAGCCACCGCTTCTTCTAACTCTTCTTTTAGATTGACTTTCTTTACACCATAACTCGACCCTGAGTCATTGGGTTTTACAAAGCAAGGCAAACCTAACTTCTCAATAATCTTCTCGACAGCCACAGCATCTCCTGTTCTTAATAAAACAGACTTTGCACAAGCGTAACCTAAGGAATTTAAAACGTGGTTACACATCCATTTATTAAACGTCAGCGTAATTTCGCTGTGTTTTGAAGTGGTGTAAGGCAAACCTAACAATTCGAAGTAACCTTGCAACAAACCATCTTCACCTGGTGTACCGTGAACAGTCACAAACACCGCATCAAAATGAAAATGCCCTCCATCTACAGCCAAACTAAAATCAGCTTTATCAACGGGTATTTCGACTTTATGGTAACGACAAACCCATTCCCCTTCGGTTAAAATAACCAAATGTGCGTCAAAAAGTGTTTTATCTATATGTTCAAGTACAGTTTGGGCACTCAATAAAGAAATCTCTCTCTCGTGCGAATCTCCTCCTGCTATAATTGCTATTTTTTTCTTCATTTCTTTTTTTCTTCAAAAGGCAACCAATCACTTTTAGCTACTATTTGATTCCCAAGCTTAAAAATAAGTATTTACTTCGGCTCTTTGACTGATTGCGTGATAAAGATTTTTAAACATTTGACTTCTCTTACTGTGTATAACAAAAAAAAGCCAAAGCTACGGATAGCTTTGGCTTTCTTTTTATAGTTTAAAAATTAGTTCTAAGAATTAAATACAATCAACGCAAATAGTGCAGTAAACGTAATCAGTAATTGTGGTTTTGTCATTTTCATAGCTTTTCAATTTAAGTTGTAAATCACGAACCTTATTGTACGTACATATAAACCAAAAGGTTACTTTTTCAGTCTATTTTCCGTTTCTTTCTCTTTAAAATAATCTTTAAACAAATGTTTTTCGGTGTAATATTCAACTACAGTAAAAACAACCAAACCAACTACAAAAACAATTCCCCAAGACAAAAACTCAAAAGTTGTAGAAGACACTTTGACTTTATGGTGACGATTAAATAATCCAAAACCATTTTCTAATTTTGGCACTAACAAAAAACCTTTTAAAATATGAGAAACAAGCAACGCACATCCCCAAGCAACGGCATTACTCATCAATTCATAAACCACCTTCTTTTTAAACTTCGGGTCTTTACTTAGTGCTTTTATTTTCTCTATCATAATTATCAATTTAATAAAAAACGCACGATAAACCTCATTAAAAACTGACATACATCAGATTACCAAAAAAACTGTTTAGAATCATTCTTTATTATTCACCTTTTTTTTCGTTGCTTACATAAAAAGTAGTAGCTTTGAGTAAATCTTTAACACGTGGAGCAATGAGAAACGAAAGCATAGAAAATATATTAAACGAGCAAATCGATAAAGAAGCGTATTCATCACAACTATACCTTTCTATGGCTGTTTGGGCTGACGGACAAGGGATGAGCGGTGTAAGTACATTTATGTACACACACGCCGAAGAAGAACGTGGACATATGCTTAAATTAGTTCGTTTTGTAGCCGAACGTGGCGGAAATGTAATTGTTCCTGCCGTAGAGCAACCTCCTGTTGATTTTAAAACAATCCGTGGAATGTTCGAAACTTTACTTGACCACGAAATAATGGTTACCGAAAGTATCAACGAAATTGTATTCTTAACCTTACAAGAAAAAGATTACACAACACATAACTTTATGCAATGGTTTGTTTCTGAACAAATGGAAGAAGAAGCCTTAGCACGTACAATATTAGACAAATTAACACTGATTGGTGACCAACCAGGTGGTGGACTGTACGAATTTGACAAAGACATCGCAAAAATATCGGTTATAGCAAGTGTAAACGAAGCACAAGTCTAACACATCAAAAATAGAAATACAAAGAAAAAGGTTCGGGGAAATTTCCTCGAACCTTTTTTCATTTATAGCTTTCGCTATTACTCAACCAAAACAAAAATTATTTTTTTGCCACCAAAGAAACTTTCACTTCAATATCATCACTGATAGCTAAATCTCCCGCAGGCATTTGAAATTTCACCTTGTGGTTTTGACGGTCAAATACTAAGAAAGCATCAACTTTTACCGTACCATCAGCAACAACCGTTTCGTTTAAAGTTGCTGTTACAGGCAATGTAATTCCACGAACAGTCAAGTTTCCTTTTGCATTCTTTCCTTCTACCGAAGTTATTTTAAATGTAGCTGTCGTATGATTTGCCACATCAAAGAAATCTGGAGCACCTAAATGACCTTCTAATTTCGCTTTCTTCTCAGCATCATCTTTCAAGTCGGTATTATCAATTGTCGTCATATCAATAACCACTTCTCCACCGACTACTTTATCACCTTTCAACTCAACCGAACCTTTTTTCACGGTTACAGTACCTGTATGATCATACAAACCACCCAACTTGAAACCTCTCCAATTGACCGATGACGCACTTGCATCTACTGCAAACGTTGAAGTCGCTACGATTTCTTTCACCTCTTCTTTAATTTCCGTCGCCTTTTCTGCCACTTTTTCTCCTCCGCAAGAAGCCAACAATAAAGCCAATGCGATACCTGATAATGTGTTTGTTACTTTCATAAGTTCTATTTTTTCTTAAATGTAAATACTTTTGTTTGTTTAAACAAATATTGTTTGATTAAGTTTTATCCTAATACTCATTTAATCTATACTCCTCTCTCCCTAAACAGTTGTGGTTTTCAATAACTTTAACATATTTCAATAAAAATTTCACACCGTACGTCTTGTGCGGTCTGCTACTGTAATATTGTAATGTACTAAAAACACAAACAGTTATGGCTTTAAGAAAACAATTAAAAATGGACACGTTTTTCTCTTCACGTATCAACAAAGAAGAATACATCTCTCGTCTCAAACACAAATTTGCTTTATATTTTGATTGCCTCGAAACAGGAATAGCAAAAGGGGTAGCAATACAGTTTGCAGGTTTTTCGAGTGCAAAAGAGTTTGAAAGAGCCCAGCTACATTTCGACGTAAACGAATATTGGTCTGAAAATTGAACTACCCTCACTAAAATACTTTTTGATTACAAAAACAACAATTATGAATTTGAATAAAATAGAAGAAAAATTACTTGCTATAGATACTAAAATCGACGAATACCAAGCACAATATGCCAACGGAATGAAAGAAGTTGCCATACTTATCAAAGACCTGCAAGAAATCCGTTCGGTCTTAGCTCAAAGCCACCAACGTTTCGCTTAACCAAAACATTACCCATTGACTACCAGTCACGTATAATACAATACAACAAATAGGTAAGCGATGGAATTATTAACAGATATATCGGATTGGGCGGACACTCATCATCCAAAATGGTTAGATATTGTCCGTATTATATTAGGCGTTTTTTTATTTATGAAGGGCGTTTATTTTCTACAACATCAAGAAGTACTCAGAGATATGATGCCGGAGTTTGTTAAACTTACAGGTATCGTAATGATGGTACATTATGTCGCATTTGCACATTTGGTCGGGGGATTATTCATTACTATGGGGCTTTTTACTCGTTTGGCATCATTGGTTCAGCTACCGATTTTATTCGGTGCGGTATTTATCACCAATATGTCCACCGATGCGTTTGGGGTCGAATGGGTAATTTCTTTACTCGTTTTATTGGCTCTTTTCGTAATGCTATTTATGGGGTCGGGCAAGTATTCCGCCAACCATTATTTAGACACACACCACGACAAATAGCAGACCACCCAGTACAAAAACGAAGCATACTCTTTAATTAGAGCGTGCTTTTTTTATTTGGAGCTTCCCCTTTCTGTTCAATTGATTCTTTAGTGTTACACAGTAAAAATAGCGATAGAAATCAAATTAACAGACAGAATCAAGAGCGGGTCAGGCTTTCGACTATATCTTTTGCTCGTTCCTCACAAAAGGATGCCGTCTCTATCCTTAAGCCTTACATTAGCTTTCGAAAATAAATTACTGACTTTCTTTCCGTCTATCTATTACTAAGAAACAAATAAAACAGCCGTCGGCTTCCGACCCGACCCGACCCGATTTAAAAGTATATTTCTCATTTATCAAACGAACACTCTGACTATTTCGTATTTTTGTTTATCCCATAACAACCCTAACTAATGAATATTCAAAAGGCAAAAGACGCATTAAAAAGCGTATTTGGTTACGACAATTTCCGTTCGTTACAAGAACAGGCAATTCAGTTGATCTACGACAAAAAAGACGCAGTGATTATTATGCCTACAGGAGGTGGTAAATCCATTTGTTACCAAATACCAGCCATTACATTAGACGGCTTAACCGTTGTTATCAGTCCGTTGATAGCCTTGATGAAAGACCAAGTCGAAAGTTTACGAGCCTACGGCGTCAATGCCTCGTATATCAACAGTACAATTAGTCACGGAGAGGAACAAGAAATCCGTCAACAAGCAGAAACTGGTGAGTTGAAACTCTTGTATTTATCCCCTGAAAAGTTTTTATCACAGGATATTCAGTTTTTTTTACAAAACATAAAATTAGCATTAATTGCAGTAGATGAAGCACATTGTGTATCAACTTGGGGACACGATTTCCGTCCCGAATATGCTAAAATGGGAAGTGTAAGAAAGGTGTTTTCGGATATTCCGTTCATCGCCCTTACTGCTACGGCAGATACGGCTACTCAAAAAGATATTGCTAATCAGTTGAAGTTAAACAATCCCGAAATATTACTCTCTTCTTTTGAGCGAAAAAACTTGATTGTAGGTGTAAAACCAGCCATCAACCGTTACAAAGAAATAGAAAAAATAGTCGCAGGACGACGTGGGCAAGCAGGAATTATTTATTGTTTAAGTAGAAAAATAACCGAAGACATTTCAGCCAAACTCAAAAAAGCAGGTTTTAACTCGGCTTATTACCACGCAGGAATGCCTACAGAGAAAAGAAGTAAAGTCCAAGAAGGTTTTTTGAAAGATGATATTCAAATTATCTGTGCGACAATTGCTTTTGGAATGGGGATAGATAAAGCCAATATTCGTTGGGTAATTCACCACAATATGCCTAAAAACATTGAGAGTTATTACCAAGAAATCGGTCGTGCAGGTCGTGATGGAATGGTCAGTCATTGTACCTTATTTTACACCATTCAAGATTTGATGACCTACAAACATTTCCTTGACAAAGGCAACGGTTCAGCCGAGTTTAAAGCCGTACAAGAAGCGAAATTGGATAGGATGAAACAGTATTGCGAAGAACAAGCCTGTCGTCGTAATGTGGTTTTGAGTTATTTTGGAGAACATAGAGAAGATACTTGTGGGACGTGTGACAATTGCACCAATCCTCCCAAATCGTTTGATGGAACAGTGATTACACAAAAAGCATTATCAGCAATCAAGCGTTCAAGAGAAAGAGAAGGAACTTCTACGGTTATTGATATTTTGAGAGGTTCGCAAAACCAAGGCATACTAAGTAAGGGTTACAACCAAATAAAAACCTACGGAGCAGGAAAAGACATTTCTAATTTCAATTGGAAAATGTATTTGATGCAACTCATCAACCAAGGCTATTTGGAATTGCTTTACCACGAAAACTCACGTTTAAAATGTACAGAAAAAGCAGAAGCTGTACTTTTTGACGGACAGAAAGTACATCTTTACAACGTCGAATGGCAAGACAAAAAGAAAATTGAAATCAAAAAACCAAAGTCTGTTACCATCAACGAAGCGTTATTTGAAAAACTACGCACACTAAGAAAACAAATCGCAGATAAAGAAGGCATTGCACCTTATATGGTTTTTCACGACAAAACATTGGCGGAAATCTCTTCTGCACGTCCTGTTTCCGAATTTGAATTGGAACAAGTGAGTGGTGTTGGCGGGCATAAACTGGATAAATACGGCGAAGCTTTCATCAACGAAGTACTTACATTTATCCAAGACCAACGAGATGATGGACAAAAAATAAAAGGCAGTACCTATGTCGAAACCTTAGGTTACCTCAAAGAAGGATTAACACCTGAAGCAATCGCTATCAAACGTGATTTGAACCCTGTCACCATCTATTCACATTTTGTTTATTTACACGACAAAGGGCATCCTATGGATTTGAATGACTACATTACAACCGAAGATAAGAAAATGGTATTTGACCACCTCAACAAAAAACCTTTTGAAACAGCAAAAGGAATCTATGAAAAACTAAAGCATCAAGTCGAATACGGACCTATCCGTATCGCTGTTGCCTTATTCAATAAAGAAACCGCTTAATTAGTTGATAATGTCAGAAGGAAACAAAAGAAAGAACATCGCAATCGGAATTGAAGTTGAAATAGTACAGAAACAAGACCAACGCTCAGGTGACCTAACCGAAGGTGTCGTAAAAAAAGATATTGACCAAATCACCCAACCACCCACACGGTATCAAGGTAATGTTAGAAACTGGTGAAGTAGGACGTGTAAAGAATATTTTAGACAACTTTCTTTCTTAGCTTTCCTCTCATCTTGGTGAGCTGTCTGAAAAATACAGCATAAAAAAACCCTTTTGGAAATTTATCCAAAAGGGTTTTTTAATATATACTGCACTCAAGCGGTGACTAAGCCTCTTCTTGTCTTAATGCTTGAATGTATTTTGCTTTAATTCTTTGTTTTCTTCTAGCTACAGATGGTTTAACATATTGTTTTCTCCCTCTAAGCTGTTTCAAAACTTGTGTGTTTTGAAATTTGTTCTTAAATCTTTTTAGAGCTCGCTCTATTGATTCGTTTTCTTTAACTTTAATTACTAGCATATATATATTTCTATTAGAACCTCAAAATTAAGGTTTTTTTATTTAAAAGCGAAATTACAAACAGTAAAATCACTACGTTTTTTTTAATTATTTTTCAATAAACCCAAACGACAGGATTATTGAGCTAACAATTGCTCTATTTTCTTCTCCAAAGCAATACCTCGAAGACTTATTCCTGCGATTTTACCATCCTTCCCAATAAGGAATGTTTGAGGAATAGAATGCACCTTGTAAGTCTTTGCTCCTTTCGAGTCCCAATAGCTCAAATCAGAAACTTGTGTCCACGTCAAACCGTCTTTTTTTACCGCTTGTTGCCACGCCTCTTTTGTTTTGTCCAAAGACACACCAAATATATCAAATCCTTGTGACTTGTACTTATTGTACATTTTTACCACATTTGGGTTTTCTCTTCGGCAAGGACCACACCACGACGCCCAAAAATCCAACAAGACCACTTTCCCTTTCAAGCTAGATAGTTTCGCTGTCCCTCCTGCCAACGACGGCAATTCGATCTCTGGAGCCATATCTCCTACCAAAGGAGCTGACGCAAATATTTTTTCGTAACCAATAGCATAAGGATATTTCACTTTGTTTACGTAATCTTTTTTCAAACGGTTAATCAATACTTTATTCGCTGATGCGTTTTGCATCAATATATTCGCATTGACATAATGCACATACCCTGTCTTTTCCTTTTTTAAGTAATCAACCAATTTTTGTTGCCCTTCAGGTGATTGTTTCAATGTACTCGAATACATTACAAATGCCTGCATCTGCTTACTTTCAGCTGACGATACCGCCACATAATCCCAACCAGTATTTCCTGCAACAATACGTTCTTTTACCTGTGCCGTAATATTTTGTTTGTCTGAGAACAAAAACAAGCCTTTTCCATTAGTCACCACACGGTAAAGTGTATTTGGCACAAAAGGCATATACATTTGTAAACGTCCTAATTTATCAATTCGCCCACTCATTACTGGTGAAAACTGACCCTTATTGAACATTTCTACAGCAACCTCTGTTAACGAGTCTTCTAAAGGAAAATGAATATCTAAACTTGGTTCTTTTTTAGTAGTTGGCTTTTCGTTTTTCGCCTTTTTGATAGCCATATCTTTTAAGATATCTTCCATCACTTGTTCTTGTGACAGACTGTCTTCTACCGCTTGCTCTTCAACCGTCAATTCTTTACTTTGCCCTGCCCCCAATTCCGTTGTTGCCGTTTCTCCGCAAGAAAACAACAAAAAGCTACTTAATACTACTACTATATATTTCATTTTTCTATTTCTTAACCTACCCCAATATCTTTTTCAACAACACCGTAGCTACTTTAGGATCTATTTTCCCTTTTCCCGCTTTCATTACTTGTCCCATAAACATTCCCAAAAGTTGTTTTTGTCCACCTTTGTAACGGGCAACTTCATCAGGAAATTTACTTAACACCTCTTCTACAATCGGTTGTAAACCATCTTCGCTACTGTCTTGAATAATCCCTAACTCTTCAGCCAACTCTAACGCTGACTTGTCAGTTTGACTTATCATTTCAGGAAACAATTGTTGGTTAGCCACCGAGTTACTTACCTTGTTACTCTGTACCAAATCAATCAATCCTGCCAATCTATCGGTAGAAATAGGGAAATCTGCCATTGTCAATGTCAATTCATTGATATAAGATTTCACTGCTCCCATTACCCAATTTGACGCTTGCTTGTAATGTGTCGTTTTGGTACACAACTCTTCAAAATACAACGCTACATCTTTTTGGTCTGTCAATACAACGGCATCGTATTCCGGCAAACTAAATTCATTAATAAACTTACGCATCAACTCACGAGGCAATGCGGGCATTTCTACTTTTATCTTATTTATCCATTTTTCATCAACAACCACAGGTTGCAAGTCTGGTTCTGGATGAAAACGGTAATCATTTGCTTCTTCTTTACTTCTCAAAGCGTGTGTGATACCTTCGCCCGCATCAAACATTCTCGTTTGCGACTCAATTTCTACACCCCGCTCGGTCAATTCTATTTGCCTGTCAATTTCTCCTTCAATCGCACGTTGCACGTTACGAATAGAGTTCATATTTTTCACCTCTACTTTCGGGTTCAAAACATCTGTTCCTCTTAATCTAATAGAAATATTGGCATCACAACGCATCGAACCTTCTTCTAGGTTACCATCACAAACACCTAAGTAACGTACCATTTTTCTCAATTCGGTAACGAAAGCATACGCCTCTTCTGAGTTTTTGAGTACTGGTTCGGTTACAATTTCCAACAACGGCACACCCGCACGGTTCAAATCCAACAAAGTATCTGATTCTCCGTCTAAGTGAGTTGATTTCCCTGTATCCTCTTCCATATGGATACGGTTTAACAAAATCGTTTTTATCTCGCCAGTTTTTGTGGTTATTTCGACTTCTCCTCCCATACAAATTGGCGTTTCGTTTTGCGTCAATTGGTAACCTTTTGGTAAATCGGGGTAAAAATAATTTTTCCTGTCGTAAACATTATATTCTGTAATGTCAGACTTACAAGCCAAGCCCATTTTGATAGCAAAATCAAAAACTTTTTTATTGGAACGAGGCAATGTCCCTGGGTGAGCCAAGTTGATTACCGATATATTTGTATTCGGCAAAGCACCGTATTCGTTGGTATCCGAAGAATACGCTTTTGTATTTGTCAAAAGTTGCACGTGCACTTCCAACCCAATCACCTCTTCGTATTTTTCTCTTAATTCCTTATTCATCTTTTTTAGCTTATATCGTTGGGATTAAACCAATTCGTTTGCCTTAGACACCACAGCATCTAATCCTTCTAATTTCTTACCTCCTGCGGTAGCGAAAAATGGTTGACCTCCGCCTCCACCTTGAATTTCTTTCGCCAAATCACGAATGATATTTCCTGCGTGCAGACCTTTTTCTCTTACCAAATTATCATCAATCATTACCGTGATAAGTGGTTTGTTTTGCACATTACAAGCCAATACCAAAAATAGATTTTCGATTTGTTTCTTCAAATCAAAAGCAATTTGTTTCACTGCGTCACCCGAATCTATATTCACTTTTTGAATAATGGTATTCACCCCATTTTTCTCAACGACTTGACTTAACAATTGTTGTTTGACTTGTTGTGCTCCTTGTTGTTGGTACACCTCAACTTGTTTTGCTAATTTCGATTTATCCTCCAACAATCCCTCGATTGTTTTTGCCAAATCTTTCGGGTTTTTCAACAATTCGTTAACCGATTGTAACAATATTTCTTGTTTGGTAATAAACTTATCTGCCTCGACAGCCGAAACTGCTTCTATACGCCTTACTCCCGAGGCAACTGATGCTTCTGAAGTAATCTTAAAATAACCTATTTCGCCTGTCGCACCGACGTGTGTACCTCCGCACAACTCGATAGAATGCGTTGGATCAAAAGCTATCACACGAACTGTCTCACCATATTTTTCACCAAATAAAGCCGTTGCCCCCATACTCATAGCTTGTTGTATAGGCACGTCTCTTTTTTCGGTCAACACTATGTTTTCACGGATTTTAGCATTTACTTTTTGTTCTACTAAACGAATCTCTTCGCCCGTCATTTTTGAGAAATGAGCAAAATCAAAACGTAAAACTTTCTCATTTACCAACGAACCTTTTTGTTGAATATGGTCTCCCAATACTTCTTTCAAGGCAGATTGTAATAAGTGCGTAGCCGAATGGTTGTTTGTCGTTAAAGTACGTTTTGTCTTATCTACCTGAGCAATCACCTCTCCTTCTATTGTTGAAGGTAATTTATCAACCAAATGAATAATCAAATCATTCTCTTTTCTGGTGTCTTTTACCGCTATTTTTTCTTCGCCAAATTGCAAATATCCTCTGTCACCAACTTGTCCTCCTCCTTCTGGATAAAAGGGCGTATGGTCTAACACGATTTGAAAATGACTCTTTTTCTTCTCTTTTACCTCTCTGTATTTCACTACTTCTGAAGCAGTACGCAAATGGTCGTAACCAACAAATTGTACTTTCTCCACTTGTTTCAATTCTGTCCAATCTGTCGTTGATGAAGCAGTTGCCGAACGGGAACGATTTTTCTGTTCTGCCATTGCAACGCCAAAGCCTTTTTCATCAATTTCTAACCCATTTTCACGAGCAATCAATCCCGTCAAATCAACAGGGAAACCGAAGGTATCATACAATTCAAAAACTATTTTCCCGTCAATTACCTTATCCGTTTTCTTTATAATTGTTTCCAATCGTTTGATACCCGAAGTCAAGGTTCTTAAAAATGAATTTTCCTCTTCCTCTACGACACGCTTAATGTAATCTTCTTGCCCAGCAACCTCTGGAAATGTCTCGGCAAATTGCTCTGCCAACAACGGTACTAACTCATTGATAAATGGTTTGTCTATATTTAAAAACGTGTAAGCATAACGCACCGCACGTCTCAATATTCTTCTAATCACATAACCAGCACCTGTATTTGAAGGCAACTGACCATCTGCAATCGTAAAAGTAATTGCTCTAATATGATCAACAATTACACGAATAGCAATATCCGTTTTCAAATCTTCACCGTAAACTTTACCCGATTTTCGTTCTACGTAATTAATCATCGGCATAAAAACATCCGTATCATAATTCGACGTTTTCCCTTGCAATGCCATAGCCAAACGCTCAAACCCCATACCTGTATCGATATGTGTTGCAGGCAAATCTTCTAAACTTCCGTTTGCTTTTCTGTTGTATTGAATAAATACCAAATTCCAAATCTCCACTACTTGTGGATGGTCTTGGTTCACTAACTCTCTTCCTGGGTTTTTAGCAATCTCTTCATCCGAACGTAAATCTACGTGGATTTCTGAACACGGACCACAAGGACCTTGCTCTCCCATTTCCCAAAAATTATCTTTTTTGTCGCATTTGATAATTTTATCTTTGGCTACAATTTTTCTCCAAAAACCGTACGCCTCACTATCTTCTTCTAAACCGTCTTTCTCGTCGCCTTCAAAAATAGTAATGTATAATTTGTCTGGAGAAATCTTATAAACTTTCGTCAATAACTCCCACGACCATTCGATAGCTTCTTGTTTAAAATAATCGCCAAAAGACCAATTCCCCAACATCTCAAACATCGTGTGGTGGTAAGTATCCACACCTACTTCTTCCAAATCATTATGCTTACCCGAAACACGTAAACATTTTTGAGAATTTGCTACACGAGAGTATTTTGGTGCTTGGTTTCCTAAAAATAAATCTTTGAATTGATTCATCCCCGCATTATTAAACATCAACGTTGGGTCATTTTTAACAACAATCGGTGCTGAAGGTACTATATGATGCCCTTTTGAGGTAAAAAACTCTAAAAACTTCTTTCTAATTTCTTTTGATTCCATAACAATAGCAAATGCGACTAAATTATTCTTTAATAAGAAAGAGACTTTTTGTACCTTGTCTCTTCGAAAATATTCCAATTAACCAATTTAGGTTTTTAGGAAACACAAATTTAGCATATTTTCAAGAAAGGATGGCTAGAATTAAATATTATTACGACACCGAAAGGTGCAGATACGAAAGGATTACTCCTAATATATGGACGATACTCTTAAACCTCTTTGGTTTTTTGCTGTTATCGTTTGTTTTTGCTGTTGGGTTGGTCTTTGTTTACGACCATTATTTCGAAACTCCGTCTGAGATTATTCTTAATTCAGAAAACGAAGGTTACCGTTTAGAAATTGAAATAACAGAGAAATTAGTCCGTGATTTAGAAAAAGATATTCGTCGTCTTCAAAAAAGGGACAAAGAGGTTTACCGCATCATTACAGGTGTCGACACCATTCCCTTTGCTGACGAAGGAGTAGATTATGCTTCTACTGACCAATACGACAAGGCTTTAAAAGGAAAACAGGGAGCTTTAAAAGAACTTATTGACCTCAAACTGCAACAACTTTCTGAGTTGAAAAATAAAATCAATCAACAAAATGCTTCTTATTCTTTTCTTTCAAAAGTAAGAGGTTACGAAGACAAAAGACGCCAAGCGACTCCGTGGATTACACCTATCGGTAAAGATAGTAAATACCGTGTAGCCTCTGGTTTTGGTCGTCGTAAGCACCCTGTTTTAGGGATTTGGAAAATGCACACAGGATTGGATTATGCTTGTAAAAAAGGAACTCCTATTCGTGCTACGGGTAATGGTGTAGTACAAAAAGTAAAGAAAAGTTGCTGTAAAGGTTACGGGAACTATGTCGATTTAGACCACGGTTTTGGCTTAAAAACACGTTACGGACATATGAGCAAAGTACTTGTGCGACTAGGTCAAAAAGTAAAACGTGGCGATATTATCGGTGAAGTAGGGAGTACAGGTACTTCTACAGGAAATCACCTACATTACGAAGTGATGAAAAACAACAAACAAATTAACCCCGTGCTTTTTGTACACGATTTAAATCCTGAAGAATACGAGGAAATGCTTCAAATTGCTTCTGAAGAAAATGAGGCTTTATCTATTCCTGACGAATAATCTAGCTTATTTCTATACGCAGATTAAGTAAACCTCATTTTTCGATTCAATTAATGCAACTCAACGTCCTTTACATACACCAATATTTCAAAACACCCGAAGAGGGTGGTGTGACTCGGTCGTATGAAATCGCCAAATATTTGGTAGAAAAAGGACACAAAGTAACGATGCTTACTTCTTGGAACAAACCCCAACAAGAAGAAAAAATAATTGACGGTATCACGGTAATTTATTTACCCATCGCTTATGACAATGCGTTTTCATTTACAAGACGTATCCGTTCTTTCCTCAAATTTAAATCAAGAGCAATCACCTACGGTAAATTACTCCATAAACCTGACGTTATCTATGCCACATCTACGCCTTTATCTGTCGGTGCGGTGGGAAAACAATTAGCAAAACATTTCAACTGTCCTTGGGTATTTGAAATCCGTGATTTATGGCCTGAAGTACCTGTGCGTTTAGGAATAATCAAATCCGAATTAATAAAAAAAAGACTTTACAAACTAGAAACTCAGTTATTACAATCAGCAAATAAAATTGTTGTCCTGTCTCCTTATAACCAAAAATACGTTGATAATATCGTTGCAGAGAAATCAGTACTCGTTCCTAACTTTAGTAACAATGAGCGTTACGCTCTACCCAAAACAAGTAACGAACCAACAGACAAATTCCGTATCGGCTATTTTGGAGCAATCAGTACTGCCAATGGTTTAGATGCTTTTATTGACTTGGCTCGTTACGCTCAACAAAATAATTTGCATCAGTTTGAGTTTGTTCTAGCAGGAAAAGGAAAGTCAAAACAACAATTAATCGAGGCAACAAAAGAATTAAACAACCTCATTTTCTTACCTCATCAAGACAAAACAGAAATAGCGAAAACAATGCTGACTTGTCAGGCAAGTTACATCTCGTTTATCAATCACCCGATTATGCAAAGTTGTAGCCCCAATAAGTTTTTTGACAGTATCGCTTCGGGCAGACTCATCATCACCAACACCAAAGGTTGGATTAGTGAATTGGTAGAAAAAGAGCATTGTGGTTTTTATGTCAATTCGTCAAAAGCCTTTTTTGAGCAAATACAACCTTTCGTTTCTTCAAAAGACACATTACAACAAGCACAACAAAACGCAAAACAATTGGCGTTAACTCAATTTGACAAAACAGTAGTCATCAACCGTGTACACGAGGTTTTGCTAAGTGTCACTAAATAAAGTTAAAGTAGCAAAGCATTAAAAACACTACTTCGGTTTGTATTTTGCTTTTCTGAAAATAGCTTTGTGGTCCTTGTCTTTCATCAGTTCCTCTAAAGTCACTTCAGGGTTATTTTTCATATAAGAACGTACTATCTCCCAACCCAAATAACGACCAATACGACCTGGTGCTTTGTCTCCTACTTCATTTGTGTTTGGGCGTGGAGCTACAAATTTTCGCTCCGCTGCTTTTTCTTCATTAAACAACAAATCGTTATTCACGAAATAGCCATACGTTTCTATTTTATTTTCTTCTACTCGTGCGATTTCCTCTGACGTATATTCAATGATTACACTATCAGGGGCTAAAGGCAACACATACTCACTAAAATAGTAGATTTTACCCCAATAAACCATTGCGTTAATCAATGTTTTATCTGTTTTATCAAAATTAGCAAATTCAAATTGAGCCAACATCGTAGCTATTTTTGATGGTACCTTTTCTCTTACATAATGTTTGTGCATATAAAAAGGAGTTGTTTCACGGCGAGGAAAATACTTCCCTTTATTCGATAAAAAATTCTCCATTCCTAAAACCAACGTTTTTTCATTCATATAGTTCGCATCAAAACCACCAAAACCTCCCATTAGCATATAAATAGTAGGCTCTTCAAAATTTGGGAAATAATATTTAATATGCTTATATAAAGACGTGATTTGAGGTGTAACATCCGAAATATCCGTGTATTCTTTCGCTACCTCATCAAAAAGCTCTTTTAACTTTTCATCTTTCGCTAATAACAAAAAACTTTCTGCCATTACCTTTTTGTTAGGAAAAATCCCATAACTAATAAATGAATGAACCAAATCCGGGTTTTTATCCAACAAAACCGTTACTTCCTCTAATCTTTTACAAGTACTCAACTCCAAATCCAAGCGACTAATCGTTGTTGTAACTTCTATTTCGCTCACATCAATCACTTTATTAGACTTACTGCACGAAAATACCGTAAAAAGAACTGCGAAGAGGTAAATATATTTTAGCATTTTTATTTATCTTTATATGAATATTCAAAAATACATAAAATGATGAAGAAAACACTAACTATATTGCTCTCACTTTTATTTGCAGGAACTGCAGTGCTGGCGCAAAACGAAGAAGGCGAAAAAATAGAAGTAAGTGTGCGTATTGCACCACTCATATCCATACCTAGAGTACTAAACGAAACCTCTGATTGGGATGCTAACAAAGGTAAGTCTAATATAAAATTTAGTGGCGGAGTTGTTGTTGATCGGTTTTTACAAGAAAACGTAGCCTTAAGCTTTGGGTTATGGTACACAAGCAAACGTACGACTTTTGATTTCGAACAAAAAAGCCTAAATGTAAAAGGTCTTGCTGACTACAATTTACAATATGTAGAAATCCCTTTTTTAGTCAAGGGATTGACTAATAACGTCACTGAAAAAATAAAAATTTATGTGCAAGCAGGTGTTACTTTAGGGGTTAAAATTGGAGAAAAGTACGCAGGTGACAGAAAAAACCGTCCAACATCAAAAACATTTGCTAAAGGATATACGTCTAGTTTTTTAGCTGGTGCAGGTGTTGAATACAACATTGGTACATCTAACAAAATTTATGCAGGACTTGATTTTAACCAAGGACTAACAAATATCATCAAATCTGATTACCTTGCAGATGTAAAGCGTTCAGATGGCACAGCGATTAATAAAGATGACCTACCAGCCACTAGCGATTTTAAGATAAAAAACACTTACCTAGCTTTAGTTCTAGGTTTTAAATTTTAAATAACGTTCATTTATAACTAAACATACTATTATGAGAAAATTAAATACAATTTTAACAGCTTTGCTATTAACAGCAGGGTGTTTTATTGCTTCAGCACAAAATGAAGACCCTGCGTTTGACAAGTACGCAACAGGCTTTCAAGAAGGAAACACTTTTATTTCTGCAGGTTACGGGTTTGGTAATTTTGGTCTAGGTGTTCTACGTAGTCTAGTAAAGACCAGTTCATCTCTTACTGATGTGAAATTTAAGACCAAAGGTCCTTTTCATGCAAAAATAAGCCATGCAGTGACCAACGACATTGAAATAGGAGTTAACTTTGCTTATGCCAATTACAGTGTAGATTGGGACAATACAGTCAACACAACAGACTACAACACAAAACTTACTTGGGAAACATGGAGTGCATTATTAAGAGTGAACTATCATTTCGGAGGTGATGACAAATTAGACCCTTACTTAGGAGTTGGTTTTGGGTATAGAAACTCGGATTACAAATTTACCTACGAAGACCCGAACAACACAAAAAACGAAAGTTATACAAGCCCTTTACACTTTGGTTTTGAAGCGACTTTAGGTGCAAGGTATTTCCCTATACCAAACTTAGGGATTTATGCAGAAGTAGGATTTGCTAAATCAATTGGTCAAATAGGATTGACAGCAAGGTTTTAGTCATCATACATTCAATAAAAAGCCTTCATTTACCAGTTTGTAAATGAAGGCTTTTTTATGTCTTTTTCCGACACTGGACACAACACCTCAGCAATTTCAAAGAAAATACAAGGTTAGAAAAGCATTTTCAACTATATTTGCAGTTAGTTTAAAGTAGGACAAAAGAAACCGTCTGCTATTTCCGCTAAGTAGCTGAATAGTAGCAAGAAAATTTTACCAAATGAAACGAATACTTACCATCGTATTTTCACTCTTCTTATTGAGTGGAATTGCTTTTACAGCAAGTGCATCTGTTCAAGACGTACATACCACAGAACAAGTTCACAGTGACGTACAACACAACCACGACACTGACGCTGCACACCCAACAACAGCCGCACAGGCTTCTCAAGACCATGGACATGAAGGGCCACCAACATGGTTGGTTATCCCTTTTATCGCTTTATTGTTGATGATTGCAACTGGTCCTTTGTTTTTTGAGCATTTCTGGCACAAAAACTACCCTATTGTAGCTTTTGCTTTAGCTTTCTTTGTTGCCGCCTATTACGGGTTGATTTTAGGAGATGGCGATTCTGTTATTCACGCCGCTGCCGAATACATTCAATTTATCGCTTTATTAGCTGGTTTGTTCATGGCTTCAGGAGGTATTCTTATCAAGGTTGATAAAGAAGGCACTGCAATGACAAATGTTATTTTATTACTTATTGGAGCAGTATTAGCCAATTTAATTGGTACTACTGGTGCTTCTATGTTGTTAATTCGTCCTTTTATTAGATTAAACAAAGATAGAATCAAAGCTTACCATATCATTTTCTTCATCTTTATGGTGAGTAATGTTGGTGGTTCGTTGACACCAGTTGGTGATCCTCCCCTATTCTTAGGTTTCTTGAAAGGTGTGCCATTTGCTTGGACAATGTCTCATAACCTTGTGCCTTGGGCTTTTGCTACTATTTGTTTAGCTATTTTATTCTTTATTTTTGATAGTAAAAACAAAAGTGGAGAAGCTGTTAGTAACGTTGAATACACAGGTAAAATAGCAATACAAGGAAGTAAGAACTTTATTTGGATTGCATTAGTAATCGGAGCAGTATTTATTGACCCTACAAAAATGGATTGGGTTCCTTCTATCCAAATGAACTTACACGGTCACTTAACTAAAGTTTCTTATGTAAGAGAAATCATTATGCTCTCTGTTGCTGGCTTGTCTTACTACTTCGCTGACGAAGAAGCGTTGAAAGGAAATGAATTTGAATTTGAACCTATCAAAGAGGTTGCCTTTATCTTTATTGGTATTTTCTTTACTATGATACCTGCTTTACAGATTGTTGCTGCTTTTGCTGAAGCAAATCCAGAAATGATTTCTTTAAACATGTTATACTGGGGAACGGGAGCTCTTTCTGGGGTATTGGACAACGCACCTACTTATGTTAACTTCTTAACTGCAGGTATTTCTTCTGCAGGTGGATCTGTTGCTGACATGTCACAAGTTGCTGACTACGCACACGGAACAGGTGTTTTTGAAAAAACATTAGCAACAACGGAGACTTCATCTATTGTTAGATTGACAGCGATATCAGTTGCTTCTGTCTTCTTTGGAGCGATGACTTACATCGGTAACGCACCTAACTTTATGGTAAAATCAATCGCTGAGCAAGTTGGGGTTCAAATGCCTGCCTTCTTCTCTTATGTATTGAAATATTCTATTCCAATCTTGTTACCTATCTTATTCTTAGTTTGGTTAATCTTCTTCTATTTCGAAGCAATTACCATGTTCTTCTAAAAAGAACTTGACAATAACAAACAAAGAAAGCCCATTCATCAATGATGAATGGGCTTTCTTTGTTTGCTCCTAAAACTATTAATGTGCCTCCAACCAATTTGCTCCTGTTCCCCATACCAACTTCCAAAGGTACTTTCATAGGGATAGCATTCGCCATGTATTGTTCCACTTTATTACGTAAGACATCCAGTTCGTCTTTGTGTGCGTCAAAAATCAATTCATCATGTACTTGCAGTAACATTTTTGATTTCAACCCTTCCTTTCGCATCCACTTGTCGATATTAATCATTGCCACCTTAATCATATCTGCAGCACTCCCTTGTATCGGAGCGTTCACAGCATTTCGCTCTGCATAACCTCTAACCGTAGCATTACGACTATTGATATCACGCAAGTACCTTCTTCTACCCAAAATCGTTTTAACATAACCATTTTCTTGAGCAAACGTGATTTGTTTCTCCATATAATCCTTTATCGAAGAAAACTCTTCAAAATAAGAGTTGATTATTTCTGCCGCTTCCTTTCTTGGGATATTTAAGTTTTGTGATAAACCAAAAGCTGACATTCCGTAAATAATCCCGAAATTTACTTCTTTTGCCTTTCTTCTCATATCTCCATCCACCTCCTCAACAGGTACTTTAAAAACTTTACTGGCTGTATTTTTATGAATATCCAAACCGTTAGTAAATGCGTCTAACATACTCTCATCTTTAGAAAATTCGGCTATAATTCTTAATTCAATTTGAGAATAATCTGCTGAAAACAATACATAATCTTCACTTCTTGGGATAAATGCTTTTCTTACCGCACGTCCTTTTTCTGTTCGTATAGGAATATTCTGTAAGTTAGGGTCATTGGAACTCAATCTACCTGTAGCTGCCACAGCTTGACTGTAATTGGTGTGTACACGGTTATTTGCTTTAACCAATTTAGGAATAGCGTCAACATAGGTTGATTTAAGTTTTTTGTATTCTCTAAATTCTAAAATCTGTGCACAAATCTCATGTTTATCTGCCAGCTTAGTTAAAATCTCTTCTCCCGTAGCATATTGACCTGTTTTTGTTTTTTTAGGTTTTTCTACCAACTGCATTTTATCAAAAAGAATCTCTCCTAATTGTTTTGGTGAGGCTACATTAAATTCTTGTCCAGCTAACTCAAATACTTTGGTTTGTGCTTTCAAAGTATCCTCGCCTAACTCTCCCGACATTATTTCAAGAAAACCGACATCCACTGTTATACCTTCCTCTTCCATCGATGCCAAAACATTAACCAAAGGAATTTCTACTTTATCAAACAAGAACATTTCCCCTCGTTCTTTCAATAACACCTCAAATTTCTCTTTCAACTGAAAAGTAATATCGGCATCTTCACAAGCATAATCAGAAACCATCGCAGGGTCTAAATCTGCCATTGATAATTGATTTTTACCTTTTTTACCAATTAACTTTTCGATAGACACAGGACTGTAATTCAAATAATTTTCAGCCAACACATTCATATTATGTCGTTGGTCTGGCTCCAATAAATAATGAGCCAACATCGTATCAAACAAATTACTATGTACACGCACGTCGTATTTTTTCAATACCTTAATGTCGTATTTTATGTTTTGTCCTATCAATTTTATTTTAGCATTCTCAAAAAAAGCTTTGAACTCCTTGATGATAACTTTTCCTTCTTCCAAGTTTGGTGGAACGGGAACGTAATAAGCCTCTCCTTTTTTTACCGAAAAAGAGATACCTACGGCAAATGCATCTAAAGCATCTAACCCTGTTGTTTCGGTATCAAAACAAACTTCTTTGGCTTGGTTTAACACTTGTAACAAACGCCCTCGCTCCTCTTTCGTCTCTATTAAATGGTAATCGTGTGTTGCTGTCGCAAGTGTTTCTAAAGGACTGTTTACTTCCTCTTCTTCTGTTTCCGTTTCGTCTGTGGTGTTGGCAAACATATCCATTTGGTCAGGATTTGATTTTTTAGCCAATGATTTTTTCACTACAACTGGTGCTGTATCTACTACACCAAAAACAGATTTTTTTAGTGTTCTAAATTCTAATTCATCAAAAATAGCAATGACCTCTTCTTGATTTGGTTCAGAGATTAACAACGCTTCTTCATCAAAAGTTACAGGTACATCAAGAATGATTGTTGCCAATCTTTTCGATAAAAATGCCTGTTCTTTATTCGCCTCTACTTTTTCTTTTAACTTGCCTTTTAACTTGTCTATATTTTCGTACAAACCTTCCATTGAGCCATATTCGGCCAATAATTTGATCGCTGTCTTTTTTCCTACACCAGGAATACCAGGGATATTATCTGCTGCATCCCCCTCCATTCCTAAAATATCAATGACCTGCTCTACACGCTCAATTTCAAACTTAGCAAGTACTTCGGCGATACCCAAGGTCTCTACTTTGTTACCCATAAATGCTGGTTTGAACATAAAGATATGTTCTTCGACCAACTGCGCATAATCTTTATCAGGCGTCATCATAAAGACATCAAACCCTTTTTTAGCTCCCTCTTTTGCTAATGTACCGATAACATCATCGGCTTCAAAACCTGCTTTCTCGATGATAGGAATATTCATTTCCTCCAAAAACGCACGAATATAAGGAATTGCTATGCTAATATCTTCAGGTTGAGCTTCACGGTGGGCTTTGTATTCTGGAAATTCTTCGTGACGAAAAGTTGGTCCTTTCATATCAAAAGCTACACCGATATGTGTTGGTTTCTCTTTTTTCAAGACCTGCATTACGGTATTGATAAAACCTAAAACAGCACCTGTATTTACTCCTTTGGAAGAAATACGTGGGTTTTTAGAGAATGCAAAGTGTGCTCTATATATTAATGCAAAAGCATCGAGTAGAAATAGTTTTTTATCAGCCATCTGTTTAAAATCTTGAATAATTTTAAAGCTACTGACGAATAAGGGGAAATGAAAGTGTTCTATATTTTATTTTACACCTTATTACCTAATGACCTTCAAGGTTATTAATAAATTCAAAAAAGTTCTCCTCTACCAAAATAAAAAACCTATTTAATCACTTTCCAAATCTCTTCACCTGGTTTCTTACCTGATTTCATTTCTAATAACATAAAAAGAAACTCATTTTCTCCCAATTCAGATCCTTTAATTATTTTATCAAAGGCATCTTCCCCTACTGAAAATATTGAAGTTAAATCAATCTTCCACACCCCACCTTCTTTGTAGAATTCGTAATGAAAGGGCGTTTCTTTTCCTTTTACGACAAGCTTTCCTTTTGCGAAACCTTCGGCTATCTCAACTCCTCCTATCGTATTATTTATCACACTGTTTTTACCCACCATACCTCTTTTGATTGCAAAAACCAACAATCCTTTGCCGTCAAGTGCTAATAACTCTTCCTTTGACGCGGTATGACGAAGCGTAAAAACCATTACTTTATCAATTAGCCCTAGCGAATTGACTGTAGCCGAATCGGCATTTATCGTTTTTTTAAGTATCTCAGAGTAATAAGTGACTGTTCGGCTATCGATATATTCTACGGCATCTTCACCTTTATCATTTAAAATAGCTAGTTTGTACTTTTGGAAGGTTTGACGTACTAATTTCTCTTCCTTTTTCTGAGCAAAGCACGAAAGAGCAAGTACAACTACGATAAATGTAACTATTATTTTTTTCATTACGTTTTAAATTGGATTAACTAAAGTCAAATATACTATTTTTTTAGGCTAGTTAGGTAAAAACAAAAAAAAAGCACCTAACCCTATAAAGGATTCGGTGCTTTTTATTGAGCTATTAGATTTACTAATCTATTTCATCAGTAACACATCCTAAAGAGGCTGATTTTACTGTTGCTATATATTTTCTTAAAACACCACTAGTTGCTCTGTAAGCTGGTTTTACCCATACTGCTTTACGTCTTGCTATTTCTTCTTCAGAAATTTTCAATTCTAACTTGTTAGTAATTGCATCAATACGGATAACGTCTCCATTTTGAACCAAACCTATCAACCCTCCTTCCGAAGCCTCTGGTGTAACGTGACCAACCACAAAACCGTGAGAACCACCAGAAAAACGACCATCAGTAATCAATGCAACGTCTTTTCCAAGACCAGCTCCCATCACAGCAGAAGTAGGTTTTAACATTTCAGGCATACCTGGGGCACCTTTTGGTCCAGAGTAACGAATAACAATTACCTCTCCCTTTTTAACCTCTTTACCGATACCTTTGATAGCAGCAAATTCATCTTCATAAACTCGTGCAGGACCTTCAAAAACTTCTCCTTCTTTACCCGTAATTTTAGCAACAGAACCTTCTGAAGCTAAATTCCCATAAAGAACTTGTAAGTGACCAGTTGCTTTCAACGGGTTATCTAAAGGACGAATAATATCTTGCCCCAAAGGAAGCCCTGGTAAATCAGCTAAATTTTCAGCAATCGTTTTCCCTGTAACAGTCAAACAATCTCCGTGTAATAAACCTTCACCTAACAAATATTTCATTACCGCAGGAACTCCTCCGATAGCGTGTAAATCTTGCATTAAGTATTCTCCAGAAGGCTTCAAATTAGCCAAGAATGGTGTTTTGTCCGCCATATCTTGGAAATCGTCTAAAGTTAAGTCGATACCACAAGCACGAGCCATTGCAATCATATGCATCGTTGCATTTGTAGAACCTCCCAATACCATAATTAATCTCAAGGCATTTTCAAAAGACTTTTTTGTCATAATGTCTCTTGGCTTGATATCTTTTTCCATCAAGTTTTTGATTGCATCACCAACTTCTGTCAATTCTATCTTCTTTTCATCACTTACCGCAGGGTTAGATGATGAATAAGGCATACTCATCCCTAAAGCCTCAATAGCAGATGACATTGTATTTGCTGTGTACATACCACCACAAGCACCAGGTCCTGGTATTGAGTTTTGGATTACTCCTTTGTAATCTTCATCAGAGATATTTCCCTGTAATTTTTTACCGTACGCTTCAAATGCAGAAACGATATTCAAATCCTCCCCTTTCCATTTTCCTGCTTTGATTGTACCTCCGTACACCAAAATACCTGGACGGTTTAAACGAGCCAAAGCAATCATTGCTCCTGGCATATTCTTATCACATCCTACAATAGGTACAATCGCATCATAATACTGTGCTCCAGCAACTGTCTCGATAGAATCAGCAATGATATCACGAGAAACTAAAGAATATTTCATTCCTTCGGTTCCGTTAGAGATACCGTCACTTACTCCAATCGTATGGAAAATAAGTCCTACTAAATCAGCTTTGTTTACACTCGCTTTTACATCTACAGCAAAATCGTTTAAGTGCATATTGCAAGGGTTTCCTTCCCAACCTGTAGAAACGATACCAACTTGTGCTTTTTTCATATCATCTTCATCCAATCCAACAGCATAAAGCATCGCTTGTGAGGCAGGTTGAGACTCGTCTAAAGTGACTGTTTTTGAATACTTATTAATTTCTGACATTTTATTTTGAGTATAGAGTACAAAGTACCAAGTATAGAGTGAAGTACATCTTGGTACTTCACTCTATATTTGGTACTCAAATTGTACTAAATTAAAATTTATTAACTGCTTCTAGGTAGGCTTGAGCTGATGCGAAAATCACATCGGTATCTGCTCCAAAACCATATTTGAATACACCATCTTTTGAAACTTGGATATGAACTTTCCCCAAATCATCTGAACCACCGGTTACTGCTTGAACTAAATATTCTTCCAAACGAACAGGACGTTCCATTATTTTATCAATCGCTTTTTTAGCTGAATCTAAAGGTCCATTCCCTTCTGCTTCGGCTGTTCTTAAATCACCATTCACATTAATCGTGATTTTGGCAGTCGATTTTTGTTTGTTTGAAGAGGTAACTTCCAATTCAGTTATTTTCAACTCTTTGTTTGTTAGTTTTTTCCCTAATAAACTCAATAAATCGCCATCAGTGACATCTTTTTTCTTGTCAGCTAAGACTAAGAATTTTTTGTAAACAGCGTCTAATTCTTCTTTGTCAATAGAAACACCTAATCTTTCAATATGATGTTTCAAAGCTGCACGACCAGAACGTGCTGTTAAGATGATAGAGCTTTCTGGAAAACCAACGTCTTTTGGGTCGATGATTTCATAGTTCTCTCTATTTTTCAACACACCATCTTGGTGAATTCCTGATGAGTGAGCAAATGCATTTCTCCCAACAATTGCTTTGTTAGGTTGCACAGGCATATTCATCAAGTTGGTAATCATTTTACTTACACCATAAATTTTTGGTGTCACAATATCAGTATGCACACCCATCACTTCTCCATGAGATTTGATAATCATAGCCATTTCTTCCAAAGCAGTATTCCCTGCTCTTTCTCCAATACCGTTGATAGTTACTTCGATCTGACGAGCTCCATTTTGAACTCCTGCAATCGTATTTGCAGTAGCCATTCCTAAATCATTGTGACAGTGACAAGACAAAATAGCTTTATCTATATTTGGCACATTGTTCATCAAATAAGCAATTTTTGCTCCGTATTGTTCTGGCAAACAAAACCCTGTTGTATCAGGAATATTAACAACAGTCGCTCCGTTTGCAATAACAGTTTCAACCATTTTTGCTAAAAAATCCAAATCAGCACGTCCTGCATCTTCACAGTAAAATTCCACTTCTCCAACTAAGTTTCTTGCGTATTTGGCTGCCCAACCTGCTTTTTCTAAAATCTTTTCTCTCGATGATTTTAATTTATGAATAATGTGTTGATCAGAACTTCCAATACCTGTATGGATTCTTCCACTTTTGGCAAATTTTAAAGATTCTGCTGCAACATCTATATCGTTAGCCACAGCACGAGTCAATGCACAGATTGTTGGATTTGTAATTGCCTTAGAAATCTCTACAATCGAGTTAAAATCTCCAGGTGATGATACAGGAAAGCCAGCCTCTATAACATCGACTTTCATTTCTTCTAATACCTTAGCAACTTCAATTTTCTCAACAGTGTTTAATTGACAACCAGGAACTTGTTCCCCATCTCTCAATGTAGTATCAAAAACGTAAACCTTATCAGACATATCTCAATTATTAAATTCTTTAAACAAAAAAACGACCACTTTTTTAGAAGTGGTCGTTTGTAATTATATTTTTAGTTATAGCACACCACACTCCGATTACTTCAACAGTAATTGTAAGTCTATAAGTGCTTTATATGTTCTTCCTATAATCATTTGTACAAATGTAGTTAATTGGCTTTTATTTCACAATTAAGAAAAGAAATAAAATTTCATTTTTCAAAAAAACACCCATTAAGATATTTTCTTAATGGGTGTTTTAAAGGAATTTAGACCTTTTATTTTTCAACCTTTATAGAATACACTCCTTTTTCTGAAGTTATCATAATGATATAGATACCACTTGCCCATTCATTTGTATTAAACTCAACGACATTAGTCCCACTATAAATCATCACTTCTTCATTCCCCATTTCAAACCCTAAGATATTATGAACCGTTACTTCCGTCACTAACGAATGAGTCGCTTCTAAGTGCACTTCAATATGGTCAGTAAATGGATTTGGATACGCATTAATTTCTGTCACACCGTTGATTTCTGTGACTCCATTAATTGGACCATCTTCAATAGTAACAGAAAAATTAATTACAGGAGAATTAACCTGTGTATTATCATCTAAAATAATAGCTGCGTAAATTACATACTCAACAGCATCATCCATATAGGTGATTTTAGATAATGTCGCTAAATCTCCGTTAAAAACTATTACTACCCCTGTTTCTTTATTTGTCATAATGAAATTAATAGATTGAATCGTTTTTCCATTCAAATTATTAACCACAGCCTCAAACGTTATATCTTTTGGTCCTTCAATTGTTTCTCCTTCTATTAAAGAAGTAATTACTACACTTGTCAGGGCTAGTGGTGCAGTTACATTTACAGGTACAACTTGTGTCGTGTTTCCTCCGTTATTGTCCGCTACTACAATCTCTAAATTGTAATTCCCTTCAATTGCGTTCCAAGAACCTGTATAGTTCCCGTTTGTATTAGTTAAATTAATCACATCAATAACTGCTCCTGTCGTAGCATCTTTAATTTCTACCGACACCGTTGTTAATGTTCCTTGTTGTGCTACTGCATTAAAATCAATTGTCAATACGTCACCTTCAGTCAAGTTCTGTGTTCCTGATGGTTGGTTTATTGTAACGTTAGGATTTATAACAGCTGCCGCAGTTACATTGAACTGAATGTCCATTTGTGCTGTCTGACCACAATCATCTTGAGCAGTAATTGTTACCGCTTCGTTTCCTGATGAAATATTTGTTACCGTTGCCGTTTGTCCACTCACTGCGATACTTATAATACTAGCTGTACCTGATGAGTAAGTTAATCCATTTCCAGTAAATGCATTTCCTAAATCAATTTGGTAAGAAGTAAACCCTTCTGTTAAGTTTTGAACTGCGATAGCTGTTGCTGTTGTAACAGGTGTTTTCAACGTCATCGTCGTAACATTTGAAGTTGCCGTTGATGAAGTTACACAAGTCAAACTTGTTGTCAACTCAGCTTTTACCAAATCACCAGTTGTTGGTGCGTAAGTAAATGAATTAGAAGTTTCCGTTTGTGCTGTTGTTCCTACAAACCATTTGTAAGTTGCCGTCCCTCCATTTGTTGGGGTTGCTGTAAATGTTACAGCTGTTCCTGCACAAACATTGTTTGCACTTGCTATCGTTACACTTGGCGTAACTGCCGTTCCAACACTCATCGCCACTTCATTTGAAGTTACTGTTGTAGGAGACGCACAAGTTGCATCCGAAGTAATTGTTAATTTTACTTTATCGTTGTTCGTTAAAGTAGTCGAAGAATAAGTCGATGAAGTTCCTTTACTTACACCATTTACTTGCCAGTTATAAATTGCCGAACCTTCATTTGCTAATGTCGCTGTGAAATTCACTAACTCACTTGGGCAAATTGTCGATTTATCAGCTGAGATACTTGCTGTTGGTGTAACTAATGGATTAACCGTCATAGTTACCTCGTTAGAAGTAGCCATTCCAGAAACACACGTTTCAGAAGAAGTTAAAACTAATTTCACTTTGTCGTTATTCGCTAAAGTTGAATTAGAATAAGTAGCCATTGTTCCTTTACTTACTCCATTTACTTGCCAATCATACGTTGGTGTTGTTCCTTCGTTTGTTGGAGATGCTGTAAAGGTTACATTCGTTCCTGCACAAATTGTATTTGTTCCTGTAATTGCTACACTTGGTGTTACGGTTGGATTAACATTCATCGTCGTAACAGTTGAAGTTGCCGTTGATGAAGTCACACAAGTTAAACTTGTTGTTAATTCTGCTTTTACCAAGTCACCGTTTGTAGGTGTGTAAGTAAATGAGTTTGACGTTTCCGTTTGTGCTGTTGTTCCTACAAACCATTTGTAAGTTGCCGTCCCTCCATTTGTTGGGGTTGCTGTAAATGTTACCGCTGTTCCTGCACAAACATTGTTTGCACTCGCTACTGTTACACTTGGTGTTACTGCCGTTCCTACACTCATCGTCACTTCATTTGAAGTTACTGTTGTAGGAGACGCACAAGTTGCATCCGAAGTAATTGTTAATTTTACTTTGTCGTTATTCGTTAATGTTGTTGATGAATAAGATGATGACGTTCCTTTCGTTACACCATTCACTTGCCAATCATAAGTAGGTGTTGTTCCTTCGTTTGCTAAAGTTGCCGTGAAATTCACTAACTCACTTGGGCAAATTGTCGATTTATCAGCTGAGATACTTGCTGTTGGTGTAACTAATGGATTAACCGTCATCGTCACCTCATTAGAAGTAGCCATTCCAGAAACACACGTTTCAGAAGAAGTTAAAACTAATTCTACTTTGTCGTTATTCGCTAAAGCTGAATTAGAATAAGTAGCCATTGTTCCTTTACTTACTCCATTTACTTGCCAATCATACGTTGGTGTTGTTCCTTCGTTTGTTGGAGATGCTGTAAAGGTTACATTCGTTCCTGCACAAATTGTATTTGTTCCTGTAATTGCTACACTTGGTGTTACCATTGGATTTACATTCATCGTCGTAACATTTGAAGTTGCCGTTGATGAAGTTACACAAGTCAAACTTGTTGTCAACTCAGCTTTTACCAAATCACCGTTTGTAGGTGTGTAAGTAAATGAGTTTGACGTTTCCGTTTGTGCTGTTGTTCCTACAAACCATTTGTAAGTTGCCGTCCCTCCATTTGTTGGGGTTGCTGTAAATGTTACCGCTGTTCCTGCACAAACATTGTTTGCACTCGCTACTGTTACACTTGGTGTTACTGCTGTTCCTACACTCATAGTTACTTCATTTGAAGTTACTGTTGTTGGAGATACACACGTTGCATCCGAAGTAATTGTTAATTTTACTTTGTCGTTATTCGTTAATGTTGTTGATGAATAAGATGATGACGTTCCTTTCGTTACACCATTCACTTGCCAATCATAAGTAGGTGTTGTTCCTTCGTTTGCTAAAGTTGCCGTGAAATTCACTAACTCACTTGGGCAAATTGTCGATTTATCAGCTGAGATACTTGCTGTTGGTGTAACTAATGGATTAACCGTCATCGTCACCTCATTAGAAGTAGCCATTCCAGAAACACACGTTTCAGAAGAAGTTAAAACTAATTTTACTTTGTCGTTATTTGCTAAAGCTGAATTAGAATAAGTAGCCATTGTTCCTTTACTTACTCCATTCACTTGCCAATCATACGTTGGTGTTGTTCCTTCGTTTGTTGGAGATGCTGTAAAGGTTACATTCGTTCCTGCACAAATTGTATTTGTTCCTGTAATTGCTACACTTGGTGTTACCATTGGATTTACATTCATCGTCGTAACAGTTGAAGTTGCCGTTGATGAAGTTACACAAGTCAAACTTGTTGTTAATTCTGCTTTTACCAAATCACCAGTTGTTGGTGTGTAAGTAAATGAATTTGAAGTTGCCGTTTGCTCTGTTGTTCCTACAAACCATTTGTAAGTTGCCGTTCCTCCATTTGTAGGAGTAGCTGTAAATGTTACCGCTGTTCCTGCACAAACATTATTTGCACTTGCTATCGTTACACTTGGCGTAACTGCCGTTCCAACACTCATAGTAACTTCATTTGAAGTCGCTGTTGTAGGAGACGCACAAGTTGCATCCGAAGTAATTGTTAATTTTACTTTGTCATTATTCGCTAAAGTAGTCGAAGAATAAGTCGATGAAGTTCCTTTACTTACACCATTTACTTGCCAGTTATAAACTGCCGTTCCTTCATTTGCTAATGTCGCTGTGAAATTCACTAACTCACTTGGACAAATTGTCGATTTATCAGCTGAGATACTTGCTGTTGGTGTAACTAATGGATTAACCGTCATCGTCACCTCATTAGAAGTAGCCATTCCAGAAACACACGTTTCAGAAGAAGTTAAAACTAATTTTACTTTGTCGTTATTTGCTAAAGCTGAATTAGAATAAGTAGCCATTGTTCCTTTACTTACTCCATTTACTTGCCAATCATACGTTGGTGTTGTTCCTTCGTTTGATGCCGTTGCTGTAAATGTGGCATTTTCTCCTTGACAAATAGTAGCTGTTCCCGAAATATTTGCTGTTGGTGTTACCATTGGATTTACATTCATCGTCGTAACATTTGAAGTTGCCGTTGATGAAGTTACACAAGTCAAACTTGTTGTCAACTCAGCTTTTACCAAATCACCAGTTGTTGGTGTGTAAGTAAATGAATTTGAAGTTGCCGTTTGCTCTGTTGTTTCCTACAAACCATTTGTAAGTTGCCGTCCTCCATTTGTTGGGGTTGCTGTAAATCGTTACAGCTGTTCCTGCACAAACATTGTTTGCACTCGCTACTGTTACACTTGGTGTTACTGCTGTTCCTACACTCATCGTCACTTCATTTGAAGTTACTGTTGTAGGAGACGCACAAGTTGCATCCGAAGTAATTGTTCAATTTTACTTTATCGTTGTTCGTTAAAGTAGTCGAAGAATAAGTCGATGAAGTTCCTTTCGTTACACCATTTACTTGCCAGTTATAAACTGCCGTTCCTTCATTTGCTAATGTCGCTGTGAAATTCACTAACTCACTTGGACAAATTGTCGATTTATCAGCTGAGATACTTGCTGTTGGTGTTACCGTTGGTATTACTGTTACCATTTTCGTTGCTGTATTCGAACAACCATTTGTAGTTCCTGTTACCGTGTAAGTTTTTGTTGTACTTGGAGTAAATGCAATTCCGTTCGTTGCTCCATTATTCCAAGTATAAGAAGTAGCTCCTCCTCCTGTTAATGTTACAGTTTCTCCTGCACAAATTGAAGTTGAAGTTGCAGATGCTGTTACAGTTGGAATCGTTTTAACCGTTACCATTTTTGTAGCCGTATTCGAACAACCATTTGTAGTTCCTGTTACCGTATAAGTTTTTGTTGTACTTGGTGTGAAAGCAATTCCGTTCGTTGCTCCATTATTCCAAGCATAAGACATTGCTCCTCCTCCTGTTAATATTACTGTTTCTCCTGCACAAATTGAAGTTGAAGTTGCAGATGCTGTTACAGTTGGTAGCGTTTTAACCGTTACTACTTTCGTTGCTGTATTCGAACAACCATTTGTAGTTCCTGTTACCGTGTAAGTTTTTGTAGTACTCGGTGCGAAAGCAATTCCGTTCGTTGCTCCATTATTCCAAGCATAAGACATTGCTCCTCCTCCTGTTAATATTACTGTTTCTCCTGCACAAATTGAAGTTGAAGTTGCAGATGCTGTTACAGTTGGTAGCGTTTTAACCGTTACTACTTTCGTTGCTGTATTCGAACAACCATTTGTAGTTCCTGTTACCGTGTAAGTTTTTGTTGTACTTGGAGTAAATGCTATTCCGTTCGTTGCTCCATTATTCCAAGCATAAGACATTGCTCCTCCTCCTGTTAATGTTACAGTTTCTCCTGCACAAATTGAAGTTGAAGTTGCAGATGCTGTTACGGTTGGTAGCGTTTTAACTGTTACTACTTTCGTTGCTGTATTCGAACAACCATTTGTAGTTCCTGTTACCGTATAAGTTTTTGTTGTACTTGGTGTGAAAGCTATTCCGTTCGTTGCTCCATTATTCCAAGTATAAGAAGTAGCTCCTCCTCCTGTTAATATTACTGTTTCTCCTGCACAAATTGAAGTTGAAGTTGCAGATGCTGTTACAGTTGGTAGCGTTTTTACTGTTACTACTTTCGTTGCCGTATTCGAACAACCATTTGTAGTTCCTGTTACCGTGTAAGTTTTTGTTGTACTTGGAGTAAATGCAATTCCGTTCGTTGCTCCATTATTCCAAAGTATAAGAAGTAGGCTTCCTCCTCCTGGTTAATATTACTGTTTCTCCTGCACAAATTGAAGTTGAAGTTGCAGATGCTGTTACAGTTGGTAGCGTTTTAACCGTTACTACTTTCGTTGCTGTATTCGAACAACCATTTGTAGTTCCTGTTACCGTGTAAGTTTTTGTTGTACTTGGAGTAAATGCAATTCCGTTCGTTGCTCCATTATTCCAAGTATAAGAAGTAGCTCCTCCTCCTGTTAATATTACTGTTTCTCCTGCACAAATTGAAGTTGAAGTTGCAGATGCTGTTACAGTTGGTAGCGTTTTAACCGTTACTACTTTCGTTGCTGTATTCGAACAACCATTTGTAGTTCCTGTTACCGTGTAAGTTTTTGTTTGTACTTGGAGTAAATGCTATTCCGTTCGTTGCTCCATTATTCCAAGCATAAGACATTGCTCCTCCTCCTGTTAATATTACTGTTTCTCCTGCACAAATTGAAGTTGAAGTTGCAGATGCTGTTACAGTTGGTAGCGTTTTAACCGTTACTACTTTCGTTGCTGTATTCGAACAACCATTTGTAGTTCCTGTTACCGGTGTAAGTTTTTGTAGTACTTGGTGCGAAAGCAATTCCCGTTCGTTTGCTCCATTATTCCAAGTATAAGACATTGCTCCTCCTCCTGTTAATGTTACAGTTTCTCCTGCACAAACCGAAGTTGAAGTTGCAGATGCTGTTACAGTTGGTAGCGTTTTAATTGTCATCGTTACATCGTCTTTTACTGTTCCGTTAGACAATAACGACACCTCTACAACAGCAGAGTTAGTTAAAGTAGAAGAAGAATAAGTCAATGAAGTAGAACTTTGTTTTTGCACACCATTTACTTTCCAAACTAAAGTTGGCGTTGCACCAGCGTCTGTTGGTGTCGCTGTAAATATGATATTCACACCTTCACAAACATTGTTTTGGTTCGCACTAACAGACAATGTAGGGCTAGAAGCACAACCGTTATCTATAATTGCTGTAACCTTTGTTCGGTCACAATTAGAACCACAAACAGCTGTTTCTTCAAAATGAATAGAACTTGCTTCATCAGGCAAGTTATTTTGTGACCACCAAGAAATTCGTTTATATAGTTTCCCGTTATAAGTTAATTGAGGCGTTCCCGCAGGGTCACCTGTGTAAGTTTGTCGCAGCATTCCAAGCACCCATTCCGTTACACGCTCCGCCCGAAGGGTCGTATTTTTTCTACATAATAAAAAGTTGTACTTGAATTACTTGGTGTTGTATAGCTATTCGTCGTCGCTAAAGAAGTACCTCCTGTTAATGTCGTGTACCATTTATGGTCAAAAGAACCTGGGTTATTTACTGTAAAAGTTACTGTACCTGTTCCACAACTCGTTTCGTCATTCACGTCAACCAATGAAGAGGTCACAACCACCTCATCGTTTGTCGCTGTACAACCAGAAGCCGAAACCACAACTTTATAAGTACCTGCTTTTGTCACTTCTAAAGTAGAATTCGTAGCACCCGAAATTGCCGTGTTATTTTTTGTCCAAGCATAACTTAACCCTGCACCTGTAACGGCGGCATCTAACGTCATTACTGATGGTGAACACAAATCAAAATCAGCACCTAAAGCCACTGTCGGTAAAACACCCAACACTTCAATTTCATCTGTCCCAAGCACACGAACCATCTGAAACAGATATTTCGTAAGTACCTGCACTCGTAACTGTTTTTATCGAGCTACTTCCAGAAATAGGGCTTCCGTTTTTCTTCCAACTGTACGTATAAGCACCAGTCACATTTCCATTCAATAATAAAGAAGAAGTTCCACAAATAGAAACGTCAGCACCTAAATCAGGGTGAGGAACAGGACAAGCATACTCTTGAGCTTTATCGTACAATACTTTTAATAATGAATATTGTCCTTTTACACCTTGTGTAACCTCCCAAATCAAAATACCAGCACCACCTTTCGTGTCCACTACATATTCCATTTTTGCTTCTAGTGTCGTTTTTCCCATTATATAGTTGACTACCTGTACCATCTGTTTCAAAAGTAGTTTGATTTGGCGATGCAGCAATGATTTCATTAAACATCTTTACAGTAGGACGACTATAAAAAGCCGCACCTCCTAACATCTTACTGTAAGGACACCCTGCGTTATTAAAAATATCCATTGCATCTTTCATAAATTGCAACGAAGCGTGATTACCCGAAGGACCATCGTAAGTCATTATATTCAAATAATCCAAATACTGAAAAGAACCCGAATCCCAATTGTCTGCGTGTGCCTGTTCTGCACCACAAGCTGCTGATAATTTGTAGCCATTTCCATTCGCATCAAATGTTTGACGAATAGTCTGTAACAATAATTTCATATCCCCTTTTTGTGCTGAAGTAGGAAACTCCCAATCCAAATCAATACCTGTTAACCCGTGTGTAGCACAAAGACTAACTAATTCATTCGCAAAATTTTGTCTATTCGTTGCCGTCGATGCTGTCGGGGGGAAATTGGCTGACTTTCCCCAACCTCCAATCGATAACCAAACATTTAGACTATTTTGAGAAGCACGGAGCTTCACGTGATCAAAACGAGCAGACTGCTCGATAGTAACACCTCCTGTAGAAGTTGGTATCGCTCCAAAATAATAGGCATCCGTCATCATATCCCACTCTATATGGTCATCCATATAAGTAGTTGTACGGTATTGAGGAATATATCCTACAACTCGTTGAGCATTCGCACTCACAAAAAAGCCAACAAATAATATAAGGAGGGAAATTCTTTTCATAATAGTATATTTTATTTCAGCACAATATTCTTTAATACGAATAAATGTGGTTTGGTAACCAATTCATTTAACACAAACAACATACCAAGATACTACAATTTCTCATAGTTATCAAGGCGTAAGCTTCTGAGGTAATACCGATAGTGGTTACAAGAAAGTAGAACCTGTTATTAATTGAAAAATAGGTGTTTTTACTGATAAAGAAATTGTGTGAATAGTTGGAGCTTACCCTTGGTGCAGAACTTATTTCTCACTATTTCATAGTAAAAAGCCTAATTAGATATAAGGTTAACCGATGAAAAGTCACACGGGTCGGGTCGTCGGCTGTATCTTTTGTTCGTTCCTCACAAAAGGATGCCGCCTATGCCCCTAAGCCGAGTAGCGTACCGAGCGGACTTTCTAACGTCTGTGTTTTTGATAGCTATTTTTTAAAAAAAAGTAACTATTGGATACGCAAAAAATAAAATAATACACAAAGCAGACCTTTTCTAAAAGTCAACTTACTGTTTTAATTTTTCAGCTATAGATTGTGTAGTTGTTGGTACAGCCAACAACCGTGCTTTAGAAATCAGGTTGCCCGACTTATAGCAAACACCATAAGTACCATTTTTGATTCTCAATAAAGCATTTTCGATACTCATAATGAACTTTTTTTGACGACCAGCTAACACAGCGATTTCTTCTTTTTGATTTGATTCGGCACCATTTTCTAACGAATGATAAACACCCGTTGTACCACTTGTACCACCGTCGCCTTTACGAACCATCATGTTTTTGTAAGTCGCCAATTCTTTTTGAGCAACTTCTAACTTACTCAACAACAAGGTCTCAAATTCTATTAAGTCTTCTTTCGAATGACGTGTTTTGTTTTCAGTTCCCATAGTCCTATTAGTTAGTTCGTACACTGTAAATACGTTCTTATTTATCGAAAAGGCAAAAATACCTAGGTGTTTTTTTTTAGATAGACAAACTTGTGTACTGATAAACAAGCGTTTACTTATTACTGAAACAGTAAGCCTTTGTAGGAGTCAAACAATAATCAAGAGGAACATCAAACTCCTCAGTAGCAATAGTAGCTACCGCATCAAACAAAGACAAACCTACAAGTGTTGGCTTATGTTTCAGTAACGCTAAAAACCGATCATAAAACCCACCTCCATAACCAATACGATGACCTTTTTTGTCAAAAACCGCTAAAGGAACAACTACCAAATCAATCAATTGAGGATCAACAGGTGTGATTTCCTTAGGTTCAGGAATCCCTTTTCTTAAAATCAATTCCGTAGTTGGTTCATAAAGAGCCGTCTCCATTTGGTGCATTTCAAAATCAGCAACAGGTACAAGCACTTTAATATTTTTCGCTTGTAATTGCTTTATTAACAAATGGGTATTAATCTCTTTATTATCACGCATAGGCAAGTAGCAATGTACGTATTGTACACCTTTCAAATCTATCTCTTTTAGAAATCTCAAGACAATCTGTAAACTCAACGCCTCTATTTCTTGGTCAGATAGCTTCTTTCTTTTTGCTAAATAGCTTGAACGTAATTCTTTTTTATTCATCTATAATCGTATGAAATTGGTAATCAAACGGCTCAAATGCTTGGTAGAGCTTATCTATAAACTGTTTGTCATTGATATAAAAATTCAAGAAGTTATCTCTTCGTTCTTGCAAACCTCCATTAGGAAATAACCGTTCTTTTAAATTGATAAGTTGATTGATTTCGTTTTCGTATTTGTTTTCTTGGGCTTTTTTTACCTTTTTTTCGATAGTACTTAACTGCTTGTCTATCTTTTTCATTTCAGATGCTACAGTTGCTTTCAAACTCCCGTCTATAAGTGACACTTTTTCAACTAAAACTTCTAAAATTAATTCTATGCGTCTTTTTTCATCTACTAAATCAAATTCAGCCCCTTGCTTTTTAATGAAATCTACTTTCAACTCATAAGTCGGCTTAAACAAATCGCTTACTGATAAGTTTAATTTTTCCATTTTCTTATTTAACCCTTTGTTGATGAATAACCCAAAATTACGAGGCATCAACGAAGGAAACGTTGCTTTGTGGTAAGTAAATGTATCAGAGAGTTGTAGCCAATAAGCCAACTCGCCAGGCCCACCGATATAAGCAACATTAGGCAAAATCACTTGTTGGTAAATTGGTCGTAAGGCTACATTTGGACTAAATTGTTCGGGGTGTTGTTCTGCCAAATCCAACATTTCCTTTTCTGACCAAGTGAGATTTGTTCCCACTGCAGAGTAGCCATTGTCGGTTTTTTCTATTCTGGCTCTCAAGTCATTTTTTAAGTAAAATAAATTAATCGCTCGTGGATATACTTGTCCTTTATAACCTAAGTTGGTCAGTTTATCTGTTTGCTGATTGATTAATTCAACAGACTTTTGAGTCGTCAGTTCATCTTTTATGACTGTTTTGAATTCACGCTTCAATGCCACATCATCAGCATCTAAAATCAACAACCCATAGTCCTTGAATAATTGATGAACAATCTTGCGGGTCGCTTCAGCAAGACTTACATCCTCTCTGTAAGCATCAAACAATTCGGGTATATCTTTCAGCTCTTCAAACACCGCATTGATTTCCTCCGTGTGCATTCTCCCAACAGCACCTTTTTGTTGGGTATGCCAAGTATGTTTTTGGTTAAATAAATGAAAATAACTGATTTCCTCAAAATCATGGTCTTCAGAAGCCATCCAATAGATGGGTACAAAATCTTTGTTTGGGTAATGAGCTTTCAACTGTTCACAAGCCTTGATGGTTGTAATTATTTTATAAATAAAATACAAAGGACCACAAAAGATATTGAGTTGATGCCCTGTCGTTACAGTAAATGTGTTTTTATCTTGTAACAGCGAAATGTTTAACTCTTGTTTCTCTGATAATTCGAGCGTTTGGTGTTGCCTACCAAGTGATTCATTTAATACTTGACGGTTTACATCGTCAAATTCCGTAAAAAAATGTTTTATATTTTCTACAAAAGGAAAGTGTGAATGAAATGCTTTGAGTTCATCCCTTTGTTTGAGGTAGTCGGTAAAAAGCCCCGAAAAACAATTGGTATCCTCTATTTTTATTTTTTGAATTCGCATAGCTCCCTTTTTTAGAATTAATGCAAGTTAAAATATTCTTGTACGCAACAATATTAAAAAGCACAAAAAAAACCTCTTCTAATTAAAGAAGAGGTTTTAAATAAAGTCAAACGAACTTATTTAGTTCTTTTGAAGATATATCTAGTTACATAGATACCTTGTTTATCGTCTTTTGCCCCTTTACTTTCAACACCTGAGTTTACAAACTCTAATGACCACCCTTGTGCTGCCATTTCGTTAAGTTTAGACGTTACAACAGCATCGTTAGAGGCAACGTTACCAAAGTTGATACCTACACCACTGTAAAAGTTAACAAGTTTAGTTTCTGCGTAAGCGTCAATCTTCGCATCACTTCTTTTCACCTTTTTCTTTTTACCTTTTACTACTTCACTTGACTTTTGAGTAGTTAATTTTTTGTAATCCATAGGTGTTTTTTCTTCAATCATTCTTGATCGTCCCATCCCCATTGGTACAATTGATTCTATTACTGTAATTGTCTTGTATTCAGTAGTTCCATTTGATTTACTTTCTGCATTTTTGAAAGAAAAAATAGCGAACAACCCGAAGGTTACTGCTAATGTGATAGCAACGATTTTTGTGTTTTTCATTTTTAGTTATTTTAGTTAATAAATAATGTAAGTGTAATGGTACAAAAAAAAACTCAATCAATACGTATTTAGCGATATCTTTTTAAAATAGCTTATAAAGTAGCGTTACTTCACCACCTCTCCGTAAATATCAAAATCGGTAGCGTCAATGATTTTTATTTGAGCAAAATCTCCGATAGATAGGTACGTATCTTCTGCAGAAACTAAAACCTCATTATCTACATCTGGTGAGTCGAACTGTGTTCTTCCTACAAAATAACCGCCTTCTTTTTTATCAAATAATACTTTGTATGTCTTTCCTATCATTGCCTTGTTGTGTTCAAAAGCAATTTCTTGTTGGATTTCCATAATCGCATTTGCACGGTCTTCTTTCACTTCTTCAGGAATATCATCTTCGTATTCGTCTCCTGCGTGGGTATTTTCTTCGTGCGAATAAGTAAATACACCCAAACGCTCAAACTTCATTTTTTCAACAAACTGAGACATTTCTTCGTATTCTTCTTCTGTCTCGCCAGGATAACCCGCAATTAGCGTCGTACGAATAGCGATACCAGGAACTTTTTCACGAATAGTATTTACTAATTCTTCTGTTTTCTCTCTTGTAATCCCACGTCGCATACGTTGTAAGACAGCCGTCGAACCGTGTTGTAAAGGAATATCTAAGTATTTACAGATATTATCTCGCTCTGCCATCACTTCCAATACATCAATTGGAAAACCTGATGGGTAAGCGTAATGCAAACGTATCCATTGCAAGCCTTCAATATCTGAAAGCTGACGTAATAAATCAGCTAAAGCACGTTTTTTATAAATATCAAGTCCATAATAAGTCAAGTCTTGAGCAATAAGCATCACTTCTTTTGTGCCTTTTTTGACCAAGTTTTTTGTTTCGTTTACCAAATCTTCGATGGTACGAGAAACGTGCCCTCCACGCATAATTGGAATGGCACAAAACGAACAAGGTCGGTCACATCCTTCAGCAATTTTCAGATATGAATAATGTTGAAGTGTTGACGTGATACGCTCACCTACCAACTCGTGCTTGTAATCAGCATCGAGTTTTTTTAATAAAAGAGGTAACTCTAATGTTCCGAAATAAGCATCTACCTGAGGTATTTCCTTTTCTAAATCGTCTTTGTAACGTTGAGAAAGACAACCTGTAACATACAGTTTTTCTATTCCTCCTTCGTCTTTAATTTCTGCATATTCTAAAATCGTATCAATAGACTCTTGTTTTGCATTGTCAATAAATCCACACGTGTTAATAATGACGATATTTGCTTCTTCTGTCTGTGATTCGTGTACAGCGTCAATTTGGTTTCCTTTGAGTTGAGTTTGAATATTTTCAGAATCAACCGTGTTTTTAGAACAGCCTAAGGTAATGATATTTACCTTATCTTTTTTTAATGATTTTGTTTTCACGATGCAAATAGGTTAAGATTGAAAAAAGTGATTTTCAATCAGTAAATATTTATTTCCCACCAAAACAAGTAAGAAAATAAAAGAGTTCAATTTAGAGAACAGCGAATGCTCTTAGACTTTTTTAAACAACGAATCGACAAATTCTCTTTTGTTGAAAATCTGTAAATCATTGATTCCTTCGCCTACACCAATGTATTTAACAGGTATTTTAAATTGGTCAGAAATGCCAATAACCACACCGCCTTTGGCTGTGCCATCAAGTTTAGTGATAGCCAACGAAGTAACATCAGTCGCTTTGGTAAATTCTTTTGCTTGAATAAAAGCATTCTGCCCTGTACTACCATCAAGGACCAAGAGGACTTCATGTGGAGCATCAGGAATGTTTTTTTCTACTGCCTTTTTGATAGCAGACAACTCGTTCATTAAGTTAACCTTGGTGTGCAGACGTCCAGCGGTATCAATAATAACAATATCACAAGCGTTGTCTTTAGCGTATTTTACGGCATCAAAAGCAACAGCTCCGGGATTGGTGTTCATACCTCTATCCACAACGTGTACGTCGTTTCGTTCGCCCCAAATTTTCAATTGCTCTACCGCTGCCGCTCTAAAAGTATCAGCAGCACCTAAAACAACCTTGTGCCCTTGGTTTTTGAATTGTTTAGCCAATTTACCAATCGTCGTTGTTTTACCAACACCATTGACACCTACAACCATCATTACGTACGGTTTAGTGTCTTTAGGTAAACTAAAGTCATTAAAATCAGCCGTGTTGTTTTCAGCTAATAATAAGGTTATTTCATCTCGAAGGATTTCGTCAAGCTCTGCTGTATTGACAAACTTATCATTTCCTACACGCTTTTCTATTCGTTCGATTATCTTGATTGTTGTATCGACCCCAACATCAGAAGTAATTAAAATTTCTTCTAATTCATCTAAAACCTCGTCGTCAACCTTTGACTTACCAACTAAAGCCTTGCTTAGTTTCGAAAAAATACTTTGACTTGATTTTTCTAAACCTTTGTCTAATGTTTTTTTCTTGTCTTTTGAAAATAATCCAAATAGTGCCATAGTGTGACGTTTATAGGGTTCTTGTTTGTGTCAACAGATAGCAAACACAAATGAGTAGAAACAAAGAAAGTCCCAAAAGGGACTTTCAATATTTTTTGGTGTTAAAGAATTATTTCTTCAATGCTTCTTTAACATTCTCTACAGGTACCATTTCTTCCTTAAAAGAATATGCTCCTGTTTTTGGCGATACTAAGGTGCGAATTATTTTCGCATAACCTTTACCACCCTTCTGTAAGGTTGCTACTGCTTTCTTAGCCATGGTTACTTAATTTCTTTGTGAAGTGTCATTTTATTTAAAATAGAGTTGTACTTCTTAAGCTCTAAACGCTCAGTAGTGTTTTTTCTATTTTTTGTAGTAATGTATCTCGAAGTTCCTGGTTTACCACTGTTCTTGTGCTCAGTGCATTCCAAGATTACCTGGATTCTGTTTCCTTTCTTAGCCATCTTTCAGTGATTTATAGGATTATTCCGTTAGCTTTCGCTTTTTTCAAAACGGCTGTAATTCCGTTTTTATTGATTGTTCTTAATGCTGTAGTAGATACTTTTAAAGTAATCCACTTGTTCTCTTCTGGTATGAAAAAGCGTTTTGTGTGTAAATTAGGCAAGAATCTTCTTTTAGTTCTATTCTTTGCGTGTGATACGTTATTTCCTACTTGAGGACGCTTTCCTGTTATTTGACAAACTCGTGACATGACAGTGCTTTTTTGAAAATTTAGAACGCAAAGATTGGTTTTTTTTATTTGATTTGCAAGTAACTCCTACGTGAATTGCAATATTTCTTGAAAATAAACCATTTTTTTTCATTTCAAGGGTTTTTCGAGTGCCTCACAGCGAAATAGTTTGTGTTTTATTTTTGGAAACGAAACACAACAAACTCTGCTTTTTTACGATTTATTGGTCTTCGTCTGTTTCGTACCAAGAGGCATATTTTACATAATTATCGGCAGTTCGCTTGATTAAAAACGCCGATTTCTCAGCATCTAATTCTTTTACTTTTTTTGCAGGAACTCCTGCGTAAATAGAATTTGGTTCTACAATAGTGTTTTCTAAAACAACAGCCCCTGCACCGATTACAGAATTTTCTCCAATGACACATCCGTCCATTACAATTGACCCCATACCGATAAGTACATTGTCTTTAATCGTACAGCCGTGCACGTTGGCATTGTGACCAATCGATACATTGTTACCGATTACTGTTTTGGCTTTGAGGTAGGTGCAATGAATAACGGCATTGTCTTGAATGTTTACCTTGTTCCCCATAGTAATGCTATTTACATCACCACGAATGACTGCATTGAACCAGATGGTACAATCCGAACCCGCAGTAACATCGCCCACAATCGTGGCGTTAGGTGCTAACCATTTATTCTTCCCGAAAGAAGGTGATTTTCCTTTTATTGGTAATAGTAAAGCCATTTTATTGGTGTTGTTTGGTAATGATTAAAAGTCTTAGTAGGACCAAATACGAGGGTTTTTAAAGTAACTCCTGTATTTTTATTTTAGAAGCACGGATAGACGGCGGAATAGCCATTGCTAAAGCGATAAAACCTGTGCTACATATAGCAAAAATCAAATCGCTCCATAAAAACTTTACAGGGAATGGTGTGCCGTAACTATCTACGGTCATTAATCCAAAATGGGTTTGTAGTTGGATCAATAAAAGCCCAATAGCTGTACCTATTACAATGCCTCGTACGCTCAAATAAACAGCTTCTTTTAAGATAATATTTCGCACTTGTGTTTTCTTTGCCCCTAATGATCTTAATACTGCCAAATCTTTTTGTTTTGCTATTACTATCATCAAAACGGTTAAATAAACAGATAGTGAGCATAATGCCAATAAAAAAACCAAGATAAGAGCGACTACAAATTCTTCTGTTTTTAATGCCTTAAACAACGAAACACGTTGCTGTTCTCTTGTCAAAACACGAAATTCGGCACCGAGTATTCTTTTAATCTCCTCTTGTGTACCTTCTATATCTTCGACTTCTTTGGAAAGTTTTATTTCTAAACTCGAACAGTCGCCCTGGTGATTGGTAAGGGCTTGTGCGAAATCGTAGGAAACCAACAATGAATTATCAAACCGAGGTTCAACAGCAAACACGCCTGACGGATATAAGGTCATTCGATTAAAACTCTTTGTTGACGAACCTATTTTTTTTGTTCTATTCGGATAAAAAAGAGAAATGGCTTTGTAAGGGTTTGAGCTGTTCAGTTGTACGTGTAAACGACTTTTTAGACCAATACCTAGCACAGCCAAATCTTGCGAAGGGCTCACTAATTTGTATTCGCCTTGAATAATTGTGGTGTCAATACTGTTTTGGTAGAGGTAAGTGGAGTCAACGCCCTTGAAACGAGCCACCATTTGCACATCTTTATAGTTGATACCCGCATCGCCCTCGATAACACGAGTAACCACCTCTACACCATCTATGTTTTTTATTTTAGAGACAAACACACTGTCCGAAGCAAAAAACTTATGATCAGCACGTACCACCTGTAGTTCGGGGTCAAATAAACTTAATGCACCTTTGAGTGAATCCGAAAGTCCATTGTATCCTGCAAAAACAATCAGCTGAAAACACGCACCAAATGCCAACATAATCATCGCAAACCGAGAGATTAAATTGACAAAAAAAGTGTTTTTTGATTTGTGAAAATATTTTTTCGCTATGAATGACGAGAAATTCAAACTACTTGTCGTCGTCTTTTTTTGGAATATCTAACTTTTCTAACAAGGCATTCATTTCATCTGTATAATCAAAAGTATCGTCATAGTAAAACTCCAACGAAGGAATTACACGCATCGATTTACCTAAATTCCTTCCCAATGCACCACGTACCTTCGAAATGTTTTTATTAAGATTATCCATCAAGGGTTTGTAATCTTTTTTAAGCATAAAGCTCAAGTAAATCCTTGCCTCACGCAAATCAGGAGTGACTTTCACATACGACACCGTCACCATTTCACCACTTACCAGTTCACGAAGGTTCGTGATAAAGAGTTGGCTCATTTCTTTTTGTATTAATCGGGCAACTTTTAATTGTCGTTTGCTATCCATAACATTGTTATATGTAAACTTTAATTTTATCTTAGGGCTTTGAAACACAAAGTTAGACAAAAAATACGTAACACCCTTGATTGGCTTTTTTAAAATAAACGACCCCATTCGCTTAGCGATGATTTTTATCCTTTTGGTAATTATCCGAATCCCTCTGTTCTTTTTAGATTTCCCCTTGCTACGCCCCGAACTTTCGTGGTTTCTTATCGGTGAAAAAATCAATGATGGATGGATGCTGTACAAAGAATTAGATGATAATACAGGTGTGCTTTCGGCTTTTGTTTACGCCTTTGTAGATTGGTTAGCAGGACGCTCAACAACGCTCTATCATACGCTAAATATTGTTATCGTGTTCATTCAGGCTATATTATTGAATTCTATCATCAATAAAAACAGCCTATTAAACAGTAAAACTTACGTTCCTGCATTACTCTATGTAGTTACTTCATCTGTCTTTTTCGATTTTTACACACTCTCACCACCGATGATGGCAACTACCTTTTTGATACTTGCTTTAGGGCATCTTTTTCAACAAATGAAACAACAAGACAAAGACCCTGCAATCTATAAAATGGGACTTTATATCGGTCTCGCAGGATTGTTTTACACACCAGCAACTTTATTTATTTTCTTACTATTATTCAGTATTTTGGTCTATTCGTCGTCTTCGTTGCGTTCGTTACTCTTAGTTTTTGTTGGTTTTTTATTCCCTCTCATCACCGTCGGTCTCTTTTATTATTGGAACGACGCTTTAGGGATTTACCTCAAAGACATTCTTTTTCACTCCTTTACCCAACTCAATTATTGGTATTTACCAGCCAAATCTATTCTATTTTTGGCACTACCTACTACTTTACTCATGGTTTGGGCTATCTTGCGACTCTCTGCAAATTCAGGATATATCAACTACCAGATCAACACCCGAGTCGTAATGATTTTTTATATCATTATCGCTATACTTACTTTTTTTATATCACCAAAAAAATCGGCATACCACCTTTTCTTGTTCGTTCCTGCAATGAGTTATATTTTGGGAGATTATTTTCTTAACATCAAAAGACATTGGATGCGAAACTTGCAATTTTATAGTTTCTTTCTTTTCATTTGGTCGGTCGGTTTTATGTATGACAATTCTCCTTTTTACAAAAACCCTTTCATCAAATCAGACAACATTGTTGTTGACGCGCACAAAAACAAGCACATCGGTAAAGTTCTCGTTTTGGGCGACGACGTTGATTATTATATGAATAATACCGTAGCTACAGGTTACCTCAATTGGCAAGTAGCCAAACAACACTTTGATAACCTTTCGTATTTGCCTCAACTGACAAGTATTCATACCAATTTCCTAAAGCAATTACCCGATGCTATCATCGACAAAGAAAACGTAATGCCTGCAGTTTTTGAGCGTTTACCCGACTTAAAAGCAATGTATCTATTGGAAAGCGAAGGTATTTATTACCGTATTAAAAGCAAGTGATAAACATTTATTTGGAGTTTGGCTCTATTTGCCTTTTTTCGTACAATGTATTGTGTGAGGCTTTTAATAAACCTATCTTATTCTTACAACCCCTCTATTCTTCGACTCATGATTTCATCTATTTTAAGTATGAGTTTGGTTGGGTGAAACGAACGCCAATTATCTAATTCCAACTCTCCTCCGTAGTTGAAATAATAATCAATACCAAAATCAGCCATTTCTTGTAATACGTGGTCTTGAAAACCGATAGCTACAAGCCATCCCTCTTCGCATTCGTCAAACCACTCTTCGTAATAATCGTCTTCCGAACCGTGAAAATTAAAAATATTTTCACCAATAAGCACAAATTTTTGAAACCCTTGCAAAAGGTAATAATCCAATAAATTACGTTTGAGAAGCATCACGTCATTATGTAACGTATCATTCCATTCGCCAATAAACTCGATAATAAGACTTCCTGTGGTATAGTTGGCATACAAAACCTTTAAGTACAAGGTTTCCGAATCTACACTATCCCATTGCGGATGAATACAATAACCATAAATAGTATCTGTAAATTCAAACTCCGAATGTTCGACTTCAAAATAAGGAGAATGTTCATCAACCTCAGAGCTATAAACCTCTTGCCAACGGTAATATGGCTCAACTAAATGCATTGTTATTTCGCTCTAAAAGCATCTACTGCCTTACGAACACTTCCGTGTGTGCCTAATAAATGCAACGCATCATCATAAGGAATAGTCAACTCTTCAGCGACCATTTTTGCTCCTCTATCAATCAGTTTATTATTGCTTAACGCCATATCTACCATCTTGTTCCCTTTCACTCTTCCGTACTTTATCATTACGGCAGTAGAAATCATATTCAAGACTAATTTTTGTGCCGTACCTGCTTTCATACGAGTACTTCCTGTCAAAAACTCAGATCCAACCACCACTTCTACAGGATAATCAGAAACAAAAGTTATCGGCGTTTTTGCATTGTTAGTAATACAGGCAGTCGTAATGTTTTCTTGTTGGCATTTCTCTAACCCTTTGACCACATAAGGCGTTCCGCCCGATGCAGCGATACCTAAAACAACATCTTTAGAAGTAATTTTATAAGCTGACAAATCCAACCACGCTTGGTTTTCGTTATCTTCGGCATTTTCCACCGCTTTGCGAATTGCTTTATCACCACCGGCAATAATACCAACGATTAAACCGTGAGGCACCCCAAAGGTTGGCGGACATTCGGAAGCATCAATGACGCCTAAACGTCCACTTGTACCTGCTCCGATATAAAATAAACGACCTCCATTTTTTAATTTTTCAGCAATCACCTCCGTAGCTTTTTCTATCTGAGGAATCGCTTTTTCTATTGCTAAAGGAACCGTCTTGTCTTCTTTATTGATACTTGTCAATATTTCTTTGACCGACATTTTGTCGAGGTCATTGTAATTTGACGTGCTTTCGGTTGTTAATTTACTCATCTTCTCCAATCAATTGTTGCACGTGGTAATGTGTCAATCCGTCAATCGGACTTTTAATGACTTTCCCTACTTTCACTCCTGTATCTCTCGCTACTCGCTTCAATATATCTTGGAAATGATAAGACACCGAGCCCACAAAGTGCGTCGATAATTGTTTGTAGTTATCATATTTACACACGTGATTATCCAAAAAGGCATAAAAACATTCGTAAACCAAACCATGTAAATACGGATTTGAAATATTGTTATGGATAAACTGTGTAAACGTTGCTAAAAATCGGTTAGGCAAGTAACCACTATACACCTTATCTAATATCTTATCGATAGTCAAATCAGGAAATTCTTTAACGAATCTTACACGTACACTTTCGGGAGTCTTTTCGTACAAGAAATCTTGAATGAATTTTTTACCAATAAAAGCACCACTACCTTCATCTCCTAATACATAACCTAATGATGGACGGTTTCTAACAATATTTACCCCATCATAATAACAAGAGTTAGACCCCGTTCCTAAAATACAAGTGATACCTTCCGAACGACCACACAAAGCTCTCGCTGCCGCAATCAAATCGTGATGAACCTCTATATATGCCTTATCAAATATCTTTGCGATACTGTCGTGAACAATTCTAATTTTATCGTCGTAGTTACAACCAGCACCATAAAAAAACACTTTGGTGACTTGGTCTGCCAAATCGGGCAATTCGCTATTACGAATAATACTTTCGATATCGTCTCCTCTCTGATGAAAAGGGTTAATTCCTACGGTAGAAAACTTTCGTTCCGTTCCGTCAGAGGCAACCGTTCTCCAATCTGTTTTTGTTGAACCACTATCTGCTACTAATATCATAAGTTGTTGTTTTGATACTCTAATATAGTTACTCTATACTGTATCCGCACTATTGAAGTTTACCAATTTTCGTAAATTTATCAAACACTTGAGCCGTATGCTTCGCATCAGCCATCTCTTCAGTCAAGTCTTGTCCTGCCCAATGTTCGTAATGTTTCCCGTTTTTCCACATACGAGACTCCGTTACGTCGTATATATCACCCAAATACGCTACCCAAATCTCCTCTCGGTCTTGCCCATTTCGCAAAGCCAATTGTCCTCGGGTATAAGTTTTTAAGATTTCCATTTATTGTATTACTTTTTTAAATATTTTATCAGGAAGCTCACCTTTTGCTGTTTCGAGGTAATCTTCATAATTACAAGGAACATAATCTATGCCAGCCCTAAACCACCAACGGTTGGTCATCGTCGATTTATAAAAACTCACCGTTGCATCTGTCCCTGCCAAGGGCACGGTAAAACAAACATAACGGTCAGTCTCAAAAGCAAACGTATCTTTGCGATGGTAAAAACCTTCCACAAAATACCACAACAAAGTAGCCAACACATCAGCACTCTGCTTGTCAGTTACCCCTTGAAATTCCGACAAACTAAACACTTTTATCGTCTCGCTCATCCCTGCGTACCACGTCAGACGACACGCTTCCTCTCCTGTTAGCCCAAAACTATGTGCATCAATCGAAGCAGGTAACTCACTCTTTTTTATCGCTCCCACATCAAAACTGCACACTTCTACCGAACGAAAAAAAGGTTCTGCGTGAGCAATATTATTACGCAAGTCGCCCAAACGCATCGTTTCAAAATTTGATTTATCAAACGCCTTCAATTTCATTTCATCGACCAAGTACGTTTGGTGACCCAATTGGTAAAACGATTTCAAATAATTAGGCTGACTCAACAATATTTCATTAAGTTGGCATTGATTATCTTGTGCTTTTTCATCATAAGACAAATCAAACTCTTTATCAATCGACAAAAACGAAACCTCCTCTTCTTTTTTCACAAACGCTTGATAAATACCAATATCATTGGCTTGTGTCCCTCCAAAAAATACAGGCAAGGTGTTCTTATTAAGTAATTCCACTGTGATAATTGCAATTCGTTCATTCGTCTCTTCCAACGAATCTCCCGAAATCAAATTTCCCAAATCAATAATATGAGAAGTCTCCAACGGCTTTCTGTAACCATAAAGCACCGCTCTAATTTTTTCTAAATCAACAGACTCTTGGTTTGCCCCACGCAAATCTTGCACACCAATCAAAGCAATATCTGCCGTTTTCCAATCAGGAATTTCCGTAACATAAATCGACACACTCGCTCCTAACGTCGATTTCGTTTGATTTTCATCAACCAATCCTTCATCAAGAGGCGCTAAATATTTCTCAAAACCCATCTGTAGTTATTAAATCCATCAAGAAACACGTTCTCTTACAGTAAAAATACGATAGAATTTGATTATCCCCACAAAAACACAACCTTAATCAGTATTTTCTCAAAAACTCAAACTTCCCTTTCTTCTCTCCGTATAAGTCAAGGAACTATCAATTTTTTTTTATGCGCATTCACATTGTCGAAGACAACCCTTTATATTCCGCAGTTTTAGAACAAAATTTGCTTTCGAGTGGCTTCACTGACATCGAGCGTTTTGACAACGGAGAAGATTGCCTTAATGCGACAAACAAACACCCAGAAGTTATTTTATTGGACTATCAAATGGGTGAAAATCAGATGAATGGCATCGAAGTATTCAAAGAAATCAAGCGAAACAACCGAGAAGCAAAAGTGGTTTTACTTTCCAACCAAGACGAAGTACGTGTTGCCGTTGAAAGTTTACGATTAGGTGCATTTGACTACATTATCAAGGGTAAATATGCGATGGACAACCTTTTAAACGCCCTTCACCGTATCCGACGTCTAAAAAAAATTACTGACAACGAGAACCAATTAAAACGACTAAAAAACATTTTTTACGCAGGTGTTTTAGGATTTGCACTACTTATTTTATTGACCTACGGTTTAGATTTGGGTACAGCCAACAAATAAGGAGTGTGTGATTTGGGGCGTCCCCTCACTGGTCATTGATTGCTCTGAGCTTTGTAAAAAGAGAACAGCATCACGAAAACTCACCACTCAAAGCAAGAGCGGGTCGGGCTTTTTGTTCTCAATCTTTTTTGTGCAAGTCCCCATACTTTTGGTTAGTCACTAAGCACCAAAGACAACATCATTTACTCACTACAAAGAACAAAAAAGGATTTCCACGGCTATCCCTACGCTGGCACAACTACCTCCCTTCGAACGAAAAACGAAGATTTAAAAACCGACAAGTAGCATACATTATATCGCTAATCACTCTGGTAAGTAGCAAAAACAAAAGCTTTTCATTATTTTTGAAAAATGAAAACAATACTATTTAGTTTCTTCGCTTTTTCATTTGCCTTATCAGTAAACGCTTCCGTTGAAGATGATTTTTCGTCAGCCAACGAAAGCTATAAACAAGGAGAATACAAATCTGCTAAAAAAAAGTACCTCTCCCTAATCGAAGGAAACACAGCTTCTGCAACTATCTATTACAATTTAGGAAATGTATGTTACAAACTTCATGAGGTAGCTCCTGCCATATTGTATTATGAAAAGGCACATAAATTAGCTCCTTCAAACCAAGATGTTAGCCATAACCTGACATTAGCAAACTTATTAGCTGTAGATAAATTGAACGAATTAAAAGAAGAAGCAATAGGTAATTGGTGGGCAAAATACATTCATTCTCAATCTGCCAACCAATGGGCATTATACAGTATCTTGTTTTCACTGTTTACTGCAGGGTTATTTTTAGTTTTTTTATTTTCTCAACAATGTTTACTCAAACAAATTGGCTTCTACGGAACTGTCACAGGTACACTGTTCACCCTTATTGTATTAATCACAGGATCTAACAACCAATCAAAATCGAGCTCATCAGCTATCGTTTTTCATTCGCCTGTCGCTGTATTTAGTGAACCAAATAAAACCGCCACTCAATTATTTAACTTACATGAAGGAGCTAAAGTAGAAGTGCTATCCGAAGAAAATGATTGGAAACGCATTCGTTTTTCAGCCAAGAAGATCGGTTGGCTCAAAAGCGAAACTATCGTCGGTATATAATAAAAGAGGCCGTCAAATATGACGACCTCTTCCGTAACTAACGAACTATTAAAAAATAAACCAACTTATTAATTTTTCATCACTTTCACTTGATATGATGAGTTCGTTGTATTGATTTTAACAAAATAAGTACCAATAGCCAAGTCGCTCAAGTTGACAACAACCTCTTCAGATTCGTTGGTATTTATTGTTTTTATTACATTCCCATCAAACGAATAAATAATTAAACTATTGATGCTCTCCTTCTCATTTCTAATAACAATCTCAGAAGTAAAAGGGTTTGGATAAACTGATATTCCTGTATTATCTATACCACTTAGTCCCGTACAGTTATCGACCACCACGATTGTCGAAGCAAAAGAACGACAACCATTCGTGTTATCTATACCCACGACAGAATAATTTGAAGTTGCACTCACCATAAATGGGATACCATCTTCTACTCCATTATTCCAAATATATTCATCAGCTCCCTCTCCAGTCAATACCACTTCCGTACCTTCACAAATATTGTTATCATGAGGAGTGATAGTCACAACAGGTAGTGCATACGCTGTCAAATCAATACCTTCCGTAGAAATACAATTTTCAGCACTCGTAGCGATTACCGTATAAGTCCCTGTTTCAAATATAGGAAACGGAAGACCATTAATAACACCCTTTCCCCATTGATAAAGCACTGCATTTCCAGAAGCCGTCAGCGTAACTAAAGCACCTTGACACGCCGCTGTTTTATCTGTCACAACACCTAAAACAGGTGGTAAATAAGCCGTAACCACTACTCCTGCTGTGTTTTTACACCCACTTGCCGACGTTCCCTCCACTGTAAATGCGGTACTCGTTGTGAGCGAGTAGGCAATACCATCAAGTGCATTGTGACTCCAAGTATAACTAGCAGCACCACTACCTGTTAATTTGATTTCTTCGCCTTGACAAACACTTAGTTTATCTACATGAGCAATTACATCAGGTTGATTATTTACCACTACAGCTAAAGAAAAGGTTGAACTACATCCATTTACATCCGTCCCTTTTACTGTATAGGTTTCATTTACTATTGGCACAAATAACTGTCCGTCATTTACCTCATTATCCCATTCGTAAGAAACAGCACCCGTACCTTCTAAAGTCAAGAAACCACCTTTACAAAGGTTTATCTCGTTGGCATTTGTTTGCGAGGACACGCCTGTTGCTGTGGCAGAAACCCCAACAGTTGGCAGTCCATCATTTGAAACATTTATTGTTATGGGCATAGTGGTTGTTGCTCCACAAATATTGGTCATCTCCAATGTATAAACACCACCATCTGTTTGAGTAATTGAAGTAAAAGAAAGGCTATCGTTGGTGAAAGTTGCTGTTGTCACACCATCTTTTTTCCAAACAAAATTTGTTGCGTTTTCGACTTCTAAATCAATAACTAATTCCTCTCCAACACACACGTTGTAAGTCGTTTCTTCAGGAACTTCATAAGCAGGTTTTCTACAAATCTGTATCAAACCTGGCTTTGCATACTGCCCTTCCGCCAAGTTGAAATCATTTTTCACCACAAGTGAGTTACTTGTTAAATCAAATTCATATAGAACACCACCATCATTTGCTCCTCCTGTATTTGTCATCCCATACAATTTCCCATTAGTATTAAGCGAAAGACTCCCTATTGGGTTTTTACCATTAGTTACACCATCAAAATCAATGATTTTAGTAAATGTATTCGTTGAAACATCAAATTTAAAAAGTGTTCCAATAGCATTCACTCCTCCGCTAAAGGTTGTTCCGAAAACCTCCGTTGCTGAACCAGAAGTAAGCATAGCAAATGGTTTGTTTCCTGTTGTGGCATTTTCAAAATCAACTTTAGTAGTAAACGTATTTGTAGTAAAATTATATTCATACAAAACACCATCATCATTAACCCCACCTTTTACCGTTACACCGTATAAAGCACCGTTTGTTTCCATCAATCCCGAACGAGGGTTTGAACCTTTGGATACGCCATCAAAGTCAACTTTTTTAGCTAAATTACTACTTGTTAAATCATAGCGAAAAATCGTCCCTAAGTCATTTACTCCTCCATTGTAGGTAGTTCCGTACAGGTAACCGTCAGAGGCTTTTAATAAATTACCATAAGGATTACTCCCTGTTATTAATTTATTAAATGAGGCTTTGACAACAATTGTCTCTGTATTGATATCATATTCAAAGACAGTTCCGCCAATATAAGCACCCCCTCCAATTGTGACACCATATAGTTTACCTGTAATGGGCTCTATTAACCCACCTTCAGGAAAAGTCCCTAACCCAATCAAAAAATCAACTTTCACTTCTGTTTGGTTTGTTATTGGGTTAAATTCATACAAAGTACCTTTTCCATATAGCCCTCCATCTCTGGTTAGACCATATATCAATCCATTGGACGCTTCAAATAAATTGCCATAAGGACGAGCTCCTTTAACTGTACTTTCAAATTGTTTTTTCAAAGTATAAACTCCTGTTGTTGGATCATATTCAAAGATAACACCACTATTGTAAGCCCCTCCACTACTTGTCATTCCATAGTATTTACCATTTTTTAATATTAAATCACCATAAGGAAGTGCTCCTTTAGTTGTACTATGTAAATCTGTTTTTTTCAATAATGTATGAGTACTTGTATTGTATTCAAACAAAGTACCCGCATTGCTACTTCCTCCAGAAGAACTTAACCCGTACATTACATCCCCTACTCCGTTTGTTAAATTACTACTAAGCTCTTTTCCATTTACACCATCAAAATCTATACGTTTGGTATAAGTGTCATTCGTAGGGTCGTATTCAAATAAAACACCTTTGTTATCATTGCCACCTTTATTTGTCATACCATAAAAATCCCCATTATTAGCTAACTCTAAACTAGCTAGAGGTTCGTACCCATCTGCTAAAGTAGAACTAAAATCATATGTTTTTATTACCGTATTTGTTTCAGTATTAAATTTGAAGATTGTTCCTTGGTCATTATCCCCTCCGTAAACAGTCATTCCGTAAAGTACATTAGCGGTGTTACCTTTTGTTAATCGTCCGAAAGGAGAACGTCCTAAGGCAGTTCCGTCAAAATTCACAATTACCGAGTATGCGCCATTATGTGGTCTGTATTCAAATAGTACACCTTGATTGTACATTCCACCTTGAGAGGTTAGACCATAAAGTTTTCCATTAGCACTCTCTAGTAAACCTCCATAAGAAATTGAACCTGTAGTTGTTTCTAAATGTACTTTTGTTGTCATTATTTTTTCTACTGGGTCGTATTCAAATATTACTCCTTTATTGTTTGTCCCTCCAATCAAAGTTGTTCCATAAAATTTTCCGTTGGCTGCTAAAACAAGGTTACCATAAGGATTTGCCCCGTTAGCAGCGCCTTCAAATTCGGCTCGTTTAATATAGGTATCAAATTGAGGATCATATTCAAACAACACCCCAAGACCATAACGTCCTCCACTGTAAGTTACACCATACAGCTTACCATCTGCTCCTTCAGTAAAGCCAACTCGTGGGCTACTTCCGGACACATCAGATCTCCAAGTGTATTGCTGTTCGTAATGTTCCCCATTACCGTCTGTACTGAAAATTGTTCCGATGTCATCTCCACCTCCCGCAGAGGTAACACCCCACATTCCTGATTGAGCAAAAAGTATTTGCCCAAAAACGAATTGTGTTGCGATACATAATATCAAAAGTTTCATCCTATAAGTAAGTTAGTTGTTAGAAAAAATGGTAGTTCTAAAAATACTATATAGTACTTAACGTCAATGCTTTATTGTTTGTGCGAGGGTTTATTCAATAAATAGATGAATGTAATGAAAAAGACTACGAACGCACTCTTTCTATCGTTGATATACTACTAGCCAAACCCCTTAGTGTTGGACTAATCAAATACCCACAAATAAAAAATAACTACGTCATACTGAACTCGTTTCAGTATCTGATTGACTCCTTTGACAAGTACAGAGAGCAAGAAAGTTGTTCTACTTGTATTTGTATCTACACAATAATAAGACAACCTTGCTATACCTATCGAGAAATCAGGTGAACGACGCGTGAAGGATAGAGCCGGCATCCTTTGTGAGGAACGAACAAAGATATAGGTGAAAGCCTGACCCCTTGTGGGGCACGCCCGAAATGCAAGCAATACACACGTCAAAAAAATAGTGTATCTTTGGTATATATATTGCTACAAGCTACGGTGTTGGTTTTGTGTATTTAAAATTTTGATGTAATGAAATATCTTTTGACTTTCTTTTTTGTTGTTGGCTTCGCTTCTGTTTTTGCTCAAAAAATAGCTCCGTTTAAAGTGTATTATCCTATCGAAAAGGATACGTCGGGAAAAGTGTTTGCGAAAAAAATAAAGGAAGAGTTTCTGGGGTTTGTGAAAAATGGCGACACGATAAAGTCAGGAAAATACACGAAATATTACCAATATCCTGCTGATGTGGTGGCTGTTTCGGGGAATTATTTGAACGATTTAAGGAATGGAATGTTCAAATATTTTTATGCTAATGAGCTAATTAAATATTCGTGTAATTTTGAAAATGGGAAATTGTCGGGCGAAGAAAAATATTATTCGATTCGAGGAAAATTAACTTTTAAAGGATTTTATAAGAATAAAATAGCTGTTGTTGGGTTAGATACGACGGTGTGGTCGGATTATTCGACCTATTTTCCTGATGAAAAATTGCGGTCTAAGGCTCAATTGAAAAACTATATTCCTCACGGAAAAAGCATAGATTATTACCCTAACGGAAAGAAAATGAGAGAGATTATTTTTGTTGAGGGAAAAAAGAAGGGGGCGTTTTTAGTTTATTCTAAAAGTGGTAATAAAATGCAAGAGGGCGTTTTTAAAAATGATATGTTGACAGGGGAATTGACGTCTTATTTTTCGTCTGGAGAGAAACAAAGCATTGCTGTTTTGAAAAATAGTGTGCCCAATGGCTTCATCAAAGAGTTCGATAAAAATGGCGTTATGACACGGTTTTGCCATTACAAAATGGATACTATTCACGGGAGTTGTGCGATTTATTACCCAAGTGGAAGTCTGCGTACGAAAGAGAATTTTAGTAATGGAATGAAAAACGGTACGGGAACAAATTATTACCTGAGTGGCAAGTTAAAAGACAGTACGCAATATAAAAATGGTGCTCGGGTTGGTAAACAAACGCAGTTTTATAAGAGTGGAAAGGTGCAGGGTGTGAATTTTTATATTGCTGACAAATTGAATGGTATTTGCTCGTATTTTTATGAAAATGAGAAACCAAAGGCAACTTTTCGTTATGAGAAAGGAAAAAAAGTGGGTAAACAAAACAACTTTTTACACGAATGGAAACACGGAAACGGTGCGTGTGCTCGATAAAGAAAAATCAATTGACTTCGTTAAAAGAGTTTAGCAAAAAAGGGAAGTTGATAAAGGCTACACGTTTGAGTTACCAAGAAGATCCTAATTTTCCTGATGAATTGGTGACTATCAAAAACATTGTTACCAAGAATACTTTAACAGGAAAAAAACAGGCGGAAGAGAATTATTACAACCAACAAAAGCACGGTGCGTTCATTTTTTACAACGAAAAGGGTACGGTTATACTAAAAGAGACGTATCGTTTTGGGAATATGGATAAAGAACGTATTGTTTATTTCAAAAATGGGAAAGTAAAGTCAAAAGAGTATTATCTTGCGGGACGAAAAGTGAGTACGTGGTTTGCTTATTTTGAAAATGGGAAATTAGCACAAACAACGACTTACAAAAACAATAGAAAAGAAGGTCTTGAAAAAAACGTACTTTGAAAGTGGTGAGCTAAAAACGGAGGGTACTTATTTAAGAAATAAGAAACACGGCGTTTGGAAGAGCTACGATGAAAAGGGCGAAGAAATCAAGAAAGAAAAATATTTTAAAGGAGCAATAAAATAGCTAAAAATGACGGCAATAAAAGACTTACAAGGGTTAACAAAATATTACAAAGGAAAGGTAAGAGACGTTTATTATTTTGATGAGTTAATCGCTATCGTGGTAAGTGATAGAATTTCGGCATTTGATGTGGTTTTGCCTGAACCGATTCCTTATAAAGGACAGGTTTTGAATGAGATTGCTGAACAGGCACTTAAAGCTACCGAAGATATTGTGCCAAATTGGGTGCTTGCAAATCCTTCTCCTGCGGTTACTGTGGGGAAAAACTGTGAAGCTTTTCAGGTCGAAATGGTTATTCGTGCTTATTTGGTTGGACACGCTTGGAGAGAGTACAGTGCTGGAAAACGTGTTTTGTGTGGTGTTGTGATGCCTGACGGAATGAAGGAGAACGATAAATTCCCTACGCCTATTATCACACCGACAACAAAGGCTCACCAAGGACACGATGAGGACATTTCGAGAGAAGAGATTTTGTCGCAAGGGATTGTTACAAAGGAAGATTACGAACAGTTAGAAAAATATACGTTAGCAGTGTTCCAAAGAGGAACTGAAATGGCTGAAAAGCGAGGACTGATTTTGGTTGATACCAAATACGAGTTTGGAAAACACAAGGGCGAAATTATCCTAATTGATGAAATCCATACGCCTGATTCTTCTCGTTATTTTTACGCAGATACTTACAAAGAGCTTCTAAAAAAAGGAGAACGCCAACGTCAACTTTCAAAAGAGTTTGTTAGAGAATGGTTGATGGAAAATGATTTTCAAGGTTTGGAAGGACAAGCTGTCCCCGAGATGACAAAAGAGGTGATTTCTGGTATTTCTAAACGTTATATTGAACTTTATGAATATGTTACAGGAAATAAGTTTGTAAAAAAGGAGAAAAATAGTAACTTAAAAGATATAATCACAACAACTATTACAAACCTCAAAGCAAACTAACAATGAAATTCTCTATCGACAAACAAGAAAACCACCTCATATTTACTTTACACGAGGAAAAATTAGATTCGACTTTAGCTCCTAATTTAAAATCTGAGTTTATTACTTTAAACGCTGAAGGGTTTGCTAATATCGTTTTGGATTTGTCAGAGACAAAATACATTGACAGTTCTGGATTAAGCTCTATTTTGGTTGCTAACAGACTTTCGACAACGGGAGAAGGTGAATTGGTATTGGCTGGTGTAAACGACCACGTGATGAAATTATTTAAAATATCTCAATTGGATAGCGTGATTTCGATGGAGGACACGGTAAGTAAAGCCGTAGCGACTTTGACTAAGAACGAATTAAAAAACAACTAAGAAAATTGAGCTTTTCTGTAAAAATATTGGGGTCTTCTTCTGCTTTTGCAAGCCACGGAAGGTCCCAAACTTCTCAAGTCCTTACACACAATAACAATCATTTTTTAATTGATTGTGGGGAAAACACCCAAAGTTTACTTAGAAACTACAAGATAAACTTCAATAAAATCAAAGCTATATTTATTTCTCATCTTCACGGTGACCATTATTTGGGTTTGTTTGGTCTACTTTCGACTATGAGTTTGTTAGGAAGAAAAAAGCCTTTGAAAATCATCGCTCCTATTGGGTTAAAAGAGATTATTTCTGTCCAATTAAAATATTCAGGGACTTTTATTGCTTACGAAATTGATTTAGATGAAATAGAAGACAAGGAGTCATTGACGGTCTATGAAACAGATTTTATTACCGTAAAAAAGTATTCCTTTAATTCATCGTGTACCGACAACAGGTTTTTATCTTCACAGAAAAACCCAAACAAAGAAACCTCAACACCGAAGTTGCTCCGTCTTTTTTATCACCTAATCAAATCAAAGCGTTAAAGCGAGGTGAAGATATTACATTAAGTGACGGAGAAGTTTTATTGAGTGAAAAAATGACTCACAAACCTGCTCCTCCCCGTTCGTATGCTTATTGTTCGGACACAATGTACAACGAGGCGGTTATTCCTTTAATCAAAGGTTGTAACTTCAGTAATTTACTTTACCACGAAGCTACATTTTTAGACGAATTGGCTGATAGAGCAGAAACTACGCAACATTCAACAGCCAAACAAGCAGGACAAATTGCTTTACTAGCTAAGGTAGAAAAATTGATTATCGGTCATTTCTCTGCTCGTTACCCCGATTTATCTCCTTTATTGACAGAGGCAAAAACTATTTTTAAAAACACCGAATTAGCTGAAGAAGGTTTGGATTTTACGGTTGGTGGTGAGTTTTGTTCGTAATTTGAATTACCTTTTACCAACAACAGTCATTAACATTAAAGTCACGTACAAATTAAATTACCGTCTGACCATTTTCTTTATGAAATATTTATTCTTTTTTTTTATTCCTTAGCACAAGCGTTTTTGCGCAACAGAAATCAAATTATTTCATCAAGTTTAAAACACAGGTTCAATCACAACGTGCAAAAAAATCAGGTACTTCATTAAGTGACTCATTAGCGAAATGGGGTATTAAATTAAATCCGATTGTACGAGGAGGACGAGTAAAGAAAAGGTTCATCAACAGATATTCTTAAAATCTATTCATTCCGTTTTACCGATGCCGAATTTGACAAAATAAAAACTACACTCCAAAACTTTGATGAAGTGCTTTTGTTGGAAAAAGAGCCCGTTGTCAACTTGTTGTATTACCCCAACGACCCGTACGCCTCAAAAGACTCGACAGGAGGACAGGTACAAACGCCTGTTGTCTCGCATAATTTTTATGACGTCTGGGAAATAGAAAAGGGCGACCCCAACATTACTATCGGTATGGGTCGATACGGGTGTTTGGTTTGACCACGAAGATATTCAAGCTAATATCAAATACAACACCAACGACCCTATAAACGGCACAAACGACGACAATGATTCCTTACAAGGAATGCCTTTAATAGATAATTACAGAGGTTGGGATTTGGCAGATTGGGACAATGACCCTACTCCTCCCGCTGGTCAAGACCACGGGTTGAGTGTCGCAGGAATAGCCAGTGCTACTCCCGACAACAATAAGGGCGTTACAGGTTTAGCTTTCAACACCAGTTTATATGCCTCTCAAAGCTTCTTCAGACGCTTCTTCAAACAATCTGTCTGCAGGTTATGTTGGTATTCTTTATGCGGGCCGAACATAATTGCCGTGTGATTAACCTTTCGTGGGGAGGCGATACGTATCCTGGACAAATATTTCAAGACGTGATTAATTATGCTGTAGATGAATTTGACGTTGTTATTGTGGCGGCCGCAGGAAACTCAGCTAAAGACGAAGCCTATTTCCCTGCCTCATTTGACAATGTACTTTCGGTTACTGCTATTCGACCAGACTCGGTAATGTACAATATAAGCACCTACAATTATAAAGTAGATTTTAATGCCGTTGGATGGAACTCTAAAGCCTTGCGTCGGTGGTCAGTAAGTTCTTATTCTAATGTTTCGGCTACCTCTTTTTCCACACCTGTGGTTAGTGCCACCGTTGCTTTGTTAGCCTCTAAGCAACCGACCTTTACAAGTCAGCAAATTGTTCGTCAACTACGCGTTTCGGCTTTAGTTATTGACACAATACCTGCCAACCTCGCTTACAAAGATAAAATGGGTAAAATGCTCGACCCTGTTCGTGCGTTGTCTGATTTCACTATTCCCGGGTTAGAAGTTACTGCTATCTCAGTGCCTGATTCGTTATCCTTTCCCGAAGCTGGAGGATTGGTCAATGTAACTATTCAATTAAAAAACATTTTAGCCGACGCTAACAACATCACAGTTTCGGTTGCCTCCTTAGACCCTGTTTTTTCTTTTAGTCAAACCGATTTTACAGGCATCACTGTTCCTGCAAATGGAACTCATACGATAAATACCCAGTTAGTTGTCCCTGCGGGAATAGCTAATTCAAGTGGTGAATTTCCCTTAAAAGTATCTTTCTTAGGGACAGATTACCACGATTATGAAGTACGTATGGTCAATTATTTATACCCTTGCCCAACAACTCATTATACGGTAACAACAGAAAACTTAAGCTGTGTTACTAATGACGGTCAACTTATTTTTAATGTATTAACCAACGGAACGGAATATAGTTTTCATTACCAAGTAAATGGGGTGGTCAAAGATAGCACTGCCACAGTTACAAACGGAACGTTTGTTTTTGATAGTTTACAAACAGGTAGCTATGACAAAATCAGTATCGACTCGTTGCAATGTAGCGTGAGTTTCGATACTACATTGACGTTAGTTCGCCAGCTTACGGCTGAAGTAACGACGGCTGGTTCGGGAGAAATTCAGTTCACAAACTTGACAGAAAACACACCTTACATCATTTCGTATCTCTATAATGATGCAGAGTCAGCGTTTATAAAAACGAGCGATAACACAGGACAGATTTTACTGAGTAACCTTGTTCAAGGAGATTACAAAAACATAAAAATTGATTCGTCGGGTTGCTCCTCTTTACTTACCAACTTGACTGTTGAGGTCGTTTCCGGAATTAATTTAGAGGAATATGGTTTAAAAATATTCCCTAACCCTTTCGATAACCAATTAGAGATAGAAACAAGACACCCAAACACAACGCTGTTTATTTATTCGATAGACGGGAAATTAGTCCGTGAGATGACTACAACAACAAAAACTACAAACTTAGATTTGAGTGCGTTAAGTCAAGGGGTTTACCTGCTTGTAATCAAAAATAAAGACGCAACAACTACACATCAGTTGATAAAACGCTAAACGTTACCCATAAAAAAAATCTCTATATTGAAATATAGAGACTTTTAAATAAGGTGGATGAACGATTATCTCAAAAACGGATCAGCTTCTTTTCTGATTTGTTTACGAGTAAGTCCTTCGTTGATTCCTCTTTCGATTTTGGCAACCAAAACACCAACAATAACTTTTCTAAACCCTAAACGGTTAGCTAATTCCATACAAAATTCCATTTCTGCATCGTTTACGCTTCCATCTTTCAACATCAAGTTCACTAAATCAAAGATTTGGTGAAATTTAGCATCAATATCTTTTGGAAGGATAATATCAACAGACGTTGGGTTTTGAATGATGGCATCAATCTCTTTGTCAGTCAAGCCATTCTTTTTCCCTACTCTTTTGATAAATTTCAATTCATCAGCGTGAAAAATACCATCAGACTTAGCCAATCTAACCAAGTGGCGAATGTGTGATTTAATCTCTTTCTTTCTCTTTCGATTCAAATATTTTGAATATCATAGCAGTTTATTTTTTATCCTATTTTTAACCTCCAACCCTTAAAATAATCTTTTTTCTTCCAAAAATGATAATTACAAGGTTGAAATAATATATTTTTTTCTATTAATGGTGTATTCCAAGAGCATCGTTAATGACTCCTTAGCCGATGACTCAGGGAAATCATTGAGCATACTTAACGCCTCTTCATAGTAACCATTCATTGCTGTGGTGGCATAAGCCAAGCCGTCATTTTCTTTTACAAAGGCAAATGACTTTTTGTACATACTCTTGTTTGTCACTCTTCGTTTTGATATAATAATATGATGCGTCGTTTTGTAATCCAATCCTGCATTTTGCAAGGCGTGGATTAACGGCAAAGTCATTTTTTTTCTCTTTAATATCTATTCCTACAGGTTTACCTATTTCCTCGTCGCCATAATCAAACAGGTCGTCTTTGATTTTGGAAAGCAATGCCTACTTTTTCTCCAAAGAGTCTCATTTTCTCTATCAACTCCGTATCTTCAGAAACGGTAGATGCGCCTGTTGCACAACAAGAAGCTATCAACGAAGCCGATTTTTTGTCGGATAATATCAAAATAAACTTCTTCGGTAATGTCCAAGTTTTCGAGCTTTCTCTATCTGTAACAACTCGCCCTCACTCATTTCTTTGACTGCGTTAGAAACAATTTCGAGTACTTTAAATTCTTTGTGTTCGACTGCCAACAACAATCCTCTCGACAATAAATAATCACCTACTAAAACAGCTATCTTATTTTTCCAAAGGGCATTTAAGGAGAAAAAACCTCTCCTGTAAATCCGAATCATCTACCACATCGTCGTGAACAAGTGTTGCGGTGTGTAACAGTTCGATAAGCGATGCTCCGCGGTAAGTAGTCTCGTTAATCTCACCACACATTTTTGCGCACTAAAAAAACAAACATTGGACGCATTTGTTTTCCTTTTCTTTTGACTATGTATTTGGTGATTTTGTCAAGCAAAATTGACTTTACTCTTCATCGATGCTCGGAACTTTTTTTCAAAAGAGACCATTTCATCGTTTATTGGAGCTTGTATTTCTTTTAGCTTGGACATAAGATTGGTTAAAGAATCATTCAAATTTAAGCCTAAAAAATGGTTTTTTGTAGCAATATTTTTCATTTATTAGTACTGAGCGTAAAAGTGTTGCTCCGCGTTAGGGATAGAAGAGAAAATCCTTTTGTGAGGAACGAACAAAAGATTGCAACGTATAGCCCGACCCGCTCTTGTTTCGAGTAGTGTCTTTTGGTTTTATAGAGCTGAAATTACGCTCCTCCAACAAAGCTCGCTAAGAAAAGGGGTAACGCCCAAATCCTTCGATTTACAAACTATTATTCGACGTCCAAACTGTTGTCAATCTCGGCTTTCCATTCGAGAATCCCTCCACTCAAATTGTAGATATTGGTGTATCCTTGACTTTCTAAGAATGCGACACCATTGGCACTACGTTTGCCACTTCGGCACATGGACAACCACCTGTTTGTCTTTAGCGATTTTGTCGGTATTGTTGGGCAATGTCTGCAAAGGAATCAATAATCCAGCGATATTTGCTTGCTCGTATTCGGCCAATTTCAGCAGGACAGATCTACCAATTGAAAATCAGCCTTGGTTTTCAATTAATTCTTGCAACTCATCTACACTACATTTCTTTCATCTTATTGTTTTTAGTCAGTTATTAAAAATCCTTTGTCAGCTCATTAAGTGCCTTGACTTTTTGGTCAAAATCTCCTTTCAGCTTACTTCTTATTGCTGTTAGGTTATCTATTAAATCGTCGAATTTCTTCGGGCAATACATCATTGAGCAATTCTTTTATTCGCTTGGTCAACGTCGGCGATTTGCCATTTGACGAAATAGCGATTTTCAAATTTCCTTTTTTGACGACCGAACTCAAATAAAAATCACACAAATCGGGCGTGTCAGCAACATTTATTAATACGCCTTTTTGTTTTGCCTGTTCCCAAATTTGTCGGTTTGTTGTTTTATTATTTGTCGATGCGATAACCAAATCTGCGGTGTCCAAATCCGAAGAATCAAACAGCTTATACGAAAGAAAAAGTTGTTTGGGGTAGGTGTTTTTTAACGCTACAATTCGTTCGTCAATCACTGGAGCGACCAACGTGATATTTGCGTTTGTACAATGTTTAAACAAAAAAGAAACTTTTTCAAAACCCACATTTCCGCCACCCACAACAAGCAGTTGCAGTTTATCCATTCGCAAAAAAACAGGGAAAAGTTGGTTACTCATAGCTTAAAACACAAACTTCTTCTACCACTTGCTGAAATTCTTTATGCAAACGAACCACCTCGCCAATGACAATAATGGCAGGCGAGCCCAATTGTTTCTCTTCTACAACCTCTAAAATCGTATCAATTGTACCCAATCCAATTTTTTCATCGGCAGTCGAACCGTTTTGGATAATCCCGATAGGTGTATTTTGTTTCTCTTCTAAAGAAAATACTTCGACAATATCAGCCAGTTTGTGCATTCCCATCAAAATCACTACCGTCGAATTTAATTTCGACGCTTTTAAAATATCTCTCGACAGGGCGTGGTCTTTTGTCGTTGCCGTAACCACCGTAAAACTTTCGTTTATCCCTCGTCTTGTCAAAGGAATACCGACCAACTCAGGCACAGAATAACAACTCGAAATCCCAGGTACAATATTTACCTCGATACCGTGTTTTTCTGCCACCAACATTTCCTCGTGACCTCGCCCAAAAATAAACGAATCGCCACCTTTCAGACGCACAACGTGTCCTTTTGTTAGTGCCTTTTCGATAATCAAATCGTGAATATCCTCTTGCTTAAATTGGCAAACATTTTTCTTCTTACCAACAAACAATTGTTCGGCTGACGCAGGAATATATTGCAACAAATCGGGATGAACCAACGCATCATAAAGCACCACATCGGCATCGGCCAATGCTTTTATCCCTTTAATAGTAATCAAATCAGGGTCACCAGGACCAGCACCGACTAAGGTTAATTTTGGGTAAATCATAGAATAGGTTTTTGAATATAGTTGGTTGATTGTAGTCTTATCCTCTTGCTATTTGTTCTTCACGAGCGATTTTCACCTTCGCAATAAAACTTTTTGCCTTGTTGTAATAAGTCTGAGCAAACTCCACTGACGGTTCAGTTTTATTTAATTCAGTAACCAATGTTTCAAAAGAAGCTTCTTCAATCTTCATTAATCCCGCTTGGATAAACGTGGTATCAAAATCTCTCAAAATATTAATCTGTGTATTACATTTCACATCTTCACCTATCAACAATGCCTTTGCCGAAACCACAAACGAGTTGTACGAATGATAAATTGCATCTTGCCAATTACCGTTTTCTATCGTTTTAGTTGCCAAAGCAAATTTTTCTTCCGCCTCTAAAATCAATGTACCGACCATATCAAGCACCACACCAGCACACTCGCCCACACCAATCGCTTTTACATATTTTTCTTTATCACCCCAATCGGTAAAATAATCTTCAGGAATATCTTCTGGAACAACCGTAAAAGGTTTCAATAACGAAAAGAAATACAACTTGTCCTCCTCTTTTTTACGTCGGTAATAATTATTGAAATACTCCCCTTCCAGTGCATTTTCAGAAAAATCAGCAAGCACCGCACGAAACGCATCAGGAGCAACCTTAGAAGGCACTTTCACAATTTTATCGCCTGTCGTCGCTTGGTACGCATCATCAAAACCACCACCCAACAAAATTTGTAAAGCAGGCATCACATACGCACCCTTTTTTATAGTCATACCCTGCAAGCCAATATTTGCACTATTGTGCTGACCACAAGCATTCATACAGCCACTAATTTTTATTTTTATATCGTGGTTATAAATCAATTCCTCAAACTCTTCATCCATCACCTCTTCCAACTTCACCGCAATCCCATACGAACTTGCAATCCCTAAATTACACGTATCTGTTCCAGGACAAGCCGTAATGTCTGCCGTACTATCAAAACCAGGAGTCGCTAACCCCAATCCTTCCAAACGATTAAAAAGACCGATTAAAGCATCTTCTCTCACATATTTCAATAAAAACCCTTGATTTTGTGTCGCACGAATATCATCACCACAAAACCCTTCTTTAACAATAGTTGCCAACTCACGAGCCGTATCATTATAGACATTTCCTAACTGTATTTTGATAGTCACACCATAAAAACCAGCTTGTTTTTGAGCAAAAACATTGGTATCACGCCATTTCAAATAAAGCGTTTCATCAACAGGCGTTTCCTTCTCAAAAGCAGTTCTCTCCGAAGGCACAGCAATTTCCGCCAAACTTTCATCAATCACATAAGTCTTATTGATAACCGCCGTTTTTTCTTCCTCAATCAACTGAACAACTTCCTCTAAACCGAGTTTTTTAATCAAAAATTTCAAACGAGCCTTTCCACGCGAAGCACGCTCACCATAACGGTCAAACACACGAATAACCGCCTCCGAATAAGGAATCATTTCCTCTGCCAACACAAACTCGTGAGCCAACGAAGCCACCACAGGCTGAGAACCTAATCCTCCACCAATCACCACTTTAAAACCTTTTTTACCATCAACAACACGAGGAATAAACCCCAAATCGTGCATAAAAGTCAAGCCCGTATCTTTATCCGAAGAAGAAAAAGCCACCTTAAACTTTCGTCCCATATCTTGACAAATAGGGTTTCTCAAAAAATAATCATAAAACGCATACGCATACGGCGAAACATCAAACAATTCGTCAGGGTCAATTCCCGCCGAAGGCGACGCCGTCACATTTCTCACCGTATTTCCACACGCCTCTTTTAAGGTAATTCCCGCATCCTCCAAATCCGACCACAACTGAGGCGAATCCGTCATTTTCACATAATGAATTTGAATATCTTGACGTGTCGTAATATGCATTTTATTCGTCGCATATTTATCTGCCACATCCGCAATACGAATCAATTGGTCGGCACTAAATCGCCCAAACGGCAACTTAATACGTATCATTTGCACCCCTTCCTGACGCTGACCGTACACCCCTCTCGACAAACGAAACGAACGAAATTTCTCCCCATCTTGCTCCCCACGCTCAAACGATTTTATTTTATCGTCCAATTCAATAATATCCGCTTTCGCCAATGTTGTTACGTTTCCTGAAATCTTCAAATCACTCATTTCGCTCTATTTTTATATGCTGGTGCAAAAATATCACACAAAACCCCAATAAAAGAACCCACACAAAACAATATTTTTCAAATTTTGCATTTCGCCATCACTTCTTCCGTATTGTTTCGTTTATTCGCTCATAGACAAAATAAAAATTGGTGACTGACAAAACTCATTAAAAAAAATGACAACCCAAGAAGAAGGAAAAGGGCGTGACCCACAAGGGGTCAGGCTTTCACCTATATCTTTGTTCGTTCCTCACAAAGGATGCCGGCTCTATCCTTCACGCGTCGTTTACCTGATTTTTCAATCGGCATAGTTAAGATGATACAAACAAGTTCAGCATGACAAAAAAAACAAACTGTCATTCCGAACTTGTTTCGGAATCTGAGTTATCTGCAACACCATTGCCAGGTTTTCAAAACTCTACCAAGTGTCATACAGCCACAAACACCTCCCCTCCTTGAAAAAAGGAGGGGAAGTGTTACTACAAAAAAATAGCCCCACCAAGTAAAAACTACCTGATAGGGTTATAATAAAAAATCAACTGCTACGCAGTTTTATAAAAGGGTTAAATTGATAAATAGTTAAAAAGCTCTAACAGTTCGCACTCGATAAGTATTGGTCTTAAAGTAGTTGGTAGAGTTACCGTAGGTGAAATTGTAGTACCAAGCGAGATTACTATTGTTCTCCGTAGAACTCCAATAGTTAGAAATAGTTACACATGAATTAGCTCTAAGAGTCTTATTTATCTCCGTTTTATTCTCAGAAAGAACTATCAATTCATCTTTTGATGGTAAAAACCAATCTGAAGAACAACAACTCAATACTCTGTACTCAACACTCTACCCCTAATCAACAACAAGCCTATAAGCGTAACCGTCGTACTAATAAGCGAAATCTCTACGCCAAACTTGTAACCAAACCATTGTTCTGAATTTAGATAAAGGACAATACTCGCTATTGAAGCCACGCCACCGACAAAAGGAACAAGCTTATCTTTCAAGTTGATTTTTGTAAATATCCCTAAAATAAAAATCGCTAACAACGGACCATACGTCAAACCTGCCGTTTTGAACAATACCCAAACCAAACTCTGATTTTTAAACGAACTAAACACCATTATCACAGCAAACAGCAACAACGAAAAACCAATATGAACTATTATTCTTCGTTTTTTAGTAACCGTAATTCCATTAAATTCTAAAAAATCGAAACTAAAAGAAGTCGTCAACGAAGTCAATGCCGAGTCAGCACTCGAATAAGCAGATGCCACCGTTCCCAAAATAAAAGGAATACCAACCAACAAAGGCAAATGATTTAACGCCAATTCAGCAAAAACCAAATCACTTTTTTCGGGCAAAACAATTCCTAATTGGTTAGCATAAATATAAAGCATCGCACCCAAAGTCAAAAACACCAAATTGACAAGTACAATATTAGCACTCAACCAATACATATTTTTCTGCGAATCTTTCAACGTACCTACCGTCAAGTTTTTCTGCATCATATCTTGGTCAAGCCCCGTCATTACCACCGTAATAAATATCCCTGAAAAAAACATTTTAAAGAAATTCATCTCACTTCCCCAATGAAAAACCTCTGTATAACCCGACTCCGACAACATAACTGACCAACTTTTGTCTTGCGTTGCCAATGATGAATAAATAATTATTATCGTCAAGATAACCGCACCCAACATAAACGCTGTTTGAAATAAATCTGTCCAAACGACAGTTTTTATTCCTCCTCTAAAAGTATAAATCCAAATCAACAAAATAGTAACTGCCACTGTCAACCAAAAAGGAATACCGTAAAAAGAAAAAATCGCTTTATCTAAAATCATAGCCACCAAAAACAGTCGTAACGATGCACCAATTACTCGTGAAATCAAAAAGAAAAAGGCTCCCGTCATTTGGCTGTTTTTACCAAATCGCTGACCCAAATATTCATAAATAGACACCAAATTGTATTTGTAATAGATAGGCAAAAGTACTTTGGCAATAATGAAATACCCTACGGTATAGCCCAATACCATCTGCATATAACTAAACCCTTTATCGGCAACTGTCCCAGGAATAGACAAAAAAGTAATTCCCGAAAGAGACGCTCCTATCATCCCAAAAGAGACCACATACCAAGGCGACGATTTGTCTCCTGTATAAAAAGAATCGTCCGTTGTATGCTTAGAAGTAAAGTAGGAAATTGCGATTAACAACGAAAAATAACCGATTAAAATACTGATTACTAAAATTGGTGTCATATTTGGAACTTTTTTGAAATGAAAACACTTACTTTTGTATTAAATTTAAAGATAGTCAGTTACGAGGTAAATACAAGTTTTGTTTTTACATTATCTAACTTAAAAACTTCAATATGTCAACACAGTTACAAGAAGACGTTTTATTAGAAGAGAAAATAAGCGACACGTACGATTTGGTGGTTTATAACGATGAGGTTAACACCTTTGATCACGTCATAGATACGTTGGTAAGTGTTTGTGAACATTCTCCAGAGCAAGCGGAACAATGTACTTTACTTATTCATTACAAAGGAAAATGCACGGTTAAAAATGGTGATTTTGAAGACTTGAAAGAAATGAGAACTTCAATTACTCAAAAAGGTATTTCCGCTGAGGTCTTATAAATGCAGTTTCCATCAAAATTAGTTGAAGAGGCAGTTTTAGAAATTGCTAAACTCCCTGGTATTGGCAAAAAGACGGCTTTACGTTTGGCTATGCACTTACTCAAGTCGGCTCCTGAAGACACCAAGAGTTTGACTTTTGCTCTCAGTGACTTGCGTGCAAATACCAAATATTGCCACAAATGCCATTCTATCTCTGATGATATCTTGTGTAACATTTGCTCCTCTATCAACAGGGACAACAGTACAATTTGTTTGGTAGAAGACACTAAAGACGTTTTAACTATCGAAAATACCAACCAATATTTTGGCTTGTACCACGTGTTAGGCGGCGTAATTGCTCCTATTGACGGTATTGGACCAAACGAACTAAACATAAACACCTTACTTCAAAGAGTAGTAGAGAACACCAAAATAAAAGAAGTTATTTTAGCGTTAAGTGCTACAATGGAAGGCGATACAACTGCTTTCTATATTACAAAAAAGCTAAACGATTTGGGTATTAAAGTATCAAGTATCGCCAGAGGAATACCTATTGGTGGAGAGATAGAATATGCTGACGAGCTAACTTTAGGCAGAAGTATTGTTGACAGAATAGCTTACAACGTTTAATTTTTTTGACTATTAACCTTTATAGTAGTATTTTTGTTTCCGAGTAATTAATAATCAAAAATGGCAGTAAGAAAATCAAAATTATACAGTGCTTTTGGAGAAGTCATTTATGCCATAGCAATGGCTGATGGGAAAGTGCACGAAGAAGAAGTTACTGCTTTAAAAAACCTACTTGCTAACCACGATTGGGCTCGTGGTGTCAGTTGGTCTTTTGATTACGAAAACAAACAAAACAGAAAACTAGATGAGATAATGACCTATGCTACTCGTGTTTTTAAAGAAAATGGTCCTTGTGAAGAGTATTCGTTTTTTATTGATGTAGTAGAAAAAATTGCCGAGGCTCACGACGGCATCGTTCCTGAAGAACAAAAACTCATCGACCGTCTAAAGCAAGACTTACGACCTATCTAAGTCCGTAATTTACAAATCCATCTTATGCCCTTTTATCAATGATTGGTAAATAGCATCGTGTACTTTTGTACGGATATTGTTTTTGATCAACTTTCTGTTTTCCGCCTTAGGATACACTCTGTTTGATAAAAACACATAAATCAAATTGTAATCTGGGTCAACCCAAACACAAGTCCCTGTAAAACCACTGTGACCGAAACTGTTTCCTGAACTGTATTCCGAAGTTGGTCCTTTACCCGTCAAATCAGGCTTATCCCAACCCAAAGCACGTCTATTGTCATTAAATTGTTTGGTGGTAAAAGTATCCACTGCACGAGGAATAAAATAAACACGGTTACCATAATAGCCTTTCTGTAAATTCATCTGCAACAATTTTGCAATTTCATTCGTGTTTCCAAAAACCCCTGCGTGCCCTGCTATTCCTCCGAGCATCGCCGCTCCCTGGTCGTGCACTGTACCGTGAACCAAGGTATTTCTGAAATAATAATCTCGTTCTGTTGGTGCTATCTCACGTTTAGAAAACTTTTGTAAAGGCAAATAACTCAAACGTGTTAAACCCATTGGTTTGTAAATCGTTTCATCTAAATAGGTTTCAAATGGCTTTTTTGTGATTTTTTCAATAACCTTAACCAACAAATAATACCCTACGTCACTGTAACGGTAACGAAACGAACCATCTTTATTGGGCTTAATCAAATCTGACTCTATAGTCCATTTCCATACTGAATCTTCTACAAATTTAGACGCATACATATCGTCTGTTACTTTGTTACAAAAGATAGAATCCCCGACTTTGTAGCAATATAAATTGGAACTTGGTTTGTTCCTTTTGTTTAATGTTTTACGCCAATGGTCTAGGTAGGGCCACAAACCTGCTTGATGAGAAAGTATATCTCTGATTACTAATTTTTCTTTATTTGTACCTTTCAACTCGGGTAAGTAAGTACCGATAGCGGTATCCAAATTTAATTGACCCAGCGAATACAGTTCCATTAAAATCTGTGTAGTCGCCAATACTTTGGTTACAGATGCCAAGTCATATATTGTATTTTCATTTACTTTCCGTCTTTTTTTATACGTTTGGTAGCCGTACGATTTGTCAAAAACCACTTTTCCATTTCTCAAAACCATCAACTGACAACCTGGCGTTGCTCTACTTCGTATCGCCCCTTCTATTATTCCGTCAATTTTATTCAAAGAGTTATTGTCCAAATGTTGCAAACTTGGGTAGCTATATCCTGTTCTTCCTATCGGTTCTAATTTCAAACCGTGACCGACTTTTATTTTGTCGGAAACAGATACTGGTAATTTCCCGTTTGCCCCTATTGCTCCAAAAATCAACTGAGGCACTGCTTTTTGTGTGGCATCATTGTCTTCGTAAGCACAAATCAAATGTGAGCTTTCTACAAATGGTTTTAGACTGTAAGGGTTTCCGAAAACAACAACAATTACTTTCGTATATTTCTGTAAGTTTTTGATGAATAGTTTTGCTTGTGAACCGATACCGTAACCTCTCGAACTTCTGTTTCTGACACGATGAACCCCTACGATTACCACGTCTTTTTTCTTTATTTTTTTGATTAATCTGTCAAATTTTATTTTCTCTCGTTCTTTTATTCCAATACGGTAATGTTCGAACGAGGCGTATTTATCGAGGTAATGTTGGAAATCATTATTTAATTTTTCGCCAATAACCACACTTGCCATTGTCAAGGTATCCATACGCTGAATAGGTAAAAAATCATTTTCATTTTTCACAACAGTCAATGCTTTTTCGTACAAGTTGTAACGAATAGCCTCATCTTTTTCCGTATGCAAATCAGCTTGTAAGTTGGTGTAATCTATTTTTTGTGGTTTATTTAAACCGACCCAATATTTCCCACGAAGTATTTTCTTCACACGTTCTTCAAGGTCTTTTTCTTTTATTTTCCCTTTTGCAATTTGTTGCTTAAACAATTTGATGGCACGAGGAACGTCTTCAGCAAACAACAACACGTCATTTCCTGCCTTAAAAGCCAACAAATCGACTTCACCTGGTTTGTAATAAGCACTCACTCCTCGCATATTTAAAGCATCGGTAAATATCAACCCTTTAAATTTCATTTTTTCTTTCAGTAACTTAGTCACCGCTTTGGGCGACAACGTTGTGGCAATATTTTTCCGTTTATCAATCGCAGGAATATGCAAATGAGCCACCATAATACTCGCCAACGAATCAGCAAAAAGCTTTTTAAACGGATACAGTTCGACAGAATCTATACGTGCCATATCGTGGTGAATGACAGGCAGCGAATGATGCGAATCTGACTCTGTATCACCGTGTCCTGGGAAATGTTTTGCATTTGCCATTACGTGTACATTTTGCAAACCTTTCATATAAGCTATCCCTTTTCTTGCCACCAATTCTTTCTGTTCTCCAAACGAACGAACGCCAATAATTGGGTTTTTCGGATTAACATTGACGTCAACTACTGGTGCGAAATTGACGTGAATACCGATACGTTTACATTGTTCGCCGATAGCCTCCCCCATTTGCACAATCAATTTATCATCTTGGATTGCTCCCAAAGTCATTTGTTTTGGGAATTTCATTGTGCTATCCAATCGCATTGCTAAGCCCCACTCACCATCAAAACCGATAAGCAAAGGTGTTTTTGCTAATTTCTGGTAACGGTTTGTTAAAATTGCCTCTCGCATTGGACCACCTTGAAAAAAGATAAGACCTCCAATTTTATAATCTCGAACTAATTTATCTATCTCTTGGTAATGTTTTTCATTTCTATTCGAATAAGCGGCCACCATAAAAAGTTGCGCTATACGTTCTTCTTGAGATAACGCGTCAAACTGTTGGTTTACCCAAATTTCACGTTGCTCATTAAAATCACCAATAGGCGGTGCTTTGTATTCGTTATTCGATGATAACAAAACAACCATTGTAAGTAATCCTATAAATGATACTATTCTTTTGAGCATAATTTATTGCGTTTAAACAGGTTTTTTCTTTCCTATTTCACAATAGAAAAGAAAATGTGAATGAATTTCAACCTTTATTTAACGAAAATAACGTATATTTTCATTAAACAATCATTATTAGTTAAATAATAGACAAAATCAACGGCTATGTCATCGGGTAAATTCATTTATAAAGGCGATTACCGAAGATTTAATTACCTCCCTCGTTTTTATAACGAAACAAAGGAACAATTAGATGCTCGAAGAGAAGATATAAAACGTGAATTAGGGATTTCAACCAATATTTCTTACACGTCAAAAATCGGGCGAGGAATGTTTGCGTCAAGTAGAGGGAAGGATAAACAAAAACTTAGTTCCATTTTAAGTACACGTTTTTTTTACATTATGGTTTTGTTATGCCTCCCTATTGCGTGGATATTTTACCAAGATATTGCTTTGTGGGTCGGAGGTGTTATTTTGTGTATCCCTTTAATTATTCGCTATTTCAAGAAAGACGAAGTAGAGGAATAGAAAATAATTTGACTGTTAATCAATTAAAAATTAGATCTATAAAAACTTAGCTAAAATGAAACTGACCGATAAAACAAACCTATGCACGCATAGTATCGTTAAAAGGAATAGGCATAAAAAAAGGTTTCCAAAATGAATTGGAAACCTTTGCAATTAGAAGTGGTGGTAGGCGGACTCGAACCGTCGACACAAGGATTTTCAATCCTATGCTCTACCAACTGAGCTATACCACCTCTGATTTGGTTTTACAAAGGTATAAATAATATTATAAAGTCAAAGGCATTATGAACATTTTATCACAACTAATTTTCATCACTTTATTGCTAATAGCTGGTTACTTCTTCATTAGAAGCGTGTTAAGGTTGAAAAGAAATATTCTATTAGGTAAAGAAATTCCCGACGTTTCTGACAAAGGAAAGCGTTGGAAAAACGTTTTGTTCCTCGCATTTGGTCAAAAGAAGATGTTTAAACGTCCGATTGTCGCTTTGATGCACCTTTTTGTCTATGTGGGTTTTCTTATTGTCAACCTCGAATTGTTAGAAATAATAGTAGATGGGGTCTCTCATTCGCACCGTAGTTTTGCCTTTGTTTTAGGTGATTTTTACACACCTTTGATTAATTTCTTTGAGTTTTTTGCTGTAATGGTCATCATTACTTGTGCTATTTTCTTAATTCGTAGAAATATCATTAAAGTTCCTCGTTTGCAATCAGCCGAAATGAAAGGTTGGGCAAAGTTAGACGGTAACTTGATTTTAGTATTTGAAATCGTGTTGATGTTTGCTTTATTAAGTATGAATGCAACGGATACCTTAATTTCAAAAAATAATGGAGAAACACAAGCCTTCTTTTTTAGTGGTTTTATCACTCCTTTATATAGTGGGTTTTCTCTTGACGAATTGCATTTGTTTGAGCGTATTTTTTGGTGGACACATATTGTAGGTGTATTCTTTTTTGCTAATTACGTGATGTATTCAAAGCATTTACATATCTTTTTAGCCTTCCCTACGACATTTTATGCATCATTAGAAGCAAAAGGAAAAATGCCTAATATGGAAACGGTAACCAATGAAGTCAAAATAATGATGGGCTTGGCTCAACCTCAAAATCCTCCTGCCGAAGTCGGTACTTTTGGAGCTAAAGATGTAACCGACTTATCTCGTTTGGCTATTTTGTCGGCTTATTCGTGTACAGAATGTGGACGTTGTACTTCGAGTTGCCCTGCCAACCTAACAGGGAAAAAATTATCACCAAGAAAAATAATGATGGACACTCGCCATCGTACTGACGAGTTGGGAGCTTACAAATTAAAAAACGGAGCAGACAGTCACGACGGTAAATCACTTACCAAAGATTGGGTTACTGACGAAGAGCTTTTTGCCTGTACTTCTTGCAACGCTTGTGTGGAAGAGTGTCCGGTTAGCATCAATCCTTTGTCAATTATCAATGAATTGAAACGCTACAAAGCAATGGAAGAAGCACAAGGTCCTGCCGAATGGAACGGAATGTACCAAGGATTAGAAACGAGCTTTAACCCGTGGAAATTTCCGCCAACTGACCGATTTAATTGGGCAGAAAAAGCCAATACAAACGAGAGTCAAAGTGCACAAACTATAGACATAAAGAATGATGAGTAATAAAAAAACAAAAACAGTAGCCGAATTAAAAGCAGAAGGAAAAACACCCGAAATATTGTTTTGGGTCGGTTGTGCAGGTTCTTTTGATGACCGATACAAACGAGTTACTCTTGCTTTTACTAAGATATTATTGGAATTGGGTATCGATTTCGCTGTGTTAGGAACAGAGGAAGCCTGTACGGGAGACCCTGCCCGACGTACAGGAAATGAGTTCTTGTTTCAAATGCAAGCGATGGGAAATATTGATGTGCTCAACGGTTACAATATCAAAAAAATAGTCACCGCTTGTCCTCATTGTTTCAATACACTAAAAAATGAATACCCCGAATTGGGCGGTAATTACGATGTGATTCATCATTCTACCTTTTTACAAGAATTAATCAGTAAAGGGCAACTGAAAATGAAGGAAGGTGGCGAGTTGAAAGGTAAAAAAATCACTTTCCACGACTCTTGTTATTTAGGTCGCTCAAACAATATTTACGAAGCACCAAGAGCTATATTAGAAGCTTTAGATGCTGATTTAGTAGAAATGAAATCGTGTCGAACCAATGGTTTATGTTGTGGTGCTGGCGGTGGGCAAATGTTTAAAGATGCCGAAAAAGGAGACAAAGAAATCAATATAGCAAGAACAGAAGAGGCACTTGAGACGGGTGCAGAAATTATCGCTTCAGGTTGCCCATTTTGTATGACTATGATGACGGATGGTGTGAAAAGCAAAGAGAAAGAGAACCAAGTCAAAGTGTTTGATTTAGTAGAGTTAGTCGTGAAAAATAATTCTTAAGTTTTCTAAAAACAAACACCTTACAGGTTTTAAAAGCTGTAAGGTGTTTGTATTTTTACAATATGAAATTCATTGTCATCTCTTCTCCTGAGCCTTTCGAAAACGAAACGGTGATTTTTCAGCAATTACTGAAAGTAGGTGTCGCTATGATTCATCTTCGTAAACCAACTACTGATTTAGAAACAGTCCGAGCAATATTAAAGGGCATACCTACGCGGTACCATTCAAAAATAAAGCTTCATTATTACACAGAGTTACTTGATGAGTTCCCTCTTATTGGCTACCATCATTCGTCTAAAACAGACTTTAACGAACAGTTTAAAAATAAGCAAAGTAAATCATTTCATTCGTTTGAAGCTATTCAGTCGAATAAATATGATTATGAATACTTTTTTTTAAGCCCTGTATTTCCTTCTATTTCTAAAGTTGGGTATTTACCAAATTATACGTTTAAGGAATTTGAAATCTTTTTGAAAACAACGACAAATTGCATCGCTTTGGGAGGTATTTGCAAACAAAATATCGGTCAATTACAAGGTCTGGGATTTTCGGGTGTTGCTTTATTAGGCGAATTATGGAAAGAAAAACCGAGTGATGTTGTCGCTAAATTCGTAGAAATAAGAAAAGAACTGAATCGATGAGACCATACGTGATTACTATAGCAGGGCACGACCCTTCGGCTGGTGCTGGATTAAATGCGGACACCAAAACGTTTGAAAACTTACACGTTTATGGCTTGTCTGTTTGCTCGGCAATTACCTACCAAGACGAAAGTCTTTTTGAGGATGTTGATTGGGTTTCTTCGACCAAAATTATTCGTCAGTTATCTATTTTATTGAATCAATACGAAGTTCGTTTTATTAAAATTGGACTTATCGAATCGTTTCATTCGCTCAAACGTGTGTTGAGTTATTTGAATAAAAATCACCCTGAAATAAAAGTTATTTGGGACCCTATTTTACAAGCTACAAGTGGGTTTACTATTCATAGTCTTTTTGAAGGGTTAGATAAAGTGTTGCAATCTATTTACGTACTTACGCCAAACAGAAATGAGGTTTTACAACTCACAGGACTGACAAGTTCGGTTGATGCGTCATTGACTTTGAGTTCGCTTACTCGGGTTTTACTGAAAGGAGGACACGCCAAAGACCACGCAACGGATATGCTTTTTCATCAACGTGAAAAGCTATTTGAAATAAAAGGTGACCGTTTCTTGTCTTCGGACAAACACGGTACAGGCTGTGTACTTTCATCGGCTATCTTGGCTTATTTGGCGTTGGGTGATGATTTGGAAACGGCTTGCTACAAAGGAAAAAAGTATGTTGAGGCTTTTTTACAAAGTAACAATTCGAGGTTAGGTTATCATTCTTAACTGTTTTTTTGACTATGATTTCATCGACCAAAGGCATTGTGCTTAGCTTTATTAAATACAAGGAAACGTCTATCATCGTTCGGGTGTTTACCGAGCAATTTGGTTTACGCTCGTATATTGTCAATTCAGTGCGAAGTGCTCGTGGAAAAGGAAAAATAGCCTTGTACCAACCGTTAACTATTTTAGATTTGGAGGTTTACGAAAACAGAACAAAAAACATTCAACGAATTGCCGAAGCAAAATGTTTTTTTCCTTACCAACATATTCCGTTTGAAATCGCAAAAACAACCCTCGCTATTTTTATTTCAGAATTGCTGACAAAAGTTTTACGAGATGCCGAAGAAGAAAATAAGTTATTGTATTCTTTCTTAGAAAACTCGCTGATACATTTTGACACTATGCCACAAAGTGTTAGTCATTTTCATTTGCAATTTATGCTCAAACTGACTTTTTTCTTGGGGTTTAAACCTTACAATATTGAAGAGTTACTCCACCAAATAAACACCGATACTGAACGTGGTAATAAATACAATTTCACAAATGAAGATAAAAAACAGCTCAATTTATTAAATTCTGGAGCTTACAATCAACAAATAGATCTTCCTGCTCCTGTACGTTCTGCTTTTTTACAATTAATTATTTGCTACTACCAATTGCACGAAGAACATTTAGGTAATTTGAAATCGTTACTTGTGCTAAGAGAGGTTTTTCATTCGTAGTTTTTTTGTTGGGGTTATTGAAATAATCAAAGGCATCAATATTGGCAAAATTATTTTGTAATATCGTGATTATCGTGATTATCGTGATTATCGTGATTATCGTGATTATCGTGATTATCGTGATTATCGCTAGAGACGTTGCATGCAACGTCTGTACTGTATTCGTCTGTACTGTATTATTTATAGAATTTATCATCATCCCATTTTTGGGGATTGTTTATGATGTAATTGGAAATGTTTTGAAATGATTTTTCATTGCGTATGATATGGTCGTAAAATCGGGTTTGCCATCCAAAACCTGCATGTATTTTACGTGCGTTTTTGGTTACAACAGATTTATAAGAACGAATAATCGTGGATATAGAGCCCGATTTCGGGGAAATATCTGCCATCTGTTTATTTTTTGGGTTATTGGTATTGTCGCTGTGGTTGTGGGTGTCGTTGTGATTGTGGGTATCGTTGTGATTGCGGGTATCGTTGTGATTGTGGGTATCGTTGTGATTGTGGGTATCGTTGTGATTGCGGGTATCGTTGTGATTGCGGGTATCGCTAGAGACGTTGCAGTGCAACGTCTGTACGGATGTGTTTTCGATAATCAAAACGCCGTGGGTATGATTGGGCATGACCACAAATTCACCCAATTTCACGAAGGGGAAATGTTGAGGGATTTCATTCCAATATTGATTAGCCAATTCACCTATTTCATTTAATCGCATTTCCCCATCTGTGATGTTTCCGAAAAAGTGTTCCTTGTTTTCGGTACAAATGGTGATGAAATACATACCGTTACTGCGGTAATCCCAGTTCAGTAATCTGGCAGATTTTATGCGGTATTTGTTTTTGTATTTTCCGTCCATGTTTTTAATGTTTTTTAATATTTAGAGACGTTGCAGTGCAACGTCCTGTACTTATATGCAGTGCAACGTCTGTATTATTACGTGTGGTTGGTCTGTTTTGGTAGGCGTTTTGGTAGTCTTCTTTTTATTCGGCTAATAAACGGCATAAGGATTGACGTGGAAATCCTTTTACTTTGCTTTCTTGTTTTGTGTGTTGTTATGCGTGCTATTGGGTATTGACCGCAGAGCTACGAACTTCACGTAAAAGATTGAGAACAAAAAGCCTGACCCGCTCCTACTTTTTATCGGCTATCTTGTTATCTATCGAATAAGCGACTCTGTTCTGCTCTTTATCTGTTCAGCGAAAAGGGGATGCCCCAAAACAAATTTAACGGTTTATCCTTCCTCCTTTCCTTGAGGATTTTTATCTTGTGTTTTCTTTAAACCTGAATACCGTGAAAGCTAAAGATATTTTGCAGATTTATTCTGCGTCGCCATTTGTGAATATGTTAAATACGTATTTGGAAGAGCCTGATGCACGGGTTCAATTGAAGGGGCTACACGGTAGTGCTGATGCGGTGGTGATTGCTTCGTCGATTGCAAAAACGAGAGCTAATCATTTGTTGGTGGTGCACGATCGTGAGGAAGCTACGTATTTGCAAAATGATTTGGAAAATTTGTTGGAGCAAACGGTGACGGTTTTTCCTGCTTCTTACAAGCGCCCGTATCATTTTGAAGAGGTGGATAATGCCAATGTATTGCAACGTGCGGAAGTTTTGAAGCAGTTTAGCGAGGAGAAAAAAGGCGTAATTGTCGTTACTTATCCTGATGCGTTATCTGAAAAAGTGATTAATAAAAAATCGCTGGTAAAGAATACTTTTGGTGTAAAGGTTAAAGATAAAATTGACACAGAGTTTATCGCTGAATTGTTGATTGAATACGGGTTTGAGAAAACAGATTTCGTGTACGAAGCGGGTAATTTTGCTATTAGAGGTGGTATTATAGATATTTATTCTTATGCTAATGATTTGCCTTACCGTATTGAATTGTTTGGTAAGGAAGTGGAAAGTATCCGTACTTTTGACCCTGAAACACAACTTTCGGAGGAGAAAAAAGAGGCGATTTCTATTATTCCTGATATTCAAACTAAATTATTGCAAGAGAGTCGAGAATCATTTTTAGAGTATATTCCTGAAAATACTATTGTCTGGATGAATGACGTGGCGTTTGTTAATGAAGTGATTCAGAAGTGTTTTGATAAAATAGTAGAGGATATTGATGTGGTTCGTGAAGCGTCGAGTGAGCCGGATTTCATCACAAAACCTGAACAGTTATTTGATGATAAAGCGACTTTTCAGGCGTTATTGAAGAAGAAAAAAGTGGTGGAATTTGGTGCTAAATCGTATTTTAGAAATGCAGATAAAGTAGCATTTGATGTTAGTTCTCAGCCAAATTTTAATAAGAATTTTCAGTTATTGACTGATGATTTACACCAGTTTCAAACGAAAGGCTACCGTACGATTATTTGCAGTGATTCGACTCGGCATTTGGATAAAATAAATACTATTTTAGAAGAGCACGACGCGTCTTTATCTATTCAAGAGTTTCCTATTCCTTTGCGTGGTGGTTTTATTGACCACGAAGAAAAATTAGCTATTTATACCGACCACCAGATTTTTGAAAGGTATTTTAAATATAAATCGAAGAAAAAACATAGCAAATCACAAGCACTGACCCTTAAAGAACTGAAAAACCTTAACCCTGGTGATTTTGTTACTCATATCGATTATGGTATCGGGCGTTTTGCGGGAATGGTGCGAAAGGAGGTGAATGGTAATATACAAGAGTCGATTCGGTTGATTTACCGTGACGATGATGTTTTGTATATCAGTGTGCATTCGTTACATAAAATCGCTAAATATTCGGGTAAAGAAGGAACGGCTCCTTTGGTGAGTAAGTTGGGTTCGCCCGAATGGGAAAAGAAAAAAAGTAAGGTAAAAAAACGTGTCAAAGAGATTGCTATCGATTTGATAAAACTTTATGCCGAACGAAAAACAAATCCTGGTTTTGCATTTAGCAAGGATACTTATATGCAGGCGGAGTTGGAGACCTCGTTTATTTACGAAGATACACCTGACCAAGCAAAGGCGACGGAGGCAGTAAAAGAAGATATGGAAAAACCGCATCCAATGGATCGGTTGGTTTGTGGGGATGTTGGATTTGGGAAAACGGAGGTAGCAATTCGTTCGGCTTTTAAGGCGGTAGCAGACAGTAAACAGGTGGCTATTTTAGTCCCTACTACTATTTTGGCGATGCAACATTACAAAACTTTTGTCGGTAGGTTGGGTAATTTACCTTGTCGTGTGGAGTATATTAATCGTTTCCGAACGACAAAAGAGGTGAAAGAAATTCTTGCTGATTTGAAAGTTGGGAAGGTGGATATTCTTATCGGTACACACAAAATCGTCGGTAAGAGTGTGGAGTTTAAAGATTTGGGCTTATTGATTATTGATGAAGAACAAAAATTTGGGGTAGCTGTAAAAGAGAAATTAAAAGAAATGCGTTCGGGTGTTGACGTCCTGACGTTGACGGCGACACCTATTCCGAGAACATTGCAATTTTCGTTGATGGGAGCGAGAGATTTTTCGGTTATCGCAACGCCTCCTCCCAACCGTCAAGGGGTGACAACGGAGATTCATTCGTGGAACGAAGAATTGATTCGTGATGCAATTACCTATGAACTCGACCGTGGTGGACAGGTGTTTTTTGTGCATAACCGTATCGGAGATATAGAGGAATTAGGTAATATTATTATGCGTTTAGTTCCTGATTGCAAAGTGGGCGTGGCTCACGGACAAATGGAAGGAAAAAAGCTTGAAAAAGCGATGATGCAATTTGTTAACCACGAGTTTGATGTGTTGGTTTCAACAAACATTATTGAGTCTGGTTTGGATATACCGAATGCTAATACCATTATTATCAACCGTGCTTTTATGTATGGGTTGTCGGATTTACACCAAATGCGTGGTCGTGTTGGACGTAGTAATAAAAAGGCTTTTTGCTATATGTTTGTGCCAAGTATGGGTAGTCTGACTGCCGATGCTCGTAAGCGTTTGTTGGCTCTGGAAGAATTTTCTGAATTGGGTGATGGTTTTAAAATTGCTATGCGAGATTTGGATATTCGTGGAGCAGGAGATTTGCTCGGAGGCGAACAAACGGGGTTTATCAATGATTTAGGTTTTGAAACTTACCAAAAGTTACTTGACGAAGCGATAAAAGAGGTGAAACAGTCCGATTTTAAAGCGTTGTTTAATAAAGACAATAATGCAAAGGTATTTTTACCAATACAAGATTGTGTGATTGAAACGGATTTGGAGGTGGTTATTCCTGATGATTATGTGAGTAATATTACGGAGCGTTTGCGTCTTTACAATCAACTGGATAATACCAAAGATGAAAAGGAATTAACTGAATTTATTACTGCTCTAATTGACCGTTTTGGTGCATTGCCTCAATCGGTTACTGACTTGACAGAGATGGTTCGTCTGCGTTGGCTTGCTGAACAATTAGGCTTTGAGAAAATAAAACTGACTGGAGGGACACTAAAAGGCTATATCAAAATTGATAAAAATGACGATTATTTCCAATCCGATATCTTTGGTCGTGTACTTGCGTATATACAACTCAATGCACAAACGGCTTCGTTTAAAGAGCATAGAGGTAAAATGATTTTGACATTCAAAAGGTTGCCGACTATTGAAAAGGCGTTGGAAGTGTTAAGTAAGGTTTAGGTATGGATATAGAATTTTTCAGAACATATTGTTTAGCAAAAAAAGGTGTTACCGAAGGTTTTCCTTTCGATAAGAATATCTTTGTTTTTAAAGTAATGAATAAAATGTTTGCTTTAACTGACTTAGAACAGTTTGTTTCGATAAATCTAAAGTGCGACCCCGAACGAGCTATCGAGTTACGGGAAAGTAACAACGGAATTACCGCTGGTTACCATATGAATAAAAAACATTGGAACACCGTACTTACCGATGGCTCAGTTGATGATAAATTATTAATCGAACTCATCGACCATTCGTACGAATTAGTAGTCAAAGGATTTACTAAAAAACTAAGAGAGGAATGGCGTTTGTTGGAATGATTAAGCATAAAAAAAGGAAGTCTTTCGACTTCCTTTTTCGTTCGTTAAAAATATTTCTAAAAATTAACATTGTGTTCCTCACTAAAAATAGAGTTTCACAATAAAAGTCAAAAAGTTGGTTGTTATAGGTGATTATACCTATAACACTTGCTTTAGGTTGTGTTTTCAGTAGATTATTTCGCCTATCCTTTTATATAGAAAACAAAACTAATTGCTAATCAGGTGATTAGGTATTAGTTATTTTTTCGCTAAATTGAACATTATTATCATCAAATTACAATGAAGAAATTATTTTTACTGTTTATTAGCTTTTGGCTCTTTTATGGCGTGTGTGTTGCCCAAAGCGACACCTTAGTACAAAACGATACTTTACCCAAAACAAAAAAGCAACTAAAAAAAATCGTAAGAAAAAACCGAGCAAGGTATTTTGAACTTGGCACAGGTATCACTTCTTACAAATTACAAGATTTTGCAGTTTCTCCCCTTTATTATAAAGGTGTACTGTCAAATACGAAATTAGATTACTTTGTTAAAGGCGACGATTTGGAATGGGGTATTTTCCTTAACGGAGCTTTCGGGAAAATAAAATCACCTCGGGCAGGTACGAAAACAACCATCATCAATCCGCAATTAAATTTTCATTATTTAAGAAAAATAAATAAGTTCACAGGAGAGCGGTTAAGAACTTATATCGGTGGTTACGCGATGTATGGAGGAAATAGCCGAATAAATAAATCATTTTTTAATACAGGTGCTTCTTTTTATGATGTCGTATTTTCTTATGGTTTGTCAGGAAAAATCAATACAGGTTTCGATTTTGAATCGAAATCTTTCAAGTGGAACCATCAAGGAGATACAAAAAAACAATATTTAGCTGTTGATTTTCAGTTATTCATTCCGCTTTTTCATTCTTACTTACGACCTGATTACGCAGTAATTTCAAATTTCCCAAGTACCGAAACAAAAGTATTGCCCCCAATGAAAACAGTGAGTTGGGGGAAATTGGCTCGATTAACAACCCAACTTGACCTCACCTATTTCTTAAAAAACAACAATGCTATTCGTTTTTCTTACCGTTGGGATGCTTATAGTATCAACCCAGGTTTTAATAGAGAAGCTGTTTCAGCCAATTCGTATATGGTGTCTTTACTTTTTAGATTAAACAAAAAGATTTTAGAATAATGAAAAAATTAATATTTATCCTTATTGTCGCTTTAACTGGTTGTAGTAAACCTTTTTTTAAAGACGAACCCGAACCTAATGCCGTAGCTTCATTTAACTATTTATGGAAAGAATGTGATGAAAAATATGCTTTTTTTGAATACAAAAACATTGATTGGGATGAAATAAAAGCTAAATACCAAAAGCAAATCTATAATGGTATGCCCCAACTCGCGTTATTTGATGTTTTGTTTGATATGCTCAACGAATTGCGAGATGGACACGTCAATTTGGTTTCAAGTTTTCAAGTTTCCCGATTTGATATTACGAAATTGGGACTGAATAACTACAATGCACGTCTGCTCAAGGACCACTACTTGAGCGATAAATACTACATATCAGGAGCTTTTAGTCACGATTTATTAGTTGATGACAATATTGGCTACATTCGTTACGGTTCATTTACAGGAGAAGTTTCGGACGGTATAATGGATTTCATGTTAGCCAAATACCAAAACACAAATGGTCTTATTTTAGATCTTCGTGCCAATGGCGGGGGAGATGTCACCAACATTTATAAAATATTGAGCCATTTTGTAAAAGAAAAAACCTTCATCTACGATTCAAAAATAAAAAACGGAAAAGCTCACAACACCTTCGCTCTTGCTGAAGATGCTTTTGTAGAACCTGCCAAAGGATACATTTATTTAAAACCCGTGGTTGTATTGACCGATAGAGGTAGTTATTCGGCAACGTCTTTCTTTAGTTTAGGCGTCAGAGCGATAAATCATATGACACTTATCGGCGACACAACAGGTGGCGGACTTGGTGCTCCAAACGGTGGGCAGTTACCTAATGGCTGGACGTACCGTTTTTCGGTAACAGAAACAATTTCTCACGATGGATATAATTTTGAGAATGGCGTGCCTCCGACTATTCAAATTGATTTAGACCCAGCCGAAGCCATCAACGGAATCGATACAATTATGGAACGAGCAATAGAATTTATTAAAACAGGAGCTTAACTTTTTATTATGAAAAACAACGAATTCAATAATCTAGGTATCGATGATAAATTCATTTCAAAGAACAAAAAACAACTCTTTTATACAACCCAAGTTGCTACTCTTATAAAGAAGAGAAAAAAAGACAGTCACAAAGGTACTTATGGACACGCCCTGTTTATTGGAGGAAGTTATGGAAAAGTAGGCGCTTGTCGTTTAGCTACTGAAGCTTGTTTGCGTGCTGGTGTAGGTTTGTTGACTGCTTTTGTTCCTAAATGTGCTTATGTAATTATGCAAACTTCCGTTCCTGAATGTATGCTAATTACCGCAGAGACGACAACTACAATCTCTTCGTTACCTGAAATTAGAGATTACCAAGCCATTGCGATTGGTCCTGGTTTAGGAATGGAAAAAGATTGTTTAGAAAGTTTAGCAATTTTATTAATATCTACCCAAAACCCTTTGGTAATTGATGCCGACGCACTTCATCTAATTGCTAAAAACCCTCATCTATTAATCCATTTACCCGAAAACTCTATATTAACACCTCACAAAAAGGAATTAGAAAGACTAATTGGAGAAACAAAAAGTACAACTGAAGAGTTGGAAAAGGCTACTGAGTTTGCACAAAAACACAAGATTATACTTATAGTAAAAGGCGCATACACGGCTATTTGTTTACCTGATGGAGAAATTCATTTTAATTCAACAGGAAACCCAGGTATGGCAACCGCTGGTTCTGGAGATGTACTAACAGGAATTGTACTCTCTTTATTAGCACAAGAATACACGCCAAAAGAGGCTTCGATTGTTGCCGTTTATAAACACGGCGAAGCAGGAGATAAAGGAGCTGAACAATTAGGGCAAGCAGGTTTGTTGGCACGAGATATTAGTTCCAATTTAAGAATTGATTAAAAGGAACAACCCTATTTACCATCTCGTTTAGTAGAAAGTAAGCCTTTGGCGATAAAAAGTTTTTGTAATCAAATAAAAACACTTACCTTTGCCGTTCGCTAAACACCGATGGACGGGTTCCATCATTAAAAATTAAAGTTATGGCTACTAAAATTAGATTACAAAGACACGGTAGAAAAAGAAAACCATTTTACCACGTTGTTGTTGCAGATGCAAGAGCACCAAGAGACGGTAGAATTGTTGAAAAACTAGGTACGTTCAACCCTAACGTTGAGCCTCCTCTTGTTGAACTAAACTTCGACAATGCTGTGAAATGGGTATTGGATGGTGCTACACCAACAGATACTGTACGTATGATTCTTTCTAAAGAAGGAGTTATGTTCAAAAAACACTTACAAGTAGGTGTGAACAAAGGAGCTATCAAGCAAGAAGATGCTGATAAGAAATTTGACGCATGGAAAGCTTCTAAAGAAAGCGCTGACCAATCTCGTTTAGATGGTGAAGCAAAAGACAAAGCTTCTAAAATCGCAAAAGCACAAGCTGAGCGTGAAGAAGTAAGAGCTGCTGCTGCTAAAAAACAAAAAGAAGAAGAGGAAGCTGCATTGAAAGCTACTGCTGAGGCTGAGGCCGCTGCAAAAGCTGAAGCTGCTGCCGCAAACGCTACTGAAGTTGTTTTTGCTGACGCTGTCGTTTTAATCGACGGAATCGGACCGAAAGGAGAAGAGACATTAAAAGAAGCTGGAATTACTACATTGACTCAAGTTGCCGCTTGGACTGAAGAGGACATCAAAGCAATCGAAGAGAAAATTGGTAAAGAAGGTATTGTTGCTAAAGAAGAGTGGATAGAGCAAGCAAAAGAAATGATTTCAGGAAAGGAACCTCGTTCTAAAACTGATCAAGACTTAGCGGCTAAGATGCTTAAAGAGCAAGCTGAATCTACAGAAGGATAATTCAATACAGTGAATAAGCAATCTTGCTTCGAATTAGGCTATATATCTAAACCTTTTGGTTTAAAAGGTCAGGTATCAGTCGTATTAGATGTAGATAATCCTACTCATTATAAAAAAATAGAATCAGTCTTCGTCGAAACCGACGAAGTACTGATTCCCTTTTTTATCAGTGAGTTAAAAATGGATAATCAAGGTCGGGTAACACTACATTTTGAAGATATTTCAGATGTAGAGCAAGCAGGAGAATTAAAAGGGTGCAAACTCTATTTACCTCTTGATATGCTGCCAAAATCTAAAGGTGAAGATATTTACCTTCATGAGTACATTGGGCTACAAGTGATTGAAGATGAAAAAGAATTAGGTGTAATCACTGATTACAACGAAGCTTCTTCTCAAATCATTTTAGTTATGGAGTACCAATCAAAGGAAGTTTTATTTCCATTGATTGATCAGGTAGTTACAAAAATAGACAAAGGTGCTAACAAAATATTTGTTACACTTCCAGATGGCTTATTAGATGTATATCTTTCTGAAGAATGAGAATTGACATTATCACTTGTGTCCCCGCTTTACTCGAAAGCCCCTTTGCCCATAGCATGGTCAAAATTGCTCAAGAGAAAGAATGTGCCGAAATCCATATTCACGATTTAAGAGATTATGGAATAGGCAATTATCGACGTATCGATGATTATCCATTTGGTGGAGAGGCAGGAATGGTAATGATGATAGAACCTATTGATAATTGTATCGCTGACCTGAAAAAGGAAAGGAATTACGAGGCAATTATTTATATGACTCCTGACGGTAAAAGGTTAGAACAAGGTGAAGTCAACCAGTTTTCTCTGTTAGAAAACATTATTATTCTTTGTGGGCACTATAAAGGTGTTGACCAAAGAGTGAGAGATGCTTTCATTACGCACGAGATAAGCATTGGAGACTATGTTTTGAGTGGAGGCGAATTAGGAGCGGCTGTTTTAACAGATGCAATTGTTAGGTTATTACCTGGCGTTTTGTCTGACGAAACAAGTGCTTTGACAGATTCATTTCAAGATGGATTACTCGCACCACCGGTCTATACTAGACCACAGGAGTATAAAGAAATGTCAGTTCCAGACATTCTTTTGAGTGGCAACCACAAGTTAATTGACGAGTGGAAGTCAGAGCAAGCAATTGCTCGAACAAAAGAACGAAGACCTGATTTATATAAAAAGTTAGAAAATTAAATCGGAACACGCTTGTAATGAATTATTTCATTATATTTGTATTCCTTTTAGAAACATAAGGTTATGACAGACGCAATAAATCTTTTTAAAGAAGACTATAACGAAGTAAGAGCAACTCGTCCAGAGTTTGCTGCAGGAGACACTGTAAACGTTTCAGTAAAAATTACTGAAGGGGGAAAAGAAAGAATCCAGCACTTCCAAGGGGTAGTTCTACAAAGAAAAAACCCTAACACTAACGGTGAAACTTTCACTGTAAGAAAACTCAGTAACGGTGTTGCTGTAGAAAGAATTTTCCCTTTAATCTCTCCATCAGTTGCTTCTATTGAAGTAATTAGAAGAGGTAAAGTAAGAAGAGCTAGATTATACTACTTGAGAACTAAAGTAGGTAAAGCTGCTCGTATCAAAGAAAGAAGAATGTAATCTTTGGTTGCTTAATATTATTAAAAGCCGACTGTTTACAGTCGGCTTTTTTTATGCTCTTTTTTAGAGGGCACAATTCTTGAACTACATAGAACACCATTAGTTTTATATTAAAATGAATATACAATTCTACAAATACCAAGGCACAGGAAATGATTTCGTGATGATTGATGATAGAAACAATCAATTTGACAAATCAAATCATCAGTTAGTTGCTTTATTATGCGATCGTAAATTTGGCGTTGGTGCTGATGGCCTTATTCTTATTCGCAACCATGCCGATTATGATTTTGAAATGATCTATTTTAACGCTGATGGACACGAAGGTTCTATGTGTGGAAACGGTGGACGTGCTATTGTTCGTTTCGCCCATGATTTAGGTGTTATCGGAAACGAAACAAGATTCATAGCTGTAGATGGTGAACATTTGGCATCTGTAACGCTAGAAAATATCTCATTAAAAATGAGTAATGTATCAACCGTAGAAGACGTTAAAGGTTTCTTTTTTATGGATACAGGCTCACCTCATTATGTAGAATTCTTAAATGAAGACTTGACTAAAACAGACGTGTTTACCAAAGGAAAGGCTATCCGTTACAATGAACGCTTCAAAGAAGTGGGGACAAATGTAAATTTCGTTGAGAGATTAGCAGAAAACAGTCTTTACGTACGAACTTACGAACGCGGAGTGGAAGACGAGACACTAAGTTGTGGAACAGGAGTTACCGCTTGTGCCTTGGCGTCTTCTTATTTAGGAGAAAAAAGTCCTATTGCCATAAAAACATTAGGAGGAAACCTAAGTATTTCTTTCGAGAAAAAAGACAATGGTTTTGAAAACATTTACCTAACAGGACCTGCTCAAAAAGTTTTTGAAGGGAGTATTTCAATTGATTAAAACATAAATCCCCCGAAATTTTCAAGCTCACTAATTAACTTAATTAGTGAGCTTTTTTTTGATCTAATAAAAGTTAACAATTTCTTAACATTAGAAAGAGAATAACTGAAAGATTATTCAATACCTTTACATAGATTAAAAAAATAAAGATTTGGAAAAGTTAAAAAACAAGTCAGTAACCCCTCCAATGAGTGGTTTTGACATCGCTAAAAAGACACTTACGTTTCTTGCCGTTTTATTTGTATTCTTAGTTGCCTTAAAAGCAATGGGAACTTCATTTAAAGCCTTTAAAGATTTAGCTGAAAACATATTAAGCTTAACAGACAACCCATTTAAAGCATTATTTGTTGGTATGTTGGCCACTGCAATCATTCAAAGTAGTTCGACAACGACTTCTATGATTGTAACGATGGTTGCAGCGACTACATTAGGTTTTGAAGAGCAATTTACATCAGGAGAGATAACAGAAATCGCTCGTGATAATTCTATTACACGAACAATTGAAGGTGCTGTTTTCTTGATCTTTGGTGCTAACATTGGCACCTCGGTAACAAGCTCTATCCTTGCATTAGGACACATTGGGAAAAAGAAAGAATACAGAAAAGCAGTAGCAGCAGCTACCGTTCATGATTTTTTCAACATATTAGTTGTTGCCATTTTATTCCCTTTAGAAAACTATTTCAAAGTATTGACTTGGCCAGCTACCAAATTAGCAAACTTTTTCTATATGGGAGATGGCGACAAACTAGATACCAAATCATTTAGTGTAATGAAGTACACAGTTAAGCCTGTAGTTACTCAGATGAAGAACTTGGCAAAAACAATCAATAAAGAACATTATGGATATATCTTATTGGCATTTTCTTTACTCTTATTGTTCTTTGCCTTGAGAGCTTTGACAAAGGTATTGGAGGCTTATGTTAAAGATAGAGCAAAAGAAAAGCTAAACAAAGTAATGTTTAAATCACCCAAACGTTCATTGAGTTTAGGTGTTGCGATGACCGTAATGGTGCAATCTAGTTCAGTTACGACTTCATTGATGGTTCCACTGATTGCTTCAGGAAAAATGCCTATCAAACGTGCCTTTCCATTTTTAATGGGTGCAAATATAGGAACAACAGTTACCGCAATGATCGCTGCTCTGTCGGGAAATATCTACGGTTTGATTATCGCTTTTGTACATGTTTTGTTTAATATCATTGGTGTAAGTATCTTTTTTCCTGTAAAGAAAATCAGAGAGATTCCTATCCGTATGGCAAAATGGTTAGGTAGAATGTCTTACAGTCAGCGTTGGGTTGGAATTGCTTACGTAATAGTTACTTTCTTTGCTTTACCTGGCTTACTTTACTTGATTACTTCGTAATAAACGAAAAAGCCACATAAAAAAGCCATTCTTGAATCGTCAAGAATGGCTTTTTTATGCTTAAACTTTATTTACTTAAAACAAACTAGGCTAAAGGCTTCAAATACTTTTAAGTAATCACTAACTTTGCCCTTTGAAGGAATACAAGAGAACAATCACAGGTTTATTCAACCTGCTTAGTATAATATAAGAATATGGAAAGAAAAGTACGTGTACGATTTGCACCAAGCCCAACAGGAGCATTGCATATTGGAGGGGTTAGAACCGCTTTGTTTAATTATTTATTCGCCAAAAAAATGGGGGGAGAAATGATTCTTCGTATCGAAGATACTGATCAAACACGTTTTGTGAGTAGTGCCGAAGACTATATTCAAAAAGCATTGGAATGGGTAGGTATCGAATTAGCTGAAAGTCCTTGGACAGGAGGTGAATATGGACCTTACCGTCAGTCAGAGCGAAAAGCCATGTATATGGACTATGCGATGAAGTTAGTAAATGACGGACAGGCTTATTATGCTTTTGATACTTCAGAAGAATTAGTAGAAATGCGTGAGCGTTTGAAAGCTGCTCGTGTTGCTTCTCCTCAATACAATGCAATTACAAGAACGACAATGAAAAACTCATTAACGATTCCTGAAGATGAGGTAAAGAAAAAAATAGAGGCAGGCGATCCATTTGTTATCCGTTTGAAAGTTCCTCATAAAGAAGAAATCAGACTAAACGACATGGTTCGTGGATGGGTTATGGTACATAGTTCGGCGATTGATGATAAAGTCATCATGAAATCAGACGGTATGCCTACTTACCACTTAGCAAATGTTGTTGATGATTATTTGATGAAAATCACACACGTAATTAGAGGAGAAGAATGGTTACCTTCTGCACCTTTACACGTGTTGCTGTATAAATATTTAGGTTGGGAAAAAGACATGCCTGAGTTTGCTCACTTACCTTTAATTCTTAAGCCTGATGGTAATGGAAAATTAAGTAAGCGTGACGGAGATAAGGGTGGATTCCCTATTTTCCCTTTAAACTGGGATGATCCTGTATCAGGAAATCTTTCTATTGGATTTAAAGAAGAAGGCTATTTACCAGAAACAATGGTGAACTTCTTATCTCTTTTAGGTTGGAGTCCAGGGAACAATGATGAAATGTTTACTTTAGAACAATTAAGCGAAGAGTTCTCCATTAAACGTGTCGGAAAAGCGGGTACTCGTTTTGATATTGAAAAAGCAAAATGGTTTAACCAACAATACCTTAAAGCAAAATCAAACGAAGAGTTAGCTGAATACTTATTGAAAGACTTAGTTGAGAAAAACATTGACTGTTCTAAAGAAAAAGCTGCCACTATTTGTGGGATGCTCAAAGAACGTGTGGTATTCCCTACCGAATTCGGCAAAGAAGCAATGTTCTTCTTTCAAACACCAACGTCTTACGATGAAAAAACGGTGAAGAAAAAATGGAGTGCTATAGCTGTCGATGTTTTAAGTGAATTTAAGAGTAAAGTAACTGAATTAGAGAACTTTAGTGGAGCAGAAGCGAAACTTATTTTGATAGACACCGTTAATACTAAAGAAGCGAAACTTGGAGCAGTAATGCCGACCTTGAGAGTAGCATTGACCGGTATGGGATCCGGACCAGATCTTTTGGAAATTATGGACCTTTTAGGAAGTTCAGAAATAGCAAAAAGAATCGACGTAGCAATAGAGACGCTCTCAGACAGGGTAAAATCTTAAATGATGCAAAAAGTTAAAGCAGTTAGTAAAAATAAACAACGTCCGAAAGTTCATAAAGAACTTGAAGGCTTTGACATACGAATAAATCCTTTCGGGGAGATTGTTAGTAACATTGGTATTGATAAAATAAATGCATTCTTGAATGACAATATTGATGACAAGAAACTAACCGAGCGAAAGGACGACGAGGAGACGAGAGAAGGCGAGAAGTAGAAAAATAGAGAGAGAAGAATCCTCGAAAAAATTAGAAGGCAATCAGAAATGGTTGCCTTTTTTTGTGTCTTTTAATAGTTGCCATCAAAAAGGAAGCGTAACTTTGTTCCTATTGAAAGAACTAAAATATGAAACTTAATTACAAAGAATTTGGTGAGGGAGAACAGGTACTCATTATTATTCACGGACTTTTTGGTAGCTTGGATAATTGGCTAACTTTAGCAAAAGATTTTGCGAAAAAACAACGTGTCTTTTTGGTTGACCAAAGAAACCACGGAAAGTCTCCTCATAGTGATGATTTCACTTACCAATTGATGGCTGATGATTTGAAAGAGTTTATCACTGACCAAAATCTTTCAAAAGTTTCGGTTTTAGGACACTCTATGGGTGGTAAAACAGCAATGCTATTTTCTACCCTATACCCAGAGTTACTCGAAAAATTAATTATTGTTGATATAGGACCGAAATACTACCCTCCTCATCACAAAGTAATTATCAATGCGTTGACAAGGCTTGATTTAACTAGCTTAAAATCTCGTGGTGATGCAGACAAACAAATGGCTTTAGCTATCCATCACTTTGGTATTCGTCAGTTTTTATTAAAAAACCTTACCCGAAACGAAAGCAAAGCCTTTGAATGGAGAATCAACCTACCTGTGATTGTAAAACACATCAACAATGTAGGTGAGGGCCTACCGAGCTCTTCTTCCTTTAACGGAAGTTCTTTATTTGTTCGTGGAGATAAATCAGACTATATTTTGGACGAAGATATTGAGCCAATCCAACAACAGTTTACTAACTCTCAATTAATTACCATACAAGGTGCTGGGCACTGGGTTCACGCAGAACAACCCGAAGCACTACACAATGCAATCACCAATTTTTTAAGTGAATAATTCACCTCTTCAAAAACTACTAATATGAAAAAGCTTGTTCTTATACCTTCTTATTTAGGTGACAAAAACTACAATAACCATTTCCCTCTTGATAACAAAAAGGAAATAAATGAAATCAACGTGTTTTTTGTTGAAGATATTCGTACGGCACGTCGTTTTTTAGGTCATATCAAAGTTAATACGCCTATCCACGATTTGATTTTTGAAGTTTTAGATAGAAAAACAACAAAACAAGAAGCTCAAAATCTTTTTAAAAAGTATAAAAATCAACCCATTGGTGTTATTTCAGAAGCAGGTTGCCCAGGTATTGCTGACCCCGGTGCTTTGGCTGTAGAAATAGCCAATGATTTGAATTATGAAATCGTTCCTTTAGTTGGACCTTCATCAATCACGATGGCGTTAATGAGTTCGGGGTTAAATGGTCAATCATTTACATTTGTCGGTTACATCCCTGTCAAAAAACCTGAGCGTATCAAACGAATTAAAGAACTCGACCAACTGTCTTTAACTAACCATTCTACACAAATATTTATCGAAACGCCGTATAGAAATGAACATTTATTTCAGGATTTAATTAATACCCTTCACCCTGACACTAAACTTTGTGTCGCTTGTGGTTTGCTATCCGAACATCAATTTATCAAGACACAAACGGTCAAAAAATGGAAAGATGCTCCCAAGCCTAACTTAGCCAAAATACCGACTATCTTTTTGTTTTTGAATGCTTAAATGCCTTTTAGCAGAAAGATAATTCATATTGATATGGATGCGTTCTTTGCCTCTGTAGAGCAACGTGACAACCCCGAATTACGAGAAAAACCTGTTGGTCGTTTGATGATTACACTTTAGTTGGTAGAAAAAGGGATATTAAGAAAGCCGATTTTGTATTTGTCAGATTTCTTTGAGCGAAACAGAACACGGTATTATGAGCATCTAACAAAAGTAAGAGAAGAAAATAACCTTACAGGGTGGTTAAAGTTTTTCCTTGAAGGCGTAATAGCAACGGCAGAGAGTGGTGTGCGTACTTTTGATGGGATTTTAAAACTACAAAAAGATGTGGAAGAAAAAACCCAACAATTAGGTAGCCGTACACGCAATGCTAAGTTAGTGAGTAATTTGTTGTTTCAACAGCCGATTGTTGATGCTCAAAAAGTCAAAGAAGTAACAGGGCTTTCTTTTCCGTCAGTTTATAAGTTACTCAAAGTGTTAGAAGATTTTGAGATAATAACAGAAATGACGGGAGGGAAAAGAGGACGCTTATTCTTATTTAAAGAATATGTAGATTTCTTTAAATAAGACTACGGCTCGACTTTCCAGCTGTAAGGGTAAAAAGCAACGGTGTAATTTGCAGGTACTTTTTTTGTTCTGTACTTATTTATATATGATAAAAGTTGTTGAGGACTTCTCGCTTTAAAATCTATAATATTCCATTTCATAAACTCAGGAAGCAACAGTAGTTTGGATCGAGATTTCACTTTTACAGTAGTCAAATCGTTGACGTATTTTTTTGTAATAAAATCTAATTGCTTATTTGATTTTTGGTGAGAAAATGCTTCTACAGGAATTAAAGGAGCACTCAAACCACCAAGATGAAGAGCGAAATGAATACGTGGGTCTTTAAACTCGGTCATTAAATACTGACGTAACGATTTTAACGTAACGATTTTATGAGCAACCATAAAGCGGGTAGAAGTATAAAAATCAGCTACATTTTCTATCGTTTTTATTTCAGGATGCCTATTCAACTCATCAATAACCGCTACATTGTACGCATTGATATAAAATGCTTTGGTGTCATCCTCACTTATCCCTTTGAGTGATATATGTGCAATGGTTTTTTTGAGGTCTTTAATCTCCTCTATTTTATTGAGCGATAAAGAAAGGACAGGTCTACCATTGACGGTAACATCTTCAAACAACGCTTTTTCGTGTTTGAAAAGTACGTGCATCTTGTGACGGTGCGTCTGTACCCAACCAAGGATAACAGTTCCCACCATCAAAACAGGTAGTAATTTGATATATCGTTTCATTCTATTCAAAAGTCAATGCTTTTTTGTATGCTTGTTTATAATACGTGATTAACGCTTTCCAGTCGAACTCTTCAGAAAAACTTTCTACAAAATTTCGTTGCTGGATACGCTCTCTTCGTGAAAGAGAAATAAATTTAAACATTTGGTCAGCTAACTGTTCGGCTGACTGATGAAATCCTTTGTCTTTGCGGTTAGTTACATAAACGCCTTTATCTACTAATTTAGGAAGTTTGTCTAACACGTAATCACCAAACCCTGACAAATCACTTGTAACCGAAGGAACACCACGTACCAAACATTCCAGAGGAGTATAACCCCAAGGTTCGTAGTAACTCGGGAAAACACCGAGGTTACAACCTCTCACAAATTGTCCATATTCCATACCAAATAAAGGAGAAGTGAAATTGATAAATTCGGGGTGATAAACGATTTTTACACGGTCTTCTTCTTTATTGAAAAGGTGTAAGGTTTTCATGAAATTCATCAACTCGTCATTCTCCTCATCTACCAAATTGTGTGTTACAATTGGAGGTAATTTCGATGATTTCCAACTTTGCAAAGTACGTGAATAACGCAACTTCCAATAATCAGGAATAAACTTGTTCAACTCAGGAATATTATTTGATTGTTTGGTTGTCGCAAACTTAAACAAACTCTCTGACACCTCGTGTTCGATAGATTCACAGGTATTTTTCAATTCTTCTAAAATTGATTTTGAATGCAATAAATCGACATTAATAGATGTTGTCGGTTTTTTTGTGATAAAAAACATTACGATAGTAAGGTCTATTCCTGCCTCTTTTATCTGTGCATTTAATCGAGCCAATGCTTCTAAAGTCAAATCAAAACCTTTATTTTTGAATTCAAATCGACCAGAAGTAAAGAAATAAAGGGTTTTATCTAAATTAAAAGAATACGAAGGAAAGAAATGCCCTCTAATAAATTCTTGAATTTTTTTCTTGTAAGTTAAATGCAAATTTTGGAACTCGTGTAACGCTTCGTAACGACTTACATTTAATCCGTTAGGCAATAAAACGTCAGGCTCACGATGCAATAAATACTTACATTCTTCGCCTGTAATCTTACTTACCGTAGTAAAAACGTGTGAGCCGTGTGTCGCCGCTCGCTCTATCTTTACCTGAGAAAGAATATTGAAGTTTTTCGCTTCTTTTTCCCAATCTGACCATTGTAAACGTTCGTAAAAATTAGGGTCATTCATCGCTAAATAACGTCCCAATAAAGTAGCGTGTGTAGTAAAAACAATTTTAGTTGGTAAATTATCTTTTCTAATCATGGGGATAGCAACACCTGCCATCCATTCGTGAAAATGAATAATTGTCTGTTTTTCGTCCTTTTTAATCGCCTCTAAAATAGAAGTAAAACGATACACCAAATAACCAAAAGCAACCACTTGGTCTAACAAATCATCGTGCTGTTCAAATTTGATATCGTGATTTTTCCACAAATCGTATTTGATATCACTCAATTTATTAAAAGCCGAATTGGGATTTAATAACACTGCTTTGGGACGACCACTAATCAGCCAAGTACCATAATGTGCATCAATCCCTTCATCTTGAAGAATTTTGACTGCTTGATATAGAGGGTCATTTTCATCAACCTCATCTTCAAACTCGGTATTGTTATCAAAATAGGGTCCGATAACACTGTAGTTTTCTTTCCATTGGTATTTCATATCGGGTACTTTCGAACGGATAACCGTGTAGATACCACCAACTTGATTACATATTTCCCAAGCGACCTCTATGATTCGGGTCGATTTTAAAGATTTAGCCATAAAAACAGTCTTAATAAGATTGTAGCGTGCAAAAATTTGCAAAGGTTAATTTACACTTTTTTGCTCTTTATTAATAAGGAGAAGGCATAAATAGTTTAAAATAAAGAAAAGGTTAAATAACAGGATAAAACAGCCTCTAATGTTAAGGAATTGTTAAGGAAACATTATTCTTTTGTTTCTTTGTTTTTTTTCTGTTTTATCAATAGGAGATAATAAAAAATCGCCCCAAATTTGTGGTATAGTTAATTAATAGAAATGATAAAAATAACATTAAAATCATTGGTAATAGCACTAGGTGTTATGTTGCCAATGGCAGCTCAAGGACAAGCAGTAAAAGGAAAAACCTTTGGTAAAGGATTTACTTTTATGACGGCTGACACAACAGCTTCTATGAAATTGCACGTAAGAATGCAAAATTTGTTAGAGGTAGGGTTAAATGATTTTGATTCGGATAACAGCAACTCAACCGTAAAGTTTTTGGTGCGTCGTTACCGATTAAAATTTGGAGGTTTTGTATTAGACAAAAACTTGAGATATAAAATGGAATTAGGCATCTCAAATAGAGATCAAGGAAATAAGAAAAACTCACAATACAATAACCAAGCAGCAAATATCGTATTGGACGCTGTTATTAAATACAGATTTAACAAACATTGGGATTTGTGGGCAGGACAAACAAAATTACCAGGTAACAGAGAACGTGTGATTTCTTCTGCAAACCTACAATTTGTTGACCGTTCGAGAGTAAATAAAGATTTTAACATCGACCGTGATGCGGGTGTAATGTTACACGGGGAGTATGAAGTTGATGGTGTTGTTCTTCGTCCAAAGTTTGCTGTTTCACAAGGAGAGGGACGTAATATTACTGACCACAACTTTGGGGGGGTATCTTATACAACTAGGTTAGAAGTTTTACCATTCGGTAAATTTGAAGGAAAAAAAGGCGATTATATGGGTGCAGATTTGGCTCTTGAGTCGAAACCAAAAATGGCTTTAGGCTTTACTTACAACTTCAATGACAGAGCAGTGCGTCAAGGAGGACAGTTAGGTGAGTTTGTAACAAACACAGCAACAGGCGATATTGTAAACAATGATTTACAAGTGTTCTTTGCCGACGTTATCTTCAAATACAAAGGACTTTCGTTTATGGCGGAATATGCTAACAAAATTGCTAAGAAAAACTTCACGAAAGCGGAAGTGAGTGATAGATACAAAACAGGAGAAGGATATATGGCTGCTTTAGGGTATGTATTCAAAAACAATCTGGAAATAGCAGCTCGTTATGCCAAAATCACTCCTGATAATGAAGATTATTCAGCTCTTAAAGATAGAACGGAATACACCTTAGGTTTATCTAGATATATAGTTGGACACAACCTTAAGATACAGTCTGACGTTTCTTTATTAGATTTCAAAGACGATAAGCAAAATGACATCTTGTTTAGATTACAAGTAGAATTACAATTATAGAATACAATCAAACATAAAGGGATTGTTGGATAAGTTAAAGAAAGTAATGTTTCGGTTAATAATTACTTTAAAGACAATCCCTTTTTTTATTTACCCTGTTTTCCGAAAACTTGACCGTATCGGAGATTTGAGTACCAACTTAGCTGAAAATCTTATTTTCTATATCGAAGCAAAAGTATTGCGACACAAAAAGAAGAAAATTCAAAAATTCATTGACAAAGCAGAATAAAACAAAGCCCTAATTTCTAAAGAAGTTGGGGCTTTATTTTTAGAGCTCTAGTATTTGGAGCATTCCTTAGTTACGAAATAATCTATCGGTATTTCATCGTACAAAACACCGATAGAAACAGAGTTAGCCGATAAAAATAAGAACGGACAGGTTTCATCGTTCTCCATCCCTACCGTGTCCGTCCACTGACAGGTACCGACACCAAATAGCCAATTTTCTATTGTTCGTGTCCTTTTGGTACTGCTTTTTCAAACAAAACAACGTATATTTACCAAACAACGACCAAAACCAATGACATTAATCGACGTTTTCAAACAAACCAAACAAGGCTTAGCAGTCTTGATTGACCCCGACAAATCAGACGAGGGTTATTTGGCACGTTTACTTGAAAACGACTCCTTGATTGATTTTTATTTTGTAGGAGGAAGTTTGGTCAGTGATTACCGTTTTGATGAAGTGATTATTTACCTCAAAAAAAACTCAAAAAAAACTGTTATTTTATTTCCTGGCAACGGTATGCACATCAGTAAAGAAGCTGATGCGATACTGTTTTTAACGCTTATTTCGGGAAGAAACCCAGAGTATTTAATTGGTCAGCAAGTACAAGCTGCACCACGAATAAAAGCAATTAACTTAGCTACTATCCCTACAGGCTACATGCTTATTGATGGAGGAAACACAACAACTGCTTCTTACATTAGTAACACCTTTCCTTTACCAAATGACAAACCAGACGTAGCAGTTTGCACCGCTTTGGCAGGTCAAATGTTAGGTTTACAATGCTTGTATATGGACGGAGGAAGTGGCGCAAAAAACACGGTACCAACAGTAATGGTTAGTGAAGTAAAAAAAGCTGTTGATTTGCCTGTTATCGTAGGTGGTGGTATAAAAACTGCCCAACAGGCGCTAAACCTTTGGAAAGCAGGAGCAAATATCGTGGTAGTAGGCACTGCCTTAGAAAACAACCCCAATTTTATTAAAGAGATAAAAAGCTAATCTTTTACACACGAGAGCAATAAAGCATCACCTTTTTATCTGAAAAATCAGTAAAAGCAAACACAAATTGCGAAGAAGAAGCACCTAGTTTGTATTTCTTTTTTAAATCGAGCGCTTTGACAGGAAAGTTTTTAGCAATTACCTCTGCATTTTTGAGCTTTTGAATCTCTTTTTTAGACGAAAGTTCTCTTTCTACCTTAAACACTCGCCCAGGGAAATCTTTTTTTAATTCAGCAGAAGTAAACAAACTACCTTTCTGAAACAGCTTTTTTAAGCCAAACTGTTGAGCCAATTCATCTTGTTTCTGAGCCTTTCGCACCGTTACGTTGGGTTCATAAATATATGATTCAAACACCGAAAACACAGGAATAACCTCTCTTGTATTACCAAAAACCAACTCTTCTAAATCACCCAAGCCACTATGCGAACAACGAACAGCAGGTAAGTTAGGGTAAGTATGAAACAACACCTCTTTACACTCATTATTTATACCAACAACTTGAACACCTTTAAAAGCCGTAAACTGTTCAAAAGCCAAGTCAATAGCAATAATTGGTGATGCTTTAACCAAAAGATGAGTAGCCTTTTCTTTTAAAACAGCGGTCAGTTCTACAATATTTGGCGAACAATCTTCAAACTGAAAAATACGGTTTTGTTGGTCATCTCTACGGGCAGGGTCTAAGAATATCAAATCAGCCTTTTGAGTAAATGAGTCAATAAAATTGTCACTTGTAGCGTGAATAACCTCAATGTTAGTCGCACCCAATACCTGGCAATTATGAGCAACAATTTCACACAACTCTTTGTCTTGCTCCACGTAAATTACTCGGTCAAACTTTTTTGCCAAGAAATAAGTGTCTATTCCAAAACCACCTCCCAAATCAACACAAAGTTTCCCCTTAGGTAAATCTTTCGTTTTCAAATAGGCAGAAAGCTCCGAAGAGCACTGTTGCATCGACAAATCGACAGGAAAAACGATATTTTCATTAGCAAACCAAAGCGGTAATTTCTTTTTCGCCTTTTGCCTTCCGTTGATTTGGTTCAACAAAAAGCCCAAAGGAAGACTAAACTTCCCTTGGGCTTTAAGTGCCAACTCTCTAATGTCGGCAGATTTATTTTCTTGGATAAACGCTTGTACCGACGACTCAAATAAGGCTTTAATATTCGTATTTGAAGACATCTGTAAGCAATTAAATTACCCTACTAATTTGTTTTCAAACAAGTATTTACAAATTTGAACAGCATTTGTCGCTGCACCTTTTCTTAAGTTATCAGCAACATTCCACATATTTAACGTGTTGTCTTGCGACTCGTCTCTTCTCAAACGACCCACAAATACTTCGTTCTTTTTGTGAGCAAATTTCGGCATTGGGTAAATATTATTAGCCACATCATCTTGCACGATAATACCGTCAGTGCTCGAAAGAATCTCACGAACTTCCTCTAAAGTAAAGTCATTTTTAAACTCGATATTAATCGACTCCGAATGACCACCCATTACAGGTAAACGAACCGTCGTAGCCGTTACTTTGATGCTATCATCACCTAAGATTTTGTTCGTCTCTTTAATCATTTTCATTTCCTCTTTTGTGTATCCATTTTCTTGGAACACATCAATATGAGGAATCACATTCAAATCAATTTCGTGCGGATAACATTTCTCTACCGAGTCATCACCTCTTCTTTCCGCTTGCAATTGGTCTATCGCCGCTTTTCCAGAACCAGTAACCGATTGGTAAGTCGAAACTACCACACGTTTGATACCATATCTATCATTCAAAGGCGCTAAAGCCAATACCATTTGGATAGTTGAGCAATTAGGGTTTGCAATGATTTTATCGTCTTTCGTCAATTCTTTCGCATTGATTTCAGGAACAACTAATTTTTTAGTTGGGTCCATTCTCCAAGCAGAAGAATTATCAACCACAGTTGTCCCCGCTTCAGCAAATTTTGGAGCCCATTCCAGAGAAGTATCTCCACCAGCAGAAAAAATTGCCACATCAGCTTTCAAATCAACAGCAGTCTGTAAACCAATAACAGTGATTTCTTTGCCTTTAAAAGTCATCTTTTTGCCTACCGAACGCTCAGAAGCGACCAAATACAACTCTGTAATTGGAAGATTAAACTCCTCAAGAACTTCAAGCATTTCTCCACCAACAAGTCCTGTTGCACCTACTACTGCGATTCTCATAATCATTTATTTTTATAATTACTGCAAAGATAACAAAAAAGAAGTTCACGATAAAGGCAACCTCACTTTTTTAGGCTTTTTGTTACTATTAAAATCATTTGGAGCATCCCCTTTCGTTGAACTGTTTGTTCTTCGTTTTCTGCAATATTACCGATAGCTATCAAATCAACCGTTAAAAACACACAACGGGTCGGGTCTTATCGCTCTCAATCTTTCGGTGTAAAGCACGCCATTACTTAGCTATTTTACAGCTTAGTTTTCTTCAACAAAACTCAGAAAGAGCAAATCACCTCAAGGATTTCCACTTCAGCCCCTATGCCGTCGCAAACCGTAAAGTTGAGTATCTAATTGTTACTGTATCGAAACAGTTTATCTTTTTCTTCTTTCGTAAGGCTCGGATAACCTGACTTACTAATTTTATCTAAAATACGGTCAATCTCTTCTTGAGAAACACGACCAGTGGCAGGTTCTTTTTTAGAAGAAGTCTTTTTTGTTGAACGGTGGGTAACCTTCATTTTTGTTTGTCTCTTAAAAAGAGAAGGTATCCCATAAATAAAATCAACCACAGGTCGACCCAAATCTGTACCGCTATTGAGTTGCTTAATAAATATAAATCCCATTAAAGCACCTCCCAAGTGTGCCATATCTCCTCCTGCATTCCCACCTGCCAAACCAATAATAGAAAGAAAAACAAAAACTAAAGCAATCCACTTTACAGCCACTTGACCGATAAAAAGCATTCTTATTTTGTAATCAGGAGCCAAGGTTGCCATTGCCACCACAATACCCAACACACTACCCGAAGCACCAACCAAACCACTTCCCGAAGGAATAAGATGGAGTACTGAAGCAAATAACAAATAAGCCAAACCACCTGTCAGACCCGATAAAATATAAATCCCTAGGACACGATTACTACCAATAAGGTCTTGCAACATTCGTCCAAACCAATAAAGTGCAATTAGGTTAAACAGTACGTGATTAAACCCAAAATGGCTAAACGCATACACAATTAATGTCCACGGACGATACAACAACTGCTCTAAATCGGCAGGTAAAACAAATTGTTTACTAACGATTTGTGAAAATTCGCCTAAACCAAAATGACCCAAAAGACCGATTACGGCAAGAAAAACCCAAACACCTATATTAATCAATAACAATTGAATAACTACATTGTTGGGTTTGTTAAACTCGGTTTTTATATCGTCTGTGTATGTTCTCATTTATTAATCCCAACGATTGTTGAAAATATTTGAATTTTTCCTCCAAATTAATATCAATATTATACCTAAAGCAGCACCTCCCAAATGTGCAAAATGTCCAACCCCAGTATGAATACCATTAGACATTTTATAAGCACCATACAAATCATAAGCAATAAATGCCATTGCTCCATATTTTAATTTGAAAGGAATTGGTATAAATAAAAGGTGAACAGGTAGGTTAGGAACTATCATTGCTACTGCAGCAACAACACCTAATACAGCTCCTGACGCTCCTCCTGATGCCGAATAAACATATTGAACAGGTAAACTATATATATGATAGCTAAGAAATAGGCTTAAAGCACTACCAGTAAGCCCCGCAACGATATAAAGTAAAAGAAATTTCTTTTCTCCAAGGTATTCTTCCAAAATAGAACCCATCATATACAACCCAAACATATTCATTAAAATATGACTAAAATCATAATGAATGAACATACTCGTGAAAAGCTGATAAGGTTTAAAGAAAGGTGAACGAATATCATACTGACTTAGCCAATACGTTAAAGGTTCTTCATTCCATTGCCAAGGCGTTTCATAACCATCGACAGAGATTATTCCTGATACTAATTGCTGCAAAACAAAAACGCCAATGTTTAAGATAATCAGGTTTTTAACTACGGGTGTTAATCTATTCATCGCTTATTTAAAATATTGTTCTATCGTTTCAACGCCTAAGATAACAAAAGTTGGTCGTCCGTCGGGTGTATAGTTCGGATTTTCGCAACTAAATAATTGACCAATCAAACTATTCATCTCTTCTTGCTCCATTTTTTGTCCTTTTTTCATACTCGAACGCTTAGCAAAGGCTTGTGCCAAATTTTCACTTTTCGAGAGTTTTAACTCTTGACTATTCCACTTGTATTGTTCAACCAACCCTTCAAACAAGGCTTTCTCGTCCTCATTTACCACATTGGTCGGTACACCTTGAATAATTATCGTGTTTTGCCCAAACTCTTCAAACACAAATCCCAATTCAGCTATCTCCTCTTTCAGTTCCATTACTAATTGAAAATCGCCTACTGACAAATCAATATGTTGAGGAAACAATACCTGCTGTGACATTGCTTTTTTATTAGCAAGCGAGCGTTTGTATCTCTCAAACAACACGCGTTCGTGTGCCGCTTGTTGATCAACCAACAACAAACCTGACTTAGTTTGAGTAACTATACAACTGTTTTTTAGTTGAAAAATTGCTTCCGCTTCGCCATTTATTACAGGCGTCTCGGGTTTATTTATTGCACTATCAAAAGTGATTTCTAAAGACGTAGGTTCTTGCTCAGTAGTTGATCCCATCGAAGCATACAAATCTGTCCAATTTTCTTGGTTGTTTATTTCTCTTTGTGTCGGTTGCGGTCGAGAAAAAGCAGGTATTTCAGCACTTCTATCAAACGAATTTCCTGAAGAAGGAAAAGACGGACGCTCAGCTTGATCCGTTGGTGGTGTCCAATTTTTGAAAGGCGAGTTTTCATCACCATAATCTCTTTTCCCTACCGTTACTGTACCAAAATTTATATCTTGCTCAAAATCTAATGATGGTGTCAGGTTATGAACAGCAATTCCTTTACGAACAGTTGCCTGCATAATCGCATAAACCGTTCGTTCGTCGTCAAATTTTATTTCCGTTTTTGTTGGGTGAACATTGATATCAATATGCTTGGGGTCAATTTCAATAAACAATACATAAAATGGGTGTGTTCCCTGTTGCAGCAATCCATCAAAAGCATTTAATACTGCGTGATTGAGGTAAGGTGATTTGATGAAACGGTTGTTGGCAAAAAAATATTGGTCGCCTCGTGTTTTTTTAGCAGCATCAGGTTTACCCACAAAGCCACTAATTTTTACGTGGTCGGTACTTTCGTCAACAGCTACTAATTGTTCTTTGTAATTTTTACCAAAAACATTAACTATTCGTTGACTAAGATTGCTTGATGGTAAATTGAACAATTCCATATCATTTTGCATTAACACAAAATGAATATCCGTATGAGCCAATGCGACACGCTGAAACTCTTCAATAATATGTTTGAGCTCAACGGCATTTGATTTTAAGAAGTTTCTTCGAGCAGGGACGTTAAAAAAGAGGTTTTTCACAGAAATAGACGTGCCTGTTTCACAAACTTCAGGCTCGTGAGAAACCACCTTTGACCCATTAATACATAACTTTGTGCCTAGCTCATCGTTGAGTTGCTTACTTACCAATTCGACTTGGGAAATTGCAGCAATAGAAGCCATCGCTTCACCCCGAAACCCCATTGTTCGGATATTAAACAAGTCTTCTGTTGTCTTTAATTTAGACGTAGCGTGTCGTTCAAAACACATTCTCACATCACTTTCAGACATTCCTTTTCCGTCATCAATCACTCGAATAAGCGTTCTGCCTGCCTCTTTCACGATTAATTGAATTTCCGTAGCTCCTGCGTCAATTGAGTTTTCCAACAATTCTTTCACTACTGAAGCAGGACGCTGAACGACCTCTCCTGCAGCGATTTGATTGGCTAACGCCTCAGGTAAAAGATGAATGATATCTGACATATCCCCAAGGTACAAAGAAAGAATTGGCTAAGAAACAGTGAAAGCCCACCCTTCAATAGTTAAACATTTTTGTGAAATAACAAAACGAACTTACCTACTTGTTATCAGCTAAATAGGCTATGAAACGAATGAAATTAGTACCCAACGAACATATCAACAAGTTTTTAACATTTGTAATGTATTGTGCTAAAACCAATTTATTTCAATGCTATTTTCTCTACACCTTTACGTTTTTGCATCGTTACGAATACCGTTTTTTGGTCTTTACTGAACACCAAGTTTGTGGGGTGCTGTCCTTTTAATTTGTATTCTTTTTTTAGTTCTCCTTTAGGCGATAATACAGCAATCACTCCTGCTCCATAACGAGCAATATACAAATTCCCTTTATTATCCATTTTCATTCCGTCCATTCCAAAATCCTTGAATTGATGAAACAACTTTTTATTCGATAAAACACCATCCTGACCGACAGAATACTCCCATACTTTACGTTGCACACTTTCATTTACATAAAGTTTTTTCTCATCCAGACTTAGCTCAATACCATTGGTTGTGCCCATGTTTTTTTCTTGTAAAATTGCTTTTCCGTTACGTACCAACCAAAGTTGCCCTGTACCGTCTGCCCATTTGGGGTCAGAGGCGTAAACATTTCCGTTAGACGCCAACGCAATATCATTGGGTTGTGTAAATCCTGGATGATAAACCAATGTATCTATCGTTTTGTCTGGTGCTATTTTATAAATCACGTGTCCCGAATAATCGGCAACATACATCGTATCAGTTGCATCAAATCGGATGCTATTCCCTGTGCTTCCTTTGGGTAAAGTCAAATAAACAGCACACTTTCCTTTTTGATTAACAAAACCTATTGTGCCTTGTTTCTCAAAATTCACAATAAACAACTCACCTTTTGAGTTGATAGCAGGACCTTCTATACCGTCAGTAAAAACACCCATTTCCGTAAAATCAGTCGATAAAATCACTTTTTGTTCGGTGTGCTTTTCGGGTGTTTTACACGAATAAAATAAACAAAGAACGATTAACGTCCCAATAATCTTTTGAGGTAATTCCATAAGTATTTTGTTGATTGAGGGTTTTGAGATAACGTTAGTTTTTCGAGTGGTGACAACTGCCCATTTATCATCACGACATCATAGATTGATAAGTAAATCACTTTTTTATTGGAAGCCTTTGCCAAAACATCAAACAAAAATTGTTCAAAGGCTCTTTTTTTCCATTGAGCCGAACCGTCAAAAGTCAAATCACCAACTTCTTGTGATTTCCCAAAATAATATTCAGCTGATTTATTTGTCCAGTTTTTCTGACCGACACTCAAACATTGACGTTCATTTGTTCGACAAAAACGGCGGTAATTTTGCAGAGGAAAGTCAGGTAACTCCTCGTAAAATTCCGACCGTAAGGTTATATTTCTATATTTATTAAATGTCAGTGCATCATTAAATACAATGAAAAAACTTTCACTTTGCAAATGAGGAAACGCATAACTAATCGGTAACTCCTTGGCAACACCACCCAATTCTTCAAAAACTTCTTGCAAATACGTTTTGTAAGGTTCTTGTCGCATCACAGAACCAACCGAAAAATTAAAATCAATTTCGGTCGTTGTCCAAAATAACTCGTCTTGCAAGACTTTGGCAATGTAATCTATTTGTGAAGCCATACTGTAAACCTGAACATAAAAAAAGGAATGCACCAAAGATACATTCCTTCTTCTGTATTCAAGAAAATTTACTTACAAATTTGTGCAGTAAAAGTACCATTCAATTGTGTTTCATCACCAATTGCGTGGATTCTCCCAGTTACCTCGTCAGCAGAAATTGATAAAATCTCAATTTGCCCACAAGAAACCACATCAACTATTGTCGAACCAACTTTTACGGTAGAGAAAGATACTGATTTTGAGTCACTCAAGTTGTATGTCCCAACTACTTTTTTCACCGTTAAAGTTGCAGATCTTTTCGTGCCCTCACTTCCTACCGAGCAAGAGCCTGTCAATAAAACAGCATCATTAAACGTAATACGGTATTCTGTATCATCAAAATAGTTTGTCGATGCCGTTACCGATAATATTTTCAATAATTTATTATCTAATTTTCCTTCAGCAGGCGTTGTTACATACCGTGGCGAACACGTTGCACCGCCCGTGTGTCCCGCTGTGATGACCGTTCCGTCACCATCGACGATCTCGTCGTTTTCTTTGTTACAAGAACTAAAAGCCAACAAAGCAACCGCTACAAATAAGAATTTGGTTAATGTTTTCATCATTTTTTATTTAATTTTATCTAAGCTACTCATTATACGTGGCATTTCAAGATTTGTTAAGCAAGACGACAAATAGTTTACATTGGAGCGTCCCCCTTTCCACGAACTGATTTTAAGTATTTCATAGACAAAACACCGACAGAAACGTAGCTAACCGACAAAACACAGAACGGGGTCGGGCTTTATCGTTCTCAATCTTTTTTGTGTAAGCCATACCATCATTGGGTTATTCACTAACAGCCAAAAGTCTATAATACTTAGTAACTTCAAAGAACAAAAAAGGATTTCCACTGCAATCCCTACGCCGTCAGTAAGGCGACCAACCCTTAATGGTAGAAATAACCCAACTTTCTAACGTCTGTATGTTTCGTCATTAAAACTCTGAGGTCGTATGGAAAGTTAAGCTCTTGTATTTTTGTTCTGCTTGAGTGATAGAATAACGAGAATCTGCCAAGAAAACATATTGTCCAAATTTATCTTTGGCAATAAAGCGTTCTTTACGCATTTTAAACTCTTTTAACTCTTCGTCACTTTCACTACTAATCCAACACGCTTTGTGAATTGCTAAAGACTCCCAGCTACATTTAGCACCATATTCGTGTTCCAAACGGTACTCAATTACCTCAAACTGAAGTTGTCCTACTGTACCAATAATTTTTCGTCCGTTAAACTCACTTGTAAACAATTGAGCCACACCTTCATCCATCAATTGACTAATCCCTTTATTCAATTGTTTCGACTTCATTGGGTCAGCATTATCAATAAATTTAAAAATCTCAGGAGAGAAACTTGGTACACCTTTGAAGTGCAAAGTTTCTGCTTCCGTTAACGTATCTCCTATTTTAAAATTTCCCGAATCATACAACCCAACAATATCTCCAGGGAAAGCCTCCTCCAGCACTTCTTTTTTCTGTGCCATAAAACCTGTTGGATTAGAAAACTTCAGTTTCTTATTCAAACGCATACTTGTATAATTGGTATTACGCTTAAATGTACCCGAACAGACTTTCAAAAAGGCAATTCTATCACGGTGTTTTGGATCCATATTGGCGTGGATTTTAAACACAAAACCAGTGAATTTATCTTCGTAAGGGTCAACAATTCGTTCTTCCGAAGCAATTGGTCTTGGCGAAGGTGCAATACGGATAAAACTATCCAACAATTCTTTCACACCAAAAGTATTCAACGCACTACCAAAAAAGACAGGTGAAATCGCTCCATCTAAATAATCTTGCACTTCAAATTTAGGATAAACCCCTTCTACCAGTTCCACTTCTTCTCTCAATTCGGCAGTAGCATCAACACCAATTTCTTTTTCCAATTCCTCGCTCTCCAGAGCGATACGAATACTTGGAGCGATATTTTGAATGTTTGGCTCAAATAAATTCAAACTCGAATCAAATAAATTGTAAATTCCTTTTAAGTCACGCCCCATACCAATTGGCCAACTTAGAGGACGTACTTTTATATGTAATTTTTGTTCTATCTCATCTAATAAATCAAAGGCATCTTGTCCTGGTCTATCCAATTTGTTTATAAAAACAATAATAGGTGTGTTTCGCATACGACAAACCTCAACCAATTTTTGAGTTTGTTCCTCTACCCCTTTGGCAACATCAATAACCACAATCACACTATCTACGGCAGAAAGTGTACGGTAAGTATCTTCAGCAAAATCTTTGTGACCAGGTGTATCGAGAATATTCACTTTGATACCATTGTACTCAAAGCCCATAACAGAAGTCGCAACAGAAATCCCTCTTTGCTTTTCAATCTCCATAAAATCGGACGTTGCAGATTTTTTAATCTTGTTCGATTTTACAGCACCTGCAACCTGAATAGCTCCACCAAAAAGTAATAACTTCTCCGTTAAAGTGGTTTTACCCGCATCAGGGTGACTGACGATAGCAAATGTTCGTCTTCTTTTTATCTCCTCGTTAAATCCCATAGCACATTTGTATTAGTACTACAAAATTACTGCTTTAATACCGAACTACTAAGAGCAGATTACTTAATTTTTTAATAATTTAGATTCCCCAACTCACTAAGCAACAACAAACGTATAAACTATTGGTTTTCAAACGAATCCATAAACATTAAATTACATGTCATTTTTCACATATTTAATCAAACCGTTTTCTGCTTTCCTTGATTTGATTTACCCCGAATTATGCCAAGCTTGTCACCTTCCTCTTTTAGAAAACGAAACATCTCTCTGCCTATTTTGCGAACACAACCTCTACATCGCCTACCAAAAAGAAGACACCGTTTTATTACGTTTTGCAGAGCAACCTATCGATGCAATCATTGGGTTAATGGACTACCAAAAAAAGGGTTATTCCCAAGAGCTAATTAACAAAGTTAAATACAAAGAAGAAATTGCATTAGGTGTTTATTTGGGCAAAAAATTGGGTGTGAAAATCATCGAATCTAACAGTATGAAAGACATCGATTTCATTATCCCTGTCCCTTTGCATTACAAAAAGCATAAAAAAAGAGGTTTTAACCAAGCAAACATTATAGCCAAAGGCATTGCTGTAATTATTGACAAACCGATCTTAACAAATGTATTAACAAAAGTCACACACAACAAAACCCAAACAAAGAAGGGAAGAATGGCACGTTGGGAAAATACTGACTATGCTTATAAATTAAAAGATATTGGCGATCAGTTAAAAGGCAAAAATATTTTATTAGTAGATGACGTCCTCACTTCGGGAGCAACCTTGACAAGTTGCACCAAAGAATTGACCAAAGCCAAAATAAACAAAAAGTACATTGCCGTATTAGCAATCGCAGTATCCAATTAATGGTTAGTACCCAATCGTATCATCGCACAACGAAAACCTGTCATTGCATTACTCGAGTCTTGTGACATATAACGTCGAGTACCAGGAATAAGCCAATACGCTACATCTTTCCAAGAACCGCCTTTAAACACACGCATTTTATCACTCACCATCGATTGGTAGCCTTTGGTATCGTAACCATCCTCTTCGTCTTGTGCTCCATCTCTACGGTGAGGGTTTAAATCGTCAAACACTTGGTACGACAACGGACGGTAAACATCTGCTACCCATTCATTGACATTTCCTGCCATATTATACAATCCGTAATCATTTGGGGGATAATTGTACACGTAATCCGTAATCATTGCACCATCATTAAGTGCTCCAGCGATACCTGCATAATCACCACGCCCTCTTTTGAAGTTTGCTAAAAACATACCCATCGCTTTACCGTAAGGATTACGTAATGCGTGACCATCCCAAGGATAAATACGTTGTTGGATATTATTTTCGTCTAACCACTTATTATCTATTACTGCTTGTGCCGCATATTCCCACTCTGCCTCTGTTGGCAATCGGTAATTAGGTAATATCAAGCCAGATTCGACAGTGGCAACTACACCAGAAGTGTCTTCGGTATCGATACCTGCTTCTTTAGCGAGTGCTAGATTTACAGCATCAGTTCTCCATGTACAAAAATCTTGACATTGTTCCCAAGTAACTCCGACTACAGGAAAAAAACGAAACCCAGGGTAACGTAAATAATGATCTACATAAGGGTCATTGTAAGCCAGCTCACTTTTCCATACCAAAGTATCAGGAAGAGCTGCTTCGTAAGTATCTTCTTCTAAAGAATCTTTTTGTAAATAATATAAATATTCAAGCCAATGAATATTTGCCATCTCTGTTTCATCTAAATAAAAAGACGCAATCGTAACTGTTCGCTCCAAGTTGTTTCCACTATGAAGCAAATCTTCTTCGTAAGCACCAAGTACCGTACGCCCTCCCTCAATATAGACCAAATTTGGGCCTTCGGGTTGACCTGTAAACTCGTGTACTTCGAAACCTTCTTTTTCGGAGCTATAAGCCGTACCTGTTACTGTACTGACATCGCCAGGGTCGTAACTTGTCGGTTGGTCCGATGAGTTTCCTTTTTTAGCACAAGAAAACACAACCAAAAGAAGTAAGAAATATTTTACAATTGATTTAGCCAATACAAATCAGGTTTAGCGTCGATTTTTCACAAACCCGACGTTAAAAGTAATTAAATAGATAATTTACACGTCTTACTTAAAGACGTAATCTCTTATACGCAAAAAAAAGCGGCTCATCAAAATGAGCCGCTTAATAGTTAAGAAGTTTGTTCTCTTAGTAGTTAGAACCAGCTCTAATCATCGCGCATCTGAAACCAATAGTTGCAGTACTTGAATCTTGAGCAATATAACGTCTTGTACCAGGAGCCATCCAATAAGCAACATCTTTCCAAGACCCTCCTTTAAATACTCTTGACTTGTTAGAAATCATTGATTGGAATCCTTTTGTATCGTATCCATCTTCATCATCTAAGAATCCATTTCTACGGAACGGGTTCAAATCATCAATCGTTTGGAATGAAACAGGACGGTAAACATCCGCTACCCATTCGTTTACATTACCTGCCATGTTGTAAAGACCGAAATCATTTGGAGGGTAATTATAGATATAATCAGTAATCATTGCCCCATCGTTTAATTTACCAGCAATACCAGCATAATCTCCACGACCTCTCTTAAAGTTAGCTAAGAATGTACCCATTTCTCTTCCGTAAGGATTACGTAATGCGTGACCATCCCAAGGGTATAATCTTGAATGTGTTTGATTTTCATCTAACCATTGGTTACCAATAAGTGCTTTTGCAGCATATTCCCATTCAGCCTCAGAAGGCAAACGGTAGTTAGGTAAAACAACACCAGACTCCAAAGGAATACGTCCATCTCCTGATTCTGGAACCTCAACACCAGCCATTTTAGCCAAGTTGTTGTTTACAACCAACGTTCTCCATTCAGAAAATCTTTCTGCTTGCTCCCAAGTCACACCCACAACTGGGAAATAACGGAAACCAGGGTATCTTAAATAATGATCAACATAAGGATCATTGTAAGCTAATTCACTTCTCCATACCAAAGTATCAGGCAATGCATTTGTATAAGCATCTGTTCCTCCCGAATCCTTTTGTAGGTAATACATATATTCTAACCAGTGAACATTTGCTACTTCTGTTTCATCCATATAAAAAGATGCAACCGTAACCGTACGTTCAGTATTATCGTGACGTTTCATCAAATCCTCTTCAAAAGAACCTAAAACCGAACGACCACCTTCAATGTAAACCAAGTTTGGACCGTCTGGTTGACCTGCATAAGCAGCAACTTCAAACCCGTCCTCTTCATTGTATCCTAATCCGGTAACTGTACTTGCAGCTCCTGGTGCGCTACTCGTAGGGCGTCCTGGGCCACTACAAGATAACAGGATAGATGCAGCTCCTACCGCTAATGAAAGCGTCTTTACTACTCTAATAAACTTCTTCATAACTTATATTTTATTCCTAAAATCCACTAAACAGTTTTAAATATACGACTATTTCTGTTAAATCCCAAAACAATCACACTTTAATATTAACGAGTACAACCACCTTTCCGCCGTAACTCTTTTTTATTTCTTTATTTTCTGCTCTTCTCCTTCTTGGTATTTCTCAATAATTTCTTCTGCCTCACTGTACCATTGTGCCCCAAATTTACGCACCAAAGGGTCTTTCAGAAACTTAAACACAGACACTTTCAGTTCCTCACCCAGTACACAGGCATCTGAACAGATTTCCCATTTATCATAATTCAATGCCTCAAACTCATTTAATTTCACCGTACGTATAGGGTACAACTGGCAAGAAATAGGTTTTCTAAAATCAATTTTCTTATCTAAATAAGCTTGTTCGATACCACACTTCAAATTTTGGTCAAAATCATAAAATGCATACGCACACTCTTTTTCATCAATTGTCGTTGTCGAAAAATCTTCGTCCCTATCCTTTATCCACGTTCCCTGCTCTCTAATCGCCTTTTTCCCTTCTTCCATTAAGTAAGGTTCTACTTTCGAATAGATTTCTTCCAAGATAGGCAACTCTTCTTTTTCTAAAGGCGCACCCAAGTCCCCCTCAATACAACAAGCTCCTTTACATTTAGAAATATTGCAAACGAACTCTTTCTCAATAACATCTAAACTGATTAATACATTTTTATGTTCTATCATATTCTATTCTTAGGGGTAATCGCACAAAACCAAAGTACAAAGGTACTCAACTCTACAAAAACTATTCGCATTTTAGACAGAACATAAAAACAATAGAAATAGTTTACTCCTTATATATAGGCTAAAATATCTTGGAGCATCCCCTTACTTGTACCTGATTTTATTTTTTTCATAGCTCATACTTCAAAAGCGATGAACCTCGTCGTCAAAAAAAAGAGCGGGGCGGGCTTTCGGCTATATCTTTGTTCGTTCCTCACAAAGGATGTCGCCTCTATCCCTATGCCGCCACCAAATACCTACCTCCAATAGCAAAAACCGTATTGTTACATCTATTTGGTTAGTAAAGCTGTATTTCAAACCATACTTGAGTGTACACGCTTGTTCTTGTGTAACAGAGCAAACACGACAAGAATCATCAAAAACACATCCTAATACCCAAAAATTTCCTCTCTACTTAATTTCCTTACTTCGCCAAGTTTCTTTAACGCAACCCAATCAATTGCCGATTTTTTACCTATAACCAAATAAATACGAGCTGGTGTTTTAATATATTCAGAATGAAAAGCGACCACATCACCTAGTTTAGGGTTTTGCTCATAAATCAACTGATTAATATCCTTTGTCAACCCCATACTTCGCATTTTCTCTTCTCTAAACAAAATACTTGCTTTTGTTACTCGCGAAGTAGCGATTTGTTTTTTAAGCGAAGTCAAACTATTAACAAACGTCGTTTCTGATTGTGGCATTTCGTCCAACAATTCGTTCATTGCTTTGAGTGCCTCTGGTAATTTATCGCTCTGCGTACCAACATAAGATACAATATAATTTGATTTTGTTGTGTCATTTGCTGTACTGTAACGAGAATACACTCGGTAAGCCAACGCTCTTGCCTCACGGATTTCTTGAAAAACAATCGAGCTCATATTTCCACCGAAATACTCATTATATACCTTTGCCTGAGGGATAATCGCAGGAGTAAACGGAATAGACTTCGACAACAGCAACACCTCTGATTGCACCATATCATAATCCACAAAATACACCTTTGCCGTATCTAAAGCCAACAACGGATAGGTTCTCATTGCAGGCAAGGTTTTTTTACCACATCGTCTGTGGTGCTTTTTAAGTAAAGCACTTACTTCACTTTTATTCTCAGGACCATAATAAAGCACACGATGAGGGTATTTAGTCAGCGATTTTATTTTCTTCACTAAGTCTTTAGGGGCAATATTACGAAGTGTCTTTTCCGAAAGCACATCGGTAAAAGGTGACTTCGCTCCATATTTCGCATAATTAACTAACCCTTGCGTAAGAATTGCTCGTTTATTCGTTTTTTTATCAGCACGAGATTTGATGATTTTATCAACCAATTTATCGTAAGCTTTTTGGTCAGCAATTGGTTTTTTCAAGAATTGCTCAAAAAGCTGAAGCCCCCTTTCCATATTTTCATTCAATCCCGAAAGGCTAATTTGCAATTTCGTATCACTTACCGTTACATAAAACGAACAACCCATTTTATAAAACTCTTTTTGTAACGCTTCTGCCGAATAGCTTTTTGTCCCCAAATAATTGAGGTAGCTAACTGCCAAAGCCAACTCTTGGTCGTGCAACGTACCTATATCAAAAACATAATAGAGTTTAAACAACTCATTTTCTTTATTTTCAAGGTAGTTTAACGAAACAGATTTCTTCAATTTCACTTTCTTAATTTGTGAGAAATCAGTAAACTTTGGTTTCATCTCTTTTACAGCGTGAGCGACCAATTCATCATAAAATACTGACGATTGCCCTCTATTTATCGGTAACTGCGAAATGTGTGGTTTCACAACGTGCTCTCTTTTCGCTTCGCCCTGTTTTTTATATACTACGATATAATTTTTGTTGTAGTATTTGTTGGCAAATTTCACTACATCGTTTTTAGTTATTTTCTCTAACCGTGCAATTTCCCCTACATACTCACCTACTTCTTTTTGGTAAACAAACGAAGAGAGTAACACTTGTGCTCTTGCTTTGTTATTTTCAAACTTTTTTAGTGCATCTAATTTATAATCATTCACTATCGCATCGAGTAACCATTCGTCAAAAGCACCTTCTTTTATCAATTCCAATTGACTCAAAAGTTTTTGCTCTACCTCTTTTAAACTTTGGTTTTGTTTTGGGCTACCTCCCAAAACGTGCATGGAGTAATCGTTGAGACGGTAAGCATAACTATACCCTCCTTGTATTTCTTGTTTTTGGTTCAGGTTAATATCAATCAACCCTGCCTCACCATTATTCAAGAGCATAGAAACCAACTCTGCCATCATCGAACGTTTTTCTGCATAGCCTTCAAAACGAAAACCCAACGAAACCATCTCGGCATTTGGCCCTATCACCTCTTTTTGAATAATCTCTCGGATAGGTTCTTCGGTCGGAGCAACATAAATCGGTAATTTCTTCGGTTTCAAACCACCAAATTCTTTATCAATTAATTGAATTGCCTCTTCCATCTTAAAATCGCCACTCATACATACTGCCATATTATTTGGTACATAATACGTATCGTGGTACTCCTTTATCGCCTTTATCGATGGTTTTTTCAAATCCTTCACTGTACCGATAGTTGTCTGCGTACCGTATTGATGCTTAGGAAAAAGCCCTTGCAACAACGCCTCATTCATCTGACGGTAATCACTATCTAAGGTTCTGTTTTTTTCTTCGTAAACCGTCTCTAGCTCAGTATGAAACAACCGAGGAACAAAAGAAGAAAAACGTTCTGCCTCTACTTTTGCCCATTTCGCTAACTCATTTGAAGGAATTTCATTGACATACACCGTCTGTTCAAACGAAGTATAAGCATTTGTTCCTGTCGCTCCCATTTCAGAAAGCAAACGGTCATACTCGTTGGGGATAGCATATTTTGAAGCAAGTAAAGATAAAGCGTCAATTTGTTTATAAATCTCTTTTCGTTTGTTTTTATCGCTTGTTTGCCCATACGTTTCATACAATGCAATTATTTTATTCAAGTACGGCTTTTCCTTTTCCCAATCGCTTGTCCCTATTTTTTCTGTTCCTTTAAACATCAAGTGCTCTAAATAATGAGCCAATCCTGTATGGTTTGCTGGGTCATATTTACTTCCTGCACGCACAGCAATAAAGGTTTGAATACGTGGCTCATCTTTATAAACCGTCAATAAAACCGTTAATCCGTTACTCAAAATATAGGTTCGTGAATTGAGCGGGTCATTGCGGTAAGTAAAATATTGGTAGCCATTATTATCCGTTCCCGTAATTCGCTCCGAAGACTGAGCAAAAGAAAAGGCACCAACCAACGCTAAAATAACAACAAATACGATTCTCATAACTAATTAAAAATTAACCTCTAAACCAAACTCTATTTTCATCAAATTCAACACAGGATGCTTTTTTGCCAAATGGTTAAATTTCTCCACCGAAGTATACATTTTCCGCCCTGTTTCGCCTTCTCTCTTAATAAAACTCTCTAAAGTAATGGAAAAGTTTTTCAATTCAGTTCTCAAAAACTGCATCAATTCTTCCTTAAATAGATTAAGTTCTTGTTGCTGAATAAGGTTATTCAAACTTAGATGGATAACCGTTCCTTCCAAGGTGATTTCACCCTTCAAAAGCAAGGCACGGTTAAATTGTGGGATTTCAGATTGGTATTGTTTCCAAGCACGTTCTAACTGCTCAAAGCTAAAAATCTCTTTCGGGAGGTTTGCCTCATCAATGTGAGAGTTTGCTTTTTCAACCGCTTTATCGGCTTTTATTTTATCAATATCAGGGATTTTGTACGTTTGCTTTATCTTGTACGCACCACCTGCCTGAGGCTTAAACTCCTTTTTTTCAGGTGATTTGCCCTTTTCAAGCTCCTTTTTCTTCTTTTCTCTGGCTAATCTAATTTTTTTTTTAACTCTTCTTCAAGAGTAGCCATTTTAAATGCCTGAGGTAAAGATGCCATTTTCATCAAGGCTAACTCCACGTGTAGCCGTTGACTTTTCGAAGACTTATAACCTTGGTCACAAAGACTGGCAATATTCAGTGCCGATAACAAAAAGGAAATATCCGCTGCTTCTGCCTGGTCCAGGTAACGTTGTTTCACACCACTTGTCACATCCAAAATAGCGACCGTTTCTTTATCTTTCGCCATCATCACATTACGAAGATGCTCTCCCAAACCAACAATAAAGTTGTGTCCGTCAAATCCTTGTTTAATAACCTTATCAAAAATAACCAATACACTCGGTATATCTTCCTCCAATAATTTTGTTACCACTTGAAAGTAGTAATCATAATCAAGAATATGCAGGTTTTCAATTACCGCTTGGTAAGTAATCTTATTCCCCGAAGCAAAAGTCACTAACAAATCAAAAATAGATAAGGCATCTCGCAACGCTCCATCTGCTTTTTGAGAAATCAAGTGCAAAGCTTCATCTTCAATTTCGATGCCTTCTTTTTCGGCGATTTTTCTCAAATGACTAGCACTATCATTTACTTGAATTCTATTAAAATCAAATATCTGACAACGAGAAAGAATCGTTGGGATGATTTTATGTTTTTCTGTTGTAGCTAAAATAAAAATAGCATAGGCAGGAGGCTCTTCCAATGTTTTCAAAAAGGCATTAAAAGCCGCATTTGACAACATATGAACCTCATCAATAATATAAACTTTAAACTTTCCTTGTTGAGGAGGGAACCTCACTTGATCCACCAAATTACGAATATCATCCACCGAGTTGTTCGATGCAGCATCCAATTCGTAAATATTTAAGGTGTTTTGTTCGTCTTCGCCAAAATCATTGACCATACGAGCCAAGATACGTGCGCAAGTCGTTTTACCAACTCCACGAGGACCACAAAATAGCAAAGCCTGTCCCAAATGGTTATTTTCTATCGCATTAGTAAGCGTAGTTGTTATGTGCTCTTGCCCCACAACCTCTTCAAAACCTTGCGGTCTGTATTTCCTTGCTGATACTACGAAATTTTCCATCATTGCAATCTACTAAAAACTACGGATAGTTACTTCATAAATTCTTCCTTTTTGTTCGTGATTTTTAAATTTATTGGGAGGGGCATCCACTTACCGTTGAACAGTTTTGGTAGGAGCCGAACAGTCAATTTATCGATAGAAAACAAGTTAGCCGACAAAAGTCAGTACGTGGCGGGCTTTTTCGCTCTCAATCCCTATGCCGAATGAGTGTTGAGTAGGAAATATTGAGATGCCTTTCTAACGCCACGACAAACACAAATAGCACACAAACACCTCCCCTCCTTCCCAAGGATGGGTTCAGGGGTGGTTTTCGCTACAAATGGTGTACGTTTATTAGGCTTACAAATCTCTAATTTTGGAAATAATAAAACTGACCGATTACTCGGACACCAAATGGAAATAGAATTTGAGAAATGGCTAAATGCCTAAACTACTCTTTTGGTCTGTAAATAAATAAGAATTCACTACCTGCTTCATTCTCTCCAAAAGCACCACTTTGTGGGTTTGGTTTGATATGCTCTACGTATTGTTCGACTTCATTAATCGTCAAAATACCATCTTTACTCCCATTTGAATTGAGTGCCTTGATAAACTCCGTAGCAAACGGACTATGCTCTCCTTTGCCTCCATCTGGCACGTATTCTTTACCTCCCGAAGTCAAATAACGACGAGTGGTATATTTCAATTTACTCGCTATAAATTCATTTTTATTTCTAATTACCCCTCCTTTTTTTGCTACACGAGGATCAAATGTTCCTCCGAAACAAACATCCATAGTTACGAAAATGTGCTTGCAAGGAATATGACCAATAATGGTACGTAAGTTGGAATGAGAAATATAGGTTTCTTTTACTTCGTCTTCCAATTTAGAGTCTTTAGTTACCAAGTAACCCTCTGTAAAAATATCATCAAACTCTCCGTGACCTGCAAAAAACACAAATAACTGGTCGTCATCAGCAAATACTTTCTTGTTGTATTCTCTTAGCTTTTTGTAAATCTCTGTTTTTGTGGGGTTAAACAAGGTGTCGATACGAAAGCCAAATTTCTTCTCTAAATTCTTAGCAATTGTTCGCCCATCATACACAGGGTTTGACAAATCTTTAAATTCATTAAACTTATCGGTGGCTATAACCAGTGCGTAATCCACCCCTTCTCTTCCTGAAGTTTTAATTTTTTGTTGGTTCTTTGGGGTACGATGAATAACAAATTCTTTTATCGTCTCATTGTTATACACGTCTATCGCTTTTACTTTTATGGTTGTTTTACCTATCGCTAAACGCATAGCGTAGCTAAACTTGTAATTACGAACAGGTATTTCTTGTCCGTTAATCTCTAATTTGTAAAGCTTGTTTTGAGAGACCAAATTTCCATTAATCAGTATTTCATTGTCGTGTGTTTCTAATATGTGGTCAACCTTGTATTTTCCTAATAAGGCTAATTTTGGACGGTTTCTATCTACTTTAAACACTTCTTTTTTACCTCTCAAAATAGGCGTTTCTAAATTAGCAACAACCTCTCGTTCACTTGATTTTAGTTTTAGTTTGCTAATATCCCACACTTTAAGGATTGGTGTCATATCTGCGATATACAATGATTTTCCGTCTGGATGCAGACTGAAATTGACGAAAGTAGCTAACTCATTAAAGCTTTTTTGTACTTGTCCTGTTTTCATATCCCAAATACGAATCGTATTGTCTTGGCTTCCCGAAATCAAATAATGGTCATCGAAAGTAAATGCTACTTGATAAATCACATCTCTGTGTCCCATAAAAAGAAGCTCACTCGAATAACTTTTAGCATTTAAGACACGTACCGTTTTGTTACTCATTCCTACTGCCAAATGCTCGCCGTCATAACTATAAGCTACACTTCGGACTTTCCCCCCCTTCATATCAATAGTTTTTTCATTGAGAAATGAAGCTAAATCCCATACTTTTATCGTTCCGTCGTAACTACCCGAAACTAATTTCTTTTCAGAACGATGCAAAGAAACACTTGTTACTGCTTTTTTGTGTCCCTTTAACGCTTTGATTAATTGTGCTCGGTGTACATCCCAAATAGTAATATCTCCATCTGCCGAACCGACAATAAGTATGTTACCATTGGCATTGTAAATCAATGAAGTAATTGCCTCTTGATGGTAATCTAATGTTTTTATTGGTGCTACGGGATTTTTCAAGTCCCATAACTCCAAGGCTCCTGTAATTGAGCCAGTAACCATTGTAGTGTTTTCTGGACTAACTGCCTGTGTAAGCACCAAGTCTTTTCCCGATTTAAACGAAGCAATTGTTTCTTCTTCGTTGTCTATCTCTATAATATGTCCTTTTTGAGTTCCTGCATACACACGATTACCCAGCACATCGGTAGTTACGTGGTAAACACTCTTTTTGGCTGTATATAATTCTTCATAATGCTCCTGACCAATCAAAGACAACGGCAATACAAAGACGATAAGAAGGAATATATTTTTCATTAATACAACGATTTATTTTTTAAGAGTGCAATTTTCACACCAACATCTATCGTAATGTTGGATACATTAAAATTGAACTTTCTACTTTGATTTTGTGCGTGACCAATTTGAATAAACGAACCTAAGTTACGATTGAGTTGGTAATCTAACCCTACTCCAAATTTTGTACCAATCATTATTTCATTCCCTGTTTGGTACCTTTCATACTTCTGCTCTACAACTGTTATTGGTGCAATATTCGTGTCATCAGCATTGGTAAACGCTACTTCTTCAGTGAAATTACGGTATTCATAATTCCAATTATCTACACTAATACCTCCAAAAAGGTACAATGAAGTTTTCTTTTTGTACGAGGTGAAGTTGAACTTACCGTACAAACCTCCACCTGTCAAGTTAATGAATGAACTTTTCTTAGGTATATGTGAGGTATGGATATCAGCATATACACCAAAATGATTACCCAAATGGTACAACAACCCAGCAGATAAATGATAACCCGTCTTATTTTCGGCACTTCCTTTGGTCAAAAATTCATTGTTATTCGTAGAGACGTTATTCCCCAACACAACACCCACAGACGCCAATGCTTCGACCTTTGTTCCAAATTGATGCTTAGAATTTGGGTAACGCCCTTTGTAATGTTTAGAATTGTGTTTTTTCTTACTACTCGAACGTTTAGAGACAGACGTTCTTCGCTTGATACTTGTTTTGTGTACTCTTCTGTTACGTTTCTGACGTTTTTTAACTTTTTTACGGGGGTATTTCTTTAGCTTTTTATAACTCTTATTACGTTTTGACCCACTAAATTTCTTTTTATTATACGAATGTTTCCCCTTATAACGCTTTCGAGATTGGGCGTGCGTAGTACTTATACCAGAAAACAGTAAAGCAAGAATTAACAGTAAGCGTATAATGTATTTTTTCTTCACTCTTATTGACAGTTAACTAATTCGATTGCTTGACCACAACCATTACTAAAAGAGACTTCTCCGACCCAAACACAGTTACTTACATTTCCCGTAGAAACCACCTTGTAAGTATAGTCTCCTTTTGGTCGTTCGATAGTCAAATAATCATTTGCCGTCAAGCTACAGCCCGTCGGAGTACTTGCTCTTCCTGTTGTGATTTGTCCACTTTTTACCAATTCTTCATTAATAAACACTTCCAATATTCCATTTGTTGCTAAGGTAGTTGGTTTTGCCCAAAACATCACCGACCCAGCTTCGCAAGACGTGATTTCGACAGGTGTAAATTGGTCTTTGTCAACCGTTATTTCATACGTCCAAAAACAACCGTTTTTTGCCTTTGCTTCAATCGTGTAAGTTCCACTTGTTTGATAAAAAACAGGTAATACATTCGGGTCATTGCTATCTGTTGGCACTGACGTACTCACATTATTGATTGTCCCGATTAAGCTATCTCCTATAAATATATCTATTCCGATATGTGAAAGGTTATTTTGTCCAGTCCAAAAGGCTACTCTACCGACATTAAATGGTTTTAACTCAATACTCAGAGAGGTAATTGCATTTGCCAACAAGGGGGTTTCTAACGTATGTTGTCCATAAAAATTATTCAACGTGTAACTTTTCCCGTTGTAATTGATATAAATATAATAAACCTGTCCTCCATTTATCCCTTCAAATGTAGCTGTTCCGTCGGTTGTTGAAACAGTTTGGTAAATAGAGTTCACAGGGCTTTGGTTTGCTAAATCACTCAAATACACACTTTTATTTGTATATAAATGAACAGCTACTTTATCTTTAATCACTACACCTGCCTCATCTTTGATTTCTATTTTCAAAGTTGTTCCTTGACCAAACACGAGTTCTTCTTCTTTCTTACAAGCAAGTAGAACAAGGACTGTCAATAAACTGTATATAATTATCTTTTTCATTTAGCTTAAACTAAGTATAAATCTATTGTTTCCTAAGCAAATTATCAAATTCAATGTGATAACTTTATTCACTTTTTTTCTTTTATGCTATTCTTTTGGGTAATCTTTTTATTTAATAATTAATTTTTCTTTATACAATTCTCCTGCCACTTCCACAACAACAAGGTAAAGCCCACTTGGCAAATCTAATTGTATTGGTATTTCGCCTGTTGTTGCGTAGTTATTAGCAAACACTTGTGTTCCCAACGCATTGTATAGTTTTACTTGCATACGTTGGTTATTTGCTCCAAAATAATTTAAACTAAACTCTCCGTTATTTGGATTGGGCGAAAGCGTCAATAACTCCGTAACTTCTTCTAATACTACTTGATTTCCTTCTATGTATTTAGCAAAACGCTTGGCACTGTAGGTTGCTGAATTGTATGTTTGCCAAGCAGAAACTGTTTGACAAGAGGCTTTCGTTACTTCTACTTTGTATTTCCCTTTGTAACGAGGTATATAACTTGCATTTGTAGCCCCTACTATTCCGTAAGTACGACCGGCAATTTCTATGTACCATTGGTGCGTGTCAGGAGAACCTGTCGTTGATGCGTTTAATGAATTAAGCACGTTATTTACTGTAACCTTAGGGAAAGAGCTTACTATTATTGGCTGAATACCAGTCCCACAAGAAGAGTTATCCAATACCGCTGTGTATTTTCCTCCGACAAGTACTTTGTATGTTTGATTACCTTTTGCTCCTTCTATTTTATCTCCGTCTAAAAACCAGTTAATCTCTGACGAAGCTACCGAAATACTTAACTCCACAGCACCCGAACAAAGGTCTGTTCCTGTCGATGAAACAGTAGGCGAACCCACTACATCAACAGCTACAAAACTTGATTGTTCTTCGCATACTCCTTCTTTGATAATAGCATATAAATCGTCTGTTGTTACCGAAGCAGAAGAGTAATCGTAAGATTGCCCTGACCCGATAGACGTTCCTCCGATGGGTTTTTTAAACCATTCTATGGTAACAGCTGTCAATGCCGAGTAATCATTTTTTAATTCTGCCTTGAAAATTTCGCTTACACATAGTAATTGATCAGTCTCATCAAGTAACTCTGCTGAAATATTGCACACTGGCACAACAAAAGGTTGGTTAAACCCTTGTGTAAACTTTGCAGGACTCGCTTCAAACATTATCGCCTCACCGATTGTTCCCTGCAGGTTATTTCCGACAACAGTTACGTTTCCGCCGCCAGAAGCGAATACTTGTTCGGTTTTTATTTGACTAAAACCAACCAAAGGAAGAGCCAAACCTAATAATACAATGAATAGTTTTTTCATACGTTTCGTTTTAGTTATTATTACTTCGCCCTATTTCTAACCACACGCTCCCATTCCATATCAATGTTAACGTATCATATGTGCCCATAGAGTAATCCGTGCCAGTTCTTAAATGAAGGTTTCCACCATGCGACATAACAACAGTAGATGCAGCACTATTTGAAATATAGAGTATTTGACCAGCTGTAACACCGACGTCTAACTTCCCTATGGGTATATTATTCGTTATATTGACATAACTACTTAAGTTAGGGTTAATGTTCACCGAAGCGGTTACTGTAGAACTTGGCGTAAATGCTTGTACTCCGTTAACCTGTAACTTTACTTTTGGGTCAGCTGTTCCGATACCGACATTACCGTTTCCTTCAATAAATATTCTAGGAGTACTATTGGTCATTAATTGATAAGGTTTATCTCCTTGTGTACCCATTGCGAAAATATCATTTGGCAAAAATGATGTTAATTCATTAGCTGTTCCCGCGGATTGATTATTTATGATAAAAGAGCGCGAATTAACATTTGAAAAGGCGTGAAAGACGATCCCTTCACTCTCGTCTGTCGATTTTAACTCTAGGTAAGCTGGCACACCATCATCACTTATAAAAATACTTTTGGTATGAAATGGAGAAAAAGAACCATCTCCAATATGTATTCGTGCTTTTGGAATTGTTGTCCCTATACCTATATTACCCGTCAGACGGTTAATATCTGTACCTGAAACTGCCCAAGGAGAAGAACCTCCTGTAGGCATTTGCCAAGTTGCATTACCATTCGCGTCTGAAGTAAGTACTTTTCCTGCTCCTTGATTGCTGTCTTTGTAAGTTAAAGTTACTGCATCGGCATCTGTTCCTATAGCGACCCTAGCCCCTGCCCCGTCAACTACCATCACCTCTTGATTTGATGGGTTTTCAAATTTCATTATCGACGACCTTGTTGTAATCTCAGTATCTTTCAGTACAATTTTAGAAAGTGGTTCAATCCCTGCCCCAATAGACGTATTAACAAGATTACTAGGTAAGACACCTAACTCTAATTCGCCATCCATCAACAATACATACTCAGCATTTGCATCTCTTTGATAAACTAAATTAGTCCCATCATACGCTATATTTCTAGTTATTACCGATGCTTTTTTAGTCCCGATAGTTACCCCGTCATTTATCACAAAATCATCTCCTATTTGTAAATCTCCTTTGTGAGATGTATTGCTATTAATACTTATTCCTCCGTCGTAATTGATTTTACTAGGAGACGAGCCTGCTATGTCCACCCACGGAGAAGTACCTCCACCTTGAGCCGTCACCACCCATTTAGAGTCCGTAGCGTTCCATTTCAAAATATAATCATTTGCAATACCTAAAGTATCTACATCTAACACTTCGTGCAATTTAGGAAAAACAGGAACCGTTGGTATTTGAGCAACCCATTTTGTACCATTATGGATTAAGTGTTGTCCATTTGTTCCTTGTGAGGCATCAATATTATCTAATTGAACAGCATCATTTTCTATAGTAAAAACACCATTAACCATCTTAACATCTCCACTTACAGTTTGTGCACTGTTCGATGCTCCATCACCTACCAAAATTTGTCCAGAGGCTAAAGTTGGTGTTGCACCACTTCCCGCATCATCGTTTGCTGGTTCCCATACCCCATTATTAAACTTTAACACTTGCCCATTAGTCGGAGTCACTGAACTTACATCTAATTGAAAACCTTTCAAGTTTTCGGCTGTGTGTGAGTACAAGGCGTAAGGCACCGATTGGAAAGAGGCTTCTCCTAAATCATAGGTTGTAGTTCCGTCTGTTGCCCCAATCTTTATACTTGTTATTACACTCCAATCAATTGTATTAAAATTCGTATTCACCGAACCAATCACCATTTGGCACAACCCAAAAGAATTTGAAGTAATGGTGTGGTACTCTGTCAATAAAGTTGTACTACTTTGTTTAACTGCAATTGTAAAGGTCAAACTGGTATTTACTATTGGTTGCCCTGCGTTGTCTCGTGCGACCACTTGGTAATTGATACCTTGTGGTGTTTGTGCAAAGAGTACCGTGCTAATTGCTAAGACAAATAATGTTAAAATATATTTCTTCATAATGATTTTGATTATTTAGCTTGTGTTACCGTGTAGATAATTCTTACACCTAATAATTGCGAACCTCCATCTGAAGTATACTTCACATAATAACTACCTGCACTATTATCAACAGTATGGTTTGGTGCAAAACTCAAATCAACGTAGCTACTTGTTGACGTTGGCGTTACCGTACCTGAAGCTATCGTAATTAAATTATCATCAAAATTTTCTCTATACAAGCCAACTATAACCTGACTTGTGCCTAACACTTTCACCAAAACTGACGTTATTTTAGCCCCGCCGGGTAGATGCAACCCTGAATAGGAAGAAGTTGAGCTGTTTAACTTACCATACTTATCCGATATTGTCCAACCTGTCCCCGCAAAATCTGATGCGTTTAAAGAATAATACCGCGTTTTAGCGGTTGCATATTTATATTCACCTGATATTTCAGTATTCCCTACTACCTCCAACTTTTCTGAAGGTGCTGTAGTACCAATACCAACATTACCTCCATTAAAATACGAGTTGCCTCCAGAACGTACTGCTACTTTTAAAGTATTGTTTTTATCTCTCAAATAAAGTTGAATTTCATCAGAGGTGGAGTTATTACCAACCGTCATCTGTGAAGAAACTGTAGGTGAAGGCTTTAATTTAAAATCTCCTGCTATATCCAATTTCGCCGTAGGGGTGAGTACTCCCAAACCTACTTTCCCATCTCCTTTTACAAAAAGTCCGGTGTTTCCACTACCAGTTGCTTGTAACACTGTAGCCGTTGGAGAGTTTTCATTAATTGTTACTTCTAACCCGTTTTCATCTGCCGAAGTACCTCCTGAATTTGTTATACGTGCAACATAACCAACTTCAGAACTGACTACTTGGAATAGGTGACCTATACCAGTAGACGTCCCAATACTCACCCTATCAGAGGTAGAAATAGTACCTGCAGAAGCCCCCGTACCTACCGTCCAAGGAGAAGAACCTCCTGTAGGTGTTTCCCAAGTAGCATTACCATTAGCATCTGAGGTTAGTACTTTGTTCACTCCCATTGTTGGGTGAGGGTATCTTATCTTACCCGACTCTAAACTCAATGTCCTTGTAGCTGTACCTGCAACGGTAGTGTACATCTCTAAGATACTACCCTTCAAATGAATCTCATTTGCATTATTAAACTCTAAGTCACTTCCATTCACATCAATTGTTGTTGTTTCTGTCAACGTCCCTCCCAATTTCACCTCATTTGTTCCCGAAGGAATAGTCAAACCATTAGTTGCTGTTAATCTATTCAATGTTGTTAAGTCACCACTTGCGTTCGTTCCAATTATTTTATTGTTTCCCGTTGGTGTAAACCAAGTAACGGCATTACTAGCGTTTGTCGTTAAAATAGATTTCGCTGCCCCTGCTTGTATTTTATTTGGTGTCACCTTTCCGTCACCTATCGTTAAGTCTTTCCCTGATAAAGTCACATCTCCTGCAATGGTTACGGCTACATTAGTTGTTCCGTTTGATACGATTAATTGCCCGTCTCCTAATAAGGGCATTGTCCCCCCACTTGGCAAAGTCACTGTATTTCCTCCTGTAATACTTAATGTATTCCCTATGACTTCTAGTGTTTGACTATCTGTATTTGTTCCTCCTGTCGGAGCTAATGGCTTCCATTTACTACCATCCCACGTTAGTACTTGGTTATTTGCTGTTCCGTCTGGTAAACCGTCTTTTGCTTCCCATTGGCTGTTTACGGTATTCCAAACAATTGTTTGCCCAAGAGTAGCTGTCGTTGGCAATTCTTTTAATGAAGATAAATCTACTGTTTTCGTTGCTTCTCCGTCATCTTCCAACGAAAGTTCTAAATCTGTTCCGTTCAAAGTGAAGTCATCAATTTTTTGGTCGTCTGTACCTCCACCAGTAAGCGTTTTTGGTATCCAATTTGTTCCATCATAAGTCAATACTTGGTTAGGAGTTGGTGTATTTGTTGTTAAATCTAATTGAAACCCTTTCAAGTTTTCGGCTGTGTGCGAATACAACGCATAAGGCACAGATTGGAAATCTTGTTCTCCAAAGTTGTAAGTGGTTGTTCCGTCTGTTGCCGAAATAGCTATTTTTGTTATTGCATCCCAATTAATATTGTTAAAAGTGGGGTTAGGCATTACTCCACCTTGACCAATCACCATCTGACACAAACCAAAACTATTTGAGGTCTTTGTGTGTGTATCGGTAAATATAATTGACCCTCCTTGTTTCACATTTATAGTAAAAGTCAAATTGGTATTTACTATTGGTTGCCCTGCATTGTCTCTGGCTATCACTTGGTAGTTGATACCTTGTGGCGTTTGTGCAAAGAGCACCGTGCTAATTGCTAAGACGAATAATGTTAATAGGTGTTTTTTCATAATGGCTATTGTTTAAACGAACAACGGAAACAGCTGTGGTTCATCTATTTTAGTAAAGATAAGTTATTTTAACGACTTAAAATAATTCTTTGAGACGATAATTAATAAACGGATTTTACGCTATTGTGTTGTGTTATAGCCTTTATACTCTGAGAGAGGTAAAAAGTAAGTGCTTTTTGAACTAAGTCTTACATTTTATTCTTTGGTAATCAGGTTTTAAAACTGTTTGTTTTGTTGTCTATTTCGTAAGTTTTACATTTTTCACACTACCGAACACGGCTTAGGGATAGAGGCGACATCCTTTGTGAGGTACGAACAAAGATATAGCCGAAAGCCCGACCCGACCTGACTTTTATCAGCCCTCTTCCTTTCCTGCTCTATCTTGCGCTATAAAAAACCAAAAAATCACTTCATAACTAAGGGGAAGCTCCTAATTATAATTGCCTTTCTTGTTTTCATAAACCCCGTCTTCGAGCCGTTGACGGAGTTTTTCGGTGGCTAAAATGTAGTCTTCGACAAACTGTTTTTTATTGATTTTCAAAACAACGCCTTCTTCTTGTAAATGAGCAGAGGAATCGTCCACAAATTCGATGCGCTGAGAATACTGCATCAAATGCCCCACATTGCATCGTAAACTTTTGTAAATGACCTCGGTAATGGTGGGTTTACCGTATTTGCTCGGGAAAAACTTACGTAATCCTATTTTAAACCGTTTGGAGGATTGCCCGTTGGCTCGTAGTGGCTTTTTGTCTGCCATTGCTCCCAAAAACTCTATTCCCATAATGGCTATCAAAAAGGCAGAATCGACAAATCCACTGGCTACCAACTCTTTGACTTCTTTATTAATTTGACTCATTTCTAACTCTGCTTTTCGACCATTGTGGCATAATGCCCCTTCAACGCCACCAATTCCTCGTGGTTACCTTGCTCGACTAACTTCCCTTCGTGTAAAACTAAGATTTTATTAGCTAACTTGACAGACGAGACACGATGAGAAACAATAAAAGAGGTACGGTTTTTCATCACTTCCTTTAAGCTGTTCAAAATCGCATTTTCCGTCGCCGTATCTACCGCAGAAAGCGAATCGTCTAATATTAATACTTGTGGGTTTTTAATTAATGCTCTCGCAATGGTCAAACGTTGTTTTTGCCCACCCGAAAGTGTTATTCCTCGCTCACCCAACACCGTTTCAAAGCCATCTTTAAATCCTTTGATATCTTCATAAACCGACGCCCATTTTGTCGCTTGGATAATCTCTTCTTCGGTTGCACTTTCTTTGCCAAACAACAAGTTTTTGCGAATGGTGTCGGAGAATAAAAAAGCGTCTTGTGGCACGTAACCCAACTGGTCTCTATAATGGTGTAAGTTAATGTTTATTAAGGCTTCATTTTCTATGAAAATCTGCCCCTTTGTTGGGTCATAATTTCGGCAAAGTAAAGCCGACAACGTACTTTTACCTGAACCTGTATTTCCTACTATCGCCACGGTATCTCCTGCATTTATTGTGAAACTCACGTTATCCAAGGCTTTTATACCCGATTCGGGGTAAACCAAATCAACATTTTTAAACTCAATATTTCCTTTTACTTCTACTTTGTTGTTTTCGTCAAATGTAATCGTGGTTTTGGTATCCAAAAACTCATTGATACGTTTTTGAGAAGCTGAGGCACTCTGAATAATACTCGTCACCCAACCTATCGAAGTTACTGGCCAAGTTAGCATACTCAAATACATCATAAATTCGGCAATATTTCCTGCTGTAAAATCTTCATTTTCTATCGAAATAATCCCTCCGTAATAAACGGTTAGTAAGGTACTCAAACCTATTAATAAGATAATGGTCGGAAAAAAAGCAGATTGTAACAAGGCTAATTTCAAGGTTTGCTGTTTGTAGGCTTCACTTTGCTTTTCCATTTTCCCGATGAAATGCTCTTCACGGACAAATGCTTTCAATACACGCATTCCCGAAAAGGCTTCTTGGGTAAAAGTAGATAAGCCTGCCATTTCTTTTTGAATCAATGCCGAACGTTTATTGAGTTTGTTACTGACAAAATAAATTGCCACAGAAAGCAAAGGCAAAGGTATCAAGACAATAAGTGTTAATTGTGTGTTTACCGAAAGCATCGTACTGATGACGGTGATACAAATAATGACTAAACTAATGCTATACATCACACCAGGACCCAAATACATACGTACTTTTCCGACATCCTCAGATATTCTCGACATCAAATCTCCTGTGCTGTTTTTTCTATAAAACGATAAGGGTAGGGTTTGGTAATGTTCAAAAATTTCATTTTTAATATCAAACTCCATCAAACGAGACATCACAATGATGGTTTGACGAGTCAAATACAAAAAGACGCCACTTATTATTGCCGAACCAACCATATAAAAAGCGTTTTCTGCCAACTCCCAACTCAATAAATCGACATTTGCTTGACTCTCGTCAAACTTTTTGATAATCAAATTCAAAGATTTACGGACAAGCGGGGCTTGAAAAACGGCAAATATCTTCGATAACAAAATGAAAATCGCCCCCGAAATCAACAGTTTTTTGTATTTCCAAAAATATTTATTTAAACGATATAATTCTTTCACAACACTTGTATTCTACTAATTAGCCCTAATTAAACACCATTATTTCTAAGGTTTTCCAAAAACACCAGTTATTATTCTGCATTTTCATCTAAATAAAAGTTAAAGTAAAAGTAAAAAAACTTAACTTTGCAACTTCAACGATTGTCCTACAAAGATACAAGGCAATTGACATTAAGTGAAATCGTTCTTTAATATATTATTATGCTAAGCAGAAGATTCTTAAGAATTAAGGCGTTCCAATCGGTATTTGCCTACAAACAACGTGTAAAAAGTAATTACGGCTTGGCAATGATAAGTATTGATGATTTTTTTAGTCCTGATTTAAGATCAATGGACAAGCCTGATTATCAGCTATTAAAAAAGAAATCGGCTATTGCTAAAGATTTATTTGATAGCTTTCTTTTAGATAAAGAAGTAATTAACAAAGAATCGGACAGAGAACTCAGAGAGGCAGTAGAAAATGCTTACGAGGTACTGAAAGAAAAAAACGAATCAGAAAAAAAGCAAGTAAAAGACGCGATGACTAAAGACCTTGAGCTAATTCAAGAGCATTATTTCACCGCTTTATCCTTTCTACTTGAACTATCAAAAGTTCGTGCAAAAGACAAGGGAGTAAGTATGCCTAACCGTCTGAATGAAAATGCTTTTTTCAAATTATTAGACACTGACCCTCGTTTCAAAGCTATTTCTGCTAAATACAGCATCGATTGGGATAATGACGAACAATTACCTAAAAAAATATACAAACAACGTTTGGCTCATCTGGACGTGGTCAAAGAGTTAAATAAAGAAGGACAGCAAAGTCTTGAGTTAGATAAAAAGGTAGTCAAAAAAATCATCAAAAAAGGGCTGTTTAAAAACGACGTTATCAATGATATTTTCTCTACAAAAGACGTTTTTTGGAAAGAAAACAGAGAGATACTTGAAGGAATGTTAGGTATCACGCTCAAGGCTTCTACCGAAACGGAATTGGAATTAATATTGCAAGACGGAGACAAGTGGGAAGATGACAAAGCATTTTTCTTGAAACTTTACGATATTGGCACAGAAGTTGACAGTGAAGTAGCAAATGCTTTTAGTAAAAACTTAAAAAACTGGGAGCGTGAAAAATTATCAGATAGTGATGACGTCATTATTTTATTGGGTCTAAACGAAATGGCACATTTCCCAAGTATTCCAATAAAGGTTACAATGAACGAATACATAGAAATGGCGAAAGTTTATAGCACACCAAAAAGTAAAACGTTTGTTAATGGTTTGCTTGATTCGGTATCTAAAGTAATGATAAAAGACAAACTTATTCGAAAGAGTGGGCGTGGATTGTTGGATAATCAATAAAATCGCATTAAATTAAATTTTATTATAAATAACAGAATATGAAAAAGATAATCAGAAATACAAAAGCACTTCTTTTAGTTGCAGTAACAGGTGCTACCTTGATGAGTTTTAACGCTATATCTAACAACGAAACTACACCTACAGCAGTTGCTCAGGCAGTGGACGGACCTAAAATGGTTTTTGAAGAAACAGAACACCAATTCGGGAAAATCAAACAAGGAGAAAAAGTAACGCATACTTTTATATTCAAAAACACAGGGAGCGCACCTTTGGTTATCAATAGTGCATCAGGTTCTTGTGGTTGTACCGTTCCTCAATGGCCAAAAGAACCAATTTTGCCAGGAGACAAAGGAGAAGTTCACGTTATCTTTAACTCAACAGGAAAAAGAGGGGTACAATCTAAAAGTGTTACATTAAACACGAACCAAGGAGAAACGCCTATCCGAATTTATATCAAAGGAGAAGTAATCGTTCCTGCGACAAAATAAGCTCAAACAATCTATTAAAAGCCCTGTATTTTGCTGACAAAGCAACGTACAGGGCTTTTTCTCGTTTAAACTGTAATGTTTGCTCAATTTGGGCATCTTCTTTTCTGAATTAGCCTTATATTTGAAGTATCACAAATCAGGTCGTTGACCTAAAAACAAAATAATATGGATGCAAGTATGATGAATTACGTCTTTTTGGGCGGAATGGCAGTAGTGTTTTATTTCTTTATAATGAGACCTCAACAAAAACGTCAAAAAGATGCAAAGGCATTGAGAGATAACTTAAAAAAAGGTGATAGCGTAGTTACTGCTGGTGGAATTATCGGTAAAGTAATTGAAGTAAAAGACGAACACGTAACCGTTGATATCGACAGAGGAACAAAAATCACGTTTGAAAAGTCTTCTATCACTAGCGTAACAAACGACTAATGCCGTTGAAAGTTCAAAATAGAAAAAAACTAAAAGTAGCAGTGTATTGTCTTTTGACCGCTGGTACTTTTTGGTTTTTTAACGCTTTAGGTAATCAATACTCAACGGACATCAATTTTCCCGTAGAGTATGAGCTTTCGGATGGACTTATACTAAAAAAATCTTCTGACCATATTTTTGTTTTGGTTTCAGGAACAGGTTGGAACATCATCAACCATCAAATTGGTTTTAATACCCAACCTATCGTTATCAAATTCGACAAAGAAGGGAAGTATTTTATTCAATCAAAAGACTATACCTCGTTTATTCGTGGAGAGTTGGATAATGTAGATATAAAACAATTTCACACAGACAGTTTTACTTGTGTGGTAACAAAAAACAAATGATTAAAGTAGGGGTTACTGGCGGTATCGGCTCAGGGAAAAGTTTGATTTGTGAAATTTTCGAAAAATCGGGCTACGCTGTTTATTATGCAGATAATCGAGCAAAAGAATTGATTGCATCAAATAAAGAAATACAAAAAGAAATCACAGCGTTGTTAGGCGATGAGGCTTTTACCAACGGCGAGTACAACCGTCGCTTTGTTGCTGAAAAGGTATTTGCTGACACAGCATTATTAAATGGTCTAAATGCGATTGTTCATCCTCGAATGGAAGACGATTTCAAGTTATTTGTACAACAAGCAACAGGTAAATTTGTCTTTAAAGAATCTGCCTTACTTTTTGAAACTAAAGAGTACGAGCAGTTAGACGAAATAATCTATGTGAGTGCTCCAACTGCCTTACGTATCGACCGTGTGTTGAAAAGAGACGCTTTTAGAACAAAAGAAGAGATAGAAAATATTATCGACAAACAAATCCCCGAATCAAAAGCCGTTTTATTGGCTGACTATATTGTTGTTAATGATGAGGTTGAATCTGTTTTAGAACAACTTGAAGAGATTGAAGAAATATTATCTTTCTAAAACACTTGTTAAGAACAAATTCCTTCTTATATTTGCATTCCGATTAACGGAATGGCCTCGTAGCATAACTGAATAGTGCACTTGATTACGGCTCAAGAGGTTCCAGGTTTGAATCCTGGCGAGGTCACAAAAAAAGCTCTTAGATTAATTTCTAAGAGCTTTTTTGTTTTATAGACTTTCTTATCAATCTGCTCAAAAACAAGTGAAATACTGCTCAAAAAACAAGTTAACGAGCAGTATTTAACGTAATAATGAGCAGTATTTTGTTATATTGCAATAAGTTAAACAGTTAGGTATGTTGAGTAAAAAACAACAAGCGATTATCAAGTTTGTGCAAATAAATCAACCGATAGATAGGGCTACTATTTACAAAGGGGTAAAAGAAATAATGGGAGACAGTACCGTTAGAAGACTTTTACTTGAAATGACTCCCGAGTTAATCAATGCCAAAGGAAAAGGGAAAGCAAGAACATACTCGATAGCTGACACTTACGAATTATTCGTTCCTATAAACCTTGACAAATACTACAACCTATTACCAGAAGAGCGTAACGCAAAAACATCTTTTGACCTCAATTTAATTTCAAAAACATTGAGTAAAATTGAACTGTTCACGAAAGAAGAAAAAGTATTTTTGGATAAGTTGCACACCAAGTATTTAAAAAACATAGCTCCTCTATCAAAAAACGAATACAAAAATGAATTGGAAATATTAGCGATAGATTTGTCTTGGAAATCGGGAGAGATTGAAGGTAACACCTACACTTTACTTGAAACAGAGGTGTTAATTAAATACAGAGAACTTGCCAAAGGAAAGAAACAAGAAGAGGCAATAATGCTCCTTAACCACAAAGACGCTTTGGACTTCATTATTGCCGAGCCTGACTACTTGACCCCATTAACAATCGGGCGAATTGAAGATATTCATTCTATTTTAATGAAAAACTTAGGTGTAGAAAGAAACATCAGAAAACGTGGTGTTGGTGTTGGTGGTACAGATTACAAACCTCTAACTATACATCAACAAATTATTGATGCCGTTCAGCAAATGTGTGATTTGGTAAACAGCCAAGATAATGTTTTTGAAAAAGCATTGTTTATTTTAGTTTTAACCTCATACATCCAAGCATTCAATGATGGCAACAAGCGTACTGCTCGCATCATAAGTAACGCTATACTGATGGAAAATGGCTACTGCCCTTTGTCATACAGAAGTGTAAAAGCGTCTGACTACAAAAAAGCTATGCTACTCTTTTACGAACAAAACAACATCACGGAGTTTAAAAAAATATTTATAAGTCAATATGAATATGCCGTCAATAAATACTTTAATTTATTAACGGACTAAGCTGACAAGGTCACAAAAAAAGCTCTTAGATTAATTTCTAAGAGCTTTTTTGTTCCTAAAGAACTTTAAATATGGGTATTTATAAATCTAAGAAATTCTGTATGTCTTACCGTATCTTTATTCTGTCCTTTGAGTATGTGAATTGTTCCCATAGTATTTAGCCAACTAATTTCTTGAGGGGTAATTATATGAGTCGAAGAATTGTATTTTTCTTCTTGAATGAAAAAATATAGTTCATTCGATTTGTCTAGTTCAATTAAAATATCGAGTGCATTTTGTTCTTCTAATGTCATTGAACTTCCAGTTGGACTATTTATTTTAGGGCAAAAAGCAATTACAAAACGGTCATACTTTTGAGTCGAGAAAGTTCTCACCCATTTTAGTAACCCACTGCCATCATCATCATTAGACATCTTTCTTACTCTTACTAAATATCGTTTTATTTGAGCGATTTTTTTGTGAGAACTATTTCCTGTTAATATTTTCAAGGCTCTGGATTTCCCCCAATCGGAATGTCCTACATAAATAAATACTTTTTTCATACGTGATAATTATTCTAATTTATATTTTACACGATATTTCTTGCTTGTGTGTAGAACATCGTCGCTGATGTTTGAAGTACTAAATATAACGATTTATTACTAAGGGAATCATAGATTTCCTCGTGAGTATTGAATCTTCGCTGTGTCTTGTTATTTGAATTAAACCTAACGGTTTATATCAGCAGTATCATTATCACTTCTTTTTCTTAAAAACTTTACTCGTTACCACATCAACAAGTATAAACAACGAAAGTAACACGCCCAAAACAATAAAAGCAACCATAGTTAGACCAGGAAATATCGCATCAAAACCGTTATTACCTTTGGTATTAACAGCAACCCAATAACTCACCAACCCTGCCATATACAAGATGACATTTACGATAAGTGAGCGATAAATGAGCGATAAATCCCTCTACGCAACTTCATAAGTTAGTCTTTCTTACGAGGGTTTGGCGTGTATTTTCTCTTTGGTCTGTTGTTAGATTGTTGATTCGAACTTTTGTTTCCGTAATGTTTTTTAACATTGCTTCCCGAATACGAAGGTCCTTCACCCATTTCTTTTGGTGGGTATTCTTTCGGAATCTCTTGCTCTATCATCTTCTCGATACGCTGAAAACGGCTGATATCTGTTGCATTGATAAAGGTCAACGCTTTACCTGTTTTGTTTGCTCTGGCAGTTCGACCCACACGGTGCACATAATCTTCAGGGTCTCTTGGCACGTCATAGTTGACTACCATTTCGATATTATCTACATCAATACCACGAGACAATACATCGGTAGCAATGATTAACTGAATTTTCCCACTACGGAATTTCAGCATAATCTCTTCTCTACGACTCTGATCTAATCCCGAGTGAAACACTGCCGATGGCATATGGAAATTCTGAAATTGGCGTCCCAGTTGGTCAGCTAATTTTTTAGAACCCGTAAATACAATCACAGATTTAAACTCTTCCTCTTTTAATTTTCGCTCTAAAATCTTCGCTTTTTGGTTATCGTGAGCCATTACTGCTACTTGTTGAACCCCTTTTGCCGTCTTAGAGACCGCTATTTTTATTTCTTTTGCTCCTGGTGCTACCTTAGCAATAAAGTCTTGTAGTCTCGAAGGCATCGTAGCTGTAAACAACAACGATTGCGCTTTGTCAGATACTTTCTCGTACACTTTAAAGATATCATCTCTAAACCCCATATCCAACATACGATCGGCTTCATCTAAAACAAAAAACTCAACTTCAGATAAATCTAAATACCCCAAGTTAAGGTGTGTTTTCAATTTCCCTGGTGTACCGACAATGATATCAACTCCTTGCTTAATTGCTTTTTGCTCTTGTGTAAATCCTTTTCCGTCACCTCCTCCATAGATAGCCAACGAACTCACATTTAAAAAATACGCCAATGCATCAATTTGTTTATCAATCTGCATTGCCAACTCTCTTGTTGGTGCGATAATCAAAGCCTTCACTTTATTAGAAGAGCTTTCCATATTTGCTATTTTATTCAAAATAGGCACTAAAAACGCAACGGTTTTCCCTGTTCCTGTTTGGGCACAAGCAACCAAATCGTTCCCTGCAATAGAAAGAGGTAACGATTGCTCTTGAATCGGGCTCATTTCTGTAATATTCATATAAGAAAGCGCTTCAACTAAAGAGTCGCTAATCGGCAGTGTATCAAAATTCATCGTATAAAAGGTATAAATCAAAGACGAAATTTATTTTACCGTCTTTCTGTTAGTAAATATATTTTTGTTAGCTTTATATAGAATAAGGTAAAATTCCTTACGCTCTATTTATTCTAAGTAGCAATATCTGAATAAACAGTCACTTATTACGTTTTTTATCAAAAAATATAGCTTATGACTACCAAGTTAAATGAAGTTGTCGATTTATTGGCAGATAAAGCCAGTCTTAAACAAGACGTTTTCAAAAGTACGCAAGTCGTTTTTGAGAAAATGAAAGTGATTACTCAACGTATAGCCGAAGAGTTAAAGTCTTCATCAAAGATTAACTGTCAAAAAGTACAAGTTGAATTTGAAGACCTCAGTGAATTTGAATTTCAGTTAAAAATAGGTAGTGACATCGTTGTTTTTTTAATGAAAACAAATGTTTTTTCTCTACCTACTACACACAAAGACATTAAACATAAATATTTTAAAGCTGATTGGAAAAAAACCTATTTCGGACAGGTTATGGTCTATAATTTCATGGCAGACTCTGTGAAGTTTAACCGTATAGATGACGTAGGCTATCTTATTGAACGTATTTTCATTAATATCGAAGACCATTTCTTAGTAGAAAGTTTAAAGAATATTGGTTTCTCTTTCCCTAACATCAACCACAATATCATCAATGAAGAAGTACTCGAAAAACTAATTGAAGACGCCTTACTTGTTTCTATTGAAACTGATTTGGTATCAACAAGTTTTGCGGATAACTTCAACTTAACTATCCAACAACGCCTCGTCAAACGAGGGAAAATGGCAGGTAGTAAATTAGGTTTTCAAATGTCAACTAACCGAGACGAGATAGGTTAAAGAAAACAACATGGACTACCCATCTTTGGTCATGAAGTATTTTCTGATACATTTTTAGCTGAAATCAAGCTATTTACTTAGTTAAAGCCACAAAAAAGCACTAACCCCACCGTTTGTGCTTTTTTGTTTATTACTTATCCATTTTTTCGCTTACCTGTTTTATACCCCAGCAAACTTAATTCCTGCTAAATCCGCCATTTCTTTTTTCCAAGAAGTAATATCCTTTTGATTAAACTTATTCAAATGATTATGTCCACAAGCCCTTGCCATTACTTTCATTAACTCCGTTGATGAAGAGAAGAAATTGAATAATTGATTAGCTGATTTTTCAATGTTTACTAATTTCCTCAATTCGGGTTTTTGTGTCGCTATTCCAGCAGGACAGTTATTGGTGTTACACATTCTCGCTGCTACACACCCTATAGATTGCAATGCAGAATTTGATATCGCAATTCCGTCTGCCCCTAAAGCCATTGCTTTAATAAAATCGTCAGGTACACGAATTCCACCAGTAATAATGAGAGTAACATCTTTTCTGTTCACTTTATCAAGATAATGACGTGCCCTTGCTAAGGCAGGGATTGTTGGAACAGATATGTTATTCCTAAAAATGAGTGGAGCAGCCCCAGTTCCTCCACCACGTCCATCAAGAATAATATAATCAGCACTGGCATCTAAAGCAAATTGTACGTCTTCTTCGATATGATTTGCGGATAGTTTAAAACCAATAGGTATACCTCCCGTAATTTCCCTTACTTTATCAGCAAACTTTTTAAAATCTTCAGATGTATGTAAATCGTCAAATGTTGGCGGAGAAACTGCAGGACTCCCCTCTTTAAGGTTTCTTACTTCCGCAATTTTACCAATTACCTTATTTCCGGGGAGATGTCCTCCTGTCCCTGTTTTTGCTCCTTGACCACCTTTGAAATGAAAGGCTTGTACTTTTTTTAACTTATCCCATTCAAAACCAAATTTCGCTGAGGCGTATTCATAAAAATACTTCCCATTGGCTTGCTGCTCATCATCTAACATCCCTCCTTCTCCAGAACATATTCCTGTCCCTGCCATTTCTGCTCCTTTTGCTAACGAAATTTTTGCTTCTTCAGATAACGCTCCAAAGCTCATATCGGAAACAAATAACGGAATATCTAATTTTAATGGTTTTTTTGCATTAGGTCCAATTATCAGCTCTGACTTGACCTCAACGTCTTCCATCAAAGGTTTAGTTGCCATTTGAGCGACTAACAACTGTATGTCTTTCCATTGTGGTAATTCTGGAATTGGAACACCCATAGCTCCCATTTCTCCGTGATGCCCAGTTTTTGATAAGCCATATCTTGCTAAGGATTTGACATAGGCTAATGTTGGTTCTTCTACTGTTGAACCTGCGCTAACAGGAGCTTGTGTTTCTGAAGTCTCACTTTCTTCTTTTAATGTCGCATGTGTCCCATCGCAGTAAGGCAGGCTTTTACTTTGTTTGCACATACACAAATAAGCGGTTCCTGTTTTTTCTGATGAAAATGGGATTGGCTTAAAAGAAGTGGCTCTATGTGAACCATCACAAAAAGGTTGCCCTTTAGATTCACCACAAGCGCAAAAATATTTTTCTTCTCCTTTTACTAATTCTACCGCAACTGGTTTTCTTCCTGCTATTTTTGGTTTGCTCATATTTATTTTAAGTTTATTATTTATTTCTAAAATCAAATCCGTTAACTACTTTATTATCTCTTTACCATTAGCAAAAATTGCAAAACGCCCCTTATTTTTATCATGTATAGGTTCATTGCTTTCATAAGGCCACCCACCGAATTTTGTATCCCTATACTCTCGTATATTTTCTTGTATTTCTTCTTGTGAATTAGCAACGAAAGGACCATGTTGTATTAGAGGTTCATTTATTGGTTTTCCTTGTAAGAAAAACAAGTAGGATATTTCTGATGAGTTTTCTATATAAATACCTTCTTTCGAATTTAAATGTATTAACCGTTTTGCGTTAATTTCTGTATTATTAATACTTATACTGTTTCCTTTATAAAAATAGAGTGTACGTGTAATGTTCTCTTCTAGTCCTTCAATATGAAACTTTGCCCTAGGGTTTAACTTAATTGTCCAAATTTGAACGTTATGTTCAGGTTTGGCTGCCCAAGAGTCAGGGTTTGGGCTAAGCGCTTTTTGCCCCTTAAAATTACCAGCTATCAAATCAACCTCTGCTATGTTTCCGTTTTCATCTGTAGATATAATTTTCGGAATATCTTCACTCCACAACATTTCATAATACGGAGGTACTTTTTTATTCTTTTTTGGCAGATTTAACCAAACTTGAAAAATCTCAAATGGGTTTTTATCTTTATTTAGTAACGGAAACATCTCTGCGTGTTGCACACCTTTTCCAGAGGTCAACCATTGTACATCGCCTTCCCCAAAACGCCCTTTCCCTCCAAGAGAATCGGAGTGATCAACCATTCCCTTTGTAACTACACTTACGGTTTCGAACCCACAATGAGGATGAACAGGAAACCCTGGCACATTAGCTCCATGATACATGTTCCACCCATCCTTGGAAGAAAAATCCTGCCCTAATCTACGACCTTCCAACGACATATTAGGTCCCATGTTTTCATTACCACCTGGGAACTCATCATAATGATATGAACAAAAAATAAATGGGTCTTTGGTCTCCCATGGAGTAATTAATGGCTTTATGTTTTTTATTGGCGATATTTTCATTTTTTGAAAAGAAAGAAAATGCTCTTACCGATAAAAAGTTGGACTAGTTAAGCAGCTATTTCAAAGTTATACAATTCTTGTGGTGTTTTCATATTTAAAGCTGAGTGTGGAGCATAATTATTATAATCCTCAAACCATTCATGTAATTTATCCATTACAATTTTTGGTGTATCTAAGCAATTTTCATAAACGTAATCTCTTTTAAAGGTGCCGTTAAACGACTCACAAATTCCATTTGATTGTGGAGAATATGTAGGGGTATTACAATCCTTTAGTCCCCATTTATTTAATTGTTTTCTCAAACCTTTCTCTATGTATTCAGGTCCATTATCATGAAGGAGTTCCAATTTATCTCTCTCAGGTAAACTCTCTCCAAATCGATTAAACAATGCTTCTTGAACCATCAATTCAATATCACAAGCCTGCATGTGAGCACCTGCTTTCCAGGATATAATTGAACGGTCACAACAATCAATTACAATTGCTACTCGTAACTTCTCACCGTTCCAACATTTTATGGAAGTAATATCACTTGCCCAACGAGTGTTAGATTTTTCAACAGAAACCTTTCCTGTATGCGCTCTATTACTACCTCGTGTTCTGTTCTTTTTAATAAGCAACCCCTCTTCTTTCATAAATCGATGAACTAGATATTTTGTTTCATAGATACCATAATCACGCTTTAAAATCGCTAGAACTCGTGGTACTCCGTAAGTAGCTTTCTTTTTAACTATTTCTAACACCGCTTTTTTAAGCTTATCAGAAACAACTTTACGTTGAGTTCTTTTCCTTTTCGGATAAGACTTTTTTTTGTAAAAAACAGTCGAACGTGGTAACCCTAGTATTTCTATCATCTTATTTAAAGTAGTGTCAAACTCGGTAGCAAAAGATTCTACTTCTTGTTTTTTAGTCTGTCCAGTTCTAACTTTTTTTTTAGAATAGTGATGTGAAAAGCAGATTCACCTAAAGCCTTTTTTAGCTCTTCGTTTTCTCTCTTTAAAACATCTAACTCAATTTTAGAGTGTAACTCACCCTTGTTTTTAATTCCCATAACAGCACCTCTTTTAGCGTCATTCCTCCATTTATAAATTTGACTGGCAATAAATCCATATCTTCTACAGAACTCAGGACAGGTTAATCCTGATGATTCCCATTCTGACACAATATATGATTTTTGTTCTGAAGTATAAAACTTTCTTCCTCCAGCAGTAACTCGTGCATTTGCTATTAATCCTTCTATCATTTCTATCTAATTTTCAACTGAAAACTAGTCCAACTTTTAAATCGGTTAAGAACAAAAAACTATAGTTTAGGAATTAATTAACTTCTATCCATCTTTCTTATTATCAAAATAAGGTAATGCTACAGAAGGACAATTATTGACTTGATTCTTTAGTAGTGGTACTTTTACACATACGACTGTACGCTTACAAAGTTCCAGTTCCCATTTTATGGTAATTCCAACATTAAATACGTTTTAAATTAAAGTATAAATGTAACCGTTCTGTTCACTCATAGATGAAGAACTTGAGCTACATTGGTCACTAAAGCATGTGGTTAAGTTTATCTCTCTTAACCTTTATATAGTCTAAGTTATGCTCGTTAGCCTTTATAATCAAAGGTATTCGCTTCGTTATATTAACCCCCGAGTTCTTCAAAGTCTTTATTTATAAAATAAAACCAAAGATGAATATCTAAAACTTACTAGACATTCACATAGATGAAGAAATCAGCAACCGCTACTTTGAACGTAAAAATTTACTCCTTATAGTACTAAGCGCTTGTGGAGTAATCCCTAAGTAAGAGGCTATCATACGCTGAGGAATGCGGTTAGGCAACTCTGGGTAGGTCTCCAAAAAATAAGTATAACGATCTATTGCAGGAGACCCCATCAACATGAGAACTCTACGTTGTAGTTTCCCTATTCGTCTATATAAGAGTTGAGCGTTTTCTGCCACTTTTTCTTTAGATAGGTTCTCTTTTAAAACATCTTCTCTGTCAAAAATAAGAACATCTGAATCTTCGAGGCAATCAATAAACAACCGAACTGGTTCCTTAAATTCTAATGCTTCTAAGTCAGCAATTATCCAATTTTCAGGGGCAAACATAAAAATATGCTCTTTCCCCTTACTATCTATAATATAGCTTCTTAAAAGCCCTTTTTTAACATGAAAGGCTAAAACCTTAGAATCACCTTGATACTGGAGTATATGCCCTTTTTTAAATTTTTTTAATTTCACTTTAGGATAAATATTCATTAAGTTTTTTGATACCGTCCAAAAAAGTGTGTCTAGGTTATAAAAGTTTCCAACAATTTAACAAGTTTGTAATAGCAATAAAACAAATTAGATTAAAGAGTCAGAAACCTTATGGAATTAACAAAGAAACAAACAGAAGAAGTCTTAAGCAATTTTTTTAGAGAAAGAAAATGGTTTAAATGACGTTTTACAGATGACATTAAATGCGATAATGCATAGTGAACGTGCAGAGCATCTAAAAAGTACGGTAGGTAATAAAGGGAATGGTTACCGTTTAGGTAAAGTCTTTGGCTTCGGTACACAATTAGAACTACGTATTCCTCGTGATAGGCAAAGTGCTTTTGCTCCTACAATACTAGCCTTATTCCGTGATCAAGAACATTATTTAAAAGAAGTATCCTTTCAAATGTATAGCAAAGGTTGGCTGTGTTCCATTTAAAAGTTGGTAAAAATAGCCTATAAATTTTCAATCTTTCAAATTAGAATAATTTAGTTAGGTAAATTTGATAATTCACCTCTCTTTTCATAAAATCACTCCAGGAAGTATGGCTATGAAATGATTCATCAAAGAAATCAATTGAACTTTGTTTTAAAGACTCAATTAGAGTAAACCAATTACAATAATTGTGTAAATACTTTGTTGCAACACCTTTAAACCCTCTATTGACCAATGTTTTTAATCTACCAGCTTTTTCATTAATAGTGTTTGACATGATATATTTAGCTCTCGATGGTATTTTGCTAAAAATGTCTCGTGCTGAATTCTAAAAGCCCTTGGCAAAAGCCTTTAATGATGGGTGTTATCTGAAGTTAAAATATTTGTCTCTTTATTTATGATTCCACCAATTGATTTTTACATCAGAAGCCTTAGTCGACCAATTCTAACAACATCTAAAATCAGGTCACCTTCTCTATCTGCTGTTGCTAATACCTTGACCGATTCAGAATTATCACCTTGTTTATTGTTTTGTCGTCTCCTCTTTTTAGAGGAACTTAAGTTTTTTCTTCCTTTTTGATTAAAGCTGTAATGTAAATCATCAATTTCCACAATACCAAATAACTTTGTTGCCTTTTAGCTATTGCAAATAGTATTTTATGTCGCCAAAAGAAAGCTGTTTTATGACAAACATTTAATT
>CBDCZI010000028.1:0-16805 GCA_965224495.1 Cytophagales bacterium | reverse complement strand
ACCCCTAAGCCGTGTTTGATAACGTATTTGTGATTTCGTCTGTGTGTTCGTAGCAAAAAAAACATTCCTTTATAAAGGATAGAGCGTGTTGCGTGTTTAATTAGTTGTCTGATGACAGATGGAAAGAAATTATTTGGCTGTATAGCTACTTATTTATAATTAACTACAACCATCCTTAGTATTCTATTTTGTTTTTCTCGCTGTTCTCTCTAACTTTGAAGTATAGTTTTTATTCTATGATTATAAATAAGAGAATACCGTTTAAATACCTTTTGTCGTTGATGAAGAAAGAATTGTTCTTTGTGATGCTTATCGCAGGAGCAGTATCTTATTTTGATCAATTTTTTGAAGGGTGGGGTATAAAATTTCCAATTATCCCGATGAACATACCAGCAATATTGGGTATGATGATAACCTTGGTTTTGGCGTTCAGAATCAATCAGTCGTATGATAGATGGTGGGAAGCACGAAAAATTTGGGGAATGATAGTCAATGATTCCCGTGCGTTAATTCGTGAAGTATCGCATTTGAGAACCAAAGATGGAGGCGATGAAGATAAGCGGTTGGCATTTAAAGACAACATGACTTCGTTTGTGATTGTATGGTCGGCTTGTTTAGCGAAATCTTTGCGTGGGCAAGAAATGGATTCAATAATGAAGAAATATTTGTCGGAAGAACGTATTAAAATGATTAAAAAAATAGACCCAAAGAACATACCTAACGCGTTACTGTATGTGATGATGGAGAAAATACATGATGCGTATTCGGATGGTCTATTGAATGATTACCAGCAAATTAGATTAACAGAGACGCTAAACGGGTTGAGTGACTCCATGGGAATGTGCGAACGTATAAAAGGAACGGTTTTTCCGAGATTGTATTCTAAATTGATTGATGGAACTACTTGGGTTTTTGTGTTTTTGTTACCGTTAGCTTTCCGTGATCCTAACGAATATGTGGAGTTTCCTGTTGTCGTGTCAATTTCTATGGCGTTTTTCACCTTAGAAAACATTGCAAAAGGACTGCAAGACCCTTTTGATAACAAGCCTACCGATATTCCGATTAGTAGTATTAGTGGTAAAATAGAACAGTTTGGTTTGAGAGCAATGGGAAGGGGTAATATTCCGAAAGATGTAGAAGAAAAAAGCTTTTACTTGATGTAAATCGTTTTTTTAGTGTACTTTTAGTAAAGCAATAAGCACACAATATATATGATGGATAAGATCGAACACTACTCGAATATAGCACTTGAAAAAGCAATTTTTTATTTACCAAAAGTCTTATTGGCTTTAGTCATTTTGTGGTTAGGCTTTAAGTTAGTCAAGAAACTGGCAGGTGTCGTCGATTTACTTTTAGAGAAAAGTGGTTTGTCAGAAACCATACGACCATTTTTGGTTTCTATTGTCACAGTGATGTTAAAAGTGACGTTACTTTTTGTGGTTTCAGGTGTTTTGGGTATAGAACTTTCTATTTTCGCTACCATTATTGCTGCCTCAGTTTTTGCGATAGGAATGGCACTGCAAGGGAGTTTGGGTAACTTTGCCTCAGGGCTGATTGTCTTGTTTATTCGTCCTTACAAAGTGAACGACTGGATACAATTGGAAGATAAATTTGGTAAAGTGGTTGAGATTGGGATTTTCAACACCAAAGTATTGACACCAGGTAATAAAAACTTAATTATACCGAACTCTAAAATAACCACCTCTGTGGTAACTAATTATTCAGAAAACGATATGATACGGTTGGAATTGGAGGTAACGATGCCTTACCACGAAAGCTTTCCAAAAGTAAAAATGATTTTAGAAAATGCATTAAAAGATGTTTCTGGGATATTGAAAAATACGAGTTCAGAGATAGGGATTGTCAATTTTGATTCTCACAATATCGTTTTAGCGATTCGTCCGTGTGTTCATCCCGACGATTTTTGGGCGGTGACTTACGCTTCTTATGCTGCAATAAAGAAGGCTTTTAGTGAAAACAATATTCAAGTAGCTTATTCAGAAGGAGTAGAGTTGGGTCAAATTGGTGTGTAGTTCGCGAGTTTAGGAGAACCTAACTCTTGGTTGTAAACGTTTTTTGGACTGTCGATAAATAAAGTGTGTTCGTCGAAGAAATTCCCCTTGCTTACTCGACTATAAATAGTTATTTTTTTTTCTGTGAAATAATCGGCTTAAGCTGATCTCCTAATTTATGAGCTTTTGAAGACTCACTTTCGACCATATGAAAATGAAGTATTCGTTTTTGATTACCCGCTTCATCAACATGCTCTTACCGATAAAAAGTTGGACTAGTTAAGCAGCTATTTAAAAATTAGTTCAACGAAAAGGGGAAGTTCCTAATAATAGTTTTTAGTGTTATTGAAAATCAATAACAGACTAATAGGGTTGGGTGGTGTGAATGACTAAGGTTTTTTTATATTTAGGAAATCAATTTTTGAGGATGATGAAAAAAATAATCATAGTAAGACACGCAAAATCGGATTGGGAAACTGGGTTGACTGATTTTATTCGTCCGTTGAATAAGAGGGGCGAGGAGGATGCTCCGAAAATGTCAGCAAAATTGAAGGAGATAGGTCTTGTGCCTGATTATGTGTTGTGTTCGTTGGCTAAAAGGACTTCGGAAACGGCTAGTTTGTTGTTGCAGGGTGTTTTTGATTTGGATAAGGTGGATTACCGTCAGGCGATTTATGATGCTACGTTTTTTGAGTTGATGAATTTGATTAATAATGAGGTGGATGAAAAGGTGGAAACGTTGCTAATTATTGGGCATAATCCTGGGGTGACGGAGCTGGTAGAGTATTTGTCGGCGTCAAATATTGGTTGGTTGCCGACTTGTGGGATGGTGTGTTTGACGGCTTCGGTAGAGGATTGGGCGATGGTTGGAAAAGATACTTTTTCAAAGGATTGGTATTATTATCCAAAAATATTGGAGGATTAGTCAATTATATCATCAAAAAGTAATAAATTAGTGGCTTATTCGAGATGGACTTTGCGTTTGTGTCGGGTATTTGCATTTAGTTTTAAAGAGATAATTAATAAGAAAATGCTTAAAGCAATTGAAAATGAGACTGAAAGAGTCTTTGAGAAAATAAATACGTACAGTTACGATACGGCTCTTACTGCTTCGAAAGCGGTGGCTGCTGAGATTGGTGATTTGATAAAATCAAAAGCGAAAGCTGGGCAAAAATGTGTGTTGGGATTGGCTACAGGGTCAACGCCAAAACTTGTTTATGCGGAGTTGGTTCGTTTGCATAAAGAAGAGGGATTGAGTTTTAAGAATGTGATTACTTACAATCTTGATGAATATTACCCGATGCAACCTGATGCGGAGCAAAGTTATGTGTTGTTTATGAAACAGCAATTGTTTGACCACGTGGATATCCCGAAAGGAAACTTTAATGTGCCTGATGGGACATTGGCAAAAGATGAGATTATTGCTTATTGTGCTAATTACGAGGCTAGAATAGAGGCTGATGGTGGTTTGGATCTTCAGATTTTAGGGATTGGAGGTAATGGACATATTGGTTTTAACGAATGTGGGTCATTGATTTCTTCAAAAACACGTTTGATTGCTTTAGATGAGATTACAAGAATTAATGCGCAAGGAGATTTTTATGGTTTAGATAAAACACCTCGTCGTGCGATTACTTTGGGTGTTGAGAAAATAATGGAGGCTAAAAGAGTCATCTTGATGGCTTGGGGAGAGAAAAAAGCGAATATTATCGCTAAATCTGTTGAAGAGGATATGTCTCCTTCAAATCCTGCTACTTATTTGCAGACACACGAAAATTGTGCGTTTGTGTTGGATGCTCCTGCTTCTGCGGAGTTGACAAGAGTGGCGAAGCCTTGGATAGTTGGTAAAATAGAATGGACGGACGAATTGATTCGTCAGGCTGTGATTGATTTGGCTAGTAAAATGGCTAAACCTATCCTTAAATTGACAGATAAAGATTACAACGAAAACGGATTGAATGATTTGTTGGTAGATACGGAAGATGGTTCTTGCTATGCGATCAATATTAATGTATTTAATCAATTGCAAAATACGATTACAGGTTGGCCAGGAGGGAAACCAAATGCAGATGATTCGACTCGTCCTGAGCGAGCACAACCTGCTCAAAAACGTGTGTTGGTATTTAGTCCGCACCCAGATGATGATATTATCTCGATGGGAGGTACGTTGATTCGTTTGGTAGAACAGGGACACGATGTACACGTGGCTTACCAAACTTCAGGGAATATTGCTGTTTCGGATGATGAAGCTATTCGTTTTGCTGATTTTATTACGGACTTGAATGAAGAATTGAAATTAGGAGGTTCTTCTAATTTATTAACGAATGCTTTGGCATCTACGGAGGCTAAAAAACAATCGAACGATTCGGATACGAAGGAAGTTCGTGCGATAAAAGGATTGGTAAGAAGAAGTGAGGCTAAGGCGACTTGTCGTTTTGTGGGTGTTGAAGATAAAAATATTCATTTCTTAGATTTACCTTTCTACGAAACAGGAACGGTTAAGAAAAATCCATTAGGAGAGGCAGATATTGCTATTGTAGCAAAATTGATTGAGGATATTAAGCCACAACAAATATTTGCAGCAGGAGATTTGGCTGACCCACACGGTACGCATAAGGTTTGTTTAGATGCAATTTTTGCAGCTGTTGACAACTTAAAAGCGAAACCATTTATGGAAGATTGCTGGGTTTGGTTGTACAGAGGTGCTTGGGAAGAGTGGGGAATCCACGAAATAGAGATGGCTGTACCAATGTCACCTGTACAAGTTTTACAAAAACGTCACGGAATTTTTAAGCACCAATCTCAAAAAGATGGTGTGGTATTCCAAGGTGGAGATAGCAGAGAGTTTTGGCAAAGAGCAGAGGAAAGAAACAGCGAAACGGCTGATAAATTCAATGACTTAGGTTTGTCAGAATACGCAGCTATTGAAGCGTTTAAACGTTATTTCTTTTAAATCATTTAGGGAACTTACTTTGTAGGTTCCCTATTTTATTACCCACTTGTGGGATTTTATTTATTATTAACTAAAAATTACTATTATGGCAGGAGCAGGTTCTGGAGCATCAGGAGGTGTTAAAATTGAAGGAGGAGGAAATAAAGGTTATGCTTTTGCTCTTTCAATAATGATTAGTCTTTTCTTTATGATTGGATTTATCACGGTATTAAATGATGTATTGATACCAAGTTTGAAAGGCTTGTTTGATTTGACAGCATCACAAGCGATGTTGATTCAATTTTGTTTCTTTATTGCGTATGCCGTTTTATCTTTCCCAGCAGGTATGCTGATTGAAAAGGTAGGTTACAAAAGAGGGCTTATTATTTCATTGGCGATTATGGGACTCGGTTTATTGTTCTTTGTATTAGCGTCAGTTGTACAATTGTATGCCGTATTCTTATTTGCCTTATTTGTTGTGGCAAGTGGTATTACGATTCTACAAGTAGCAATTAACCCTTACATTATCGCATTAGGACCTGAAGAAACAGGTGCTTCAAGGTTAAACTTAGGTGGAGCATTGAACTCAACAGCTACTTTTATCGGGCCAATTATCGGTGGAGCCTTCATTTTGAAACCATTTACATTAGGAGACTTTAATGGAGACCAACTGTTGTTGAATGCTGCAAAAGCAGAAGCAGTAAGAGGTCCTTATATTATTTTAGCATTGGTGACTTTACTTATTGCTGCGGTTTTATATTTCACAACATTACCTAAATTATCTACAGAAGTAACTGAAGAAAAAGTAGATGATGGTACGAGTGCATTAGATTTCTTACACCTTAAATTAGGTGCTGGAGCAATTTTCTTTTATGTAGGAGCAGAAGTGGCTATCGGTTCTTTATTGGTCTTGTATTTGACTTCACAAAACTTAATTGTATTGCCTGAAGAGTTATTATCTAGTGTTTCTGGTGAAGAAGGTTTAAAGACGTTGTATGAAAAAATGGCTTCTTCTTTATTAGCTTACTACTGGGGAGCAGCTATGATTGGACGTTTTATTGGTAGTGCCGTAGGACAAAAAATTAAAGCAAATACGTTATTAGTTATTGTTTCGGTTGTAGCATTAGTTTTAGTAACATTGAGTATGTTTGGTGGCTTTTTAGCTGCAAGAATGGATATTTCAGTTATCGTATTGACTCCAAGTCCTTTTGAATTAGGATTACAATCTATTAATATTCCTGTAGCAGCTTTCTTATTAGTATTAGTAGGTTTGTTCAACTCAGTAATGTGGCCTGCAATTTTCCCACTAGGAATTGCAAAATTAGGTAAACATACGTCAAAAGGTTCTGGTATAATGGTTACAATGGTACTTGGTGGTGCTGTTCTTCCTTATGTTCAAGGTCTATTGGCTGATGAAATAGGGTACCGTTACAGTTTTGTTCTTTGCTTGATTAGTTACGCTTATTTATTATGGTTTGGTTGGAAAGGTTATAAAGCCGGGAAAATCGCCGATTTAATGGCAGCAGAAGAAAAATAGTCTAACGATTATAAAACAATAAAAAAGCCTCTAATGAAAATTAGAGGCTTTTTTTATGGGCAATAGGGTAGTATCAATAATATATGAGGATACCGTCCGAAAAGTACGTCTCGGTTTTAGGTAGTTAAATAGTGATTTCTATGTTGCGTTCTGAAAAACCCAAAGGAAGATAGTGAAGCGTTTTAATATACTGACATATCTAACGATTCAAAACAAAAACCGTTAATTTCAGAGAGGATAAGCATTTTTTTCAGGTCAATATTTACGTATCTTTAAACACGTCATCACCAGCTTCGGCGTCTTCATTTGTATTTACTCTAACGAGTTTCTTTTTGCTCAGAAAGTTAATGCTCGTTTGTTTTTTTAGTATTGGTCCATAATGGTTGCTTTCGTCATAGCCAATTAACTTAAATTCATTGTTCTGCAATCTAAATTTGTATTCCCAAAAACCATACCTGCCGTGCGCATAACCGATGATTAATTTGCCTTTATCGATACCTACGCTAAGTTCAGGAGGGTAATACACTCCGCCATCTTCATTTTCAGAAGAGAAACAAGTATAATTTTCAACAGCCAAGTAGTACGAGTTTTTAGTGCGTAACAATACAATAATACCTCTTCGGTTACGATCCACTATTTTACCAAATTGGTTGATTACCACCTCATTTTTATTTGTTTCTTTGATAATAAGGATACAATCTTCTTGCCCATCTTTATTTAGATCTCCGTAATGTTTTTATCAAGGTTGTTTTCAAAGATGAAATCAAAATTCCGTCTTTAGGAAACCTTTTCTCCATCCTTTCTTGTAAAAAAAAATAGTCAACCAAAACAAATTTGATTGACTATTTTAATAGAGAAGTAAGAACTTACTTCTTCGTTTTTTTCTTTGCTAATTTTACTGCTTTGTACACATTGACTATACCACCTGTTTGAGACAACGTACCAAATAATACTTTTTCATCGTCTTCACCTTTACCTGGGGCTTGTACTTTTTTCTTTTTCAAGTCTTTTGCCGATTCTAAAATGATGTTTTTCACCTCTACCATCGTCAACTCTGGGAAGTATGATTTGATAAGGGCTGCTACACCTGATACCATAGGTGCTGCCATACTTGTTCCCTGTAAATCTTTGTATTTGTTGTCAGGAACCGTTGCGTAAATCTGGTAACCTGGGGCAAAAATATCAACGTTTTTCACACCGAAATTAGAAAAACTTGCAGGTATCTCTGTTCTCTCTGTTTTTTCTTTTTTATCATGAGTAGAAGTACCTTTCTCTTTTTTATTATGAGTAGAAGCCCCAATAGTTAAGTAATTGGTAAAATCTTTTGTTTGAAATTTGTAATGGTTAGAAGGGAAGTTAGGTACATTATCCACGTTTTCTGCGTCATTTCCTGCTGCGTGAACTAACAATACGTCGTTCTTCTCTGCGTATTTAATGGCATCATAAACCTCTTTTTGGTAAGGAGAATAACCTTTCCCAAAACTCATGTTGATTACTTTTGCTCCATTATCTACGGCATATCTGATGGCCAAGGCTACGTCTTTATCTCGTTCATCTCCATCAGGAACGGTACGAACAGACATAATCTGTACATTGTCAGCAACACCATCTACACCGATCGCATTGTTACGAGTTGCTCCGATAATACCCGAAACGTGTGTACCGTGTAGAGCATCAGGACCTTCTACGTCGTTGTTTCCGTAACTTGTTTGAGAAAAATCTGCAGGGTTATCACCAACAATACCTCTTGAGTTATAGGCGGTGTTGATGTGGTAGTTCAAGTAATTTGATAAATACTCAACGCCATCTTTTATTTCTTCTTTAAAACCTTCTGGGTCTTCTTTGATTTGAATACCTAATTGTAAAATATAAGCCGCTTGGTCATTTTCAGGCTCTATTTTCTTCAATTCTTTTACTGTAATGTCTTTTCCGTACTTGGTGTTAATCATTTCCTCAATCAAAGGAAGGTTTTGAGCTAAGGTTTTGTATTGTACTAATGAATTACTGTAAGTGCTTTGTTTTTCTTCTATTTTTCCTTTCACTTCCAAAAACAACTCGTATTCTTGGATGTCGGTTGCTGAAACGTCACTTTTTACTAACGTATCGTATTTTGGCTGTAGTTTATTGTAAATACGAGTCATTTCTAAATTATCGTATTGTACATTTTCACCGTTAGGGTTTCCTAAAAAACTCCACCCGTGAATATCATCAATGTAACCGTTGTTGTCATCATCAATGCCATTGTTAGGAATTTCACCTTTATTTGTCCATATTTTATCTTTCAAATCCTCGTGTTCGATATCAACACCCGAATCTAAAACAGCAACAATAACCGTTGTTGATTTTTTCTTTTTCAAAATAGATTTGTACGCCTTATCGGTACACATACCTAATTTTTTTTCGTTTTGCCAGTTGGCAGTTTTTGGTGCTTCTTGTGCAAACGAACCAATACTCAACGACAGAGCAAGTGGGAATGCTATTATTTTGATGAATGTCATAGTTGTAGTTTATAAGGTATTCTTTATTTAATTAGTTTTTCAATGGCTTTTCCTGTTGTATCAAACCCAAATTCTTTTAAAGTATTATTCATACTTTCTGTTATTTTATCTAATGATAAGTTACCGATACTGCCTTCATGGCTGTGGTTGATTTCTCTTAATGGTTCAAATTTATCATTGTCAATCGCTTCTCCAACTTGTTTGTAAGCATCTCTAAAAGGTACGCCTTTCAATACCAAATCATTGACTACTTCAACGCTAAATACATATTTATATTTTTCGTCTTTCAAAATATTATCTGTAACAATGATGTGGTCAAACATAAATTCGGCCATTTCTAAGCATTCATTCAACGTATTAAATGCGGGGAAAAAGCCTTCTTTTATCAACTGCATTTCACGGTGGTAACCTGAAGGCAAGTTGGTTGTCATTATGGTTATTTCGTTGGGTAAAGCAGCAATACGGTTGCATTTACCTCTCATAATTTCAAAAACGTCGGGGTTTTTTTTATGAGGCATAATACTCGAACCTGTCGTCAACTCTTTAGGGAAAGTTAAGAAACCAAAGTTTTGACTCATATACAAACAAACGTCCATAGACATACGAGAGAGGGTAGAGGCTACAGATGCCAATGCCATACTGACTAATTTTTCTGTCTTTCCACGGCTCATTTGTGCGTAAACAGCATTGTAGTTTAAGTCTGCGAAACCTAATAAACCAGTTGTCATCTGACGGTCTAAAGGAAAAGACGAACCATAACCTGCAGCCGAACCTAAAGGGTTTTTATTGGCTATTTTGTAAGCTGCCAATAACATATTCATATCGTCAGCCAAACTTTCGGCGTAAGCACCAAACCACATGCCAAACGAAGAAGGCATAGCTACTTGTAAGTGTGTGTAACCTGGTATATAAACGTCTTTAAATTTTTCGCTTAAAGCAGTGAACTTATCAAAAAGTTGCTTTGTTTGTTCGACCGTAGTTTTTAATTGTGCTCTGATATAAAGCTTCAAATCCACTAAAACTTGGTCGTTTCTTGAGCGTCCGGAATGAATTTTTTTCCCTACGTCACCTAAGCGTTGTGTTAAAAGCATCTCTACTTGCGAATGAATGTCTTCAACACCTTCTTCGATAACAAACTCTTCATCAAGTATTTCCTTATAAATATTCTTTAATTCTTTTTGAAGAATGGTTAACTCTTCTTTTTCAAGTAAGTTGATACTTTCCAACATTTCGATATGAGCAAGAGAACCTTGTACGTCGTAAGGTGCTAACGCCATATCTAATTGAGCATCATTTCCAACGGTAAAGTCTTCAATTCTTTTTTCTGTACTGTATGATTTTTGCCAAAGTTTTGATGCCATAATGTTGTTGTGCTTTAGGTCTATGACCAATTTGTTGTTTTGTTACTGCAATTTAATAAATCCTATGTGTACTGCCCAATTTTAAGGATTTTTGTCGTCTTCTTTTTTTGAAATATCTCCACTGACACCTCCTGATACGATGAATTTCATGTATTCACCAGAAGAGATGTTTTCTATAACAGTAATGTTTTTTTTGTCTGTGACGAATAGATTGCCACTAAAATTGTAACTGTGGGGTAGATAAACGGCTACCGAATCAGTTAGTTCTAATTGACTAAGGGCTTTACGAGTAATAAAACCTGGTTTCTTTAAAACACCATCTTTGTCCATATTGACTAAAATAGGTTGGTCAAATTTCTTTTCGTCACCGATAAATGCACCTGACAAATCTTTGATTGAGGAATAGAGGAAACTGACAATTGGTATTTTTGAAATAACCTTTTCTACTGTTTGTGTTATTGGTTTGATAAAAAAAGTAGAACCCAAATAACCTAAAAAAATAATACTTAGGAGTAAACCTATCGCTAAAAGGGTTATTGTTAATCCCTGCATATGGACGTTGTGTATTTTTTCATTAACCCACTCGTACAGGGAAAGCATAATTAATGTTGTTACACCAATAGGAGTAACGAACAATAAGCCACGCATAAAATATTTTTTTAGCATCATATCGCTTTTAATTAGGTGTTTTTTATAAGTATTTAACGATGTCAGTTTTTGTAATGGTTTCTCCCGCCATAATGATTAATCGTTCGACTACATTACGTAATTCTCTGATATTTCCTGACCAATCGTGTTGCTGTAATTGTTTGATAGCGTCTTTGTTGATGCTTTTTTGTTTGTTGCCGTATTCTTTGGCGATGTCTCCTAAAAACTTTTCAACGAGTAAAGGAATATCGTCTTTTCGGTCTTTTAGCGCGGGTACTCGTAAGACAATGACACTTAATCGGTGGTACAAATCTTCTCTAAAATTACCTTCTTCGATTTCTTTTTTGAGGTCTTTGTTGGTTGCAGCGATGACACGCACGTCAACTTTTACTTGTTTGTCTCCTCCTACACGACTAATTACGTTTTCTTGTAAAGCACGAAGTACTTTGGCTTGTGCTGGAAGACTCATATCTCCAATCTCATCTAAAAATATTGTTCCTCCGTTGGCTTGTTCAAATTTTCCTATACGTTGCTTGTTTGCTGAGGTAAAAGCGCCTTTTTCGTGACCAAATAATTCACTTTCAATTAGTTCGGAAGGAATAGCGGCACAGTTGACTTCTACCATTTTCCCTTTGCTACGTTTACTTTTGTCGTGGATTCCTTTGGCTACTAATTCTTTTCCTGCACCATTTGGACCTAAGATTAAGACACGTGCGTCAGTAGGGGCTACCTTATCTATCATTTCGATAACTTCTTTGACAGCGTCAGATTGACCGATGATTTCGTGCTTTTTACTTACTCTTTTTCTTAAAACTTTAGTTTCTGTTACCAACGATGACTTGTCCATTGCATTACGGACGCTGACCAATAATCGGTTCAAATCTGGTGGTTTGGAGATGAAATCAAATGCTCCTTTTTTTGTTGCATCTACGGCTGTGTCAATAGACCCGTGTGCTGATATCATAATGAATTGGGTGTCTTTACCCAATTGCATTGCTTTGTCTAAAAACTCAATACCATCCATTTTTGGCATCTTGATGTCACACAAAACTACGTCGTAATCGTTTTCTGTTACTTTCTTTAGCCCTTCTAAACCATTTTCTGCCTCATCGACTTTGTACTTCTCAAATTCAAGAATTTCTTTGAGTGTTCTTCTTATTGGGGTTTCGTCATCTACGATAAGGATATTAGGCATCTTGTTGTTGTTAATGGTTGTTGTTTTCACGAAATGCACACAAGTAAAAGTCTGTTGTTAATCATCAGTGTTATTGACGATATCCTTTGATAAATAAACAAAAACACAGTTGAAATGCACTATAAAGCACAATTTAAGCCAATATATTTACATATCAAAATCGACTAAAAGTTTTTTGATTACTGAAATAATTACTTCTTATCAGATTGGTATTAATTGACGAGTACAAAAAAGTATCCGAGAACACTGTTGACGATTTCTCAGAATTAGTAGTTAACGTCTGTTGTTTTTCGAATATCCTCAACAGTGTTGAGGGTTTTTGATATACCAAGTAAAAGTACGCATTCTTTCAATGTTTTGTACTGAAAAACCTTTACCAAATTCTTTAGTTAATTCTATTGAAAGTCCTTTTAACAAGGCTTTACCATACTCTGCTTTATCTTTACCGTTTTGTTGTTCTTCTACTATCATTCTACCTATTTCAAAACAATGTAATTAGCTTTAGTGTATTTGATATGGCTGTTTTGGTTCTCTTTTCTGTCTTCTTTTAGTCCATATAATTTTTTCTTTTCTATTGTAACAACCCCTTAATGTGTAGGTTTTTTCCTTGAAATACCATTTTCCTTGTTCATTAAATAAGGTTACAATTCTATAATACTCACAAGTTGTGGTAGGACATTTTTTCTTGGATTTAGCTATAGCAACAAGTTTATTGTCTCCATTAAATGTAGAATCGGTGTGCCAAGACGTCCATTTGTCATTTCCCTGTGGGAAGTCCTGTGCAGAACATATTATTTGGAAGACCACACAAACAACTGTTGTAAAAATTGATTTCATTCTCTCTTGGATTATTCGTTGTAGCTAACGACAGCTTGTCTAAAAACCTCCGTTTTTTTTGTTAGTATTCAAAAATACAGAAAAGTACGACTAAAATATAGAAATCTGGGACAAAGTAAAAAAGCTAGAAGAGACTCTGTTTTTTAGCTTAATAGAGTGATATATGAAGAAATAGAGATAAACAGAGTGTAAACAATGAAAAAAGGAGGTTATTACCTCTAGTAACTCCGTTATACCTATGATATTCTTTAGCTACAACAGACTAAAGTTAGCATTTTATGAGAGTGATTGTTGTTTTTTTGCTTGTAGATAACGACTGATGTATGGTTTCGTAGCGGACTTCAAAGCGATAATGTTCAAATTACGCAATGAGCCAAATTTGCCACCTTTAAAATAGTCAAAACGGCAGATTTGGCGGAGCCCAATAAGAGCTACACTGCTTGAATCTACTACTAAACCGCTATGAACTATACATTTTGTTGTGGGGTCGTTGTTTATTCTTTTAAGCATTTCCATTTACCATAAAGTCATAATATATTTTTGTTCCCAAATTGATTTTTAAATTGAAATAACAATTTCCCTCCATCTTTTACAATAATTATTTCATTTCTCCAATCTTTTTCCCAAGAGTTGCAAAAACAATTAATCCAAACCTCTTTTTCTCCTTTGTCATTTATTACTGCCATATATTGTCGTTTATATCTCTCAAGGTCAATAACGAAATGCTTAATATTAAAACTTAATTCTAAATTATTTGATTTTAACTCATTGAATTGTTGTTCTTGTTTCGGGTTATATTCAGCAATACAATCAGTTAGTAGATTTTCAATTATTATCAAATCTTTAATAGATAAATCAGTCTGTTTTGCATTTTTAAAAACCCAATATTGTATCGTATCAAAGGGTAGAATTGCTACCATTGAAGTATCTAACTGAATTTTCTTATCTGAAACTTGATAATGGTCATCTAATTCGGTTTTTTTATTAGTATTGTCTTGTCCACAACTTACTAAAATCAGACCTAAAAATATTATCGTTATTATTCTATTCATATGTTCTTTTTAATGCCCCACAACAAATCGCTATCAGTAATCGCGATTACGATTCTCGATATGTTTTCTTTATGTAAACTACTAATATCGTTCTTTTCTCGTGATTAGCAAGGAATTGTTTTAAAACATTTAACTTAATCGGCTGTGTTCCACTAAAAAGTTGGTAAATCAAACACGAACTTTTCGTTGTTTGAGTGTTTTATAAATAGAACCAACTATTTATGCTATGCTTTTCAAAAATATATTTACTCGCTTAAGTCAGTTACCAACTGATGAAAAAGAAATTCTTGTAGAGAAATTGAAGTTTCAAATTTTAGAGAACAAGAATACTTACCAATCAAAAACAGAAGAATATAAACGAGATTGCTGTCCAAAATGCGGGTCGCATCACTTTATTAAATATGGTTTTAATAAATCATTAGAACAGCGTTACCAATGTAAAAAACAGACATGTAAAACCATTTTTTCGGACTCCACTGGTTCAGCTATTCATCGTTTACAGTTGAAAGATAAATGGTATGAGTACGTTGATACGATGTTTAATGGTGATTTTTATTCCACAAGAGAAATGGGGAAGAGAATAAATGTTTGTCATAAAACAGCTTTCTTTTGGCGAGATAAAATACTATTTGCAATAGCTAAAAAGGCAACAAAGTTATTTGGTATTGTGGAAATTGATGATTTACATTACAGCTTTAATCAAAAAGGAAGAAAAAACTTAAGTTCCTCTAAAAAGAGAGGACGACAAAACAATAAACAAGGTGATAATTCTGAATCGGTCAAGGTATTAGCAACAGCAGATAGAGAAGGTGACCTGATTTTAGATGTTGTTAGAATTGGTCGACTAAAGGCGTCTGATGTTAAAAAATCAATTGGTGGAATCATAAATAAAGAGACAAATATTTTAACTTCAGATAAACACCCATCATTAAAGGCTTTTGCCAAGGCTTTTAGAATTCAGCACGAGACATTTTTAGCAAAATACCATTCGAGAGCTAAAATATATCATGTCAACACTATTAATGAAAAAGCTGGTAGATTAAAAACATTGGTCAATAGAGGGTTTAAAGGTGTTGCAACAAAGTATTTACACAATTATTGTAATTGGTTTACTCTAATTGAGTCTTTAAAACAAAGTTCAATTGATTTCTTTGATGAATCATTTCATAGCCATACTTCCTGGAGTGATTTTATGAAAAGAGAGGTGAATTATCAAATTTACCTAACTAATTATTCTAATTTGAAAGATTGAAAATTTATAGGCTATTTTACCAACTTTTAAATGGAACACAGCCTACTTTTTTAATCGCTTTAGGATTGTTCTTTCTGAAATTAGCAATCGTATTGTGGTCAGGTACTAATCCCTTGATTAGCCAAATGAGTTCTATGTTTCGCTTGCACTCTTTCTCCAAGGCTCTTGATGATCTTAGTTTATTCAAATAGCCATAAATATATAGCTTTAATAAGTCTTTGGGGTGAAATGGCGGTCTGCCATTTGTATTTCTGTTAGGGTTTCTAAAACCAAAATCTGCCGTTTGAAGAGAATCAACAAAAACATCAATAAACCTAACAGGATTGTTTGTATCAATAAGTCGGTTTATAGTTTCGGGTATCAAAACAGCTTGGTTTCTGTCAAATCCAGTGATGTAGCTCATAGCTTAAAGATAGCTATTTATACCTTTTACAACAAACTATGTGATAACTAATTTCGCTTATAGTTATTAGACAGTCTGACGTTTAGTATATGGCAAGTAGGGCAATAGAAAGTGATGAACTTTCAATCTTGCACTTAGCCAAATATAAATATTTTGTTTTTAATTTTTTCATCTGTTAAAAGCCAAATTTTATATTTGGCGTACTTTGTAAATGGCTCTGAACTTTCAATTTATCACTGAACGCCCTATTTGCTATATACAGTGTTATGCACTGGCTTTAATTACATTATCCAGTATAATAATTTATAAAAAAGGTAATTTACATAAATATCATTTTCTACTTCTTTTCTAATTCGGACTTCATAGTTTGAAAATTCTTTAGTCCAACTAATATATCCGTATCCATTCTCATTATATCCGTTATATTCATTTTTCAATTCAACAAACCCTTTTGTCATTCCCAAAAATGTGAGAGTGTCTTTTTCGTAGATTTCTGTAAATCTCACATAATCATTCGGTAATTGCTCAATTATTAAGTTTCTGTTGTTGCTTTTTATTGAATCATTAATCATATAAATCGCATATTGTTTTAGTGAAGAAAATGAGTTTAGTGAATCATAGGTCACATAATATGTTTTTTCAGGAAGTCTATCTTTATATTTTTTTCGAGAAGCAATAATTATTGGATAGTTGACTTTTGTTTTTTCAGTAAACAAGTCGTTATAGGTTATGTTTTCATAATTAATAATCACTTTTGATGATTTATAAATAACTTTACACGGACAAGGAGAGTCCGAATCTGAGCAAGGAAAAAATAAAAATGTCAAAACAACTATAATCAAAACTGATGAAGAAAACATTAAGTTTCTTTTCCATCTAATTTCATTTTTTTTCGCTTGCCATTTATATATTAGGGCAAGAATAATTGAAAGTCCAATTAATATTGGAACAGATAAAACAAAAATTAAAGAAACACCGCCACCGTCTACAGGAAATAAATTCATTAGTAGTAAAGTCAAGAATCCACTTCCAACTATTATCCAAGGTTTATATTTTTCTCGATTACTTCTCATTTTTT
>CBDCZI010000027.1:0-16926 GCA_965224495.1 Cytophagales bacterium | reverse complement strand
CAGGAATGGCTTTTGAAGCGATGAATCACGCAGGGGTTACCAATTCTAATTTATTGATTGTCTTAAATGACAATTGTATGGCTATCGACCCAAATGTCGGCGCTTTAAAAGATTATTTGACAGGAATTACGACTTCAAAATCTTACAACAAGATGAGAGATGAAGTATGGAAAGCACTGGGAATAGTCAGTAAATTTGGACCAAACGCACAAGAAATTGTAGCGAAAGTAGAGAAAGGATTAAAATCAGCTATTCTTAAAAACAGTAATTTATTTGAGTCTTTAAAAATTCGTTATTTCGGACCCGTTGATGGACACGATGTGGACCAATTGGTGAATGTAATGAATGACTTGAAAAAAATACCAGGCCCGAAAATTTTACATTGCATTACAAAAAAAGGGAAAGGCTACAGTAAAGCTGAAAAAGACCAAACGGTCTGGCACGCCCCAGGTATTTTTAATAAAGAGACAGGTGAGATTATTAAATCGACACCGACAAAACCTCAAGCACCCAAATACCAAGATGTTTTCGGTCATACGATTGTAGAGTTGGCAGAAAAAAATGATAAAATAATGGGGATAACCCCTGCAATGCCTTCTGGCTCTTCGCTGAATATTATGATGGAGGCAATGCCAGACCGAGCATTTGATGTCGGAATAGCAGAACAACACGCCGTTACTTTATCGGCAGGAATGGCAACTCAAGGTTTGGTGCCGTTTTGTAATATTTATTCGACATTCATGCAACGTGCCTATGACCAAGTTATTCACGATGTGTGTTTACAAAATCTCCAAGTCGTTTTTTGTTTAGATAGAGCAGGTTTTGCAGGTGCTGACGGTGCTACGCATCACGGTGCTTACGATTTGGCTTATATGCGATGCGTTCCCAACTTAGTAATTGCATCGCCTATGAATGAGCAAGAACTAAGAAACATGCTATTCACCGCTCAATTACCAAACGGAGGACCTTTTTGCATTCGTTACCCAAGAGGAAAGGGCGTAATGCCTGAATGGAAAACGCCGTTTGAAACCCTAGAAATAGGTAAAGGACAAGAAATAAATAAAGGAGAAAAAGTAGCTATTCTTTCTATCGGTCATATTGGTAATTATGTTACGCAGGCACGAGAAACTTTAGAAAAAGAAGGTATAAATGTAGGGCATTATGATATGCGTTTTGTTAAGCCTTTAGATACTGATTTGTTGGCACATGTTTTTGCTGATTATGATAAAATCATCACCTTAGAAGACGGTTGTTTGATGGGTGGTTTTGGTAGTGCTGTGCTTGAATATGCAGGAGACAATGGCTTAACCAAGCCAATCAAGCGTTTAGGGATTCCCGATGAAATTATCGAACACGGAGAGCAACTCGAATTACAAAAGGAATGTGGTTTTGACCCAGAGGGAATAATAAACACAGTAAGAGAGTTGGTATAGATTATGCTTAATCATTAGTATGATTTTTAAAAAATAATATTTATAAAAGAGAAAGCTATGAGTAAGTTAATCATCGCCGACAAAGTATTTAATTCAAGGTTGTTTACAGGTACAGGGAAATTTTCTTCTTCCGAATTAATGGAACAATCATTAATCGCATCAGGAAGTGAATTGGTGACTATGGCATTACGTCGAGTAGATATCAACAACAACCAAGATGATATTTTAACCCACCTTGATCATCCTCAATTTAATTTATTACCCAATACGTCTGGTGTAAGAACGGCAAAAGAAGCTATTTTCGCCGCCGAATTAGCCCGTGAAGCCTTAGAAACAAATTGGTTGAAATTAGAAATTCACCCAGACCCAAAATATTTAATGCCTGACCCTATCGAAACGCTTAAAGCTGCCGAGGAATTGGTCAAAAAAGGATTTATTGTCTTGCCTTACATTCACGCAGACCCTGTTGTTTGTAAACGGTTAGAGGAAGTTGGAACAGCTGCAGTAATGCCTCTAGCAGCACCAATTGGTTCAAATAAAGGACTGAAAGCAATTGATTTCTTAGAAATAATTATAGACCAAAGCAATATCCCTGTTGTTATAGATGCAGGATTAGGAGCACCATCTCACGCTGCACAAGCGATGGAAATAGGTGCCGATGCCGTTTTAGTAAATACGGCAATTGCAGTTTCTCAAAACCCCGTAGCAATGGCTGAAGCATTTAAGTTGGCTGTACAAGCAGGTAGAATGGCTTTTGAAGCTAAATTAGGCGTTGTTTCAAATCAAGCCAACGCGAGTAGTCCACTTACTTCTTTTTTAGATTAAAATAAAAAATGTTAGTAGTGAAAATGTGGATAACCTTCTTTCTTAGAGAGGAAAACAAGGTGTTTAAGTGAAAAATTAAGAACGTAATCTACATTTTTTAGCTGAATGAATAGATAAAACTATTTTAGTAAAGAAAAAATAGTTAAATTTGCAGACTATTTGGTGTGCTATTCGTTGTTTGTAATGAACGACATTATATATCAAATTGATTAATAACGAATTATCATCTTTGTGAAAGTTGCTATTTACAAAGAGGTTAAAAATAAAAATCAGTCAGTTGGCTGAGCGAATGGTTTTATTGAGAGTGAAAGCTTAAAATAAAGTCAGGAACAATGTTTTACATTAAAAATTGAAGGTTATGCCTTGCGGAAAAAAAAGAAAGAGACATAAGATCTCTACACACAAAAGAAAAAAACGTCTTAGAAAAAACAGACATAAGAAGAAGTAGGTCACTACTCTTCTTATTAGTTTGATTTTATAATAAGTTAGGCACATACAATTATTTTGTATGTGCCTACTACTGTTTGTAAATTTTGAGCACTGAACTGGTAATCAATTCCAGTCCTGAGAAAGTTAGAATAGCTTTACTGAAAGACAAAGAGCTCTTAGAATGTCACTTCGAAACAAAAGGAAGTGAGTTCAATGTTGGAGATCTTTATTTAGGTAAAGTTAAAAAGGTTGTTGATGGATTAAATGCAGCTTTCGTTGACGTAGGTTACGAAAAAGATGCGTTTCTTCATTACACAGATTTAGGCCCAAACGTTAAATCGTTGGCTAAATATGTGAAAACAACTTTAAACAAGAAGAACAATACTGGGTTATTAAAAGGGTTTCATTTTGAGCCTGAGATTAATAAGTTGGGAAAAATTTCTCAAGTACTGATTAAAAATCAGAAGGTATTAGTTCAAGTAACGAAAGAACCCATCTCATCGAAAGGTCCTCGTTTATCTTGTCAACTTTCATTAGCAGGACGCTATTTGGTCCTCGTTCCTTTTGACAAAGCTATCTCTGTATCTCGTAAAATTCAAGATGCAGGTGAAAGACAGCGATTAAAAAGGTTAATTGCATCTATTAGACCTGAAAACTTCGGCGTGATTATTCGTACCGTTGCTAAAGGAAAAGATGTAGCAGAACTTGACCGCGATTTAAAGTCGTTGGTTGAAAAATGGCAAGTGGCTCGCAAGAGTTTAAAGTCATCAGAACCACCTGCCAAAGTGTTGGGTGAAGTAGAACGTTCTTCTGCTTTAGTTCGAGACATTCTTAACGAATCTTTTGATGGTATTACCATTGATGATAAAGAGGCGTTTGAGACGTTAAAAGATTACATGGGCGAAATCGCTCCTGATAAAGTAGATTTAATCAAACTACACACGGGTAAAGCCAAATTATTTGAAGCAAGAGGAATCGAGCATCAGATAAAAACTTTATTTGGGCAGTCGGTTAGTTTACCAGGAGGAGGTTACTTGATTATAGAACATACAGAGGCTTTACACGTTGTTGATGTCAATAGCGGAAACAAAGCTTCTACTGAAAAAAATCAAGAAACAACAGCTCTAAATGTCAATGTTGCGGCAGCAAAAGAAGTTGCTCGTCAATTGAGGTTACGTGATATGGGTGGTATCATTGTCGTTGATTTTATCGACATGAAAAAAGCCGAGAATCGTAAGCAAGTTTTCGAGTTGATGAAGGATATCATGAAAACAGATAAAGCAAAATCTGTGGTATTGCCTTTGTCTAAGTTTGGGTTGATGCAAATCACTCGTCAGCGTGTTCGTCCTGAATTGTCTATCAGTACAGGAGAAGTTTGTCCGACATGTAAAGGAACTGGGAAAATCTCAGCAAGTTTACTTACGGCAGACATTATCGAAGGACACATTGATAGTTTGTTTACCAAACAAAACGAGAAAAAATTAACATTAACAGTACATCCGTTTTTGTATGCTTATTATACCAAAGGTCTTTTCTCAAAAAGAGTTGGTTGGTTTATGAAATACAAAAAATGGGTTACTTTAATTCAAGATAGCGCAATCAGTGTTGTTGATTTTTCTATCTTCAACTCTTCTGGAGAAGAAATAGATTTCAAGTAACCAGTGTTATCAAAGTTATTTAAAAGGGTCAGAAAATCTGACCCTTTTTTATTTTTTGAACATGGGTAAAGGGTTGAAGGGATGCTTTACAAAGTTTTTGAAGGTTTGCTTTAATAAAAACAGATGAAACCCACTATTTGGGTAGTCTTTCATCGCTTTTTTGATTTCGGATCGGTTAAGTTGAAAACTTATGATCCCTTTTGTAACGTCTATCCAATCAGCTTGTCGAAAGGTTTCTACCGTTTTATTTTTATGATAAGAGGTGATTTTATGATGCATTTCTATCATTAAAGTGATTTCATTGACCCACTCTACCTTCTTATTCCTTACCAAATACTCTTGTGCTTTTTGTACTGATGGTGCTAAATAATCAAAGGTTTGATCGGTCCAGATCCCCAAATCATGAAACACTGAAGCTATCGCATACTTCTCTTTATTCTCTTTTGAAGAGTCTATTTTTAAGCAAAAACAGAATACTCGATAGACATGGTTTCTGTATTTTTCATAGTCTTGCCTAAGAATGGGTTTGTTCTCGTTTAGCACTTCTTCAATAATCGGATTCATGTACTTCATTTGGTGTATCGAAAATTCCCTTAACTAAAGTTAGACTAATTATTTATTCCTATTTGGCAAGTCATGCTAATCTATGAAGTACTCAAAGTACCTTCTAATAAAACCTGTACGCATACAGAACAACATGTGTAGGCTTGTAAGTGTCTTTAAAGATTTGCTTTTCTATAAGTAAACCTTCCTTGTTGTACAGGTAGTTTTTGGTGTAATTAAGGTTTGTATAATGATGAATATTTCTTTCCTTCAGCAGATTACCTTTCTTGTCGTACATTCTCGAATAAACGCCCATAAAATGACCTTCCGTATATTGCTCTACACGGTCAAATAAAAATGACCCAAATTTTATTTTGTAATAGATAAAAGCCACCTCCTTATCAATAATTAACACCTTTTTAGAAATCGTATCTGTACCATAAAAGTAGACCAAACTATCAGCCAACTTATTTTTTGTGTCAAACGACCACTCCTTTATCGGACGACCTTTTTTATCAAAAACATATAAAATAGAATCTCTACGAATCAATTTTCGCTTCTTGTCCTTCACCTTAATCACGGCAACTTTGCCTTTTTTATTATAATAAAATGATTGGTTGTACCTCTCTTTTCCTTGTGTGATTGCCCAATCGAGTAAAGTACCGTTTTCACTATAAACAAACTGATCCTCTCTAATCAAGCTATCACCTAGCATCTCTCGTGAGCTATTCAAACGGTTTTTATCATCATACCTATAGCTTTTATTTAGTACTCCTTCGTCCGAATAAGCCCAATAATTAGATTTATTTGTCAACAACCCTGCTTCTGAAAACGTACAGAAAGATTGCGTATCTGCTTTTATTTCGTTAAGGTGGTTGTAAAAAGCAGAGTCGCTATACACATATTCATAAGCTATTCTCGACTTCACTTTTAAAGACGACAGCACCTCCTTTGATTGAAGTTGAGCAACTTTATTTGGCTGGTTTTGAGCAAACATCGCCAAGGGCAGAAGTAATATTAAAATAAATGCTTTCACGTTTTTCGATTTAGAATCCCTAACTTGCTTCTTTTCTAAAAGAAACAAAAATGAATATAACTCAAAAAATAAAGAATGCCATCCGTGACGTCAAAGATTTTCCAAAAGAAGGAATAATTTTTAAAGATATCACGCCCATTTTACTCGACCCAAAACTTTGTGAAGAGATTGTTGATGAGTTTATCAAAGGTATAGCACCCTTAAAACCCGATGCTATTGCCTGTGTCGAAGCAAGAGGTTTTTTCTTCGGTACACTCATCGCTCAGCGTTTACAAATCCCATTTATCCCTATCCGAAAGCAAGGAAAATTACCTTACGAGACCATCTCACATTCGTATGATTTGGAATACGGTTCGGCGACCATAGAAATGCACGACGATGCAGTAAAAAAAGGTTGGAAAATACTTATTCACGACGACTTGTTAGCCACAGGAGGGACGGCATCAGCAACCGCAGAGCTTCTACTCAAAAAAGAAGCCGACATTGTTGGCTTCTCTTTTTTAGTAGATTTGACTTTCTTAGAAGGCGAAAAAGTATTAACTCCTTACGCTGAAAAAGTAATTTCTTTGATTGCTTATTAATAATTAGAATAAACCGAATAACTATTGCTATTCGGTTTATTCTAGCTATTTACAGCTTTTTCCTTTTTTTACAACTATTTATACAAACTCGCACGGATAAATTTTCCGTAATAATAAGCGGTATTGGTTTCTTGTAGCCCTACTTTTTCTATCTCCCCAAAATAGTCCAAAACCTTTTTCACTTTTAGCCCACTTACCAAACGAAAAAAATGAACCATAGTAAATGACAATACTTTTGCTTTGAACGAAGTATCAAAACAATTAAAATCAACACACAGCCAACTCGCTCCTGAGTTTAATAATGCGCTCACACGCTCTACCATTTCTTTCATTTCACCCTTCGGGAATACATCTAAAACAAACGGAGTAATAATAAAATCATATTTTTTGTCTGCAACGGATTGTTCTGTTCCAAGAATAAAATTTAAGGTAACAAAAGGTAACTCAGCATAGCTTTTAGATTTTTCTAACATCTTTTCAGATGCTTCTACATAGTCAATACTTATTTCAAGGTTTTCGTTCGCTAACTCTTCCAAGAGCCAACCTGTTCCTCCACCGAGTACCAAAACTTTTGCCTTTGGTTTTATCTTCGCTAAAAAATGAATTTGTGCGTTTCGTAATTGTTTACCATAAACAATACTCGACAACAAATCATAAATAGGCGCTACACGGTTAAAACTGACTTGCATTAAACCAACAATAACAACAACGGCAATAAAAACACCATATCACCTAACTTCCGGTACGTTTCTGAGTGGCTACGGTAATCAATAAGCACAACCATCAAAAAATAAAATAAGCCGATAGAGAACAAAAAACAAGTAGTTAAATAATAAGCAAAATTTTCAATATGAACAAAAACCAATAAGCCAGAAGTCAATACCACCAACATACCAAATAGCCCATACATAAAATTACGAGTCGGCACAATCCCATAATTGATAGCTATCGAACTGTATTCATTTTTAATGTCTTTTTGGTAATCAAAATAACTAAACATCACCAAATTAAATAAAGCCACCAAAAATAAAAGCAGAAAGCTAAGTAAATAAACCCATTCAAAGCTCGTAGCCAAAGCAAACGGAGCAATCACAATACCTGCCGAATAATTCCAAGCGCCACCCAATTCTTTTAAAACTAATTTCGATTTTGTAGAGCCAAAATAATGTACCAATACCAAATGAAGCGTAGAAAAAGACACGACAACCATTCCCCATTTCCAAATCACTAGCGGTAAAAAGAAAATAGCCAATAGCAACGCTACCGTAAAAAACAAAAGCCAGCTAATCAATAACTCATCATAATACAATTGATGAAACCGATGCCGTCTTGTCTTAGCTAAACCTTTCATTCGTTTGGCATCTAGTAAATGGTCAAAAGTATAAATTAACCATACACAAACACCTAAAACAGCATAAATCTCCCATTTCATCTCTACGTGAGTAACCTTTGCAAACAAATAAGACATTGCCATAGCACCAATAGCCACGTCGATACTTAAGTTTTGTAAAAATTGATAAAATCGACTAATTACTTTCATTATTCTTGACTCTCTTTGTGATGAAGACCATAAAAAAAGCCCATCGTTTCGGATGGGCTTTTTTATAAATTAGGCTTATCACCTTATTTTTATTAGAAATTATCCGTTTGCTAATGCTTCTGCACCACCAACGATTTCTAAAATTTCAGTTGTAATAGCTGCTTGACGTGCTCTGTTGTAAGTTAATTTCAATTCTTTCAATAACTCACCCGCATTCTCAGTAGCCTTATCCATTGCTGTCATTCTTGCGCCATTTTCTGCTGCACTCGAATCTAAAATCGCTTTGTAAAGCTGTATTTTTAACGACTTAGGAATTAAATCATTAACGATATATTCTTTACTTGGCTCAAAAAGATAATCTTTTGGATCTGGCTTATAAGACAGGTCCTCATCTACCTCTTCAACGATAGGTAAGAATTTCTCTACACGAAGAATTTGAGTAGCCGCGTTTTTGAATTCGTTATAAACTACTTCAATCACATCGTAGGTACCATCTACAAATGATGCCATAATAGACTCTGCAACAGTTTTTACCCCGTCAAAGTTAATCTTATTATAAACCTCATAATCAGAATCATCAGCAGTAAACTCATCTAAACGACCGAAGTGTTCAAATGCTTTTTTACCAATTGTTTTGATTGTAACGTTACCCTTATCAAATTGTGTTTGGTATTTATTTGCAATTTTTGCTTTAGCTGCCTTAAATACATTTGTATTAAAAGCACCACACAAACCTTTGTCAGAAGAAACCACAACAATTAAAATCTTCTCTTCGTCTCTTTGGATTCCATAAGGATTATCCACAGAACTGTCCAATGAAGAAGAAACATTTTTCAAAATGCCCTCTAATTTCAATGCGTAAGGACGCAATTGTGTAATTGCACCTTGTGCTTTTCTCAACTTCGCAGCTGCCACCATTTGCATAGCTTTAGTAATCTGCTGTGTCGAGGAAACCGACTTAATTCTAATTCTTACCTCTTTTAAATTCGCCATTTATCAGAAATTATAAATGGGAGGACAAGCCTCCCATTTCAATTATGCGTATTTTCTTGCTAAATCTAATGCTACCTCTTTCAATACTGAAGTTGCACTAGCTTCTAATTTACCTGCTTTTAAAGATGCAAGTACTTCTTTTTTAGAAGTTCTTAAATACTCTAAATACTCTACTTCAAATTCTCTTACCTTGTTCACTGGAACACTGTCAAACAATCCGTTAGTTGCTAAGTAAATTACTGCTACTTGTTCTTCTACAGGAACTGGAGAGAACTGCGCTTGTTTAAGTACCTCTAAGTTTTTAAGACCACGGTCGATTGTTAACTTAGTAGATGCATCTAAATCTGAACCAAATTTAGCGAATGCTTCTAATTCTCTAAATTGTGCTTGATCCAATTTCAACGTACCAGATACTTTTTTCATTGCCTTAATCTGAGCGTTACCTCCAACACGTGATACCGAAATACCTACGTTAATCGCTGGACGGATACCTGCGTTAAACAAGTTTGACTCTAAGAAAATCTGACCATCCGTAATAGAAATTACGTTTGTCGGGATATATGCCGAAACATCTCCTGCTTGCGTTTCAATGATAGGAAGTGCAGTTAAAGAACCTCCACCTTTTACTAAATGCTTGATTGATTCTGGTAAATCATTCATGTCTTTAGCGATATCATCGTTACGATTTATTTTCGCAGCACGCTCTAATAAACGAGAGTGCAAGTAAAACACATCTCCAGGATATGCCTCACGTCCCGGAGGACGTCTTAATAATAACGATACTTCACGGTAAGCTACTGCTTGTTTAGATAAATCATCATAAACAACCAAAGCTGGATGTCCTGTATCACGAAAGAACTCACCAATTGCCGCTCCAGTAAATGGTGCGTAAAATTGCATTGGTGTTGGATCAGATGCTGCAGCAGAAACTACAACTGTATAATCCATTGCTCCACCTTTTTCTAAAGATTGAACGATTTGTGCAACAGTCGAAGCTTTTTGCCCGATAGCTACATAAATACAGAAAACTGGCTCTCCAGCTTCAAAGAATTCTCTTTGGTTGATGATAGCATCAATAGCAACAGCTGTTTTACCAGTCTGACGATCACCAATGATTAACTCTCTTTGTCCACGACCAATTGGAATCATTGAATCAATTGCCTTGACACCTGTTTGAAGAGGCTCAGTAACTGGTTCTCTGTAGATAACTCCTGGTGCTTTTCTTTCGATAGGCATCTCATAAAGTTCTCCAGCTAAAGGTCCTTTTCCATCAATAGGTTGACCAAGCATGTTTACCACACGACCAACCATTCCATGACCAACCTTTACAGAGGCTACTCTATTTGTTCGTTTTACGGTATCACCTTCTTTGATTCCTGTACTAGAACCAAGTAATACTGCACCAACATTGTCTTCTTCAAGGTTCAAAGCCAAAGCTTCAACTCCATTGTCGAATTGTAATAATTCACCCGCTTGAACTCCTGAAAGTCCATAAATACGTGCTACACCATCTCCGATTTGAAGTACTGTTCCTACTTCTTCTAGTTCAGCTTCTGATTTGAATCCAGCTAACTGTTCTTTTAATATCGCCGATACTTCGTCAGGTCTTACGTCTGCCATACCTATTAAGCGTTTTTAAATTTAATTCGTAATTTATTTAATTGACTCTTTACTGAAGTGTCTAATTGGATATCCTCTACTCGAAGAATATAACCCCCAATTAAATCTTCTTGAATAACTTCATTCAGAATCACTTGTTTTCCTGTTCCTTTCTCTACTAATTGCTTAGCCGAGTTTTTGATTGATGTTCCTACTGCTGCAGCGGTATAAAGTGTTGCTACTACAATTCCTTTCAGTTCATTGTACTGATTAAGGAATTCGGTTGCAATTGCTGTTAAGTAAGCTTCTCTCTTTTTTTCTGATAACAATCTAAATAAATTTAGAGAGATTTCAGAAACTTTTCCATCAAATATAGCTTTCAATATAGAAATCTTTTTCTCTTGAGGAACAATTGGACTGTTCAACATTAATTCAAAATCTCTATTAGATTCTGAAACAGATAAAAAAGACTCCATATCAGCTTTCACTTCTTCTAGCTTATTCGTATCCGAAGCTAGAGAAACTATTGCCTTTGCATAACGTCTTGCAATTCGAATTGAAGCTGACATTATACAGTGAAGTTTGCTTCTTTGATGTAACTTTCGATTAACTGCTCTTGTGCAGGTTTATCGCTTAATTCTTTTTTCAAAATCTTTTCAGCAATATCCAACGACAACTCACTCGCTAAGTTCTTGATTTCAGCTAATGCCGATTTCTTTTCTCCTTCGATAGCGATTTTTGCTTTTGAAAGTAAAGACTCTGCCTCTGATGTTGCTTGTGATGTAGCATCACTTACTATTCCTTTGGCTGTTGTTCTTGCTTCCTCGATTAGTTTTGCTCTCTCGATTTTTGCTTCATCCAATAACTTTTGGTTACTAGACTGCAATTCTTCCATTTCAAGCTTTGCAATATCTGCTGCTGCTAAAGCATCGTGAATAGATTGCTCTCTTGTCTTTAATGCTCCAACAATTGGTTTCCACGCAAACTTCAACAATAAGAAGAAAAGGGTAACAAATACTATTGTTGTCCAAAAGATTAAGCCTACACTTGGCGTTATTAAATCCATGTTTTAAATTTTTTTTAAGTTAAATTAAAAAAGGAAAGTAAAAAAACCTGTAGCCAACCGCTACAGGTTAATTCAATTACTTAGCGATTAACGCTACTACTACTCCGAATAAAGCTACACCCTCAATAAGAGCTGCTGCTATAATCATCCCAGTTTGGATTTGACCAGCTGCTTCTGGCTGACGAGCCATAGCATCCATTGCCTTACTTCCAATTTGTCCAATTCCAAGTCCCGCTCCTACTACTGCGATACCTGCTCCGATTGCTGCTAATGTTCCAGTCATCTTTTCTACTATTTATTTAATTTAACTTATTTACTATTTATTAATGATGGTCATCTACTGCTTGTCCGATAAACAATGCTGAAAGCAAAGTAAACACATAAGCTTGTAAGAAAGCAACCAACAACTCTAAAACATTCATAAATAAAGTTAGTGGTGCTGATAAAGACGCCCAAGCTAACCCCATACTGAATATGACAGAGATTAAAGATAAAATGATAATGTGACCTGCTGTGATGTTCGCAAACAAACGAACCATCAAAGCGAATGGCTTAGTGAATACACCTATTAACTCGATAGGTGCTAAAACAATCTTCATCGCTGCAGGTACACCTGGCATCCAAAAGATATGTCCCCAATAATTTTTGTTACCATTAACATTTGTAATAATCATCGTACAAACTGCCAATGTTAAGGTAAAAGCAATGTTACCTGTTAAGTTTGAACTAAATGGATAGAAAGGAATCAACCCTATCATGTTGTTTATCCAGATAAAGAAGAAGACCGTCAATAAGTAAGGTAAGAATTTATCAACTTTAGAGGATGTAATGTTTGGTTTAAGTATTTCGTCTCTTACAAAGACAATCAGTGTTTCCATTACATTTTGAAATCCTGATGGTGCTGAGTTGACACCTCTCTTTTTGTAAGCTGATGCCACACTAATAAAGATAATCAACAACAAAACTGCTGACATAATCATTGAAAACACATTTTTAGTAATTGAAAAATCTAAAGGTGCTTTGTTTGTTATTCCTCCTTCAGCATCTAAAGTAACGTGTCCGCCGTGAGCGTCTGCACTTGCTGCGTAATAGATGTGTTCGTGATTTTTTATGAATTTTAATCCTTTCTTTTCAACTACCTGGTGCCCGTGGTCATCGTGTTGAAACTCACTTGACATAAAAGTAACCAATCCTTTTTCTGTATATAAGATAACTGGCAACGGCATAGTTAAGTCTCCTGCAATATGAAACTCGTGTGCATCAGAGATGTGATGCATAATCATAGTCACTGCGTCAAAAGGTTTTTTTTCTTCTCCGTGCGTACTTTCTGTATGTGCATCTATTTTTGCTCCGTGACCAGTCTCTTGACTGCCCGCAAATGCTCCGAATGAAGCTATTGCTATAACTAAAGATAACAATACCTTTTTAATACCGAAAATAGAGTTTGTATGAAGAATTTCCATTGCTTTTTTAACTAGCTTTTCAAATGAGGTCGCAAGTTAGTTATTAAGCTAGATATTTCAAACACTGTGTAGAAGAAATATAGGAATAAAAAATTTAAAGTGAAACTCATCATCCCTTCATAATGGTAACTCCACATAATTAAAAAATAAGAAAGTGACCCAAAAAGCCTAAACCCAATGATTAAGAGGTAAACTTGAGTAAAAGAGGGTTTGAATTTCTCATTTACATAAACACCTACAAAATGTATGATGACAGTGATTAAATAAAAAAATAAATTTGTAATTGCTCCTTTTGGATGAAAAAACCCTTGCCAAATATTTTCTTCGACACAGTATCCTGTGAGTAACGCAAATAAAACAAAAAAGGCGGTAAGGTAAATGAGAAATTTCTTTGGCATCAGTAAGGTTCTATATATAAAGACAAAGGTACAGCTTTTGGTCGGAAGGTCGGAAGCCGACTGCTAAATTATGTTAGGATTGTATTTTTTTTTTGCTAGTTGTGCTTTTTTTCGAGAGACTTTAATTACAGTTGTCTAGCGCTCGGCATAGGGATAGCAGAGAAAATCCTTTTTGGTTCTTTGCTTTTTCTTAAGTTAAGAAAAAGAATGTGGTAAGTCTGCTCTTCCAAATAACAACAACTCTTCCACCAAAAAGATTGCAACGTATAGCCCGCCCCGCTCTTGCATTTACCGACTAATTTCCTTTCTATCGCTGTTTTTGATAAAAAAAGCGAACAATCCGGTAATAAAAAAGGGGATGCTCCAAAACATCCCCTCTTAATTTTTATACTTTTTCGCCTTTCAGCATTTTGTTCCAATACATATAAGGGAGCATATATTTTTTCAATAACCAAAGACGCCAATGTTGTTTTGAGCTGTCTTTAATAAACAAACGCTTGAGTTTTGGGTCGGGCGTGAAATTACTTTGGTAATCAAATTCTGCCAAAACCATTTTGCCATATCCCGTAACCAATGGGCAAGACGAATAACCATTGTATGAGTTGTTTGATACTTTGTTGTTGGCTATCAAACTCAAAATATTCTCAACAACAACAGGGGCTTGTTTTCTAATAGCGGCTCCTGTTTTGGCCGTCGGTAACGCTGCCACGTCTCCTAACCCAAAAATATTAGGGTATTTGTTGTGTTGCATACTGTTGTGATCAACATCTAACCAGCCTGCCTCGTTGACCAAAGGCGATTCTTTGATAAACGTTGGTGCTCTTTGAGGTGGAGCAATGTGTAACATATCAAAAGGCATTTCTAAAACTGCGTCTCCTGTTGCGGTTTCATTTAATGCGTTTTCTTCGTTAATCATACACATATTCTCACCTGCTCCGACCATTTTGAACGTGATGATTTTTTTCTCGCCATCGATTTTTATCGGTGCGTATTGTGGTTTGAAATGAATATCATAATCAGCGATTACCTGCATCAAAGTGTGTGCTATCGGCTTCACGCCAAATATCACAGAACCTGGTGTTGCAAATACTACGTTTGATTTATCTTGAAGCCCTTGTTTTCTGATATAATCAGCCGCCATGTAAGCGATTTTTTGAGGTGCTCCACCACATTTAATTGGTGTTGTGGGTTGCGTAAAAATAGCATTCCCTCCTTTGAAATTCTTTAAAACCTCCCAAGTGTGTTTTGGGTCGGTGTAGTTACTACAAACAACACCTTTCCCTAAGGCTTCTGTCAGTCCTTCTATCAAAGAGGTATCCATCACCAAACCTGGCGCGGCAATTAAATAATCGTAAGTAAAATCGCCTTTACCTCTTGTTGTTACGGTATTTTCCTCAGGTTTAAATCCTGTAGCAAAATCTTTTATCCAATCCAATCCTGATGGCATTACGTCTTTCATCGGACGAGCTGTTTTATCAAAATCATACGTTCCTGCACCGACCAATGTCCACGCGGGTTGGTAATAATGTACATCAGCTGGCTCTATTAAAGCAATTTTTAAACTACTGTCTTGTTTTAAAAGTTGGCTCGCAGTCATAATTCCTGCTGTTCCACCTCCTACGATTACAATTTGGTAATGTTGGCTCATTGGTTGTAAATGAATACTCATCGCTTAAGGGTTAAAAAGAATAAATTGATAAAAGTCAGTGCTAAGAATGATAATCAGCATCTTATTATCTAACATACGGTATTTTTTTAACATAAAAAAACCGACAGCTTATAAAATAAACTGTCGGCTTAGACTCTTGCGCCTAATATCTTTGGACCTATAATCCCTTCCCTGCTTCTACGTCAGCTTCCAATGCTTTCACACCAGCTTCTGCTTCTGCAATCTTTTCTTTCTTTGCTGTATAAGCTTCATCAGAAATAGACCCTTCTTTTTTAGCTAATTCTAAAGAGGCTAATTGCTTTTGCAATTTTCTCTTTTGCTCCTTTGATTTTTGACTCTCCCTTAGAAACAGAATTTTTCAATGCTTTTGCATTTTTTACTTTTGCCTCTTTCACTTGAGCTACACGAGCTTTTCCTGTCAATTTATCCTCTGCTTTTTCTACAACACTCCCTTCTTCTTTTGCTTCAGTAGCTGCTTCTTCTGTTGTTGATTTAGCACTTTCAGAAACTGCGTCTCCTTTCGCTTTGGCATCTTCAGAAATCGCTTTCCCTTTTGCACTTGCTTCTTCAGAAATTTTGTTTCCTTTCTCTTTTGCTTCTTTCACTAAGTCATCAGCTTTATCAGTAAGTTCTTTCCCTTTCGCTTTTGCTTCTTCAGAAATTGCTTTTCCTTTGGCGTTTGCTTGTTTAGAAATTGCTTTTCCTTTTCCTTTCGTTTCTTTTACTGCTTCTTCTGTTGAAGTAGATAAATCAGAACCTAATTTATTTCCCTCATCTTGTAGAGAACCTGCTCCGTATTGTGCAAAAGATGCTGTTACTAATGCTACTAAAAGAGCTGTTGATAATATAACTTTTTTCATCGTTTCGTTTTTTTATAATCCGTTAAGTAATTCGTCTAATTTCTCAGCTGACGCATCAATTTTTGATGATGCATCTTCTAATTTTTTTGAAGCTTCTTCCACTTCTTTGATTTCTTTTGTTACCTCTGCAGACACTGTTTCTGTCGCTTCTTTTGTTTCGCTACACCCAACAGCAACTAATGCCATTACTGATAAAGCTAAAATTGACTTTTTCATATTTTTGTTTTTTACTGTTAACTATACTACAATATAGCTGAGATTTATCATTTTACCAATATTTTAGCTAAATAAAGCGAGATAGACTGAGTGTTTAATCAAAATTAGGTTTCCTTTTCTCTAAAAATGCACGAGTTCCTTCTTTAAAATTTCCCGACTTTGTACACGCACTAAACGAATTGGCTTCTACCAAATAACCATTGGCATTTTTGTTATACACGGCATTGACACTTTCAATAATCAATCCTGTCGCTATCCGTGGTTTAGAAACTACTTTTGCCATTATTTCTTGGCATTTAGCCATTATTTCATCTTGTGGTAAGACATAATTGACCAACCCCAAACGGTACGCTTCTTTCGCATCGACATAATCTGCCGTACACATCAACTCTATCGCCTTGGCTTTACCGACCAACTGCGTCAATCGCTGTGTGCCTCCATAACCTGGTATAATCCCTAAATTGATTTCTGGTTGAGCAAACACCGCGTTTTCTGACGCTACACGTAAATGACACGCCATAGCTAATTCGCAACCTCCACCTAAAGCATAACCATTGACACAGGCGATAATTAACTTATGACTGTTCTCAATATTTCCAAAAATCTCTTGTCCGTTT
>CBDCZI010000026.1:0-52901 GCA_965224495.1 Cytophagales bacterium | reverse complement strand
TACCTCTCCTCCTACACAAGAACTGTTGTTGGCTATCTTCACACTGTATAAAACGTCACTGTCTGTTAATTTCACTTCATAAGTTGGGTTTATCGTTGTCACTGTCTTTATCTCTGTGTTTATCCCTGCGACCTCTATATTCAAATACCAGTCGTAAGTTACTCCTGGGTCCGCGTGGGTTGATGAGGCTGTAAATACCACCTTTTCTTCCTCACAAACTGTTGTTTTATTTACCGTTAAACTTACTGTTGCACTTTCTTTTACTGTAACTACTAAGGGTAAAGAACTTTCCGATGGACAGTTTCCAATTTTTGCTTTGGCTTGGTAAGTCGTTACGCTTCCTGCCGTATTACCTACTACACTCGATGGGCTCGCTTCTGTTCCTGTTCCTCCTTGTTCCCAAATAATCGTTGGCGTTCCTACTGCTAACGAAGTTGCTGTAATATTAAATACAGTTGCTTCACATACTGTTGTTTCTGCGTCCGATTTCAGTTTTGGTACGCCTGGCACTTCTTCTTGTGTCACCACAACACTTGCTCCAAAGCTTGTCCCTTCACAGTTGTTAGCATCTGTTACCTTCGTGAGTTGGTAAGTGGTCGCTGCGTTGTCCGTGTTACTTGTTGTTATTTTTCCTGTACTTTGCCCTGTTCCGTTTGCCCCTCCTGTATAGTCATAAGTAAATGGTCCATTTCCTGTAATCGCCACCGTAATTATTGGTGCGCTTGTTCCTGCACAATAAATCACAGGGTTTGTTGCGCTTGTCAAGGTAGCCGTTGGTAGGGTGTTTTCTGTTACGGTTACTGCTAATGAAGTTGCTTCACACCCTTTAGCGTCTTTTACTTTTACTTGCCAGTTACCAAACTTCGCATCACTTGTTGTGGCTGTTGTCGAGTAAGCTGTTGGTGTTCCGTTGTCTTTTATCCATGCGTAATCTACTCCGCCTGTTGCTGCTAGTGTTACTCCTGTTGCATTTTTACAGTACTCCAAAGCTGTACCACTTGTCGTAATACTTGGTGTCGGTAATGGGTTTTCAATAACGCTTACTGCCGTTGAGGTAGCTGTACAAGTGTTATCATCAATTACTTTTACTGTTCAACTTCCTGCTAAAGCACCTGTTTTCGTATCTCCTGGGCCTGTTGTTTCTGTTGTAGCTCCTTTTATCCATGCGTAACTTGTTGCATTTGCTACGTTAGCTGCCGTTAATACAACTCCTGCTCCGTCTTTACAGTACGCTAAGTCTGTTCCTGTTGTCGTTATACTTGCTATTGGTAAAGCATTTTCTATTACCGCTACTGGATTTGACGTTTGATCACAACCATTTGCGTCGGTTACTTTCACCGTCCATGCTGCATCTGCTGTTGCATTTGTTTTGCTGTTGGTTAAGGTTGTTCCTTGTGTAACTCCACCTTTGAACCATTCGTAACTTGTTGCTCCAATCACTTGTGTTGCCGTTAAGGTTATTGATGTTTCTCCTTGACAGTATTCCAACGCTGTACCTGTTGTTGTGATACTTGCTGTTGGTAAAGCATTTACCGTTAAGTTTTGCCCCCCTGCTGATACAACACAAGCTCCATTTTGTCCGTTACTTGTTACCTTAATGGCATAAGCTCCGTTTGTATTTACATTGTAAGTTTTATTTACCACTGCTCCTGACGCATCTGGCGTTTCTGTCGAACCAACCGTTTCTGCTCCTGTTACCGCTATCGTGTAATCTGTCATATCGGTCGTATTACTACTGGTTACATTTACTGTTAAGGTCGCTGTTGAAGTTCCATCATCACAAATACTCCCTGGTAATAAAGTAGCTGTTGCTGCAATAGGACAAGAACATTGGTTTTGTAGTCCTGTAATATCTATTCCTCCTTCACAATTGTTACCGTCTGTTACGTGGACATCTGTAGCTGTCGTTTCGTCTATCGCTCCACTGTACCACTTGTTTGTTAAAGGAAGTCTTGTCAATGACACTCCCCCCGCTAATTTAGTGACTACCGTTGAAGCCAAATCTCCTTGCGTTACTTCTACTACTACTTGGTATTGTGTAGGTGATAATGTAACGCCTCCTAATACTAATGAAGGTGTGCTATTACATACCGCACTTCCTGAAGCAATCACCTTCTCAAAGTTGGTGATTGTTGCTTTCTCTGTTGGTGCAATTGTTCCTTGGCATCCGTTAGCATCTACTAAATTAGTCAACGTATAAACACCTGCTGTACTCACGCCTTGGGTATGAGGACTTGTTAGGTTGGTTAAGTTTTCCGTTGCTGTTCCTCCTAATAAATCAATAGCAAAAGGTGCTGTCCCTGCGGTTAATGTAACAGCTAATCCTGTACTTGTTGACACTGTTCCTGCTGCACAAATACTTGCATCTCCTGCTATTGTTGCTGTTGGTACGGGGTAATGAGCAAGTCTTACCGTTCCTCCATTTGCAACACAACCATCTGTTGCATCTTGTACCACTACGGTATAATCTCCTGCTTGGCTTACTGTAAACACTTCTGTTCCTGTAGGCTTACTTGAAGCGACTTGTGTCGTTGCATCTGGTTGGGTCAAGGTTACATTATAGTTCCCTGTTAGCCCACTGGTTACTACCTCTATTGTTGTATTTCCTTCTGCACAAATTGTTCCTGTTGTCAGGGTAGTTACTCCTTTGGCTTGGCAAGAACATGTTCTTGTTATCCCTGTAAGGTCTATTCCTCCCTCACAATCATTAACATCCGTTACATGAACGGCTGAAGTTACTGTTTCGGCTATTGCTCCACTATACCAGATACCCGAACCTGCTGCTGTTTCTTGGAACGTTGCCCCTGTTATTACCAAACTAGCCATATCTCCAGCTGTTGCTGTTACGACAATTTGGTATTCTGAGTCAGTTAAGCTGATGCTTCCTAATGGGCTTTCATCATCACAACGTGTTGTTGGCGTTGCTGCTACTTTTGCTAAGTGAGTGATTGTTGCACTTCCACTTACGGTTCCTTCACACCCGTTGTTATCTACTAAATTACTTAACGTATAACTTCCACTTGCTGAAACGTTTTCTGTGTGTGCGGTGGTTGCTCCTGTAATTGCTCCAACTCCGTTGGATACGTCTAAAGTAAATGGTGCTACTCCATCTGTTAAGGTAATTGTCAATGGTGTCGTTACTGTTGGTGCATCATCACAAATACTTGCATCTCCTGTTATCTCTGCTTTTGGTGTAGTGTAATGAGCTAAAACCTTTTGTGTTGTTCCGTCAATCACACAGTTCCCTTGCGTAATGTTTGTTATTGCTACATTATAAGTTCCTGGTGTACTTACTGTAAAGGTGGTGCTTGTACTTCCTGCTGCTCCTGCATTACTCTGTGTTTCTGCTCCTGTTAATGAAAGCGTGTACGTATCTGTTGCATCTCCTCCTGAATAAGTTACTGTTAGTGTTGCTGTTTGTGAGGGACTTGCACAAATCTCTGTCTTGTCAATAGTAAAATCATCTATTTGTGCTGGACATGAGCATCTTTGTTGTAAACCTGTTAATGGTACCGTGTTACAACCATTGTCATCTGTAAAGTCTAAATCTACTGTGTTTGCCTCGTTTATTGCTCCTGAATGCCACACACCTGAACCTGGTGCTGTTTCTGTGAATACTACGCCAAAGGCTGTCGTTTCTGTAATTGGGTTACTTGTAAATGTTCCTGCTGTTGCTGTTACTACGATTTGAAAGTCATCTGCTGCTAAAGTTACTCCGCCTAATGGGGTGTCACATTTAGTTATTGCTGTTGCTGCTGTGTTCGCATGGTTTGCAATCGTTACCCGCTCCATTTGCTGTTCCTATACAACCGTTGTTGTCTATTACATTGGTGATACTGTAATCTCCTGTTGTACTTATAGCTTCTGTAAAGGTTGTTGTTGCTCCTGTTTTTTGCTACACTACTTACTGGTGTCGTGTTGTCTAAGTTAAAGGTAAAGGGGGCGTCTCCTGCGGTTAATTTCACTTCCAAAGTCACATTGTCTCCTGCACAAACTGTTGTTGCACTTGTTGCTGACAATTGTGCTACCGGTGTCGTGTGGTGACCTAAAGTTACACTTCCTCCATTAACAGGACAGGCGTTACCGTTACTATAAATTTCTACGTTATATGTTCCTGCTTCACTTACAGCAAAAGTCGTTGTTCCTGTTTCATTGTCTTTTATTACATCCGCACTCGTTGGTTGGTCTAGTGTAATTCTGTAATCACTTGATCCTCCATTGTAAGTTACCGTTACCGTTGATTCTACTCCCGCATCGTTACAAATCGTTTCAGTGAGTAATCCACCAGTCCCTATTACCGTTGTTCCTGTTGCTGGACATGAACATCTTGTATTCATACCTGAACGGGTAAGTGTATTACAATCATTAACATCTTTGATATCTGCTACTACTGTATTTGATTCATCTATCGCTCCTGAAACCCACTGATTCGTTGTTCCTTCTCGTGTGAATGTCACTCCGTGAACCGTAGTTTCTGTAGCCGTAATTGATGACAAATCCCCTTGTGTTACCGTCAATACAATTTGAAAATCTGTCCCTCCTAATACTAAAGTTCCTACTTCATCTCCTGAACATTTTGTTTCGTAGGTTGCAATTACTTCGTCTAAATAGTCTATCGTTGCTGTGCCTGTTGCACTTGTGGCTGTACAGTTATTGGCATCTTTCACACTGACTAAAGTGTAATCTCCTGCGTTATTTACTGCTACTGTAGCGGGTGAACTTGTTGGGTTAATCGTTTGGTTTCCTGTTATCGGGTTGTTGTAAACTACTTCCCAAGGTTGCGCTCCTGTTAATGCAATGTTTAAGTCTGTTGTTACTCCTGCTTTGTTACAGATACTTGCCGTTCCTGTTAATACTGCTGTTGGTAAAGCGTTTACTACCACATCTACCGTGGCTTTCTTTTTACATCCGTTTGCGTCTGTTCCTTCGACCTCGTAGGTTGTTGTTCCTACTGCTGTGGTCGCAAAGGCTGTTGCGTTAGTTACTGAGTTGTCCCAAGTATATGTTGTTGCTCCACCTCCTGTCAGTGTTACATTTGCTCCTAAACATGCGGGGCTTCCTGTTACTGTTGTCGTTACTGTTGGTAAAGCATTTACTTCTACTTGAACACTTGCTGTGTTTGTACAAGTTGTTGCTGTGTTTGTTCCTGTTACCGTGTAGTTCACTGTTGCTGTTGGGCTAAAGGCTGTGTTATCTGTCACTCCGTTATCCCATGTGTAACTGTCTGCTCCTGCTCCTGTTAAAATTACACTTTCTCCATCACAAACTTCTGTCACTGACGCACTCGCTGTTACCGTTGGTAAAGCGTTTATCGTTACCTGTAAGTTTGCTCTTGGTCCTTCACAACTTGTGACTGTCTGACTAACATAATAATCTAAGGTAGTTACTGTGTTTGTTAGTGGTGTCGGTGCTGTTGCTAGTGCCGTTCCTCCTGTCACTGCCGTGTACCAGGTTAATCCTGCTCCTGTTGCTGTTAAGACTGCCGCTGCCTCGTCTTTACAGTAAGATAAAGCGGTTACTGTTAGAGCTGAGGGTAAGGGGGTTACGGTTACGTTAAGCTCTTTTCTTGCTCCTTCACATCCGTTGACTGTTTGGCTTACATAATATTTTGTTGTGCCTGCTGTAGCTGTTGTTACTATTGGGGCAGTTACTGAGCCTACCCCTCCTGTTGCTGCCGTGTACCATTGCAACCCCAAACCAGTGGCATTTACTATTGGAGCTATCCCGTCTTTACAGGCTGTTATATCCGAACCTGTTGGTGCTGCTGGTAATGAGTTTACCGTTACGCTAACGACAGTTTTTGTACTACTTCCACACGTATTATTTGCTGTAATTTCTACGTCTCCACTTGTTGCGTTTGTAGCAAAATCTAATGTTGCTGTTGTTCCTGTTGGTGTAGCTGGATTAAACGAAGCATTTGTACCTGAATATGACCACGTATAATCATCTGCGTCAGCTACGGCACTTACTACATAACTTTCTCCTGTTGCACCCGAACATACACTCACAACACTTGTCGAGAAAGTCGGAGCAAGAGGAACATCTGTAGCTGTTAGTGTTACCGTATTACTTTGCGAAACACAAGCGTTATCATTCGCATCTTTTACTTCTACATAATAAGTTCCTGCGGTAGTTAATGTAAAATTACCTGTTGCATTTGTTGGTGTTTGAGCAACACCTCCTTTATATAATTGAAAAACAAAAGTTCCTGCATCATTCCCTGATTGGTTACTCGTAATTGTATAACCTGTACCAGTCAAAACTGAAGTACAGACAGCCAATGTTCCTGTTATCCCTGTACCATTATGTTCCATAGAAACCATACCAGGGGAAGCACAAGCACCAGGACATAGGTTTTTGACCAACATACTATCTACTAAAACACAATTATTACCCGCAGTTGTACCCTCTGCTTTTACCCACGAATTACCAGAGGTAACTGTAGCCGTTGCCGTCGCTAAATTAGGATTAAGAACTTCATTAGACAAAACCCCTGTTGCAGGTGTAGAAGTCCAAGTCAAATCATAGTTAATCACAGGTTGCTCACAAGAAACAATAGTACTCAATACTACATTAGCACCTTTTTGTGTTAATGTACCGACATTTACCGTCACCTCATTCCCTAAAGGGTCAGTAATATAAAAGTTTTTATTAATATTTACCGTACCATTACAAGACAACGCTTTCACAATCAAATCCAAGGTATCTCCGTGAGAAACACCTACTGTTTCATTGAGGTGTTCACAAGCACCACTAACGGTTGAAGCTGATGGTGAACGGTTTCCTGCGGAGACTCCGTTTCTGTTAATATTAAAACGGGCATCTGTTGTCTGCCAAGTAGAACCCCAACATTTACCAGAACCATCAGGAGTTCCTTCTATTCTTATTTGGTATTCACAATTTCGTGGCGGATTACCTGTAACCGTAGCTGTCAAATCAACCTTATCACAATCCACATCAACCTTTGTCAAATCTAGCTTTTGGTAAACAATCTCTGTTTCTTCAATGACCACATTCGTAAAAGCACTACAAGTTGGTGTAGCACTTTCGTAAACTTTCACTGCGTATTCCCCTTGTATTAACCCTGTATGGTTTCCATTTGTCAAAACAGCCGTTGTCCCATCTGCATTTATCCATTCATAAACATACGAGCCTCCTGACGAATAACTTGTTCCTGACAAAACGGCTTGAAGACTCCCGTCACCAATATCAGTACACGAGTTTTTAGTAATTGTCAAATCTACATTCAAATCACAACTCGAACAATTGTTCACAACAATAGTAACGTCAGCTTCTGCACGAATAGCACAACTTTTCTCATCTTCAACAACTACCGAGTAAGTCCCTGATTGTGTCGCAAAAAATATATGTTTTTCAGTATTTGTATTTGCTATAATCACATCATCTTTCAACCACGTATAAGTATATCCATCACCAAAAATAGTTTCAAAACGTACAGATTGCCCTGAACAAACAGGTACCGTATAATTTGATTGAATAGTCACATAAGGGCCTACACAACCACTACACGTTGAAACGCCATCTTGTGAACTGGTATTATTATAAGCAGGATCGGTGTACGGCAACAAACTAACCATCACATCAATCACGGGTCCTAACTTATAACGAAATGAAACTGTACCTGCTCCATTCTTTTGCAGATCAAAAACAGCTTGAACCTGTGTTCTTACATTTAATTCTTCCGCAGCAGTAAGTTGGTGCATAGGCAAAACAGTCGTTAAGTACTGATCCATAATTGCCCACGTAATGTCGTAATCATACCAACCCAACCATTGTTGCAAATCATTCGGACCAGTCGGTGTGTAATCATTACTTAATATCTTATTGTAATGCACACAAGCTCTTGAATAAGCAAAAGGGCTTAATATCCCTCCATTCAACCAATCATTTGATGCCATCGCAGCTACTCTGTTTACACCAAAAGCATTATCTGCTTGCGTGTACATTGCATTAAAACCTTGATTAAAAGCACCTGCAAACAACCCTGTGGCAGCATAATTATCATTAGTCGTATTAAAAACCGGCTTTGTGTCCAGTCCTCGTACATTTTGTAACTTTCTATAAAAAATCAAATCATAATACGTTCGTCCAATAACCGCTGTCTCATAAGCGTCTCCCGTGATATATTCCGCCGTTTTCACGGGGTCGTCATAAAACCCACACGTCGAACAAGCACTCGTTCCTTCCATCAAAGCAGCACGACCCAAATTATCAATTTGAAAACAACCATCATGCCCTCCAACACCACCAACCTCACTCAAAAAACCTGCTCGTCCGTCAGGTAGAGGTATTTCTGTTTGTGGTGCATTATTCGCTACTTGATTAGCGTCCACTATTCTTGTTGGGTTGCAAGTCGAAAAATCTAAATCCGAAGCACAAGCAAATGCAGTTTCGTTAATCATAATTGAAGCATACGAATTAATATCTGAGTTCGTTACCCCTGTTGTTCCTCTAAAAAGTTGCCAAGCATGCGCCGTAGCAATCGGCCAAGTCGGTTTATTACAGGGCCATCTAAACTCTATCGTATTATTGAAATTATAAGCACCCGAACCACTATTATCACGTGTGATAACCCCTTCACCCAGAAGGATTTCGCTATTCCCTATCGGTGGAATTAAGTTATGATCAATATGGTTGATACACGGAACACCAGGACAATTACCTACATAATTTGGGATTTGAGCCGTAGCGAAAGGCACTAAAAACAACACAAAAGACAGTGATAATAAAAACTTTTTCATAGCGAAATAAGGGACAATCAACTCTTATTAGAGAGTAACACTTTATTTATCCTAAAAATAACACTTTTGTAACCGAATAATTAATTTTTAATCATAAATAATAGGAGCTTCCCCTTTGTTATGAAAAGTTAAGGCTTCGTCTTTAGCAAAAAATAGCGATAGAAAACAACCTCACCGACAAAAATCAGAGCGGGTCGGGCTGTCGGCTATATCTTTTGTTCGTTCCTCACAAAAGGATGCCGCCTCTATCCCTAAGCCGAACACCCAATAGTGCAAATAATATCCAATAACCCATTTTTTAGAAAAAATAAAACGATATTTGTTTATGCTTACCATCCAGCAACACCAACAAAAACTTAAAGAGAAAGGAGTTGAAGTAACCTTCAATCACAAAGGCTCGGGACAACACGCTGTATTTACTTTTTCAGGTGTGGGAATGAATACACGTTATTTTTCTAATTATTTTAAAGACCAAGAAAAAGATTTCTCTTTCTTTCATTTCACACTAACCGTTCATTCTTTTGAACACAAAGAAGAAATCGTAGCCCTTTGGTTACCATTCATCGATGCTTTAGTAGAAAAACATGAAATAAAACAATTCTCTCTCGTCGCCTACAGCATCGGTGCAAGGCTATCATTCCCTTTGTTAAACCATCAAAAACTACAACAAACCATTTTAATTTGTCCAGACGGAATAGTCGAACCTTTAATTTTCAAATTAGCCACTCAAACACGTACCGGAGGCTTCTTATTTCACCCTATTTTTCACTTAGTCAACCTACTCCTCCCTTCGTTAGTAAAGACCATAAAACTGACTTCCAAAGAGCTATTCTACCTATGGAAACTTTATTCAGTTTTTAAGTTCCCTGTGAAAGGAGGTGCTGAAATCACTTTGTTATTAGCGAAAAATGACACTATAATTGCGAACAAAAAAGTATGTAACCTATTATTAAGTAGAGGTATGGGAGATATGAAATACATTGACGCTAATCATTTCTCTATTCTTTCTTTCATCAAAAAAAACAACGCAATAAAAATAAAATAAACCAAGGAAACTTTGTGCAACACTAAAGTTTCCTTAGCTTTACCGTATTCTATTTTTGTTTTCAAACAACAAAACAAAAGAATCCTTTAAGGGCACAAAAAATGACAAGAGAAAAGATACTTGAAAAAGCAGTAGAGGTACTTCCTCGCTACGGTGTAAAAAGCGTAACGATGGACGACTTGGCTCAACGTCTTTCTATGTCAAAAAAAACCATCTACCAACATTTTAAAGATAAATCAGCATTAGTCGAGGCAGTAGTTGAACGTGTTGCTTTTATACAAGACCAGCAGTTTGAACTCATCAAAGAAAAAAGCCAAGATGCTATCGAAGAAATGTATTTGGTTTCTGTATTTGTACGTGAGTTTCTTTCGGCAATGGATGCTTCTGTCATTTTTGATTTACAAAAATATTACCCAAAAGCGTATGAAAAATTTAATTGTCATAAAGACGATAAAGTATATTCATCTATAAAAGAAAATCTCGAAGAGGGTGTGAAACAAGGTTTTTACCGCAAAGAAATCAATACAGATATTTTGACAAAACTCAAAATATTAGAAATGGAAGGTTCTTTTAATCCTGAAGTATTCTCTCCGTCCCAATACCAATTGATAGACGTACAAATGGAACTTTTTGACCACTTTTTGTTTGGAATACTATCACCAAAAGGATTTGAAATGTTAACTATTTACAAAGAAAAATACCAAGTAAAATGAGAAAATTAGCCTTATTAATCGCAGGTCTGTTCTTTTCTATTTCCCTGTCTGCACAAGTAGATACAACAAACGCATTCGATTTAGAACAATGCCTCCAATACGCCTTTGCTCATCAATACGATATACAAAGTGCTACTTTAGATATCAAAAAAGCAAATTTCAAAAAGAAAGAAGCGATAGGAATGGGCTTACCACAAGTACATGGTAAGTTACAAGCAATGGATAATTTGGAAATTAAAAAGCAGTTTTTACCAGCTAATGCATTCAACCCACAAGCTCCCGAAGACCTGATTACAGCTGTCGGATTTGGTGTACAATATGCCAATGACATGAATATCACAGCTACACAATTGTTATTTAGCGGGGCTTATTTGGCAGGTGTAAAAGCATCGAAAGTATATTTAGATTTATTCACCAAATCGTTGACACGTACCAAAGTTGAAGTGGCAGAAAAAGTGGGTAAAGCTTATTATGGCGTATTAGTAGCTAACCAACGTGTAGAAATGTTAAAAAGAGATGGACAGATTTTGGACACGCTATTAAGAGAAACAAAAATTCGTTATGAAAATGGATTTGTAGAACAAATAGACGTACAACGCTTGCAGGTACAAAAAAACAATGTTTCGGTGCAATTGGCAAGTCTTATTTCTTTTCAAGAAATCTCTAAAAAAGTATTAAAATACCAAATGGGAATGGTAAACAGCGAAAACTTAACGCTTACAGGGAGTTTAGAAAAAGCTTTTGAAACAACGACTACAAGCGCATTGCCTACTTTGGAAATGAAAAACAGAATTGAATACCAAATGCTCGAAACAACAAACAAAGCAAATAAAATAAATGTTGATTATAATATTTCTAAAGGTTTCCCCACCTTATCGTTATTTGGTTCGGCAGGATACAACACAGGAGCAAATAAAGGGAAAGAATTATTCAAACCAGACAATTACAAGGGGTATTCGTTTGTAGGTTTACAATTAGACGTTCCTATTTTTCAAGGTTTCTCGAAAACACACCGTGTAAACCAAGCAAAAATCACTTTAGAAAAATCAAAATTAGATTTAGCTAAACTTGAATTGGGCTTAAATTTGGAATACGAACAAACCAAAGCATTGTATAATGTAAATAGGCAAAAAATAGCTTTCCATAAAGAAAACATTGCCCTAGCAGACAATGTAACAAAGGTTACAAAAATAAAATACGAACAAGGTATGAGTAGTAGTTTTGAGTTAACAGACGCTGTTTCATCACAATTAGATGCTAAAACAAACTATTATATCGCTTTGTACGAAGTCATCATTTCGCATATAGATTTACAAAAATCATTGGGCGTATTGTACCAAGAAGGAAAATAAAATTCACCGACACACAACTTTTGTTGTTTGAACTAAATATAAAATGAGAAAACTAATATATCCTATCGTAATGGCTGTTTTGTTTACAGCTTGTGGCAAGTCTGAATTGTCCGTACTCAAAAAAGAAAAGAAAACGTTTTTAGATGAAATCAGTAAATTAAGAGAAAAAATTGCTGAGGTAGAAACTAAAATAGCAGACTTAGACACAACAGTAAAAGACGAAAGAATGGCTGTTGGTGTACAAAATTTAACAAAAACCAATTTCACCTCTTATGTAGAAGTGCATGGCGTGGTACAAAGTAACCAAACGGTCAACGTTGTCCCCGAACTAAATGGCATTATCAAAAGAATAATCGTTCGTGAAGGTCAGAAAGTACGAAAAGGACAAGCATTAGCTTATTTGAATACTGCCTTAATTAACAAACAAATCAATGAGTTAAATAAATCGTTGGAGTTGGCTGTTGATATTTTCAAGAAACAAGAAAGTATGTTTAAGCAAAATGTAGGAACTGAAATCCAATATTTACAAGCCAAAAACAGAAAAGAAAGTATTCAACAAGCGATACAAACAGCAAAAACACAACGTTCGAAAGCAGTAATCACTTCGCCTGTAAGTGGAAAAGTAGATGAAATATACCCTAACACAGGAGAAATGGCATTACCAGGTGTCCCGTTTGCTCGAATTGTAAACACCTCAGATGTTTATGTCAACTCAGATGTTTCGGAAGCTCTTTACACAAAAATAAAACAACATGATAAAGTGATTTTGCGTTTGTTGAGTGGAGAAAATAAAACAATCGAAAGTAAAGTGATTTACAAAGGAAACTATATCAACCCAGAGAACAGAACCTTTAAAATCCATGCAGACTTGAAAGGTTCGGGTAATTATCCCCCAAATATGTTAGTGGCTGTAAAAATCATAGACACCGATTTGAAAGATGTTTATACTGTACCTCGCTTATTGATTCAAACGGATTCGAAAGGAAACTACCTCTATGAAATTGTTAAGAATAAGGAAGGAAAAGAAGTCGCTCAAAAATTACACCTTAAAGTAATTCAGTCTTACGAAGGGAAAACAGTGATAGAAAGTGACAAGATAACGGCTACAACTCAAATTGTCAACCACGGTTACAAAGGACTTGATAAAGGTGCTGAAGTTAAAATCGCTAATAAATAGGACGTGATGGATAATAAAAAGAACAATATACTCGATGTTATTCGAGAGTTTGGATTGAGTACATGGGCGGTAACAAACCGTACAACCGTGTTTTTTATCACATTTATCATTTTGGTAATTGGTGCATATTCGTACAAAATAATGCCTAAAGAAGCGTTTCCAGAAGTGGTTATGCCTCAGATTATGGTTACTGTTCCTTACCCAGGTAACTCCACAGAAAACATAGAAAAGTTCATCACTAAACCATTAGAAAAGGAAATAAACAGTGTAGATGGTATCAAAAAGATACTATCAAACTCTATGCAAGATTTCTCTATGGTAATGATAGAGTTTCAACCCAACATAGAAGTTTCCCAAGCATTGCAAGATGTCAAAGATGCCGTTGACAAAGCCAAATCACAAAAAGATTGGCCTTCAGACCTGGACCAAGACCCTGCAGTTTCGGATGTCAACATGAGTGATTTCCCGATTATGTTTATCAATTTATCAGGTGATTACCAACCCGAACAATTGAAAGAATACGCCGAAGATTTCAAAGACAAAATAGAGGTATTGAGTCAGATTTCAGAAGTAAAAATAAAAGGTGTTGAAGAAAAAGAAGTGAAAATAGATATTGACGTACATAAATTAACGTCTCTAAAGTTGAGTTTTCAAGACGTTGAAAATGCGATTAAGGGTCGGAATATCAGTATGTCAGCAGGAAACATAAAAACAGGTGGTTTAGAAATTTCCCTAAAAATTGACGATCAGTTTCATTCTGTCGAAGAGATGAACAATATCATTATCAAAAGTGAAAAAGCGAAGATTGTTTACTTACGAGATGTATTGGCAGACAAACCTATCCGTTTAGAACCCAAAGAAAGATTAAGTTACGCACGATTTAACGGTAAAAATGTAATCGTTTTAGAAGTGGTTAAAGAAAGTGGTAAAAACTTAATCAAAGCATCTGACAAGATAAATGAAATAATTACAGAAGCAAGAGAAAACCATCGTGTACCTAAAGACTTAGAAATAGTCATCACTTTAGACCAAAGTAATGACACAAGAGACAATGTAAACAACCTCGAAAACAGCATTATTTCGGGTGTCATCTTGGTAGTTGGTGTGTTGCTCTTTTTCTTAGGAACACGAAATGCCCTATTTGTTGGTATCGCTATTCCTATGTCTATGTTTTTGTCATTTACTATTTTAGATAGTTTAGGTTTCACTATCAATATGATGGTCTTGTTTGGATTGATTATGGCGTTAGGAATGCTTGTCGATAACGGTATTGTTGTGGTCGAAAACGTATTCCGTCTGATGACCAAAGGCTACTCCCCTATCAAGGCAGCAAAAGAAGGTGTTGGAGAAATTTCTTGGCCTATTATCGCTTCGACAGCGACAACTTTAGCCGCTTTCTTGCCTCTATTGATGTGGCCAGGGATTATGGGTAAATTCATGCGTTTTTTACCTATTACTTTGATGATCGTTTTAGGTTCTTCGTTATTTGTAGCATTAGTTATTAACCCTGTGTTTACGGCTGTGTTTATGAAAATAAAAGAAGACAAGGTCAACCGTAAAAAAATGTGGATTTACGTTGTAATAGCAATAGTTTTAGGTATTGTAATGGTAACAACAAGCGCTCCAGTTTTAGGTAATTTAATTATCTTATTTTCTATTCTGTATGTGCTAAACATCTATTTTTTACACCCATCAGCCGAATATTTTCAAGCTAAGTTTTTACCTTATTTAGAAAACTTGTATGAGCAGTTTTTAGACTCCGCATTACGAGGTTTCAAGCCCTACCTTTATTTATTTGGTACCATTGGGTTATTAGTTGCTTCTATCGGTTTAGTGGTATTATTCCCACCAAAAACACTATTCTTTCCTGAAAACGAACCTAAATACTTCAATGTATTTGTTGAGTTACCTTTAGGGACAGGCATAGAGGAAACCAATGAATTGGTCAAAAGTTTAGAGAAAAGAATAGAGAAAGAAATATATACAGACACAACAATCAAACAGTCAATAAAAGCCTTTACCGTTCAAATTGGAGAAGGTACTTCAGATCCAGGAGACCCGTTTGGAGGAGCAGGGGCCGCTACACCCCACAAAGCACGTTTGACTGTCGAGTTCAAACCCTTCTTAGAAAGAAAAGGTATTTTATCTTCGGAAGTAATGAAGTCGGTACGTAATGCTATCAAAAAAGAGGATTATTTAGACGCTATCATTACCGTTGAGCAAAACAGAGATGGACCCCCTGTTGGGAAACCAATTAACATTGAAATATCAGGAGATACTTACGACACGTTGATTCATCTGTCCGAAAACATCATACACACCATCAATCATGCGAAAATTGAGGGTATTGAAGGTTTGAAAACGGATTTAGAAACTGGAAAACCAGAGTACGTAATCAACATCAACAATGCACAAGCTGAACGTTTAGGCGTTTCGACATACAACATTGCCACTACTTTAAGAAAAGCACTGTACGGAAGTGACGTATCGAGGTTTAAAGATGGCGAAGATGATTATGATATTTACTTACGTCTAGCTGACCGCTACCGTCACGACATGAACTCATTAATGAATCAAAACATTACATTCAGAGACCCTTCAAACGGAAGAATTAAACAAGTCCCTATTTCGGCAGTAGCTACTGTTTCTGACACGTCTTCCTTAGGAGCAATCAAACGTAAAAACAGAGAACGAGTAGTTACTATTTATTCCAATGTCCTGGACAGTTACAACGCTACCGAAATCAATGACCAAATCAAGAACCTATTAAAAAGTAAAGAAAAAGAGTTTTTACCTTACGGTTACAAATACAGTTTTACAGGCGAACAAGAGAGTCAAGCTGAAGAGATGGCATTCTTAATGAAAGCCTTAATGATAGCTGTATTCTTGATTTTACTGATTATCGTTGCACAATTTAACCGTATTTCCTCCCCGTTCATTATCCTTTTCTCTGTATTATTGAGTATCACAGGTGTGTTATTAGGCTTAATGGCATTCAATATGGATTTTGTTATTATGATGACAATGATAGGAATTATTTCATTGGCAGGTATTGTCGTAAACAATGCCATTGTATTGATTGATTACACTATTTTACTAAAAGAACGAACAGTTGTTCAATTAAAAGAAAATGAACAATACGGTAAAGAAGACTTAATAGACAACCTTGTAGAAGGAGGAAAAACAAGACTTCGCCCTGTATTATTGACCGCCATCACTACTGTTTTGGGTTTAATTCCATTAGCGATCGGTTTAAATATTGATTTCTTTGATTTACTGAAAAGTTACAGTCCAAACCTATCAATCGGTGGAGACATGACCATGTTTTGGGGACCAATGTCCTGGACAATTATCTTCGGTATTACCTTTGCAACTTTCTTAACACTGATTATTGTACCTGTTATGTTTTTGTTAGTGGAACGTCTAAAAGCTAAGATTTACAAGCGTTATTAACACCATTTAGCTACCGAAGTCTGTCAGTGATTACAGAAACTGACAGACACTATTTTATGGCTACATCATTTCATAGCTAAAGCGATGCTCCATATTATTGTTTCCTTTCAATAAATATTTTGAGAGGAAACAATAGGCTTATCAAAACATTTTTATAAATTAAGTAAAATTTAAACACTTTTACTATGGCGAAGACACGTATAGAACACGATTTTTTGGGAGATAGAGAGATTCCAAATGATAAATATTATGGTATTCAAACGTTGAGAGCCATAGAGAATTTTCCGATTACAGGTATTCCGATTTCGCATAACCCGGGTCTAATTAGAGCTTACGCTATGGTGAAAAAGGCTTGTGCTCAGACAAATGAAGAATTAGGGGTGCTCGAACCAAAGGTTTCGAAGGCGATACAAGAGGCGTCAGATGCACTGATTGCTGGTGAGCTTATCGACCAGTTTCCTGTGGACACGATACAGGGTGGTGCGGGAACGTCAACAAATATGAATGTCAATGAGGTGATTGCCAACAAAGCGTTGGAAATTATTGGACTTGAAAAAGGGTATTATGAGGTAATTCACCCCAACAACCACGTGAATTATTCGCAATCGACAAATGACACGTACCCAACGGCTTTCCGTTTGGCGTTATATAATGGAATTAACGGATTGATAGAGGCGTTGCGCGCATTGGAAAAAGCTTTTGCTGTAAAGGGTGATGAGTTTAAAGATATTTTAAAAATGGGGCGGACGCAGTTGCAAGATGCTGTGCCTATGGCTTTGGGTGATGAGTTTACCGCTTTTTCGGTTACGCTCGATGATGATATCAAATGCTTGAAAGATGCTAGAAATCTTTTGTTGGAGATGAATTTGGGAGCAACTGCCATTGGAACAACGATTAATGCTCCTGAAGGCTATCCTGAATTATCTATCAAAAAATTAGCTGAGATTACTGGTTTACCGTTGTTTTTAGCACCTAATCTTATCGAACAAACTTCGGATACTGGAGCATATGTGCAGATTAGCGGTGTGTTGAAACGAGTGGCTACCAAATTGTCTAAGATATGTAATGATTTGCGTTTGCTTTCGTCAGGTCCTCGTGCAGGGTTTAACGAAATTAATTTACCTCGTATGCAACCTGGTTCTTCGATTATGCCAGGGAAAGTAAATCCTGTAATTCCTGAAGTGGTTAATCAAGTTTGTTATTTGGTTATCGGTAACGATGTAACAATTACAATGGCTGCTGAGGCAGGACAATTGCAATTGAACGTAATGGAACCTGTAATGTCGTATGCTATTTTTCAATCTACGGATACGTTAACAAGTTCTATTCATACGTTGATTGACCGTTGTGTAGTCGGTATTACGGCTAACGAGGCTGTTTGTGCTGCAAATGTAGCAAATAGCGTGGGTGTGGTAACGGCTTTAAATCCTGTTTTGGGGTATGAGAAATGTTCTGAAATAGCGAAAGAAGCTTTCCGAACAGGAAAAAGAGTATATGATATTGTTTTAGAGAAAGGCTGGATAGAAAAGGAAAAACTAGACCGTATCTTCTCTCCAGAAAATTTAAAAAATCCTAAGTTTATTAAGTAAAACAAAGTGTGTTCAATTAGAACAAAAGCCTCTTGAAAAGTCTGATTTTCAAGAGGCTTTTTGATGTCATAAACACAAGTTACACACAGTTATAAATCAACAACATATACCAAAGGATACCGTCCAAAAAAGTGTGTCTAGGTTATAAAAGTTTCCAACAATTTAACAAGTTTGTAATAGCAATAAAACAAATTAGATTAAAGAGTCAGAAACCTTATGGAATTAACAAAGAAACAAACAGAAGAAGTCTTAAGCAATTTTTTAGAGAAAGAAAATGGTTTAAATGACGTTTTACAGATGACATTAAATGCGATGATGCATAGTGAACGTGCAGAGCATCTAAAAAGTACGGTAGATAATAAAGGGAATGGTTACCGTTTAGGTAAAGTCTTTGGCTTCGGTACACAATTAGAACTACGTATTCCTCGTGATAGGCAAAGTGCTTTTGCTCCTACAATACTAGCCTTATTCCGTGATCAAGAACATTATTTAAAAGAAGTATCCTTTCAAATGTATAGCAAAGGTTTAACTACTCGTGATATTTCCGAAGTTATGGAGACTATTTATGGTAAAAGTTATAGTAAAAGCACCGTGAGTAACATTAGTCAAAGTTTTTATAGTCAAATGGAAGCGTGGATAAATAGACCATTAGACGCTCATTATTTAGGTTTCTACATTGATGGTTTACACGTTAAGTTAAAACGTGATGGAAAATATCAAAATGAGTGTTTTTATATCATTCTAGGCTTAAAAGAAGATTATACAAGAGAAATAGTCGCTATTGTTAATTTCCCGTCAGAATCAGCTCAGGGATGGAAACAGATTTTTTCTGATATTAAAAATAGAGGAGTGAAATCAATAGGTATAATTGTTTCAGATGGGTTAGCTGGCTTAGATAATACTATCGCTCAGTCCTTTCCTAATACGCCTCACCAAAAGTGTTGTGTACACTTACAGAGAAACCTATCAGCGATGGTTCGTAGAGAAGATAAAAAAGAATTAGCACAAGATGTAAGAAATGTGTTATCTCCTGATAATGAAAATCATACCAAGGAAAAAGCAATAGTTCTAGTTAATGAGTTAGCGGATAAATGGCAAAAGAAATACCATAGGCTTTCAAAATATATTTTAAAAATGGAGTGGGACCCCTATTTTACTTATTTAGATTATCATGTGAAAATTAGACGTATGCTTTACACTACAAATTGGATTGAGCGTTTTAATAGATGTGCAAGGCGTACACTCAAAATAAGAGGGGCTTTCCCGAATGAAGAGTCAGTCACAGCACTAATAACAAGTACAGCAATGGATAAAACAGAAAAAACATATAGATATCCAATTTATAATTTTAACTTGGAAGAGAAATTAAAAAGAAAGAGATAAACCAATATGTGCTTATTAATTTATTGAAAACTTTTTAACCTCCGCAGACACACTAATATGGACACTACCTACCAAAGTAAACGAGTTCACTTCTTACCTAATAATAACTTGTTTTTTCACTTGCTTTTTTGTAGCTTTGCAAACCATTTGGTATAAATGGAAGCCTGTTGCGAGTGCAAAAGGTTTATGTTCAATTTAAAAGCCCTGCCGGTTGGGTTGATAATCGGAAGACACGAATATGTCTACAACAGTAAATTACGCAGCACCTACAGAGGAGTTTGATTGGGACGGAACGGATTCGAAAGGATTTGGAGCTGGATATTCAGAAGCTGAGATTGCAGATACAATGCAATTGATTGAAGAAACAATCTCTACAAACGTTGAAAAAGAATTGATTACTGCTACAGTAGTTGGTATCTCTCATAAAGATGTTGTATTAAATATTGGTGGAAAATCTGACGGACTTGTTTCTCGTACAGAATTCCGTGATATGAAAGACCTAAAATTAGGTGACGAAGTTGTTGTTTATCTTGAAACTCAAGAGGATGCAAAAGGTCAGTTAGTTCTTTCAAGAAGAAAAGCAAAAATTGTTAAAGCTTGGGAAGATATTACTGCTTCCTACGAAGGAGATAAAGTAATAGAAGGATTTGTTAAGAGAAGAACAAGAGGAGGATTGATTATCGATATCTACGGAATCGAAGCTTTCTTACCAGGTTCTCAAATTGACGTGAAGCCTATCAGAGATTTCGATGTATTTGTAAACAAAACAATGGAGGTAAAAGTTGTGAAAATCAACTATACTAACGATAACGTTGTTGTTTCACATAAAGTACTTATCGAGAAAGATCTTGAGAAGCAAAAAGCATTGATCTTAGATAACTTAGAAAAAGGTCAAATCTTAGAAGGTGTAATCAAAAACATGACAAACTTCGGTGTATTTATCGATTTGGGTGGTGTTGATGGTTTACTTCACATTACAGATATTTCTTGGGGACGTATTGGTCACCCAGACGAGGTATTGAAATTAGACGAAAAAGTTAACGTTGTAGTTTTAGATTTCGACGAAGAGAAGAAAAGAATTTCATTAGGAATGAAGCAATTGACTGCTCACCCTTGGGACGCTCTTGAGACAACGGTTGATGTTGGAACTAAAGTTAAAGGTAAGATTGTAAACGTTGCTGATTACGGTGCGTTCTTAGAATTGGCTCCTGGAATCGAAGGATTAATCCACGTTTCAGAAATGTCATGGTCACAACACTTGAGAAACCCACAAGATTTCTTAAACGTTGGAGACGAGTTAGAAGCAGTTGTGTTGACTATCGATAGAGAAGACAGAAAAATGTCTCTTGGTATCAAACAATTAGCTGAAGACCCATGGACTAAGCCTGATATGAATGAAAAGTATGCTATCGGTGCGAAACACACGGGTATCGTTAGAAACTTAACAAACTTTGGTTTATTCATCGAATTAGAAGAAGGAATTGACGGATTGGTTCACGTTTCAGATTTATCATGGTCTAAGAAAGTGAAACACCCATCAGAATTCGTTAAAGTTGGTGAGAAATTAGACGTTGTAGTTCTTGAATTAGACGTTGAGAATAGAAAACTTGCTTTAGGACACAAACAATTAGAAGAAAATCCTTGGGATGAATTCGAAGGAGTATTTACTGTTGGTTCTAAACATAAAGCAACTCTTCTTACTAAAAATGATAAAGGAGCTGTTCTTGAAATGCAATATGGTATCGAAGGATTCTGTCCTGCTCGCCAATTGGCTAAAGAAGATGGTTCTAGTTTCTCTGTAGGAGATAATGCTGAATTTGTTGTTTTAGAATTCTCTAAAAATGACAGAAAAATCATTCTTTCTCACGTAGGTACTTACAAAGAAGTTGAGTACAGCACGGAGAAACCTAAGAAAAGTGGATCTAAGAAAGGTGGTGCTCCTAAGCAACCAGCTGCTGAAAAATCTACATTAGGAGATTTGGACGCTCTTTCTAAATTGAAAAACAAAATGAAAGGATAAGTCACTGACTTAACTTTGAATTTTAAAATACGAAAGCCTGTACTTAATTGTACAGGCTTTTTTTGTGTAAGTATTTCTATTATTTCCAAGAGAGCTTAAAGAAACCCTTCACTTCTTTGTTTTTCGCTTGCTCTACAGAGTAACCAAGAAGAGGAATTAATCGTTTCTCTAGCTTCTCCCATGTGATAACCCTCCTTTTTTATCTACCAAAATACCGTGTTTAAAAAACAATAACGTAGGCACAACCAAGACTTTGTATCGTTTCACTAATTCTAAGTTCTCTTTCGCATTTAGTTTACAGAATAAAAAACGATCCTTATTGCTCATTTCTGTTGCCTCCACTATACTTACCATCCTTTTACAGTTAGGGCAATTATCCGTATAAACATAAACAAGTAGTGGCTTATCTTCTTTAAGAACGGTTTCTTCAAAAGTAGAAGTTGTTATTATTTCCATGTCAAGATATAAATAATTAGGTATTCATTTAAACGCAAAAAAGCCTGTTTTGATTGCTCAAAACAGGCTTTTAAATTTGAAGTAATTACACTTATTTTTTACCTGACATCTTACGAGCAGCTTCCGTTAAGTGAATTTTTCTTAATCTCATCGAGATAGGAGTAATTTCAACATACTCATCTTTACGAATATATTCCATTGCTTCTTCTAAAGAGAATTGAATTTTTGGAGCAATTTTAGTTGCTTCATCTGTTCCTGACTTACGCATGTTAGTCAGTTGCTTTCCTTTCACAACGTTTACTTCTAAATCAGTATCACGAGAGTGCTCTCCAATAACTTGACCTTCATAAATTTCTTCCCCTGCCTCAACAAAGAAACGACCTCTATCTTGTAATTTGTTTATTGAATATTCAGTAGCAGAACCTTTTGCTCCAGAAATAATAGAACCTTTGTTATTTCCTCCTAAATCTCCAGCCCAAGGACCATACTCACGGAAACGGTGTGTCATAATACCTTGACCAGCAGTCGCAGTCAACACTTTGTTTCTCATACCAATAAGTCCACGAGAAGGTATATCAAATTCTAAGTGTTGTAAATCTCCTTTTGGCTCCATGATAGACAACATACCTTTACGTTGTGTTGCTATTTCAATCACTTTTCCAGAAAACTCCTCAGGAACATCTACAACCAATGTTTCCATTGGTTCGTGTTTTTTACCATCAATTTCTTTAATGATAACCTCAGGTTTCCCTAATTGTAACTCGTAACCTTCACGACGCATGGTTTCAACCAATACAGACAAGTGAAGAATACCTCTACCAAAAACGTTAAATTTATCTTCCGTATCTGTTTCTTCTACTTTTAATGCCAAGTTGATTTCAGTTTCCTTCATCAAACGATCACGCAAGTGACGAGAAGTAACAAATTTACCTTCTTTACCAAAGAATGGAGAGTTGTTAATAGTAAACAACATACTCATTGTAGGCTCATCAACAGCAATTCTTTCGATTGCTTCAGGGTTTTCTAAATCAGCAATAGTATCACCAATCTCAAAATCATCAATACCAACAACAGCACAAAGCTCACCACTTCTTACTTTATCAACATTCTCTTTTCCTAAACCTGTAAATACTTGTAACTCTTTAATTCTAACCTTTTTCTCTCCGTCAGAAGTACACAATTTGTAATCTTTACCTGCTTCAAGAGTTCCTCTCAAAACACGACCGATACAAATACGACCTACGAAAGAAGAATAATCCAATGCAGTAATTTGCATTTGAGGAGTTCCTTCGATAACTGGAGTAGGAGGAATCGTTTCTAAAATAGCATCCAATAATGGGATAATATTATCTGTTGGTTTTTGCCAATCAGTTGACATCCACCCGTTCTTTGCAGAACCGTAGATAGTTGTGAAATCTAATTGTTCTTCTGTTGCTTCTAAATTGAACATCAAATCAAAAACAGCTTCCTGAGCTATATCAGGTGTACAGTTCTCTTTATCAACTTTGTTAACAACAACGATAGGCTTCAACCCTAAAGCAATTGCTTTAGTTAAAACAAATCTTGTCTGAGGCATAGGGCCTTCAAACGCATCAACTAACAATAAAACAGCATCTGCCATTTTAAGTACACGCTCTACTTCTCCTCCAAAATCAGAGTGACCAGGTGTGTCAATAATGTTGATTTTTGTACCTTTATATTCTACAGATACATTTTTAGAAACAATCGTGATACCACGCTCTCGCTCCAAATCATTGTTATCAAGTATAAGTTCTTTTCTTTCTTTACGAGTATCTAAAGTCTCGCAAGCGTAAATCATCTTATCTACTAATGTTGTCTTACCATGATCGACATGGGCGATAATCGCAATGTTTCTTATTTCTTTCATCGATATATTTTAAATTGCGACAAAGATACGAAATACTATTCATTTATTATGCTTATTGACAACTCTAAATACAAAATAGCTTCTTTTTTAAAGAATAAGCACCTACATACGGTCATTCCTTCGTTATTTTTCAAACACAAGCTCACCTATTCATCAAGAGAACGAGTCAAACTTCCTGACAATGACTTCTTAGAAATTGATTTGCTAAAAAATAATAACAAAAAAGTAGTTCTTTTACTTCACGGTCTAGAGTCAAGCGCTAATCAATTTTACATCAAACATACCGCTGATGTGTTAGCGAAAAATGGTTACGATATTGTGGCTATTAATTACCGAGGGTGCGGCGGAGAACCTAACAACCTATATAAGGGCTACCACAGTGGTTGTTCGGATGATTTAAACGCAACACTTAAACATATCAATTTAAACACCGCTTACCAACAGTTGTATATCGTTGGTTTTAGTTTAGGTGGCAATATTTTACTCAAATACCTCGCCGAGTATTCCTCGCAAATCCCCTCTAACTTCGTTAAAGCAGTAGCGTTCTCCACTCCTATCGATTTAAAAGGCACTTCTTTGCAATTATCATCGACTTTTGGAGGTATTTACCAAAAGCACTTTTTAAAGAAGTTAATTAAAAAACTAACACAAAAAGTTATTCAATACCCACAATCCATTTCCTTAAAGGAGATAAAAACCATAAAAACGCTTCATCAGTTTGATGGTATCTACACCGCTCCTGCCAATGGATTTAAGCATGCTGATGATTATTACGAGAAGTGCAGTTCCAAACCTTTATTGAAAGACATAAAACACCCTGTGCTATTGATTAATGCGTTAGATGATCCCTTTTTACCTGAAAGTTGTTATCCTTATAAGGAATTAAAACACCATCCTTTTGTAGATTTAGAAACACCAAAACACGGAGGACATTTAGGGTTCATTCTCTCGCTAAGAAACCAAACCTGCTGGTATCCTCAACGGATTTTAACGTACTTTAACGAACCGTTTAGATTCAAAAAGAAATAATCGCCCCATAAAACAGGTTTTATAAACAGTAATAAAAAAAACAGCATACTGCTTACGGATTGGTATTTGCTAGGAAATAGGTGTAACTTAATAAAAAAACAAAAATATGTTAAAATATTTCATCCTATTATTAGCTGTAGTTTCTTCTATTGAAGGATACTCGCAACAAGACACTATCAAAAATCAACTCGAAGGTGCGTTCGTTACGCCTGACGGTGATATTATTTTACCTGAAGTAACGATAGAAACAGTGGACGTGAAAGAAACTACGGTTTGGAAAACATCTCATTTTTATGAATTAGCAGAAAACGAAGGTCGCTATAAAATAAAAGACGGCACAAAACAAACGATTTCACGACGTATAGAGCTAAATGGTCAAAATAAAACTTTACGTGTTTATGATAAAAAAGGCGTATTAAAAATGCACCACGATGTTGATGATGTCATTCGTTCGGAAAACCAATTGGTCTTAAATTTCTCTAATGGCTCTTATATGATTATTGATAGCGGAAATAAAACGATCTCTCTATTTGAGAAAAATTTTGGTTTCGTTTATAAAATAAAAAAATAGATACCTTCTTCTGTTTGATTATCAGTAAGATAAAAACATATCCTCTTGTTATTTTATTTTTATCCCCACCAAGACTTGTTTATTCGCCTTAAACTACTACCTTTGTATCACCTTAAAGAAACAGAAAACGATTTGTTTCGATAAGCCAAAACGGTTTGGTAGTTCAGTTGGTTAGAATGCCTGCCTGTCACGCAGGAGGTCGCGAGTTCGAGTCTCGTCCAGACCGCTTTTGAAGCCTCTCATTTAATTATGAGAGGCTTTTTTTATGTCTTTCCCTACCCTTTCTGTAACAATACCACAGCATAAGCCGACACACCATCTTCTCTTCCTACAAAACCTAAACGCTCAGTAGTTGTTGCTTTGATAGAAATATCTTCTACATCTATTTCCATTACGTCAGCCAACGTTGTTTTCATCTGTTGGATATGTGAATTTATTTTTGGTTGTTGCAGACAAATCGTACTGTCAATATTCCCTATTTCGTAGCCTTTTTCTTTGACTAGAGCAACGACATCTTTCAATAAAATCTTGCTATCAATCCCTTTGTATTTGGCATCGGTATCTGCAAAGTGATAACCTATATCTCGTAAATTCGCTGCACCCAATAACGCATCACAAATCGTATGTATCAAAACATCAGCATCCGAATGCCCCACAGCGCCTTTGGTATGTTCTACCTTTATTCCTCCTAACCAAAAATCTTCACCTTCTTTTAATTGATGGACGTCATAGCCCATTCCTACTCTTATTTTCATCTTTTATGCTTTTGATTTGTACTTTAACACACGGTAATTAGGTGTCTTTAAATAGTTAGCGAACACTTCCTTGACATCAGCCAAACTTACGTTATTTATTAATTCCTCTTCTTTATTCACCATTTCAACATCGCCCAATACACTTGCGTAAGCCAAATTCTGAACACGCTCTTGTAACGAAATCGAGTGAATGGCATTTTCTGTACGCTCCTGATTTTTCACTTTTTGTAAATGGTGTTCAACGTCGTATTTTTGGAAGAAATCTGCCACACTTTCAGTAATTAATTCCTCTGCTTTTTCAAATGAAAGACCTTTTTCCATACTTCCAGAAATGATAAATAATCCTTCTTCGAAAGAGGTATTGTGGTACGCCGATACACTTGAAAAATCGCTTTTATTTTTGACCAAATCACTGTACAAATACGACGAATGACCGTGTCCTAATAAATCAGCAAGTAAACTAAAACTTAAAAAATCATCATCAGTTCGTTTGTTTGCCTGAAAAACAACATATATCACATTATGAGGAACATCTCTTTCTGCGATAAGTTCTTCTCTTGCTGTCCATTTTGGTTCTTTAGGAAGTTCGAATGGTTCGAATGGTTTTTCGGCAACTTGACCAAACCATTTGTTCGCTAATTCTAACGTTTGCTCTGGAGACACTCCTCCCCCAACCACTAAATGGGCATTTTGAGGATGATAAAATTGTTTGTAAAATACACGTAAATCATCTACTGTTAAGTCTTCAATTCCTTGTACATCCAAACCGATTGTTGGCCATTGGTAAGGATGCTTTTTGTAAGTCAATTTTCTTAGTAAGTGCCAAATATCGCCGTAAGGCTGACTCAAATAATTTTGTTTAAATTCTTCAATAACGACTTTCTTTTGAACTTCAAACCGCTCTTGAGTCAAGGACAAATCAAACATTCGGTCGGCATCTAACCAAAACGCTGTTTCAATACACGAAGCAGGAAGGTTGACGTAATAATTGGTTACATCGGGCGAAGTAAATGCATTGGAAGAACCGCCACTTTCGGCTAAAGCCTTATCAAAATGAGGTACATGTTTAGAACCCTCAAACATCATGTGTTCCAAAAAATGTGCTAAACCGGTTTTGTCTGCTACTTCATTTTTGGATCCAACGTGGTACAAAAGGTTAAAAATAGCAATACTACTCGACGTATCGTGGTGATTAATCACAGTCAGTCCATTATCTAATTTGAATTTCTTATATTTGAGCATAAATATTCGATGCAAATGGTTAGATTTATTTAGCGTTTACAAATAACGACATTATAAGCTACAAATAACGACTTTACGTTGCCCCATTTTATAACTGATAACAAATGAAGTTCAATAAAAAAAACTTTTCAAACAAGCAACTTGCTAACCTCTATAAAAAAATAGTTTTTCCTCGTTTGGTAGAAGAAAAAATGTTGCTTTTACTTCGTAAAGGTGAGGTATCAAAATGGTTTTCAGGTATCGGGCAAGAAGCAATCAGTGTGGGAGCTACGATGGCACTAAGAGAGGAAGAGTACATTTTACCTGTGCATAGAAATTTAGGCGTTTTTACTGCTCGAGACATTCCTTTAGATAGATTATTTGCTCAGTTTCAAGGTAAAGAGCAAGGTTTCACCAAAGGGCGTGACCGTTCGTTTCATTTTGGTTCGCAAGAGCACCATATTATTGGAATGATTTCTCATTTAGCCTCACAGCTGAGCGTTGCTGACGGTATTGCTTTGGCTTCGCAATTGAAAGGTGAAAATAATGTTACGTTAGTATTTACAGGAGATGGCGGAGCGAGTGAAGGTGATTTTCACGAAGCATTGAACGTTGCTGCAGTTTGGAATTTACCTGTTATTTTTATTATCGAAAACAATGGTTACAGCATTTCGACACCTACAAGTGAACAATTTCGTTTCAAAAGTTTTACTGACAAAGGAAAGGCTTATGGTATTCAGGCACAAAAAATAGATGGAAATAATGTATTAGAAGTTTATGATGCCGTGTATAAAGCAGCACGTAGTATGCGTCGTACGCCCAAACCAATGATTATTGAAGCAGAAACTTTTAGAATGAGAGGGCACGAAGAAGCTTCTGGCACTGACTATGTCCCCGACGAATTATTTGAGAAATGGGAGAAAAAAGACCCTATCGAAAATTTTGAGCAGTTTCTATTAAAAGAAAAGATACTATCAGAAGATGAAGTCAATCAAATTCATCAAGAGGCAAAAGAAGCAATAGATAATGCTTGGAAAAAAACATCAAGTTATTCATTTCCAAAAGCAGATACTAAAAAGGAATTGGATGACGTTTTCGCTCCACACGAACCCTATATAAAAATCCCTGATTTTAATAAAACATCAGAAAAACGATTTGTTGATGCCATCAATGAGAGTCTAAGCCAAAGTATGGCAAAAAACGAAGATTTAATTTTGATGGGGCAAGATATTGCTGAGTACGGAGGCGTATTTAAAGTAACCGAAAATCTACTTGAACAATACGGAAAAGAGCGTGTAAGAAATACACCATTGTGCGAATCTGCAATTGTAGGCATTGGTTTAGGCCTGTCTATCGCAGGGAAAAAGTCAGTGATAGAAATGCAATTTGCCGATTTTGTCAGTTGTGCATTTAATCAAATCGTAAATAATTTAGCGAAAACACATTACCGTTGGGGACAAAATGCCAATGTTGTATTGAGAATGCCTACGGGTGCAGGAAGTGGTGGTGGCCCCTTTCATTCGCAATCAACGGAAGCTTGGTTTTTTAACACCGCAGGACTAAAGATTGTTTATCCGTCTTCACCTTATGATGCTAAAGGATTATTAAATGCGGCTATTGAAGACCCAAACCCTGTTTTGTTTTTTGAACATAAAGGAATGTACCGTTCGCTGAAAGAAAACGTACCTAATGAATACTACACAGCACAAATAGGCAAAGGGAAAACCATCAAACAAGGGGAGGAAATAACTGTGATTACTTACGGAATGGGGGTAATTTGGGCAAAAGAATTACAAGAAGAGAATACATCAATTGATTTAGAAATCATTGATTTACGAACATTAGTACCTTGGGATAAAGAATTGGTTGAGCAATCTGTCAAAAAAACAGGAAAAGCCATCGTTCTAACCGAAGATTCTATGACAGGAGCAATTAGTGCTGAAATAGCGAGTTGGGTAGCTGATAAATTATTCCAACACCTTGACGCACCAGTCAAACGAGTAGGTGCTTTAGATACGCCTGTACCGTTTAACAAAAATCTTGAAGACAATTTTTTACCAAAAGAACGGTTTAAAGAAATGGTAGAAGAATTGGCAGGATATTAGCATCCTATTAAAAAAACGTTGTTATAGTAATGGATTTTGTTATTTTTGTATAATGTCTAAAATGAAAAAACGATATAGTCTTTGGTTATTGCTCTTTGTGTTCGTCTTTGGGATGGCTTCATCGTGTAAAAGTTCTGCCTACCCTTGTCCAAAAGATAGTGGAAAAAGAACAGCGAAGGTAAGTAAAAATGATGATGGAAGTAGTGCCCCAGTAACAGGAGGACGAAAACGCTCATCAAAAGGAAATAATGGCTTAGTCAAAAAGAAAGAACCCAAACGTATCCACAAAAGAAAATAATTGTTTAAAAAAACTACATACCGTATCGTACTCACCTCATTATTTTTAATGGGGTTTTTCTGTTCTACGCCATCTTTTGCACAAAAAAGAGGTCAAAAGGCTTCGGAACAGATGAGCAAACATGCCAAAGGTGCTCAAGCACCACCAGTAACATCTAATTCGGAAGGAAGTAGTTCTTCAAAAAAAGATGGTGCAAAAAAGAAAGATTTACACGGAGGAAAGATTCAAAAATCAAAAGAGTTAAAACGTGCAGGGAATAAACAAGCTAAAGGGGCAAGTAATCATCGTTCGAATTCCCCTTTACCACAAAGTAGTTCTCCTGGTCCAAAAAAGAAAAGTGCTAACCGTACAGCCAATAACAAATCAAAAAGACTAAATAAAGGTGAAGGTAGACAAGCAAAAGCTGCCAAACATCACCGTGCTAGTTCACCGTTGCCACAAGCTAGTTCGCCTGGTCCAAAAAAGAAAAACGCTAACCGTACTGCCAACAACAAATCAAAAAAACTGAACAAAGGTGAAGGAAGACAAGCGAAAGCTGCTAAACATCATCGTGCTAGTTCGCCCTTACCACAAGTTACCACTAGAGGTCCGAAAAAGAAAAATGCTAACCGTACTGCCAACAACAAATCAAAACAACTAAACAAAGGTGAAGGAAGACAAGCGAAAGCTGCTAAACATCATCGTGCTAGTTCGCCCTTACCACAAGTTACCACTAGAGGTCCGAAAAAGAAAAATGCTAACCGTACTGCCAACAACAAATCAAAACAACTAAACAAAGGTGAAGGAAGACAAGCGAAAGCTGCTAAACATCATCGTGCTAGTTCGCCCTTACCACAAGTTACTACTAGAGGTCCGAAAAAGAAAAACGCTAACCGTACTGCCAACAACAAATCAAAACAACTAAACAAAGGTGAAGGAAGACAAGCGAAAGCGGCCAAGCATCATCGTGCTAGTTCGCCCTTACCACAAGTTACTACTAGAGGTCCGAAAAAGAAAAACGCTAACCGTACTGCCAATAACAAATCAAAACAACTAAACAAAGGTGAAGGAAGACAAGCGAAAGCTGCTAAACATCATCGTGCTAGTTCGCCCTTACCACAAGTTACTACTAGAGGTCCGAAAAAGAAAAACGCTAACCGTACTGCCAATAACAAATCAAAACAACTAAACAAAGGTGAAGGAAGACAAGCGAAAGCTGCTAAACATCATCGTGCTAGTTCGCCCTTACCACAAGTTACTACTAGAGGTCCGAAAAAGAAAAACGCTAACCGTACTGCCAACAACAAATCAAAACAACTAAACAAAGGTGAAGGAAGACAAGCGAAAGCGGCCAAGCATCATCGTGCTAGTTCGCCCTTACCACAAGTTACTACTAGAGGTCCGAAAAAGAAAAACGCTAACCGTACTGCCAACAACAAATCAAAACAACTGAACAAAGGTGAAGGAAGACAAGCGAAAGCTGCTAAACATCATAAAGCAAGTACCCCTCTCCCAATGACTCAATCTAAAGGCCCAAAAAAGGGACAATTACACAAAGCATCAACGAACAAATCAAAAGAATTGCGCCGCGATGAAAGTAGACAAGCAAGAAGAACAAATGGAGGAGCGAAAAATTCACCGCTGCCACAAAGCAAAACAAAAGGAATAAAAAAAGGACAATTACACACAGCATCAACGAACAAATCAAAAGAATTGCGCCGTGATGAAAGTAGACAAGCAAGAAGAACAACTGGAGGAGCGAAAAATTCACCACTGCCACAAAGTAAAACAAAAGGAATAAAAAAAAGGACAATTACACACAGCATCAACGAACAAATCGAAAGAATTGCGCAGCGATGAAAACCGACAAGCTAGAAGAACAACTGGCGGTGCGAAAAATTCGCCACTGCCACAAATTAAAACCAAAGGTGCTAAGTATATGGATATCCACGGAAAGAAAGTGGCAAAATCTATAGAAATGAACAAGTACGACTCAGGAGATATTAGTGTCAAATCTATCGAGAAAAAGCAAAAAGCAATTCGCAAAAATGAAAAAGCGATGGCTAATAGTCAAAAAGGTATCAAATTAAAAGATTTTGAAAAACGTAAAGAAGCTATTCGTCAAAAAGGAAAAGAAATGGCACTTAACTCGGGGGATATCCGAGTAAAAGATATAGAAAAAAAACAAGTAGAAAACAGAAAAACAGACAAACAAGCAAGTGCTTACGAGGGTCATTTAAAATTGAAAGACTTAGAAAAAAGAAAAGCTGAAATGCGACAAAAAGGAAAAGAGATGGCCAACAACTCTGGTGATATCTCTTTAAAAGCGGTGCAGAAAAAACAAACAGCTATTCGTAAGAAAGAAAAACAAATAGCGAACAATACAGGGGACTTACCTGGAGATTATTTAGAAAAACGAAAAGCACTACGTGCGAAAAAAGGCAAAGACAACGCAAACTATTCTGGCAACATATCAGTTAAAGTATTAGAAAAAAGACAAAAGGCTGCTCGTAAAAAAGGAAAAGAAATAGCAAACTGGCAAGGTGATATTAAATTCCAAAAAGCGAAGAAAGGCATGCATCCAAGTGCTGTTTACACAGGAGGAGCAATTGACAACAGTTATAAATCAAGAAAAAAACGTAGAACCAGAATAATGAAACGAAGTAAACGTAAGGGTCGATTAGAAGTACCTGAAAGCGAATACAAACGTAAATACGAAAAACCTAAATACGACAAGAGAGAAAGTGAAATCTGGCACTAATTCTATCTTTTATTACTTACCTATATGAATTGGACTGCACTAAATAACGAAGAACAATTAGAAGAAATCAACAACGCTTCTAATGAAAAACATATACTTATTTTTAAGCACAGTACAAGATGTCCTACAAGTGCAATGGCATTGAATAGATTAGAAAGAAATTGGGATGATAGTTTAGCAATTACACCTTATTATTTAGATTTGGTTAGTTTTCGCTCAATCTCTAATAAAATTGCCGCTGATTATAATATTGTACACCAATCACCTCAGGTATTAATTATCAAGGAAGGTAAATGTATATTTGACACTTCTCACTTATCTATTTCAGTAGATAGTATCAAAGAGCAAATTAATTGAATTACTACTTAACGATATTATCTCTTCTCGTTTTTCTAAAAAGCACAGTACATGCACAAGAAAAACGACCCTTGATTGAAGAACAGCACTTTACTAATGAAGTAACTTTGGGTATAAATTCTAATACTAGCTCAACTTTATTGAGTGGTTTCACTTTTAAATACGGAAGAGAACTGAAAGAGAACCAAAACTTTGTTCTTGGCATAGAATTAACAAACGTCAAAAATCATAAAGAGGAGAAATTTGCAACCATTGCTACAGGTAATAGTTTTATTCCTGGGAAAATAAACCACCTCTACGCTTTGCGAACACAAGCGGGAAAAGAATATAAACTATTTGGTGCTTACCCTGAAGATGGTATTCGACTAACAGCGGTGTTTATGGGCGGACTAACCTTTGGTGTACTCAAACCTTATTATATCGAGTACGCTTACCTCAACAAGGGTATTCTAACTTCTAAATTTGAAGCCTATGACCCTAAAACACATCAGTTAAGTAGAGTATTAGATAAAGGAGGTTTTTCTTATGGATGGGGTGATTTATCTTTAAATATGGGACTAAACGCTAAAGCTGCCTTAAATTTTGAATTAGGAAAGGGTGAACTTTATGAAACAATCTCTGGAGTAGAAATAGGGTTTAACATAGAGTATTACCCTAAAGCCCCACAAATATTTGCCGTCGAAAAAATTCAACACCTTTACACTTCTTTATCAGTTATCCTGTATTTAGGTAAACGATATTAATCTTATAAAATCAATAAATTGATTTTATTCATCATTTAGAGCTAGAATACAATTACCTTTGTCTTTAGCTAGCACAAGAAACATACCCTTATGATTGAATTACCTCTCATAGACAAAAATAAAAACACAAAAAAATACACAAAAAAACCAGATTGGTTACGTGTGAAATTACCTATCGGTGAAGACTACAGAAAGGTAAGAAAACTCGTTGACGAGCACAAACTCAATACCATTTGCCAAAGTGGTAACTGCCCTAATATGGGTGAATGTTGGGGAGAAGGCACGGCTACTTTTATGATTTTGGGTAATGTCTGTACACGAAGTTGTACGTTTTGTGCAGTATCTACGGGTAAACCACCCGAATACGATACAGAAGAACCTCAACGTGTTGCGGAGTCGATAATGAAGATGAAAGTCAAGCACGCTGTAATTACATCTGTTAACCGTGATGAATTAAAAGATAAAGGTGCAGAGATTTGGTACCAAACAGTCATAAAGACAAAAGAGCTCTCACCTCAAACAACTATAGAGACTTTAATCCCTGATACAAAAGGAGATTGGGATGCTTTAGAGCGAATGATTAGCGCAGGTCAAGAGGTTGTTTCTCATAATATGGAAACCGTAAAAAGATTGTACCGACGTATTCAACCACAATCCAAATACGAGAGAAGTTTGGAGGAATTGAAACGTATTAAGGAGTTTGGAAAACGTTCAAAATCAGGTATTATCTTAGGTTTGGGAGAAACTCGTGAGGATATTATAGAAGCAATGGAGGATTTACGTAAAGTAAATCTTGACGTATTGACTTTGGGTCAATACCTCCAACCTACAAAAATGCACCACGAAGTTGTTGAGTTTATTCACCCAGATACTTTTGCTGAATACAAAGAAATCGGTTTAGAAATGGGCTTTGATTATGTAGAATCAGGACCATTGGTTCGCTCATCTTACCACGCCGAACGACATATTTAATCGTTTCAATCACCCTTTTTGTGATGAATTGTTTTCGTTACAAAAGGGGGCTTGACAGATAGAAAGTTCGGTATCATTATCAAAAGGAACAGTTTATGCTCTTACCTACTTTTCAACATCCTTTAATAAGTACCTCCTATAGTTTTATACCTTCACACGTACGACAGACACAACAACTAACGTGAAAATTAGAACCTAATTTAATTTCTCTACTCCTTATCTAATTAAAATCAGTCGTAACAATAGCTTGTGTTTTCACACCTTCCATTCTTTCAATACCTGAGTTTAGCCTTACTTGATACGTAAACTAAGCATCGTTAAATCATCTGAGTAGCTTTTATCCCCTCTAAATTCGTCTAGCTCTTTAATGAGCCTTTTATGTAAAGACCTTAACTTTCGTGTTCTGTTTTTCTCTAAAAACAAAGACAAACGCTCTTCGCCATACTCTTCTCCTTTTTCACTAAACACCTCTGTAATACCATCAGTGTAAGAAAAAAACAAATCTCCTTGTTGTAATTCCTCTTTCCCTTTATTCAAAAAAGGTAAGGTATCGAACGCCCCTAATAGTAAAGTTCCCTCTGTAAGTAATACTTCCTTTTCACTCCTTTTTAAAAACACAGGAGGATTATGCCCTGCATTGATATACTCTAGCGAATGATTTCCTAAATCAGCCAGACCTATAAAGAAAGTAATGAAATGTTGTCCTTGTGAGTTTTGATACAATTGATGATTTAACTCTCTCACAATAATTTCCAAATCTTCTGATTGACGTACCATCGTACGTAAAGTCGCTTGGAAATTTGACATAATTAACGCCGCGGGAACTCCTTTTCCCGAGACATCTGCGATACAAAAAATAAATCTATCTTCATCTAACTGAATATAATCGAAATAAATCTCCCCCTACAGAATAGTGAGGTACATAGCTCGATACCATCGTTATCTTATCGTTTTTGGGTAAAACGTCTGGCACTAAGTACGATTGTACTTCTCGAGCAATTTCCATCTCTTTTTTCAGCCGTTCTTGCTTGATTTCTTTTCTTGCCAACCGTTTATTTTCGACAGCCATCATAATGATATTCCCCAAGGTCTTCACGAAATGAAGATCGTTTTGCGTGTAATTATCAAGTTTCTCTTTTCCTATGAAAATCATTCCCAACACCCGCTCTTTATGACGAATAGGCATCACAACACCTGCTTTTTCAAAGCCTTTTTGCTTATCTAATTTAATGATTTTAGCATTAGTTTTTTGAATAATTTGCACAACACCCTCTGCGTGTTTCAATTTAGGGTTAAACGCTTTGTCAAGTATTGTCAAGTATTCTCCGTGCTCTTCAATCACAAAAGCAAATTGAGGAAATTCCAATTTAGACATACAGGTATTAAAGAATATTTGGTATAAATCTTCTTCACCTATATTTTTATTAATCGCCTGAGTAATCTCCAAAATGGCGTTTAATTCTAATTGTTTGTTATCCATAATTTGCATTAAACTAATTTAATCGTTCTTTGGGTCTATTGCATCACGCACACCATTACCAAACAAATTGAAGGCAAAAACAAGTAATGAAATACACAAACTTGGGAACAATAACACACCAAAAGCCCCTGAATCACCAACAATATCGGCACTCATCATATTATAACCTTCCCTAACCATCGCACCCCAAGAAGGAGTAGGTGGCTCAACGCCTATTCCGATAAAACTCAAACCTGCCTCTATCAAAATTGCCGAAGCAAAATTTGCTGTAGCCATTACGATAATAGGACCAGAGATATTGGGTAAAATGTGACGTAGAACAATACGAGTCGAAGAAACCCCCAACGCTTTAGCTGCTTCCACATACAAATACTCCCTTGCTTCCAAAAACTGCCCACGTACAACACGAGCTACATCTACCCACATAGTCAAGCCAACAGCTATAAAAACAACCCATATCCCTTTGGAATCTAACGCCAAACTTATAGCTATAATAATCATAATACCAGGAATAGACCAGACAACAGTAACCAACCACATCAAAACACTATCTATCCATCCTTTTGAATAACCTGCCACTGCTCCGATAAAAATACCGACAACGAGTGAGATAATCACAGATACAAAACCTACAGAAACAGAAACTTTTGCTCCGTAAACCAATCGACTAAGAATATCTCGACCAGCAGAGTCCGTCCCCATCATAAAAGCTCTTTTCTCTACCCCCGTTTGTTCAAACGTTTCTTTTAACACTGTTTTAGTTACTGTAATGAGTTCCTTTTTAGTATTCAAAAAAGTTATGTTTTCGCCATCTACAGTGTACCATTTACCTTTTTCGTCTTTCTGAACACCCGAATAAAACCTCACTAAAGGAATACTTTCTTTTTCGCCTACATAACTGGTGTAAAGGAGTTCTGTACCACCTTTAATCATATATTCTTTTGCTGAAAACAATAAATAATCAGGTGTTTTACCAACAAATATTTTAGCTAAAAAAGAAGACTCATCAACCTCAAATGCCTTTTTAGGTTTTAAAAACAACACTTCGCTACCTGATGGCAACTTCCGAAGTTCAGTAGCTGTCTCATTTGTATTCAATGATTTGTCAGTGATAAAAAGCACACCGAAAACAGCAGTCAAAACAGCTAATACAATAACGATTAAACCTACTGTTGCAGGAATATTAGTAAATAGTCTATTGAAAATTAGTCGAGTAGGACTAGCTGTATTTGTATTCATCTATGCAAGATGAATACCTTTAACGCTTTTACCAAACGATTGAACACCTTAATTTGATATTTACAGTATAGAATACAGAAAAATGGTTACATTTGAGTTATCGCTTAACTGAAACTAATCTTCTTTTAGTTCGTTAAATCGATAGTAACTATTTAATTTCAAACAAAACAAACACATTATGAACGAATTTAAGAAATTCATTGCAAAAGGAAATGTAATAGAAATGGCAGTCGGTCTTATTATGGCGACTTATTTCGGTGCAATTGTCAAGTCATTAGTAAATGACATTATCATGCCTCCAATTGGTAAAATATTAGGAGGAGTTGATTTTACAAAAATCAAATACGTAATCCAAGAAGCTGCTGCTAAAACAGACAGTACTGATGCTATTGCTGAAGTTGCTATCAACTACGGTACTTTCATCAACCACATTCTTACTTTTATCGTTGTTGCTTTCGCTATCTTTATGTTAGTTAAAGGATACAACTCAATGAAAGAAAAAATGGAAAAGAAACAAGAGGAAGCTCCAAAAGCACCTGCTGCTCCTTCTAAAGAAGAAGTATTGTTAGGAGAAATTCGTGACTTATTGAAAAAATAAGTTGTAGTTCTTACAATCAATCAAAGCCACACCATTTATTTGGTGTGGCTTTTTTTATGTGTTGATTTCACTCATTCATTCCATTTAAGTACGTACTTTGATTTATCGTTAATGTTCTTTACATAGACCTGTCGCAAATTACCAAACTACGAGACTGTCATTAAGGAATTAGATATACCTACTACTGTTATTTGGGGGTAAGCATGACGAAATGTTACAATGGACCGCTCAACAAGAACAGGTAATCAGAACATTGAAAATAAAGGGGGAAGATATTCATTTAATAGATGCCAAGCACTTTATTCAAGAAGAGCTACCTGACGAAATATGTGAATACATTACTTCGTTTTTAGAATGACCCGCTTAGGAATTATTCATTCTTTGTCAGCTACTAAATGACACCTTAAAAATTTGCATAATAAGTAACAGAAAGCACCTCGTTTCTCGTTAAGCCATCTGGATTGATCTCTCTGTCAGTTATTTTTTTTCCGTAAATAAATTTAAGTCCGTGATTCACCCCAAACTGGTAACCTACTCCACCTAAAACAGACAATGCCATACCTGTAGTCTTTCCCACGTTTTCCTTTTCGGCTAATACAACCGTTTTCCGACTATCCTTTGTTACACGCCAAATAGACAATACCCCAAGACTAAAGCTCCATCTTGAAAACCTCCAATTACGCTCGGCACGCAACATCACATCAATGCCTCGAAGTAAGTGTGTCGCTCTAGGGTGAGCTTCCAAATATTCCTTTGAAGGATAATCTTTCCATTCCCCCCATTTAAAATCATTTTTATTTCTCGTCAAAGCCTGTTGGTAACCTCCCGCAAAAAGCCAATTTTTACTAATCAGAGAAAGTCCTGCAATCGCATCGACACTCCCTAAACTCGTTTGGTAATACATAGGCAATGTCCTAGAAACAGAGGTGTTAGAGCCATCAAAAACCTTATCACTCTTTTGAGTAGAGTTGTTGGTTGGTATTTTTGTCCCAAGTGTAGCATTTATATTAAAATTACTCCCTTTATAAACTAACTTAGTTACCGCAATTGAAATATCGCCAAAACCACTGCTCTTCCCAAAATTACCTTTGATATAGGTATAAGGTAGTTTCGCCTGAACTTGTATTTTGTCTAAGACATTAACATTAGCTTCTAATGTTGTCGTATAATTTATCGGTGTCAACGTCGTTGTACCCCTGTATTGATTCACACTTAGTGAATTCAGTTTTATCTTCGCTTTGGTGTTATAATCCTGATTGGGTTTCATTGCACCCATTGTACAAAAACCTGCATCGCTACAACCCTGCCCAAAAGACACCTTTGCCACTAACAATAAAAGTAAAACACCGTAATATTTCATCGTAATAAAATTGCGTTAAAAACTCAATATACAAATTTATACTCATTGATAGATAGCTACCCTCAACTAATTATACAAATGAAGATTCTTTAATTCAAGTGGAGACGAACTCCTCCTTCCCTATTATTTCAGTTGCCTCCCCTTCCATGAAAACTTCAAAAAAGTAGCACTAAGACCAAAAAAAACGACATAAATAGGGTAGATAAAAAACAAAAAGAAAGTAGAAACAAACTTTCTTTCTCTTTTACCTAATGTTTTTTCTATCATCAATTTATCAACATAATATTTCAACCCGAGCAATACCCCTACAATCAAAAATGGTAAGACATCCTTTTGAGTGTAGCTAAAAGGAATTGCTAATACAGACAAATACAGTAACATCAAAAAAGCACCTGGTATTTTATCTTTCCAACTCCCATATTTCCATTTACTTGCCCATCGAATACGTTGGTTAAACAATTGTTTCACTGTCTTATTGGGTAGTGTATTCACAAAAGCTTCTTCCTGTACAGCAATGCCTTTAGGGTATTTAGCAAAGATTTTTTTCATCAACAATTCATCATCACCTGACGCTATCTGGTCAACGTCGGCAAAACCATCTACGGCAAAGAAAGCAGATTTTCGGTAAGCCAAATTCGCTCCATTACAAGTAAATGGCTTATTCACTTTTGCTCTCAACATACTCACGGTCAACAAGGCTGATAATTCGTGTGCTTGTATTTCCTCAAACAAATTCGTTATTGGAGCATACCTCACACCTCCCAAAACCATTTGTGTTTCCTTATCTTGAAACTTTGATGCGATAACCGAAAGCCAATTTTCAGGCACTATACAATCCCCATCTGTAGTTAATATAATATTTCCTTTTGCTTCCTTTACTGCCAACGTAATTGCTGATTTTTTAGGAGACAAGGCCTCTTCATTCAAATGCAATAATTGAACAGACACATCCAAATTATTTTCTATAAAGCTGTTCACCTCTTGTACTGTTCCGTCATCCGAATGGTCGTTTACTACGATGACTTCATATTCGCCTTGTTGTTCACAAATACTAGTTAATAAGGCTGTAATATTTCCTTCCTCATTCCTCACAGGTACAACAATAGAAAAAGAAATACCCTCCAACGAAGGAACAACTTTCACCTCCTCTGGTTGTAAAGATAAAAGTGAATAAGCTCCGCCAACATACAAGGTCAATAATATAATAGTTAGCCAAATCATTTCTTTCTTAAAATCAAAAGTCCCCCAACAAATGACGGTAACACGACATTAAACAGCCATACCAATGACAAAAGCACCAGTACTTCGTTGCTGTCAGGAATGATATTCAATGCTGTAAAAACAAAGAATGCCGTTGCAAATCGCACACCCAAATCCACGACTATATTAAGTGAAACCGTTGCCATTCGAACAAAATATAAAGTAGCCAAAGCAAAGAATAAATCTACCCAATTGACCTTTACATTAAGAAACAAACACAAAACAACAAACTGTCCATAAAAAGTAAAATAGCGTACCGTAGATAACAACAATAAACTTGTCCCTTTCCTTTCATTCATTTCTCTAAAACTACCAAAATAGGCGTTACTTTTTATTAATTGAATAAGTTGCTTTTTGAATAAATACAGAATAATAGCCACTAAGCCTACAAACAGTAAAGCGAGTTGACTAGGGAATTGAAACCAGTTTATTATTTTTTCTTTAAAATAATAAACCCCAAACACACCAAACAGTACCGTCACCACTCCTTGTGCTATTTTCGTAAGAGCCAACGAGGACACCACATCCTTCTTATCCCCTTTGTGGTTGTTATACCTCCCTACCGTTTCGCCCAGCAGACGAGGTAATAGCAGACTGACACCCAAGCCAACTAGTACGCTATTAAACGCGTCTAAAAAGGTGGTTTTATTAGATTTAGGTAACGCCACTTGCCATTTTACACTTTCTATTCCCCAATTAAAAAAACTTAAAAACACAACCAAGACAATAAAATAAGGTCTTTCCAAAAACGATTGTATAATCATTTCTTTCATTTGTATTGATGAAAAATGATCATCAATTAGCCAAATAGCAATACCACACACCGCTAATGTAATTACTAATTTTAGTAAAAACAGGAACTGTTTGGGGGCAAATAACTTAGATATTTCTGTTTTTAAAATCAAAACTCGCTTCTTCTTGTATCTTTGTTTGTAACAATGAAAAGTAAAGATAAAATAATTTTAGGAATTGACCCTGGTACAAACGTAATGGGTTACGGATTAATAGCAATCGAGAAGGGAGAAATGCGATTAATCCAGTTTGGGGTGATTCATCTTGCCAAATACAAAGACCATTATTTAAAATTACAGAAAATTTTTCAACGAATTTCTCACATCATTGAAGAGTACGCACCCGATGAAGTTGCTTTAGAGGCTCCATTTATGGGTAAAAACGTACAGTCAATGTTAAAACTTGGACGTGCACAAGGTGTCGCTATGGCATCTGCTTTATCACACGACATACCCGTTACCGAATACGCTCCATTGAAAGTCAAAAAAGCAGTTACAGGAAAAGGCACAGCAAGTAAAGAAATGGTTGCCGAAATGTTGCGTCGTTTGTTGAAGATTAAAGAAATGCCCAAACTACTCGATGCTACCGATGCGTTGGGCGTTGCTGTTTGTCATCATTTCCAAGGAGGGAACGAAACAAAAAAAGCTGGTTCGTGGAAAGCTTTCTTAACCCAGAACCCAAGTCGTCTAAAATCAAAATAACAAGTCGTTAATAGCCCATTATTTCAAACTCAACTCTTCTATTTTTCTTTCTTGACGCTTCGTAGCTATTATCAGCAATTGGTTTATCTCCTCCGTGACCTATCGTTGAAATACGCATTTCTTTCACGCCTCTTTTTACCAAATACGCTTTCACTGCTTGTGCTCTTTCTCTTGACAATTTTTTATTCAAATCAGGGTTTCCTGTGTTATCTGTATGTCCTGACACTTGAATATTCATTTGTAAATTCGCCAACATTACCTTTGCTAGTTTATTCAATTCCGAAAAAGAACCTGGTAACAATATCGCTTTACTACGAACAAAAAGCACATTGTGTAACTGAGCTGACTGCCCTATTTCCATTGGTGTCAAATACAAATCTCTTGTAATTACTTGGTACTTTCCCACATTCGTCAAATCGATATTATCCCGTACTGAATAAAAATTTTTCTTCTCTGCAAAAAACGCATATACTTGGTCAAGTGGCAATACAATCTCATACGCTCCTGTTACAGGGTCAGAATTTGCTATCCCTGCCTCTTTATCAGATTTTAAATTTCGGTAAGTAATATTTGTACCAATTGGTCGGTTTGTTTTACTGTTCCGTACAATCCCCTTGATGATTACTACTGGTTTAGGCTTTACCTTCTCTGGTAATTTCACTTTATAAATATCCGTTGTTGTTTTCCCACTTCCTGTTGATACAAAATAAGCAAATTCTCCAGATGCAGGTACACTGTAATAAGCATCAACTCCTTCTCCATTGATTGGTTTGCCTACATTTTGAGGTTTACTCCAGTTTTTCCAACTATTATCTAATCTTCGTGAGATAAAAATATCATTTTGTCCGTAACCAGGATGACCAGTCGAACTAAAATACAACGTCACTCCGTCAGGTGCTAAAAAGGGAGACATTTCTATCCCTTCCGTATTGAGTGTTCTTCCCATATTTTTGGGTTGAGACCAAATACCATTCCCTTCATTGAAAGAGACATACAAATCTCTCCCTCCATTTGTTCCCTTTCTTTCGATAGCCATAATCAACGTTTTATTATTACTACTCAAAAAGAATTCATTAAAACCACTCTTATTGTAATACTGACGAATTTTAAATTGCTCAGGTACTGACCATCCCGTTTTTGTTTTATGACTTCTTGATAACCCTTGTCCTTTTTGTTTCCCGTCTGTTTCGTATAGATTCATAAGAACCAACGTGTTTCCGTCGGGAGAAACGGCATGCACAGCATTAGGACCATGGTTATTAATTGGTTTGCCTACATTTTTTGCTTTTTGCCAAACTCCATCTACATTATCAGAATAATAAGCATCTTCCAAATCTGTTGGTCCGCCTACATTTGAGGGATGCTTTTTTCTTGAGAAATACAATTTTGTTCCATCAGCAGTAATGATTGGCGTCATTTCATCAAACGCACTATTAACACCAATACCTAAATTCACAGGTTTTTCAGTGTACTCTAATCCGTTAATTAAGTTAATTTTCAACGACGTACCTGTAATCAAAAAATTATCAATCGCCATAGATGAGTTTTGCCATAGAATAAACCCAAAACCTTTCCCGTCAATCCCTTGGTAAGGCTCAGAAGCAACCTTCACATCATTGACATAGTAACTAATTTGTGAAGCTGTTTTCTTAATTGCTAATTTATTATCTTTCAAAGAGACCTTAAAATTAAATTTATAATCTTTACTAGCTACTACCTTACCGTCAAAGGCTCTAAACGTACGGAATTTCGTTCCTCTCACTAAAAAATAATACGCATTTCCTTTGTCTCTTGCTCCCCAAACTAAACCATAAGCCGAACCTATTGCTTTTGGTCGCATTTGAGCACTTACCGTAAAATCTCTGTTAACATCTAAGCGATTAATGTATTGCGTACTTACATCCGAACGTTGCCCACTACGTTTCCAATGTAACTCGCCCTCTTTTAGCTGTGTTTTGTTTACTTGGTCATTGCGTAAACGCCAATGCTTTTTATTGGTCGTAAAATCTTCTTTAAAAACAGTTTGAGAAAACCCTACTTGTAAAATAAAAAAGGTAATGAGTAATGTAAATAGCTGTTTCATAGTCAATAAATATGTTCGATAAGTTTAAGTTAAGGATTTCTATTTTATTTAAAGCGAATATGTTGCCATTTTTTATTACTTCCTATTTAGTCAGGTACTTTTCATTTATAAAAACACTTAAATTCATTTATTATAGCTATCTTTATTGCTTATGTTGAATTAATTATAATACTATGAAACATTTCTTATATGCTTTAGGAGTACTTTTCCTTTTAGGCGCTTGCTTAAAGAAAAAAGACGAAAATTTAGTTGTAGAAAACTACACGGCTGATTGGGCTCTACAGGTCATTAACTCTGAATTTACAATGGCAGATATTATTGACAGAACGGACACCAACAATTTGAAAGTGAAAATCGATGGTGATGACATCATTTTATCTTATTCTGAAAGTGTAAAAACAGATTTACCAACAGGCTTTTATAAAATACAAAACCAAGTTTTTCCTGGTGAATATGTAGCTCCTATCTCTATCCCCGCAGTTACTGCTAACGGGCAGGCGTTCAACGCTCCAATCCAAGATTATTCAACAACGCTACCAAGTTTTCCTTTAGATATTAATAACACAACTATTAATGATGCCGAACTAAAAGAGATTTTAGTAGAAAGTGGCGTATTTGAACTTGTCGTAAGAAATACGTATTTACACCCTTTAACTGTCAATTTCTCTGTTCCGTCAGCAACTAACAATGGGCAAGTTTTAGAATTTGCCAATATTGTTGTCCCAGCAGGAGCTGTAATCATTCAAACACAAAACTTAGACGATTACACGGTTAATTTAAAACACCCAACAACAGGTGCTCTTAACTCGATAGATTTAAAAGCATCAATAAGTGGTACACTAATCAATCAACCAGTAAACGTGGGAGATAAAATAGCGTTCACCTTAACAATGAAAGACGTCAAGTTTCAACATATCATCGGAAAGCTAGGGACATTTACCATTCCTTCAGAGAAAGGAGAAAATGAGATCTCTCTATTTAAAGAGCTCGACGGAAGTACGCAATTTCACATAGAAACTTATGAGTTAAAAACCACAATCACTACTGATTTCGGGATACCCATGGCTTTAAAAATGGAAAACTTAAATTTCTTAAATGAGGATGATGTCACTTCGACAGGTGTAATTAGTGGAGCGGACGACCCAATAAACATCCCTGCTCTTTCAAGTGTCAGTCAGGTAGGTAACGCCGTCACTACTACTGAAAAAATATTTAGCACAACTACCCATCCTGATTTAACGAAAATTTTCACCGTTAAACCAAATAAATTTGAATACGATGCGAGCCTTATTATCAACCCTACAAATGACCCCAGCGAAGATTTATTTATCTCAAAAGACAGTAAGGTAGAGACTTTATTGGAAGGTGATTTTTACTTACACGGTTATTTAAGAGGCTTCACACATACTGACACTATCCCTGATATCGACTTATCTGATGGCGAAACTGATGGAAAAGTAAAAGAAGCAACTATCCGTTTTATATTTGAAAATGGAATGCCTTTAGAGTTAGGAATTGACATTCTCTTTTTGGACAAAGATAATAATGTGGTTGACCAAGAATTAAACAACATCAAAATAGAAAGTGCTAGTGTTGACAATAACGGTTACTCAATAGCTACAACTAACAAAATTGTTGACCTTGTTTTGAATGCCGACCGAATGGCTAACATCAGTACTAAAGTGAACAAAATAGTTTTAGTATCTAAACTAGAGACAACAGGTGCTCAAGTATCTAAAAACGTACATATTCGTCCTCAAGACAAGATGAAAATCATCATTGGAGTAAGAGTTAAAGGCGACGTAAATTTGAATGACCAATAATCTAAAGTACTTTTAATGAAACAATTATTTAAAACCATAGTTCTATTAGCATCCTTTTTATTGGTTACTAATAACTTATTTGCACAACGTGAACCCACATTATACATGATGGACAACGTTTACCAAGCCTCTTATGTTAACCCTGCAGTAATTCCTCAAAGTCAAGTGAGTATTGGGTTACCTGGTATTTCCTCTATTTATTTTGGTCAAGCTTTATCATTCTCAGGAAGGGATATTATTGACGGAAACACAGTAAGCCCCAATAAGTTGATAAACTCAACTAAAAACGGTATTTACAGTCTAACTTTTGCCAACGTAGATTTGTTATCGGCGAGAGTAAAATGGAGAAACACTTTTGTTTCTTTTAGTGCGAGAACGAGAGCTTACAATAAGTTAATGATTGATAAGGACATCTTAGACTTGGCTTGGAATGGAAACGGTTCGATGTTAGGAAAGGATATTTCTTTAAATGAAATGGGTAACAACGCAACGGCTTACACCGAATTAGGTATTGGCTTTTCTCGTGAGTTTAAAAAATGGACTCTAGGTGCTAAAATAAAAGCAAATTTCGGTATCGCTAATGTCAACAGTAAAACAAAAGATGCGGAATTACACTTTGACGAAACAACTTATGAAGCGAGTTTAAAAGGAGAATATTCAATAAACACAGCAGGACTACCTAACAAAAACGGAGACCCTGAACCCACCGAGAAAGATTACCTTAAATTAATAAACACCAAAAATTTTGGTTTAGGTATTGACTTAGGAGCGTCTTACAAAATAACCGACAAACTCAAAGTCTCAGCTTCGGTTGTTGACTTAGGGTATATCAAATGGGCTGACAAAACAAACAACTACAACTTAAAAGTTGATGGAGCAATTAAAGGTATTGACTTGATTAGCCCTTTAGTCAAAGGTAAGAAAACTGATTCTATCGTAGAGGCGTGGGCTGATGATTTAGAAAAGCAAACAGATTATTCATCCACACAAGAAAGCTACACCACCATGCTTCATGGGCAAATCTACCTTAACGGACAATACAACTTAACAAAAAGCTTAAAAGCGTACGGTACAGTAAATATGTTTTTTTGGAAAGGTTTAAATACATCAGCTACCTTAGGTTTCAAGAAAGAGTTTGGGCGTTCGTTTAGTTTAACATTAAACAACACCGCTCAACACAAAAGGTTAGTCAATATAGGATTAGGATTGATGGTTAAACCAGGGCCTGTACAATTCTATATGGTATTTGATAACTTATTCGTCGGTGAAATAACAGCGTACCAAAACGATGGATTAATCATTCCTCAATACATTAACAATGTAAATGTAAGACTAGGTTTCAATGTCGTATTTGGAAAAGTTCATACAGAAGACAAAATATAATAATTAGTATTATGAAAAACTTTATATATATCACTGTCTTATTTTGTGCTACAAGCACTCTCTGGGGACAAAAACTAAGTGCATCTTTCGCTCCGTCTGTCATTGCAGATAGTATAAGTACAGATCAGTTTGATGAGATGAATCCTATTTATTCAGAGGACACAAAAACACTATATTTCACTCGTTCAAACCATCCTGACAATAAATTTGGTAAAAACAACAGCCAAGATGTATGGTCAACTCAGTTACTGACAGATAGTACGTGGTCTGTCCCTACACGCTTACCTGAAGTAATCAATAACTCAAGATTTAACAACGTCCTTTCAGTTCAAGACCACGGACAAGCTTTATTAATCAGTGGTAACTATACCTATAAAGGTAAATGGTTCAAAAGAGGTTTAGCAATGGTTATCAAAGAGGGTGACAATTGGTCATTACCTCAAAACTTAAGGATTAAAGGTTTTCAAAACGTAAATGACGGGCGTAAAATGTACGCTTTCATGAATCAAGAAGCTACGGCTCTATTTTTCAGTTTTGACAAACATTTAAGAGGTCGTAAAAACAATCTTTTTGTTTCTTTAAAAAAGAATAGTGGAAAATGGTCTCGTCCAAAAAAAATAAAACAAGCGGACAAACAAACAAAAAATGATTTCGCCCCTTGGTTATCAGCTAACGGAGATACTTTATTCTTCACCTCTAATAGAGACAACCAAGCTGAGCTGTACCAATCAATAGCGGACACAAACGGGAAGAAATTCAGGGAATGGTCTAAACCTACTTTAATCACTACGGAGAGATTGAATACTGCAAATAACGAAGCTTTCATGTCGTTTAACAAGTTAAATGATATTGCTTTTTACGCTTCTGATAAATCAGGAACATGGAATATTTACAAAATACGTCGTTTCGAGAAAAACCCATATATCTTAGTGAAAGGTGCTATTTTCAATCAATTTAAAAACCAGCCCATCGATCCAAAGCATGAAGCGAAATTAGTACTTAAAGAAATCATTCGAAACGAGACTTCTATCGATACCATTTCGTTTACTCCCGATTCATTGGTGTTTGACAAAACAACTTCTTCGTTTGCTTTCCGTGTACCTTTCAATAAAGAAATTGTTATGGTCAGTGAGGTTAATAATTTCATCACACCCACTGCTTCAATAAACACAAAAGGAAAATATGAATATGGAGAAATGACACAAAATGTAAGTGTAGAACCTTTACTTTTCGCTGATGTAAGAGGATTAATTTTAGATACAGAAACAAATGAAGTTTTGGCTGTTGACATGACTACACTTCATCCTCAAATCATCGTCGGAGGAACACCATACAATAAAGCCAAAATAGATGCCAGTTCTGCGTTTAAGGGCATCCGCTTAGCATTGGGTACGACGTATGAGATTTCCACAAAAACACATGGTTATGAAGGCGTAACTTCTACCTTAGACTTAACGGGTTTTGAAAGTTACCTAGATACGACAATTACTTTGTTTATCACCAAACAGGCTGATCCTTTTGCTTATGTAAAAGGTGTATTTGTGTCTGCTAAAGACGGTTCTAAAATAGCAGAAAAGTCTAAAATATTTCTAGACACAAAAAAGGAGAATGATCTAAAGACAGATAAAAATGGTTTTAGTTTCAAGATTCCGTTAAACGATACAGCTAATTATATCGCTCAAATACACGGTTACCTACCTTACGAGGGAAAACTATACTACGAGGGAGAGGATAGATTAGACGAAAACATTGTCGTTTCCTTAACCCCTATCGAGACAGGTATGACTATGGTTATTGAAAATGTTTATTTTGCAAACGGTAAGTCAACATTAAAAATCACGTCTTACCCTTCGTTAAATAAAGTGCTTGATTTCTTAAATGAATACCCTGCGATATCTATCGAAGTTTCAGGACATACTGACAATGTTGGTTCTGCAAGTTCTAACTTAAAACTTTCAGAGAGAAGAGCTAAAAGTGTCGGTAATTATTTTATTAAAAACGGAATTGCTCAAGAACGTATCAAGACTAAAGGATTTGGCTTTTCTAAACCAATTGGACCAAATGACACAAAAGAAAACAGAGCAAAAAACAGACGTGTTGAGTTTGTTATTCTAAAGACATAAGTTCATTTAAGCCTATAAGGAATAAAAAAAAGCTACTTCGGTAGCTTTTTTTATGCTCTTTTTTTTCTTACCTGCGTACAATAAATAAATACTTTTAGTTCGTTTTTTTATGAGAAGAAATACTGTAATTATTTTAATCATACTTTTAGCCTTAGGTTTCGTTTTTCAGTTAACCTATCGGTATACTTTCTATTGGTTTTTAGGTGTAATGACTTTTTTAGGGAGTGTAGCAATTTACGATGTGGCACAAAGTAAAAGCTCGATACTAAGTAATTACCCTATATTTGGTCACTTCCGTTATATTTTAAAAGAAATAGCTCCCGAGATTAGACAATACTTTGTTGAAGGAAATATTGACGGTACTCCTTTTAATAAAAATGAAATTGATTTGGTGAATAGCCGAGCAGAAAAAAAGACCAAAAATCATCCTTTCGGTACAGAGATGGACCTTTACAGCGATGGGCATGAATGGGTACCTCATTCTCAGTTCCCTTCAAAAGCAGAGAGTTTCAATCCTCGTGTAATAATCGGCGGGAAGAATTGTACGCAACCTTACAAAGCCTCTTTATTAAACATTTCGGCAATGAGCTTTGGATCTTTAAGCTCTCATGCCATTACTTCTTTAAACCAAGGAGCAAAAGAAGGTGGCTTTTACCACAACACAGGTGAAGGCTCAATCTCCCCTTTTCATTTGAAAGGAGGGGATTTGGTTTGGCAAATAGGCACAGGTTATTTTGGTTGTCGAACAAAGGACGGTGCGTTTGACAAAGATAAATTCAAAGAAAAAGCATGGCTACCTTCTGTGAAGATGATAGAAATCAAACTCTCACAAGGAGCAAAACCAGGTCACGGAGGCATTCTTCCTGCGATAAAAAACACGGAGGAGATTGCTAAGATCAGAGGGGTTAAAGCACACACAACTGTTCTATTCACCTGCTTACCATTCTACCTTCAATTCACATGAAGGTTTATTGGATTTCGTTGAGGAGTTGAGAGAATTATCGGAGGAAAACCTATTGGTTTTAAACTTTGCGTTGGAAACAAGGCTGAGGTCGAGAAGATATGCAAAACAATGGTCCTGACAGGAAAAAAACCTGATTTCATTACTATTGATGGTGCTGAAGGAGGAACTGGTGCCGCTCCATTAGAATTTTCAAATCATATTGGTATGCCTGGGCAAGAAGCAATTTCTTTTGTTTCTGATTTGTTACGTGGTTATGATTTAAAAAAGGATATTAAATTGATTTACAGTGGTAAGGTTATTTCTGGATTTGATATTGTACGTGCACTTGCTGCTGGTGCAGATTTATGCAATAGTGCCCGTGCAATGATGTTTGCCTTAGGATGTATTCAATCACTACGTTGTCATAATAACTCTTGCCCAACAGGTGTGGCTACACAAAACAGACATTTAGAAAAAGGTTTAGATATCGATAGAAAAACAAGTCGAGTAGCCAATTTTCATAAAGCAACAATAAAATCAGCGGTTGAAATGTTTGCTGCAATAGGCTTAGACAGAATAGATTGTATCGGCAGAGACGATCTTTACCAATGGTCGGGAGAGAACAATCGTTCAATGACACTCAACGAGATTTTCCCTACTATTGAGGAGGGCGCTTACCTAAAAAGAACCTAGTGGACGATTTGCTATATATTACAAAAAATAACGATACGTCTTACAATAATTTAATTTCTATTCGTCTGTTTTTGGCACGTCCTTGTTTGGTCTCATTGCTTGCTCTTGGTTTTTTATCTCCATAGCCTCTGAAACTTACTTGGTTTTTACGTGCTCCTTTTTTGATTAAATAGTTACGTACAGATTGTGCTCTTTTTTGTGATAATTGTAAGTTATAAGCCATCTGACCGCTGTTATCGGTGTGTCCTTCTACTCGTATTTTGAGTGTGGGGTTTTGTTTTAATAACGCTACCAAGGTGTTTAACTCTACTTCAGAGGTTTTTAATAGGGCGTATTTGTCCACTTTAAAATAAATGTTTTCTAAGACAATATTTTTGTTTTTACTACCTATCGGGAGGAGTCCTGCTTTTATCTCAATTGCCGATTGGTGTGCCAGCGAAAAGTCGATAGATTTACTGTAAAATAAGTACCCGTTTTTTGTGATTTGAAACGCATACGGTTTGTCTTCATTGATGACTATCAAGAACTCACCTGTCTGACTTGAGGACTTTACTTCTTGTACTATTTCTTTGGTTTTTAGGTCAATCAATCGAACAGTTGCTTCTAAACTGTCTTTTGTTACCTCATCGTAAACCCAACCTTTGGCGTAAGTACATTGATGTTTCGCCTTCAGGTTTTGGGGCAAATCAAACTCATAAATAAAACAAGTCGAGCTACGCCCTTGGTAGTTGTAAACGTCCATAAATGCCTTAGAATAATCGGGCATAATAAACATGGAACCTTCGTCTTTTTCGGTGTTTATCGGGTAACCAATGTTCACCGCCTCTTCAAAAATCAACGCACTGGTTCGTGCCGAATAATAAATATCGTAACCTCCCAGCCCGTCACGGCTATCTGAGGCGAAATATAAATATTTTTTGTCTGCGTGAATAAATGGTGTTACTTCATTTCCTTTAGTGTTGATTTCTGGCCCCAAGTTTACGGCCTCTTTCCATTCGCCCAAGCTGTCTCGCCCGGCGTACCAAATGTCTTTTTGCCCCATTCCACCTTCTCTTGCGGTAGAATAATACATTGCTTGACCATCTGCAGTCAACGAAGGTTCGGAGTCATAACCGTGTGAGTTGATGCCTTTACCCATGTTTTGGGGGCGTGTCCACTTCCCTCCTTTTTTGTACGCCACATACAAATCACTTTTCCCCAAACCGTTGGGTGCCGTTGAGGCGTAAATCAACACGTTTCCATCAGCCGAAATGGTTACAAATCCTTCGTTGTATTTGGTATTTAGCCCTTCGACAAAATCAGTTGCTTCTCCCCATTTTCCTTCGATTTTTTGCGACATATACACTTCTTCTTGGTTACCTACTTTGGCGGTAAAAACAAGCAATTCCTCGTCAGCCGTTAAAACTGGTCGGTATTGTACCGCTCCAATATTTACATTTTTAGACAAGGGTTTTAAGTCTATTTTCACACCATTTTCTTTGGCTTTTATTGCTGAAAGAATAAGTCGTTCGGTTTCATCTAATTTTGCTCCATAACGTGCCGATTGTTCGGGGAATTGACGTAGTTTATCTAAATAAGGTTTGGCTTTCTTAAATTTCTTAGCGTAAAGCTCAAAATTCATCAAACGGTAATAGACATCTACATATTTAGGATTATTAGGTTCTTGCTGAGCGATAATTTCAAAATGACGCTTCACTTTTTCATCTGAGTTTTTATTAAATCCCATAAAAGAAGACGTTTTAGCGTACAAATAACGTGCTTCTGTAAAACCTTTATCTAACCGCAACGCCGTCT
>CBDCZI010000025.1:0-420665 GCA_965224495.1 Cytophagales bacterium | reverse complement strand
CCAAATGGGATGCTTATTACACTTTCAGTCAAACAGGTAAAAAGGTTCATAACGAAATCACTGCTCAGTTTGAATTCAAAAATGGTTTAATAATTAAACATACCGATACTTTTGATTTGTATAAATGGGCTAAACAAGCAATGGGCTTAAAGGGTTATTTATTAGGATGGACTTCTTTTTTTAAATCTAAATTACAAAATACGACCAACTCATTACTTGATAAATTTGAAAAAGTTAAAGACAGAACAAACCAATACCGTTCTGAAAACCCATTAATTACTTACTGCAAATTTACCCCGCTAGCGCTCGTTTACAACGAGTGTAATATAACACGATTACGTTGTTCTTTAAAAGGTAACGGTTAAGTAATGTTTGTTTACCCAAAGCTAGTCCGTTCATCTATTAAACGACATTACTGCTTTTGTGCCTTTCAGCTCTTCGTTGTTTAGACACATTGAACGCATTGCAAATGCGCTCTAGCCATCATTTTTTATACGCGCCGCGAGCGGGCTTGGCATGATACACCATGCATACACAAGTAATCCTTTTTCTCTTTGACAATGTTTGATTGATTCCACTATTACATCGCTCAGTTCTGGTCTTGTGAATAGGTCTATCCAATGAACTATTGTCATCGTTAAAAAGTACATTCCATCTGGATTATCCATCTTGTATTTCTCCGACATAAAATTCTTGCTTGAAAACTGTACCGTAATTATATCAATATACTAATCTTTAGGCAAACTTATCACTATTTAAACAAGACTTATCCTTACTCACATTGAACGCATTGCAAATGCGCTCTAGCCATCATTTTTTATACGCGCTCGAGCGGGAAAATAACCAAACTTTACTATTCTTTATATTCTCTTGTATTTGAAAAGGTTGTCTGTTTGCTTTGTGCCTTTCAATTCTTCGTTGTTTATCACATTGCACTCGTTGTAAACGAGCGCGAGCGGGGGGGGGGGTGTGCGGTGGTTGGTACGTATTGGTATTTTCTACCTTGACCTTTCAGTTCTTCGTTATTTACTCACATTGAACGCATTGCAAATGCGCTCTAGCCATCATTTTTTATACGCGGAACAGCGGGTGGTTTGAAGGCTACTCCTGTAAGTCGCCTTCGGTAGACCTACTACCATCTCAAATACAGCATTGCAATAATTTTTCTGATTGAAATACAAAATCAATCTGAGCCGTTCATTGCATTCACGGCACACCGAGCGCGAGCGGGAGACCAACCAGAGTTCGCTCCTCCTGACAGACTAAAACCTACTGAAATTCCATTAGCTGTTTTAAGACTAAAGAAAGTTCGCCCATTAGTTAATGACTGTTGGCTAGCTGTTTGGGCATAAGTTCCATATTTCCCATTAGCTGGGTGCTTGAATTCTTCGTTATTAGTCACATTGCACTCGTTACAAACGAGCGCGAGCGGGAGTGGTAGAATATTGAATAAGTGCATCTACAATATTTAAAAATTCATTAATCCCCAACTGTTGTACGCTTTCTATGAATTCTTTCTCAGAAAAAATCGTGTGAAAAGTAGAATTAAATTCATTTAAGCCTATATAATACTCAATCGGAACACATATTTCCTCATTTGGAAACATCACCAAACCTATTGTTCCATTATCGTAATGACACCAATAAGTTGATTCATCTACTGTTTCATTTCTAATTAACTCCATTATAATCCCAATATATTTATTGTTATATAGTTTAATCTGAAGGTTAAAAAAAGGATGATTTACATAGAATCTATATTCAGAACGGTATCTGTTTTTAGAACCTAATTATGTTTCTCAGATTCTCATCAAAAACGAATAGTATATTTAGATAGTTAATAAAACATCATATTTTCCATCAATAAAAATGGTGTAAGAAGGAATTAAAGCTCTGCATTGAACATAAAAAACCAACCCTAGTTTTGAATAGAATTGGTTCTATTATTCTTGTTATTTATTATTCATGCTATGCTGTACGAGTAAAGCAGTAAACTTCAATTAGTGGAAGAATATAATATTGACCAACATGACACAAAAAAACTTACCAAAACATAAAAAAAAGTTATCAAATAATGTAATAATTTTGGCTTATCAATTAAGATAACTTTGGATTTTAGTTTCCAAATAACAAAATATATCGGCATCACAACTATCACACAAATCATAGGGTGAACATCATCGAAAATTGGTAATCTCAAAATATCTATGAGACTAATAAGGTTCAATACTACAAGAAAGGCTACTATACTGACAGAATATTCTCTAGCTAACCCTTTCCCCTGCCTTATTGTACACGAAATTTGTGTAAATATAAAATATGGTCTTATATATCATAATTCATTCTTATTTACCTTGAAAGACATCTGGCCAAAAATCAGCATTATCAATCATTAGCCATTCAATTCCATCCCATATTTCTTTGTGATAAGTTTCTCCTAATTTATTACCTATTGCTTTGGGGATAGAGATTAATGGTGGGACGACTGTTCCTACTAGGTTGTCTCCTTGGTAAAAATAGCCCTCATTAACATTGACTTTGAATTCAAACCCTAAACCTCTTGTCAAATTCACCTCATTTGTAGCAGATTCTCCATTTTTCATTTTACTACGTATAGAAAAATAATTATACAATCCAACTCCGTAATTCAAAGCCCCTAAACCTTTCCATCCTGCCCTGGTTTGGCTAAATTTAAACTTCCCTCCTGTTTTTCCATTACCACCCCAACTCTGAGAACGCAGTTTGAAATCCTTACCCATCCAAGTATTAAATGTAGTACTAAACATCACCTCCTGTCCAACATTAACAGCAGTACCAAAATTACCTACAGCATTATCTAAATTAAATGAACTTTCACCACCCGCATTTTTCGAATAAGAAGGAATTTCGTAATTAATAGAATTGAACATCTCAGTCATCCTATCTGTTTGACCCTGTTCATAATCATCTACTACTCCTTGTGCAACCTCTTGATTTCGATATGGTCCATATAATGTTGTCTCTCCATTTTCATCTCCTTGATATTGCGAATTTACTTCGCCATGGTTCTAACCCTTCAAGCTCAACAGCATCAATCACTCGATTACCACTAAATGCATAAGGCGAATAGTGAGGGTATTTCGGTGCAAGAGGGTCAATTGATAAAAACTTCCCTATTCGAGGGTCGGAAATTCTGTATTTATAAGACACTGCACCTCCCTAGCCACTCCTTATCTTGTTCTTGTCCTTGGAAATCCATACCTGTAATTGCTAGTGCTAAAGGCCTTCAAACTATAGGTATTTATCTATTTTGTCAAGATAATAAACTCTGTTCTTCTATTAAGCTCTCTACCCTCTATCTCATCATCATTAGAAGCTATAGGGTATTTCTCACCATAACCTTTAGCTAACACACGGCTAGCATTGATACCATTTTTAACTAAGTATTTCTTTACCGCATTTGCTCTTCGGTACGACAATTTCATATTGTAGTCATCCGAACCTTTAAAATCAGTATGTCCTGCTATCTCAACAGTCATCGCTTCGTTTGACTTTAACATTTTCACCAATTGATCTAACTCAATAAACGACTCTGCTCGTAGCGTATGTTTATCAAAAGCAAAATAAATATTTCGCAATACTTTTGGCGCAAAAACCTCTTGTTTACCCAAATAAACAACTACATCTTTTGTTTGCGTCTCACCTGTTGGCTCGATAGAAATATTCTTACTCTGAAAAACATAACCATCAGCCTCAACCATAAGAATATAAGTAGATGGCACCGTATCGTTTAATGTGAAATTATAAAACCCTTCGGCATCCCCTTCAAAAACAGCAGTTTGCTTGTTATCTGACCGATAGACATTTAGTTTAAATGCAGAAATAGGATTACTTGTCCCTTGTTCTTTTGCTGTTACATTAAGATGAATCGGTTGGTAATCAATCTTAGGTCTTTCAATTTCAATAGGATCTTCTTCAATTACATTATCAATCACTGTCTCAGCTACGGCCTCGCCTGCTACCGACTCATCTTCATCTGGAACAATCATATAAATATCAGTGTACCCGTGACTATCATCTTTGAAAGAAGCGTAATAAGCATGTTCTGTTGCTTCTCCACCACCTCTAACCGTGTAAAAAAGTTCGTCATCCACAGAGTTTACAGGATAGCCTAAGTTCTCTGGCTCTGACCATGAGTTGTCCAATGTATCCCATACTGACTTGTACAAATCATAACCTCCCATTCCCCCATGTCCTTTTGACGAGAAATAAAGTGTGCTGTGTTCGACATCAAAATAAGGGCCTTCTTCGTCATACTCCGTATTAACGACAGAACTAAGATTTTCTGGCTTACTCCATTTCCCTTTTTTATCTTTACGCATCACGTAAATATCCAAACGTCCTTCTCCTCCTGGACGTGAACTGGTAAAGAACATATAACTTCCGTTAGACGAATGAAAAACGGACGTTTCTTGGTACTCTGTATTAATGTTTTTACCAAATGGTTTTACTTCAGTCCATTCGCCTTCTTTTTTCTCACTATAATAAATATCACCATTATGGTCAGTATGATAAATATAGAGAATATTACCATCGGGAGACAAACCGATATTCGACTCGTGTTGGTTGGTGTTAATCACCGTACCCATGTTTTTTGGCGTTCCCCACTCGTTCCCTTCTTTTTCGACTACCCAAATATCTTCAAAATACTTGTTATCGGTGTCTTTAAATCCACCAGTCGAACCTTCACGTTTAGAGGTGAAATACATTATTGTTTCGTCTTTATTTAGCGTTGGAGCATAATCTTCTGCTTCCGAATTGACTCTTCCTCCTATATTTACCGATTTAAAAGCTACAGGATTTGCAATATATTTTTTAGCATTTTCACACTCTAAAATTCTTCTATTTGCTCTTGCCTTAAATTTCGCTACATCCAAGCCTTCATAAGCACGTGGGTTTGCCTCTATCTCTCCTAGATACTCGTTGTAATAATCTACTGCTCTGTCAAACTCGTAACGGTAACGGTAGCCTTCTCCAATTTTGAAAAGCACATCGTGATGGACTTCGGGATCGAGTGCGTAAGCTTTCAGTAAATAATGAACGGCTTCTTTTTTTTCATTTGTAGTAATCAAAAAACACGTTCCCGCCATATAATGCGCACGCACATTTTGAGGATTTTCTTCTACCGCCAATTGGTAAAAGAGAATAGCATCCTCATAATCTCCAAAATTGAAGATTTTATCCCCTTCCTCTACAAAAATCCTATCGTCTTGTGCGATAGAAAAGAAAGGCATCAAAAATAACCCTATTAATAATGCCGATTTTACTAGCAAATTTTTATTCATTTTTCTTGTATTCTTTTAAAAAATAATACCCTTTTTTCCAAATTTGATCTTCCTTCTTAGAATGGATAATCATTTCTGTTCGTCTATTTAACGCTTTTCCTTCGTCCGTTGTATTGGTAGCTATTGAGTATTTTTCTCCATAACCACGAGCAACCAAACGTTTTTTAGAAATACCTTTCTTTGAGAAATATTTCAGTACGGCTTGTGCACGTTTTTTAGATAACTTAACATTATACGCATCTGAACCGTCGGCGTCTGTATGTCCCGCTATTTCCACCAACATTCCTGGATTATCTATCAATACCTCATAAAATTTATTTAACTCATAAAATGACTTTTCTTTCAGTTTTGCACTGTTGTAATCAAAAAACACATTATTCAATACAGCAATACTCCCTGCACTCAATCCTTGTAACGTAATATCTACTATTTTTTCTGTGTAGCTTGTAATATCTGCCGTATGAATATTTTCGGTATGAGGTAAACAACTCTCAGACCCTACAGTCATCACGTAATCTCTACCAGGCTTCAATACCAACGTGTAATCTCCTGTCACACTGTTTGACTCAAAAACACCAACTACCTCTTGTGTCTCTTTGTCAGTTACCGTTATTTTTGCACCAACAGGTACTTCTGGAGCAAAAGCTTTGACTTTCCCTTTCACTAAAACCAACGCCTTATTTGTTTCTTTTTCATGTTCTGTAATTTCCAACATGTAGATATCTTCTCCTCCTGAGCCATTTTGATGATGCGTTGAAAAATAAGCTCGTTTACCATCTTCTGTCCAAACAAAGAAAATATCATCTTCTGGTGTATTAATTGGGTGACCAATATTTTCAGGTTTACACCATACACCTTTTTCTTTATCAAATTTTGATTTGAAAATATCAAACCCTCCCATCGACTCATGTCCTTTTGAACTGAAATAAAGTGTATTTCCATCTGGGTGGATATAAGGAGCATCTTCATCGTAAGGTGTATTTATCACATCCCCCATACTTTTAGCTTTCCCCCAATTTCCTGAAGTATCTTTATGAATAACATAAATATCTTCTCCTCCCAAACCTCCTGGGCGTGTACTTGTAAAGTACATACTTTGCTTATCTGGACTAATACTCGCACTACTTTCAAATGCTCTTGTATTGATTCCTTCTTGCATTTTCATTAATTCAGTCCATGATTCTCCTTCTAATAAAGTAAAATACAAATCTCCAGTCCCGTGGCTATTACTCTTATATACAATCAATTTACGTCCATCTGGAGATAAAGCGACCGCTGACTCATTTTCATCACTATTCACCGTATCACTCATAGCTATAGGTGTACTCCATTTTCCGTTTCCTAAATTAGTGGTGTAATAGATGTTTTCAACATACATTCCGTTTTCATCTCTTTGGGCACGCTCACCTAAAGGGCGACGACTTGTAAAAAACATGATTTTTTCGTCCGCTGAAATCACAGGTGCTACATCAGCATACTTTGAATTAATACCTTCTAAAATAGTCACTTTAACATCCAACGTATCTTGTATGATTTCCTTCCCTGATCTACAGTTTTCAATAAATCGTTTGACTATAGCAATATCTTTTTGGTGATACCCGTGGTATTTGTCAGCTACTTCTTGAAGAAACTCATTATAATAGTCAATAGCTTTGTCAAACTTATAATTCAAATGATATGCTCTTGCTATATTAAAGTAAAAGTCATCTGATTCATAAAAACCATGTGCTGCATTTACCTCTACCAAAGGCTTCACATGTTTACTATACCCTAATTTCTCTGCCTTTTGAAAATACGGCAATGACTGCTCTCTATGCTCAACCAACCTCATATAAGTTGACCCTACCATAAAATTATTTTCTGCATCCGAAGGATTCAAAGAATCTAAGAACAAATACATTTCTAATGCCATTTCATAATTTTCTCCATCAAAAGCTATAAATGCTTGATGAGAAATTTTTTTTATGTCTTTTTCTGAATATCCCTGACTGTAAGAAGAAAAAGTTACAGAAATAAATAAAGCTAATGTTAAAATACTACGCATAGGGGTGTTATTAATTTTTAAAGAATTATTTTTGTAATTCAATTGGGTATGAATTTACCACTAATGTTTTGAACAAAAAAGAACTATGAAGATTAAGTCAGTAAACTTTCTTAAAAGTAGCCAAAATTTAGAGCAATGCCCCGAGTCCAACCTGCCAGAGGTTGCTTTTATTGGTCGTTCTAATGTTGGGAAGTCGAGTTTAATTAATGCATTGATGGGAAGAAAGAAACTAGCCAAGGTTTCTGCCACCCCAGGAAAGACACAACTAATCAATCATTTTGAAGTAAACGAAGACTGGTTATTGGTCGATTTACCAGGTTATGGGTGGGCGAGAGTCAGTAAATCAAAAAAATCAGAATGGGAAAAAAACATTAATGACTACTTGGTTGATAGACCAAACCTAATAGAGCTTTTTGTTTTGTTAGACATTAGACACGACCCTCAAAAGATTGACGTTGAGTTTATAGAATGGCTTTATGAGATAGAAATACCTTTTTCTTTTGCATTCACAAAAGCAGATAAGCTGTCAAAAAACAAAGCGGTAAGCAACACAAGCAAGTACATGAAAATCATAAAAAAGATTTTTAATGACAAGCCAAACTTCATCATAACTTCGGCAGAAGACAAAAGAGGCACGGAAAATGTATTAGATTATATTGATTCCTTATTGGAGTTATTCAACTCTAACCAAGAATAATTGGTTTTTTCGTTGAAATAAAGTAAACTTGTAACTGAATATACTTAACATTTAATTTATGAAAAAGCTAACCAACACCTCGTTTTACACTCTATTGCTAAGTGTGCTTATCGCTACTGCCTCTTTTATTCAAGTAAAGGTTTTACCTATTGCTGAACATTACGAAGGTGGACAGACAAAATTATACCAAGATATTGCTAAAGAATTGCAATACCCTGCAATGGCAAAAAGAAGTAGAAGACAAGGTACTTGTATTATTCATGTCAAACTATTGGCTGACGGAACATTTGGTTATGCCAAAGTGGTGAAAAACATTGGTGCTGGCTGTGGAGCAGAAGCGTTAAGAGTTGTGAAAACCTTAAAATTCAAGGCTCCTGGGTATATTGCCGAATACAATATTCCAGTTAGATTTAAACTTTAATAAAATAGAACACCTATAAATATGGATTTAAGAGATGTAGCTTCGATTGCTGGTAAAGGAGGTTTGTACAAAGTAGTAAAACCAACCAAATCAGGCGTGATTTTAGAAACGTTAGACGATAGCAAGAAAAAACTTGTTGCAAATGCTAACAGCCGTGTTTCTATATTAAAAGAGATTTCTATCTACACCACAACGGTAGAAGGAACTATTTTATTAGAAGATATTTTCAAAATAATATTTGACAAATACAAAGGCGAATTACCTGTTCAACCAAAAGACGACTCTAAAAAACTTTTAGACTTCTTGAGCGAAATAGTTCCTGAGTATGATGCCGATAAAGTGTACGCTTCTGATGCAAAAAAAGTAGTTAGCTGGTACAACTCATTGTTCAAACATTACCCCGAACAATTTGTTTTTGAAACAGAAAAAAAAGAAAAAGTTAAATAAGCTTTCTCAATACAACACAAAGCCTCATCATTTCTTTAATGATGAGGCTTTGTCGTTTATTCACCCTCCCTTCTACCGTTAATTAACACAATTAACTTTTAACAAATAAGCTCTACCATTTCTTTACTAAATAGGAATACTTATCTTTGTTGATTATGGAACTTAGAGGAGCAGACTACATTGTACGAATCATAGAGTTACTTGAAGCAGAAACGCTTTTTGCTTACCCTGGAGGTGCAATCTTACCAATCTACGACGCCTTATCGAAGACAACACTAAACAATATATTGGTGCGTCACGAACAAGGAGCGTCTTTAGCAGCCAATGCTTTTGGACGTGTCAAAGGAAAGCCTGGTTTTTGTTTAGCCACTTCAGGACCTGGAGCCACGAATTTGGTTACAGGTATTGCAGATGCTTACGCAGACTCTGTTCCGATGATAGCAATTACGGGACAAGTTCCTCTGGGACTAATTGGCTCCGATGCTTTTCAGGAAACTGATATCACAGGTATTTGTATTCCAATAACAAAAAAAACATACCTTATCCGTAAGATTAAGGATGCTGGTGATATATTTTTAGACGCTTATAAAATTGCTATGCAAGGTCGTCCTGGCCCTGTATTAATTGACATCCCAAAAGATGTACAAAACGCAATGGTAGAGTTACCCGACAATTGGGAAGATGAAATTAAACCACCTAAAAAAGAACGTACCTTTGAAGTACACCGTGAGCAATTGTTTGAAGCACGAGATATTTTAGCTGAAGCAAAAAAACCTTTAATCATCGCAGGGCACGGCATTATGCTTGGTGAGGCCTGGGACGAATTGAGGAGTTTTGTGAAACGTGAACAAATACCTGCTGTTTCTACTATCTTAGGAATAGGGGCATTAAGAGAAGACGACCCTCTTTACTTTAGTTGGTTAGGTATGCACGGTATGAAATATGCCAATGATGCCGTTCAAAATTGTGATTTGATTATCGCTATGGGAATTCGTTTTGATGACCGTATCACAGGTAAACTAGACGAATTTGCTCCGAACGCTAAAGTTATTCATATTGATATCGACATCAGTGAGCAAGATAAAAACGTCCGTACAGACTTGTTTTTGCACGCTGACATCCAACGTTTATTAAAAGAGTGTCCTGACACACGAACCAAGGAAAATAAAACGTTACGTAAAGAGTGGATAGAATTCTTATCTAACGAACGTAAAAAATACCCATTGAAAACACCAAATTTTGATAAGCTGACAGAGATTAGCGCGATATCCTTATTAGAGAAAGCAATGCCTTCAGATGCGTTTGTTTGTACCGATGTGGGACAACACCAAATGTGGGCTGCTCAGTACATGACGAGATTAAACCCTAATCATTTTGTTTCTTCTTGCGGATTAGGAACAATGGGATTTGGTTTACCTGCAGCTATGGGAGTTCAGGCGGCATTTCCTAAGAATGAAGTTTGGTCTATCTCTGGAGATGGCTCTATTCAAATGAATATTCAAGAGCTCGTTACTTTCGCTCAAGAAAATTACCCAATAAAAGTTTTATTATTAGAAAACACCTATTTAGGAATGGTAAGACAGTGGCAGGAACAGTTTTACGCTAAAAATTATTCAGGTGTAGAACTGTTAAATCCTGACTTTAAATTACTATCTGAAGCTTTTGGCGTGAAATCTGTAAGGGTTAATACAACGGAGGCTTTAAGCGAGGCAATAAAAGAAGCTCAAGCGACAGATGGTCCTTTCTTAATCCACTGTATGGTACCTCGTGAAGAGAATGTCTTCCCTATGGTTCCGCCAATGAAAAGTTTATCAGAAACAATGTATTACCCAGAATTAGAAAAATAAAAACTATGAAATTAATAGCTACAATCGTTATCAACCTGTTTGTATTAGCAGCTTTTGCTCAAACAGAAAAAACAAAAATAGGATATACCAATGCAGAGTATATCGCCATGTCTCACCCTGATTACAAAATAATCACAAAACAGTTGCAAGAGCACAAAGGTAGATTGGATCAAATGATTCAAACAAAATACCAAGAGTACCAAGCAATGGAACAAGAATATGCTCAAATGAGACAAAACCCTGCTCAAGATCAATTTATGCTAAAAGACAAAGAAAAGCAATTGATGAATAAGCAGAACGAAATTCAAAATTTCCAAGCAGGTGCTGAAGAGCAAATGATGAAAAAACAACAAGATTTGATGGTTCCTCTTCAAAATAAAATCCAACAAGCAATAGAAAAAACAGCCACTGCAGGTGGATATACTCACATTTTCAATGGGGACTCTATGTTATGGATGCTAAATGCTGAGAAATTCAACATCACTAACGATGTATTGAAAACATTAGGAATCGCTGTACCTCAACAAACAGCCAACGCACCATCTATGTTGGAAAGAAAGTAATCTTTAATTTACAAAACAAAAAACCTACTATTCTTTAAATAGTAGGTTTTTTTGTGCTCTTTTTTTAAACCCAAAATAGGGCAGTTACATCTTCTCGCTTAATAATCAGACCACGCTATCGCCCCATATTTTAGCATGTAAAAGAAATCATTCTCTTACTTCTCTAAACCTTTAAGTATCGCTTTTTTTGAAGGTACGATGACCATTTTGGCTATTCCTCGCTGTTCAAATTCTATAATAAGAGCAGGCGGTCTTTTTTTACCCTTTTCAGAACAAACTGTTGAAGGCGTGATAAAATAGTGAAATTTACGTCCCATTCGTGCGACTAATTCGCGTTGGTCTGGCTTCCCCAAATATTCTTGAATAGACGCTTCACTGACCCCTATAAATAACTCATTGTGTTCTTTTAGGTAATCCAATTGCCCTATTCTCGATGAGCTACAACCATCACGACCTGCTTCCCAATTGGCCTTATCAAAATCTTTTAATTCGAGAGATTTGGTGCATGAAAAAAAGAAAAGTGCGAGTAGTGGTAAATACTTAATCATAGAAATTAGGGAATTTTTTTAAGTTAATTAGTCCTTTTTGTTCTAAGGCGATTTTGTTTTTTTCAATAAATTGGTTGTACGCACTCACAGACTCTAAATACAAGTTGTTGTTTCGCCAAATAATCGTTTCGTAAGACTCTGCCAAATAAACATTATCGACAAGCAAAGAGTCGTCTAACAAAATCATCAAACTGTCTGCATCAATGATTTTTTCGCTTTCATTGGTTACTGTGCGAGGTACTTTTGCTAAATCAAGCACTTGCTCAACACTTTTTCTTTTTAAGGTAATCAATAAACTATCAAATAATTGAAGCCTCTCTGAGTCGCCAATTTCATCTGCCGGCAAACGGTTACTTTCAATTAAACAAAATGAGTTTTGAATTGCTGTGACTTGCTCTTTGTTATACCCTTCGTGTTGTGCTACTTGGTTTAAAGTTTGAGCGATAATATCCATCTGTTTGTTTTCAGAACGTGTCAACTCCGCCCAATCAAAGATTAATGTATCCAAATGTTTTTTATAAGTAGCTAACAACACCTCCGAAGTGTCTAAGATGGATGCTTTATCATTTAATGACTTAAAAGCATCACGAGGGCTGGTTCCACAGGGCAATAAGATCGCTTTTGTTTTTACTTCTGGTTGCTTTTCTTCTTTTTCTGCGGTTTTATCACACGCTCCAAAAAGTAATAGGGCTATTATTGAAAGAATACTTAGTCTTCTCATAGGTATAAGTTTTAATGTGTTTATTTTTGTATATAATAAACTTTAAACATAAAGTTACAGTTAATCTTTAAATAAATAGAATATGTTTGGTATAGAAGAAGAAAAAATAAGCTCAAGCCAATACTTTTTGAGAAAAATACAAACAAGTTTTTCATTAATCATACTACCTCCTACTATTTTAGCGTTGATTACTTACTTCTACCACGACCGATTTCGTCCTGAAGAGACCGAGATAAGTTCGTTTATCTCGTACCTTACTTTAGCTATCGTTTTGGGGCTTATGTTTTGGTCATACCAAATTTTATTTAGGGCATTGAAAGTAATTAAGCCTGAGAGTGAATTATCTTTAAGAGCTCGTTTAGTTATCTATTACCAAACAGTTAGTCAGCAGTTAGGGTTACTTTCTCTTGTGTTATGGGGATTAAGTTTGGCGTATGTTGTTACATTTGCTCCTTATTTTTGTTACCTATTTATAGCTGTAATTATATTTACTTCATTAGAATGGCCTACAAAACATAAAATGGCAAGACATTTACGTTTAAAGAAAGTAGAAAGAGATATTATTATTAACCAAACACCTATCGATTAATGACTAAAAGCAAAAATATTACCACCTACTTGAAAAGAATATTGCTCTGCGTAGCTTTATTTTCTTCTGTGGTAAATTTTGCTCAAAATTACGGTTCCGAATGGCTTGATTATTCTAAAGAATATTTCAAAATAAAAGACAGTCGCACGGGATTTTTTAAAGTTTCGTACCAACAATTGGCTGACGCAGGGTTTCCTGTCGATAAAAATCCGCAAGAATTTCAACTGTTTCGAAGGGGACAAGAAATGGCTATTCGAGTAATAGGCGAAGCTGACGGTTCTTTTGATAGTGGAGATTATATCTTGTATTACGGAAAGAAATTGGATGGGGAAACGGACGAAGTACATTACAAGGGTGCTAACGAACTAACGAACCCTTACATTAATTTGTATTCAGATACTTCTTCTTATTTCTTAACGCACTCTTCGCTTAATCCAAAACGAATTGCTACCAATAATACAGAAGCATCTGTTGCTCGAGAATATTTAGAGAAAGAAAGTGTACATACTTTTTTAGAGAGTTATTCATTAGGCAATGAACCTGCTCCTTATATCTTTCACAGTGATTTTGTAACAGGTGAAGGCTGGGTACAATGGCCTAGGCAAAAAGGACAACACCCTCAGCTTGGCTTGCCTGATTTATCAAATACCAAAACGGTAATTGGCTACCAACCTAAATTGGAAGTTAAATTTGCAGGGAGAAACAAATACATTCACAAAATATCGGTTGTTATTGGCGAAAACAACCCTTCTACACACAATTTTCCTGATTTCTACAAATACAACAGCCTTACACATACTTTGGATTGGGGTTTTGACCAAATAAAAGACAACACGCTCACTTCTGTTGCCACAGTAGATGGTCAAGGTGCAAATCCTGACGTGGTTTCAATTGTTTATACCAAATACACCTACCCTATTCACCCTGACGTAAAAAACACGACGCCTTTTCTTTTTAATTCTTTTGACCAAGCAGTTCCTACTATTGCTGTTGATTTCACCAATGTACCCGCCAACAGTGTGACTTTCGACGTTTCAGACGAACACAATCTTACTCAGTTATTTCAATCACCAAGTAACCAAATCATTTTAAACCACCTTGACCAAGGCGACAAATCGTATGTCTTATTGACTCCGAATGATTATTTGACACCTACAAAAATAGAATCTGTCGTTACTAAAAATGACGCTTTATTAACTTCGCCTGATTATTTAATTATTTACCACAAAAACTTTAAGCAAACGGCAGAGAATTTCAAAACCTACCGTTCTTCTGTTGCGGGAGGTGGTTACCACGTGGAGATTGTGGACCAAGACCGATTGATTGACCAATACAATCACGGAGAAAGAACGCCTACTGCCATCCGAAATTATTGCCGTTATATGTTGGCGACACACACGCCTACTCACCTTTTATTGTTAGGTAACGCCAATGCGGTAAGTATCAAAAACTACGCAAAACCTTATTACCGAAAACTCCCTTTAAACACCAGTATTTACCCAAACAAAGACTACGTAATGACGATAGGGAATCCGAGTTCGGATATTATGTTTAGTAACCAAATCGGTGATACTAAATTAGCCCCTCGCTTAGCTACGGGTCGTATCCCTTGCTACACCAACGAAGAAGCACAAATCTATTTAGATAAAGTTATTGAGCACGAGAGTATGCCGTACGATAATTTATGGAGAAAACGAATGCTTCATTTGAGTGGAGGCTCAACAGAAAATGAGGCGTCTGTCATTTTAAATATGATGAATGGACTAAAAAATCAGGCAGAAGAAACTCAATACGGAGCAAAAGTAACCACTTTTAATAAAAACACAGGAGAAGCTGTCGAGTTTATCAATATATCAAAACAGGTAAATGACGGCGTAGGAATGGTCACGTTTTTTGGTCACTCCACTTCGTTTTTCCAGGGCTTAGATATTGGTGCGGTTAGTATTGATGAAAACGGTTTTAGAAACAAAGGGAAATACACCCTACTCTGGTTAAATGGTTGTTTTTCGACAGACACCTACAATGGTTATTACCGAGTCCGTGTCCGTGATTGGCTGTTCACCAAAAATAGAGGAGCTATCGGTGGTTTCGGACATAGCTATTACGGCATCACCAATACGCTCAACAATTACAGTAAGGTATTTTATAAATATGCTTTTCAAGAAGAAGGTTTTTCTCACAAAAGTTTGGGAGAAATACAACAAAAAGTGATTACAGAGTTTAGTACAGGAAAAGAAAACAATTTGTATTATAAGACACACGCACATCAATTCAATTATTTGGGAGACCCTGCTATTCATTACTTCACTCCACAAAAACCTGATTACGCGGTTAAAAAAGAAGCTTTATCTATTCAAGCCTTCGATAACAAAAGAATTACGGCACAAACGGATTCTTTTAGAATTGCTATTGGAATAGAAAATTTTGGTCGTGCGTTAAATGATTCCTTGTCATTTTGTATAGAACGAAGCTATGCAAATGAAATTATTCAATACAAAACAGTCAAAATAGCACCTATTTTTCATCAAGACACCGTTTATTACACCATTATTAATACGAATAAAACGACAGGTGGAATCAATACATTTACCATAACCATTGATTGTCCCAATGAGATTGACGAATTAACAAAAAACAACAACTCCGCCTCTATTGATTTCTTTATTCCCCTCAACGGTATCACACCGCTCTACCCAAAAGATTTTGCTATTCTAGACAAAACAACGACTGATTTAATTTTTCAATCTAACGATTTATTGACGATAGCAAATTTCACTTACGAAATAGAGATTGACACATCAATTACTTTTACTCAACCTCTATTAAGTACAACGGTTACAGGAGATATTGTTGCGAAACTTAAAAACTACGAACTACCTATCACCACCGACTCGACGACCTATTATTGGCGTGTACGTTTTACTAACCTTCCTTCGGGACAAGTCCCACAATGGGAAATGGCGTCATTTACTTACATCGCCAACAAAACAGGTTGGGGACAAATGGAATTTGACCAATTTTACAACAACGACCTTAGACATATCTACAAAGACTCCCCAACTTCCCGATGGGAATTTGACCAAACAGGCTCTCACGTTTACGCCAAAAGTGCAGGGAGAAACGTACCTGATTTTCAAAAAGAAGCATCCGTTGCCGTTGACAATCAATCCATCATTATTGGAGGGCTGATTGGTTTACAAGGTGGCTGTACGAAAGACGGTTTATGGGTAGTCGTTTTTGACGGAGAAACTGCCTTACCTTACAGTCCCAATCCCTCTCAATACGGAAATTGCGGAAAACACCCACCCATCGCTCAAGCTTTCCATTCACTACATCAAGCAGGGCAACAAACTAATCTAATCAATTTTCTCGACCAAGTCCCTAAAAATGATATTGTCCTCTTCGTCGCAGTCGGTAATCACAGAGGCACAAATTGGAGTGTTGCAATGAAGGACAAAATCAAAGAATTTGGTGCAGAACTCATCGACCAAATCCCTTCCAATACGCACCCTTATATTTTCTTAGGAAAGAAAGGGACAACAACAGCTATTGCCGAAAAAATCGGTGCTACTACTTCATCTATTATAGAAATAGACACAGATATACAAGGGCGATTAACGGTAGGAAAAATCATTTCTCCTGTAATCGGTGCTACGACCGAATGGGGTTCTTATTCGCATCGTTTTGAACGAACAGCTAATGATTCGATGGTCGTTTCTATTTTCGGAATAGACAAAGAGGGCAAAAAGAATATCATCCCTTTACACTCTATCGACAACCAACCGATTATTGCTATTGATTTGAAAAATGACATCAATATCGATGCAAGCCTCTACCCTTTTATTCAATTAGAAGCCTTGATTTATGATACGTTGGATAATTCGTCGGCACAGCTCAAGCATTGGGCAGTTACTTCCAAACCTATCCCTGAAGCGATTATCAACACCTCTATTGTTGGTGTAAACAACTACCATTTATCGTCCTTTGAAGAAGGTCAACCGTTGGTTTTAACCTATAAATTTCAAAACATTACAGGTATTGACTTCCCCGATTTTATTGAGGTTGAAATAAAAATAACAGGTGAGACAAACGAAGTCCTCCACACAAGAACATTGGGATTATTAAAAAAGCAAGACACACTGACCTATACACTTACTATCGAAACAGCCAATTGGATAGGAAATAATACCGTACAAGTCTTTTTCAACCCTTACGACCAATTAGAACAAATTTACTCCAACAATATTTTAGCTCTTCCTTTTGAGGTAACCAAAGATAAAATCGCTCCTGTAATTGACGTTCTTTTTGATAAAGTACACATTACCGACGGAGCAATCGTTTCTCCGAATCCAACTATTGCTATTTCGTTTTACGATAACAATAAATACAACCTCAAGGAGGATACCTTAGGATTAAAACTCTTCTTGAAATCACCTTGTCAGAATGGAGGTAGTTGTACTTACCAACCTATTTATTTCTCTAATAACAACGTTCTTTCGTGGACAAATCAGAGTAAAGATATTCCGTTTGCTATCGCTTATACACCACAAGACTTAGCCGACGGTATTTACTACTTAAAAGTAGAAGGCACAGACCAAGGAGGCAATCCATCTACTCCTTACGAAATCTCTTTTGAAGTGGTAAATCAACGCTCAATTACCAATTTTCATCCTTTCCCAAATCCTTTCCGTACGAGTTGCCGTTTTGCTTTCACCCTTACTGGCGATGCTATTCCAGAAGGCATTACTATCAAAATATACACCGCCACAGGCGAATTAGTACGCACCATTACCAAAGAAGAATTAGGGCATATTCACGCAGGAGAAAATATTACAACATACGAATGGCAAGGAACAAATGCCAACGGAACAAATTTGGCTAATGGCTTGTATATTTACCACGTCGAGATAGAAAGTGGTGACGTAGAAATCAAGTATATCGACTCGCCAACCGACAAATACAAGCAAGGCATAGGGAAAATAATGATAATGAAATAATGGAAAGTCCACTCAAATACATCTACAAAGGAGCTACACCTCAAAAGCAAGAAAACAAAGGTCTTATCATTTTATTGCACGGTTACGGAAGCAATGAAATGGATTTATTGAGTTTTGGTAACGAGTTACCTAACGATTATTTTGTGGTCAGCGTACAAGCACCTGTGACTTTGCCTTGGGGCGGTTATGCGTGGTTCAATTTAGATTTTTCGGGTATCGAAAAAATAGTTGATATGGAACAAGCCGAACAATCTCGTTTGCAAGTCATTCAATTTATCGACTACATGAAACAAAGCTATGCTATTGACCCAAACAATGTTTTGTTATTAGGTTTTTCACAAGGCGCTATGCTTAGTCAAGGTGTCGCAATGACAAGCCCTAAACTATTAAAAGGCACTATCGCCTTAAGTGGTTTTATTATGCAAGAAGCGATTAAAGACAATATTGCTCCCATCGAAGACATCAAGAAGCTCAACTTTTTCATCGGTCACGGTTCGGTTGATGACGTTGTGCCCGTTGAGCAAGACCGAAAAAGCAAAGTATTTTTAGAACAAATGGGAGCAAAATTAAGCTACAACGAATACCCCGTAGCACACGGTATTTTGCCCGAAGAACTAACTGATATTGTCAATTGGATAAATAAATTGAAGTAATTCGGGATCTCCTCTACGGGGGTAAACGACCCTATTTTTAAGAAAAGATGAACAAAGCATACTACATCGGTCAACGTATTCGAAAAGCTAAACAAGGCTCTTTTATTCAAACAATATCTCGTTTGACCGTCTTTACTGTGGCAATAGGTGTCGCTGTGATGATTATCACCTATACCATATTAGGCGGGTTTAAAGAAACAATTAAAGATAAACTCTTTTCATTTGATTCGCATATTCAGTTAAAAAAGTTTGAGCTTACCGATGCCTTTATCACTTCTCCAATGCTCAAAGACAGCATTTATTACGAAGAGTTAAAAACCAACCCTTCCATTACATCAGTCAATACCTATGGCTTATCGGCAGGGATTTTACAAAAAGACCACGAAGTTGGCGGAATTGTATTCAAAGGAGTAAATAAAGATTTTAACTTCAATGTATTCGGTCAAAATATCATTTCGGGTGAAGCGCTAGATTTTGAAGACAAAAAACAAGTATTGGTAAGTAATCGCATTGCTAAAAAGTTTGACTTAAAAGTGGGCAATAAATTCAAAGTCCACTTCTTTAATGGCAACCGTCCCAAACCTCGGTTATTTATAGTTCAAGGTATCTTTGAGACGGGTTTAGAAGAAATCGACGACCATTTTTTACTCGGAGATATGACAATGCTCAGAAACGTTTCCAATTGGTCAAACAAAGAAATTGGTGGTTATGAAATTTTTCTAACAGACCCATTCAAGGCAAAAGAAGTGGTCGAAGAAATCCAGTTTTCAAGTTCAAATTTTTACGACACCGAAGCTGTTTTAATTACTGAAAAGTACCAATATCTTTTTCAATGGTTAGAAATGATTGACCAAAATGCCATTGTAATGGTGCTTATTATCTTTGTTATTGTCTTTTTCAATTTACTTTCCACTATGTACATCTTAGTGACAGACCGTACGTCAACCATCGGTTTACTAAAAGCAATGGGTGGGACAAATGTTTTTTTAGCAAAGGTATTTTGGTACTCTTCTATTCAATTAGTTCTCAAAGGTATCTTTTGGGGTAATTTTATCGCTGTGGTCTTTTGTTTACTACAGCTTTACTTCAAAATTATCCCCTTAGACCCAGAAAACTATTACATGGATGCTGTACCTATTTTGTGGCAATGGTCAACCTGGGTATACATCAACGTAGGTACGCTCTTGTTGGTCGGGGTGATTATCATTATACCTATTTCTACAACAATAAAAATGAAACCTGTAGAGGCTATAAGGTTTTCTTAATCATGAAATAATAAGTTCTCTAAAACAAAAAACACCTGCTAAATTTATTGAAACTTAGCAGGTGTTTTTTGTGTGAATTAGAACAAAGTTCTTTAATCTATTTCAATTACAACGTCCGATTTCGGGTGTCCTGTACATGTCAAAACGTATCCTTCTTCCACTTCATCATCAGTAAGCCCTGAGTTTTCTGTCATCTCTATTTTTCCAGAAGTACATTTACCCATACAAGCTGTACAAAGTCCGCTTTGGCAACTAAACGGCATATCGATACCGTTGTCCAAACCTTCAAATAAGATACTCTTTACCGCACCAACTTCTACTTCGTGCGTTTCACCATTCATTTTGATCGTCACTTTATGCTTCCCTTCGGTTGCTTGTGCCTCGTAAACTTTCTCTTTTGCAGAGAAAAATTTCTCTTGGTTTACCTTCCATTTTGAGAAATTCACTTTCAATGTTACTTCGGCTACTTCCATCAAACCATTTGGTCCACATAAGAATACTTCTGCTTCTTCAACAGCAAACCCTTTTAAAATCTCACTCAACTTTGGTGCATCAATACGATGAGCAAACTCATAGTTTTTTGTTTTTCTAAACAAACGTCCCAAACCTCTTCGCTTTACAGGCTCAACTTTGTTTTCATCCGAAAAGTAATGATACAAGGTGAAATTATCGTTCGTTCTATTTAACTCTTCAAACTGCTCATAAAAAATAGTCGCTTTTGCATTTTTATTTACATAAACGAAACAGATTGTAGTGTTAGGTTCTTCTTTTAATGCTTTTTTCAAGATAGAAAGCATCGGCGTTACACCACTACCTCCACCAATCAATACCAACGAACGAGAAAGTGAAGCATCAGGCGTGTATTTAAAACTACCCATTGTCTCCATTATTTCTAACTCCATTCCTTCTTTTGCATGGTCATTCAAAAAGTTAGACATCAACCCTTTCTCTACTCTTTTAATCGTCACCCCAGGGTTTTCGTCAATTCCATCAGCTGTACACAATGAATAGGGACGACGTACTTCTTCTCCGTTTATATCTACAATCAGTGTTACATACTGCCCAGATTGGTATGAAAAAGGGAATTGACTTCCTTCGAAATAGATACTTACCGCATCAGCCGTTTCTTTGACAACCTTAGCGATTTTTATTTTTATTTTATTGATACTCATAAAATCAGCAGGGTAAAAACCCATTTAAATAGTACAATTAATTAAATTTCTTTCTTATGTAAGCAAAGATAAAAAACTACAGCTTACAACTTCATTTTTCCCTCAAAAAAAACACAAAGCATGACAAAAATTAGCCTTTCAATACCTTGTTTATAAATGCCAATTTGTCCACCATTTCCCATTCAGCATCTAACCAATGAATAACATGACCTTTTCTTTCCATTCTTCGAAACCAAGTCATTTGCCTTTTTGCAAACTGATGAATTGCAATTTCTAATCGGTCAGTCATTTCCTGCAAAGACAATTTCCCTACTAAGTACTCGGTGATAAACTTGTATTCCAACCCATAATAAACCAAATCATCGGCAGGTATCCCCGTGTCAAGTAACGCCTGAACCTCTTCAATCATTCCGTTATTTAGTCGCTCGTGCAAACGTTTAGATATTTTTTCACGTCGCAATTCACGAGAGATATTCAAACCGAAAATCACCGCTTCGAAATCACTTTTTTGGGCAGTCGAAAAAGGATTGCTTTCAAAATACAAAGCAAGTTCAATCGCTCGAACCGTACGTTTTCTTGTTGACAAATCAGGCGTAAACTCCTTAGGTTTTTCTAATTCCCCAAACTCAACCAACAGTTCGTTGTGCGTTTTATTCTCCACACGCATTCTAAACACTCCATTTTCAGGAACAGCCGTAAACTGATGATTTTCTAAGACAGCCTCTAAATACAGGCCTGTTCCTCCACACAAGATAGCCGTGTGTTTTTGTTGATTTATCTGGTCAAATACAACTTGAAAATCACGTTGAAAATCTGGTAACAAATACTTCGTCCCTGCTTCACAAACATCAATCAAATGGTAAGGAATAGCTTCGCCATCAATTCTATATTCGCCCAAGTCTTTACCTGTACCAATATCCATTTGCTTATAAACCTGCCGAGCATCTGCACTGATTACTTCACCATTTATCTGGTGAGCTAAATGCGTCGCTACTTTTGTTTTTCCAGAAGCGGTAGGACCTAATATGACTATGAGTTTTTCGATAATTAAACCTTGTTAATGAGTAAGTCCTTGATAAATTTCAAGTTCCCAGAATTTGTAATGGGTAAAAAATTGTGTTGTATAAGGTGCGTATGTAATTTCTCTTCCGTCAAATTTAATTCTTTAGCTAACGAATGTTCAAAATAGCGTTTTTTAGAAGTTAAATCAACCCAAAAAGAAGTCGGTTTTGTCTGTTCGATAAAGGCAAAACCTAAACGCAAATAACTTTTTCCGTTTGACCAATCTCTATCAGCGTAACTCATTACGTCATCTACCGTGAAATTTGTAATAAAATGTTTCAATAATTTATCCATTCCTCCAATCACGGTATGGTCTATCAAATTACAAAAACGTATCAATTCTGAAGAACGATAAAGCTGTTCTCCACGAGTAATTTTTCGAGGGTGACTAAAGCCGGCAACTGCCACCAACCTATCCTTAGCAAACAACCCTAACTTGTACTTAGCAGAAACGGCACCTTGCAAATGATTAGCATTCAAAAAAGAATAAAACTCGTCTTGATCGATGCGTCTGACTTTCGTTTTTCTTCCGTGTATTTTTGTAGTTACACCAGCCAAAGAGGCTAATCGAGAGCAAATCACAGCTTGATGGGCAACCCAATGGTCTTCCCACACATGAATGATTTGTTGGTTTTTTGAAGTATATGTATTTGACAAATCCTCAAAATAAGTAGTTAAAAGAGCCGAAGACACCTTATCCAAACTTACCAAATGAAAAAACAGCGTATCAGAAACCTTTAAAATAAGAAAAGGCACCTCAGCAACCACTTCCGAAAACGGGAAAAGCTTAGTCAGCGTTGACCGAATAGAAGTTTCAAAAAGAGACATAAATTTAAAACCCTACCACAACCCCAACTGGGCAATGGTCAGACCCCATATAATCTTGTAAAATAAACGCTTCTTTAATATTCTCCTTGATGCTTTCGCTCGCTAAGAAGTAATCGATACGCCAACCTACATTACGTTGCCTTGCACCACCTCTATAACTCCACCACGAGTAATTTTCATCTGCTTCAGGGTGTAACAATCTAAAAGTATCCAATAAGCCTGCCTCCGTAAAATTATCCATGCCATCAATTTCTTCTTGCATATACCCAGCTGACTTATTGTAGTTCGCTTTGGGACGAGCAAGATCGACATCCTTGTGTGCAACATTGAAATCGCCATTTACGATAACAGGTTTTATTTTCTCTAAATTCTTCAAAAACGTTAAAAAATCAGCATCCCACGTTTGTCTGTAAGGCAAACGTGCCAATGTGTTTTTTGAATTGGGTACATAAACAGTAACCACAAAGTATTTTTCAAACTCAGCAGTTAATACACGTCCTTCTGTGTCGTGCTCTTCTATTCCTAAACCGTAAGTCACCTGCAAAGGCTTTTGTTTCGTGATAATAGCCGTACCCGAATAACCTTTTTTAATCGCTGAGTTAGAATAAATATGATAACCTTCTATCCAATCTAACGCTTCGGCTACTTGGTCATCTTGTGCTTTGGTTTCCTGCAAACAAAGGACGTCTGCATCCATTTGCTTAAATAACTCAATAAAATCTTTTTTGACTATGGCACGAACACCATTAACATTCCAAGAAACAATTTTCATACGTCTTAAATTTACAGGTTCAAACTATAAAAAATTAGATTAAAAGCATAAAAAAAGCGGTTTTAAAATGAATTAAAACCGCTTCTACCCATTGTGGGCCCACCTGGGCTCGAACCAGGGACCCCCTGATTATGAGTCAGATGCTCTAACCAGCTGAGCTATAGGCCCTCAAAGAATTTCTTCTTTGAATTGAGAGTGCAAAGTTGCATATTTGTATTTAGAAACACAAGTAAAATGTAATAAAATGAACTATTCAACGATAAAAAATATTGTTTTCGATTTGGGTGGCGTAGTTATCGATATCGACTTCGAACTGACTTTCAATGCCTTTGCTCAATTATCACCTTATTCTCTCGAAGAAGTAAAAAAGATAATGAGTGAATTAAATGTTTGGGACGTTTACGAACGAGGAACACTTTCTGACCAAGAATTTGTTACTACTATCCGAAAATCTTTAAAATTAACCCAATCTGACGAAGAAATAATCGTAGCGTGGAATGCTTTGTTGTTAGAATTGCCCAAAGAACGTATTGATTTGGTAAAAGAAATCAATAAAAAATACAGCACCTATGTTTTAAGCAATACTTCAAACTTACATATTATAGGAGTAAATGATATATTAGAGAAAAGTACAGGAGAGAACGATTTGAAAAATGTTTTCGGAAAGATTTATTATTCGTATGAAATAAACCGAAGGAAACCAGACAGAGACATCTATGAGTTCCTGCTCAAGGACGCTAATATAAAGCCCGAAGAGACACTTTTCTTAGATGACAATGTCGATAACGTCTTAGCCGCTCAAAAGGTCGGTATTCAAACTATTCACGTCGAGCCACCCATTTCTATCTTACATTACTTAAAAGGCGTATTGGACTAACACACAAAGAGCCGTATCAAATAAATGACACGGCTCTTTGTTTTTTTCGTTTCTTAGAACTCCTTATTACTATTAAAATAGTTATTACCTAAAAATACTCACGTCACCTTTTTTGATCTCTTTTTCATCTCCGTAGAGGTCAATTGAGTAATGGTAAGTATCTGAAGGCAGTCGTTTGCCTTCGTATTCACCTTCCCACATTTCTTTGTATCCTATCGAATGGAAAACGTGTACACCTTCTCTCGTGTAAATATCCACCACGCACTCAGGGAATTTATCGATATGTCTGATATCCCATTCGTCATTAATGCCATCACCATTTGGTGTGTAAGCAGTAGGGATATATAAGTTCCCGTCATCTTCAAAAACATCTTCCAAATGCCCAGGTTCACGAAGCCACATCACACATTCTTCTACAGACGAAAAAACATGGTCTTCAGCAACAAGGTCTGGAACAACTCCAACGCCAAGCAAAAGCTCCATTGCTGTTTTTTTAACTTCACTCATCACGACTGTAATGTTTTTGTCTTTTAAGCGCTGAATGGAATCTTTCAAAGTATAAACGCCTGATTGATCCATATAAGTAGATGAACCTAAGTTTAACAACACCGCTTTTACCTCATTAACCTCTTCCAAACTATCTTGGAAACGGCTTGCAAATCCAAAAAACATAGGTCCTTTTATGTTTTTAATCAATACATTTTTACGAAATGCTTTAGAGTCCGGAAAAGTGTCTACCAATTGATCAACCAACCTATCTACTTTTGAGTTTCTTGTATCTACCTCTACCGCATCAGCCATCTTTTTCATAAACATGAGTGAGGCTAAAATCAATCCTGCTGCCACGGCGTACATTAAATCCCAAAAAGCCGTCATTGCTAACACCATTAACATCACATAATTGTCTTGTTTTGGTATTTTCCTTAGCACTTTAAAAACTTCAAAATCCAAAATAGAAAAACCTACCGTAATAAGTAACCCTGCTAAAGCAGCCTTAGGTATCATCGAAGCTACAGGTGCTGCAACCAATAAAATTGCGATTAATAATAACGCATGGATAATTCCCGATAATCGTGTACGTCCTCCTGATTTAATATTCAGAACCGTTGCTGGTGTTGTTCCCGCACCCATCATACCACCAAATAAGGCAGCCACGATATTCCCTACTCCTTGTCCAAATAATTCTCTATTACTGTTGTGCTTTTCTTTTGTTAATTGGTCAGAAACAACAGCTGTCAATAAAGCGTCAATCACACCTATAATAGCCAAAGTCAAACCACTCAAGATAACAAGCATCAATAAACCTTCTTTTCCTTCTGCAAAAAACAAGGTGTCGAAATCAGTGAATATAGCTAGTTGCTCAGTTAAACGAGGTAATTTTTCAGGGATTTGCGGTATCAAATAAGAAGAGTTGACGTGTGCAAAATAAATAGCTGCCGTAACGACCACAATAGCCACCAAAGGACTTGGTACTTTAGCTGTGACTTTTGGAAAAAAATAAATGATTAAAATAGTTGCTAAAGCAATACCCACGGAGAGTAAATCAGAAGTAGCAATCAAATTAGGTAACGCCATTAAAATATCTCCTGTACCTCTTACATTTAAAGAAGAGCCTAATGCTTTGGGAATTTGAGATACGATAATAATCACCCCAATACCACTCATAAACCCTGATACAACAGGTGTAGGGATATACGAAATATATTTACCTAATTTCAAGAAACCAAATATGATTTGAAACGCTCCTGCGATTATAAATATAAAAAACAAATAAGGCCAAATTTGTAGTATTTTATCAGCTGAATTCATCGTTTCAGGGATTTCTAACACTTTTATCAATTCGACAGTTAGTCCGTAAGTAACGACCGCCATTGGCCCTGTAGGGTTACTTATCAATGTTTTTGTTCCGCCAAAAATAGCAGCAAACAACCCTAAGAAAATAGCACTATACAAACCGTAAATAGGAGAAAGCCCTGCTAAAGCTCCAAAACCAAGTGCTGCGGGTAACGCGACAATTCCAGCATTGATACCTCCGAAAATATCACCTTTTAAATGTTCTTTTTCAAAAAAAGCCATATATAAATTCTTCTTTTTGTTGATTGAATAAGACAATAAATCTTATTAAGTTTCAGTTTAACGAATTATCAGCTAAACGTCAAGTAGGACGTGTTATTTTTTGATCTTAATCACTTGACCAATATCCAAACTGTTATCCGTTTTGTTGTTCCATTTTAATAAATCAGCTACCGAAACCTGAAATTTCCTTGAAATACTATACATCGTCTCTCCTTGTTTCACGGTGTAATCCATCATTTCAAGTACTGGTTTTTCTGTAGGTACAGAGTCAGGTAAAACAGTAGGTTTTTCAATGACCTCCTCTTCAATTTCTTTTGCAACCACAGGGATAACTTCTTTTCCAATCACCTTTTTAGGTTCTTTTACTTCTTCAGCTTTAGGTTGTGGCACGGTTGGTTTGATTACTCTTTTTACTTTATTAAACTTAATAGGTGTTTTGTCAGGACGTGTTTTTCTTAGCCATAACTCACGACCCAAAAGCAACGATTCCCTTTTTTTGATGCGGTTTTTAGTACGTAAGCTCCATTCCTTTATCCCGTATTTTTGAGAGATACTCCATGTCGTTTCTCCCGCCTCCACGGTATGATAGAGTGTTTTAGATTTTGCCCGCTTTCTTTTAAAGAAATACGGCACGCCTGCAATTACTTCTTCAAACGATTTTAATTCATTGTATTTTCTAAATTTCTTTTGGCTGACACCTCCTTTTCGAGCGAGAGAAGCCACCGATTCGCCTGTAGTTGGGATAACAGCAGGACGGCGATTAATTGTAATTAATTTAGATACTTGTGGTATTTTAGTACTTAAAGAAACAGAATGGTAAGCTATTGGGGTACCTGGTGTGTTTGCTGATTCGTTTTGAGTAAGCACCTCTTCTTGACTATCGATAGGTTCTATAGGCTCTTCCGAACCATCATTTTTCACAGAAAAAATAACAACATATTTTTTATCACTTGGTATTCTTTTCGAGAACCCAATCCATTCGTTATAGCTTTTTGCACTTTCAGCAGATACTTTATACTTTTTAGCTAATTGTTTAACTGATTGCCCACTTTTTGCCTCTATAGTCAATAACTTTTGGTTATGAGGAACCTTACCAACAGCTTGTTCGAATGCTATTTTGTGAGCCAAAAATTTAATTACATACCAATGCGTGTGGCTGTTAACATCCATCTTTTTTACTCCTCGGTATTTAGACTTGATATATTTCTGAGCACCACCAACACCTGTATTGTACGCCATAATCGTATAAATCCAGTTGTTTATCCGCTTGTTATTTTTGAACATATAAATCCCAGCACCGTGACTTGAGGCATAAATACTTTTTCTTTCGTCAATACCTTTTGCGATTTTCAAACCGACTTCTTGACCCGTTGCTTTTTTGAACTGCCAGTACCCTACAGCATTCGAACTCGAAACTGCCGTGGCGTTGATACCACTCTCTTGAATAATTAGGTATTTAATATCCGTTGGGCAACCTTCTTCACGAAAAGCTTGTTCTATAATAGGGAAATGGAGGTTCGCATTTTCTACGTATTTTTTGAAATATGATTTGCTACGGTGTAACTTATCTACTTCTTTTTGAATTTTGTGACGAGCACTTTTATTGATTGACAATTGCAAATTTGCAAACTGCATCTTACTCTGTACCTGAGGCGTTTTTTGACCAAAAACACTACTTACAACTACTAATAACCCAATAACTAAACTATACAACCTCATTTCTCTAAAATTCAAACTTTATAATTTTCTTAGTATCATCAAACCGTCACGAACACCCAAAAGCAAGTTTTCAAAACGCTTATCGTCCTGAACTTCCTTATTAAATTTCAATAACGCCTCCGTATCCTTATCCAATTTCGAGCGAAACTTCTCGACTACTTTCCCACTCCACAATACATTGTCAGCAATAATGTAGCCACCTGAGGGTACTTTATCCACGACCAACTCCAAGTAGTTACTGTAATTTGATTTATCAGCATCTATAAAGACCAAATCAAATTTTCCTTCAAGCGTAGGGATAATCTCCATTGCATTTCCGATTAAAAACCGAACAACATCCGTTAGCCCAGCATCTTCAAAATAGTCACGTACACGGTCTTCCAACTCTTCATTAACGTCTATGGTTGTCAATTGTCCTCCTTTTGCCAAACCTTCTGCCATACATATAGCTGAATAACCTGTGTAAGTACCAATCTCAAGAATGTTTTTTGGGGAAATCATTTTCGAAAACATAGATAACAAACGACCTTGCACGTGTCCCGAAAGCATACGAGGACGCATCACTTCTAAGTGTGTTTCCCGATTGATACGCTCTAAAAGTGTATTCTCACCTGAAGTGTGTGCTTCAATATATTGCTCTATGGCTAAATCAAGAAACTCCATTTTTATCTTTTGGGTTAAATATAATAGTAGAAAAATCGTCTTCGTTAAAAAATCTATTTGCCAAATCAGCTAATTTCATAGCGTCAACTCCTCTTATCTTCTTGAAAACTTCATCCAAACTCTCAATGCGCCCCAAATCCAACCAACTTTTCCCCATCAGTTGCATAATCCCCGAGTTGCTCTCCTCCGACATGGCTAACTGACCCGAAAGTTGCTCTTTCAAATTATTTAACTGCACCTTGCCCAATAAGTTTTCTTTCAGCATCTTCAACTCCTTAGAAACTAACTTTTGTGCTTTTTGTACATTTTTTTGTTCCGTACTAAAATAAATCCCCAACAAACCAGTATCTGTATAAGTATGGAAAAAAGCTTCTGAATGATAAACCAACCCTTTTTTCTCTCTTAAACTCAGGTTCAAACGTGAATTTAATGAGCCTCCACCCAACAAATGCGTAAGCATGTAAAGAGGGATTCTATCGGCATCTCTCACAGCCAACGCAGGACGACCAGTCAGTACATGCGACTGCGTAATGTTTTTGGCTACCGTTACTATTTGTGGTGTATAATTAAAAACAGGACGGTTTTTCTCAGGTTTTTTTGGTAATACCAAATGTGCCAAGTATTTTTCTGACAACCGCTTTACTTTTGAAAACTCAATATTGGCCACGGACAAAAACACCACTTGACCTTGTGCCAGGTTTCGTTCAGCAAAAGCTCTAAAATCATCCTGTTTAAATGATTTCACACTTTCCTCTGTACCTAAAATGTTTTTACCCAGCTGATGCCCTTTAAAAATTAATTCATCAAAATCATCAAAAATCAAATCATCAGGTGTGTCCTTATACATTGCCATTTCCTCCAATATCACCCCCTTCTCCATCTCCATTTCCTTCTCAGGGAACGTCGAGTTAAAGGTAATATCTGCCAATAACTCAAAAGCTCGTTCGTAATGATTCTTTAAAATTGACGAATAAAAATAGATTTTTTCTTTTGTGGTGTACGCATTCAATTCACCACCAACAACCTCCAAACGGTTAATGATATGAAAAGCCTTACGTTTTGACGTGCCTTTAAATGCCATGTGCTCCCAAAAATGTGCAATTCCTGCCTCATTTTCGTTCTCATCTCTCGTCCCTACGTCCAACACAAAACCACAATGTGCAATTTTTGAATTGGTGACTTGTTTGTGAATTACAGTAATCCCATTGTCAAGATGTAAAAAGTTAAACTCACTCATCCAATAACCCGTTTAGAGTGAATAAAACCACATATTTGAACAATAAATCTGACATGAGATACTTTTGTAAATAACTTAATAATACAAAGATAAACTATTTGGAATTGAATAGGGGTATTCCCTCTTTTTTCTGTTATTGTTTTTTTCTTATTCGTTCAACAAACCACTGATACACAAAAGTATTATTAATAAAAAACGGCTCTACTAACAGTTTTACTACAGCTCTAATTATTCGGTCGTTTAATGAACAGCTTAGGGATTGACGAGAAAATCCTTTTGGTTCTCTGTTGTGGGTTTTTGAAGGTGAATTTCCCTCATTGGTAATGAAAAATAAAAGTACCGAACTCACCACCAAAAGATTGCAACAAAAAGCCCGACCCGTACTGACTTTTTACCGACTATCTCAATACCTATCGGTGTTATTGCTATGAAAACTGAAAAATCAGTTCGTTGCAAAGGGGAAGCTCCAACACAAAACAATCCCCTTACTCGTTCTAGTAATTACGTTTTTTACTAACCTTTCCTTTTTGGCGTCTTTTTTCTCTTGTTCCGTAATTGTGTTCTTTGGTGTTTTTGGCTAAACGTTCTTGAAATGCACCTTCGGGAGCATCGCCTGTTTTGTCCTTTTTCTTTGGAGACTTTTTTCTTTGTCCTTCAATTTTTAGCTCTTCAGGAAGTGCCAACATATTGATTAGTTGTCCCGTCTGAAATTCAATACGCTTGATAGATGGCAATTCTAAATCGGTTACAAACGAAATAGCTAACGCATTTTCGGTTTCTGTCTTTTCAAGACGCTCAATAATCGTATCAAGTTCGGTAGGCATATCGAAATGTAAGATATGCTCTATCCCGTCCATTTTCAGTTCTTGCTGGTCTTCGTTAGCAACCAATAAAACACGTAATTCATTCTCTTCTAAAAAACTTTCGACACTGTCTATCTCGATTTGGTCAAAAAACAAGGGTTTAAGCATCGCTATTTGCTCGTGAAACTGTGAGTTTAACACACTGTACAGTTTAGCGGCCGTCAATCTTGCATTTACAAAAATCACCACATTTCGATAGGTCTCATAGTCTGCAAGTAGATTTCTTAAGAGGTTTTGTTTCGTTGCAAAGTTTGGGATTAAATAGGTGTTGTGTGTAATTAACGCACCTTGTTCTTTTAGCTCTAATGCCACTTCTACAGTTATTGGGCTTTTCAAAATAGGCGCAACCAAAGCTTTAAATTTATCGTGTACGACCTCGCCAAAAGCTAAACATTGGCATTTGGAAAGTGCCACGGCAATACGATGAATCGGCGTTTTAAACCCTTGTAAGAGTAACCCTTCGGCATTATCTAACACAAAAGTTCTGATTTTATTCATATTCAAACCGTTTTGTAAAAGTAACGTTTGGATACGATCGGGTGTTCCGATAACAATATCGACACCTTCGGCCAAGTCTTCACGCTGACTTTCCATACCTTGCCCAGGGAAAATAGCCATTGTTCGGAGGTTGGTATTTTTGCCTAATAACTCAAATTGTTTTTCTATTTCCAACACACTTTCTTTGTCGTGGGTAAGTACCAAGGCACGAGGTGCGTCTTCAAAAGCAAATTTTAATTTCATCAAAATAGCAAGTACATAAGTCGTGGTTTTGCCACTGTCCTCAGGACCGATACCGATGATATCTTGCCCTCCAAAAATACGTGACATTGCTTTTTGTTGTAGCTCTTTTGGAGAAGTGATACCTGCGTCTTGTGAGGCAGTTACCAATTGTTTGTTGAGTTTTAACTTATCTAATGACACGGCGTTTGCTTTTAATGAAAGTACAAAGTTAAGAAGTTAGAGGTTAGAAAATTCAATATTGACAGAAATAGTGTGACGATAGTTGTATTTACTTCTATTTATTGACAAATATTTCGGTATTATTGTTCCAAATCAAAACCAAAGTGATGGAAAAGTACAAACCTATTAGTTGTGATTACCATAGTGTATTAGAACATTTTGCTACATTAGGAACGTTTTGCAGGATACAATATTATACTGAAATCAACGAATTCATCTCGACTCAAGCGATTATTAAAGACTTGTACACCGAAAAAGGGGAAGAGTTTATGAAATTGAGTACGGGGACGATTATTCGCTTAGATAAAATCGTCCGTGTCAATGACAAACCAGCACCACAATACGGTGAAGATTACTTTAAATGTGATTGTTAACGAGTCGATTTTTATCGTTGGTGCATAACTTATTTTTATGGTCTAATAGAAAATAAGTATTTTTGGGTATTAACACAGAAACTATGGCTAAATCAACTTATAACGAAGATAGTATCCGTTCCCTTGATTGGAAAGAACACATTCGATTACGTCCTGGTATGTATATTGGTAAGTTGGGCGATGGTTCGGCAAAAGATGATGGGATTTATGTGTTGGTCAAAGAGGTGATTGATAACTCGATTGACGAACATATTATGGGACACGGTCGAATAATAGACGTTAGAGTGTCCGAATCTCGTGTTAATATCCGTGATTACGGACGTGGAATACCGTTGGGAAAAGTGGTTGATTGTGTTTCTAAAATAAACACGGGAGGAAAGTACGATTCGGGAGCGTTTCAAAAATCAGTTGGGTTGAATGGTGTTGGTACAAAGGCAGTGAATGCACTTTCTTCGTATTTCAAGGTGCAATCGGTGCGTGAAAACGAATTGAAATACGCTGAGTTTTGCAGAGGAGAGGTAACACACGATTCAGAAATAGAAAAAACGTCACAACGTAATGGTACAAAAATAACTTTTGAGCCAGATGAAACCATTTTTAAGCATTACAAATTTATCCCAGGTTATCTCGACGATATGATTTGGAATTACGCGTATTTGAATGCTGGTTTAACAATGAATTTTAACGGTCAAAAAATACATTCTGAGAATGGTTTATTTGATTTGTTGAGCAAAAAAATAATGGAAGACCACCGTCGCTACCCTATTATCCACTTCAAAGAGGAAGATATAGAAGTAGCGATTACGCACGGTAATCAATACGGAGAGGAATATTATTCGTTTGTCAACGGACAATTCACCACACAAGGAGGTACTCATTTGTCTGCTTTTAGAGAAGCTGTCGTCAAAACTTGTCGTGATTTTTATGGCAAAAACTTTGATGCTTCAGACGTTCGTCAATCCGTAGTCGCTTCGGTAAGTTTGCGTGTGCAAGATCCTGTTTTTGAATCTCAGACAAAAACGAAATTGGGTTCTCAGAATATGGGTCCAGATGGCCCGACTTTGAGAGCGTTTATTTTAGATACGGTAAAAAAACATCTAGATAACTTTTTGCATAGAAACCCTGCCACGGCAGATGCTTTATTAAAAAGAATACAACAGTCTGAGCGAGAACGAAAGGACATTGCTGGCATCAAAAAATTAGCCAACGAACGAGCTAAAAAGGCAAACCTTCACAATAAAAAGTTACGTGACTGTCGTGTACACCGTACAGAAGAGAAAAAAGAACGTCGTTTTGAGTCGCAGGTATTTATTACAGAGGGAGACTCGGCATCAGGTTCTATCACCAAAGCCCGTGACGTACAGACACAAGCTGTTTTTAGTTTGCGTGGTAAACCTCTAAACTGCTTTGGTTTGACCAAAAAAGTGGTCTATGAAAATGAGGAATTTAATCTTTTGCAACACGCTTTGGGTATTGAAGACGGAATGGAGTTTTTGCGTTATGAAAAAATAATTGTAGCCACTGATGCCGATGTCGATGGTATGCATATTCGTCTGTTGTTATTGACTTTCTTTTTGCAGTTTTTCCCCGACTTAGTTCGTGAGGGACACGTTTATATTTTAGAAACACCTTTGTTCCGTGTTCGAAACAAGAAAAAAACCTACTATTGTTATTCTGAAAAAGAAAAACAAGAGGCAATGATAAAATTGGGTGGCAAACCAGAAATCACACGATTTAAAGGTTTGGGAGAGATTTCCCCTGACGAGTTTGGTGCTTTCATTGGCGAGGATATCAAATTAGACCCTTTGTTATTACAAGACGATACTTCTATCGAAGATTTGTTGAAATATTATATGGGTAAAAATACGCCTGACCGCCAAAAATTCATCATCGATAATTTGGTGGTAGAAAGTGATGTTGTAGAAGATTTGGGGTAAGGTGGACGAAAAGATAACATATCATTGTGTCTAATGACATTAAATGAGTTGGATATTTAAAAAATAATATTACACTTGCAGTCTCAAAACAATAATAACCTATCTTCTGTTTTATCTAAAACAATTTAACTCGGAAGATAAGTCAAACAATGTGCCTTTCTTGGTATGTTGTTTTTTTATGCCTTTTTGTCAGCTTATGTCTTTTGTTAAGACAATAGAGGGTCAAGACAAAAACTTGGGTCTTTCTAAAAAATCACTAATTCTGTAGTATGGATATTTACAAAGAATTAGTAGAGTTATTACTACCAGAAGACCTATTGAAAAACTTCGAGCTTATTTATTGTTTCCTGAAAATATGGGTTCATTTTTAAGTATTGATGAAACGGCTCTATCTAACGGGGAACTGTACACTATACTGACTAATAAACAAAAGAAGGGTAAAAAAGGAAGTTTAGTGGCTATTATTAAAGGCACAAAAGCAGAATTTATTATTGATAAATTGAGATTAATACCTTTAGAGAAAAGGATTGCTGTACTAGAGGTGACATTAGATATGGCAAACTCAATGAATTTAATTGTTCAAAAAAGTTTCCCGAAAGCGAAACGAGTTACAGATAGATTCCATGTACAGAAGTTAGCTTTTGAAGCTGTACAAGACGTTCGGATTAAATACCGTTGGACTGTCTTAGACGAAGAGAATAAAGCAGATAACACCTTTCAATATGAAAATGGTGACTCAAAAAGGCAGTTGTTAGCAAGAAGTAGGTACTTGTTATTCAAGAGCTCGTCTAAATGGACAATTTCACAGCGAATTAGAGCAAATCTTTTATTTAAAGAATACCCTAAAATAGAGAAAGCCTATAAAATAGCAATGGAATTAATGCCTATTTACGAAAATACAACCTTAAAAGGAGTCGCTTATACTAAAATGGCACAATGGTTTAATAAAATTGAGCTAAGTAACCTACCAGCTTTCAAGACGATAAAAAAAACGTTTCATAAGCATTATGAACCAATATTAAATTATTTTGAAAGGCGTAGTACAAACGCTTCGGCAGAATCTTTCAATGCTAAAATCAAAGATTTCAGAAGAGCATTTAGAGGTGTTAGAGATATTGAATTCTTCCTATTTAGAGTAGCTAAAATATTTGCTTAAAATGAAAAGACCCAGAAAATTGATTTGATCCCATCAAACACTATTAGCCAATATTCATTACGTCTGTATAATAGCTGGCTTTGTGGCATTAAACCTTGTCTTAACGGTCTGTTCTTTTAACATAAAGTTTAAGACTATCTGACAACCATCAGCAGTTTTTCATTACCTTTGTTAAATAAATTCACCTAGTAATATGCTCATCAATCACCCTGTATTATGTAATTATTACTTGACTTACCGTTGCAATGCCACGTGTGATTTTTGTGATATATGGGAAAAGCCATCGGGCTACGTTGATTTAGCAATTTTCAAAGAAAACTTAAAAGAACTAAAAAAGTTAAAAGTTAAAATTATTGACTTTACTGGCGGTGAACCTTTATTGCACCAAGGACTGGGAGAGATGCTTTCTTTAGCCAAAAAAGCTGGTTTTTTGACAACAGTAACTACAAATTGCCTTTTATACCCAAAAAGAGCCCAAGAACTCCAAGGGAAAATAGATATGTTACATTTTTCGATGGATTATGCCGATGCAGAGCGACACAACAAATCCAGAGGTGTAGCTTGTTTTGATCACATTCTGAAATCAATCAAAATAGCGAAAAAATTAGGCGAACGTCCAGATATACTACTGACCGTTCACGAAGAAAATATAAACGAAATCAAAGCCATTTACCAACAGTATTGCTTACCCAATAAGTTGGTACTCATTCTCAATCCGATATTTGGCTACAACACCATTGCCGAACACGGTGGTTTAAATAAAAACCACTTTACATATTTAAGAAAATGGGGAAAGAAAAAATACATTTTCTTAAATGAGGCGTTTTTACAATTACGAGAAGATGGAGGAAATCAAACCGACAAACCTGTGTGTAAAGCCTCCTCGTCGACGATTGTCATCACACCTGACAACAAACTAAGTTTACCGTGTTACCATTTGTCAGAAAAAGAAATGGATATAAACGACAACTTAGCAGAAATTTACCACTCAGCAAAAGCAATAGAAATACGAAAAAAGGAAGGGCGATTAGACGCTTGTCAAGGCTGTGAAATAAATTGTTATATGCAACCTTCTTTCGCCGTGAGTATCAATAAATACTGGTGGTCATCACTACGTAGTACACTGAAATACAACTGGATAAAAGGAACGTGGAAAAAGTTGCTGTTTTGAGCTTATTTTGAATAGTTTTAAATAGGTTTATTTCTTTATTTTCACTCCTCAAAAACGTGGTATAAACACTATATTTGTGGTTCATAAAAAATTATAGTAGTATGTTACCAATCATTGCATCGGTAGTTGCGTTTACAGTTGTAATACTCATGTTAGTATTCATCTTGTTGTACGCACAAGCTAAGCTCGTTCAGAGCGGAGACGTGACCGTCACAATCAATGGGGAGAAGGAACTAGTAGTTCCTGCAGGCTCAACTCTACTAAGTACGCTTTCAGGGCAAAATATCTTATTACCATCTGCGTGTGGTGGTGGAGGTACTTGTGCCATGTGTAAATGTGTAGTTAGCGAAGGAGGAGGAGATGTACTCCCTACTGAAGAAGGACACTTGTCACGATCAGAAAAGCTTGAAAATGTTCGTTTGTCATGCCAAGTTAAGGTGAAACAAGATATGCAAGTACGCATACCTGACGAGATTTTCGGTATTAAAAAATGGGAGTGTGAGGTTGTATCTAATTACAACGTGGCAACTTTCATTAAAGAATTTGTTGTAAAACTTCCTGAAGGAGAAATTTTAGATTTCGAAGCAGGTGGTTATATCCAAATTGACGTTCCTGCTATTGAGGTGGATTTCAAAGATATGGATATTACAGCTCATCCTGATGATCATCCAAACCCAAATGAATTCCAAGGAGATTGGGACAAATTTGGATTATGGGATTTAAAAATGAAAAACCCTGAGCCAATATATAGAGCTTACTCTATGGCTAACCACCCTGCGGAAGGAAACATTGTGATGTTGACTATTCGTATCGCAACACCTCCTTTTGACAGAGCGAAAAATGGATGGATGGATGTAAATCCAGGTATTTGTTCTTCTTTTGTATTCTCAAGAAAACCAGGAGACAAAGTAATGATTTCAGGACCTTATGGTGAGTTTTTCATCAAAGAAACTGAAGCAGAAATGTTATATGTAGGTGGAGGAGCAGGAATGGCTCCAATGCGTTCGCATTTATTTCACTTATTTCACACGTTGAAAACAGGTCGTAAAGTATCTTATTGGTATGGTGGTCGTTCGAAAAAAGAATTGTTCTACATTGAACATTTCCGTAAAATCGAAAAGGAGTTCCCTAACTTCACTTTCCACATTGTACTTTCTGACCCTCTTCCAGAAGATAAATGGAACCCTAAATCTTCGTTAGAGGACGAAGGAGAAGGATTTACAGGGTTTGTTCACCAAGCGGTGATTGACAATTACTTAGTACACCACGAAGAGCCAGAAGAAATAGAGTTTTATTTCTGTGGACCACCGATGATGAACCAAGCGGTTATCAAAATGACAAGTGATTTTGGAGTGCCAGACGAAAATGTTTCGTTTGATGATTTCGGAGGATAATACCTTAATAAGGTTAAATTTTAAAACCTCAAGTACCTATGGTGCTTGAGGTTTTTTTATGCTTTATTTTTTTTGTGATTTCATCGTTGATCTCCCATGATTTCACATTGTAATAATCACTTGTTAGTAGAGAAGGAAATGTAAAAGTCTGACAAGAAACCAATGCTTGAAGTCAAACAAATAAAGGTTGCTCAGAGCCCGATATTAAAACGACGACAACCTTAGAAAAGTCACCTCCCAATACTTGATTACTACTCAAAACTTTGGGGTGAAATGGAGATCTGCCATTTATATTTCTGTTAAGGTATCTAAAACCAAAACCTACCGTTTGGAGAGAATCAACAAAAACATCAATAAGTTGGTTTATAGTTTCAGGTATCAAATTTCTGTCAAATCCAGTGAGGTAGCTTAAAGATAGCTATTTATACCTTTTACAACAAACTAAATGATAACTAATTTCACTTATGATTATTAGGCAGTATAACGTTTTGTATAAGAATAGTAAGGGATTTCTAAGAACTCAACTTTCGGTTTATTACTTAGCCAAATTTATAATTTTCCATTCTTTTAATAGACACACAAAATCGTGGATTTTCCAAACTTCATTCAAAACACTACCCTTTGGACTAAGCACTAAAACCTGTATTAACTATAGCTATTGTGTGTGCCTTGAATGTTAAATATAGCTCAAAGAGTTATCAAATCCAAAGGACGTAAGTCCGTGTTTATTCGTGAGGGTAAGCCCCGTTTCAGCTTAATAAGTAGGAAGACGCTTACACCTCTCTTTTTGTTCTTAACCGATTTAAAAGTTGGACTAGTTTTCAGTTGAAAATTAGATAGAAATGATAGAAGGATTAATAGCAAATGCACGAGTTACTGCTGGAGGAAGAAAGTTTTATACTTCAGAACAAAAATCATATATTGTGTCAGAATGGGAATCATCAGGATTAACCTGTCCTGAGTTCTGTAGAAGATATGGATTTATTGCCAGTCAAATTTATAAATGGAGGAATGACGCTAAAAGAGGTGCTGTTATGGGAATTAAAAACAAGGGTGAGTTACACTCTAAAATTGAGTTAGATGTTTTAAAGAGAGAAAACGAAGAGCTAAAAAAGGCTTTAGGTGAATCTGCTTTTCACATCTCTATTCTAAAAAAAAAGTTAGAACTGGACAGACTAAAAAACAAGAAGTAGAATCTTTTGCTACCGAGTTTGACACTACTTTAAATAAGATGATAGAAATACTAGGGTTACCACGTTCGACTGTTTTTTACAAAAAAAAGTCTTATCCGAAAAGGAAAAGAACTCAACGTAAAGTTGTTTCTGATAAGCTTAAAAAAGCGGTGTTAGAAATAGTTAAAAAGAAAGCTACTTACGGAGTACCACGAGTTCTAGCGATTTTAAAGCGTGATTATGGTATCTATGAAACAAAATATCTAGTTCATCGATTTATGAAAGAAGAGGGGTTGCTTATTAAAAAGAACAGAACACGAGGTAGTAATAGAGCGCATACAGGAAAGGTTTCTGTTGAAAAATCTAACACTCGTTGGGCAAGTGATATTACTTCCATAAAATGTTGGAACGGTGAGAAGTTACGAGTAGCAATTGTAATTGATTGTTGTGACCGTTCAATTATATCCTGGAAAGCAGGTGCTCACATGCAGGCTTGTGATATTGAATTGATGGTTCAAGAAGCATTGTTTAATCGATTTGGAGAGAGTTTACCTGAGAGAGATAAATTGGAACTCCTTCATGATAATGGACCTGAATACATAGAGAAAGGTTTGAGAAAACAATTAAATAAATGGGGACTAAAGGATTGTAATACCCCTACATATTCTCCACAATCAAATGGAATTTGTGAGTCGTTTAACGGCACCTTTAAAAGAGATTACGTTTATGAAAATTGCTTAGATACACCAAAAATTGTAATGGATAAATTACATGAATGGTTTGAGGATTATAATAATTATGCTCCACACTCAGCTTTAAATATGAAAACACCACAAGAATTGTATAACTTTGAAATAGCTGCTTAACTAGTCCAACTTTTTATCGGTAAGAGCATTTTGGAGCATCTATTAAAAAAAAGGCATAAAAAAAGGCGACCGAAGTCGCCTTTCAATAGGATAACCTATCTTATTTTTGGAATGCTATACCTGAATAAACAGCAGTATCTCCTAATTCCTCCTCAATACGGATTAATTGGTTATACTTAGCGATTCTATCCGTTCTAGACATAGATCCAGTTTTGATTTGTCCCGTGTTAAGAGCTACAGCTAAATCAGCAATTGTAGTATCTTCAGTTTCACCCGATCGATGAGACATTACACAGTTGTATTTATTAACCTGAGCCAAAGTCACAGCATCAATAGTTTCAGTCAACGTACCGATTTGGTTAAACTTAACCAATAGTGCGTTAGCAATACCTTGATCAATTCCTTGTTTCAATTTTTCTACGTTTGTAACGAATAAATCATCACCAACGATTTGAATTTTATCTCCAACCAATTCAGTCATTTTAGCCCATCCAGACCAATCGTTTTCGTCCATTCCATCTTCGATAGAATAGATAGGATATTTAGCAACCCAATCAGCCCAAAATGCAGCCATTTGATCAGAAGTCAATTTGTCTCCTGTTGACCATTTCAAGTGGTAAACATCTTCTTCTTTATTGAAAAATTCAGAAGCAGCAGCATCCATTGCAATAACGATATCCGAACCAGCTTTGTAACCTGCTTTTTCAACAGCTTCCAAAATTACTTCGATAGCCTCTTGGTTAGACCCTAAGTTAGGTGCAAACCCACCTTCATCACCAACATTTGTCGAATGACCTTTTGATTTAAGTACTTTTGCTAAGTTATGGAAAACTTCACCTCCCATTTTGATTGCTTCAGAAAATGTTTTTGCTCCAACTGGTGCAATCATAAATTCTTGAAAATCGATAGAGTTATCTGCATGAGATCCACCATTGATGATATTCATCATCGGAACTGGTAAAGTACAAGCATTAACACCACCTAAGTATCTGTATAAAGGTTGCCCTGTAGTTTCAGCAGCAGCTTTAGAGATAGCTAAAGAAACACCCAAAATAGCATTTGCTCCAAATTTAGCTTTGTTTTTAGTACCATCTAAATCGATCATCATTTGATCTGCTCCTCTTTGATCGAAAATATCCCATCCAATCAACGCTTCAGCGATAGGTCCATTAACAAAGTCAACTGCTTTAAGAACACCTTTCCCCATATAGTCAGAACCACCGTCTCTTAATTCTACAGCTTCGTGCTCTCCAGTAGAAGCTCCAGAAGGAACTGCTGCTCTTCCTAAAACACCTTCTTCAGTAATTACATCAACTTCTACAGTTGGGTTACCTCTTGAGTCAAAAATTTGACGAGCGAAAACATCTAATATTACTCCCATTTTACTATTTATTTATTTGATTCTAATAATGATACAAATTGATCAAACAGATACACCGAGTCGTGTGGACCTGGTGCTGCCTCTGGATGATGTTGAACGGTAAATGCTTTTTTACCTTTTATTCTTATTCCCTCTACTGTTTCGTCATTCAGATTTGTATGAGTCAACTCTACAGTATTACTTTTTGTTACGTCTTCAGAACTCACAGCAAAACCGTGATTTTGAGACGTGATTTCAGAAAGACCTGTTTCCAAGTTTTTCACTGGATGATTTAACCCACGGTGTCCATTAAACATCTTATAAGTAGAAATTCCATTTGCCAATGCCGTGATTTGATGCCCTAAACAGATACCAAATAACACCTCATCATTCGCTAATACTTCCTTTACCGTATCGATAGCATAAGTAGTAGCTGATGGGTCTCCAGGTCCGTTAGAGATAAAGAAGCCACTAGGACTCCATGCTTTCATCTCTTTGTAAGAAGTCTTAGCGGGAAACACTTGACAATAACAATCTCTATCCACAAAGTTATTCAAAATATTTTGCTTAATCCCTAAATCAAGGACCGCAACTTTATATTTTGCATCTTCTTTACCTACAAAATAGGCTTTTTCTGTAGAAACTTTAGAAGCCAACTCCAAACCAGCCATTGAAGGAATTGCTTTCACCTCAATTTTCAATTTCTCGACGTCTAGATTGTCTGATGAAATAATAGCATTCATCGCCCCTTTGTGACGAATGTATCTTACTATCTCACGTGTATCCACATCTGAGATACCTACCACGCCATTATCGACGAAATAATCATCCAGAGTACCATCGCCATCTGTACGAGACGCAATACTAGAATATGATTTACAAACTAAACCGTTAAATTTAATAGAATTAGATTCCTCATCATCAGCCAACACGCCATAGTTCCCAATATGAGAAGTTGTGTTCACGATAATCTGCCCGTAATAAGAAGGGTCTGTATAGATTTCTTGGTAACCAGTCATTCCTGTATTAAAACAGATTTCACCAGTAGTTGTTCCAATCTTACCTATAGCCTTCCCTTCAAAAACAGTTCCGTCTTCTAATACTAAATAAGCTTTTTCTCTCGTAGAATATTTCATTTAATATAATTTTATACAAAAATAAAAAGGATTGAGCGAAAGCCCAATCCTTTTTAAATTTTATCCAATATGTAAGGCAAAATTACTCTGCACTTTCAGTATTTTCATCAGATTTAGCTTCAGTTTCAACTTTTGCATCAACATTTTCAGTTTTTGCTTTAGCAGATTTACTTCTTCTAGCTCTTTTAGCCTTTGGTTTATCAGATTTAGTGTCTTTAACTAATAACTCGTTATAGTCAACTAACTCCATAATACACATTTCAGCATTATCTCCTTGTCTTTTACCAAGTTTGATAATTCTAGTGTATCCACCAGGTCTAGTACCTACTTTCTCAGCTACTTCACCAAACAAAGTCTTCACAGACTCTTTGTTTTGCAAGTAAGAGAAAACCACTCTTCTTGAGTGTGTTGAATCGTCTTTTGATTTTGTAATCAAAGGTTCAACGAATTTTTTAAGGGCTTTTGCTTTAGCAACCGTAGTTGTAATGCGTTTGCTTTCGATTAACGAAGAAGCCATGTTAGATAACAAAGCACTTCTATGAGAAGCTGTTCTCCCTAAATGATTTATTTTTTTTCCGTGTCTCATGATATTTAATCTTCGTCGATTTTATACTTAGTGAGATCCATTCCAAACGTTAAGTTTTTATCAGCAATCAATTGCTCAAGTTCTGATAAAGACTTTTTACCAAAGTTTCTGAATTTCATCATATCAGATACTTCTAACTTAGCCAATTCACCAAGAACTTTGATGTTCGCAGCTTTAAGGCAGTTGTAAGCACGTACTGATAAATCCAATTCATTAACTGGCGTTTTCAATAATTTTCTCATGTGAAGAACTTCTTCATCAACAATATCATCGTCATCTGAACTAGATGTATCGAATGTCATTGTTTGATCTGAGAACAACATGAAATGTTGGATAAGAATATTAGCAGCACCTTTCAACGCATCTTCAGGATGAATAGAACCGTCTGTCTTGATATCAAGAATTAACTTCTCGTAATCAGTTTTTTGCTCTACTCTTGTATTCTCAATTGAATACTTTACATTCTTAATAGGTGTAAAGATGGCATCAATTGGAATAAACCCGAACACTTGTTCTGATGGCTTATTATCTTCTGCTGGTAAATATCCACGACCTTTTTCGATAGTAATTTCTACCTCTAAATCAGTCTTGCTATCTAAAGTACAAATAACAAACTCTGGGTTTAGTACCTCAAAAGCCTCTGTGTATTTGCTGATAATACCTGCATTAAACTCTGTAATACCTTTCAAAGGGATATTCACAACAGTCTTAGCATCCAATTCATCTACTATCTTCTTAAATCTAATGTTCTTAAGATTTAAAATGATTTCAGATACATCTTCGACAACACCGTCTATTGAAGAGAACTCATGCAAAACACCTGGTATTTTCACACCTGTGATAGCATATCCTTCAAGAGAAGAAAGTAATATTCTTCTTAAAGCATTCCCTATTGTAATTCCATACCCTTTTTCAAGTGGTTTAAATTCGAAAAGCCCTTGAAAATCATCGGCTTTTTCCATTACCACCTTATCAGGCATTTGAAAGGATAAAATTGACATAAAATATATTTTAATTACTCTTACTTAGAGTACAATTCAACAATTAATTGTTCCTTAATATTCTCAGGAATTTCACTTCTCTCTGGAATAGAAAGATATTTCCCCGCTAATTCTTTAGAATCAAACTCTAACCAGCTATAACTAGCTACTGAGCTTGAAGAAACGCTATCTAAGATAGACACTACTGTTTGAGACTGAGTCTTAACAGCAATTACGTCTCCTGGTGTCAAAGAATAAGAAGGAATATTCACCAACTCTCCATTTACTGTAATATGTTTGTGAGAAACCAACTGACGTGCAGCACGTCTTGTTGTAGCGATTCCCATTCTAAATACAGTATTATCTAAACGAGCTTCCAATAATTGTAACAAGTTATCACCTGTTACACCATTTTTAGCTGCCGCTTTTTTGAAGATGTTAGAGAATTGTTTTTCTAAAACTCCGTAAGTATATTTAGCCTTTTGCTTCTCCATCAATTGGACAGCATATTCTGACTGTTTCTTTCTTCTACCACGTCCATGTTGACCTGGTCCATAAGCTTTTTTCGCTAGTGCTTTACTTGCACCGAAAATAGGCTCGTTGAATCTTCTAGAAACTTTTGCTCTTGGTCCTGTAAATCTTGCCATGTTTTCCTAAATTATACTCTTCTTCTTTTTGGAGGTCTACAACCATTATGAGGCATAGGAGTTACGTCTTTAATAACAGTAACTTCAATACCTGTATTTTGGATAGTTCTGATAGCAGATTCACGACCAGCCCCTGGACCTTTAACGAAAACTTCTGCTTTTCTCATTCCTAAATCATGTGCCTTTTGAGCACAATCAGCAGCTGCAGTTTGCGCAGCGTAAGGAGTGTTTTTCTTAGAACCTCTAAACCCCATTTTACCAGCAGATGACCAAGAAATAACTTGACCAGCATTGTTAGTAATTGAAATTATAATATTGTTAAATGAAGCTTTGATATGAACTTGACCTTGAGCCTCTACGTTCACTACTCGCTTCTTCGATTTTTCAGATCTTGCTTTTGCCATTATCTACCTACTTGCTTTTTATTTGCAACAGTTTTTCTCTTACCTTTTCTAGTACGACTGTTGTTTTTAGTATGCTGCCCTCTCAAAGGTAAACCCTTTCTATGACGCAAACCTCTATAACAACCGATGTCCATAAGTCTCTTGATGTCCATTTGGACTTCTGACTTAAGTACACCTTCTACTTTGTATTCGGTAGTAATAATACTTCTGATCTCTAACGATTCTTCATCGTTCCAATCTTTAACTTTTTTGTTTACATCAATTTTAGCTTTAGTAAGAATTGCTACTGCAGCACTTCTACCAATACCAAAGATGTAAGTCAATGCGATTTCACCCCTCTTATTATCAGGGATATCAACACCAGCAAATCGAGCCATACTCTTAACCTTGTCTTTGTTTAAACTTTGGGTTTTTCTTATTGATTACGTAAAGTTTACCCTTTCTCCTTACGATTTTGCAATCAGCACTTCTCTTCTTGATCGACGCTCTAACTTTCATTATCTACTATTTATAACGATACCTTATTCTACCTTTTGTTAAGTCATAAGGAGACATTTCTAATTTCACTTTATCTCCTGGTAAAATTTTAATGTAATGCATTCTCATTTTACCTGAGATGTGAGCAATGACCTCATGACCATTCTCTAGTTGTACACGGAACATAGCATTAGATAATGCTTCCATGATTATACCATCTTGCTCTATTGAAGCTTGTTTTGCCATAATTATGCTACCGCTAGACTACTAGACTTACCTTTTAATTTACCTGTTTTCATCATACCATCATAATGAGACATTTGCAAATAACTTTTAATTTGTTGGATAGTATCAATAACGACACCAACCATAATTAACAATGAAGTCCCCCCAAAGAATTGAGCAAAACTACCACTGACACCAAGTATCATTGCAATTCCTGGCAAGATAGCGATAAATGCTGTAAAAAGAGCACCTGGCAATGTAATTTTTGAAAGAACATTGTCAATGTAGTCTGCCGTTGGATGTCCAGGCTTAATACCAGGCACAAATCCACCGTTACGTTTCAAATCATCAGCTATCTGATTAGGGTTAATTGTCATTGCAGTATAGAAATACGTAAACAATAAAATTAGAATCCCTAAGAACATCATGTAACCAAAATTTGCAGGAGAACTAAATGTCTTCTGTAAATACAAAACCGTTTGGTTTGTACTTTCATTATTTTGGAACTGACCCAAAAGCATACTTGGTAAGAACATTAAACTCTGAGCAAATATAATTGGCATTACACCAGCTGCATTTACTTTCATCGGAATATAATTCCTTTGTCCTCCGTACACCTTATTACCTACAACTTGTTTTGCATAACTTACAGGAATACGTCTTGTCGCTTGTGTTAACAATACAACGCCCATAAATATAAAATACAAAACAGCTAATTCTAGAGCAACAAATAACATCCCATTAACTCCTTTATCTAATATTTCAGCGATAAAAGTGGCTGGTAACCTTGATAAGATACCAATCATAATTAACATAGAGATACCGTTTCCGATTCCCTTTTCTGTTATTTTATCACCTAACCATACACAGAAGAACGTCCCTGTAGTCAAAATAATAACAGATGCTATTTTAAATAACAACTGGTTTTCAACTAATATTTCTGCTGGGTTCACATAAGCTGTGATATACCCAATAGATTGAAACGTACAAACAACCAAAGTTAACACTCTAGTCAATTGATTAATCTTTTTTCTACCTGACTCTCCTTCTTTTTGTAATCTTTGAAAGTAAGGTACTGCTACTTGTAATAGTTGGATAACAATAGAAGCTGTGATATATGGCATAATACCTAACCCAAAAATTGCTTTATTACTAAAAGCTCCTCCCAAGAAGTTATCAATTAAACCAAATATACCTTCAACTTCACCTCCACCATGAACCATCTCATAGTTTAGACCTGGTAACATAATATAAGAACCCAAACGAAAAATAAGGATGAATCCTATAGTATATAGAATTCTATCCTTAAGTTCGTCTATGGCAAATATGTTTTTAATATTTGTTAAGATTTTCATCTTATAATATTGTTACTTTACCACCTAATTTTTCAATCGCTTCGATAGCAGACTTAGAAGCTGCATGTACAGCCACTTCAATTTTAGTAGTCACAGCACCTCCACCTAATAATTTTACTTTATCAGATTTCGAAGCTAATCCACCATTGATTAAATCTTCTAACTCAACTTTCGCTAATTTTTTTGAATCAATTAACGTTTGAAGTGTTTCCAAGTTTACAGCTTTAAAATGAACTTTGTTCAATGGCTTAAAACCGAATTTTGGAATTCTTCTTTGCAAAGGCATTTGACCTCCTTCAAAACCTATCTTCTTACTATATCCAGATCTAGATTTTGCTCCGTTATGTCCTCTGGCTGCTGTTCCGCCTGTACCAGAACCTTGACCACGTGCAATTCTTTTTCTAGATTTAGTTGAACCTGTATTTGGGCTTAGAGTATGTAGTTTCATATTATAAATCTATTACTTCAACTAAATGCTTTACCTTTTCTATCTGACCTAAAACTTCAGGCGTTTTTTCAACTTCGACAGAACGATTTATTTTACCTAAACCTAAAGCAATGATATTTAACTTTTGGTTTTCTGGACGCTTAATAACGCTTTTCTTCTGTGTAATTCTTATCTTACTCATCGTACTATCCGTTAAAAACTTTGTCTAAAGAAATCCCTCTTTGTCTCGCTACCGTTAACGGATCACGTAGTTTTAATAAAGCATCAAAAGTTGCTTTAACAACACTATGAGGATTATTAGAACCTTGAGACTTTGCCAATACGTTATGAACACCCGCGCCTTCCAACACAGCTCTCATCGCACCACCAGCAATTACTCCCGTACCAGCAGATGCTGGTTTCAAGAATACTCTTCCTCCACTATACTTTCCTTTTATTTCATGAGGAACAGTACCGTTTAATACAGGAATCTCAAAGACATTTCTTTTTGCCTCGTCTATACCTTTAGTAATAGCATCTGTTATCTCGTTAGCTTTACCTAACCCATAACCAACGACACCATCACCGTTACCGACTACTACGATTGCAGAGAAACTGAATCTACGACCACCTTTCACTACTTTAGCTACTCTGTTTATCGCAACAACTTTCTCTGTTAACTCAATCTCGCCAGTTTTAATTCTTTTTGAACCTTTATCACTCATCCTTCTAGAATTTAAGACCTGCTTCTCTAGCTCCATCAGCCAATGCTTTCACACGACCATGGAATAGATAACCACTTCTATCAAAAACAATTTTTTCTACACCTTTAGCTTTAGTCGCTTCCCCAATTAGTTTCCCAATCTCTTTAGCAACCTCTACTTTAGTTCCTTTGATAGACGCATTTAAAGAACTAACAGAACAAACTGTTTCTCCTTTAGCATCATCAATAACTTGAGCGTAGATACTTTTATTACTTTTAAATACAGAAAGTCTCGGAGTCGAAGTAGTACCAACTACTTTAGATCTCACTCCTCTTCTGATTTTAAGTCTTCGAACAACTTTTTTAGCTGTAGCCATACTACTATTATTTAGCTGCAGTTTTACCTGCTTTTCTTCTAATTTGTTCTCCTACGAACCTAACACCTTTACCTTTGTATGGCTCAATTTTTCTTAGCGTTCTTAACTTCGCTGCAACTTGACCAATCAACTGTTTATCGATAGACTCCAATTTAACCAAAGGACTTTTCCCTTTAACCATTTCAGCCGTACCTTTCACTTCTTTAGGAAGAGAAAAGAAGATATCGTGAGAGTAACCTAAGTTTAATTCTAAGATGTTGTTAGAACAAACTGCTTTGTACCCAACCCCAACTAACTCTAAACTCAATTCGTATCCTTTCGACACTCCTTCTACTGCATTTGCAATCAATGATCTGTAAAGACCATGAAGTGCTTTGTGATTTTTTGAATCACTTGGACGCTCTACTACGATAGCGTCACCCTCTACTTTTACCGTAAGGTCTTTTCCAACTTGCTCTTCAAGTTGCCCTTTTGGTCCCTTAACTGTTACCAAACCACTTTTAATAGTGACTGTAACTCCCTCAGGGATAGAAATAGGTTTTTTACCAATTCTTGACATAATACTCTAGTAAACGTGGCAAATTACCTCACCACCAACTTTTAAATTTCTAGCTTCTTTATCTGTAATCACACCTTTAGATGTTGACAATACAGATATACCTAAACCATTCAATACACGAGGCAAGTTATCCGCACTCACGTATTTTCTTAATCCTGGTTTACTAATTCTCTCTAAGTTCTCAATTGCTGACTTTTTAGTCATCGGGTTATACTTAAGAGCTATTTTTATAACTCCTTGAGCATTCGCCTCATCATCAAACTTATAGTTCAAGATATATCCTTTATCAAACAACACACGCGTGATGTCCTTCTTAAGATTAGAAGCTGGTATCTCTACCACTCTTTTTTTAGCTTTTATACCGTTTCTTACTCTTGTAAGATAGTCAGCTATAGGATCTGTTATCATTTTCTACTGTTTAAAGGTTGCAAATATAGTAAGTAATTTTGTAATTACCAACTAGCCTTTGTAATCCCTGGTATTTTACCTTTAGATGCAAGTTCTCTAAACGTTACACGGTTGATACCAAATTTTCTCATATATCCTTTCGGACGACCTGTTATTTTACATCTATTATGCAATCTTACAGGTGAAGAGTCTTTAGGTAATTTATCTAATCCTGCCATGTCTCCTGCTGCTTTTAATTCAGCTCTCTTCTTAGCATACTTAGCTACCAACTTTTCTCTTTTTCTTTCTCTTGCTTTTACCGCTTCTCTAGCCATAATTATTTCTTTGAAGCGAAAGGCATTCCGAAAGCTTTCAATAAAGCATATCCTTCTTCGTCCGTATTCGCTGTTGTAACAAATGTTATGTTCATTCCAGAAATATTCTTTACTTTTTCAAGTGAAATTTCAGGGAAGATTAATTGTTCTTGAATACCCAAAGTATAGTTACCTCGTCCATCAAAACCTTTATCTTTAACACCTTTAAAATCTCTTACCCTTGGTAAAGAAATATTCACAAAGCGATCAAGGAATTCAAACATGTGATTCCCTCTCAATGTTACCTTAACAGCGATAGGCATCCCTTCTCTTAACTTAAAGTTAGAGACCGATTTCTTAGCTATTACTGCAACCGCTTTTTGTCCTGTTATTAAAGAAAGTTCTTCAACACCAGTATCGATTACCTTTTTATCTGAAACTGCTGTACCTAAACCTTGGTTGATAGAAATCTTTACCAATTTAGGCACCTGCATTACAGATTTGTAAGAAAATTTCTCCATCATTGATGGAGAAACTTCTTCTATGTATTTTTTCTTTAAGCTTACTGTAGACATTATTTTATAAATTCACCAGTCGTTTTAGAATACCTCTGTAATTTCCCCTCTTCATTCAATTTTCTACCTGTTTTAGTAGATTCATTGTTTGACGGGTCAACTAAAGCAAGGTTACTAATATGAATCCCTGCTTCTTTCTTTTCGATACCTCCGTTAGGATTAGAAGCATTCGGCTTTTTATGAATTGAAACGATATTTAAACCCTCTACAATAGCACGGTTTTTATCTTTCAAAATAGATACGACTTTTCCAGACTTACCTTTTTCATTTCCAGCGATTACCTTTACAAGGTCGTCTTTTTTGATATGAAATTTTTTCATCATTCTCAATTTTAAAGCACCTCAGGCGCCAATGAAACAATTTTCATAAATTGCTTGTCTCTTAATTCTCTAGCCACAGGGCCGAAAATACGAGTACCTCTTGGCTCTCCTTGTGCGTTTAATAAAACCGCTGCGTTTTCACCAAAACGGATATAAGAACCATCAGCTCTTTTTATCTCTTTTTTAGTTCTAACTACAACAGCTGTTGCAACAGTTCCTTTCTTCATACTACTAGAAGATAAGGCTGATTTAACAGTTACAACAATTTTATCACCTACAGAAGCATACCTTTTACCTGTACCTCCTAATACACGGATACATAAAACTTCTTTAGCTCCACTGTTATCCGCTACCGCAAGTCTTGATTCTTGTTGTATCATAATTATTTAGCTTTATCTAAAATTTCAACTAAACGCCATCTCTTGTTTTTAGACAATGGTCTAGTTTCCATAATTTTCACTGTATCCCCCACTCCACACTCATTCTTTTCATCGTGTACTGTGAATTTTTTAGTAGTCGATATAAATTTACCGTACTTTTCGTGCTTTACTTTTTTCTCGACAGTAATTGTAATGGTTTTATCCATTTTGTCACTGACAACTTGCCCGATTCTTTCTTTTCTTAGGTTTCTTTCCATCAGATTATCCTTTTAACTTAGCTGTAAGCTCTGTATTTAAGCGAGCTATAGTTTTTCTAGTAAGACGAATCTTCACAGGATTCTCTACCTCAGATACTGCATGTGCAAATTTCAATTTTCTCAATTGTTCTTTTTGCTCAGCAATTGTATTTTTTAGTTCGTCAATAGACAAACCTTTTATTTCACTTGCTTTCATACTACTCTTCGATATAATCTCTTCTTACAACAAATTTTGTTTTCAAAGGAAGTTTTTGAGCTGCCAACCCTAATGAGGCTTGAGCAGTTTCTAAACTTACACCTCCTGACTCAAATAAGATAGTACCAGGCTTAACAACAGCTACCCAATATTCTGGAGCTCCCTTACCCTTACCCATTCTTACCTCTGCAGGTTTTTTAGTGATTGGCTTGTCTGGGAAAATTCTAATCCAAACTTGACCTTCTCTTTTCATCGCACGTGTTACGGCAATTCTAGAAGCTTCAATTTGTCTTGAAGTAATCCAACCAGCTTCTAAAGATTTTAATGCAAAAGATCCAAAAGAAATCTCAGCACCTCTTGTAGCTAATCCTTTAACACGCCCTTTCTGACGTTTTCTGAATTTTACTCTTTTCGGTTGTAACATATCTTAATTTCTTTTACGTCTATTATCTTTGCGTTTTCCTCCGCCTTTAGACATCCCTACATTTAATGAAAGATCACGTTTACCGTAAACCTCTCCTTTAAATATCCACACCTTGATTCCGATTTTACCATAAATGGTATCTGCTTCAGAAACAACATAATCAATATCAGCTCTCAAAGTATGCAAAGGAATTCTTCCTTCTTTGTACTGCTCAGTACGTGCCATTTCAGCACCTCCTAAACGACCTGATACTTTAATTTTAATTCCTTGAGCTCCAACTCTTACTGCAGAAGCAATTGCTTGCTTCATTGCTCTTCTGTAAGAAATTCTTGCCTTCAATTGCTGTGCAATAGATTCTCCGATTAATTTAGCATCTAATTCAGGACGTTTAATCTCATAAATATTGATTTGAACGTCTTTCTTAGTAAGATTTTTAAGTTCTTCTTTTACTTTATCAACCTCAGAACCACCTTTCCCAATTACTACTCCCGGACGAGCAGTGTGAACTGTTAAGATTATTCTCTTAAGTGTTCTTTCGATAACTACTTTCGATATTCCTCCTTTTGGAATACGTGCGTAGACATACTTTCGTATTTTCTCATCTTCTACTAGTTTTTCAGAAAAATTCTTTCCTCCATACCAGCTAGATTCCCAGCCTCTAACTATTCCTAATCTTAGACCTACAGGATTTACTTTTTGACCCATAATATAATTTTATTGGAATTAATCCTCAACTGATTTTACAACTTCATCTACTACTAATGTCACGTGATTCGAACGTTTACGAATACGGTGAGCTCTACCTTGTGGTGCGGGTCTAAGACGTTTTAACATCTTACCGCAATCAACAAAAACAGTTTTGATATATAAATCTGTATCTGCTACAGAACTATCTTCATTTTTGTTTTCCCAGTTAGAGATCGCTGATAACAAAAGTTTTTCAAGATCTTTAGAACAATGCTTAGGGTCGAATTTCAATAAAGCTAATGCTTTATCAACTTTCTGTCCTCTAATCATGTCAGCTACCAATCTCATTTTACGAGGAGATGAAGGTATCTTTTTTAATTTAGCTACAGCTTCCATTATCTCTTCTTATCTTTCTTGTTAATATGACCTCTGAAATTTCTAGTTGGAGAAAATTCTCCGAATTTATGACCAACCAAATCCTCAGTTACAAATACAGGAATAAACTTATTACCGTTATGAACAGCAAAAGTATACCCTACGAAATCAGGAGATATCATTGATCTTCTAGACCAAGTTTTGATAACTGTTTTTTTTCCTGATTCTTTCATATCAGTTACCTTCTTATCAAGACGGTAATCGATATAAGGTCCTTTCTTTAGTGAACGAGCCATTGCTTATTTTTTAGATTTACCTATAATTAAACGATCAGAGTACTTAGTCAACTTTCTAGTTTTGAAACCTTGAGAGTAAACACCGTTTCTAGATCTAGGCTGACCACCACTCTTTTTACCTTCTCCACCTCCCATTGGGTGATCGACAGGGTTCATTGCAGTACCTCTAACTCTAGGTCTTCTTCCTAACCATCTTTTTCTACCTGCTTTTCCTAAACGAACACTCATGTGATCGCTATTACTTACAGTTCCGATTGTTGCTAAACATGTAGCTAAAACCATTCTCATTTCACCACTTGGCAATTTAACAGTAACAAATTTACCGTCTTTTGCTAGTAACTGAACATAAACACCTGCACTACGTGCCAAAGAAGCACCTTTACCAGGTCTCAACTCAATGTTATGAATGATAGTTCCTAAAGGAATATCAGCTAAAGGCATTGCGTTCCCTACTTCAGGAGCAATTCCTTTTCCTGACAATACAGTTTGTCCAACTGTTAATGCGTCAGGAGCGATGATATATCTCTTTTCCCCATCTGCGTAATAAAGCAATGCAATATTAGCAGTTCTATTTGGATCGTACTCTATAGCCTTAACTACAGCAGGTACTCCAAACTTCTCTCTTTTGAAATCTACAATACGGTACTGTTTTTTATGACCACCACCAATGTAGCGCATAGTCATTCGACCAGTATTGTTTCTACCTCCAGATCTTTTATTAGTAACTAATAAAGATTTTTCAGGAGTAGATTTTGTGATTTCTTCAAATAAAGGAGCGATCCTAAATCTTTGACCAGGAGTTATTGGTCTTAATTTTCTTACAGCCATCTCACCTAATTATTATATCCCACTATAGAAATCTATCACATCTCCTTCGGCAACCTTAACGAATGCTTTTTTCACATCCTTAGTTTTACCAGAAACAACAGCTTTCTTAGTATACTTTGTTTTTTGTTTTCCTTTTGCTACAGCTGTATTAACTGATTCAACAGTTACGCCGTAGATTGTTTCGATAGCTTTACGTATCTCCACTTTGTTCGCCTCATTTGCTACAATAAAACCATATACGCGGTTTTCATTTAATGTAGCAAATTTTTCGCTTACGATAGGTTTTAATAATACACTCATACTTAACCTAATAATTCGTTTAACTTAGACACTGCCTTCTCAGTAATAACTAATTTTTGAGCGTTTAATACTGAATAAGTATTAATGTCTCCAACTACCATTACTTGCGATGACTTTACGTTTCTACTAGATAAGTAGAAGTTTTTGTCATCTTCAGCTAATACATACAACGTTTTCGTTGTTGCTAATCCTAAATCAGAAGAAACTTTTAAGAATGCTTTTGTACTTGATGATTCAAATTTAGAATCTTCTAACAATACAATTGCTCCTTCAGTTGCTTTGTAAGACAATGCTGATTTCTTAGCTAAGTCTTTCAATTTCTTATTCAACTTGAATGAATAATCTCTTGGTTTAGGTCCAAACATTCTAGCTCCACCTCTAAAAACACCAGATTTGATACTACCCGCACGAGCTGTACCTGTTCCTTTTTGCTTTTTGATTTTACGAGTAGAACCTTTAATCTCATTTAATTCTTTCGATTTATGAGTCCCTTGTCTTTGGTTTGCCAAATACTGCTTTACATCTAAATAGATAGCATTATCATTTGCTTCAATCCCAAATATCTTTTCAGATAACTTTACTTTTCTCCCAGTATCCTTACCTGTTCTATCAACTACTTGCAATTCCATAATTACTTTTCGACTACAATGTATGAATTATTAGCACCTGGAACAGAACCTGTAACCAATACTAAGTTTTTATCTTCGACAATCTTAAGAATCTCCAAGTTTTGAACCTTAACTTTTTGACCTCCCATTCTACCTGCCATTCTCATTCCTTTAAATACTCTTGAAGGAGTTGAACATGCACCAATAGAACCTGGAGCTCTCAATCTGTTATGTTGACCGTGAGTAGCTTGACCTACACCACCAAAACCGTGACGTTTTACAACACCTTGAAAACCTTTACCTTTTGAAGTAGCAGAAACATCTACAAAATCACCTACCGTAAATACGTCAGCAACTTGTAACTCTTTCCCTAATTCTGGCAATTCATCAAAGTTCTTAAACTCTTTCAATCTTACCTTACTTGTAATTCCAGCCTTTTTAAAATGACCTTTTAACGCTGAAGTAGTGTGTTTTTCTTTTTTATCTCCAAAACCAAGCTGCACAGCACTATAGCCGTCCACAACCTCTGATTTTACTTGAGACACAGAACAAGGACCTAATTCTAGCACAGTACATGCTACATTTTTTCCAGACTCTGTGTACACACTAGTCATTCCAAGTTTTTTACCTATTAACCCAGACATAATTTTTTTGTTTATCAGTGTACAAAATTGAACACCGTTATAAGCCCTCTTAACAAAGGGAATGCAAACTTACGCATACATTCTCTTTATTAAAAGGTATTTATATTAAATTTTTAAAAAGAAGTTTTTTTAAACTCCTAAAATGCATGATTAAGTTAGACCTTAATCTCAACATCAACCCCTGAAGGAAGCTCTAATTTCATTAAAGCATCTACAGTTTTAGCACTTGATGAGTAGATATCTACTAATCTTTTGTAAGTACATAATTGAAATTGCTCACGAGATTTTTTGTTAACGTGAGGTGAACGCAAGACTGTAAACTTTTCTTTTACTGTTGGTAATGGAATTGGCCCATTAACAACTGCTCCAGTAGTTTTTACTGCTCTTACTATTTTCTCACACGATTTATCAACTAGATTATGATCGTATGATTTTAATTTTATTCTAATTTTTTGATTCATAATACTTGTTTTAAACTACCCCTTTAGCTTTCTTAATCACCTCATCAGCAATATTGTTTGGTAAAATCTCATAGTGAGAAAATGTCAAACTTGCAGAAGCTCTACCTGACGATATCGTTCTTAAAGAAGTTATATAACCAAATAATTCAGACAAAGGAACGTGAGCTTTGATAATTTGAGCTCCTCCTTTAACCTCCATTCCTTGCATAATACCACGACGCTTATTCAAATCTCCTGTTACAGAACCTGTATATTCATCTGGTGCAACAATCTCAACAGCCATTATAGGCTCAAGAATCTTAGCTCCTGCTACTTTCGCAGCTGCTTTGTATCCTAATTGAGCTGCTAATTCAAATGACAAACCATCTGAATCGACATCATGGAAAGAACCGTGGAACAATTCAACTCTCATTGAATCTACAGGGAAACCAGCTAAACAACCATTTTTCATGGCTAGTTCGAATCCTTTTTGAATAGACGGAATAAATTCTTTAGGTATAACCCCTCCTTTAATCTTATCTACCCACTGTAAACCTTCAGTTTTATCATCGTCACGAGGACCTATTTTGAAACTAATGTCAGCAAATTTACCTTTACCTCCTGATTGTTTCTTATAAACCTCTTTGTGCTCTGTTGTCTTAGTTAAGCACTCTTTGTAAGCTACTTGAGGAGCACCTTGGTTAATCTCAACGTTAAATTCACGTTTAAGACGATCCATGATAATCTCTAAGTGAAGTTCTCCCATTCCTCTCATGATAACCTGACCAGTTTCCTCATCAGTGTTTACACGCAAAGTAGGATCTTCTTCAACAAGTTTACCTATAGCTATACCTAATTTATCAGCATCAGCTTGAGTTTTAGGCTCAATAGCATATCCAATAACTGGATCAGGGAAATCCATTGATTCCAACACAATTGGGTGTTTCAAATCACATAATGTATCTCCTGTTTTAATATCTTTAAAACCTACACCTGCACAAATATCACCACACTCAACAACTGGTATTGGATTTTGCTTGTTTGATAACATTTGCATCAAACGAGAAATACGCTCTTTCTTACCTGTTCTTGCATTCAATACATAAGAACCAGCATCAAGCTTACCACTATACACACGCATGAAACAAAGTCTCCCTACGAATGGATCAGTTGCAATCTTAAAAGCTAACGCTGAAAATGGCTCTTCAACAGTTGCTTTACGCACTTCTTCTTTCTCTGTATCAGGATTAACTCCTGTAATCTCATCAACATCCAATGGTGTTGGTAAGTATGAACAAACTGCATCAAGTAATGCCTGAACGCCTTTATTCTTAAAAGCAGACCCACACATTACTGGTGAGAACGACATATCAATAACAGCAGCTCTAATAGCGGTCATCATTTCTTCTTTCGTAATAGAATCTGGATCGTCGAAGAATTTCTCCATCAATTCATCATCATAAGAAGCTACAGCTTCCACTAGTTCCTCTCTGTATTGAGCAACTTCGTCAACCATATCTTCTGGTATATCGATTACTTTATAAGTAGCTCCTTGATCTTCCTCATTCCAAACGATTGCTTCGTTTGTAATCAAATCAACAACACCTTTAAAAGTATCTTCTGCACCGATAGGTAATTGCAAAGGAATTGCATTAGCACCTAACTTTTCCTTAATGTCTTTAACAACATTTAAGAAATCAGCTCCTGCTCTATCCATTTTGTTCACAAAACAGATACGAGGAACTCTGTATTTATCAGCTTGTCTCCAAACTGTTTCAGATTGAGGTTCAACTCCAGAAACAGCACAAAACAAAGCAACAGCACCATCCAACACACGTAACGAACGCTCTACCTCAACAGTAAAATCAACGTGACCTGGCGTGTCAATAATATTAACTTTGTAAGTTTTTGTTTCTCCCTTAACATCTTGCCCTTGTAAAGTTGGGTAATTCCAACTTGTAGTCGTAGCAGCAGAAGTAATTGTAATTCCTCTTTCTTGCTCTTGCTCCATCCAGTCCATTGTAGCAGCACCGTCGTGTACCTCACCTATTTTGTGAGTCATTCCTGTGTAGTACAATATTCTCTCTGTAGTAGTGGTTTTACCAGCATCAATGTGAGCCATGATACCGATATTCCTAAGTAAACTTAAATCTTGCTTAGCCATCTGTACTAGAATCTAAAATGAGAGAACGCTTTGTTTGCTTCAGCCATTCTGTGTGTGTCATCTTTCTTTTTGACAGCAGCACCTTCACCTTTAGCAGCAGCGATGATTTCTCCCGCTAATCTTTCTGCCATAGTTTTCTCGTGACGTTTACGAGAATAGCTAATCATCCACTTCATCCCTAAAGCTTCTTTTCTTCCTGGACGAACTTCTGTAGGTACTTGGAAAGTAGCTCCACCTACACGACGAGATTTCACCTCTACAGATGGCATCACGTTATTTAGTGCTTTTTTCCAAAGCTCTACTCCGTTCTCTTCAGTTTTCTCCTCCACGATAGCTACTGCTCCGTAAAAAATAGAATATGCAGTCGATTTCTTACCTCCTAACATTAAGTTATTTACAAACTTAGTTACTGATGTATCCTTAAATTTAGGATCAGGAAGGATGTACCTCTTCTTTGGTTTCGATTTTCTCATGATATTATTTTTTAGGACGTTTAGTTCCGTACTTAGATCTTCTTTGTGTTCTACCGTCAACACCTGCAGTATCTAAAGCACCTCTAATAATGTGGTACCTTACTCCAGGTAAATCCTTCACCTTCCCTCCTCTAATCAAAACGATAGAGTGTTCTTGCAAATTATGACCTTCACCAGGGATATAAGCATTCACTTCTTTCCCATTTGTCAACCTTACTCTCGCAACTTTACGCATTGCCGAGTTAGGCTTTTTTGGTGTCGTTGTATATACACGAGTACATACTCCACGTCTCTGTGGACAAGATTCAAGAGCGGGTGACTTTGATTTATAGGTCACCTTCTTTCTTCCTTTTCTTACTAATTGTTGTATAGTAGGCATACTATCTACTTAATTTATTATAAATTCTAAATTTGGATTGCAAAATTACACTATTTATTAACCCAAATCTAATTAAATTACTTTTTTTTACGCTTCGCCCATCGAACCACCAAAATTCATTGGGAATGTTGGTGGCTCATTTAGGACATTTATTTGACCAAATTTCTCTTCGTATTTATCCAAATTATCCTTTAAAGCTACTAATAAACGCTTTGCGTGCTCTGGAGTCAGAACAATTCTAGATTTTACTTTTGCCTTTGGAACACCTGGCATCATACGTATAAAATCAATAACAAATTCACTATTCGAATGGGCAATTAACGCCATATTTGAATAAATCCCCTCAGCGATTTCTTCTGAAAGTTCAATGTCTATTTGTTCTTCTTGATTTTCTAATTCTTCAGCCATAACTTCTTAGTGTTGTAGTTCTTTCTTAGAACTTCTTACTTCTTTCGCTGCTTCAAGTCTTTCTATCTCTTCTTGATCACCAACTTCTAAGTTTTCAAAAGCTCTTAATCCTGTTCCTGCTGGAATTAAATGTCCAACAATTACATTTTCTTTAAGACCTAACAAATTATCTGACTTACCTCTAATAGAAGCTTCACTCAATACTTTTGTAGTCTCTTGGAAAGATGCAGCAGAAATGAAACTACCTGTTCCTAAAGATGACTGCGTAATCCCCTGCAAGATCGATTTAGATACTGCTGGGTCAGCTTCACGTACAGAGACAATTTTTAAGTCTTTACGTTTTAGGCTAGAATTTTCATCTCTCAAACGGCGTGCTGTAATAATTTGACCTGGTTTTAAATCTATTGACCCTCCAGCATCTACAACGACTTTCTTATCAAGAATATCATCATTTTCTTGGTTAAAAGAAACCTTATCAACGATTTGACCTTTCAATAACCCTGTATCTCCTGAATCAAGAATCTCAATTTTTCTCATCATCTGTCTAACAATACATTCGATGTGCTTATCATTGATATTTACACCTTGTAGTCTATAGACATCTTGTACTTCGTTCACTACGTATTCCTGAACTGCCGTAGGTCCCTTAATCGCTAAGATACTTGAAGGCGTGATAGCCCCATCAGATAATGGATACCCAGCTTTGATATAATCATTGTCTTGAACCAAAATATGCTTAGACAAAGAAACCATGTATTTCTTTTTCACACCATCTTTAGACTCTACAAAGATTTCACGACTACCTCTCTTAACTCCTCCGTAAGTAACGAAACCATCGATTTCTGTCACTACTGCTGGGTTATGTGGGTTACGTGCTTCAAATAGCTCTGTTACTCGAGGAAGACCTCCAGTAATATCACTTGTTTTACCACCTACACGAGGTATTTTAACAAGTATTTGACCAGCTACTAACTTATCACCGTCCTCTATAGCTAAGTGAGCTCCTACAGGAATGTTATACGTTCTTTCGTCTTCTTGCCCTTCATTAATAATAATGGCAGGGTTTTTTGTTTTATCTTTTGTCTCAGTGATTACTTTTTCTCTGTGACCTGTTTGCTCATCTGACTCTTCTTTACAAGTAATACCTTCGATAATAGAATCAAAAGTTACTGTACCTCCAAACTCTGATAAGATAACTGCGTTGTATGGATCCCAGTTACAAAGAGAATCTCCTTTTGAAACTTTCTGTCCTTCTTCACATGTTAAGAACGAACCGTAAGGTACGTTATTTGCCAATAAAACCTTCTTCGTTTTAGGGTGGATAACTCTAACCTCACCTGTTCTTCCAAGAATAACTTTAACCGACTCTCCATCTGAATTGACTGTGTCTACTGTACGCACTTCATCAAATTCGATGATACCATCAAACTTACTTAAAACGCTAGAATCTGCAGCAATGTTAGATGCTGTTCCCCCAACGTGGAAAGTTCTTAATGTCAACTGTGTACCTGGCTCTCCTACAGACTGTGCAGCGATAACACCAACAGCTTCTCCTGTATTTACCATTCTACCAGTAGATAAGTTTCTACCGTAACATTTTGTACAAACACCACGTTTAGTTTCACAAGTAAGCACCGATCTGATTTCCACAGAATCAATATCTGCTTCTTCGATAATCACCGATACCTCATCAGTTACCTCATCTCCTGAGGCTAAGATTAACTCATTAGTATCTGGGTGAAATACATCGTGAACACTTACACGTCCTGCAATTCTTTCTGATAAAGATTCAACAATCTCATCGTTATCTTTCAATGCAGAAACATTAATACCTCTTAAAGTACCACAGTCTTCTTCATTCACAACAACATCTTGTCCAACATCTACCAAACGACGAGTTAAGTAACCCGCATCTGCAGTTTTCAATGCTGTATCGGCAAGACCTTTACGAGCACCATGAGTAGAAATAAAGTACTCAATGACATCTAATCCCTCCTTAAAGTTAGAAAGAATTGGGTTTTCAATAATAGCACCAACAGAACCTACTAAGTTCTTTTGCGGTTTTGCCATCAACCCTCTCATTCCTCCTAATTGACGAATTTGTTCTCTAGAACCACGAGCTCCAGAGTGCATCATCATAAAGATAGAGTTAAACCCTTGTTGATCGCTCTCCATTTGATCCATCAAAGTGTCAGTCAATTCAGAGTTTACACGTGTCCAAATATCAATAACTTGGTTATAACGTTCGTTATTTGTGATTAACCCCATCAAATAGTTATTTCTAACTACCTCGACTTCTTCTTTTGCTCCTTTTACTAAAGGCTCTTTTTCTGTTGGTATCTGAACATCGTTCAGTCCCATCGAAAGACCACCAGTAAAGGCACTTTGGAAACCTAAATATTTAATATCATCTAAGAAATCTGCAGTTTTTGCATTACCAGCCAATTTATAAACTCGGGCGATAATAGTCTGTAGTTTCTTTTTAGTTAACAACTCGTCAACGTAACCTAATTCCTGAGGAACTAAAAGGTTAAACAATACACGACCTGCAACCGTTTCGATAATTTTCTCTTCAAAAGTTCCGTCTTCGTTACGAACCGTTGTTTTCACTTTAATGTGCGCGTTTTTAGAAATCGCTTGTTCATTAATTGCAATAACAACCTCTTCTAAACCGTAGAAAGACATTCCTTCTCCCTTAACAGGGTATTCTTTTGTACTCTTACGTCCTTTTGTGATGTAGTATAATCCCAAAACCATATCCTGAGACGGTACTGCAATCGGTGCTCCGTTAGCAGGGTTCAAGATATTGTGAGAAGAAAGCATCAATAAAGAAGCTTCTAATACTGCAGCGTGACTCAAAGGTACGTGAACAGCCATTTGATCGCCATCAAAATCGGCGTTAAATGCTGTACATACTAAAGGATGTAATTGAATCGCTTTTCCTTCAATCAATTTTGGTTGGAAAGCTTGGATACCCAAACGGTGTAAGGTAGGAGCTCTGTTTAATAAAACAGGATGTCCTTTCAATACATTCTCCAAAATATCCCAAACAACTGGCGCTTTCTTATCAACGATTTTCTTTGCAGATTTAACCGTTTTTACGATACCACGCTCAATTAATTTTCTAATAACGAAAGGCTTGAACAATTCAGCTGCCATTTGTTTTGGCAACCCGCATTCATGCAATTTCAATTCTGGTCCTACAACAATTACAGAACGACCTGAATAATCAACACGCTTACCTAACAAGTTTTGACGGAAACGTCCTTGCTTACCTTTAAGCATATCACTTAAAGATTTCAATGGTCTATTTCCATCTGCTTTAACCGCATTTACTTTTCTTGAGTTATCAAATAAAGAATCTACAGCTTCCTGTAACATTCTCTTTTCATTTCTCAAAATAACTTCTGGAGCTTTGATTTCAATCAAACGCTTCAAACGGTTGTTTCTAATAATTACTCTTCTGTAAAGATCATTCAAATCAGAAGTTGCAAAACGACCTCCATCCAAAGGAACTAATGGTCTTAGCTCTGGTGGAATAACGGGAACCATTTTGATAATCATCCATTCAGGACGGTTATCAATTCTAGAACGAGATTCTCTAAATGCCTCCACAACTTTAAGTCGTTTCAAAGCATCTGCTTTTCTCTGCATAGAAGTGTCATTTGCAGCCTTATGACGTAAATCATAAGATAATTCATCTAACTGAATTCTTGACAACAACATTTCTAATGCATCAGCTCCCATTTTAGCTATAAACTTATTTGGGTCAGCGTCATCTAATTTTTGGTTATCGCTAGGTAATTTATCAACGATGTCTAAGTACTCATCTTCTGTTAAGAAGTCTAAGTAATTGATATCATCATCTTCTTTAATACCTGCTTGGATTACTACAAAACGCTCGTAGTAAATGATTTGATCAAGTTTTTTAGTAGGTAAGCCTAATAAATAACCAATCTTGTTTGGTAACGATCTGAAGTACCAGATATGCGCAACAGGAACTACCAATTCGATATGTCCCATACGCTCACGACGTACTTTCTTTTCTGTTACCTCAACACCACAACGGTCACAAATAATCCCTTTATAACGGATTCTTTTGTATTTCCCACAATGACATTCCCAATCTTTTACAGGTCCAAAAATTCGTTCACAAAACAAACCTCCCATTTCTGGTTTGTATGTTCTGTAATTGATTGTTTCTGGTTGAGTCACCTCTCCATTCGAGTTAGAAAGGATAGACTCAGGTGAGGCAAGACTTACCGTTATTTTCGAAAAGTCTTTTGGTGCCTTACTATGTTTATTAAATGCCATATAAATATATTATCTAATGCTTTAATTCAATTTAACAATTAGTCCATTGTGATTTCAAGAGCCAATCCTCTTAATTCATGTACTAATACATTGAAAGATTCAGGAATATTTGGTTTAGGTAAATTATCACCTTTTACAATCGCCTCGTAAGTTTTCGCTCTACCGATTACATCATCAGATTTAACCGTAAGAATTTCTTGAAGGATGTTTGCTGCTCCGAATGCCTCAAGTGCCCAAACTTCCATCTCTCCAAAACGTTGTCCCCCAAACTGAGCCTTACCTCCTAATGGTTGTTGCGTAATCAATGAGTATGGTCCGATCGAACGGGCATGCATCTTATCATCAACTAAGTGACCTAACTTCAACATGTAAGTAATACCTACTGTTGTCGATTGATCAAAACGCTCTCCTGTTAATCCGTTGTACAAGAACTGACGACCTAAGTTAGTTACACCTGCTTCCTCAAGTTCTTTAGCAACCTGTGCCTCAGAAGCTCCATCGAAAATAGGTGTTGCATAACGTTTTCCTAATTTATGACCTGCCCAAGCAAGAACTGTTTCATAAATTTGTCCAAGGTTCATTCTTGAAGGTACCCCTAATGGGTTTAACACGATATCAACTGGTGTTCCATCTTCCATAAACGGCATATCTTCATCACGTACAATACGAGCAACAATACCCTTGTTACCGTGACGACCAGCCATTTTATCTCCAACTTTTAACTTACGTTTTTTAGCAATATAAACTTTTGCTAACTGAACGATACCTGCTGGTAACTCATCGCCAACCTCTAAAGCAAAACGCTCACGCTTAAATTCAGAAGCTACTTCGTTACGAGCCAAGTTGTAATTCTTAATCAACGTAATAACTAATTCATTGATACGATCATCAGTAGTTCCTTTTTCTAATATCAAATCAGAAATAAAGTTTACTTCTTCAGGTACGTTATAGTTACTTTCGTCTTTATAGAAGTTTTCAGTAGGGAAGAAATTAGCTTCAATATTCTTCTTAGTGAATTTCACACCTTTCGACATGATTTCTTCACCGTATTTATGAAGAATCCCTTGACAAGTTTTCCCTTCTAAAATAGTATACAGCTTTTCAATCAACTCTTCTTTAAGAACAGTCAATTCTTTACCATATTTAACTTTCAATACACCTACCTCTTTTTTAGACTGAGCTCTTAACTCTTTGTCTTTTTTAGGACGTGTAAATAATTTTGTATTGATAACAACACCTTGTAAAGATGGAGACGCTTTCAATGAAGCGTCTTTTACATCACCTGCCTTGTCTCCGAAAATTGCTCTTAACAACTTTTCTTCTGGCGTAGGATCTGTTTTCACCTTTTGGTGTGATTTTACCAATTAATATATCTCCTTCCTTCACCTCAGCTCCGATACGAATCACCCCATTTTCATCAAGGTTTTTAATCGCTTCTTCACTTACATTAGGAATTTCACTCGTTAACTCTTCTTCTCCACGTTTTGTATCTCTTACCTCTAAGTCATACTCGTTGATGTGAATAGATGTATAAACATCTTCTCTTACCACACGCTCAGAAAGAACAATCGCATCTTCAAAGTTATACCCTTGCCAAGGCATGTAAGCTACTTTTAAGTTTTTACCTAAAGCTAACTCTCCTTTATCAGTAGCATATCCGTCAACTAAAACTTCACCTTTAGTTACTCTATCACCCTTTTTTACAATAGGCTTATGATTGATAGAAGTGTCCTGGTTTGTTCTTCTCCATTTGATTAAAGCATATTCTTTGCTTTCTGCACCAAAATGAACCATTTTTTCATCTTCAGTAAAGTCATAATTTACGATGATTTTTTGCGAATCTACATATTCAACAACACCTTCTCCTTCTGCATATAATAAAGAACGAGAATCTTCAGCAACACGTTTTTCTAAACCAGTTCCTACAATAGGAGCTTCAGTTTTCAATAAAGGCACTGCTTGACGCTGCATGTTTGATCCCATCAAGGCTCTGTTAGCATCATCATGCTCCAAGAAAGGAATCATAGAAGCTGCAACAGATACAATCTGGTTTGGAGCAATATCCATGTAAGAAAGCTCTTTTGGCTCTACAACAGGGAAATCACCTTCTTTTCTTGCTTTAACAACAGGATTCTTAAAAAGACCCGTTTTAATATCAAACTCAACTTTTGCTTGCGCAATATTACATCCAGTTTCCTCTTCTGCTGTTAAGAATTTAACAGGTTTCTCAATTGATACTCTCCCGTTTTCTACTTCTCTATATGGCGTTTCGATGAACCCCATTTTGTTCACTTTTGCGTGAACACAAAGAGAAGAAATCAATCCAATATTTGGACCCTCTGGTGTTTCAATAGTACAAAGACGACCATAGTGTGTATAGTGAACATCTCTAACCTCAAAACCAGCACGCTCTCTAGATAAACCTCCAGGACCTAATGCCGACATTCTTCTCTTGTGAGTAATCTCAGCTAATGGATTTGTTTGATCCATAAATTGAGACAACTGATTGGTACCAAAGAATGTATTAATTACAGACGATAACGTTCTTGCATTAATCAAATCTACTGGTTTGAAATCTTCGTTATCACGAACGTTCATACGTTCTTTGATTGTACGAGCCATTCTTGATAGACCAACACCAAATTGTGCATACATTTGCTCTCCAACTGTACGTACACGTCTGTTACTCAAGTGATCAATATCATCAACTACTGCTTTTGAGTTAATCAACCCAATCAAGTATTTAACAATCTCGATAATATCTAGGTTAGTCAATGTTGACTTATCGTAAGGGATATCTAAACCTAACTTTTTGTTAATTCTGTAACGACCAACCTCTCCTAAATCATAACGCTTATCACTAAAGAATAAGTTGTTAATAATCTCACGAGCTGTCTGCTCATCTGGAGCTTCAGAGTTTCTTAATTGACGGTAGATTTGCTCTACTGCCTCTTTCTCTGAGTTCGATGGATCTTTATTTAAAGTATTATAGATAATCGTGTATTCCGCAATATTAATATCCTCTCTGTTGACGATAATTGCTTTTTCACCAGAATCAATAATTAAATCAATATCTTCTTCTGTAATAATAGAATCACGTTCCATCAATACTTCGTGACGATCAATAGATACAACTTCTCCTGTATCCTCATCAACGAAATCTTCTGTCCATGAACGTAAAACTCTAGCCGCTAATTTACGACCTAATGCTTTTTTAAGGTCTTTCTTTGTTGTCTTAATTTCTTCAGACAATCCGAAAAGATCCAAAATATCTTTATCCGAACCATAACCAATAGCTCTTAATAAAGTAGTAACAGGGAATTTCTTTTTTCTATCAATGTAAGCATACATTACGCTGTTTACATCAGTAGCAAATTCAATCCAAGAACCTTTAAAAGGAATTACTCTTGCATTGTACAATTGCGTCCCGTTTGTGTGTTTACTTTGTGCAAAGAAAACACCTGGAGACCTGTGTAATTGCGAAACAATAACACGCTCAGCTCCGTTGACAACAAAAGAACCTTTTTCAGTCATGTAAGGGATATTACCCAAAAACACTTCTTGTTCAATTGTTTCAAAATCTTCGTTGTCTTCGTCGTTACAAGAAAGACGAAGTTTCACCTTTAATGGAACATTGTACGTCAAACCTCTTTCGACACACTCCGATACTTGGTACTTCGGTGGATCAATAGCAAAATCAAGAAATTCTAAGTTAAAGATTTCTCTAGAATCTGCAATAGGAAAGTTTTCGTCAAATACTTTATAAAGCCCCTCGTCGCTTCGGTTCTCAGAAGAAGTACCGATTTGGAAGAAGTCTTTAAAAGACTTTACTTGAATATCTAAAAAGTCAGGGTATTCTATGACTTTGTGAGAAGAAGCGAAACTAATTCGCTCTGGTATATTATGTGTAGCCAATGTGATAAAGTTTAAATCAAGAAGATATAATTATAAAACAGCACAAGCCACAAAAGACCCGTTATAAAAACGGGCCTCATGCGGCACAATACTGTGTAAGAATATGAAACTTATTTAAGCTCCACTTCAGCTCCTGCTTCTTCTAATTGAGATTTCAATCCTTCAGCTTCGTCTTTTGCAAGACCTTCTTTTACTGCTGTTGGTGCTGAATCAACTAATCCTTTAGCTTCTTTCAATCCTAATCCAGTAAGTTCTTTTACCAATTTAACGATTGCTAATTTAGCTGCACCTGGAGATTTAAGAATTACATCAAATGATGTTTTCTCTTCAGCTCCACCTTCACCTCCACCTGCTACCATTACTGGTGCTGCAGCTGCTGCTGGTTCGATACCGTATTCGTCTTTCAATATAACAGCTAACTCGCTTACTTCCTTTACAGAAAGGTTTACTAATTGCTCTGCAAAATCTTTTAAATCTGCCATTTTTCTAAACTTTATTATTTACTATTAATTTTATTTTATCCTTCTTTTTCAGCTAATGCTTTCAATAATCCCGAAAGAGTATTTCCACCATTCTGTAATGCTGAGATAACATTTTGAGCAGGTGCTTGTAAAGCTCCAATAACATCACCAATAAGTTCTGCCTTAGATTTAAGCTTACTCAACGCATCTAAAGATTCGTCTCCAACATATAAGTCACCATCAATAGATGCTGCCTTCAATACTGGTTTTTCAAAACCTTCTTTTCTTAGCGCCTTAATCACCTTTGCAGGTGCGTTGTTAGACTCTGGTGAAAAGATGATTCCTGAGAATCCTTTCAATACCGCATTAATTTCATTTGACGCCGAATCAAGTGATTCAATTGCCTTTTGAATTAATGTGTTTTTGTAAACTCTGTACTCAATTCCACTTTCAAAACACTTTCTTCTAAATAAGTTAACCTCTTCAACAGATAATCCTGAAGCGTCAGTTACATAAAAGAATTTTGTTTCTTTAAGTTTCCCTGCTATCTCTTCTATTACAGCTTTTTTTTCTGTCTTATTCATCTTAAATATCTAGAGAAGATTTGTCAACTTTAATACCTGTACTCATTGTACTAGAAAGACTGATACTTTTGAAGTATGTCCCTTTAGCCGATGCAGGCTTTAATTTAGATATTACCTGAATTAATTCTTCGGCGTTTTCATTGATCTGCTCTTGAGAGAACGATGATCTACCGATGGAAGCATGAATAATCCCGAATTTATCTACTTTAAAATCAATTTTACCTGATTTTATTTCTTTTACTGCTTTTGCTACGTCTGGTGTTACAGTTCCTGCTTTAGGGTTAGGCATTAAACCTCTTGGCCCTAAAACACGACCTAAACGACCAATCTTAGCCATACATGCAGGCATAGTAACCATTACGTCAAAACCTAACCATCCACCTTCGATGTCTTTGATCAAGGTATCTAAACCTACAAAGTCAGCTCCAGCAGCTTTAGCTTCTTCCTCCTTATCTGGAGTACACAATACTAAAACTTTTTGGTCTTTACCAGTACCGTTTGGAAGAGCTACAATACCTCTAACCATTTGGTCTGCTTTTCTTGGATCAACTCCTAAACGAATATCTAAATCTACAGATGAATCGAATTTTGTGAAAGTAATTTCTTTTACAATTTTCGAAGCGTCAGAAAGATTATATTCCTTTTCAACGTCATAGACGTCTTTTACTTTCTTTTGATTCTTAGTAAGCTTCATAATATCTTTATTTTACTCCCAAGGAGCCGTTCCTGAAACAGTTAATCCCATACTACGAGCTGTACCAGCTATCATTTTCATCGCAGACTCTACTTTAAAAGCATTTAAGTCTTCCATTTTGAATTCAGCAACTTCTTTTACTTGATCCCAAGTAACAGAACCTACTTTAATTCTATTTGGTTCTCCCGATCCTTTTTTCAAACCAGCTTTCTCCAACAACATTACTGCTGCAGGTGGTGTCTTGATTACGAAATCAAAAGATTTGTCCTTGTATATGGTAACAACAACTGGACATAACTGTCCTTGTTTCTCCTGTGTTCTAGCATTAAACTGCTTACAGAAGTCCATAATATTAAGTCCTTTCGACCCTAATGCAGGACCTACTGGTGGTGAAGGATTCGCTTGACCTCCTTTCACTTGTAATTTAAGGTAACCCTCAATCTCCTTAGCCATCTTATTGTTCTTTTTCTACTTGTATATAATTAAGTTCAACAGGAGTACTTCGACCAAAGATCTTAACTTCCACATTCAACTTTTTCTTATCTTCAAACACTTCTTGAATAGTTCCTGAAAAACCACTAAAAGGACCTTCCATCACTTTTATTAATTCTCCAACAGCATATTGAGTATCTACAGTAACTTCTCCCTCTTCGGCTTCACCTACACGACCCAATATTCTATTCACTTCTGACTGTCTCAATGGAACAGCTCTCTTATTACCCCCATCTTCATCTCCTAAGAAACCTAAAACACCAGGAATACTCTTCACTAAATGCTCTACTTCTCCATTAGTTAAATCTGCTGAAACTAATATATACCCAGGAAAGAAGTTACGCTCACGAATACGTTTTTTACCGTTTCGAACTTCATATACTTTTTCCAAAGGAATAAGTATCTCAGGAATAAACTCATTCATCTTACGACGAGTGATTTCAGTCTCTAAATACTCCTTTATTTTCTTTTCTTGACCACTTACTGATCTTACGACATACCAAGGTAAACTTTCCATCTTACTATTAATAAATAATACCTATCAATTGTTCGACAGCCAAATCAATACCCCATATAACAAGAGCAAAAATTGCCGATGCTAAAACAACGTAGTTAGTCGTTTCCATCAATTCTCCAAAAGTAGGCCAAGTCACCTTTTCCTTTACTTCTTCGAATGATTCTTTAATATATGTTATAAAATTAGCCATAATCTAAATTTGCACGGGCGGAGAGGCTCGAACTCCCGACACCTGGTTTTGGAGACCAGTGCTCTACCAACTGAGCTACACCCGTGTAATGCATCCCCATAAAATGGGGATGCAAAATTAATTAATTAAACTTCTAAAACAAATGTGATTCCAAAATATTTTCAGAAAACACATTTCTTTTATTGGTTTGGATTAGTCAAGAATCTCAGTGATTTGACCAGCTCCTACAGTTCTTCCACCCTCACGGATAGCGAAACGTAAACCTTTTTCCATTGCTACCTTGTTGATTAAAGTTACGTCGATAGTAACGTTATCTCCAGGCATTACCATTTCTACTCCTTCTGGTAATTTAATTTCACCAGTCATATCAGTAGTTCTCAAGTAAAATTGAGGACGGTATTTGTTAAAGAATGGAGTATGACGTCCACCTTCTTCTTTAGACAATACGTAAACTTCAGCTTTAAATTGAGTATGTGGAGTTACAGAACCTGGTTTACAGATTACCATTCCTCTTTTGATTTGCTCTTTGTCAACTCCTCTTAAAAGAAGACCAACATTATCTCCAGCTTCTCCTCTATCTAAAATCTTACGGAACATCTCAACTCCTGTAATAGTAGAAGTTAAATCTTCAGCTCCTATTCCTAAGATATCTACAGTATCACCAGTGTTGATGATACCTCTTTCGATACGACCAGTTGCAACAGTTCCACGACCAGTAATAGAGAATACATCCTCTACAGGCATTAAGAAATCTAAATCAACTAAACGTTCAGGTATTGGAATGTAGTTATCTACAGCCTCCATCAATTCAAGAATTTTTGGAACCCATTCGTCATCGTTATTCAATCCACCTAAAGCAGATCCTTGAATAACTGGAATATCATCTCCTGGAAAATCGTAGAAAGAAAGTAATTCTCTTACTTCCATTTCAACTAATTCTAACAATTCTGGATCATCAACCATATCCACTTTGTTCATGAATACAACTAAAGCTGGAACACCAACCTGACGAGCAAGAAGGATATGCTCTCTTGTTTGAGGCATTGGTCCATCAGTAGCAGCTACAACCAAGATAGCACCATCCATTTGAGCAGCACCAGTAACCATGTTTTTTACATAATCGGCGTGACCTGGACAATCTACGTGAGCGTAGTGTCTTGTTGCAGTTTCGTACTCAACGTGAGAAGTATTAATTGTAATACCTCTTTCTTTTTCTTCTGGAGCATTATCGATAGTATCGAAATCTCTTACTTCACAGAATCCAGCGTTAGCCAATACTGTAGTGATTGCTGCAGTTAAAGTAGTCTTACCGTGATCGACGTGACCGATAGTACCAATGTTAACGTGCGCTTTAGAACGATCAAATGTTTCCTTAGCCATTTTTCTACTTTTTTATTAATTAAACTTTTTACCGAGCCAACGATGGGAATTGAACCCACGACCTCTTCCTTACCAAGGAAACGCTCTACCCCTGAGCTACATCGGCCTATTTTAAATCATTTTCAAACAAAAAGAGCGGGCGACTGGGTTCGAACCTGCGACCTACAGCTTGGAAGGCTGTCGCTCTACCAGCTGAGCTACGCCCGCTAAAATTTGTGGGGAGGGTAGGATTCGAACCTACGAAGCCGAAGCAACGGAGTTACAGTCCGTCCCGTTTGACCGCTCTGGAACCTCCCCAAAACTTTTTGCTTTTATTACTATCTAAAATAGAACTGCAAATTTATAGCGATTTTATGGATTTACCATCATTTGACGGGAATATTTTTGCTGTTATTGTAAAAAATATTTTTTTCGCTGTTTTATACTTGGTTTTACTCGTGGTACGATTTTCTTTTTTTTGTCCGTTTTCCTATGCTAAGACTTTCAAACACCGTTTTGACAGGGTTTTGGGGACGGCATAGGGATAGAAGTGGAAATCCTTTTTTTTGTGAGGAACGAACAATAAAAAGATTGAGAACGAATAGCCCGCCCGAAGGGATGCCCCTAGTTCTCCTTCTTCGTGTTTTTATTTGGCAGTTTGTTCTTTTTGAACGCGTGCTTCTTCCCAACTTTTATAGACGCCTTGCAAAAATGGGTCGGTTTCTTGGGCTACCATTTCTTGACGGATTGCTCGTACGCCTTCGACTGGGTCTAAGCGATAAAGTGCTCGGAAGGCGGTGTAACGAACGTATTTACTGTCGTCTTGGGTACCTAATTTGTTAAAGTATTGGATGCCTTCCAAAAATCGCTCGTTTGAGATACCTGAGTACATTAGATAGTAGGCGAAGTTGTCTATGATTTCAATTTTATCACCTACGCCGAAGCTTTCGTACTTGGTTTTTATCCATTGGTATTGCGTGGTGTCACGGGTTTGAATGTAATATTTGATGATGGATTTGACTAATGAGGCACTTTTTACGTCCCTTAATTCGGCTACCTTCTCGGATTTGTCGGTGGCATCGGTTTGTAAATATCCTTCTAAAGCGATGGCGTTGACGGCGTAACTACGATCAGTAAACCCTTGTTTGAATAAGGGCTTTTCGTTGGCTACGTCGGGAGAAACCGCAGTCAGATAGGCTAATGCAGATGCTCTTACGTGTGATTTTTTGTCATTAGCGAAGGCTTTTTTGGCTTTTGCTACAAATTGTGGTGTGCTATATTGTAGTGTTTTCAAAAAGTCAAAGGCTTCTTGTCGTATCGACCAATGGGCGTCTTGAACGGCGATGGCTATGTATTTGTCAACTAATGGTCCTTTGGTTAATTGAGTTTTGAGTCCTTGTAGGGCGTCATAACGGAGTTGGTAGGCAAATTGTGGATGGATTTGCATTCCGTATGCGGTTACTGTTTTTTGATGACCGAAATCGGCTAATAAGGCTTGTTGGTCGTCAAAAATCACTAAATCGGGCTTTCTGTCTATGTCAAATTCAAATTCTTCGTGTTTGGCGTTTACCCATACTTCTTTGGTGAATTTTCGGCTACCTATATAATAAGAGATTGTCACGGGAAATTGATAGATTTGATTGCTTCGCATTTGTAAGCTGTCTTGGTAGCTGGTGTTTTGTAATTGGTCAACTAAAACGGTGAGTTTGCCGTTTTTGAAAGTGTCAATTACGGCTATTTCGGGGTGTCCTGCCGATAAAAACCATTGATTGAAAAACCAGTTGAGGTCTTGTCCACTGACTTTCTCGAAGGCTAATCGTAATTGGTGCATTTCGACGTCGGTGTACTCGTTGCGATGCAAATAATAACTTAGTCCTTTGAAAAACACTTCGTCGCCTAAGTGCTTGCGTAACATATGTAAAACCAATCCGCCTTTGTTGTAAGAGTGTCGGTCAAACATTTCCATTCGGTGTTTGTAATGGTAACGAATGAGAGGTACTCTTTTGTCGTCAGCCTCGTTGAGGTAGCCACTCAATTCTTCGTTTCGGTGGTAGTCGGCTTCATCTTTTCCGTATTTGTGTTCGAGCCATAGGTATTCTGAATAGTTGGCGAAAGATTCGTTTAAGGGTAGGTTTGACCACGATTCGCAGGTTACCAAATCGCCAAACCAGTGATGAAACAGCTCGTGTGCAATGGTTGTTTCGTAATCTTTGTCTAATAATTCTCGGTCGGTCATTTGTAATTGTTCCATAAAAACAACTGCCGTGGTGTTTTCCATCGCTCCTGATACGTAATCTCGCACAACGATTTGTGAATATTTATTCCAAGGGTAAGGATAATCTAATCTTGTCGAGAAAAATTCTAACATTTCGGGCGTGTTTCCAAAAATGGCTTTGGCGTGAGGTGCATATTCTTTTTCGACATAATAGTTGACTTCTATGTCTCTCCATTCGTCTTCGATTACAGCAAACTCACCTGCTGAGAGCATGGTCAAATAAGGTGCGTGTGGTTTGTCGTGTTTCCAATAATGCGTTTTTGTTCCGTCGCCGTTGTCGATGCTGTACATTAATTCTCCGTTAGAGAGTACAGTGAGTTTGTCGTCTATGGTAATGTAGATTTCTTGCGTCATTTTTTGGTTGGGCGAGTCGATGGTCGGAAACCAACAAGAACCTGCTTCGGTTTCGCCTTGTGTCCATACTTGACGTGGCTTGTTTTTATCTTCTCCCAATGGGTTAATAAAGTAGAGCCCTTTGTCTTTTCGGATTGCTGAACTTCCCGAATTGATATTTTTGATTTCGTTGGGTTTGGCAGTGTATTTTATTTCGATTTCCAATTTTTCGGACGATTTGTATATTTTATCTAACGCAATAAAAATATTTAAAGAATCGTAAGTGAAGGCTAAATCAAAACTTTTTTCATTTTTTATTAATTTGATATAATCAATAGAAAATCCTTTTGCGTCTAAAACCAATTGGTTTTGAGGGTAAGCGTGTGGCTTAACTGTTACGTTGGCTGTACCGTATAAATATTGTTTTTGCCAATCAAAAGAAACTTGTAGTTTGGTGTGTACCAAATCAAAAAACTTTGTTTCGGACGCTTGGTAAGGGTTTACTTGTGGTAAATAGGGAATTACCTCTTTTGAAACTACCGTTTTGTCTGCTTCTTTTTTTGATTTCACTTTCGTTTTTTGTCTTCGTTTACACGATACAGAAAGTAATGAAACGGCTAAAAACAACAAAAATATCTTCTTCATCTGAACACTTTTTTAATTTGGAAATGCTAACATATAAAAAGTTTCGTTTTTATAATATTAATGAGTGTACTATATTTGTTCAATTTGAAAGTTAGCTAATATTTGGTAACTTTATTAATCAAGGTCAAAACTCAAATTTTCTGTCGATGAAATACAAAAGAATATTATTAAAACTTAGCGGTGAAGCTCTACTTGGTTCTCAATCTTATGGTATTGATCCTAAGCGTTTGCAAGAATATGCAAAAGATATCAAGGCGGTCTTAGATACAGGTGTAGAAGTGGCTATCGTAATTGGTGGTGGAAATATTTTTAGAGGTATTCAAGCCGAAGAAACTGGTATCGACCGTGTGCAAGGTGATTATATGGGTATGTTAGCGACCGTTATCAATGGTATGGCTATCCAAGGGGCTTTGGAAAGTATTGGTGTCTTGACTCGTTTAATGTCAGGTTTCAATATCGAAGCGGTTTGTGAGCCTTTTATTCGTAGAAAAGCTGTTCGCCATCTTGAAAAAGGACGTGTAGTTATTTTTGGAGCGGGAACAGGTAATCCGTATTTTACTACTGACTCTGCGGCGAGTTTAAGAGCCATCGAAATAGAGGCTGATGCGGTATTGAAAGGTACTCGTGTGGACGGAATATACTCAGCTGACCCTGAAAAAGACAAGAACGCAGTAAAATTTGACGAGTTATCGTTTAAAGAAATTTACAGCAAAGGATTGAAAATAATGGATATGACTGCTTTTACTCTTTGTGAGGAAAACAACTTACCTATCATTGTTTTTGATATGAACAAGAAAGGAAATTTGATGAAATTAATCGAAGGAGAGGCTGTAGGTACATTGGTTCACTAAAACAACGTTGTCTGACGGCACGTTATTTGAGGTATTGAATGATTTAAAGAGGGCTTTTGCCTAATAACAATATTATGGAAGAAGAAATTAGTTTTTATTTGGAAGATGCAGAGGCATCAATGAAAAAAGCAGTGGACCACACAAAGGGTGAGTTTGCAAAAATACGTGCAGGAAAAGCAAGTCCATTGATGCTGAAAAGTGTGATGGTGGAATATTATGGGAATATGACTCCGCTTGATCAAGTGTCTAACGTTTCTGCTCCTGATGCTCGTACGCTAATGGTTAAACCTTGGGAAAAAGGTGTACTTAATGATATTGAACGAGCGATTGTCAATAGTGATTTGGGACTAAATCCTCAAAATGATGGCGAAACTATTCGTATGAATGTACCTGTATTGACCGAAGAAAGACGTCGTGATTTGGTTAAACAATCGAAAAACGAAGCTGAAAACGGGAAAATCACACTAAGAAATATCCGTAAAGACGTGAATACTGAATTGAAAAAACTGCAAAAAGACGGTGCTTCTGAAGATACCATCAAAGATGCTGAGAGTACTATTCAGGATTTAACAAATCAATATGCCAAACTTATTGATGAGGTGTTTGGTAAGAAAGAAATAGAAATTATGACTATCTAATGGTCTAAGACCATCAATGAATTTAAAAATCCCTACCAAGTTTAACTCTGGTAGGGACTTTTTTTATTTTCTGAGTACGAGAAATCCTCTGAAAATTTCTTCGACACCTTTAAATTTTAATTCTATCGTGTAATAATAAGTACCATCTAACAAACCGTCTCCTACAAAACGATTGTCCGCATTATAATTGTACGCTTCATTTTCATAAACCAAATCTCCCCAACGATTAAATACCGTTAGTCTCGCCGGCAATGCCGTGTGTTCTCCATCAGGTAAAATAAAATGGTATTCAAAGAAATCATTTTTACCATCATCGTTTGGCGACAACGCATTGTACACTTCCACACCCAAATCCGCTGTTGGCTCGAGACCTTCAATGTTTATTCGGTACTCTCCCGAGTTGCAATGTGTTGCCGATTTACAGATACGGTAACGCACCGTGTCTTGACCTACAAACTCAGGGTCTTCTCCCCAATCTACTTTTATTCTTCTATTGGCTTTATCAATAACCGCCTTTGCTTTCGAATAAAAAGGACCTTCAACCTCTACATAATAATCTGTGGCATTCGTTATTTCTGGTAATTCTATACTCACAACACCTCCTTGTGTTACCGTTTTTTCTTTGCTATTAACATAGAAGTCTCCTTTTACATTAACCAAAACATCCATCACCTCACAGTATTCCACATCACAAACTCGCACAGATAAGGTGTCTAAACCTAAAAACAAGGCTTGAGTAGAATAATCGACCAATACTTGGTTGGTTACTGTGTTGATAGTAGCTGTAGCTCCACTTGTTGGTTGTGACTCGATACGCACCGAATCATTTACCGTGTTGTTCTCAGCATCGGTGGTATAGTTTGCCAAATCTATCGTTAACAAACGTCCTTTTATTCCATCAATTACAGCGTCCGTTACTGTTGGGGCTGTGTTTGTTGGTTTTATCTTTAGTATTTGTGTCGTTGGACTTCCCCCACATTTATTTTCGGTCAAGGTAACTGGGTTTGTATCGGTAGTTAAATCATACAAATCTGCTTTGTAGCGAATTTTAGTCCCCTCTACTGTCCATTGTCCTGTTGCTGGTGTCGGGTCTGTACCCAAAGTTAGCTCAAAATCATAAAAAGCATCATAACTTATCAATTCGAAAGGGGAAAGTACAATTTCTTTACCCGCACTTACTTCTGGAACAACAGGAGATGGGTTCGTATTTAGTATTACTACTGTTGGGTAAGTAGAAACCACCAATTCATTTGATAACAAGGTAGTCGTTACTGTTCCTGCGACACAAGGATCTTGATGAGTCAATTCTACTTGTATCGTATGCTGTTCTTTCGTACTCATTGACGCTGTCACCAAACTTAAAATAGATTGTGTTGTTTCTGTATTGTTAACTTTCTCCGTACCACCAACTTTCCAAGAGTATTGGGGCGAACCACCAATTCCTGAAACGGCTAAATTCACATTTTCGGTTGTGTTTGACGAACAAATAGCCGTTTCTCCAGTCAATGTAATTGTAGGGGTAACTGTTTCCTCTACTGTAATCGTTTTACTTACCTCTACTCCACATTGCGTTGTGGTATATTTCACAACGTGACTTCCAACACCTGCGACAATGGGTCGGAACTCATTTGAAACAACTCCATTCCCACTAAACACACCTGTACTCACACTTCCTGTTAAATAATCAGTCAGTGTCAAATTATCTCCACTAACACAAACTGTTGCATTCGCAAGTTGCCAATCTGCACTTTCTTGTACACCTGCATTAACAACTATTTCTGCTTGTGCTTTTTTCACTCGGAGATTACCTCCCTGTTGTTGGGCTTCTAGTAACGTACACCCTTTAGCATCTACCAAATTAGGCACATAAGTACCTGCTGATAAATCAGGAAAAACACCGAAGGTATTCGAATCTTGTACACCTGCTTGAGTTGTTAGTATATAAGCATAGGGACTTGTTCCTCCTGTAGCGGTTAATGTTATTTTACCATCATTGACACCAACACAAGTTTCTGCACCCACGGAGTTCGCCAATGTCAAAACCGCAGGTTGAGCTATTGTAAACGAATGATACACCAAACAGTTATTTGCATCCGTCACCGTAAGCTCTGCCCCTTCTACAGTAGCCAACGCTCCCGTAACCGTTACGGCTGTACCTACTATGTTTCCATCAATATCCCAAGAATAAGCATAAGGAGAAAGACCTCCCGTTACTGTGGCTGTTATATCCATTGTTCCTCCGAAACAAGACGTTTCCAAATTTGCAGGTACGCTAACCGTTGGCGATGGTTTAATTATGATCGTAGCTATCGTGCTATTCGTAATATTAGGGTTCGAAGCCCTTACCCTTACTTGATAAGTACCTCCTGCTAATGATGAAGGAATAGCGAAAGATTGGTAACCCGTTGGGTCAGTTCCGTTGTGTGTACCTATTTGTGTATTACCCAAAAACACAGTAAAAACATTCGTTGCTTGTAATATTCTATTTGTACTCCATTTTAAAGAAACACTACTTCCTCCACCTGTACAAAAGATTGTTTGTCCTTGTAGCTCTAAAGAAATTAATGCAGATGCTAAATATTCAACTGCACCAATATCCATTTTAGTATTCATTACCCTTAGGTTATTGTTTTGGTCAGTTGCTGTACTCTCAATAGGAGGATCTAAACTAGACACGTCAACTCTATCTATAATTTTATCTGCCCCTGACTGAGGCATAAATGTTTTTCCAAAACCACCGTGGTTTCCGTAATCAAAAGCGTAAGAAAATAAATCTGTTTCTACTACGTCCGTTGGGTTTGGTATATCCAAATCACTTGACACTAAATTATTACCTAAAGAAATTTCGCTACCATTACCTTCGTCAAAAACGTCATTAACTCCTGTACCATCTTGATTTCCGGCAACTATCGAAAATTGTAAACTTGGTGTACCTCCATTGTTATAAATTCCTCCACCTTGTCCTGATGCTATATTTTTAAAAATAGTTAAATGTTTTAAATCACACGTTACGCTTGTAGCTGCAGCAATAGCACCACCATTTACGGCTTCGTTACCTGTAAATGTACAATGCTCTATTTTATTCGTTCTGCTACCCCCCTTAATATAAATCGCTCCGCCATTGCCTGCTGACTTATTTTTCTCAAAGGTTGTTTTTGTTATAGAAAAAGGATTCGCCTCCTCAATATACACGGCACCACTAAGTTCTCCTTCATTACTAAGGAAATAACAATTGTCAATGACCAATGGAGCTACCCACGTATTGAAAGAAATCAGAGAGGACTGTGACGTGTTATTCTCAAATAAGGTGTTTCTTATTTCTAACCCATCACTCATATCTGCCCCAGTTGCTCCAAAACTAATTAGCCCACCTGTTTGTAGTGTGTTTTCTCTAAACACACAATCCTCAATCAATACTTTACATTGGTTGCCAGAGTTTCCAAAATCAATAAGACTACCTTGACTTGCTTGAAAGGTTATATTTCGTAACTCTAAAACAGAAACTTCACCAGTCCTTGCTTTAAATAAAGCTTCTGAAGGGTCGTCTGGCGTGTATTTAATCGTGACATTTAAAGTTTGTCCCTCTATGGTTACTTTTTGACCGACAACCATACTTTGTTGTAACTCTATGGTAGCATCTTGTAAACTTGGGTCAAAGTGAATAATTACCTCTTCTCCTTGATTTGCTTGTAAAGCGTCAACCAACGTACTTGCATTATTGACAACAATTATTGGTGCTCCAAAAACAGTAAGCCCACAAACCAACGAAAGGAGTGTCAAAGTCTGTTTAAACAATGGATTTATATTTTTCATAATGGTAGTGTAAATCAACGAATAGCAAAGATACTAAATATTCCATTTATCTAATATCTTTTTCATTATCCCTCGAAGGAAAATTGCCTTATTTCGTTTTTGTACTTGGTAATAGGTATTCAAATACTAGAGAAGCAAGGGTATTTATTATAAGAAACAACAAATAGGGCGTGTTGGTGATTCGCTACAAATACAAAACCACGAGGTACATTTTTTCAAAAACCAACTGCTGTTTCGGCGAGCGACGGCAAAGGGGTTGAAGCGGAAATCCTTTTTTTTCTATGCTCTTTCTTACTAAAGAACAACGTTCACTCTTTGGTAATAGAGGTAGATGGAGCTACTTTACCAAAAAAAGATTGGGAGTGAAAAACCCGACCCGCAGGGATTGCCCCAAATTACGCTGTCCTTCTTACAAAACACTTTCACACAATGAAAACCATATTTTATAAGTTTTCTTAATAGAAAGACTTACCTTTGTGAAAATACAACACATTATTATATGTCAGAAATTCCACACAAAGCCGGTTTCGTTTCGATTATCGGTAAACCTAATGTTGGTAAATCGACTTTGATGAATGTTTTGGTAGGTGAAAATCTATCAATTATCACCTCCAAAGCTCAAACCACACGTCATCGTATTCAGGGAATTATCAATAACGATAATTACCAAATCGTATATTCGGACACGCCAGGTATTATGAAACCTGTTTACGAATTGCACAAATCTATGATGCGATTTGTTAGTACGTCGCTCGAAGATGCTGACGTGATTATTTTCATCGCCGATTTGTTCGAAAAATACGATGAAGAAGACGTAATCGATAAAATTAAAAATTCAGACGTTCCTGTAATTTTCTTGCTTAACAAAATTGACCTTGCAAAAAGTCAAGAACAGGTAGAAGAAAAATTAGAGGAATGGAAAGAGCGTATTTCTCCAAAGGAAACGCTAGTGATTTCGGCTCTTAAAGAAGAAAACACGAGTGGTTTGTTAGATATGATTTTAAATTATATCCCCGAACACCCTGCGTATTTCCCTAAAGACGAGATGACAGATAAAACCGAACGTTTCTTTGTTTCGGAAATGATTCGTGAGCAAATTTTCAAGAATTATAAAAAAGAAATTCCTTACAGCTGTGAAGTAAGAATTGAGTCTTTTAAAGAAGATGATAGGATTATTCGTATTCGTGCACAAATACTTGTCGAACGAGACAGTCAAAAAGGTATTATTATCGGTCATCAAGGGAAAATGCTGAAAAAAATAGGTACTGCTTCTCGTTATATGATGGAAAAGTTTTTCGGTAAACAAGTTTTCTTAGAACAACACGTAAAAGTCGAAAAAGACTGGCGTAAGAAGGCAGACAAACTAAAAAACTTCGGTTACAGCGACTAAGTAAGTAGGTAGCACCTGCGGGCTTTTTTGTGGTTTGTCCATAATGACGCGAAATTAAAGTACTTCGGTACGCAACAAATTAAAAAAATTCAGAATAATGTCAAATATAGTAGCAATCGTTGGTCGTCCGAATGTAGGGAAATCAACACTTTTTAACCGATTAGTTGGTGCAAGAAAAGCAATAATGGACAACGAAAGTGGGGTAACAAGAGACCGTCACTACGGACACGGCGAATGGACAGGTAATTTCTTTAGTGTAATAGACACGGGAGGATATGTATCCAATTCTGGTGATATTTTTGAAAACGAAATAAAAAAACAAGTAGAGTTGGCTATCGATGAGGCAACTGTTATTTTGTTTATGGTAGATATTGACTCAGGACTTACTGGTCTTGATGAAGAGTTTGCTCAAATATTAAGAAGAACAAACAAACCCGTTTATGTGGTTGCCAACAAAGCAGATAATTCAGTAAAGGCACACCTTACGGGAGATTTTTACCAAATGGGGTTTAATGAAATCTATGCTCTTTCGGCACAAAGTGGTGCTGGAACAGGGGAATTGTTAGATCTTATTGTTAAAGATTTTGAAACAAAAGGTGATGAAGACCCGAACGCTGGTATTCCTAAAATCACTATTTTGGGTCGTCCAAATGTTGGGAAATCTTCTTTCTTAAATGTTTTGACAGGAAAAGACAGAAGTATCGTAACTGATATTGCTGGTACTACTCGTGACACCATTGACACACATTACCGCCAGTTTGGAAAAGAATTTATTTTGGTAGATACGGCAGGTATCCGTAAAAAGACTAAAGTAAAAGAAGATATCGAATTTTATTCAGTGATGCGTTCTATCCGTGCATTGGAAGAGGCTGACGTTTGTATCATTATGATTGATGCTTCTAAAGGATTGGAATCACAAGATTTGAACCTCGTTCGTTTGGCTCAAAAAAACAAGAAAGGTATTTTGATTGTTGTCAACAAATGGGATTTGATTGAAAAAGACACCAACACAGCTCACTCTATCGAAAAAGAGATGAGAGATAAGTTGGCTCCTGCTCACTACATTCCTATTATTTTTATCTCTGTTTTAAATAAACTACGTATTTTTCAAGCGATTGAAAAAGCAGTTGAGATTTATGACAACAAGTCAATGAAGATTCCTACGAGTGAGTTGAACGACGTAATGTTGAAAGAAATTGAAAATTACCCTCCTCCAGCATTAAAAGGGAAACATATTAAAATTAAATACGTTACACAGTTACCGACACAGTCGCCAACGTTTGCATTTTTCTGTAATTTACCTCAATATATCAAAGAACCTTACGAGAGATATTTGGAAAATAGAATGAGAATGCACTTCGAATTTGACGGTGTTCCAATAAAATTAGTGTTCAGAATGAAATAATTGTTTGATTTCTGATTATTATCACTATATTTAAGTAATATTTAATTGAAACAATAAAATCTATTATTATGAAAAAGGTACTTGTATTATTATCTGTTGCGTCTATGTTCGCATTTGCTTCTTGTTCAGATGCTGCTAACGCTGTAAAAGAAAAAGCTGCTGAAGCTACTAACGCTGCTGCTGACGCTGTTGAAGCAACTACTGATGCTGCCAAAGACGCTGCTAACTCTGCTGTAGATGCTGGAGCTAACGCTGTTGAAGCTGGGACTGACGCTGTTAAAGCTGGAGCTGACGCTACTGTTGATGCTGCTGGAAATGCTGTTGATGCAACTAAAGAAGCTACTTCTGACGCTGTTGATGCGACTAAAGAAAAAGCTGGAGATGCTGCTGACGCAATCGAAAAGCACGTTCACTAAGTCATTGACTTTTGAAATTTTTAAAAGGTGTTCATTTATGAACACCTTTTTTTATGCCTAAACAATTAGCTAACATATTGACTACATATTTCCCTAAGGGTACTTATCCCATTTTGGAAAAACTAATTACTTCTTACCGTTTTTCGTTTACCGTTACACGAGAAAGAAAAAGTAAATTAGGTGATTTTCGTGTGCGAGAAAATCAAACACCAACAATAACAGTCAATGGGACACTCAATCCTTACGCTTTCTTACTTACTTTTTTACACGAATTGGCACATTTGGCTGTTTACCAACAATTTGGAAGAAATATAAAACCTCACGGAAACGAATGGAAAAGCCAATTTCAAGAATTTCTACTTCTTAGTATCAAGCACAATGTTTTTCCTGATGATTTATTACCCGAAATTTTACTTTACACCAACAATCCAAAAGCATCAACTTCTGCTTCACCCAATTTAATGAAAGCTTTAGGTACTTACGACGAGCAAACTGAAAAAAAACACTATTTAGATGACGTAATCTCTGGAGATACATTTGTTTTCCATAACGAAATGTATAAAAAGATAGAAAAACGAAGAACAAGAGTTTTATGCGAACGACTCTCAGACAATAGAAAATATACGATTTCAGGACACGCTGAAGTAGGGTGATGGTTTATTTATCACTCTACTACATAAGATATTACAACAAGTAATTTCCTCCCTCGTAAAACTGCATTATGAACAACGGTAGTATTTACATCCTTGGAAACAGTAGCCAATCGTCTCTTTATATCGGAGTAACCAATGATATAGAAAGAAGAATTTTTGAACACAAATGCGGTATAGGGAGTGTATTCACTACAAAGTACCTATTAACCTATTTATTATACGTTGAGCACTTCGAAAAAATCACTGATGCTATAGCTAGAGAGAAACAATTAAAAAATTGGCACCGCAATTGGAAACTTAATTTAATTAAAGAATTCAATCCTTTACTTTTAGACTTAGCCGAAGACTGGTACCATGAAAATGATTTTATAGACTTCTTCAAGAAGAAGAATGATTAATAATTCATGTACCAGACACAAAGAGAGGTATAAACATTTTACGATACATTCATTGTATCAGATACTGAAACAAGTTCAGCATGACTGTGGTGGTTATTTCGTTACTCTACTACATAAAATCAAGCCGTCACTTACAAGCCAAACAAAAAATAACAAAACAAACTGTCATTCCGAACTCGTTTCGGAATCTGAGGCTGTACAACCATTCAATTTTACATAGAGAATAAACAGCTAAAGAGACTGCTAAAAAATCTTTACTATGACTGACTTGCTCTTACCGATAAAAAGTTAGACTAGTTAAGCTGCCATTTCCAAGTTATACAATTCTTGTGGTCGCTTTCACTTACTAAAACAATTATACAAATCGCTGTATTCGTAATGAGGAACGTTTAGCTCCTCTTCTTTTCCTCTAAAATAATGTAGTTTAATTACCGTTTCCTTTTGTTTTTCGGCAATAGCCCAATGCAAACCTTGTATGATTCGCTCTTTGTCAGCAAGAGGTAAATCAAGGATTTCGGGTATCATATCGGTGTGGTAATAAATCATAATCGCTAAACTAAAACCAAAGTTACTCTTTTTAAATACGTTTGTTATTATTTTATTCTTACGTTTTATAAATCTTTATTTATTTCTACGTACCTTCTATTGGATAGTAATTCGTAAATTGCGAGTATGAATGGTTCACCCTCTTATTTAGATACTTTAAACGCCCCTCAAAAAGCGGCTGTATTACACGACCAAGGTCCTGCAATGATTATTGCGGGTGCAGGTTCGGGTAAAACAAGGGTATTAACTTACCGAATTGCTCACTTAATGGCAAAAGGTGTTGATCCTTACAATATTTTATCGTTAACGTTCACCAACAAAGCGTCAAAAGAAATGCGTCAGCGTATTGAAGACGTTGTCGGTACAGATGCTAGAAGCCTGTGGATGGGTACTTTTCATAGTGTTTTTGCTCGTATTCTTCGTTCGGAAGCAGACAAATTGGGCTACCCTTCTAACTTTACCATTTACGATACAGATGATTCTAAATCATTAATAAAATCTATCGTCAAAGAACAAAATTTAGACGATAAGCTATACAAACCCAATATGGTATTGAACCGTATTTCGTCGGCAAAAAACCGTTTGGTTTCGTGGTACGAATACAACGAAAACCCGATTTACAAATCAGATGATGACGCAGGAGGAAGACCAGAAATCGGGCGTTTGTATAAACTGTACCAAGAACGCTGTTTCCGAGCAGGAGCAATGGATTTTGACGATTTATTATTTAACACCAGCTTGTTATTAAAATCTCACGCTGACGTTTTATTAAAATACCAACACCGTTTCAAATATGTAATGGTCGATGAGTTTCAGGATACCAACTTGGCTCAATATTACATTACCAAAAAATTGGCTGCCGTACACCGTAACATTGTTGTAGTGGGAGATGATGCACAAAGCATCTATGCTTTCCGTGGTGCTGATATTCAAAACATATTAAATTTCGAAAAAGATTACGACGAATTAGAGGTTTTTAAACTCGAACACAATTACCGTTCGACAGAGACAATTGTAGAGGCTGCCAACTCAGTAATCAAAAAAAACACAGCTCAACTACCAAAAAAGGTTTACACAAGCAACCCTATCGGTAACAAAATCAAAGTCATTACAGCAATGACGGATAATGAAGAAGGGAAAATCATTGCCAATCAAATTTACGAACGTAAAAATGCAGAAGCTAAAGTTTACAAAGATTTTGCTATTCTGTACCGTACCAACTCTCAATCCAGAGCATTGGAGGAGGCATTGAGAAGAATAAATGTTCCCTACCGTATTTTCGGAGGAATGTCATTTTACCAAAGAAAAGAAATCAAAGATCTACTCGCTTACCTCAAGTACACAGTAAACCCTAATGACGAACAAGCATTAAAGAGAATTGTCAATTACCCAAAAAGAGGAATTGGACCAACTACCGTTGCTAAGATTATGGTTTTTGGAATGGAGAATAATGTCACGACTTGGGAATCGCTACAAGCAGCTAGCCGTTATTTACCCAAACGAACAACCAATACGATAACAGGTTTTGTACACCTTATCAAAAATTTTCAAATCTCAGTAAATGCTAATGATGCTTATAATGCCGCAAATCAAATCGCCAAAGAAACAGGGATATTAAAGGATTTGTACAGTGACAAATCAATTGAAGGATTAGCTCGTCACGAAAACGTACAAGAACTTTTGAACGCAATAAAAGAGTTTGTTGAGGACGATAACAGAGAAAATAAGACTTTACCTGCCTTTTTAGAGGAAGTTTCGTTATTAACTAACGCAGATGCTTCCGATAAAGAAGAAGATTACGTAAGTTTAATGAGTATTCACGCTTCGAAAGGCTTAGAATTTAAAGATGTCGTTATCGCAGGGTTAGAAGAAGACCTTTTTCCCTCGCAAATGATGTTGAGTTCTCGTGCTGATTTGGAAGAAGAACGTAGGTTGTTTTACGTGGCAATTACTAGAGCAGAACAAAACTTGACTTTAACGAATGCACATACTCGTTACCGATTCGGCAAATTAAAAAATTGCGAAACGAGTAGATTTATAAAAGAAATTGATGTCGGTTTTTTAGACATTTCAATACCAAGAAGACAAGAAAGAGAGTTGGGAGAAACACCAAGTTTACAGAGCGGTGCATATAGTCAAAGCTATGGTTCATTACTCAAAAACTTTAAAAGTGTTCAGGAGAATAGAAAAAGCACACCAACGCATCGTGTGTCTTCAGATTTCAAACCAAGTAACCCAAGCGAGTTACAGGTAGGAATGAAAGTAGAGCATCCGAAGTTTGGTTACGGAAAGATAAAAGAACTTGATTTAAAAAGTGCCTCTAAAAAAGCAATTGTCTTATTTGACAAGGAAGGCGAAAAAACATTATTGCTTAATTTTGCAAAACTTAAAATTCATCATTAAAAAATGAATGCTGTACCAGAAATTATAGGAGATTACAATTCTCAACGTCCACACATTATTCTAAAAGAATACGGACGAAATATCCAGCAATTGGCTGAGCATATTGCGACTTTACCAACAGAAGAAGAACGTACAACCAAAGCGGAGGCATTACTTGCTTTAATGAAGCAATTAAACCCCAAATTGAAAGACAGTGAAGATATAGAAGCTAAACTTTGGCATCATCTACATATCATCTCTAACAACGAATTGAATTTGGCAAACAGCCCAGACCACGCTGTATCACCCGAATACAATTTACAACCTGAAAATGTACCATATTCTAAAGGGGAGTTAAAACTCAAAAACTTCGGTAAGAATATCGAAAACATTGCTGCTGAAACAATGGAAATTGAAGATGCAGAAAAAAGAGAGGAGCGTATTATTTATTTAGCACAGCTAATGAAGCGTTACTATAACTCTTGGCACAACGAAAAATTGGAAGACACTCAAGTGGTTGCCTTACTCGAACGTATGTCTAAAGGTGTCTTGACTATTGATATAGAAAAAGTTAAAGCTGAAGACTTATTTCAAGTCAGCTACCGTCAAGGAGCAACACCAAAAAACAGTTCTCGTTCGGTTGTAAGCACCAACAAAAGCAATAACCGACGCAACAGCTCAGCAGGAAGAGGAAACAACAACAAAGGTTTTGATAAAAGAAGACGAAAATAATGGCATCATTTAAAATACAGGGTGGTTTAAAACTCAAAGGAAGTATTGAACCACAAGGAGCAAAAAACGAAGCGTTACAAGTTATCTGCGCTGTTTTATTGACAGACCAAAAAGTAACTATTACTAATATCCCTCAGATTAGAGACGTAATTAAGTTAATAGAATTACTTGGTGCAATGGGCGTTATCATCAATAGATTAGATGGTAGCACCGTAGAATTTGATTCTGCAAATGTAAATTTAGACCACCTAAACACAGTAGCGTTTAAAGAAAAAGCTTCTGAATTAAGAGGTTCTGTAATGATATTAGGTCCTTTATTGGCACGTTTCAAAAAAGGAAGAATACCCAAACCAGGAGGAGACAAAATTGGTCGTCGCCCGATGGACCAACATTTTATTGGTCTTAAAAATTTAGGAGCAAAATTTTCGTACGATGCGAAAACGTGTTTTTACGAAATCGATGCCACCGAATTGACGGGTACTTATATGCACTTAGACGAGGTTTCCGTAACAGGTACTGCCAATATTTTGATGGCATCTGTTTTAGCAAAGGGAGAAACGACCTTGTACAACGCTGCTTGTGAGCCGTACATTCAACAATTATGCGATATGCTGATTGGAATGGGCGCAAAAATCACAGGTATTGGTTCTAATTTATTAAAAATTGAAGGAGTTGAAAAATTAGGTGGTACAGACCACAAAATTCTTCCTGATATGATTGAAATTGGTAGTTTTATCGGGATGGCAGCAATGACCGAATCCGAAATAACAATCACCAATTGCCGTGTAGATAAATTGGGTTTAATTCCTCGTGTATTCAAAAAACTTGGTATCAAGTTAGAAATCAAAGGAGACGACATTTATATTCCTGCTCAAAAAGAATATACTATTGATAAACTAATCGACGGATCTATTTTGACAATTTATGATTCGCCGTGGCCAGGATTTACTCCTGATTTATTGAGTATTATTTTGGTCGTTGCTACACAAGCCAAAGGGCAAGTGTTGATTCACCAAAAAATGTTTGAAAGCCGTTTATTTTTCGTTGACAAATTGATAGATATGGGAGCTCAAATCATTTTGTGTGATCCACACAGAGCAACGGTTATCGGAATGAACAAAGAACAGAAATTACGAGGTATCACCATGTCTTCACCAGATATTAGAGCTGGTGTTTCTTTATTGATAGCTGCCTTATCCGCAGAAGGAGAAAGTACAATACATAATATTGAGCAAATTGATAGAGGTTACCAATTTATAGATACTAGATTAAATAATTTAGGAGCTAATATCAGACGATTGTAAGTAAATTTGAAGTTTATACAAACCAAAGTCGGAGGAGTTTTTTTAACTTTTCCGACTTTGGTATTTAAAAGCAATTATGGCGTGGATTAAAATTTTTAATTCAGAAAAAGAAGCTTTAGCGACTCTTTCACTCAACGATCTTCGGAAAGTAACTTTTGAAGACACTGCCTATTGCCTGACAAGAACAACAAAAGGTATTTTTGTTACTTCTGATGCTTGCTCTCACGATAACGCTTCTTTAAGTGCAGGGAAATGCACAACAAATGGAACAATAGAATGTCCGTGGCATCATTATTTGTTTGACCCTGCCTCTGGGAAATGTATCAACCACCAATGTACCGATTTACAAACTTTCACTGTTCGGGTAGATGAGGAGGGAGTCTTTTTTAACATTGAATAACGATGAGCTACCACCACCAAATATTAGGAATAAAAGTTGGAGCAAACGAGCGAACCATCAAAAAAGCATTTCGTAAAAAAGCGATGCTTTACCATCCAGATAGAAATAAATCACCACAAGCGGTGGCTAAGTTCAATCAGGTAATGGAGGCGTATGATTACTTATCTCAACCACAACCCGCACCAAGACAGAGAACGGAAACACGTACCAAACCAAGGTCAAGACCAAAAAAGAAACAATATTACCACAACACCCCGTTTACAAAAGAAGAGATTGAGGAGATAAGAGAACAAAACAAAGCCAAAATAGACAAGGAAAACGAACGTTTCGCTCAACTCGCTTGGTACGACTCCGAAAAAATTGGAGAAACGCTCTTAAAAGCTTTTACTTTATTTTTCTTTACTATCGTTGGCATTGTTCTTCTTTTGATGATTATCACCGCTATCTATCAGGGAGACTACCTTATTGCCTTGATACCCGTTGCTCTTGCTGTTTATGTTTGGGTACGCTTATACAATGCCTTTTCTCAAAAACGCAGAAGACCTAGGAAAAGTGGTCGTTAAACAATAAATCCCTTGATAGACTAGCTACCAAGGGATTTATTATCGTTTTAAAAAACTAATCTACAAGTTCCAATACCCACAATTCTACTTTTTCATCTTCTCGCCAATTCAAATCCCTTTTTGTTTTACTCGATGCGTTTTTTACTGATTTATCTAAAAATAAATCCAATTTAAAACGTCCGCCTTCTTTTAGCTCTTTTCTTATCGGATGCTCTTTAGTTACATTTGTTACTTCTGCCAAATTAGAGAATAACAACACAATTTTCCCGTCAGGTAACAAGCGTTTTTTTGCTTCTTCAAAAAACTCAGGAAACATTTTGTCATTGTAATAAATTGCCTCGTCAATACGCCCTAACTCGTGAGAAGCTGGCAACCACGGTGGATTAAATACAATTAATTCGGTTTGTTTCTCCCATTTACCAAACAAATGACCAAAATCTATCTCTATCTTTCGAGCCAATTTTGTTCCTTCCATCGATTTTTGTAAACCAATAATCGCATTTGAGTTGGTGTCTGTTCCAAATGATTTTTGAAAACCGTGTTTCATCAATTGTAAAGACAATACGCCACTTCCTATCCCGACGTCAATGGCAGTTTTTTTCGCTCCTTTGTAACGCTTCAACCAATTGTCAAACAATTGTAAATGGTCAAATCTCGTTGGAAAATACGTTCCATAATAAGGATGCACCTTGTTTCTTAAAACAGGTATTGTTATCCCATTGACGTACCATTGCCACGCACTGTTCATTCCTTGTATTTGTGGGTAAGGCAATAAATAAGTTGTTAATTCGGGGTAAAGAATTTCTAACCAACCAATTTTAGGCGATTTTTTGACCACCAACTGGTGTTCGTTTATTCGCAACAAAATACGGTTTGAGTATTTTTGGTATTCCGAACGGAATTTCCTTTTGTCTTGAAAAGTCTGTCCCGAATAAATTTTATTTAAAAAACGGTGTAATTCGTGTAAAAGCGTCAATCCATTACTGTAATATTCTTCCACCAAAACAAAATCGCCATCCACCAATTTTTTTATCGTTTGCTCAACATCCGTTCCCCTCTTGAAACTTATCGTTTTTATCCCTTCAGCTATCGGTTCGGGTCTATTTACTTGTAATTCGCTCATAACACAAAGTTAAGCATTTGCTACTCGTAATCGGTCACTTCTTATTCTATTATTTAGCGAAACCGTTTTGTTTGAAGGGATATAAACAGACACACATACCGCTACAAACGTTATGATAACTGTTTTAAAAAACTTAGATTAGTGTTTGATAGTATTGTGGTTATATGGAATGTACCAATATGAAACAAATAATTAACGACTTTAAAAATTTAGACCTTGGCAACGTTTCTGAAAAAGAGGTTTCAGATATTTTTAATAGACTTACCTCTCTCCCTGTCCCTATTACTGACTATCACAAGGGTAAAATAATACATAGAGCGCGAATAATTAAAGATAATCAAACTGTTAAATTAAACACTGAACTGTCTTACGTCCCCAAAAAATTCAATACTAGTTTTCAACGAGCAAGTACACCTCGGCAGACTATGTTCTACGGAGCCGTAGTTCCTCAAATACAGAGTGATGATGAAATATCAAATGCTCGAATTATTGGTGCCTGTGAAGTAAGTGATTTTTTAAGAAACTCTAATTGCCCAGACGGAAAGCAAAAAATAGTATTTGGAAACTGGGTCGTAAAAGAAACAATATCTTTACTATCAATTATTGACCCTGCAATTGAAACAAATAAAATCAACTTTTTCAAAGAAATAACTGAAAACTATCACAAATTTCTTGAGCAGGGAAATGAAGATAAAGAAAATACTGTATTATTTCAAGAATATATATCTGCTGAATTTTCTAAGCTGGACATTAAAAGTCAAAAAGACTATTTAATTAGCGCTCTATTTACTGAACTTGTAATTGACCAATGCGATGGAGTAATATATCCAAGTGTTAGAGCTGATTATAACGGTTTATGTGTATCGATAAAACCAGAAGCCGTTGATAATAAAATGGAGTTAATTTCAGTTCTAGAATGTTTGGTGGTCAAAAAAGAGGGGAAAGTAAATATTATCAATTTGAGATTTGGAGAAGTAGCTTCTGGTGAAACACAATTCGAATTAAAAAAAATAAAAAACATATAACAAGGTCAATATTGAATAATAGTTTGGTGGTTTCTTGAAAACCTTCACTATTTAGTCAATCCACGAAAACGCCCCATTTTGTCGGTTGAAATTACTTTTAATTGAAGAACAAATATTCAGATAATATATAGATAATATTTGGATATCGTAAACGAATTTTTATCTTTGTATTCAGATAATATATAGATACGTAATGGCTAGGTACATAGACAAATTAAACTTTGACTTTAAAACCAATCAGAAAGTTTTAAATTTGATTTCTAAAATTGACTCCTATAAGGGTAAGTGGAATACCATTGAAAAAAAAGAAAATATATATTTAAAAGAATTACGGAAAATTGCTACAGTTGAAAGTATTGGTTCTTCTACCAGAATAGAAGGTGGGACACTTACTGATGACGAAATAAAGGACTTACTTGAGAATGTAAAAATAACTAAATTAAAAACACGTGACGAACAAGAAGTCATAGGTTACTATGATACTTTAGAAATAATTTATGAAAACTATCTTAACATTAATTTGTCAGAAAGCTATATCAAGCAATTACATCAATTACTTTTAAAACATAGTGATAAAGACGCTCGACATCGTGGTGAATACAAATCATTACCGAACAACGTTGTAGCTAATTACCCGCGAGGAATACAAAAGGTTATTCTCAGTACAACAGAAGTTCATTTGGTAGAAAAAGAAATGAGAGATATCATTGAATGGTCTAACGAACAACTTAAAAAATCGGAAATTCATCCATTAATAATTATTTCTAACCTCATTTATGAATTTTTATCAATTCATCCATTTCAAGATGGGAACGGTAGGCTGTCAAGATTATTGACCACATTGCAATTACTACAAAACGACTATCAATTCATTCAATACGTTTCTTTTGAAAACCTAATTGAAAAATCTAAAAAGGAATACTACCAAGCTTTAATGGAAGGTCAAAAGAATAGAAATAAAGACAATGAAAATATTTCTAAATGGATGCTCTATTTTCTCAATAAGCTAAGTGAATTAACTCAAAATCTTGATGCGAAATACGATATATTCAAGTCAAAAGGTGGTTATTTAAGTGAAAAACAAAAGATGATTAGAGATTATCTTCAATTAAATCAGCCTCTGAAAATCTCAGATATAGCAAAAGAATTTAATAGTATAAACATTAATACAATCAAGAAATATTTACAGTATATGAAAAAAGAACAAATAATAGCAAGTATTGGCAAAGGGAAAGGAACGGTATATATAATTGAAAATAAATAACGAATGCTTAATAAATGGTTTCACTGGAAACATACTAATTATGATAGCACGTTTTTTATTGTTATTTGAAGTTGTTTCAATAGAATACATTAAAAAATAAAAACTGTACACAACTCAACTATCACCACCGTTCATAGCCTCAGTCTATACCCAAACCTACACTTTAGACATAAAAAAAGCCGACACTTTCGTATCGGCTTTGCTCTCCCTCTTGGACTCGAACCAAGGACCCCCTGATTAACAGTCAGATGCTCTAACCAGCTGAGCTAAGGAAGAATACTTATTTGGGACTGCAAACTTAAGAACTATTTTTGGCTTATACAAACTATGCCTTCGGATTAAAAAATATATTTTGGAAGCAATGAAATATTGGACATAAAAAAAACCGATACTTTCGTATCGGCTTTTGCTCTCCCTCTTGGACTCGAACCAAGGACCCCCTGATTAACAGTCAGATGCTCTAACCAGCTGAGCTAAGGAAGAATGTTATTTAGGACTGCAAACTTAGGACTTTGTTTTCGTTTCTACAAGTTTTAGACAAGGAAAATAAACGTTTATTTTATGCCTTTTTGCAACTTTCAGAAAGCCACCAAATTACGGGTAAAATAAAATAGACAAATAGCCTACACTTAGCACCGTCAAAATATAAAGACCGGCAATTGCTAAGTATTTCAAGGTTTTTGAGGGTTGGTGTGATAAAGGTACTTCTTTGCTAAAAACGATTTTATAATTGAAATACCCTGCGATTGGTGCAATAAGAAAAGACGTTCCTGTTGCCAAATTCATTATACTTGATAGTTTCGCTCCGACCAAACAAATCATAATATTAGCACCGATAAACAAGACAATCAACCAAATCAAATAACTTGTTTTCGTTTCTGTTACTTGTTGGTTTGTATCGTTTTGTTTTTCTGTTTTTAACAAATGAATGGTACGGTTCATCGCTCGACAATAACCATCTGCCAAAGTTATCGAAGTACCGAACATTGTACTAAATACAGCCAAAGAGATAATGACAGCACTCCAGCTCCCCATCGCTCCAACAAAAGAATTAACCAACAATTTGGCATAACCTACACCTGAAAGTGCACTTATTGTTTCGGGTGATGATACTCCGTAAAGCGTTTTTGCTCCTATTCCTAAAAAGAAAACTGCTAAAACTACCGTTATACCATAACCTATATTAAAATCTAACAAGGTTTGCTTTAAGGTCGGGTGGTACTTGGTTTGTTTTATTCGCTCTTGTGTCCACAACGAATGCCACACCGACATATCAACGCCCATTGGCATCCAACCTATCAAAAAGACAGCAAAGGCAAAACCTGTTTTTGTACTTAAAATTGAAAGTGTATCGCCTGACGGTAGTTTGTCAGGTGTATCAATAAGCATAAAAAAAGCGATGGTAACAGTTATAACCAATACAAAACCTATAACTTTTAATGTGCCATCAAGGATTTTGAATTTCCCATAACTCAACAAACCAATAACGACCAAAGAAATGATAAGAGGCCACCAAACCCATTCGATTTCTACACCCAAAAAATCATTACTAAGGTTACTTGCCAACCCTGCCGTAAATGCAATAATCGCTGAAGTGATAATGAACATTGAAAACAAAGTGACAATGCCATAAATCCACAAAGGTGCTTTCCCTAATTTTTTGTACCCTTCTAATATACTATCCCCTGTGGCGTTGGTGTAGCGTGAGGCAAATTCGAAAAATGGGTATTTGAATAAATTAGCAAACAAGATGACTGCCAATAGCCCAAATCCATAAAAAGCACCTGCTTTTGTTGCTTGTATCAAATGCGAACCTCCGATACAAGTCCCTGCAAACATTATCCCCGGACCAAATGTCTTTATAAATTGATTGACTTTTTGTGCTTTCATTTTTTTTGTTTTTCTAACGAAATGATAAACAAAGATAAAAAGTCAAATTTCAAATCAGCTATTTTGTCACGTTGTTTTTATTTGAGGAAATATAGACCCACAAAAAAACCTCAACTGAATGAACAATTGAGGCTTTTTAAACTAGCGGTTTTATTTCTAAAACTCTATATCTACTTGGTCTCTGAACAAATCTTCATAGACTTGTCTTTTTCTGATGACCTTTGCTTTACCGTTGATGATAAACACTTCGGCAGGTTTTAATCTCGAATTGAAATTAGAACTCATCTCAAATCCGTAAGCTCCTGCGTTTTTGAAAGCGATCAAATCTCCAGCTTTTGTTTCTGACAATTTTCTGTCTGAAGCAAACGTGTCCGTTTCACAGATATTCCCTACGACATCATACACTTTTTTATTCCCGTTAGGGTTAGATACATTTACGATATCGTGGTGTGCGTTGTACATCATCGGACGGATTAAATGATTAAATCCTGTATCTAAATGAATAAACGTACAAGCTGGTGCGGGTTTGATTAGATTTACTGCTGACAATAAAACACCTGACTCACTCACCAAAAACTTTCCTGGCTCAAACCAAATTTGTAATTTCTTACCGTAATCAGCACAAAACTCTTTGAATGCACTTGACATTCTTTCACCCAATTCTTGGATATCAGTTTCTCCCGCTCCTTCGTAATAAGCGACTTTAAAACCACTGCCAAAATCAAGAAATTCTAATTCTTTAAAATGAACAGCTCTTTCAAATATTATCCCTGCTCCTCTTAAGAATACATCTACATCCAAAATATCTGAACCTGTATGCACGTGTAAGCCTCGTACGTTGATATCGTATTTTTCGACGATTTCTAATACTTCGTTAAATTGAAGAATAGAAATACCAAATTTAGAACCTATATGCCCTACTTGGATATTTTTATTTCCTCCTGCCTCAATATGCGGGTTTAAACGAATACAAATCGGTTGATTTCCGCCATATTGCTGACCTATTCTTTCTAAAAAAGGCAGGTTATCAATATTGACGTGTACACCAAATGCAATCGCTTCTTCTATTTCACTAAATGCTACTCCGTTTGGCGTGTAAATAATATCTTCTGGTTGGTAACCCAACTCTAAAGCTAATTTTACTTCATTGATACAAACAGCATCAAATCCTGCTCCTAATGATTTGATATATTTGACAATATTTTTATTCGTTAGTGCTTTTACAGCGTACTTCAACTTCAAATCAACCCCCTTAAAGGCATTGAATAAGGTATTGTACTGACTTTTGATGCTCTCGGCATTATACACGTAAAGGGGTGTCCCGAATTCTTTAGCGATATTCTGAACTGAAATCCCCTGAATGCGGTATGCATTTTCAACTAACTCCATATCTCTATTTTTTTTACAAATATACGCCCTTTCTTTTGCTCTTCTAATAAACAAAGCCAAAAAGCCACAAAGGAATTTTATTCCCCACCGATATCTCGATATTATCAGCGACAACCCATGCGTTATTTTCGCCTTTTATCTGCTTTGTTTTTTTATCCTTTCCTCCGATTTCAAATAAATACTTCTCATCTACCAAAAAGTCTCCTTTACCTGAAAAACCTACTTGGTGTTCGTTTTTTAACTGATTAATAAAAAAAGCTTCTCGCACATTACCGCTATTCACCTCCTTTGTCAAGGCGTAACTTATGTTCGAATTATTTATATAGATTTTCTCAGGTTTATTTAACAAACTCACTCCTTTGGTATTACTGTAGAGCAATTGCAAAATATCCGCTTTTTCTAAATACTTCATATACTTGGTAAATGTCTCTCTGGAGATACCAATTTGCTCACTTAGTTTTTTAACATTGGGTTTAAACGGAACTAATTCAGAAATAACCGCTAATAACTTCTTGATATTTTGAACAGCTGTATAATCTATCGAATAAACGGCAGGAATATCCACCTCTATGACGGTATTGATAATTTGCCTCAATCGGTGATGGTACGTTTCCTCGTCTTCTTTAAAAAAAGGGTAGTAGCCGTAACGCGAATAAGTAGCAAATTCTTTTATAGGCTTAATTTTTTGACTGATTTCGAATGCTATCTGTTGGTGGTTTCCCAAAATTTCTTGTAACGAATAAGAAGGTAAATCAAGGTTTAAACTAAAATTTAAAAACTCTCGAAAAGACAATCCATTCAATTTGTAATACAACGCTCGGCGACTCAAATCCCCTTCCGATTTCAGTATTTCAGTTGTAGATGAGCCACTCAACACCATTTTAATGTCTGGGAAATTATCGTAAATGTTTTTCACTTCTACTGACCAATTTTTGTACTTCTGAATTTCATCTAAGTACAAATACTTCCCTCCCATTTGCGAAAACTCTTCTACCAAATCAATAATTGTATGGTTTGAAAAATAAAGATTATCTAAACTGGCATACAATCGCTCATTCACAGGTAACTTTTTTAATTGTTGAAGCATCATCGTCGTTTTGCCAACTCCCCGAGAACCTACCAAAATAATTAAACGACTACTCCAATTAATAGCTAAATAACGCTGAAAATCAATACTTACACGTGTGATATTTCTAAATGACCACTCTACTAACTTTTCCATAATGACATACCTACTTTACAAATATACGTAAAAATGAAATACTCAAATTACAAAATCAATATATTTTGCTATACGCATATTACAAAATAAGAATTCAAAAGACCAAAACAGCCAAAAGTTAGGGTTTTTGGATGGTTGAGTAGCTGAAAGTCATAACTTTTGGCTGGTTGAGTAGCCAAAAGTTATACTTTCTGATTAATTATCCGTATATTTAAAAAAGATTTAGGTTTATGGAAATCACAAGAACACTTAGCTCGGCTATAAAAACAAAGTTATTCAAAGGGAAAACAATTGTTTTGGTTGGCCCTCGACAAACAGGAAAGACCACGCTGATTAAGTCTATCATCACTTCTTATGACGATTTTTTGTTTTTAGATGGTGATGATTTACAAACACGCCAATTACTAGAAGCCCCAAACACACAACAAATCAAACGTATTATTGAAAATCATTCGATAGTTTTTATCGATGAGGCACAGCGAATAAACAATATTGGACTGACAGCAAAAATAATTAATGATCAATTTAAAAACGTGCAACTGATATTAAGTGGTTCTTCGGCTTTAGATTTGAACGATGCAATCAACGAACCGTTGACAGGTAGAAAATGGGAATACAACCTCTTTCCTATTTCGTGGGAAGAATTTCAAAATGACATCGGTTATGTAAAAGCAACGCAACAACTCAACGACCGCTTGGTATATGGTATGTATCCTGACGTAATCAACAATGTAGGCGATGAAAAAGAGATTTTAAAAACACTCACCAATAGTTATTTGTACAAGGATATTTTGGCTTTAGGGAATATCAAAAAGCCTGAAGTTTTAGAACGTCTTTTACAAGCGCTGGCTTACCAAATTGGTTCTGAAGTTTCGTACAACGAATTGGCTCAGCTACTTCAAATCAACAAAGAAACGGTTAGTCGCTACATTGAGTTACTGGAAAAAGCATACGTTATATTTAGAGTAAATCCTTTTAATAGAAATCTTAGGAATGAAATAAAAAGTAACCGCAAAATTTATTTTTATGACAATGGTGTGCGTAACGCTATTATTTCGGCTTTCAATCCTATCGAGTTGCGAAATGACAAGGGTGCGTTATGGGAAAACTTCCTTATTTCTGAACGGCTAAAATACTTGCACTATAATAAGATCTATGCAAACACCTATTTTTGGCGCACAAAACAACAACAAGAGATTGATTGGGTGGAAGAGAAAGATTTGAAGGTTTACGGCTACGAATTCAAATGGTCAAGTAAAAAGAAAGTGAAATTCCCAAAAAAATTTGTGGATGCCTACCAAGCCGAAACACAGGTTATCCATAGAGATAATTTTATGGATTTTGTGATGAGGTAGAACTATTTTCAGCTCTATTCACTGCTCACCTCTATCATTTATTACATAAACCATCAACCCTCTTGCTTTTGTAAAAAAAAAAAAACGAACTTCACAAATAAAAACCAATAATATGAAAAAACACATTTTATTTTCAATAGTACTTACGGGACTTATGACTTTAGGCTCTTGTAAGAAAGACTCCGATGAAACTCTAATACCTTCAGGTTCAGAAGAAACAAGTTTAGAACTAAGACTAACTGACAACCTAGGCAACACTGTAACAGGAGCTTCTGTGAAGCTATATGATTCTGCAACAGACTGGGCGAATGGAACAAATCAAATAGGTATAACACAATATTCTGATATCTACGGTAAAGTTACATTCAACAACTTAGCTCCCATTCAATATTATTGGTTAGCAAAAAAAGACTGTAAAAACAATGTAAATGGAGGAGTAACGACTACTAGCTCTCTAACCAAAGGAAGAAAAAACACCTTAGGAAGCATCTCTCTTACAAGCACAGGGGATTTAAAATTTGAAAATAACTCAAAAAACCCATACAAAGTTTACATCAACGGGAAATTTTCCTTTCAGGTGAGTGGTTTATCTACAAAATACCAAAATCATTTACCTATAGGAGATTACTCTATAAAAGTAGTCCAAGTAAGTGGTTACGCTCTTTACCCTACAAAGCAAACATTCTCTCCTTCATTAGCGTGTGGCGATTACCAATCAATAAGTTTTCCTAACTAGGTAAATCATATTAATGTTAAATATACTTCATAAAGGCTCACTGATACAGTGAGCCTTTTTTTGGTTAAAACCACTATCAACCTTTTTAAAATCACCTCAAAAAAACCAAACAGTTACTTTGCTTATCAACTCACAAAAAATAAAAACAGTCATTCCAAACCTGTTTCGGAATCTGAGACTCTTGGTGTTTTAAACGGGTGTTAAAACATCAGACAAAAGTATGTCCAGTTACTAACAAAACCGTGTTTGTAGCGAAACCACCCCTTAATCCCCTCCTTGGAAAGGTGGGAAAGTGTTGCGTCTGTATTTAGTATTCTAAAACATACGAGTAGTTACTAAATGATAGCGTTGGTGTAACCACGAGCCACGGCAAAGGGATAGCAGTGGAAATCCTTTTGTGAGGAACGAACAAAAGATTGAGAACGTATAGCCCGACCCGCAGGGATTGCCCCAAATACTCCAAATTATTACAAACTTTTATTTGTGTTTTATCTGTCTGCCTCGATTTGAATAATTCCTTTTTGTAATCATATTCTTTTTCGTTATATTTGTGTTATGCAAAACAACGCAAAGACATATTTGAACATTAATTGGCAAAATTGGCAGTCGAAACACTCGTTTTCTCTGTAATCATTTGCCTATGCTATATATTTCATAAAGGCTCACTGATACAGTGAGCCTTTTTTTGGTTAATAGCCAAACTACAATTAAGATAAAAACGCTATTTCTATAGCTTCAAAAAAATAAAATGAATAAAATAAAATTAACCTCGACATACAAAAAACTTTTGGGCGATACTTATACGCCTGTCGGGATTTACCTCAAAATAAGAGATAAATTCCCGAATAGTATTTTGTTAGAAAGCTCGGATTACCACGGCGACGAACATAGTTTTTCGTATATCTGCTGTGACCCTATCGCCAAATTTGAGGTGCAAAACGACGATATCAAAGTGCAATTTCCTAACGAGGAACTGAACATAAAGGTGAAGAAACCCTCAGATGTGATTAGCGAATTGACGAAATTTTCTAAAAGTTTTGAGACAAAGCCTTACGAATTTAACTTTATTACTGAAGGCATTTTTGGGTATTCTTCGTACAATTCGGTGCGTTATTTTGAGGACGTTACGATTACAGATTTTAAAAATAGCGACCGACAAATTCCTGAAATGATTTATCAGGTGTATCGTTTTATTATTGTTTTCAATCATTTTAATAGCGAATTGTACATTTTTGAACACCGCTTAGATGGGCAAGAAAGTGAATTGGATAATATAGAGACCTATATCAATAAGAAAGATTTTGCTACTTATAATTTCAAATGTAATGACGACGAAACGTCAAATTACACCAATGAGGAGTATGCGAAAATTGTGCAAAAAGGAAAAGACCATTGCCAACGAGGCGACGTTTTTCAGATTGTGCTTTCTCGTCGTTTCCGTCAATCTTTTGAGGGCGACGAGTTTAATGTTTACCGTACGTTACGTTCAATAAATCCTTCGCCTTATTTGTTTTTCTTTGATTTTGGAAAGTTTAAAATATTCGGTTCTTCTCCTGAGGCACAGATTGTTATAAAAAACAATAAAGCGACTATTCACCCAATTGCAGGGACGTTTAAACGGACAGGAAACGATACGGAGGACAGTATTATGGCTAAAAAATTGTCAGATGACCCCAAGGAAACTTCCGAACACGTGATGCTGGTTGATTTGGCAAGAAATGATTTGAGCCGTCACGGTTCGAATGTAAAAGTGGAAACGTTTAAGGATATTCAATATTTTTCTCACGTTATTCATCTGGTTTCTAAGGTTTCGGGAGAAATGGATAAAAACGTTTCGCCTATTCAATTGTTTGCAGATACTTTTCCTGCGGGAACGCTTTCTGGTGCTCCAAAACACAATGCAATGACTTTAATCGATGGTTATGAAAACTCTTCAAGAGGTTTTTACGGCGGTGCGATTGGTTATTTGGGGTTTGATGGCGAGCTTAATCACGCTATTATGATACGTACGATTTTGAGTAAAGGCAAATACCTCAACTACCAAGCGGGTGCGGGTGTGGTTGCCAAATCGGTGGTCGAAAATGAGGTACAGGAGGTACACAACAAATTGATGGCTTTGAAAAAAGCGATTGAAATGGCGAACGAAATATAAAATTTGAGTCATGAAAATATTAGTATTAGATAATTACGACAGCTTTGTTTACAATTTGGTTCACATTATCCGTGAGCTGGGTTATGGCGAGCAAATGGACGTAATCAGAAATGATAAAATCACGTTAGAGGAGGTCGATAAATACGATAAAATATTACTTTCTCCTGGTCCTGGCATTCCTTCGGAAGCGGGAATTATGATGGATTTGATTAAAAAATATGCCTCTTCAAAATCTATTTTTGGGGTCTGTTTAGGACACCAAGCGATTGGTGAGTCTTTCGGAGCTACTTTATCGAATATGGAAGTGGTGCTTCACGGTTTCGGAATGATTACCAAACCGATTGTTGAGGATAGATTATTTAACTATTTACCGTCAGAAATAACTACTGGAAGGTACCACTCTTGGGTTATCGACAAAGGAAGTATTTCGGCAGATTTACCTATCGAAGTAACTGCTATGAGCGATGATGACCGAATTATGGCTATTCGCCATAAAAAATATGACGTGCGTGGTGTGCAATTTCATCCCGAAAGTGTATTGACACAAGTGGATGGAAAAATGATAGGAAAAACAATGTTAAAAAACTGGTTGGAGGGGTAGTTGTTTATATTTAATAAGCTACTGTTATGAATAGTAAATAGTCATTTAGATTTTATATGAAAAACATACTAAATAAACTTTTCGAACACCAAACATTGCGTTATGATGAGGCGAAAAACATTTTACTCGAAATAGGAAACGGCAAACACGAAGTGCATCAAATTGCTTCTTTTTTGACGGTTTTTTGTATGCGAAGTATTACGGTTCCTGAATTAGAAGGGTTTAGAGATGCAATGCTCGAACTATGTATCAAAATTGATTTTTCTAATTTTAATACTGTTGATATTGTTGGTACGGGTGGTGACGGAAAAGACACATTTAACATTTCTACTTTAGCCTCTTTTATCACTGCTGGAGCAGGAATAAAGGTCGCAAAACACGGAAACTATGGTGTTTCGTCGAGTTGTGGTTCTTCTAATGTATTGGAATATTTGAAAGTCCCTTTCACTAATAATGAAAGTAAATTGCAAATAATGCTAGACAAAGCAGGGTTTTGTATGTTACACGCTCCCTTGTTTCATCCTGCAATGGCAAATGTAGCTCCTATTCGTAAAGGGATGCAAGTACGTACGTTTTTCAATATTTTAGGACCGATAGTCAATCCTTCTTTCCCCAAAAATCAATTATTGGGTGTTTTCAATTTAGAATTGGCTCGTTTGTATGGGTATCTACACCAAAACACAACAAACAACTACAAAATCGTTCATTCGATAGATGGTTACGACGAAATTTCATTAACCGCTCCTGTTAAAATAATGAGTAACGAAGGCGAAAATTTATTTGAACCTGCTGATTTTGGCTTTGCACTATGCCAGCAAAAAGAGTTACACGGAGGTGGAACTATCGAACAGTCTGCAAAAATATTTGTTGACATTCTCTCTAATAAAGGTACAACAGCACAAAACAACGCAGTATTGGCAAATGCTGGTTTGGCTATCCAAACAGTAAACCCTCAATTGAGCTTAGCTGACGCAATAGAAGAAGCTAAACAATCGCTCGTTTCTGGTGCTGGATTAAAGGTTTTAAAAACATTACAAGAATTGAACTGATGAATATTTTAGATAAAATAGTTGCTAATACTCGTAAAGAAGTTGAGCAAAGAAAACAACAAGTAAGTGTTCAGGAATTAGAAAATAGTCCCTTATTTAATCGTTCGACTTATTCGATGAGTGAGTTTCTTGTCGCTCCTGAGAAGTCTGGTATTATTGCAGAAATCAAAAAACAATCTCCTTCAAAAGGGACTATCAATGACAACGTATCAGTTGAACAAGTTGGTATCGGTTATGAAAAAGCAGGTGCTTCGGCTATTTCTGTTTTGACTGATGGCGAGTTTTTTGGTGGTAAGATGGAATACCTGACAGCTGTTCGTAAGGAAGTAGAAATTCCGATTTTAAGAAAAGATTTCATCATTGACGAATACCAATTATTGGAAGCAAAAGCTATTGGTGCTGACGTGGTGCTATTGATTGCTTCGTGCTTAAACCCTACCAAATTAGAATATTTAGCTAAGTTTGCTCAAAATTTAGGTTTAGAAATATTAATGGAGGTACACGACAAAGAAGAATTAGACAGAAGTATCAATCCTTATTTGAATGTTATCGGAGTTAATAACAGAAATTTAAAAACTTTTGAAACCTCTATCCAAACCTCTTTAGATTTAGTCGATTTTATTCCTAACGAATTTAAAAAAGTATCTGAAAGTGGCTTAAAAGACGCTGAGACTATCTTGACCCTAAGAAAAGCAGGTTACGACGGTTTTTTAATCGGAGAAACATTTATGAAAACAGAGAAACCTTGGGAAACTTTAGAGAAGTTGGTGGCTGAGATAAAATAAAGAAAAAAAACATTACTAACACCTTTTACGTTAGTATCTTTACGCGTCAGTATGATAAAGTCTTTTGGTAATAAAGAAACAGAGAAAATTTGGAATGGTAAACTATCTAAAAAACTACCTTTAAATATTCAAGCTATTGCGAGAAGGAAATTAAGAATGTTAAATAATTCACAAGACATTCAAGATTTAAGGATTCCACCTGCTAACCGACTTGAAAAATTAGGTGGGAAACTCAAGGATTTTCATAGTATTCGTATCAATAAACAATGGAGAATAATTTTCGTTTGGAACAACGGAAACACTTTCCATACAGAAATAATAGACTATCATTAAACTCTTTCATTATGAGTAACTTAAACAATATTCACCCAGGAGAAATCTTACTTGAAGAGTTTCTTAACCCTCTTGAAATCTCGGCTTACCGACTTTCGAAAGATACATTTATTCCTCAAACAAGAATAAGTGAAATAATAAAAAAACGTAGAAGAATCACTGCTGACACAGCACTACGTTTCGCTAAATATTTCGGAAACTCAGCTAAATTTTGGTTAGGTATTCAAGACGATTATGACCTCGAAGAAGAAAAAAGAATAAAGGAGACCGAACTAAATAATATTCAAACAATAAATAGAAACGTTGCTTAATCTTCTAAAATGGCGATAAAAATAAAAGTATGCGGAATGTGTCATTCACAAAACATTAGTGAATTAGCCGAATTACGTCCCGATTATATGGGGTTTATTTTCTATAGCAAATCAAAACGAAATGTTATCGGTAAATTAGACCAAGCTGATTTAGATAACCTTCCACCTTCGGTAAAGAAGGTAGGTGTGTTTGTAAATGCTACATTTGAAGAAATTAAAGAACAAATAAAAAAATACACCTTAGATTTAGTGCAACTACACGGCAAAGAAACACCCGAATTGTGTGCTAAAATTCAACAACTCGGAATAAAAGTAATCAAAGCCTTTTCTGTAGATGAAACCTTTAATTTTGGTGTAACTTTACCTTACAAAACCGTTTGTGATTATTTCTTATTTGACACCAAAGGGAAAGAGGCGGGAGGAAATGGCTTTACTTTCGATTGGTCTGTTTTGGCTAACTACGACAACGAAATCCCTTTTTTTCTTAGTGGTGGATTAGACGAAACAAATACTGCTGAGGTTAAAAAACTAACGCATTTGAATATTCACGCAGTAGACGTCAATAGTAAATTTGAAATACAACCTGCTTTAAAAGATATCGAATTATTGAAAAAGTCGGTATTTAAAGCATTGAGATAACAAGAGAATACTGTACTAAGTTTACTTGGTATATAAATGATACAATTATGAAATACAGTGTTGACGAAAATGGTTTTTACGGAAAATTTGGAGGAGCTTACGTTCCCGAAATGCTACACCCAAACGTAGAAGAACTTCGTGAGAACTATTTGAAAATAATGGAAGACCCTTCTTTCAAAGAAGAGTACGAAGATTTGTTGCGTGATTACGTAGGCAGACCAACGCCGTTATTTCACGCTAAACGATTGTCTGAGAAATACAATACCAAAATTTTCCTGAAAAGAGAAGATTTAAACCATACAGGGGCACATAAAGTCAATAACACCTTAGGGCAAATCTTATTAGCCAAAAGGCTAAATAAGACACGTATCATTGCTGAAACAGGTGCAGGGCAACACGGTGTAGCAACCGCGACTATGTGCGCCTTAATGGGAATGGAATGTATCGTTTATATGGGAGAAATCGATATGGAACGACAAAAGCCTAATGTCGAACGTATGCGTATTTTGGGAGCAGAAGTTCGCCCTGCCAAAAGTGGTAGCCGAACATTAAAAGACGCAACCAATGAAGCGTTAAGAGATTGGATAAACAATCCTGTCGATACGTATTATATTATTGGGTCGGTTGTAGGTCCTCACCCCTACCCAGATATGGTTGCTCGTTTTCAATCTATCATTTCAGAAGAAATCAAATGGCAATTAGAGGCTATAACAGGAAAAACAAATCCTGACCACGTCATTGCTTGTGTTGGTGGAGGTTCAAATGCTTCAGGTGCATTCTATCATTTCTTAGATGAAGAAGAGGTAAATTTAATCGCTGTCGAAGCGGCTGGTTTGGGTGTCAACTCAGGAAAATCTGCTGCGACAACCTATTTAGGACGACCTGGCGTTTTACACGCAAGTAAATCGTTGGTTATGCAGACAAAAGATGGACAAATTATTGAGCCCCATTCTATTTCTGCTGGATTAGATTACCCTGGTATAGGTCCTTTATTGGCTCATTTATTTGATAGTGGTAGAGGTCAATTTCACTCGGTAACGGATGACGAAGCTTACAAAGCAGGCATTTTATTGAGTCGTATGGAAGGAATTATCCCTGCCTTAGAAAGTGCTCACGCCATTGCTTTATTGGAGCAAAGAGAATTTAAACCTGATGAAATCGTTGTTATCAACCTCTCAGGTAGAGGAGACAAAGATTTACAAACTTACATTGATAGAGGTGATTATTAATAGAGGATAATGAAGAATAGAATTACAGAATTATTTGAGAAGAAAAAGGACAATATCCTTAACATCTATTTCACCGCAGGTTTTCCTAATTTAGGAGATACTGTCCGTGTTTTAAAAGCTTTAGAAAAAGCGGGTGTCGATATGGTCGAAATAGGTATGCCTTATTCTGACCCCACTGCCGATGGACCAATCATCCAAGACAGTAGTGAAAAAGCATTAACTAATGGTATGACTATTCACAAACTTTTTGAGCAGCTCAAAGATATCCGTGAACACGTCAACATCCCTATCGTTTTGATGGGATATATCAATCCTGTAATGCAATATGGCATTGAAAACTTTTGTGAAAAAGCAGGGGAAATAGGTATCGACGGGACAATATTACCCGATTTGCCTTTTGATATTTATACAAGAGAATATAAAACCGTTTTTGAAAAGAACAACCTCTCTAATGTATTTTTAGTTACTCCACAAACATCAGAAGAACGCATACACAAATTAGATGAAGCTGCTAAAGGGTTTGTTTACATCGTTTCAAGTAACTCGACAACTGGAAGTGACACCAAAACAGCTGATGACAATACAGCTTACTTAGAAAGAATTAAAAAAACAGAACTAAATAATCCTACTTTGATAGGTTTTAATATAAAAGACAAACCTTCTTTTTTAAACGCTTGTAAATACACCAATGGAGCAATTATTGGTAGTGCATTTGTAAAAATGCTCAACAAGAGTGACAATATTGAAAAAGATATAGCAAAGTTTATTGCACAAATCAAAGGCTAAAAAAAACCATAAGTATAGAAATAAAAAGGCTACTTATGGTTAGTTAAAAAGTATAGGCATAAAAAAAGGAGCTTTATAAGCTCCTTTTTTTGTTTTTTAATTGTTCTCTACCGAAACATTCTGTTCTACACTATCTGCATAAGTAGGACAAACGTGTGCGTGGTAACAAGATGATAAACCAACACTTGCTAGAGCCAATAATAAGATTAACTTTTTCATAACTATATAATTAATAAATACCTAAATCGAATTGAAATTCTAATATACCAAATTTTCTTGACTTAATCAATTTTAAGAACAAGAGATTTTATCTACTCTTCTTTGGTGACGCCCTCCTTCAAAGTCCGTTTTCAAGAAAACATCAGCAATTTGTTTTGCTTTTTCTAAAGAAACATAGCGTGCAGGAATAGAAACTATATTAGCATCGTTGTGAGTTCTTGCTAACTCAGCAATCTCAACATCCCAAGCCAAGGCAGCACGAATCCCTTGGTGCTTGTTAGCCGTCATAGCTACACCATTACCACTACCACAAATAATGATACCTAAATCAACGTCATCATTCTCTACAGCATCTGCTACAGGATGGACGAAATCAGGGTAATCACACGATTCCAAACTAAATGGCCCGCAATCTGTTACTTCAACCCCTTCTGCTTTGAGTTTTGAAATAATTTCTTCTTTGTATTCAAATCCTGCGTGATCTCCGCCTATTGCTATTTTCATAACTTAATTGTAAAGTTCTTTTAACTGATTATTATGTACTCTTCTAGAAACCATAATACTAATTTCATAAAGTAAGAATATCGGCATAGACACCAATATTTGACTTGTAATATCAGGAGGAGTTAACACCGCTGATAAAACTAATATCGCAATTAGTGCGTGCTTTCTATAATATTTCAACAATTCTGGTGTCACCATACCTACTTTTGTCATAAAATAGACAACCATCGGCAATTGAAACATCAAACCATTCGCCAAACAAATCATTGTTATAAATGATATTACCGTAGGCACATCAAATATATTATCAATTTGTATTCTGTCTGTTAATTGGTAATGCGTCAAGAAATTTAATGATAATGGAGCTACCAAATAATACCCAAACATCACACCCAGTCCAAACAACAAGCTAACAAAGAAAACAGTTCCCGAAGCTACGTTTTTTTCATTCGTATATAACGCAGGCTTCACAAATCGCCATATTTCCCAGAACACATAAGGAAAGGCAAAAATAAAGCCAATAATTAAAGATGATGAAATATGAGTTGTAAACTGTTGCATTGGCTTAGCACTACGCAAAACAAAGGGCATATCATCAATACAGAATAAAGGTGATATTTTACAAAACAGCTTAAAGGTCAAGAAATCAGCCTTTGTAGGACCAAAAACCACCTCTCCAAACACAAAATCATTAAACACAAAAACGGTAATAGCCATCAAAAGAATGGCTATTACCGCACGCATCAAATGCCACCTCAATACTTCGAGGTGGCTTAAGAATGACATATCTTTTTTTTGTGTCTCCACTTATTTATATAAAGGGAATGCTTTCATCCACTTATTTATTTCTGTTCGTACTTCCAAAAGTACCGACTCTTTGTCAAAATTAACAATAACTTTATCAATCAAAGAAGCGATTTTAATCATATCATCTTCTTTCATTCCTCTTGTTGTTATTGCACAAGTACCTAAACGCATACCCGAAGTAACAAACGGAGAACGCGTATCAAAAGGAACCATATTTTTATTTACTGTAATATCAGCAACTACCAACGCATTTTCAGCCTGTTTACCACTAAGACCTTTAGAAGTTAAATCAATCAACATTGAATGATTATCTGTTCCTCCAGAAATAATTTCGTATCCTTTACTCAACAACTCAGAAGCCAGTACTTTAGCATTAGCAATTACTTGTTTCGCATAAACACCGTACTCTTCAGTCAAACATTCGCCAAAGGCAACTGCTTTAGCTGCAATTACGTGTTCTAAAGGCCCTCCTTGCGTACCTGGGAAAACAGCTCCATCCAATACTTGAGACATCATTTTCACGACACCTTTCATTGTTTTGTGTCCCCAAGGGTTTTCAAAATCTTGCCCCATCATGATAAGACCTCCTCTCGGACCTCTTAATGATTTGTGAGTCGTTGTTGTGATGATATGACAATGCTTCATCGGGTTATTCAACAACCCTTTTGCTATCATTCCTGCTGGATGAGAAATATCAGCTAACAACAAAGCACCTACTTTATCTGCAATTTCTCTCAATCTAGCATAATCCCAATCTCTTGAGTAAGCAGAAGCACCACAGATAATCAACTTAGGATTAACTTCCAATGCTTTTTCTTCTACCTTGTTCCAATCGATACGACCAGTTTCTTTTTCAACACCATAAAAATTGGCATTGTAATATTTCCCCGAAAGGTTTACAGGAGAACCATGTGAAAGGTGACCACCATGAGATAAATCAAAACCTAAAATAGCATCACCAGGCTCAAGACAAGCTAAAAACACCGCAGCATTTGCTTGCGCACCAGAGTGAGGTTGAACATTTGCCCAAACAGCTCCAAAAAGCTCTTTTGCTCTATCAATAGCTAGCGTTTCAACTTTATCAACTACTTCACAACCGCCATAATAACGTTTACCAGGTAATCCCTCAGCATATTTATTTGTTAAAACACTACCCATTGCTTCCATTACTTGCTTAGAAGTAAAGTTTTCAGAAGCGATAAGTTCAATTCCGTACTCTTGACGATCTGCTTCTTTAGCAATCAAGTCAAATATTTGTTGATCTCTTTCCATAGAAATATTCAATTAAAGTACAAAAATACAGCTATCCTTTGAGCTATCAAAATAGTTAAGTAGATAGACTTCATTTTTCTAAAAAAACTTTCAACATTCGTAAAGAACAGTGAAAATTAGGCATAAAAAAAGGGCTGTTAAAAAACAGCCCTCTAAAAGTGATATGAAAGAATTTAAAATTCCCAAAGGTTATGCTCGTACTCTAAAAGCTCGTAAGCTTTCCATTCAGAAGCCATAATACCAGTTTTTGGGTTACCTCCGTAGATGTCTACGATGTATTCGTCTGCTGGATTAGACACTTTGATAATGTAAGAAGAGAATAATCTCAACTCAAAAGCATCAGATAATGATCTATGTTCAGAATCATTGTAAGGATTGTACCAAATTGCAGAAGGATTATCAGTGAAAACTTTTTCATTAAGTTCACTAAAACTAAACCAAGCAATTGGAATCTCAATCCCTTTGATGTTATCAGGTACGTCAGAAGGAATAAACATTCCTAAAGCAATGATATCATAATACATAACAGATCTTTGTTTGTCAAAAATCATATCTTCTTTGATTTGCATTTGATACAATTGCTTTGCGAAGTAATACTCCACTCCTGATGATTCTGGTTCTGAATCTCCTTCGTCTCCATCTTCATCATCTCCCATATCCCAATCTTCATCAGAATCTTCATTCGCAGCAAATTCTTTTTCCTCATCAGTCAATTCAACCTCAGTTGAAGGGATTTGAAGATTTTTTAAGAACTCTTCTTTAGTCAATGGCGTTCCATCAGACAAAGAATCTGTTTTGTAAGGAGTAACAACACCTGCTTTCACCGCATCAATAAGGATTTGAGGCATCTCTCTTCCTGTAGACATCAACGGTTCATTCTGTTTTTCTCTTAAATCAATTGCACGAAGCACTGATTTTTGCCACATAATATCTGAAATGTGGATTCCTTTTGTTGAGAATTTGTTATAACCATCAGCCACTTCTGCTTCTTGAGCAAATGTAAACCCTGTTAATAAAACAAATACACTTAAAATACTAAACTTTTTCATATCACTAAATTTTATTATCAACTAAGTTCCTATACTTAGTCTGTTAAAGGCACGTTAATGATTGTCATTGGTATCCTAACCGCTACATTTTTACCTGTATAAGTTCTTCTGTACACCTTTTTAACTTCAATCATAATACGATCCCCATTTTTTGCTTTTGCAGCAAAAGAACTCAAGTTACCATCTGGTTTAGAGAACTTCTTTGTCCCCATTGGTCTTTTTCCTCTTACCAATGTAGCTGTCCATCCCCTTACACTATACTTAGAATCTTTAGGTAATGCTTTAGCGAAACCAGGTTCTGCTTTAGCAACCATTTTGATACTACGTGGACCTGGTGCTTTCACCCCTTTTGGGTTAATTGCTCTACCTCTAGAAGTAGCAACAATAGAAGGCTTAGGCACTAACACTACTTGAAAATGCTCTACTCCAATTCTGTTCCCTCCACTATTTACAGTAAGTGCCACAGATGCTTTTGTTGGCACTACAACAATCGATCCTTTTCCTTTCCCTTTAATCAAAGATGCTCCTGACACATTAAAAGAAGGAGAATACAAAGCGCCTAAAGCAGGTACGTTAATTTCCAAGAAGTTACCACAATCTTTATACAATTTTGGTTTACCTCCGTTAATCACCTGAATTACTGGTTTAGAAACGAAATATTCAACTTTCTTTATGTGAGGTTTCATTTTCCCAGTTAAAGGATCTGGAACTTCAATCTTAGCCGTGTAACTTTTTACATACAACCCATTTTTATTTGGTTTAGCTCCCGCAGTATTAGCAGTAAAAGAATACTCCGCTGCACCTCCTACAACTGCTAATTTTCTACCTCCAACTGAAATTTCAGGTTTCATTTTATCACCAAAATCGGCAGTTAAAAAGATCCTCGCTTTGTACTTTGTTCCTGCTGCCACAGTACTTGCGTCAGCATTAGCCATTACATCTAACTTTTCAACTTTAAAATCAGCTGCTCCAACTACACCTTTCAGTTTAGCTAAAATCTCCCCTTCAAATTGAGCTAACTTAGACTGTTTTTTCTGTTAAGAAAGCCAAAGAAGCAATCATAGGTGTGTGATCAAAGTTCAACATAGGCCAAGTTTTTTTCTTGTTCTCTGTTTTCATAAACAAGGGATCTTCATCACCATTCAATGCTAATTTATCGCCAAAGTGAACTTTATCAGTACCTTTTCCTCCTGTAGCGATATCAACATCTACATAAGCTTTGTTTAATACCCCCATAAAAGTATTCAAATCCTTTTGAAGAGACCAAGCATAACCTTTACCGTCGGTAGTTTTTTGCTTAGCGTCCTTATATTGGTGATGATCATCACCAATACCAACCATCAACATTGATGTATTGTCTGAATCTTTCATCCCCTTGTAACTAATTTTTTCACCCGCATCATCAAGGTTATAGCCACCAGTCAATTCAATTAACTCATCTTTATAGCTCTGAATTTTAGAAATCAATGCCGTTGTTTGCGCATTCAAAGCATTTGCTTGATTAAGGGCTTTTACCTCTTTTGGTCTGCTACCCCTTTCTTTTACTTTTGCCCCAATGTTTGCCAAAATCCCTTGTGACTTACCTTGAGATTCTTTTACCAGAAATTGCATTGAGTCGTTTAGTTGTTGAAACTTCACCATTATCTCCGACCCTACTTGAAGAGCCAAAAGAGCAAGAAGTACCAAGTACATTAACCCAACCATTTTCTGACGTGGGGTTTCTTTTCCACCTGCCATATATCAATAGTTTATATTTTTAAAAACAATAATTTAATTTTCAATGTAAGGATTACCCTTTCATTGCAGATAACATGTTACCGTAAACTGAGTTCATTTGAGTCAAGTTAGTAGTTAATTTACTAATCTCTGTCTTCATTTTCTCAGTATCTTTACTTGCATCTGTCATGTTTTCCATTGCAGATGATAGGTTACCGTAAAATTTGTTCATCGCTTTGATATGGTTGTTAGCATCTTGTAACTCCATTTCGTAAACAGCATTTAAAGAACCTAAATTCTTTGTAATATTTTGAACTTCTGTATGGTATGCTTTAGCATCAGTTGCAGCATTAGCCATTCCTGACATTGCTTCAGCAGTTGTTTTGTAAGCAACACCTACCGCTTCTAATTGCTTAGACGCCTCAGTTGCCTTGTTAGCGTAATCAGATGAAGCAGAAGCTGCACTTGATAAATCACCAATTTGACTAACCGTATCATTTAAAGAAGCAAAACTAGTTCCTAATTTAGACATTACATCTTCGTTAATTCCTGAGTCAGCCATCATATCTCCTAATTTAGCTACAACGTTTGAGTTATCTGCAATAGCAAGACCTCCTTCATCATCGTAAGAATCATACTCTTCAGCTAATTGAGGATAAACTTTTTCCCAATCGTAATGTGGCTCTTTTGGCGCAAATGCAAACATTACAAACAATGCTGCTTCAGTACCAAGCCCCACGATAAGCATTAAACTTGCTCCTGGGTAATGCTGAATTTTAAACAACGCACCCAAAATAACTACTGCGGCACCTAGACCTGTAATAACTGGAGCTATATCCCCATAGAATTTTTCCTTAAATCCTCCTTCTTTCGACATATTAATTAAATTTAAAAGTTATACTAATTATTAAAATTTACTAAACAAACATTTTAGAATTCGTATCCTGACGAACGACCTAAATAAATCATTACACTTCTGAAACCTACAAACGACTTCGTTGTATCTTGGTATTCGTAAGTTCTTGTACCTGTTTCCAAGTAGTAAGCGATATCTTTCCAAGAACCACCTCTGATTAATTTTCTTGGCTCATCATCTTTATAGTATGTAGGATTCAAATCCCAAACCTTAGGCACTGCTGCTTCCTCAAAAGCATCTTCACACCATTCGGCCACATTTCCCGCCATATCATAAAGACCGTAATCATTTGAAAAGTAAGAAGCTACTGGCGCAGTGTACATGAAACCATCATCATAATAGTTACCACGTCCTGGCTTAAAGTTAGCTAACATACAACCTTTTGCATTTCTAATATAAGGATTACCCCATGGGTATTTAGCCATATCACGACCACCTCTTGCTGCATATTCCCACTCAGCTTCCGAAGGAAGTCTAAATCTAGGCATAGCAAACAATCCGTTTTCAGCTCTCCATTCATTCATGTAATCCGTTCTCCACTCACAAAAATATTTTGCAGCAAACCAATCTACACCAACCACTGGATATTCATCAAACGCAGGGTGCATATAATAGTACTCCATCATAGGATCTCCCATGTGGTGCGTAAAATCTCTAACCCAAACAGTAGTATCAGGATAAAGTTCAGTCATAATATACTCCTCACCTAACACTTCTAAAGAATCTTCTAAAATAGCGTTAACGAATTGACGGTACTCATTATTTGTGATTTCCGTATCATCCATGTAAAACCCACCAATCGTTATCTGACGGTTAGGGTTTGTTTGAGACGAAGGTACGTTTTCATCCGCCTGCCCCATATGAAATGTTCCAGAAGGACACACAACCATACCAAAAGGCAATGTTTGTCCCCATCCTTCACGGTCAGGCACACCTACAAGGTCACCCCCACCTTCGTAACCTCCTCCACAACTAGTCAAGAATGCAGTCGCACCCAAAGCTAGTGCCAAAAGGCCTTTTTAATCAAACTAATACTATTCATAACACTAAATTTTTCCTTATGACAACTCAAATATTAAGAGAAAGAGAACTCTTTCTTACTAAATACTACTCTAAAAAAGACCACGTTATCCGATCCAAAAGACAACTTTTTAATAGATTCGATTTCAGAATAGACTACAAGATGCGAATAATAATTGGTATTCACAAAACTTTATATAAAATTTATTTTCTAAAAGGCTGTCTATCTCCTCTATTTTCAATCCTCAAACCCAATAGACAAACTTTTCTCCTCTAAAATTAATTTTCATGACGGTAACGAGGAGAACGCAACGGCGGTTTCTCATCGTCTTTACCTATAGGTAACACATAAGAAAGTAATATCTCATGCGAAGTTCCTCTTTTGGCTTTCACACCACTTGTAACAATATCCAACGAATACCCTACTCTTAATTCTTTTTGTTTCAAAAATGATGCTCCTATCAAAATAACTACATCATTATTACTTACTGTGTTCTTACTATCCCCCGCTTTCTTAGCTGTTGACTGACGTAGAGTCAATCCTGCCCAATATTTCATGTCTCGATAAGAAGTCAATACGCCATAATTAATCGACAAACCAGAGAAGTCTGTATAAATCATAGCTGTTGGTGATATGAGCAAATCAGAACCAGTATAGATATTATAACGTCCCGTTATATATAAATGTTGCATTAGCTTAGATGAGATAGAGTCTTTATCAATTCCATAACTGTAACGGCTAGGTATCGCATGACGCACAGAAACACCGCCTTCATATTTTTTTGTCTTATACCAAACACCTAACGATAAATCTGGTTTTAACTGTGCGTTTTTTTGACCGACTAACCCGTCAACAACTACATCATCATCATCTGCTGCTCTCAATAGCGAACCATCTATACTTTGACGCCAAAAACCTACACCTAAACCTCCACCTAAAATACCTCCCGTAGAAAGTTTTACATTATAAGCGAAAGACCCTTTCAATTCAAAATTTCTCAAAGGCCCTAATTTATCATTTACAATAGACAAACCCGCCCCACTATTAAAGACAGTAGAACCAAACATCTTTATTGGATAGGTCACCGTCAATCCCTGTGTCGTTGGCGCACCTCTTCCGTCTGCTTCATTTGAAGATTTGTACCCCAGCCATTGTGAGCGATGAATTAATGTTGCACGACTCACTCCTTCAATAGCTGTATAACCTGGGTTGTAATACACCGAGTTAAACATAAAATGGCTAAAATGAGGGTCTTGCTGAGCAAGTGAGACACTACTCAACAAACTCAAAAAAACGATAAAAAGACTATTTTTTAATTTCATAAAACACACTCAACAGTAAAAAAGAAAGAGTTGACACACAAAATAGTAACTTACCTTCACTTTTCAAACTAAACAGTAAGTGGCTTTACGTAAAAAGTAAACTATTTGTTATTTAACTCTTTTACATAAAGTTCAATTGCCCCTGTCATAGAGGGAGCATTAGGCATTGGCGCCTCTACGTCAAGCAACAACCCATTATCAAGAACAGCTTTCGCTGTTGTTGGTCCAAAAGCAGCAATTCTTATCCCTGCTTGTTTAAATTGAGGGAAATTAGTTTTCAAAGAGCTTACTCCTGAAGGGCTAAAAAACGCAACCATGTCAAATTCATCAATATTAACTTGAGATAAATCCGCAGCTACTGTTCTATACAAAACAGCTTCTTTGTATTCAATATCGTTTTCTTTCATAAAACGAGGTATCTCTGCTTTTCTAATATCTGAGCAAGGGAATACAAACTTCTCTTTTGAGTGTTTTGAGATTACCTCTATCAAATCTGAAGCCGTCTTCAACCCTATAAACATTTTACGCTTACGAATTGTAATATATTTCTGCAAATAGTTAGCACTTTGTTCCGAAACACAGAAATATTTCATATCTGCAGGCATCTCTATACCTAATTCTTTACATATTCTAAAATAATGATCTACGGCATTTCTACTGGTAAAAACTACCGCCGTATAAGCTAAGAAATCTATTTTTTCTTTTCTAAACTCTTTTACTGAAACACCTTCTATTTTTATAAACTGCTTAAACTCTACGGCCATACCGTATTTATCAGCTAATTTAAAATATGGAGAATTCCCGTTTGCGGGCTCTGGTTGAGAGATTAATAGCTTAGCTATTTTTTTAGATCGGTCGACAGTTTCTTGGCTCATAGGTAGTTTTTACATAGACATTGCTCCTACCCCTATGATTTTCACTAAAAGCAAAACAGGGAAGAGCTCTGAAATGCAAAGGTAAGAAAATAAATACACATTTCTATAACGTGACTTCTTAACTAACTCAAAGAGTAGCCATAACAGCCAAATCAGATACACTACAACCAATATTCCACTTAAAAAAAAGTTCCCTTTTAACGATAAAAACAAAAAAGCTAAACCAAACAAGGCAAAAAAGCGTGCAAATTCAAAAAAATGCACTTTATAAATTTTATTCCCTCCAAAGAGCAAGTTGATTAAATACAAATAAGCATATTTCAAAAATACCACCGCCAAAATAATGGTTCCTGTGATTAATAAATTACCACCTTCAAATCGTGAATAAGTCCCAAAAAACACGTCCCTATTCACCAAACCAACAGCATACAACAAAGCGACCAAAAACAGTAACAAAATAGATTGTTTGGTAAATGGGTTCATATAGATGAAATCTTCTACTCCTGTGCGGTAAGTGAATTTTGAAACGTCAAAGTAAGCAGATAAATAAGGTGATTGCGTGTACCTCATATACCCCAAGACAACAAACACTAAAATCAACACAACATAGATTGATGTCATGTTTTGCTCCTGAAAACGAAGTACTCCTTGGTTTTGAACTGTTTTAGTCTTTACTAAAGCATTCTTCGAATCATCTACCAACCATACACCTCCTTCAAAAATCACACCCGACGAACTATAAAAAGCGAGTGTGTGTGTTTGCTTCTTATTAAGTTTTAACTCATTTAAATTGAGTACTGTTTCCTTATCTACGTCAAGTAAAAAACGACCATCACAATAAATATGCTGCAACCCTTGCGGTGTAAATGTTATTTTCTTTCCTTTTACTTCAGAGGAAGACAAGAATAGGTAAAGTACATTTTTATCTTTGGTATCAGTGACCAAAGGCAATACCGTGTTATCTAACAAATCGTAATAATAAAAATGCTGACTCAAATCCTTTTCATGGATGAAATTAGAAGTGTCTACCTGAGCGAACAAGCTGTTGCTAAAAACCAAGCAAACGAAAAAGGTCAGTAAACTATTTCTCATCATTCAAACGAGCAAACATTTTAGACACCAATACGAGTAACCCTAGGCTCAACAACACCAACACAAATATATAAAGGACTAAATATGTTATTGAGTACGTTTGCCCTAAATAATAAACAGAGATAACAAACAACAAATTGACCAACAACAAAAGTGCAACAACCAATTTGGAATTTAGCCCAAAAGAAGACAATACATGATGTAAATGGCGTTTATCTGGTGAGAATGGTGATTTACCATCTAAGGTCCGTAAAGTAAATACCCTCAAGGTATCTACTACAGGGATAATCAAAACCGCCAATGTCATCGCTGGCATATTCACGCCTTCTATTTCCAAATCAATGGATTTAATCGCTAAAACGGCCAATACAAACCCCGATAAAAGAGAACCCGTATCACCCATGAATATTTTTGCACGATGAAAATTATACCTCAAAAACCCTAATAAAGACCCCGCCAAAGCGATAGCAACAAACACATAAGGAGAATGACCAAACAAAAAGGCTACCCCTAAAACTAAAGAGATAAACAACACGATAGAGCCTGCTAAACCATCAATACCATCTATTAAGTTAATTGCATTTGTCAAACCTATCAATACAATGAAGGTGATACCGTAACTCACGCCTTCTTCCAAACCAATAATATCCACAAAGCCATAAAAACTTTCTATTCTAACTCCTCCAAAAAAGATAACAATACTTGAAGCAATCACTTGAACGAAAAATTTCTTAAATACAGATACAGGAATAATATCATCTTTCAAACCAATAAAAAACAAAATCACGGAACTAGCTAACAACATTTGCACGCCTAAATCATCTGTTTTAAAATCACCAAAAATAGTTAACGCAGAGAAAAAACCGGCAAATATCCCTATCCCTCCCAATCGAGGTGTCAAAACAAAGTGCATGGTTCTTTCATTGGGTTTGTCTAATATTTTTTTTGCATGTGCCATATCTATAATAGATGGCATCGCAAATAAAGTGATGACAAACGCCCAAAAAAAGGTTAAAAAACAATAGGTTAAATCGTGCTTAAAATCCATTAGCGATAAAAATAAGCAAAACAATTCACCCATAGTTCATTATCGAGAAGTTTTTTGAAAATACTATTCTTTTCCTCTCTATCTTTGTGTCTAAAGAAATCTATTGAGCGGAATCTACCTACATATCCCCTTTTGTAAAAAAGCTTGTTACTATTGTGATTTTCATTTCAGTACGTCACTAAAGAACAAAACAGCGTTGATTGACTGCTTATTAAAAGAAATCTCACAACAAAAGCAGTTGCTAGAAGACGCGACAATCAATACTATTTATTTTGGAGGAGGTACACCTTCCTTACTTACAACAAAAGAGATAACGGCAATTTTACAAAAAATAAAAAACAATTTCAACGTCAACCCAAAAGCAGAAATCACATTAGAAGCAAACCCTGACGATTTAACAAAAGAAAACACAGCGTCATTATTTTCTGTTGGCATCAACCGATTAAGTATAGGTACGCAGACTTACCAAGAAGATATCTTAAAGAGTCTTAATCGCTCTCACGATCAAAGGCAAGCTATTGATTGTATTGAAAATGCACGTTTAGTTGGGTTCAAAAGTATTAATATCGATTTAATTTTCGGATTACCACGCTCCACCGACGCTTCGTTTAGGGAAGACGTAGCAATTTTACTTTCTCAAAACCCTGAACATATTTCTGCTTACTGGCTAACTATTGAAGATAAAACCGTTTTTGGGAAATGGATAAAAAAGGGCACGTTTTCTGCTCTCTCTGATGAGAAAGCTTTACAACAATGGGATTATTTAAAAATAGCACTCAAAAAAGCTGGTTATATTCAATATGAAATCTCAAATTTTGCTAAACCAACTCATGAATCGAACCATAACAGTAATTATTGGAAAGGTGTTTATTATCTCGGCTTAGGCCCGAGTGCCCACTCTTTTGATGGTAAAAAAAGAACATGGAATATTTCCAATAATAACAAATACATACAAGCAATTGAAAACAATACAGCTTACCAAACAACAGAAACACTAACACGAGAGGATAAAATAAACGAACACATTATGACTCGCTTGCGTACCATTTGGGGTATTGATTTAGGGTTTTTAAAAAAAGAATTGCAATTTGACTTAATTAAAATTCAACAAAAAATCATCAATCAGCATCTTGCCACTGATGAAATATCTATTAAAGACAACAAAATAACATTAACTAATAAAGGACAACAATTTGCTGACCAAATAGCAAGCAACCTCTTTGTCTAAAATAACCTATTATGAAATATCTATTATCCCTTCTTTTTACTTTTACTAGCGTACTTAGTTTTGGCAAAACCTATATTCGCTACAATCAAGCGGGTTATATTACTTCTCAAAACAAACGTATTGTGGTTATTTCGGATGAAAACTTAGCTACAAAAGAATGGAAAATAGCAACAAACGACAGTTTGGTTTTATTTGGTACGCTGAAAAAAGCAACAACTGGAATAACAGGTTACACTTCCAAAAAATACAACTACGAAATAAAATTCAACAAACTCAAAACCAAAGGCATTTACACCTTTTCAATTAACGGTGAACAAATCACATTTACTATCGCTGACCAACCTTACCAACCCTACATAAGTGATATGTTGCGTTATATGAAAGTACGTAGAAGCGGTACAGATGACGTTTTAGACCACAGACCTGCTCATAAAGGTGACAGTAGTTGCAAAGTTTATACGAGAACAAACAGTCAAAACAACAATTGGGGGCTAAACACCTCTATCACTCCTGTAAACATGCAGGGAGGGTGGTATGACGCAGGTGACTATATCAAATTTACCTTAACAAATGCTTATACGACCTACTTATTACTAAGAAGTTACGAGCTAAACCCAGAGTTATTTAAGAAAAAATATTCGACAAGCGAGTTGGTGGATATTTTAGATGAAGCGAAATTTGGATTAGACTATTTATTACAAACGATGCCTAAAAATGACGTTTTCATCATTCAAGTAGGTGGTTATTTAGACCACCAAATCGGTGACCGATTACCCGAAAATGACATTTTAAACGGACGTAGAGAGGCATATTCAGCTTTATCAAAAACACAAATGGGATATACTGCCGCTGCCTTAGCTTTAGGAGCTAATGTTTTTAATAAAATTGGGCAAAAAGAGTTAGCAAAACAATACAAAGAAAAAGCTATCGCTATCTACCAAGTTGCCAAAAATAGTAAAGAAAGCCCTGCTTGGTGGAAAGGAAATGAGCAAGAACCAGATTACGACAACCTCCCTTTAGATGCCCCAAACACTGGCGGAACAGGTGGGGAACAGTTTTATGCCGACGATACAGAAAACGATAACATGGCATTAGCTGCTGAAGAGTTATATCTTTTAACAAAAAAAGAAAGTTACAAAAAAGATGCTATCACTTATTCGACTGCAGCAGGTACAGGCTGGTGGGCGGCTTGGGGTACGTGCAATATGATGGTACACAACCGTATGTGGGCGATTAATAAAACCCAACCGATAAACCTCATTGAAGACCTTAATGTTTTTGATGCTGAAATGGATAAGCGCACCAATATTTTCAATCAACCGCACCAATTGACTTGGGGAACAATGGGTTCTATGCTTATTGTCGCCAACAATGCGGGGATAAGAACCCACCAACAGAAAAAGACATTTTACAAATCAATTTTCTTAAATGTTGTTAATTATTCTTTTGGGCTAAACAATTGGGGAGTGAGTTTTATAGGCTCAAAAAAACTTAAAAAACCCCTGAAAAACAGTTATATGCAGATTTACAAACTCCAACAAAACCTCTACCCTATTGGAGAGATATCGCCTGGTCCAGGCGACCTCGTTTCTCACAAAGAGTTAGGCTTTACTTATCAGCCAAGATGGGAAGACGAATTCAACACCTATTCGGCAGTTTATTACGACGACGCCCACGATTACATGACCGCTGAAACGACCGTTACAATTATGGGAGATGGTATTTTTATGCTGACTTTAGCTAACACTATGTTTGAAAAGTAACCTTATTTGTTTTTGGTGCGAAAGCGAATAGACGGCTTAGGGATTGAAGTGGAAATCCTTTGTGAGGAACGAACAAAGATTGAGAACGATAAAGCCCGACCCCTTCTTCCTTTTTATCGACTATCTCTCTTTCTATCGGTAATTTGGGCTATGAAATAGTGAAAAATAATTCATCGAAAAGGGGGATGCTCCAAATGATACTACTCAATAAAAATTCGTACCTTAGTGACTTCAAAATAGAGTAGTTATGAAAAATAGGGTTTTAGTTACTGGTGGTGCTGGTTTTTTGGGTTCGCATTTGTGTGAACGCTTGTTAGAGGAAGGAAATGAGGTGATTTGCCTTGATAATTTCTTTACTGGAAATAAACAAAATGTCGTGCATTTACTCGATAATCCTTATTTTGAATTGATTCGTCACGATGTGATTGCTCCATTTTTTGCGGAAGTTGACCAAATTTATAATTTAGCTTGTCCTGCTTCGCCGATTCATTACCAACATAACCCGATAAAAACGACAAAAACGTCGGTTATGGGGGCGATAAATATGCTGGGATTGGCTAAACGTGTCGGTGCGAAGGTTTTACAAGCGAGTACAAGTGAGGTTTATGGCGACCCCTTGGTGCATCCGCAACCTGAAAGTTATTGGGGACACGTCAATCCGATAGGGATACGCTCGTGTTATGATGAGGGAAAACGATGTGCGGAAACCTTGTTTTTTGACTACCACAACCAAAATAATGTGGATATTAAGGTGATGCGTATTTTCAATACGTATGGTCCGAAAATGAATCCTCGTGATGGGCGTGTGGTTTCTAATTTCATCGTTCAGGCGTTGGAGGGGAAAGATATCACGATGTATGGCGATGGTTTACAGACTCGTAGTTTTTGCTATGTGGACGATAATATTGAAGGGATGATGCGTTTGATGAATTCGCGTGATGGCTTTACTGGTCCTTGTAATATTGGAAATCCGAATGAGTTTACGATGCTCGAATTGGCAGAAAAAGTGATTGCTGGTGTGGGGTCTAAATCAAAAATTATTCATTTGGATATGCCTCAAGATGACCCAAAACAACGTCAGCCTGATATTCAGTTGGCAAAAAAAGAATTGGACTGGCAACCAACGATTCAATTGGAGCAAGGTTTAGAAAAAACTATCGCTTATTTCGCTGATTTACAGAAAAAAGGAGGTCTGTAATACCTTTTTACCGTATATTCACTTTATGAAGTGGTTCGCTATCTTATTGTCTGTTGTTATTTTGTCATTAAATGCCATTCCTTGTGCTGATAATGAAAGCGGACATACGCACGAACTTTCTGAAAATCACGACCACGATTCGTCGGAACACGAAGACCATTGTTCGCCTTTTTGTACTTGTGATTGTTGCAGTACAAATGTAGTTTTTCAATTAGACATTACTTTTTTTAGCCGTGAGTTAGCTGTCGTTTTCCAACCACAAGTGGTTGTTTATTTAGATTTGTACACGACACTTTTTAGTAATAAAATAGATCAACCTCCTAAAATAGGATAGTTTTTCGTTGGCTTATTTTATCGGTAACGTGTTGTTACCGCACATTTCTTATTGTCTTTTTGTATGATAAATAAAATTATTTCTTTTTCTATTAAGAACAAGTTACTCATTGGTTTGCTCTTGCTTGTTTGGATTGCTTTTGGGATTTATTCGATGAATAAAGTTCCTGTTGATGCCGTGCCTGACATTACCAACAATCAGGTACAAGTGATTACCACTTCTCCCAATTTGGGAACGGAGGATATTGAACAGTTTGTTACTTACCCTGTCGAATTGGCGATGGCTAATTTACCTGGTGTCACAGAAATCCGTTCGATTTCTCGCTTTGGGTTATCGGTGGTTACTATTGTTTTTGAAGACGATAAAGGCACGTTTTTACCTCGTCAATTAATCGCCGAAAAGCTCAACGAAATCAATATACCAAAGCAGTTTGGCAAACCATTTATGGGGCCAATAGCGACTGGTTTGGGCGAAGTTTACCAATACAGTTTGAAAGTGGCTGAAGGCTATAATTACAGTTTGACCGAGTTACGTACGCACCAAGATTGGATAGTGAAACGTCAAATGGCAATGGTGCAGGGCGTGATAGAGGTCAATAGTTTTGGTGGTAATATTAAACAATATGAAGTCGCTATCGACCCCAATCATTTAAAAAGTATGGGAATAACAATCTCGGATGTGTTTTCTGCTTTAGAGCAAAACAACGGAAATACAGGAGGTGCTTATATTGTTAAAAATCATCAAGCAAACTTTATTCGTGGCGAAGGGCTGATTCATTCGTTGGGTGATATTGAGCAAATAGTCGTGAAAACGGTGAATAAAACACCGATTTTGGTGCGTGATATTGCTCGTGTTTCTTTTGGGAAAGCCATTCGTTATGGGGCATTTACCAAAGATGGTAAAGGTGAAGCCGTCGGTGGAATGGTATTGATGCTGAAGGGTGCAAACTCTAATGAAGTGATTGATTTAATTAAAAAGAGAGTCGTGGAAATCGAGAAATCGTTGCCTAAGGGTATCTCTATCGAACCTTTCCTTGACCGTTCAGATTTAATTGACCGTACTACTTCTACTGTTTCGACTAACCTTTTGGAAGGAGGTTTGATTGTCGTGCTTGTTTTGGTTTTGTTTTTGGGTAATTTTAGAGGAGGGCTTATCGTTGCTTCTACCATTCCCTTGTCTTTATTGTTTGCTTATATTATGATGAATTTGTTTGGCGTTTGGTCAAACCTAATGAGTTTGGGAGCGATAGATTTCGGTATTATTGTCGATGGAGCAGTGATAATAGTCGAGAGTGTCGCTTTTTACACAATGCAGTTTGTTCGCCAAAAAGAGCAACCGTTGACCAATGACGAATTAGACAATATCACCTACAATTCATCGAGTAAGATGATGAATTCCGCCTTTTTTGGTCAATTAATTATTCTGATTGTGTTTCTCCCCATTTTGACTTTGACGGGTGTTGAAGGTAAAATGTTTAAACCAATGGCGATGACTTTTAGTTTTGCGGTAATGGGTGCAATGATTTTGTGCTTGACTTACGTACCTATGGTTTCGGCTTTGTTTATGAATAAAAAAGCAAAGAAAAAATTAACTTTCGGCGACCGTTTTATTGTTTGGTTAGAGAACAACTACGTGAAATTATTGTCGTGGGTATTGACAAAAACAAAGTTAGTTTTAGGACTTTCAGTTGCTTTTATGGCGGTAGCTATTTTCCTATTTAGCAGAATGGGTGGTGAGTTTATGCCCAATCTTGATGAAGGAGACCTTGCTTTACACGCTTTATTAAAACCTGGTAGTTCGCTCGATGAAGCGATACAATCGACCAATTACATAGAAGAAATATTGTTAGCTAAGTTTCCCGAGGTGAAAGAAGTGGTTGCTCGTATCGGTGTTTCTGAAATACCTATCGACCCGATGCCGATGGATGTTGCGGATATGTTTGTTTTACTGAAACCTAAAAAAGAGTGGGTTTCTGCTTCTTCAAAAGAAGAGTTAGTCAAAAAATTCAAAAAAGAGTTGGCTGTTTTACCTGGTATAAATTTTGAATTTACACAACCTGTTCAAATGCGATTTAATGAATTACTGACAGGTGTTCGCCAAGATGTGGCTATCAAATTGTATGGCGAAAGTTTAGCTATATTGACCGAAAAATCACAACAAATCGCTTCTATCGTGCAAACAGTCGAAGGAGTTGGCGATTTGAAGGTAGAAGCAACACAAGGGTTACCGCAAATGTCTGTGCGTTTTCAGCGTGACCGAATGGCACAATATGGTCTGTCTATTGAAGAACTTAATAGTATCATCAAAATGGCGTTTGCTGGAGAGACCGCAGGTGTCGTTTTTGAAGGCGAAAAACGGTTTGACTTGGTTATTCGCTTAAAAGAAACACACCGTAAAGGCATTACAGATTTAGAAAATATCTTCATTCCTTTGGCTGATGGCTCGCATATTCCTTTGCGAGAAGTAGCAAAAATAGATTTTCAACCTGGTTTGATGCAAGTCTCTCGTGAAAACACCAACCGACGAATTTATGTCGGTGTAAATGTCCGAGGGCGAGATATACAGTCTTTTGTGGAAGAAGTACAAACAAAAATAGATGCAGAACTTGATTTACCAACGGGTTATTACATTAAATATGGCGGTACATTTGAAAATTTGCAAAGAGCAAAAGACCGTTTATTAATCGTTGTACCCTTGGTGTTGTTTTTGATTTTTGTTTTGCTTTACCTTGCCCTCAAATCTTTTTGGCAAACAATGATTATTTACATTGCCATCCCTCTTTCTGCGGTTGGTGGTGTGTTTTCGTTGTGGGTGATGGGTATGCCGTTTAGTATTTCGGCAGGTGTTGGTTTTATTGTGTTGTTTGGTGTTGCTGTACTCAATGGCTTGGTTTTAATCGCAAGTTTTAATGATTTGAAAACGACACAAGGAGAAAATATGACCTTAAAAGAACGGATTTTGAAAGGTGCTAAAGAACGTATCCGACCAATATTTTTGACGGCCACCACCGATGTTTTAGGTTTTTTACCAATGGCTATATCAGTTTCGGCTGGTGCAGAAGTACAACGTCCTTTAGCTACCGTGGTTATTGGTGGTCTTTTAACTTCTTCTTTATTAACTTTGGTGGTCTTGCCTGTGTTGTATGCTATGATAGAAAATAAAACGATGAATAAAATAAAACTTTCACCTCACCTACTTGCTCTCTTGGTGGTTTTCTGTGTGTTTACCGCACCTATTAAAGCACAAACGACCCTTTTACCAATAGAGAAGGCTGTTGAAATTGCTTTGTCTAAAAACGGCAGTATGCAATTAGCTGATTTGGAAATTGAAAGACAGAAAACCTTAAAATCATCGGCTATCTCTATTAAAAAGACCAATTTTGATTTTAATTACGGACAAATAAATAGTATCAACAATGATTTTGGTTTTGAAATTAACCAGAAATTTCAATTTCCTTCTCTTTATAAGAAGCAAGTACAATTAGCAAAAGGGCAAATTGTAACTAGCGAATTGCAAAAGGCGATTACGGGCAACGAACTTAAAAAAGAAGTGAAAGCCGTTTGGTTGCATTTGGCTTATTTACACCAACGTCAGCAGTTGTTGATTTTTCAAGATAGTATTTACCAACAGTTTGCCCACGCTACAAAAATCCGTTACGAAACCGAGGAAACAAGCTATTTAGAGTTTGTAAATGCCGAAGCTCAGGTGATGCAAATCGAAATGGAAAAGGAACAAAACCTAGCCGATATTTCTATTTATCAAACGCAATTAAAGACCTTGTTAAATGTCGATTATTTGGTTGATGCGACACACGAAAAGCTTCAAAAACGTGTTTTTGTTCTTGATACAAATGCCATCTCCTCAAATCCTTTATTGAGTTATTATATGCATCAATCAACATTGGCAGAGCAAAAAAAAGCGGTATTAAAGGCTAGTAATTTACCCGATTTCCGTGTCGGTTATTTTAATCAATCAATGGTCGGCTGGCAAGATGTGGACAATACACCGACTTATTTTGAAGGAAAAAAAAGGTTTCAAGGTGTACAATTTGGTGTCGCTATTCCTATTTGGTTTAAAGGAAATTCGGCAAAAGTAAAGGCATCGGGCTTAGACAAAATGAAAGCTGAAACACAGGCTAATTATTACAAAACACAGTTATTGGGCAAATACAAACACCTGATTCAAACGCACCACAAATTGAAATTAGGTATTGCTTATTACGAAACAAAAGGTATTTCTCAAGCTAATTTAATCTTAGGTAATGCACAAAAGAGTTTCGCTTACGAGGCGATTAATTACATTGAATACGTGCAAAGTATCGACGTAGCATTGGCTATAAAATTTAATTATTTAAAAACACTTAATCAATACAACCAATCGGTGGTTGAGATAGATTATTTGTTAGGAAAATAGATTCATTTATTAAGTTATAAAAAGATGAAAAATAGAAACATTATTTATTTGTGTATCCTCTTGTTGGCAATCTCTTGCGGAAAAAAACAAGAAACAGGACACGAGGGACACGGTCATAATGAACATGGACACGATGAACATGCAGAACACAGTACAACGGAAGTTGTTTTGACTATCCAACAACAAAAACTAATCAAGCTAAAAACAGGTCTCATTTTACGTAAACCTTTAGCCACATTTGTTTATGCTAATGGAGAACTTGAATTGCCTCCCAACGACAAAGCAGACGTTTCGTCTTTGGTTGGTGGAGTGATAAAAAAAGTACGTGTCATTGAAGGTTCTAAGGTTGCGAAAGGGCAAATATTAGCACATTTGGAGCATCCCGAAATTGTACAAATGCAACAAGATTATTTGAGCCATTTGAATGAATTGATTTATTTGCAAAAAGAGAAAAAACGCCAAGAAATACTTTACAAAGAAAAAGTGGGTTCGGGTAAGAATCTACAAAAAGTAACTGCCAATTACCGTGCAACGTTAGCAAATGTCGAAGGGCTAAAAGCAAAATTGCGTATGTTAGGCTTGAGTCCGAGTAGAGTAGAACAAGGTAAAATCTATCCGTCTATTTATATTAAATCTCCTATAAAAGGCGTGGTGAGTTTGGTACAAACAAATATTGGTGCGTTTGTTCAGCCACAAAACAAGTTGTTTGAGGTGGTAAATAACGATGATTTGCACGTCGCTTTAAAGGTTTACGAAAAGGACATTGCTAAGGTGAAAGTCGGACAAAAAATTATTTTTGAGGTGAGTAATAATGGCAAAAAAATGGAAGGAGAAGTGTTTGCTATTAGCCCTGCTTTTGAAAACAATCCTCGTGCTGTACATATCCACGCACATATTCACGCTGAAAAAATGCATTTGCTCTCGGGGATGTACGTGAAAGGAAAAATCGTGGTCGGACAGACAGACAGTACAACAGTATTGCCTGAAGAGGCTGTTGTAACTGATAAAAACCGTACGTATGTGTTTGTTAAAAAGCAGGTTAGCAACCACGGTACGCACGCACACGATGACCACCATCATGGTCATGGTCACGAAGAACAACGTAAATCAACTTTCACTAAAACAGAGGTGATTCTTGGGCAAAAAGAGAAGGGCTTTGTGGAAATAAAATTTCTTAAAAAAATGGCTAAAGAAACGGTATTTGCAACAAGCTCTGCTTATTATTTATTAGCAGAAATGACCAAAGAAGAAACGGAACACACGCATTAAGGAAATGATATCTACGAAATAAAGGTGGCTACAAACACTTTTTCTCGTCGTCTATTCGGCATAGGGATAGAGCCGACATCCTTTGTGAGGAACGAACAAAGATATAGGTGAAAGCCCGTCCCCTTTGTTGATTTTATCGGTTATCTCTCTTTCTATCGAATTTATAGCTATGAAAATCCGAGAAAACATTTCATTACTAAGGGGATGCTCCAAATAAAAAAAACACTAAAATTACTTATTCTGTTTTCTTTTTTTGACTGACAATAAAAATCCCTCCCAAAATAATAAATGCACCGATGTATTGAACCAAAGTTAAGCGTTCGCCCAAGAAAAGCATGGATAAACTGATGGTCGAAACAGGTCCTAAACTACCTAAAATACCAACCGTGTTTGCTCCGATGCGTTTGATGGCTTCGGCAATCATATAGGAGGGCAATAATGTGCTGACAATTGCCATCGCAAAAGATAAATAATACACGTTGGGATGGTAGGTTTCGTAATTGAAACCAAAGGAGAAATGGTAGTGTATCGCTACGGAAACGAAAGAAATGGTCATCACAATGGTCGTGAAATTAATCGTTCCAAAGCGTGGTAATAAGCGATGAGAACCGACTAAATAAGTGGCGTAAGTGAAGGCACAAAGAAAGATAAGACCGACACCAAAACCTAAGTTTGGTGATTGGAAAGTGGCATCTCCAAAGAGGCTTTGACTAAAGATAACAAACACCCCAAGGTAGGTCAGTGCGATGGCTAAAAGTTGTTGTTTGGTGACTGGCTTTTTTAAGAATATTTTGGATAAAATCACAACAATAGTCGGGTAAACGAATAGTATTAAACGTTCTAAACTTGCGTCTATATATTGTAGTCCAACAAAATCTAATAAACTGGAGATATAATAACCGATAAACCCTAAGAAAATAATTAACGCAATTTCTTTGGGCTTAATTGGCGATTTGCCCGTCTTCTTTTCTTTTTTTCGGTAATTAGAAACAAGGAAAATAACAACATAAAAAGGCATAGAAAACAACAATCGGTAGGACATTAATGTTATTGGGTCAATGCCATATTGGTAAGCCATCTTGACGAAAACCGCCTTGGTTGAGTAAAATATAACGCCGAATGCCCCCAACAGCAAAGCGACAGTTTTGTAATTAGTTGATTTTTCCACCATTGTTTTTCAAAATTACGATTACCTACCATTTATTCTAAATGATTAGCCGTATATTATTGTTTGATAAACTAAATAACCAGTTATGAGTGAAATATTGAATAGAAACCATTTCTTTGTAAAAGAACATGTAGGTATGTTTAAAGCGGCAAACAATTACGATATTCTTTGTCCTGATACCAAAGAGGAGATTTTACATTGTCGTGAGGACAAATTGAGTTTTTGGACTAAAATGTTGCGTTTTTCTAAGTACAAAAGCATGACTCCTTTTAATGTAATCATCAAGACATTGGATGGCAAACAAATCATACGTTTGAATAAAAAATCATCTTTTTTCTTATCAACTGTAAGTGTGTTTAATGACTCAGAGGAGGTTATTGGTACGTTTAAACAACGATTTTCTCCTATAAAGAGTAAGTTTGATATCTTTGATATTGACAACAAAAAAGCTTTCGCTTTGAAAGGAAAATGGACGGGTTGGGATTTTAAATTTTTAGATGATGACCAAAAAGAATTAGCATCTGTAACTAAAAAATGGGCTGGATTGGGTAAAGAACTCTTTACTACGGCTGATAATTACATGCTTTCTATCGATGAAAGTGTAGCTCCTGATGACGATAGAAGAAGGTTGATTTTGGCTTCAGTGATTTGTATTGATATGGTTTTAAAAACCGCTTAACTTTTTAAATTAGAGAAGGTTCTTTATTTATGAACTTTCTCTAATTTTTTAATCATAAAGGTATTCGTAAGCCGAATGGTAAGCATCGATACTATCAATGTAATCCATGAATTTACCGTAAAACTTGTCTGAACCAAGGGTTGCCGAGTCCCCAATAACAATTAGCTTTTTTCTTGCTCTTGTGAGTGCCACATTTAAGCGTCGGTAATCTTTCAAAAAACCTATCTCCGCATTTTCATTGGAACGAACCAAAGAAATAATAATCAAATCTCTTTCCTGTCCTTGAAAAGCATCTATCGTGTCAATTTTCACAAAAGGTAAGTAGTTGTAGGCTTTATTTATACTGGTAGTCAAACGTTCAGTTTGCTCTCGGTAAGGAGAAATAACACCTACCGAATAGTTGTCTTGATGAATAGTCACATGCTGTTCGATGAGCTTAACAACTAAATCCAATTCACCTTGATTGTATAGACTTCGACTTTCTCTCGATTTTTTCTCTTCAAACCCACAACCCGCCGTATCGATAAACTGCACGGGTTTGTCTTCGCCAATCAAATGGTCTTTGACCGAGTAATCTGCTTTTAATTTCCCTCCATAAAACTGCTGATTAGAGAAATCCATAATCTTTTCGTGCATTCGGTATTGTGTGTCAAGTAAATTGACTTGCATTTGTTCTTTGATACAACGCTCTAATAAGGTGACTTGTAAACCTTCTTTGGCAGCCTCTCTTGATTTGATAGTCGGAGGTAATTGAAAAGGGTCTCCTGCCAAAATTACTTTTTTCGCTTTGTTAATAGCTATCCACGTTGCAGGTTCTAACGCTTGTGCTGCCTCATCGATAATAACTGTGTGAAAGCGTCTGTTTGCCACATAACGAGAAGTTGAACCAACCAAAGTACAAGTAATTACGTCTGCCTCGTCAAAGAGTTTGTCTATCAAATGGTCTTCGTAATCGTTTGCATCACGACTTAATGACTTGGCAGTTTTGTACATTAAGTTACGTTGTTCTCGCTCTGATTTTCCAAAACTACGCTTGTACTTCCCTGCCATTCGTCGGTATTCGGCAGCTTGTTTTTTGAGCTTTTTTATTTCGCCATATTCCTTCATACTTTTTAGTTTTTCATCTAAAGTATGTGGTAATAAAGCCTCATCTACACGAGAAATACTACCTACTCGCACAACGTTTAATTTCTGATTAGCTAATTTTTCAGTTAACAAGTCAGCGGCAGCATTACTTGGTGTACAAACCAAAATATGCTTTTCTCCTTTTGCTAATTGTTTAATAACCTGTACTAATGTGGTTGTTTTCCCTGTACCTGGTGGCCCGTGAATAATTCCAATATCATGTGCCGACACCATATTATTTAACGCTTTATTTTGCGAAATATTAAGTTGAGGTATTTCGATAGGATGAGGAATGTCTAAAAAATAAGGCTGACGAATACCTAAAATAGTTTCCGCTAATTCAATCGTTCGGTGGTTTTCTGTTCCGAGTAAAAATTTAATTGCCTTTTCCATTTCTAAAAAAGATTTCTCATCTACTAAAAAATTTAGTCCCAAACTTGCGGTAGATACCCAATGAGGTAATTCGTCTCGATGAAAAATAAGTTTCATCTGGTCATCTTTGATGTAGTGAATGACACCTTGAATTTTATCATTTCCTTTGGCATCAAACAACTCGACAGGGTTACCACTTCTAAAACGGTGCTTTGCTCCCTTGTTTTTTGTTCGTTCGATAAGTAAATAAGGATAATCTCCCAAACCAAATCCCTCTTCTTTGATGTAAAGTGGGTACCAACTAAAGCCTTTTTTTACACGCTCGTTGACAGAGGCTGTCTCGATAAATTGTTTGTTTATCGTGATTTCTGCTTCTTTTTCTATTTCTATAAGTTGCAGTTGGTGTTTGAAATGAGTGATTGCTTGTTGGTTCATTATTTATAATCAAAATATGGTATTGAAACGGGAAGAATTAAGGCGTTTTAATTTTATTGTATCTGTTTTGTTCTCCGAATAAACAATGAAAAAAGAGTCATAATCACCTGCTATTTGGAATACTAAATAACTTAATAAACCTAATACAAGGATGACAGGTGATAACCAAATCAACCGTTTTTTCACACACACAAGTTAATGAAATTCCGCCAATACCTTTTCTGTTTCAGTAACCAATCTAGCCATAATAGTAGCTACTGACTGTATTTCTTTGATTTGCGAAGCAACCTGCCCAATTTCTAATTCGCCATTCACCAAATCTCCCTCAAGAATACCTTTTTTCGCTCGCCCCTTACCTAATAACTCTCGTAATTCATCGTCATTTGCACCTTGGTTTTCTTTTTCAAAAACCTGTTGTTGAAATTCATTTTTCAATAAGCGAACAGGAATTAATTTCTTCAAACTTAGCAAGGTGCCTCCCTCAGAAGTAGCTGTAATTAACTTTTTGAAATTAATATGTGCCGAAGACTCTTTACTTGTAGCAAACAAACTACCAATTTGTACGCCATCTGCTCCTAAAGCAAATGAAGCGACAATCGCCCGTCCCGTTCCGACACCTCCTGCCGCCAACACAGGAATTGTGACCTTATTTGCAACTTCTGGAATAAGGCAAAAAGTAGTTGTTTCTTCTCTTCCATTGTGTCCACCTGCCTCAAAACCCTCAGCGACAATAGCGTCTACACCAGCTTCTTGTGCTTTTAAGGCGAACTTACTACTCGAAACGATATGAACAACGGTGATATGATGCTCTTTAAGTAAAGGCGTAAATTTCTTAGGATTTCCTGCTGAGGTAAACACTATTTTCACACCCTCCTCTATAAGAACAGCGATATGGTCTTCTATAGCGGGATAAATCAGCGGTAGATTGACTCCAAAAGGTTTGTCTGTTGCCTTTTTACATTTTTGAATATGCTCTCTAAGAAGTTCAGGACGCATCGAGCCAGAGCCAATCAGACCCAGTCCTCCTGCGTTACTTACGGCACTTGCCAATTTCCAACCGCTACACCAAACCATTCCTCCTTGAATAATCGGATATTTGATAGCAAAAAGCGACGTGATTTTATTTTCTGTCAAATTCATCTCGTTATTGTAAAATAAAAGTCCTTTCTATTAATAATCTTAAAGATAACATTCATTTATTAATATTAATTAATGACCTTTGCACTTATGCATTCAAGAAGTATCGCTTCGACCGTATTAAGGTGGAGAATTAGACATGTTTCAAATAAAAATTTCGTTCTGTTTTTGAGCGTAATTGTAGGTATAGGTGCAGGTTTGGCAGCGGTAACGTTAAAAAGTGTGGTACATTACATACACCATTTTTTGAGTGGAAACGACACCTTATCTTTTTCTAATTATTGGTATGTTGTCTATCCTTTTGTTGGTTTATTGATTACTTTTTTGATTTCAACATTTATTTTTGGCGAACGGTTAGGTCATGGAATTTCTAACATTCTATTTATTATCAATAAAGGGTCAAGTAAAATAAAACCCTCAATGACCTTTTCGAGAATGATTACCAGTGCAATAACTGTTGGTTTTGGTGGATCAGTCGGATTAGAGGCACCGATTGTAGTTACAGGTTCGGCTATTGGAGCAAATATCGCAAAACAAATGCACCTCAATTACAAATACAGAACCTTACTGTTGGCTTGTGGAGCTGCAGGGGCAGTAGCTGGTATTTTTAACTCACCGATTGCAGGTGTTATCTTTGTTATCGAAGTTATTGTTGTAGATATTTCAATTGAGATTTTCATTCCTTTATTGTTGGCAGCAGTAAGTGGTGCAACCATTTCACAAGTATTATTAGGCGAAGAAATATTATTTAAGTTTGATGTCGTAGATCATTTTACGGCAAGTGAAGTACCTTTTTACTTGGTTTTAGGTGTGGTAAGCGGTATCGTTGCCTTGCACTTTACACGCATGCAGTATTATTTCGAAGGACTGGTTCATCAAATAAAAAATGACTATGTCCGCTTGCTAGTAAGCGGTACATTATTAGCTTTATTGGTCGCTGTACTCCCTGGTCTCTACGGAGAGGGTTATACTACAATTAAAGATTTGATTTCAGGAAACACAGCACATATATTAGAACAAACGCTGTTCTTAAACAACCAATATTACGACGAAATACTCGTATTGTTGGGTATTATTTTTGCTTTGATTTTAGTAAAAGCAATAGCTACGGCATTGACTATTGGTTCGGGTGGTTCGGGAGGGATATTCGCCCCTTCATTGATGATTGGCGCATTGACAGGTTATTTAATCGCTACAGTAATCAATCATACAGGAATTGGAGACGTATCTCCTGCCAGCTTTGCTTTGGTAGGTATGTGTGGTGTGTTTAGTGGTGTATTACACGCACCATTAACAGGTATTTTCTTAATTGCAGAAATCACAGGTGGTTACGCTTTAATGCTTCCTTTGATGTTAGTTTCAGCGATTTCGTACGTGGCAATTTCTTATTTTGAACCTTACTCTATCTACACCAAACATTTGGTCGAACGAGGAGATTTGGTGATTGCTAACCGTGACAAGATGGTATTAGACAGAATGAAACTTTCTAAAATGATAGAAAGAGATTTCAAAACAGTACACCCAGACGGCTTCTTATGTGATTTAATTGAACAAGTAAAACTATCTAAAAGGAATGTTTTCCCCGTAGTAGATAGCAGTTGTGGTTTGGTAGGCGTAATCTCTTTAGATGATGTACGTAAGATAATGTTTGATCCACAAAAACAACAAGATGTAATGGTTCGTACCATCATGCATATCCCAAAAGTGGTTATCAAAACTACCGACGGCATGGCTACGGTAATGAAAAAATTTGAAGTTACAGGGAAATGGAATTTACCTGTTGTCGATGGTTCGGAATACGTAGGATTTATCTCTAAATCAAGTATTTTTAGTGTTTACCGTCAGCGATTAAAGCGTCACCAAAGAGATTCGAGTTTAGATTAATTACAATTCGGGAAGTTTGTAAGTCCGTTGTAGGTTGTGCAGTTTTCTAATCGCTAAAATATTATTTGCATAAAGCGTTTCGTACGTTTCTTGATCTTTAGCAATGGTACTATCTTTCTCCATAAACGAGAGCATTTGCGAGATAATCCCCATATACTCTTCTTTAATAGAATAAAAAGTCCAATTGTCGTGTTTGTAAATCGTAAACAAACCATTGTTTCTAATAAAGGAAATATGGCGAGAAGTTTTTGATTGCGTAAAATCTAATATCTGTTCTATATCAGAAATACACATTTGACCGTTAGTATGAAACAGAAACATTATTCTTAGCCGAGATTCTTCGCTGAGAGTTTTGAATATTTTAGAACCAACATTGAGTTGGAAAGATGTAAACCGCATAACACAAGATCAATAAAGCTTTAAATATAGCCTTTCTATAAGAGAATAGAAAAAAAACACGTACCAAAAAACACCAAATACAAACTGCTAAATGTATATTTACAAACAATAAGAAGGTTAACAATGAAAATAAAGCATCTATTTACAGTCGTTTTTTTACTGCTAGGCACAATTATTTTTGCTCAAAGTGATAAAAACACACATACAAAAGAAGGGAAAAAAATCGTTCAGTTTCATGGGTTGGTACTTGAAGGAGATAGTTTGTACGGTGTAGCGGGCGCGAGCGTCTTTGACCCTATAAATCATCGAGGAGCAACAACTAGTTTATTGGGTTATTTTTCTTTTCCAGCCGTCGAAGGTGATAGTATTATTATTCGTGCGATTGGTTTTCGTGGACGAAGTGTTCGTATTCCTGAAATCCCTGACAGCGTAGACACCTACTTTATGAAGATTATGCTTTCTCAAGACACTATTGTTTTACCAGAAGTAACTTTGGGCGGACTCCCTCCTGAACAAGTTTTCAAGGATGCCGTGTTGGCATATTCCGAAGTCTATGACAAAGAATTGAATAATGCCGACAAAAACCTAAACCATCAAATCATGACGCAGTTACTTAATAACTCGACAATGACCTCAGGAATGAATCATGCCTACTATATGCAACAACAGGTACAATATATCGAAAACAGGTACCTATTTAATTCGCTGTCTGTATTAGATCCGTTTGCGTGGAATAGGTTTTTTAAAGATGTAGAAAGAAACCGAGCAAAAAAGAAAGCTGAAGCAAAGAAAAAGAATAACGTCAAACCTTATTGAGTCGAGAGCCTCGACGGGCTTTTAAATAACGTGTAGATTTGGACGTACCCCTCTTTTGTTTTGTTTTACTGCTTTTCATAGCAAAGAGTTCAGCACCATAAAAACACTATTTCATAGCACCCCTCGGGTCGGGCTTTCGACTGTATCTTTTCGGGCAGAAAAAGCCCAAAAAGGATGCCGTCTCTATCCCTCACGCGTTTATTAGTTCTTAATTGACTTTCTATCGTCTGTGTGTAAACCTTCTAGCACTCGTTTACAACGAGGGTAATATACTAGAGTTCGTATATCCGTATTACTGTTGTCTGTTTACTTTGTGCCTTTTAAGTTCTTCGTTGTTTAGGCACATTAAAAGCATTGTAAATGCACTCGAGCGGGATACTCATCGCTAAGCTCTTTTACTGTTCTGCCTGCTCTAGTAATTCTACTACCATTACTTTAAAATCATTCTCGTACTTCTTCCTTTCCATAATCCAAATATAATAAGTTACGGACTTAAAAATACCGTCACACTAAATATAGACACTCCAGTATCATTAAAAAGTCTAAGCGAGACGCTTAGACCAGTGGGTTTGTGCGGTGGTTGGTACGTATTGGTATTTTCTACCTTGACCTTTCAGTTCTTCGTTATTTACTCACATTGAACGCATTGCAAATGCGCTCTAGCCATCATTTTTTATACGCGCGCGAGCGGGATGAGCCTATTGATTTCTTGAAAGTCATTGGTGAGTTCAGTGAACACTTATCAGAATTTCTAATTAACATATATCATAAAGACAAATTTGAAATGCCAGAAGAAATGGAAGCTGTAGTCAATAGATTGAACAGAAAGAACAGAATTCAGAAGGTTTAGGTATTGGTCCCAGGGTCCAATAAAACATGTAAAACCTCCGCAAAGACCATCAAACCTATCACCCAAAATCACCACAAAACAAGAATAGCCTCACATCACTTTCGATGCAAGGCTATCTTTTTCATATCATTTTTGAGCTTTCGAAACGTAGGAAAGGTTGATGGAAAGATTCCTAACATTTCGCATTGCAAATGCTAGTCACGTGTGTTTTCATTCAGTAATGAGGATGGTTTAGATTTCACCTTATGAGGCGTTACCTCTGTTATAAGGTGAAAATAATCAGAAAAAACTAAGCCTAAGTCGTTATGACGAAGATTTAGTTCCAATAAATCACCTTTTTCAATATCTCTATAAAACTTGTTTTCAATAGGTACTTTAATTTTTCTACTGTAGACTGGTACATAACAGATTAGAGAATATGTCTCTCCATGTATTGATTTTTTTTGTTTATCCTCTATTATCAGCTGTACATTTACAAGATTGTAGGTCATCATATTAGATGCTAAAATTTCAAAATAACCTTTTAGGCAATACCCAGAACTAACTAATAATAAGGGGAAAAATATAATCATCTTAGCCCATTTAATGATATAATTAGATTTATCCCTAAAATAAAATAGCAATTCAATTATTCCCGTAATAACTAGAGTTAATAAACCTTCAATTGCCAAAATCTTCGATGGAACTATTAACATTACTGTGCTAGGGTATATAATATGGAAAAGGAAACCAACTATTAAAAATAGAATTATTAACAACAGCACCCTTCTATTCCAAATTGAGTAATTCATCTTTTATTGTTTTTGTACACCAACACCACAAATGACTTATAAACCAGTATTTTGAACATCAGGGGTCTCCTGTTTTTCATATTTATCTGAGTATGTATCATAACTATCTCCATTAATAATAGATTCTTTCATAATACTCGTTGCTGCCTCTAATTGTTTTCTCATAGAATCTGTAACTTCTACTCCTGATTCCCCTACTGAATTCCAAAAATCATCATTCGCTTTAAGGAATTGTTCAAGTGCTGAATCTGAGCTATTTGGGTCAATGAAAAAATCAAAGTTAATGGATACATTAGCATTTCCTCCTGTTGCCATAGACAAAAGCAAATCTTTTACACTTAAAGTTATACATGTTGAACTCACCCACTTTCCTTTCGTTCTCCATCCACTGTGATTAGCCCCAACACCATCATAAGAAGCACCTATTCCAATAAAGAAACCTGAATAGTCATTTTCACCATCCCCATCAGGATCTAAATTATTAACTACTCCAAGTGAAAATGTATGATTCAACGAACCTAAAGCAACATCAGCCACCGTAGTTGCAGGATTACTGTTAAAAAGATCAAATGTAATACCAACATGATCATATGTTTCTTCAGCTTGTGTATCCCCTCTATAATTAAATGTTGTTGACCGTCCCCATGTAAGTGCTCCAACACTAATCGTGTTATCATAAACAAAATCTTTATTTTTTACAGCTATCACTGGGACACTAGCCTCCCCCTTAAAATGATCCCAACTGAATAAAGTACCTAGACCATCCAACACATAAGCCCACTCTTTACCACTAGTCAAATCAACTTCTAACCCTTCTAGTTCAACCCCATCAATCACCCTATTCTCACTAAAAGCATAAGGTGAGTTATGTGGGTAACTTGGTGCCAGTGGGTCTAATGATAAGAACCTACCAATTCTAGCATCATGCATACGGTACTTATAATTGATAGAGTTTCCTTCCCCTTTTATTTCATCATCTTTCTCCTGCCCTTGGAATCCATACCTGTACTTTTGGCTAAAAGGGCTATAGTTCATTTGCATATTACCTCACGATAGTTACATCACCACTCACGTTTTCTTTGCCGTCTTGGTTTAGGGTAATCACATAATAGTACGTTCCGATAGGTAAGTCTTTACCATTTCTTCTTCCGTCCCATGCCTCTGTGTATGACCCGTGGTTACTGTAAACCAATTGTCCCCAACGGTTATAAACATTCATCACCGAGTTTCTATAAGTTTCTAACCCTTCAATGTTCCACGTATCATTAAATCCATCTCCGTTTGGTGTAAACGCATTGGGTACTTTAAATGATTTCAATACATTTATCTCCGTCACCCCACTACTTACCGTACAGTTGGTCTGCGTATCAGTTACCACTACCGATACGTTTTCTGTCTTGCTTGCTGGGTAAACATAACTTGATGAACTACCGGTCACATTCCCTGTCTCTGTTCGAGTCCAAGCGTATTCTAATACGCCTATTCCTCCTCCTACAATTGCCTCTAACACCACCTCTTCATCTTCTTCGATGTCTTGGGTCTCTGATGGACTAAAGTCTAAACTCAATTCCTGAACAACCACTTGTGCTACCGTTCTTCCTGAGTGTATTTTTGAACGACATCCGTTTTTAGTGACATACACTGCGTAAGTCCCTGTTTTAGTTACATGGTAGCTCCCACTTGTTTCTAATAATTTATCGTCATTTCCATCGCGCCAATCTATTCCACTCGTATAAATCACTCCGTTTTCATCCCTTGCCACCAAGTCAAAACCTCCATCTGTACCACATAAGCTCTCACTTAAGCTATTCAATGTTGGTTTTGGTAACTTCGTTACTGCTACCGCTTGTAAATTAGAACTTACCTCTGCTCCTACACAAGAACTGTTGTTGGCTATCTTCACACTGTATAAAACGTCACTGTCTGTTAATTTCACTTCATAAGTTGGGTTTATCGTTGTCACTGTCTTTATCTCTGTGTTTATCCCTGCGACCTCTATATTCAAATACCAGTCGTAAGTTACCCCTGGGTCCGCGTGGGTTGATGAGGCTGTAAATACCACCTTTTCTTCCTCACAAACTGTTGTTTTATTTACCGTTAAACTTACTGTTGCACTTTCTTTTACTGTAACTACTAAGGGTAAAGAACTTTCCGATGGACAGTTTCCAATTTTTGCTTTGGCTTGGTAAATCGTTACGCTTCCTGCCGTATTACCTACTACAATCGATGGGCTCGCTTCTGTTCCTGTCCCTCCTTGTTCCCAAATAATCGTTGGCGTTCCTACTGCTACCGAAGTTGCTGTAATATTAAATACAGTTGCTTCACATACCGTTGTTTCTGCGTCCGATCTCAGTGTTGGTACGCCTGGCACTTCTTCTTGTGTCACCACAACACTTGCTCCAAAGCTTGTCCCTTCACAGTTGTTAGCATCTGTTACCTTCGTGAGTTGGTAAGTGGTCGCTGCGTTGTCCGTGTTACTTGTTGTTATTGTTCCTGTACTTTGCCCTGTTCCGTTTGCCCCTCCTGTATAGTCATAAGTAAATGGTCCATTTCCTGTAATCGCCACCGTAATTATTGGTGCGCTTGTTCCTGCACAATAAATCACAGGGTTTGTTGCGCTTGTCAAGGTAGCCGTTGGTAGGGTGTTTTCTGTTACGGTTACTGCTAATGAAGTTGCTTCACACCCTTTAGCGTCTTTTACTTTTACTTGCCAGTTACCAAACTTCGCATCACTTGTTGTGGCTGTTGTCGAGTAAGCTGTTGGTGTTCCGTTGTCTTTTATCCATGCGTAATCTACTCCGCCTGTTGCTGCTAGTGTTACTCCTGTTGCATTTTTACAGTATGCTAAGTCCGTTCCACTTGTCGTAATACTTGGTGTTGGTAATGGGTTTTCAATAACGCTTACTGCCGTTGAAGTTGCTGTACAAGTGTTATCATCAATTACTTTTACTGTCCAACTTCCTGCTAACGCTCCTGTCTTTGTATCTCCTGCTCCTATTGTTACTGAAGTTGTTTCTTTGAACCATTCGTAGGTAGTTGCATTTGGTACGTTTGTCGCTCTTAATACAACTCCTGCTCCGTCTTTACAGTACGCCAATGCTGTTCCTGTTGTCGTTATACTTGCTATTGGTAAAGCATTTTCTATTACCGCTACTGGATTTGACGTTTGATCACAACCATTTGCGTCGGTTACTTTCACCGTCCATGCTGCATCTGCTGTTGCATTTGTTTTGCTGTTGGTTAAGGTTGTTCCTTGTGTAACTCCACCTTTGAACCATTCGTAACTTGTTGCTCCAATCACTTGTGTTGCCGTTAAGGTTATTGGTGTTTCTCCTTGACAGTATTCCAACGCTGTACCTGTTGTTGTGATACTTGCTGTTGGTAAAGCATTTACCGTTAAGTTTTGCCCTCCTGCTGATACAACACAAGCTCCATTTTGTCCGTTACTTGTTACCTTAATGGCATAAGCTCCGTTTGTATTTACATTGTAAGTTTTATTTACCACTGCTCCTGAAGCATCTGGCGTTTCTGTCGAACCAACCGTTTCTGCTCCTGTTACCGCTATCGTGTAATCTGTCATATCGGTCGTATTACTACTGGTTACATTTACTGTTAAGGTCGCTGTTGAAGTTCCATCATCACAAATACTCCCTGGTAATAAAGTAGCTGTTGCTGCAATAGGACAAGAACATTGGTTTTGTAGTCCTGTAATATCTATTCCTCCTTCACAATTGTTACCGTCTGTTACGTGGACATCTGTGGCTGTCGTTTCGTCTATCGCTCCACTGTACCACTTGTTTGTTAAAGGAAGTCTTGTCAATGACACTCCCCCCACTAATTTAGTGACTACCGTTGAAGCCAAATCTCCTTGCGTTACTTCTACTACTACTTGGTATTGTGTAGGTGATAATGTAACGCCTCCTAATACTAATGAAGGTGTGCTATTACATACCGCACTTCCTGAAGCAATCACCTTCTCAAAGTTGGTGATTGTTGCTTTCTCTGTTGGTGCAATTGTTCCTTGGCATCCGTTAGCATCTACTAAATTAGTCAACGTATAAACACCTGCTGTACTCACGCCTTGGGTATGAGGACTTGTTAGGTTGGTTAAGTTTTCCGTTGCTGTTCCTCCTAATAAATCAATAGCAAAAGGTGCTGTCCCTGCGGTTAATGTAACAGCTAATCCTGTACTTGTTGACACTGTTCCTGCTGCACAAATACTTGCATCTCCTGCTATTGTTGCTGTTGGTACGGGGTAATGAGCAAGTCTTACCGTTCCTCCATTTGCAACACAACCATCTGTTGCATCTTGTACCACTACGGTATAATCTCCTGCTTGGCTTACTGTAAACACTTCTGTTCCTGTAGGCTTACTTGAAGCGACTTGTGTCGTTGCATCTGGTTGGGTCAAGGTTACGTTATAGTTCCCTGTTAGCCCACTGGTTACTACCTCTATTGTTGTATTTCCTTCTGCACAAATTGTTCCTGTTGTCAGGGTAGTTACTCCTTTGGCTTGGCAAGAACATGTTCTTGTTATCCCTGTAAGGTCTATTCCTCCCTCACAATCATTAACATCCGTTACATGAACGGCTGAAGTTACTGTTTCGGCTATTGCTCCACTATACCAGATACCCGAACCTGCTGCTGTTTCTTGGAACGTTGCCCCTGTTATTACCAAACTAGCCATATCTCCAGCTGTTGCTGTTACGACAATTTGGTATTCTGAGTCAGTTAAGCTGATGCTTCCTAATGGGCTTTCATCATCACAACGTGTTGTTGGCGTTGCTGCTACTTTTGCTAAGTGAGTGATTGTTGCACTTCCACTTACGGTTCCTTCACACCCGTTGTTATCTACTAAATTACTTAACGTATAACTTCCACTTGCTGAAACGTTTTCTGTGTGTGCGGTGGTTGCTCCTGTAATTGCTCCAACTCCGTTGGATACGTCTAAAGTAAATGGTGCTACTCCATCTGTTAAGGTAATTGTCAATGGTGTCGTTACTGTTGGTGCATCATCACAAATACTTGCATCTCCTGTTATCTCTGCTTTTGGTGTAGTGTAATGAGCTAAAACCTTTTGTGTTGTTCCGTTAATCACACAGTTCCCTTGCGTAATGTTTGTTATTGCTACATTATAAGTTCCTGGTGTACTTACTGTAAAGGTGGTGCTTGTACTTCCTGCTGCTCCTGCATTACTCTGTGTTTCTGCTCCTGTTAATGAAAGCGTGTACGTATCTGTTGCATCTCCTCCTGAATAAGTTACTGTTAGCGTTGCTGTTTGTGAGGGACTTGCACAAATCTCTGTCTTGTCAATAGTAAAATCATCTATCTCTGCTGGACATGAGCATCTTTTTTGTAAGCCATCTAAATCTACGGTGTTACACCCGTTGTCATCTGCAAAGTCTAAATCTACTGCGTTTGCCTCGTTTATTGCTCCTGAATACCAAACGTCTGTTAACCCTACTCGTGAGAAAGTCACACCGTGAGCTGTAGTTTCTGTAATTGGGTCACTTGTAAATGTTCCTGCTGTTGCTGTTACTACGATTTGAAATTCATCTGCTGCTAAGGTTACTCCGCCTAATGGGGTGTCACATTTAGTTATTGCTGTTGCTGCTGTGTTCGCATGGTTTGCAATCGTTACCGCTCCACTTGCTGTTCCTATACAACCGTTGTTGTCTTTTACATTGGTGATACTGTAATCTCCTGTTGTACTTATAGCTTCTGTAAAGGTTGTTGTTGCTCCTGTTTTTGCTACACTACTTACTGGTGTCGTGTTATCTAAGTTAAAGGTAAATGGTGCATCTCCTGCGGTTAATTTCACTTCCAAAGTCACATTGTCTCCTGCACAAACTGTTGTTGCACTTGTTGCTGTTAATTGTGCTACGGGCGTCGTGTGATGAGCAAGTGTTACACTTCCTCCATTGACAGGACAGGCGTTACCGTTGCTATAAATTTCTACGTTATAGGTTCCTGCTTCACTTACAGCAAAAGTCGTTGTTCCTGTTTCATTGTCTTTTATTACATCCGCACTCGTTGGTTGGTCTAGTGTAATTCTGTAATCACTTGATCCTCCATTGTAAGTTACCGTTACCGTTGATTCTACTCCCGCATCGTTACAAATCGTTTCAGTGAGTAATCCACCAGTCCCTATTACCGTTGTTCCTGTTGCTGGACATGAACATCTTGTATTCATACCTGAACGGGTAAGTGTATTACAATCATTACCATCTTTGATATCTGCTACTACTGTGTTTGATTCATCTATCGCTCCTGAAACCCACTGATTCGTTGTTCCTTCTCGTGTGAATGTCACTCCGTGAACCGTAGTTTCTGTAGCCGTAATTGATGACAAATCCCCTTGTGTTACCGTCAATACAATTTGAAAATCTGTCCCTCCTAATACTAAAGTTCCTACTTCATCTCCTGAACATTTTGTTTCGTAGGTTGCAATTACTTCGTCTAAATAGTCTATCGTTGCTGTGCCTGTTGCACTTGTGGCTGTACAGTTATTGGCATCTTTCACACTGACTAAAGTGTAATCTCCTGCGTTATTTACTGCTACTGTAGCGGGTGAACTTGTTGGGTTAATCGTTTGGTTTCCTGTTATCGGGTTGTTGTAAACTACTTCCCAAGGTTGCGCTCCTGTTAATGCAATGTTTAAGTCTGTTGTTACTCCTGCTTTGTTACAGATACTTGCTGTTCCTGTTAATACTGCTGTTGGTAAAGCGTTTACTACCACATCTACCGTGGCTTTCTTTTTACATCCGTTTGCGTCTGTTCCTTCGACCTCGTAGGTTGTTGTTCCTACTGCTGTGGTCGCAAAGGCTGTTGCGTTAGCTACTCCGTTATCCCAAGTATATGTACTTGCTCCACCTCCTGTCAGTGTTACATTTGCTCCTAAACATGCGGGGCTTCCTGTTACTGTTGCCGTTACTGTTGGTAAAGCATTTACTTCTACTTGAACACTTGCTGTGTTTGTACAAGTTGTTGCTGTGTTTGTTCCTGTTACCGTGTAGTTCACCGTTCCCGTTGGCGTAAACGCTGTCCTATCTGTTACTGAGTTATCCCAAACATAAGTGTCTGCTCCGCCTCCTGTTAAGGTTACATTGTCTCCTAAACAAATCTTATTATCCGCATCATCACTTGTCGCGCTTACCGTTGGTAAAGCGTTTATCGTTACCTGTAAGTTTGCTCTTGGTCCTTCACAACTTGTGACTGTCTGACTAACATAATAATCGAATGTCGTTACGATTGCTGTTGATGGGGTTGGTGCTGTTGCCGTTCCGCTTGTCGCTGCCGTGTACCAGGTTAATCCTGCTCCTGTTGCTGTTAAGACTGCCGCTCCTGTTGCGTCTTTACAGTAAGATAAGGGTGCTACTGTTGGGGCTAATGGTAAGGGGGTTACTGTTACGTTAACGTCTGAAGTTGTGTTACATTGTCCATTCACTGCTTTTACTGAGTAAACTGCTGTGCCTGTTACTGCTGTGGCTGTCGGCTGAATTGCTCCTGTTCCTCCTGCTCCTACATGGTAAGTTACTGTTGCTGTCCCTGGAGTTACTGCTCCTGTTGTAATATCTACTGTTCCTGGAAAACATACTGCTGCTGGTGTAATAGCAGCAATAGTTACTGCCTCATCTACCGTTACCGCATAACCCGCACTCTCCGCACTCGAACAACCTGCATTTGTTGCTGTTACTGTATAGCTACCCGCGTCTGTTGTTACTGAACTTGCTTTTGTGTAAGTTGCTGTTGTTCCCGCTATTGCTGCCGCATCTTTTTTCCACGCGTAAGTTGCTCCTGTTGTTGCTGTGCCTGGCGTTACGTTTATTGATAAACTCTCTCCCGCACAGTAAGCTTGTGTTCCTGCTAGTATTGGGGTAACTGGGGTCGTGTTGACTGTTAAAACAAAGTTATCACTTGCTGGTGATATACATGCTTTTCCGTTTTCTGTCTTTGTAGCCGTTGTGGTATAAGTTCCGCCGTCTCCCGTTACCGCAGATGCTATTACGATATCCTTATCGTTTGTTCCACTTGCTGTTCCTTTTGTCCATACATAAGTCACTCCCGTTGTTACCGATGCACTTGTTAACGTTACCGCGTCTCCTGTACAAATAGAAGTGGCTGTTGGGTTAGCTGTTATCGTTGGTTTGGCTGGTACTTCATTTACCGTTAATGCATAACTCGCACTCTCCGCACTCGAACAACCATCTTTTGTTGCTGTTACTGTATAGCTACCCGCGTCTGTTGTTACTGAACTTGCTTTTGTGTAAGTTGCTGTTGTTCCCGCTATTGCCGCCACATCTTTTTCCCACGCGTAAGTTGCTCCTGTTGTTACTGTTCCTGCTGTTACATTAAGAGAAATATTGTCTCCCGCACAGTAAGCTTGTGTTCCTGCTAGGACTGGAGTGGTTGGGGTCGTGTTGACTGTTAAGGTTACACCTGACGAAACTGCCGTACAGGTTACATTTCCTATTATTCTCAATTCTACAGTATAAGTCCCTGCACCACCTGCTATAAGTTCTGCATTTGTTAAAGATAGCCCAGCACTCCCTGCTGTCCATGTTTTCACTTCAGTAGCTCCATTTAGCCATCGAAATTCATATAAATTAACTGCTAAATTCGCACCGACCTTGTTTGCTGTAAATGTTTCTGTTCCTCCTACCGAACAAGTTGTCACACTTGCTTCATTAATTGCTACACCATCAAAAACGGGACAACAACCTGTTAATTTTTCAATCACATTTACAGGAATACGTGCACAACCTTTTGGCACACCGATATCCCAATTAAAAAATGGTCCTCCATAAAGTGGATCATTAGATTTATTAATTGTTATCACACCAGGAAGAGACACTATCGTTGCTGTTGGTATGTAATGTTGGTCAGTCCCTGCACCTAACCCCGCTCCTTTCTCTAGTCTTAATTGGTAATTACCTGCGGGTACATTAAACCCTAAGGCAACTGTTTGTATTCCTCCCGTACAATTGATTGCTTGCGTTACTGTTTGCCCTGTTGCTGTTGCTCCCGCTCCAGTTCCTAAATACAAGCCAATCGTATAATTTTGTGTTCCACCAGGTGACCAACAAATACCCGAAGACACTGTCGGTTTTATTTGTACTGAATTAATTACCAATGGAATATCTGAGACAAAGTCAACACGTCTTTGCGGATCACTATTTGAAAAAGTTGGTCCTGTAGTTGCATAACCTGCTGTATAATTATCCTGCGCTGCATTCTCTACATAATAAGTAAAAGGCAATGTCCCTGCTGAATAAGACAACAAAGTTGCACTCGTTAATACAGGCACGCCCCCTGTCGCTGTTGTGTACCAATCTATATTACCTCCTGCTGTTGGGTCTGTAACCGTCAAATCCATTGTTTTACCCGCACAAAGACTAAACGGATCTTCATCAGCAATAGGAATCAAAGAAGTTACTGTAAATGTCTCACTTGCATCACAATTTCCGTCTCCTACAATATCAACGGAATAATTACCTGGCGAAGAAATTGTCAATGTTCTTACATCTGTTGCTTCTGTTGTACCATCCTTTTTCCAAGTAATAGAATTGATTGGTGAAACAAAATCGACTGTACAATCCACCGTTTCCGTTGGGTTTGTACACAGTTCAATATCGGCAATAGACAATGCTGCCAAATCATCTTTTACTTCTACTATACTATTTCTTGCACATTTACCTGCTTCTTGAATACAAACACGGTATTTACCTGTCGAGTTCGTACCGCTAATAGAAACCGGCAATGTTTTCGTATCATTCGCTGCCGCTATCAAATTATCTGTTCCCGTTCCTGTTACCTCATACCATCTAATTTGTTGGAAAGCATTTGATGCTCCTCCAAAATCCAAAGTAGAAGTCCCCCCTGTGTTACACAAAGAAAAATCAGTTCCTAAATCAGGATCAAAATCTCCACCTGCTAATAAGTCATCACAACCATTTTTAAAAGAAATATCATCAAACGCAAAATCCGCTCCACTTGCTGGTGCTGTCAAAGTAAAATCTACTTCTATCGAAATTTGAGCTTTAGTATAAACACCTGTAGGGTTCCATTCACCAGAAAACTGTTGCCACTGCATTACACCTGTGGGTTGAGCTGTACCTACAACCGTACGTTCAGCTATCACCAAATTATTTGCTGCATCAATAGGCGTAACGACAAAATACAATTCAGGTGTACCTGGTGTCGTTGTATAATTCCCAAACCAAGCCGAAAAATAATAAGTTTCACTAGGGAATATTGTCACTTCTTGCAACCACGCCACAGGTAATCCTCCCGTATATACAGAAGAACTATTCGCCGCCGCTATAAAATCGACAAGTAAAGCAAACCCATCACCTCCTTCAGTTGGTGTATGATCTTCAAAAACCATCGCTCCTGGGTAACCCGCTCCAATATAAGGGAAATCGGCACCACAAGCACCCGTAGCTCCTAAATTTTTAGCTATACCATATTTCCCACCAAAACCATAAACACAGTTTGCACCGGTAAAATCTGTGACAGGTAATAAATCTGATTTAAAACCACGAGCAGCTCCATCCGAATACTGTGAAGAAGCGGAGGTCAAATAACCCTTTTCAAAGTCACCATTAAACACTGCCTGAACAGGTGTTGCGTCTGAACAACTTTGCCCAAAAGTAGCTGACCCACCTATTACAAAAAATAGAATTCCTGCCAATATTAATTTATACTTATTCATAATCTATAGATTTCTTTCAATATATACAGCTCACGGAAAGAGTTGTAACCCTAAAAATACACTTTTTTACAAAAAGAATACAACACTACCTCACTTTTCTTCCATCGTAAAGAAAATGACATCTGTCTATTACAACTGATTTGGGGCTTCCCCTTTCTTATCACGACACATAGACACCTCAAGAAAGCACCTCCTACAACAGAAAACTACAACTTGTTAGTCACAAAGGGGCGGGCTTTTTGTTGCAATCTTTTGCCGTGAAGAACACTTCTACTTGGTCATTACATCACTTATTCCCCTTCTCCAAAACTAAAGAAGAATAGAGAAGCAAAAGGATTTTCTCGTCAATCCCTAAGCCACAGACACACCACAGGCAACACACAATTCTTAATCAGAACCCTCACCAAACAACAACAGACAATCAACAGTTTTTAAAAGAGTAACAATTAATCTTTAAACCTCAAGCAATCTTTTTAACTTCGTTATTCGTTTGAAAAATTATGGGGGTAACAACAGAAGGTATCATCAAGGCAGAACAGCGTTTAAAACACATTGTAAAACACACAGATTTGCAATTAAACGCAAATTTATCAGCACAATACGAAGGTAATATCTATTTAAAAAGAGAAGATTTACAACTCGTTCGTTCGTACAAGTTACGAGGGGCATACAATGCCATTGAATCTTTAGAGAAAGAACAATTAACAAAAGGTGTCGTTTGCGCAAGTGCAGGTAATCACGCACAAGGCGTTGCTTTTTCGTGCCTAAAGAAAAAAATAAAAGGGTGGATTTTTATGCCAACCACCACACCTAATCAGAAAGTGAAACAAGTCAAAATGTTTGGTAAAGAGTTTGTCGAGGTCATCTTAACAGGTGACACTTTCGATGATGCCTTTGCCGAAGCTAAGTCATTTTGCCAAAAAGAAAAAAAGACCTTTATTCATCCTTTTGACGACGAAAAAGTAATCGAAGGACAAGGAACTGTTGGTGTAGAAATATTCAATGACTTTGTCGGTAAAATTGATTACCTACTCGTACCTATTGGTGGTGGCGGGTTGGCATCTGGGATAAGTACTTATTTCAAAAAAGTAAGTCCTACCACACAGATTATTGGAGTCGAACCCGAAGGTGCTCCTTCAATGAAAACCGCAATTGAGCTTGGTGGTGTGGTAAAGTTGGAGCAAATCAATAAATTTGTTGATGGAGCTGCCGTACAACAAGTCGGCGACTTGACTTTTGAAATTTGTCAGACATTAATCAAAGAAATAATCACTGTTCCCGAAGGGAAAGTTTGCTCGACCATTATACAACTTTACAATGAAGAGGCAATTGTCGCCGAACCTGCAGGAGCGTTAACCACAAGTGCGTTAGACCGTATCAAAGAAAAGATAAAAGGAAAAAATGTCGTTTGTGTGGTGAGCGGAAGTAACAACGACTTGGCACGAATGGAAGATATTAAAGAGCGCTCGTTGCTGTATGAAGGGTTAAAACATTATTTCATTATACATTTCCCTCAACGTTCGGGTGCTTTACGTGAGTTTTTGGACGAAGTATTGAGTGTCAATGACGATATTACTCATTTTCAATACACCAAAAAAAGTGCACGAGAAGCAGGTCCCGCAGTAGTTGGTATCGAATTGAAAAACAAAGAAGATTACCCGCTACTTATCGAACGTTTAGAAAACAAGGGCTTTCGTTACAAAGCCATCAATGAAGACCCTACGTTGTTTGAATATTTTATTTAAACTCTATTATGAAAGAAGATTTCATCTATTTCTTATGGAAATTTCAGCTTTTTGAACATACCGATTTACGCACACATTGCGGAAAATCGGTACAAATCAAGAAAGCAGGTTTCCAAAACAACAATTCAGGACCCGACTTTTCGGATGCTCGTGTGGTAATCGATGGAATGGAATGGTGTGGCAATGTAGAAATACACGTCAAGTCTTCGGATTGGTTTGAACACAAGCATCAGCATGACAAGGCGTACGATTCAGTGGTTTTACACGTCGTCTGGAACTACAATATACCGATAACCGACACCACTGGTCGAGAAATACCGACAATAGCGTTAGCTCCTTTGACAGAAGAAAAGTATGTGACAAATTATGCGATTTTAAATCAATCACTGACTTCTATCCCTTGCCATAAAAAACTTTCTCAAACACCTGACATCTATTTAAAAGCAGAGTTAGATAGTCAAATAGTACATCGTTTGGATCGAAAGACAGAAAAATGGAAAACGAACAAAACAGGTGAATTAAAAACTATTTTTTATGAGCTATTGGCACAAAGCTTTGGTTTTAAAGTCAATGCCGAGGCATTTTTAAACATGGCTCAACAGATGCCTTTAGCTGTTTTACTAAAGCATAGGATGAACATTGCGCAATTGGAATCCTTACTTTTTGGTGTTTCTGGTTTACTTATCAACTCTTGGGAAGATGCTTACCCTAAACAGTTGATGAAAGAGTGGGAACACCTGAAACACAAATTTCAATTGCCCGAAGTCACTTATACGCAATGGAAATTTTCCAAAATGCGTCCACCAAATTTTCCAACGATTAGAATGGCTCAATTCGCACAATTAGTAACCGATTTTCAAGAGCTATTTGATGACGTAAACACCAACAAACCCTTGTCAGCGATAACTAAGCGTTTTCAAAAAGACGTTACTCCTTATTGGAAGACACATTATACTTTCGACAAAGAGAGTAAAGAACGTACAAAAACAATGGGTAAAACTTCGTTTTATTCGGTGGTAATCAATGCGATTATCCCCTTTATTTATTTGAAATTTAAAAGAGAAAATGACCCGCTTATTTTTGAGTACCTCACTGATTTACTCGACGAATTACCTGCTGAAAACAACCACAAGATAGATTTATTTATCGATTTAGGTATTAAACCTATATCAGCATTTGACACACAGGGTTTATTAGAACTTTTAGATTACAAATGTTTACCCAAGAAGTGTTTATCTTGTAAAATTGGTAACTACCTCGTTCGTCGCAAATGATAATTTTAACTCTCATTTTTACATTATCACTCCTTTTAGCTCTACGCTTTTTGTTCCAAAAATGTATAGACAAGAAAGAACGCCTTGTTTTTACTTTGGGTTTGAGTTTAAAAATAATTTCAGCCTTAGGTATCGGTTGGCTTTATCAAAATCATTATCATGGAGGCGACACCTTTAATTACCTACACGATTTAGAATTATTAGCTACAAATTCGTCACAAGGATTCTTCTTTTCCGACCAACCAAGGGCATGGTTTTTTGTTCAATTAATCTATCCAATTTATCGACTATCTGACTCTAACTATTGGTTTTTAGCAATACAGCTAAGTACTATTTCTTTTTTATCAACATGGTTTTTTTACCTAGAACTTAAACGGCTACATCTTAAAAAATGGACTGTTCAAATTGCTCTTTTCTTTATTCCTTCAGTAGTTTTCTGGACTTCGGGGTTGATGAAAGAAACTATTTCGTTTGCTGTGATCAACCTTCTCTTTTTAATCCTGTTGAGGGTTCGACGTAACGCACCTTTTCTTTTTGTTTATTTACTTGCCTTTATAGGTCTAAGTACCTTCCTCTTTTATTTAAAATATTACCTTTTTGCTCCTTTGGTCGTGCTGTCTTTGGTGTTTTTTGTCATTCATTTTACACGAAAAAAAATAAGTAATATTACATTGCTTGTTCTGTCGGGACTTCTTGTTCTCGTTATTACTTCAGCCATTTCCATTCTACATCCTAATATGCAATTTGATTTTTTCCTTGAAGCATTACATCATAACCACACCCGAACGTCTAATCATTCCTCCGTTCAAGCCCTCATTAACATCTCTTATGACGGCACCTTGCTATCCTTTCTCAAAAATATTCCCAATGCTTTATTTACAGGTTTATTTCGCCCTATTTTAGTTGAAAGCTGGAGTGTGTTTTCTCTTTTATTAGGAATAGAAAATACTTTTACCCTTCTTTTTTTATCTTACACAATATGGAATAAACCACAAATCAATCACAAAACACTTTTGTTGGTAAGCGTTTTATTTATCCTTTTTTTAGCCATTATTTTACCGATAGCCTCACCTAATTTCGGTTCATTAGTACGCTACCGCACGGCTTACTACCCTCTATTTGTCTTATTACTCTTAAACGGAAGCACAAAAAAAGGCGTTAAACAATCCGTCTAACGCCTTAAAAAACTCAGTAGGGAGAATTAAATAATTCTACCCGCTTTAGATATTTTTGAAAAAGCTGTTTTAAAATCAGCCAATTCAACATCCAAATCTTTTTTCGCTCTGTTAATCCATTTTAGCTCAGCCAAATCAACATTATCTTTGTTGTTTTTCCAAACGTCTTCAATGTAATCTAAACGTCCACGAACACCCTCTTCTGCCACGTTAGCAACTTGCCACATCCAAGCCAAAGCTCCCGCCTTTTTTTCCGTACTTTCTCCGTTTAATGCCAAAACAGCTAATTCAAATAGCTTTTCGTTACTCCCGATTTCGTCATATTTGATTTTAAAAGCATCTATAACCGTATCGCTAATTTTCTCTTCCAAAATCATTTGTACTCTTGCATCCACCTCTGCATCTTGATTTTCACCATCTGCCCAAGCTACAATTGTCGTTAGAGCCATCAAACTCTCTCTGTAATCTAATTTATGTGTCATAATCGTTGTGTTTTCTACTTTTTTAAACGCTGTTTTCGGTTATTAGTTTCAACCCTAAATCACTTTTTCTCGTTTATTATATTCAATATATCAATAAAGAATTACCTATTAAACAAAATCATTGAAAATAATGCTAAATTGAACAAAAATCACTGAAATATGAAAGTTACGATAGGTAGCCAACTACCACAAATAAAGTTACAAAACCAATACGACGAGTCAATAGACGTAAATGAATTAGCAAAGAGTGCAAACCTTGTCTTGTTTTTTTACCCAAAAGACAATACGAGTGGGTGTATCAAAGAGGTTTGTTCTTTCCGTGACCATTTCGAAGAATTCAAAAGCCAAAACACAGCAGTTATCGGCATCAGTGGTGACAGTGTAGCTTCTCACAAGGAATTTTCTGAACGGTTCAAGCTGTCCTTCTCCATTTTGTCAGACGAAAAAAACCGTATAAGGAAAGAAATGGGTGTACCAAAAAACTTGTTTTTCATACCTGGAAGAGTAACCTATATTGTCAAAAAGGGTGGTGAAGTTATTGATATCATCAACACACTTACCGATCCTGTTTTACATATCAAAAAAGCATTGGAGAGTTTTAAATAACCATTTTGAGTAGTACATAGAACCACTTACTTCTTTTGCATCAAGATAGCCGTGTAGTCTTTCGCTAAAATTTCTACTACGTGGTCTTTGTCTAATTTTATTTTTTTCAATTCGGCATATTCATCAATTGCGGGATACAATCCTGCACTCAAACGGTGTTTCACTTGTACACTTGCGGGTAAAACAATCTCTTTTAACACAAATCCTTGTTGAGAAAAGGTGCTGTCTGGCACAATTACACCCGAAAAAACGAGGGTATGTTTTCCGTTTTCTTTTGTTGGTTCTTCATAATAGCGTGTGAGCTCGGGTAATGAGTCACCCATTGCTTTTTTCAAGTCATTCATCGATTTAAAAAAAGTTTCAAATTGGTCAGAAGCCATTCCTCCCTCGATAGATTTACCCAAAACCAACCATTTTTGTTGAGGCTCTTCCGTTAATTCTGCCAAAACTGAGGGTGTCGCAAATTTATTAACCAATACATAACCAACAAGTACAAAAGCTCCTGCGATAGCCAACATTTTCCCTGAAATATTCATAATCTTCTGTTTTATTATTCTTGCTTATTCAAATAGAAACCGTACACCTCCGCCAATTTGCCACACAGGACGTACTGCCGTGTTTCGAGCCAATGGCACAAAAAACGAACCGTCTAAAAAGAGTCCAATAGGCAGTGAAACGGTATCCCAATCAAGTCCCAAAGTAAATTCAGGACCTGCTTTTACTGTGTTTTTTGTCAGCCAACTTTGTACGCCAATTCCCGAATACCAATCCAGGCCTTGAATAGAAATCGGACGTTGCACAAAATTAAAATCTGCTTTCACAAATCCTACATCGGTAGTTAAGTTTGAACCTGCCGTTATTTCATAAGACATACGACCGTGTAACATGTGTTTATACGTTACACCCAAACCAACAATGTCAGGAATATTTACCGCTCGAACACCTATACCATTGTCTTGACCAAAACTTTTCAATGAAAACAACAACACTAAAATAATAAAGCTACTTTTTACTTTCATTCGTTTTCACTTTGTGTGTCTGCAAACTGCATTTGGTGTAGGTTTTTGTAATACCCTCCTTGTGCAATTAACTTTTGGTGACTGCCTTGCTCGACGACTACGCCTTTATCCAAAACAATAATTCTATCTGCTTTTTCTATAGTCGATAAACGGTGAGCGATAACCAAAGACGTACGGTTTATCATCATCTTTTCTATGGCGTGTTGTATCAAATTCTCCGTTTTACTATCCACAGAAGAGGTTGCTTCGTCTAAGACTAAAATTTTAGGGTTGTGCACCATTGCTCTTACAAAAGACAATAATTGCCTTTGCCCAACAGATAAGTTGCCACCTCGTTCTTGAATCTTGTAATCTAAACCTTCGGGTAACTGTTTGATAAACGCCGTACCCCCGACGAGGTCTATCGTTTTCCAAACTTCTTCTTTTGTAATAGAAGAATCTCCTAATACAATGTTTTCATATACCGTATCGGTAAACAAAAACACGTCTTGCTGTACGATACCAATTGCTTTTCGCAAATCTGCGATGGGCATTTCTTTAATCGAAATGTCGTCTAAGGTAATATCTCCTGAAGTGAAATCATAAAAGCGGTTCAGTAAATTGACCAACGTTGTTTTTCCTGCTCCTGTTGCTCCCACAATAGCCACCATTTCGCCTTCCTTGATTTTAAAAGAGACATCTTTAACTATCGGCTCGTTTTCGTTGTAAGAAAAGCCAACTTTTTTAAATTCTATCTTTCCTTTTAAGTTTTTAATTAATGTTGTGCCGTCATCTTGTATCGAGTGGTCTTCGTCTAATAATTTGATGATACGAGAAGTACTTACTATTCCTAATTGCAGTTGATTGAAACGGTCAGCTATCAATCGTAAAGGACGAAAAAACATACCTATCAGCATAATAAATCCTATTACTTCACCTTCATCACTGAGCTTACCCAATAAAGTCTCTCTTCCTGCAAACCAAACTAAAAAACCGATACCTACGGCTGCAATAACTTCTGCCACGGGAAAATAAATACTGTAATATTTGACGGTATTTAATAAGGCACTACGGTGTTCTTTATTGATTACTCTAAACTCATCTAACACACGTTTCTCTTTATTGAAAACCTGTACAACCAACATTCCTGTTAGGTGTTCGTTGACATAAGTATTGAGGTTAGCCACGGCAGAGCGTACATTATCAAACGAATGTTTTATTTTTTCTTTGAATAGATACGTTGCATAAAACAAAAATGGAATAGCAGCTAAACTCACAAATGTCAGGCGGACATTGATATAAAACATATAAGTCATAATGAACAGTAACATCAATACATCTGCTAACATTGCAGCTATGCCTTGACTAAATACATCGGCAATGGTTTCAATATCACTTACGTTTCGTGTAACTAAACGTCCGACAGGTGTTTCGTCGTAGTAAGAAACTTTAAAAGATGATAGATGACGGTAAAGCTTTATTCGTAAATCTTTAATAATGTGTTGCCCCAGCCAGCTCGATAAATACGTATTGATAAATTGCAACAAACTTTGGGTTAATAATACCCCTAACATAAGAAGTAATATATTACGCAATCCGAGTAAGTCGTGACTTTTTATTGGTCCATTTATCGCTTTAATCGTTAATAAAGCTGTAAAGGGAGAGATGATTGACAGTGTAAAAATAGTGACGCACAAGACATAAAAATAGGGTTTATACACACCAATAAACTGAAACAAGCGTTTGACGACTTTCCAATCAAATTGATTGCCTTTTTCTACGGTATTTGTGTCTTTTTTTTGCAACTACTTCGTTTTATTTTACAAAGATACAAAAGTAGTTCGTGGGATTTCTATTATAGATGGTTTAGACGTATCTTTTTTGTGCTATTAGTCAAAAGAAAAGAATTTGGTAGGGTAATATGTTCTGTTTATTGGATTCGACTATCGCCCTCGCTCGTTTTGGATAGCACGAAACACTTAGACGACAAACAAAATTAGGCACTCAACACAATGCACACTGTATTCTTTTGGCATAGGGATAAAGGCGGTATCCTTTTTAGGGCTTTTTCTGCCCTAAAAAGATATAGCCGTAAGCCCGACCCTCCGTTATTTTTATCGGTTATTTTCATTTCTATCGCTTCTTTTACTAACCTACACCGAAAAATCATTTCATCACAGAGGGGATGCTCCAACTTCTATATTTTCGACATAAAAAAACGTCTGTAAGATAGACTCACAGACGTTTCTTGTCATTAAAACTATGTTTAATGATGCTGTGTATAGTTTTCCCAACGCTCTAATGCTTCTTTGATATCGTCTGGCAACTCGGTATCAAACTGAACGTGCTCATTTGTTGTTGGATGAATGAAACCTAAAGTCTTAGCGTGTAAGGCTTGACGTGGCAAGACCTTAAAGGTGTTTTCTACAAATTTCTTGTATTTGGTATAAACCTCTCCTTTCAAAATTCGGTCTCCTCCATAAGTCGAATCGTTAAACAAAGGATGTCCCAAATCTTTCATGTGTGCACGAATTTGGTGTGTTCGTCCTGTCTCCAAGTTACACTGAATAAGCGTCACATAATGAAAACGACGCAATACTTTATAATGTGTTACGGCGTGTTTTCCGTATTCTCCATCAGGGAAAACGGTCATTACTTTTCTGTTTTTCAAACTTCGTCCTACGTGACCTGTAATCGTTCCTTCTTCGTGTTTTAGGTCGCCCCAAACCAACGCATAATAGGTACGCTCAACACTATGATCGTAGAATTGTTTTGCCAAACTGTTCATCGCTATCTCAGTCTTAGCAACGACCAAAAGTCCCGAAGTGTCTTTATCTATACGATGAATTAGCCCTGGTCTAATCTCTCCATTGCGAGAGGTAGGAAGGTTGTTTAGGTAATGAACTAATCCATTAACCAATGTTCCTGACCAATTGTTATAGGCAGGATGAACAACCATACCTGCGGGTTTATGAACAACCAATAAATCGTCATCTTCATAAACAATGTTCAAGTCCATCTCTTCTGGAACGACACCTTCGTTGCGAGGGGGTGTTGTCAAATGAACGGTTACTTCATCGCCTGGATGCACTTTGTAATTCGATTTAATCGCCTTTCCATTGACTTTTACAAACTCGTCTTTGATTGCTGTTTGTAATTTATTTCTCGTTACGTTGGGCAAACGTGCCATCAAAAATTTATCTACTCTCAATAAATCTTGTTTTGGGTCTGCCACAATACGGTGGTGCTCAAACAATCCGTTCTCCTCCTCGTTTTCGTTTATCTCGTTTTCTAATTCTTCGCTCATCGTACTACAAAGTTCTGCATAAAAGCTGAATAAAAAAACAGCTTGTAGGTTTCTCTACTAGCTGTCTGTAAAATTGTTTGGATTCTCTTAAAGTTTGTCAATCTTTTTGTGTGCTTCTGCCATCAATAAATCTGCCTTTTTGTTGGCTTGAGCAGTGACTTGATTGGCTCTTTTCACACCTTCGGCTCTTACTTTGTCTCCTGCTAATTTGGCAAAAGGTTTATCCCAAGGGTTTTTGGCTTGGTCTTCGAGGTGTTGTGCTTGCTTGTTTGCTTCGTCTTTTATTTGCTTGGCGACTTTGTATGATTCCATTCTTAGCTTATCGCCCTGTTTTTGTGCTTCGGCTAATATTTTAGCCTTTTCAGCTTCTTTTACTTTGTCTATTTCTACTTTTGCCTCGTCTTTTGCTTTTGTGACTACGGCATCTTTGATTGTTGTTTGTCCTCCTGTCGATTTTGCTCCTAGGATTTCTATTTTGGGTTTGTTCTCACTTCCTGTAATTTTCAGGGGTACAGTGACTCTATCTCCTACAACATCATTTAACCCAAAACCTGCTAATACATTTTTTGCAGAGTTACCGATAGCTCCCATTGGCATATCAAATGACATATCCAAATCAAGTATACCATCTAAACTTCTACTTCCTCCGATAGTTATATTTGATTTCCCTGAGGTAGAGGTAAATGGTTTGAAAATCACTTTACCGTCTTCTATTTTTGCAGTTAACAAAGCATTTTGTAGGGTCAGGTTGTTTGATTCAGCCTTACTCCCTCCTATATTAGAAAAATTAGTTACTTGTGCTACTCGACTAAGTAAGCCAAAGCCTTGTACTTTTGCGTTCTCAACAAAGAAATCGCCTAAACCATTAATCTGACCTAAAACGGGTAATAAATCAAGACCAATAGGTCCACTTACTTTTAATTTTGTAGAAAAATCACCCTCAATATTTTTTGCTATCGGAGCGATACTTCTTACTGTACTAAACGCATTGTAAGAATCTTGAAAAGACAGTTTATCAATGTCCATGGTGAAATCGAAAGTTGGTTTTGTTGGCACAGACGTATTGTATTGTCCATTTAACACAAAGTTCCCTCCTAAAATAACCATTTTCAAGTTCTTCATATCGACAATACCATTTTTGATAACTAATTTTCCCGAAGCGTCTGTCATATCAGCATTCTCGTAAAGGATTTTATCTATTTTAGCATCCATTACAAAGTGGATATTTTTAGGAATCGCGTTGTCTTCAAAGCTTCCTTTGGTTGTTGTACTTCCTTCCGCCGTTTCTTCCTCTGACATCCATTCGTCGGTATGAAACAGTTTAGAATAATAAGTCAAGTTACCTTTCAACACCCCTTTAGCTGTTGTTCTTCCTTTGATAACATCATTGACATAAGCCATGTAATTCGAAAGCTGACCATTCAATCTCATATCACTCTTTCCTAAGAAACCATTAAATGATTTTAAATCAATCGTTTTTGGATTAATTTCAAATCGAGACTGTGTGATTTTCACCCCTTGTGGTAAAACTTCTTTTTCGACGTACTCAAAATTAGTAATTGTCGCTTTCCCATACGTTTTCAATGCCGTATAATTCCCTGCATCCAAATCACTCATACGTCCTCTTGACCGTAGGTTGTCCACTTTTATTTTTCCTTTTAATGTAGTTCCTTCGATAGGTGCAAGTTTCATCACCTTATCCAAATCCACCAGACCTTTAATCGCTACATCCCACGAAATATCATCACGGTTCCAAATAGCTAATTTTGATTGAAAACGCTCTCCATCAATCGACGCACCCAAATGTTTAACTTTTAAAATAGTATCTGTCGGCGAAGACTTCTGTGTGTAATTAACCCAAGCATCACACAGTATGTTTTCTGCCGTCACTTTGTATTTTGTCGATTTCACCCAACCCTTTGTCAGTTTCAAATCACCAAAAACAGTAGGCAACAACTCTTTATTACCGCTATAAACTCCCTTTGCATGTAAATCTATCGCCAACAACCCTTTCATATTAATATCTTTGATTGGATAAAAAGAAGTGACTTCGCTCAACTTCACATCAGCTTTTAAGTTTGCATCTTTAATATCAAAATCTTCCGATTTCAATACGTCCATCACCAAATTCAGATCTACAGGGTTAGAACCTAAATCCATGTGTAGTTTCTTCAACTCAACAGCGATTACATCCATATTAGCATCTTCATTGTCCACCTTCAAATCCAATTGAATATTATTGATTGCTGTTGGTAAATTAGGGTATTTGAACATGGCATCTTTGATCGATAAGTTCAATAAAAATCCTGGTTTTTGTGTATCAGACAAGACTCCTTTTACATAACCACCAAAACCTAACTTCCCTGCTGTTTCGATATCCTCAAACCCTTCTAAAAAAACACCTGGAACTAACGACAGTACATTTTTAAATGTTGTTTCTTTTGCCTTGTAGGTCAAGTACATCTCCGTTTCCTCTTCACGGTTAAGGACAAAACCATCAAAGCCAAAAGCAAAATCATTCAGTTTTAATGTATTTTCTTTAAATGTATATTTATTATTCGCCAAATCAATATTAATAACAATACCCGAGTCAAATGTACTGTGTTCATAATAACTATCTCCATTAAGTAAAACACTCATGTCGTCCACCGAGGTTTTCAAAGCTAAATCATAGATGGCTGATATATCCCCTTTCCCTGAGTGATTGAGTCCATTCAACACAACAGTTGTAGAAGTACGTTGGTCATCATACACCCACCGACCGTTAGTGATTTCCCAATAGTCTAACTTTATCTTTAAAGGCTCACTCGTAGCTGTACTGTCATTATCTTCGCCCGTATTATTTAATATCTTATAATTCCCAACCCCTTCTTTGTTCGTCAATATTTTAATTGTAGGGTTTTCAAAATACACACGGTTTACTTTCATTTGCTCTCCACCTATAACCGAAAAGAGGTCTAAAGTAACGCCAAATTCTTCTATCATCGCCAAAGTATCCCCTTTGAAAGGTGCGTAATTAATCACGCCGACATCTTCTATTTTTACAGAAATATTGGGGAAATCCTTAAAAATAGTTAGTCCAAATTTATCCCAGTCATAAACTACGTTTGCATTGACTTCTTTTTTTAACTGCTCATCAATAGCCAACTTTATATTGTCTTTAAACAGTACAGGAACTAATATTGTCACCAAAAGAAGTAAGGCAATCACTCCACCTAAAAAATAGAGTAGCCCTTTTATTAATTTTTTCATAAAAGCGGTAATTAAAACTTTCGTGTAAGTTACTCGATTGAAGTGAATTGATGAAAATTTATCTTATCCTTTTTTCTAAAGAGTGTAATTATTTTACGCGTCTTTTAAAATAATGGTCGTATGGTTTGTCTTAATAAATGAAATTGTTACCTTTGTATTCCTTTAGAGGAAATAAAGGGCCCTTAGCTCAGTTGGTTTAGAGCATTTGCCTTACAAGCAAGGGGTCGTAGGTTCGAATCCTACAGGGCCCACAAAAGCTTCACAGAAATGTGAGGCTTTTTTTATGCTTTTATTTCAATAACATAAAAAAACCACTTTCGACAAACTGTCAAAAGTGGTTTTTTTATTAAATATTAAGTCTCTTAGAAATTAATCGAGCGTTTGTCTGTTGCAGCCAAACATGCTTCTTTAATTGCTTCTGTGAATGTTGGATGGGCATGAGACATACGTGTAATGTCTTCTGCAGATGCTCTGAATTCCATGGCAACCACGGCCTCTCCAATCATATCTGCCGCACGAGGACCGATAATATGAACACCTAAAATTTCATCTGTAACCTTATCAGCCAATACTTTTACTTGTCCGTCAGTATCCATCGAAGCGACAGCTCTTCCTGATGCTTTGAAAGGAAAAGACCCTGATTTATAAGCTATACCTGCTGCTTTCAATTGCTCTTCTGTTTGTCCAACAGCTGCAACTTCTGGCCATGTATAAACTACACCTGGGATTAAGTTGTAATTGATATGTGGTTTTTGTCCTGCCATTGCTTCAGCAACAAAAACACCTTCTTCCTCCGCTTTGTGAGCAAGCATAGGACCTTTTACGACATCACCAATTGCATAGATACCTTCGATGCCTGTTTCTAAGTGGTCGTTAACGTCCACTTGTCCTCTGTCGTTGGTTTTTAGACCAATATTTTCTAGTCCCAATCCTGCGGTGTAAGCTTTACGACCGATAGAAACTAAACAGTAATCTGCGTCAATAGAAATTGCTTTCCCTTTTGCGTCTTCTGCTTTTACAGTTACCTTTTTACCGTCAGAAGTTACGCCTGTTACTTTTGTTTTGAAATTAAATACAAACCCTTCTTTTTTAAGTACTTTTTGTATCTCTTTTCCTAACATTTTGTCCATTGTAGGAATTAAAGCGTCAGCATATTCTACGACAGTAATCTTTGTTCCTAAACGAGCATAAACAGAACCTAATTCCAAACCAATTACTCCACCGCCAATTACGACCATGTGTTTAGGTACTTCTTTTAAGTTCAATGCCTCTGTAGAAGTGATGATTCTATCTTTATCTATAGGAATAGAAGGAATCGACATCGGTTTAGAACCTGTTGCAATAATCGTTTTCTTCGTTTTTACTTCTTGTGTTTTTCCATCAAGTGCAGTTACTTTGAGGGTGTTTTTATCAATAAAAGAACCAACCCCCGCAAGGACGTCAATTTTATTCTTTTGCATCAAATACGCAATTCCTTGGTTCATTTGATCAACAACACCGTTTTTACGTCCGATCATTTTCTTAATATCAACTTTTGGTGTGTTGATTTTAATCCCATGTTCTTCAAACGTGTGTGTTGCGTTATGAAAGTGTTCTGATGAATCCAACAAAGCTTTTGATGGAATACACCCTACATTTAAACAAGTACCTCCTAAAGCAGGATACTTTTCGATGATTGCTGTTTTAAATCCTAATTGGGCACATCTAATAGCGGCTACATAGCCTCCAGGTCCCGATCCGATTACTGTTACGTCGTACATATTTTATCTAGTCGTAAGTCGTAAGTAGTAAGTCGTAAGTAGTTACCCAATTCATATAATTTATTGAGTACTATAATTACAACTTGCTTGTTTGTGACTAACATTTTTAACGTTGTGAGTAATTAGATTTATTTACACTTCTAATTACTCACAGTGAAATTAAATATTTAGTGACCGCTTTAAGCCAGACAACATACGTTGAATTTCGACTAATTCAGCAGTCAATAAGTTATAGCTTTCTTCTGTTAAATAACCAATATTTTTGGCTATCAATAATTGAGTATCAAGTTCAAATGAAGACCCCATAGCTATTCCCAAAAATTGTCTAAACTCTTTTGGTGAATTTCGTCCGCTTCCTTCTGCTATATTAGAGGGAATTGAAACAGTACATCGGGTAATTTGTGAGATTAATCCAAACTTCTCTTCGGTAGGCATGTTTTTCACTATTCGGTAACCTTCAGTAGTTAAACGAATAGATTTTTGCCATACTTTAAGGTCTTTGTAATTATTCATAACTCAATTAACCATCGTAAAAGTAAATCATTAATCGACAAGTTTAATAGAACTTAAACTTACGACTCACGACTTACGACTCACGACTTTTATCTCAATTATATTTCAAGAAGCATTCTCGAAGGATCTTCTAACAATTCCTTTACTCTTTTTAAGAAAGAAACAGATTCTTTTCCGTCGATGATACGGTGATCGTAAGAAAGAGCCAAATACATAATTGGTCTGATTTCTACTTTTCCGTTAATTGCTACTGGTCTTTGAACAATGTTGTGCATTCCTAAAATCGCTGACTGTGGAGCGTTGATAATAGGTGTCGATAACATAGAACCAAAGATACCTCCGTTTGTAATTGTGAAAGTACCTCCGTTCATTTCTGCGATTGAAAGTTTTCCTGCACGAGCTTTAAGAGCCAAACGAACAACTTCTTTTTCAATTCCTGCGAAAGTCAATTTTTCAGCATTTCTGATTACTGGTACTACCAACCCTTTTGGTGCAGATACAGCGATAGAAATGTCAGCATAGTCGTTGTAAACTATTTCTTCTCCATCGATAAACGCATTAACAGCAGGCCATTCTTGAAGAGCAATAGCAGATGCTTTCGTAAAGAATGACATGAAACCTAAGTTCACTTCATTTTTTTCCTTAAACATATCTTTGTACTGCTTACGCAAATCCATAATAGGTTGCATATCTACTTCATTGAAAGTAGTCAACATAGCTGTTTCGTTTTTTACTGTCACCAAACGTTTGGCAATAGTTTTACGAAGCTTAGACATCTTTTCTCTTCGAGTATTTCTATCTCCAACTGGAGCTGCAACTGCTGTAGGAGCAGAAGATTTAGAAGCAACAGGAACCGTTTTTTTAGCTGACATTGCATCTTCTTTAGTAATTCTTCCTCCAACACCTGTTCCAGTAACTGCTGATGCAGCGATACCTTTTTCAGCTAAGATTTTCCCAGCAGCAGGAGAAGGGTGACCCGTAGCGTGAGAAGAACCTGTAGTTGGTGCACTTGTAGGTGCTGAAGCAGATGCTGTAGTTGTTGGTGCAGCTCCTTCCATCACTTCAATTTTACAGATCACAGCTCCGATTTCTAAATCATCTCCTTCTTGACCAACAATTCTCAAAATACCTTGAGCTTCTGCGTTCAATTCAAAAGTCGCTTTATCTGATTCTAACTCACAAATTATTTCGTCCATTTCAACAAAATCACCATCTGATTTTGTCCAGTTAGAAACGGTTACTTCCGTAATTGATTCTCCCACAGTAGGGACAATCATTTCAATTGTTTGACCTGTTGCAGCTGGTCCTTCTGTAGATGACGCTACTGGTGTAGGTGCTGAGGCAACGCCTTCTCCTTCTTCAATTACACAAACGACTGCTCCGATTTCTACATCTTCACCTTCGGCAGCCTTAATTCTTAAAATACCAGAAGTTTCTGCATTCAACTCGAAAGTTGCTTTGTCAGACTCTAACTCGCAAATAATTTCATCCATTTCAACAAAATCACCATCCGCTTTCATCCATTGTGCGATAGTTACTTCTGTTATCGATTCCCCGACAGCAGGGATTTTCATTTCTAATGCCATTTTTTTAGTATTTAGTCCTCTGTGCAAACACAGAGGACATGAATGTTATATAAATACAGTACTGAATAATTCAGTGCCGTTTATTTTTTTACTCTTTTTTTCTTTTCGAATTTACCAAAAGCTTCTTCTACCAATTCTTGTTGAATTGCCTTGAAAGTTTTCATGTAACCAACCGCAGGAGAAGATGATTCGTCTCTTGCAATCACTTTCACATCCATTACATTAATATGATGATCGTAAAGTGCTCTTAAAATGAATCCCCAAGCACCAGCGTTATAAGGCTCATCTTGTACCCAAGCAATTTCTGTATGATTTGAGTATTTTTCTAATACTTCATCAATTTTAGTATATGGGAAAGGATACAACTGCTCTAAACGAACAATAGCAACATCTTTACGTTTTCCTTTTGCTTGCTCTTCAGCCAAATCGTAATACACTTTTCCAGAACAGAAAAGGATACGTTTTACGTCTTTCGCTTTTACTGTAGCATCATCAATAACCTCTTGGAATTTTCCTTTTGTAAAATCTACTTCAGGAGAAACCACTGCTGGGTGACGTAACAATGATTTTGGAGACATAATAATCAATGGCTTTCTAAAGTTCCATTTCAATTGTCTTCTCAATGCGTGAAATTGATTGGCAGGTGTTGTAGGGTTAATCACTACATTATTGTAATCAGCACAACCTTTCAAGAAACGCTCTAAACGAGCAGACGAATGTTCAGGCCCTTGTCCTTCTTGACCGTGAGGCAATTGCATCACCAAACCATTCATTCTTCTCCATTTTGTTTCGCCAGAAGCAATAAATTGGTCAATCATCGTTTGTGCACCATTGGCAAAATCTCCAAATTGAGCTTCCCAAATAGTCAATACATTAGGGTCAGCCATTGCATACCCGTATTCAAAACCTAATACTCCGTATTCTGATAAGAAGGAGTTAAAAACATCAAATTTAATTTCTGTCTCTAAGGCATTTAAACTATTGTAACCTTGGTTAGTTTCTGCATCTTTTATCACTGCGTGACGATGAGAGAATGTACCACGTTGTACATCTTGACCAGACAAACGTACTTTGTGTCCTTCCAACATTAAAGAACCATAAGCCATTAACTCGGCAGCTGCCCAATCAAAGACACGTGTGTCTTCAAATTGTGTTCTCCTTGTTTTGAATAACCTGTCAATTTGCTTAATTGGTTTAAAACCATCAGGCAAAGTAGTTAATGCTTTGCCTACTTTGTCAATAGCCGATTTAGGAATAGACGTGTCAGGAGAATTTTCAAAATCAGCAGGGACAGCTTTAGTTAAAGTTTTCCACTCTTTTTCAGTGTCTTGAAACTTATAAGCTAAGGTTTTCTGTTTCACCATATTCAAGCGGTCTTGTAACAATGCACGGAACTCTTTGTCCATTTGCTTTGCCAAGTCAGCTTGAATATCTCCACGGTCAATCAACATTTTACTGTAAATCTCACGAGGGTTACTGTGTTTAGAAATAACGTTATATAAAGTAGGCTGAGTAAACTTTGGTTCATCAGCTTCATTGTGTCCATGACGACGGTAACAAACCATATCGATAAAGACATCACGCTCAAATTTCTGACGGTATTCCATCGCCAATTTCATACAGAAAACAACCGCTTCTGGATCATCTCCATTCACGTGAAAAACTGGTGCGTCAATTACTTTTGCAACATCTGTACAGTAAATAGAAGAACGAGCATCTTCAAAATCAGTCGTGAAACCAACCTGGTTGTTAATAACAAAGTGAATCGTACCACCTGTTTTGTAACCCGATAATTTCTGCATTTGAGTCACCTCATAAACAATACCTTGACCAGCAACTGCTGCATCACCGTGTATTAATATCGGACAAACTTTGGTTGCGTCATTGTTATACAAACGCTCTATTTTAGAACGAGCGTAACCTTCAACCACAGGGTTTACCGCTTCAAGGTGCGAAGGGTTGGGCATCAATTTCAGCATCACTTCTTTTCCAGAAGTTGTTTTTTGAACTGATGAAAAGCCCATGTGGTATTTCACATCACCATCTCCCATTGTAGAGTCTGGTGCAGCACCTTCAAATTCGTTAAATATTTGCTCATAGGTTTTACCCATGATATTACAAAGAATATTTAAACGACCACGGTGTGCCATTCCAATAACAAATTCTTCTACACCAACTTCAGCTCCTTTTTGAATCAAGGCATCTAAAGCAGGAATAGTCGTTTCCCCTCCCTCAAGAGAAAAACGTTTTTGTCCAATATATTTTGTGTGCAAGAAGTTTTCAAAAACAACTGCCTCATTCAATTTTGATAATATTCTTTTGACATTATCAGGCTTTGGCTTGTAGTTCAACGATTTTTTCTCAATACGTTGACGAAACCACTCCTGACGGTCACGGTGTCTGATATACATGTACTCAAACCCGATATTCCCCTCGTAGATTTTTTTCAATCCAGCAATAATATCTCTCAACGTCGCCGCACCAATTCCAATTTCAGTTCCTACATTAAAAACCGAATCTAAATCTGCCGAAGTCAAGTTATAATCCTCCAAGTCTAACCCTGGGTTACGGTCTTTTCTCTGGCGAACAGGGTTTGTCGTCGAACGCAAATGCCCTCTAGAACGGTACGCACGAATCAAACGGTAAACGCTCACTTCTTTATCGTTCGCCGAAACAGGCGAAGACGTAGCTCCATTTCCTCCAAACTGCGTTTCTTGAAATTCAAATCCTTCAAAAAACTTTTGCCAACTCTCGTCAACAGCGCTTGGGTCTTTCTGATAATCTGCATATAACTCCTCGATATAATTACCGTGAGCATTAGCTATGTAAGAATATTTGTCCATCCTTTATTAATTTAACTTATACAAAAATACACAATGTGCACAACTATACATACTCGCTAAGTCGCTTTGGCAATTATACCATTACTAGAAACAAACAAAAATACCCGTAACGCTATGATTAAGTATACATTAGACGCTACTTTATAAAAAATATATTTTTGCTAATTAAATACTATTTTTTATTTTCAAACCGTAGATAAGCCAACTACTACCATTAACCAGCTTTTCAAATGACAAACCTCATCTTTCAAAACACGAAGATATTAGCCATTTTATAAGTGATTTAAATCCTATCTATTTCTTCACTAAAAAACCACTTATATTCTATTTTTAAGCATGGTAAGATTTTTGTATATTTGCACTATAAATGAGCGCAGGAAGACCAAAAAAAGTACGTGGCGGAAGAACTCAACGGTTAGTTCTCCAAATTTCAGAATCTGAAAAAGATTTGATTAAAGCTGTGGCTAAAAAGTTAGGTATGTCTATTCCCGATTTGGTACTTAATATGACAAAAGGCGTAATCAGAGACAAAGACCTCGATATTCAACGCGAACAAACCGAGTTGTTTTAACGTTTACTACTCAATGAAGCAATTTTTCAATAAATACAAAGACTATCTACGGGTAGATTTAGTCATGTACCTCGTCACTATTACCTTTATCATTGTATATTTTGTGTTTTTCAGAAGATAACTAACTGTTTTCCTTAAAAAAGGTTTCTTCTATTTCAATATAGCTATTCACAAGTCCTTTAAGGAGTTGCTGTTCGGTACTGTTTATCGCTTTTCGGATAAACTCTTCGTCAAACAGCTCCCTGCTTTTTATCAAAGTGTAAACCGTTTGCTTTCCTTTTACTAAAAAAGAAATTTCAAAAGGCAATTGAGAACTGAATTTCGTGTTTTCTTTTAGTAAAAACAATACAGCATCATCTTGATACTCCATTTTTAACACTAATTCATCGTTGTGCTTGCGTATACGCTGGTAATGATTGAGGGTACTTAACATAGTTAGAGAATATTTACCTCTGGTACTATCTCTACGTTAAATTTACTGAAAACGTCGTCTTTTATTTCAAACGCTAACTTTTTGAGTTCTTTACCTGAGCCGTTTCCATAATTAACCAATACCAACGCTTGGTTTTTGTGTACACCTATCTCTCCGATAACTTTCCCTTTCCATCCTGCTTGTTCTATCAACCATCCAGCAGGAATTTTTATCGTTTTTTCATCAATCGGATAACCTGGTATTTTCGGGTGAGAGATCTTAAGCTGGTTATATAGTTCCATTGAGATTACAGGGTTTTTAAAAAAGCTCCCTGCGTTACCTATCTCTTTTGGGTTGGGTAATTTACTTTGACGGATACTTATAATCGTATCACTAACATCTTTAATTGTAGGTTTTATTATCCCTTTTTCGTCCAACACCAATTGTATCGCTCCATAAGAAATATTTATATCTGCATTTTTATTAAGTTTAAATACAACCGAAGTAATAACAAGCTGTCCTTTTAACTCCCTTTTAAAAACACTGTCTCTATAACCAAATTGACATTCCCCTGCTTCAAAAACTCGCTTTACTTGTGTCGCTATATTAATGGTTTCAACGGTTTGTATTACATCTTTTGCTTCAACACCATACGCTCCAATATTTTGAATAGGCGAAGCCCCAACTGTTCCTGGTATAAGTGATAAATTTTCTATCCCCGACCAATTTTCAGCCACGCAATGAAGGACCAAATCGTGCCAAACCTCTCCAGCCCCTACTTTTAACCAAATGTTTTCATCATCCTCTTTGACGACCTCAATGCCTTTGATTTCATTTTTCAAGACCGTACCTTCAAAGTTTTGAGTAAACAAAAGATTACTTCCTCCACCTAAAATCAACAAGGATTCTTTGTTGTAGTTTTCAAGAAACCCAAGCAATTCATCTACTGACTCTACTCTTAAAAAACGTTTAGCAACACAAGCTAACCCAAAAGTATTCAATGCTTGTAAATTGTAGTTCTCTTGAAATTTCATATGCTTGTCATCGGTCAATTTGATTTAAATCGTTATTTTTTAGTTTTATTTAACCAATATTCTGGGTTTTCTTTTTTCATCTCTTTCCAAATCTGAAACCCCAACTCAGTTACCCCTTTACGAGAAGTACTTACTGTGCCGACTACTTGTCGGTAAGCTACGATATCTCCTTTTTTAACGGTTACTGTTTTCAATTTACTATAAACCGTATAATAATTTCCGTGTGAAAGCATCACTAATTTTCCTGAACCAGGAATTTCTGCCACCGTCATTACCGTCCCTTGAAACACCGCTTTTACAGACGCTCCCTTTTGGGTTTGCAGACCAATACCAGGGTTATTTACCTTAATACCAGGAATGGTTGGGTGTGCTTGCATCCCAAATTTACGAGAAACAAACCCCTTATCTACTGGCCACGAAAGTTTCCCTCGATTAGAAGCAAAGTTTTTACTGTTGATACGTGTTTTTTTATGCTCAGCTAAAGCACGTGTTTTTTCTAACCTTTTTTTACGTGCTATTTCTGCCTTAATAATAGCCTCTATCAGTCGGTCGATTTTCTGCTGTTGTTTATGGAATTTTTTGATATCTTTCCGTATGCCTTTCTCTTGTTCGGCTAACAATTCAGCTACTACCCATTGTTCGTTATTGAGGCTATCCAGACGTACCTTTTCGACTTTAAAATCTGCAATAGATTTTTGTTTTTCAAGTGTTTTTATTTCTAAAACCAACTCTTGCTTAATGAGTTTATTCTTGGTGTCAATAATTTTACCATACTGTGCTTTCCTCGCCTTTCTTATCATTTCGAGGTACTTTATTCGCAAGGTAAGCTGGTTGTAATTATCCGACGAAAACAAGAAAATTATTTGCTCTTGGTCAGCTACTGTTTTTTGCGTTGCATACAACATCTCCGCATATTTTGACCGCAAAGTATCTAATTCGGTATTCAGAGAACCAATTTTGTGTTTGATATTCACGATATCTTTTTTGATATTCGTCAACTCCTCATTTATGGTATTGGAATACGCTGTATTAACCGTGATCAGGTTTTTTAGGGCAGTCAACTCTCCTACAGAAACTTGTTGTTTGCTCTGTGTTTCTGAAAGTATTTTTTCAGCCTCTATAATTTTAGCCTTGATTTCCTTCTTTTCCTTCTCTAACTGCTTTTTTGACTTCTTTTGAGAAAAAGAAACAGTTGCAAGCAACAGAAATAAAACAAGTATTTTAAATCTTTTTGTACTCATATCTGCTCGTAACCTTAAAAGGAAATGACAACTCTTCGGTAGTGAATTTATTCTTTTGGTACTTGGTCTTTAACTCATTTACATCACTAAAAAAACCTCGTTTAGAGTTACTTTGCAAGTGCATCACCGTAGGAATCAAACGACCATCGACTTTTTCATAATCCGAATAAATCAACTCCAGATATTCGGATTTACCTACCTGTGAAATCTTTAAACGATTCAGCTTTTTTGTTTTTGGGTTCAAGTAATTTTCTAACGTAAATAAACTTTCTTTTTGTGTAATAATCAATTCACCATTTTCTTTTTTTATCGTCGAACCTTCTAATTTCATCAAAGGCATTTCCCCAAAAAATATTTTTTGAACCATCTCGTAGCTCAACTCATAGCCGATGCGTTTGTTCAAATCAGCGATACTTCCTTTGTAATACTCCTTTGCCTGAAAATCTCTTAAAACAAAGACTGAATCAGGTGTGATTTTACATTTACCGACCTTTCCTATCATTGTATTTGATAGATTAATCCAAATCAACTTGTCTTTCTGCATTCTCAAATTCATCAAAACAGAAAAATCCATTCCTTGTTTATCGACTTTTATTTTTGCACGAGAAGTGTAATAATCAAAATCAATCGCTTCAGCCTGTATTTTTGAAGCCGTTTTTTTAGAATTTGTCTTACAGCCCGTCAACAACAAAGAAAGGAATACAATGAAATAAATACCTTTATTTTTCATAGAGTTTTTTATCTTTAATTTTCTTGTCTATTTCAAGAGTTTTCACCCCTGCCTTCTTGGCTTTCTTCCACCAAACGACACTGTCATCTATCTTATTTAATTGGTACAACACATCTCCATAATGCTCGAATATCGTACCGCTTTTGGTTTGTGAAACTGCTTTTTCTAAATACAAACTCGCCTCTTTGTACTGTTTCAATTGGTACAATACCCAACCGTAAGTATCCAAATAAGCGGGTTCGTTGGGGTTCAATAAGACCAATCGTTTAGCCATTGATTTTGCCTTATGTAAATGTTCTTTTCTAAGGGATAAATAATAACTGTAATTATTTAACACATAAGCGTTGTTTGGCGAATAAATCAATGCTTCTTCGTACGCTTTATCTGACTTATCAAACGCTTTGATACGGTGGTAAGCATCTCCCATTTCAGCATATATCCGCACCAATAACTTCGCGTTTTTCGTCAGCTCGGAAGCGTTAAGGAAACTTTGAATCGCCTTCTCATTTTCTTTCTGATGCAAATAAGCTGTAGCTAACCAGTAATGAAAAATAGCCTCTTCCTTAAAATGGAACACTGCTTTTGAGGCGTCTTTTTTTAACGCTGTATAATCATTTTGGTTTACATCAATATTCAATACTTGTTCCCATCCGTAGTTGTTTGCTCCGTCTTTTTCAAGTGCCAAAAGATAGGTATTTCGAGCATTTGACATATCTCCTTTAAAGAAATAAATATCTGCCAAGAGAAATTTCGTTTGACTATCCTCAGGGTGCGATTGTTCCAGATTTTTTGCTAAGTCCAAAACATACTTCATCTCTTCCTCTCCTTTAGCCGATTTCACCAATTGGATTAAAAGCTCTTTTTTCCCAGACAAAGGGGCTGTTTTGTCTTTTATTAATGCTTTAATATTCTCATTGACCTTATCGGTAGCTCCTATTTTTTCATAATTAGAGATTAATGCTAATACGATACGGTAATCATTTTTTGATTTTTGTTTTTTCAATAAGTAATCTATTGCTTTTTGGTATTGCTTATTTCGGGAGTATAACTGTGAATTTCTAATCACATAACTCACTCGTTCGGGGTATTTGTTCACTAAAACTTCACCTTCCTTTACAGCCAATTCTACCTGCCCAGAGCTTGTTAAAATCTCTTGTCGGTCTTGTACTAACTCTTCATCAACACCAAAAAAATCACCATACAGTTTGTATTCAGTCAATGCTTTCACAACAAGCTTATCCATTTTTTTTCGCTCCTTTTTCGGAATACGTTGGGTAAGGTAATTGTTATTGGGTTTTTCTTCTAAATAGACATATTTACGTTTCTCACTCTGAAAAAAATAAGTATACAAATGCCCTAATTCGTAATGGTACTTCGCTGTTCCTTTGGTGTTTTTGAGCATTTCCTCATAACAAACAGCAAGTTCATTCCACGCCTTGGCTTTTCTGTACAACTCAGCTAAGTAGAGGTAGTAATATTTGTTTTCAGGAGCTAATTCTATCGCTATTTCTTCGTGCTGAATTGCCTTTCCCACGGACTCTAAACCATTATGGCATTTTGCAATCTGGTGGTAAATTGTCGCATCGTTAGGGTAACTTTTCTTTACATCTTCATACGTTTTAATGGCATCACGGAAATTTCCGTTTAGAAATTCAGCCGTAGCATCAATAAAAAGCACATCTAACTGCAAAGAATCTTTTTGAGTAAGTACAATCTTATCCTGTTGTTTCTTCTTTTGTGAAAAAACAGAAAAAGGGGAACAAACTGCTCCCCCAATCAATAATATAAAAAGATATTTCTTTAAACTCATCTTTTAAATAATCCTTACCTATTGGTATTAAGGTTTAATTACATTATAATCTCCAATACTTACATTTTGAGCAACCCCTTCGTAATATACCTTACTTCCTAGCATCGAACTTTTAATGTTCGCATTTTTAATCGTTGATTCTTCTTGAATAATCGTGTTTTTCACGATAGAATTAACTACCGTACTGTTGTCCCCAATCGAAACGTGAGGACCAACAACCGCATTTACCAATTTTACATTTTCACCAATAAATACAGGCTCAATGATAATTGTATTTTCTAACGTCGCACTGTCAGCAATTAATTTTTCATCTTGAATATACTCTAAATAACGTTGATTGGTATTTACTACAGCATCTTTATTACCACAATCTAACCATTCGGTCACTTGACCAGGAACAAATTTAAGTCCCTTGTTTTTCATATTTTCTAACGCCGTAGTTAATTGGTATTCGCCACCAATAATTACTTTGTTGTCCACCAAATGTTGTAATTCTTTTCTCAGATTTTTCCCGTCTTTGAAAAAATAAATTCCAATGATTGCTAAGTCAGAAATGAAATCAGCAGGTTTTTCAACAAAATCAGTGATAACATTGTTATTTCCTAATTTCACCACACCAAAAGCAGAAGGATCTTCTACTTGGTGTACCCAAATAATAGAATCTTGGTCAGTATCTAATTTGAAATTGGCATTAAATAAAGTGTCAGCAAAAGCGACCAATACGTTTCCGTCTAAAGCATCTTGAGCACATAAAATAGCGTGAGCCGTACCCAAAGCTTCCTCTTGTCTAGTAATTGTACATTTCGCTCCGATTGACGTTGCAATAGCACGTAACTGACCTTTTACTTCTTCGTCAAAATCGCCAATAATGAAACAAACTTCATCAATAGGCTCATTACAAACTTTCACCAAATCTTCGACCAAACGGTGAACAATTGGCTTTCCTGCAATAGGAATCAACGGTTTTGGTGTAGTTAATGTATGTGGTCTTAAACGAGTGCCACGACCCGCCATTGGGATAATAATTTTCATAAAAATTTTATTTCACGCCAGTACTACCAAAACCTTTGGCACCTCTGTCTGTTATAGTTAGGTTGTCAACTTGTATTAATGCGGGTTGCTCAAAATTAGTAAACACCATTTGAGCAATTCTTTCTCCAGAATTGATGATAAATTTGTCATTCGATAAATTTACCAGCAAAACTTTCAACTCTCCTCTATAATCTGAATCAATTGTCCCAGGCGAATTTAGAACTGTAATTCCCTGTTTGTAAGCCAAACCACTTCGAGGTCGTATTTGAGCTTCCGTTCCGTCTTCTAATTCTATAAACAATCCTGTCGGAATCAATATTCTTTCCAAAGGAGCTAATTCTATTTTTTCGTCAATAAAAGCATGTAAATCCATTCCTGCCGAACCTGTTGTTTGGTAAGCTGGAAGTTCGTTATTTGATTGATTGACTATTCTTATTTTCATAATTTTGATTAACGACAATTAGCTTGCCATAGTTTGTTTAAACTTTCTCTTTTCTATTAAAAGAACAAGCGAAACATAGACGGCAAATACAATTGCTTTAGTGAAAATACCACTTATTCCTTCAAAAGGAAAGAAATAAGTCGGAATGATGAAAATTACAGCTAAGAATAAGTGAATAAAGGCATTTTTAAGCTGATAAGGTATCGGGTAATATTTTTGACCGAAGTAATAAGACAACGAAGCCATACTAAAATAACACGCCAAAGTTGCCAAAGCACTACCAACATAACCCAAAATAGGTATCAAAATAAAATTTAAACTAACCGTTATTACCACGCCAATTACCGATAATAACAAACCATATTTTGTTTTGTCCGTCACCTTATACCACACCGATTGGTTGTAATATATTCCCAATAAAACATTTGCAAACAACAAAATAGGTACAACCACCAAACCTTGATGCATCATACTATTTTTGATAAATAATTGAGCCAATTCTTGACGAAGTAATGAAATACCAACCACGGCAACACTCAATACAATCACATAATATTTCATTACTTTTACAAAGGTTTCTGGAGCATCTTTATCTTTTGCTTTCGCAAAGAAAAAGGGTTCTCCCGCATAACGAAAAGCTTGGTTCGCCAACGAAATAAATATAGATAATTTGTAACACGCACTATAAATCCCGACGACAGCCTCATTGTTTTTCACACCATCATAAAAATCTTTGGGTGTCAGAAACCGCAACATCGAACGGTCAATCAATTCATTTATCATCCCAGACAAACCGACAACAACCAGCGGCAAAGCAAAGCTCATCATCGGTGAAACAACGGTTTTTTCAATGTAAAATTGAAAATCTTTGATTTGGGTAATTAACAAGGGTAAGAAAAATGCATTCGCCAACAGGTTAGCAATCACCACGTATTGCAAGGCAAAATCTTCGATATAAAGTGCCTCAAAAATAATGTTTGAATCGTGGTACTTTGGTAATATTTTCAAGAAAAACACATTCAAAGCAATGACCAACCCGATATTCAATAGACGGATACCAGCAAATCTTTTCGCTTGATTTGTTTGCCTTAAACGAGCAAAAGGCAATGCTACCAAGGCATCAATACAGATAATCACCGTTAAAATCTTAACGATATTTGCCAATTCAGGATGATTTAGAAAGTCTGCAAACAACTGATTACCAAAAAACAACGAAGTCGTTAATAGCCCAACGATTACCAAAACGATACTAAAAGTGGCGTTAAAAGATTTGTTTTCGCCTATTTTATCTACAAAACGAAAATAGGTCGTCTCCATCCCAAAAACAAAGAGTACATTGAGAAATGCCACGTAACCGTAAATCTCCGAAAGCGTCCCGTAATCACCCAAAGTAAGCACACCTGTTTGGATAGGTACCAACAAAAAATTGATAGTACGTCCCAAAATGGTACTTACGCCGTAAATAGCAGTGTTACTAACTAATTTTTTTAATCCAGACATTGAAACGTGCTTTAACCAAAAGTAACTAACTTCTTTCTATTCTGAGAAGAATATTTTCACTATTTCAACTTATCTCCAAATACTGCCTTAAATTTCTCCACTTTAGGAGTAATTACTGCTCGACAATAAGGTGCATTGCCGTTTCTTGTGTAATAATCTTGGTGAGAAGTTTCTGCCGAATAAAACTTTACGGCAGGACTAATTTCTGTTACTATAGGCGCTAAGAAAATATTTTGTTTGTCCAATTTCACTTTGTAAAATTCTGCCTCTGTTTTTTGCCTTTCTGAATGGTAAAAAATCACCGAACGGTATTGAGTCCCCACATCAGCACCTTGCTGATTAAGAGTTGTCGGATCGTGTGTCTGCCAAAAGACAGCCAATAATGTAGTGAAAGTAATGATTTTTGTGTCAAAAACAATCTCTATAACCTCAGCGTGTCCCGTTGTACCTGTACATATATCCTCATAAGTTGGGTCCGACGTCTTCCCTCCCGAATACCCAGAAGTCACGGACTGCACACCATTTAATTGCTCAAATAAAGCTTCTGTACACCAAAAACAGCCACTACCAAAAGTAGCCTTTTCCATTCCGTTTTCCATAGTTTGAGAATAACATGTCACTGTAAGTAAAATAATTGTAGCAATAAAAGCAACCCTTTTCATACTATTATTAACGATAAAAAGCGAAAAATGATTTCCTTAAAACAAAAAAAGGTTATTGTAATCAAACAATAACCTTTTTTTATAAACTAAATCTCAATTTTAGAATTCAAATGACTCCATAAATGAAGTATCAAATTTCCCTGAATTAAAAATCTCATCGTTCATCAATTTTAAATGAAATGGAATCGTTGTTTTAATTCCTTCGATAGTAAATTCTTCTAATGCTCTTTTTGCTCTAATAATCGCTTCTTCTCTCGTTGGGGCACGTACAATCAGTTTTGCAATCATCGAATCGTAATTCGTTGGAATTGTATATCCTGTATAAACGTGCGTATCAACTCTGATTCCTTGCCCTCCAGGTATATGAAGATTTGTAATCTTCCCTGGACACGGACGGAAGTTATGTTCTGGATCCTCAGCGTTAATTCTACACTCAATAGAGTGACGTTTTGGTAATTGATCACCAATATCAATCACTTCTCCAGCAGCAGCTTTGATTTGTAATTTAATCAAATCATAATCTGTTACTTCTTCAGTTATAGGGTGTTCAACTTGAATTCTTGTATTCATCTCCATGAAGAAAAAATCTCCATGCTTATCTACTAAAAACTCAACCGTACCAGCTCCTTCATAACTAATAGCCTTTGCTCCTTTTTTAGCAGCAATTCCCATTTTCTTTCTCAACTTTTCAGTTACGAAAGGAGAAGGTGACTCTTCCGTTAATTTTTGGTGTCTTCTTTGGATACTACAATCTCTTTCAGAGAAATGTTGTACGTGTCCGTGCGCATCACCAATCAATTGAATTTCGATATGACGAGGCTCTTCAATAAATTTCTCTAAATAAAGATCTCCATTACCAAAACCAGCCAAAGCTTCTGCAGTACAAGCGTCCCACATGGGTTGAAACTCCTCATCGTTACGAACGATTCTCATTCCTCGTCCACCACCACCAGCAGTAGCCTTCAAAATGACTGGGTATTTCATTTTATTCGCTAATTTGACTCCTTCTTTTACAGAACCTAATAAACCTTCAGAACCTGGAATAACTGGTACTCCACCTGCCTTCATTGTTTTTTTAGCATTCGCTTTATCTCCCATTCCATCGATCATCTCTGGAGATGCACCAATGAATTTGATGTTATAATCTCTACACACACCGGAAAACTCAGCGTTCTCTGATAAGAAACCATAACCAGGGTGAATCGCATCTGCATTTGTAATCTCAGCAGCAGCGATAATATTGGGTATACTCAAGTAAGAGTCTGCACTCAAGGGAGGCCCGATACAAACTGCCTCATCAGCAAATTTGACGTGTAAACTTTCCTTATCTGCTGTAGAATAAACAGCAACAGTTTTGATACCAAGCTCTTTACAGGCACGAATGATTCGTATAGCAATCTCGCCCCTATTGGCAATAAGTATTTTTTTAAACATTGTAATCTGTTTTTGTCAACAATAAATTATGAAGGATCTACCAAGAATAATACTTGATCGTACTCAACAGGTTGAGCATTTTCAACCATTACCTTCACGATTGTCCCTGATACTTCAGATTCAATTTCGTTAAATAATTTCATTGCTTCAATGATACAAACAGCTTTTCCTATTTCGATTTTATCTCCAATATTCACAAGTGAAGGTGATTCTGGATTAGCCGAACGATAGAAAGTACCAATCATAGGTGACTTCACTGCGATATATTTATCATCATCATTAGCAGCCGCTGGTGTTTCTGCTTTCGCAGCAGCAACAGGTGCGGCAACAGGTGCTACGCCAACTGGCGCTGCAACAGCTACAGGAGCTTGAGCGACAGGTGCTGCATGAACAACTGTTTCAACAATTTTATTTGACGCAGCAGATTTTTTGATAGACAATTTAATCTCTTCCGTTTCAATCTTCACCTCTTCCAATCTCTTTTTAGAGATGAAATCAACTAATTCTATAATTTCTTTTACTTTCATATCAAATTATTTTAAAAATTTATCGCACTCGTTCAGAATAACTTCCTCCCGTACGTGTATCAACTTTAATTAATTCTTCTTCATTAATAAACAAAGGCACTTGAATAATTGCTCCTGTTTCTAATGTAGCAGGTTTTGTTGCATTAGTCGCTGTATCACCTTTCAATCCTGGTTCTGTATAAGTTACTTTTAACTCTACGAAAGAAGGAAGTTCACAGTAAAGAACAGTCTCTTTTTCTGCATGAAATATGATATTTACATTTTGACCATCTTTCAATAGCTTTGGTGTGTTAATCTTACTTTCTTCCAAAAACGTTTGCTCATAAGTTTCATTGTTCATAAAATGATAACCTAAGTCATCTTTATAAAGAAACTGGTATTCGTGCGTTTCAATTCTGGCAGTTTGTACTTTTACTCCTGCCGTAAATGTATGGTCAATTACTTTCCCAGTATTTACACTTTTTAGCTTTGTACGAACAAAAGCAGGTCCTTTACCTGGTTTTACATGTTGAAATTCTACGATTGTCAACAAATCATGGTTCATTTCTAAACAAAGCCCTCTCTTAAAATCTGAAGTACTAGCCATAATATTTTTATTTAGGGTCGTATGCCCATTTCAAATAAATCGATCCCCAAGTAAATCCACCACCAAAGGCAGCTAAAATAAGGTTATCTCCTTTTTTAAATTTCTTTTCAAAATCCCAAAGACACAAAGGAATAGTTCCGGCTGTTGTATTACCAAATTTTTGAATATTGATTAATACCTTGTCTTCGCTAATCCCTGATCTACGAGCAGTAGCGTCAATGATTCTTTTGTTCGCTTGGTGCGGAACTAAATAATCAATATCATCTCCTGTCAAGTTATTCTTCTCTATGATTTCCGCAGAAACATCAGCCATGTTAGTCACTGCAAACTTAAATACAGGTGAGCCTTCTTGGTATAAATAATGTTCTTTGTTGTCAATAGAGTCATAACTTGCTGGTCTTCTACTACCTCCTGCCTTCATGTGAAGGTAAGGTAAGCCAGACCCATCACTTTTAAGGATAGAGTCCATAACTCCTGTTTCCTCTTCAGTTGGTTCTAACAAAACAGCTCCTGCACCATCTCCAAAGATAATACAAGTTGCTCTGTCTTCGTAATTAGTAATTGCAGACATTTTATCTGCTCCTACAACAATCACTTTTTTATATTTACCTGTCTCAACAAATTGAGCACCGGTAGATAATGCATAAAGAAAACCTGAACAAGCAGCACTGATATCGTAACCAAAAGCATTTTTGGCTCCGACCATATCAGCCAAAATATTAGCCGTTGCTGGAAAAACAAAATCCGGTGTTACAGTCGCCACTAAAATAAGGTCGATGTCTTCCGGATTTGTGTTTGTCTTAGATAATAATTCTAACACCGCTTTTTCAGCCATGTGAGATGTACCTAATCCTTCACCTTTTAATATTCTTCTTTCTTTGATACCCGTACGAGATGTTATCCATTCGTCATTGGTATCAACGATTTTCTCGAGTTCTTGATTCGTTAACACGTATTCTGGTACATAACCTCCTACGCCTGTTATAGCTGCTCGAATTTTTGTCATTATACTTTATTTATAAAAGTCTTTAATCTTAGCACAAACATCTGTTTCAACTGTACGAACAGCCAAACTCATCATGTTTCTGATAGCTATAGGAGTAGATACTCCGTGACCTATAATCACGTTACCATTTACTCCAAGAATTGGGCTTCCACCTTCTCCTTCATAATTAAACATATTTATGAAATCATCAACAAACTTTCGTTCTTTCAGAATTCCATAAAATGATTCTCCCATTTTCAAGAGTGCATTACCAGTAAATCCATCACAAATAAGTACATCACAAGTATCGTCAAAAAGATGAGTTCCCTCAACATTCCCAACGAAATTGATGTTTTCATTCATTTTCATTAATTGGTAAACCTCTTTAGTAAGAAGCGTTCCTTTTCCTTCTTCTTCACCCATATTCAACAAACCAACTTTAGGTTTTTCAACACCAAAGAAATGTTCATAATAGATAGAGCCTATGTCAGCAAACTGACCAAGCACATCGGGTTTACAGTCAGCATTAGCGCCTACATCGAGCACAATACCATAACGACCATTTAGTTTAGGAAAGAAGCCAGCAATACCAGGACGAATAACACCCTCTATTGCCTTAACTGAAAACATAGCACCCACAAGCATCGCTCCAGTATTTCCTGCCGAACAAAACACGTCAACCATGTTTTTTTTCAACATACCAAAACCAATAGGAATACTAGCGTTCTGCTTTTGCATTATTGCCTTAGCAGGATGTTCCCCCATGCCAATAACCTCATCAGCATTGACAATAGTAAAACTATCCTCAGGAGCACCCAAAGCTTTCAACTCTGCCTTAATAATGTCTTCTTTACCAATTAAGGTAATCACAGCACCCTCAGGAAGAATGTCTTTTTTAGCCAAAAGAGCACCTTCTATAATAGAACGGGGAGCATAGTCCCCGCCCATTGCATCTAAAGCAATATTCATAATGTATTAGTTAGGCTAAAACCTCTTTTTCCATTACCACTTGACCTTTATAGTACAATTTACCTTCGTACCAGTGAGCTCTGTGGTAAAGATGTGGTTCACCTGTTGTTGGACAAGTTGCCACTGTAGAAGGCGTAGCCTTATAGTGTGTTCTTCTCTTGTCTCTTCTTGTTCTCGAAATTTTACGTTTAGGATGCGCCATCGCTATTTAATTTACTTGTTTAAATCTTTTAATTTATTCCATCTTGGATCTACATCCCCTTCTTCTCCCTTTTTTGTCTTTTCTTCCTCTTCATTTGCTTTAGAAGAATAAACCAAAATATCCTCCTCTTCTTCCAGAAACTCGTCTAACTCAGACAACTCTTCTACAAAACGAGGATGCAATTTCTTCATCGGAATCTGAACGTTTATCAGATCATATATATTAGGAGACAAATCCAGCTTTTCTGCCCCGTAAGGGATATGAATAAGCGTGTCATCTATCTCTTCATAACTATTTTCATACTTATAAATAATCCGCTCTTGCACATCAATAGGAAAGTCAAATTCTGCGAGACTTCTATCACAAATCAAGTGAGCTACTCCTTTTATTGACATCTGCGCAACAATCATCAGTTCGCTTCTATCAAGGGTAACTACCACCTCAAATTTTCCTTTTTTTACTATTGAGCCTTCAAAAGCATCAAAAAACTCATCTTGCACACCAAAACTATACTCATGCTTTTTATTAGAAAGACTGAATATCGGGATAATATACTCTGTTGAATTTTTATTATTCTTCATAAGAAGTCGGCAAATTTAACTCTTTTTTATCGAACAGAAAAACATTTCTTTAAGAGTGTGTGGATAACAACGCTTCTTTTCTGTTTTTCACGATATCAATAACTGTATAAATAGCCTGTAAAAACGATTGTACATTCACCGTTCCCTTCCCCGCTATTTCATACGCAGTCCCATGATCGGGAGATGTCCGAATCAACTTTAATCCTGCCGTATAGTTCACTCCGTCCTCAAAAGCGATAGTTTTGAAAGGAATCAACCCTTGGTCATGATACATTCCCAACACACCATCGTACCCCAAATATTGTGCATTTCCGAAAAAGCCATCCGCCGAAAAAGGACCAAAAGCTAAAATATTTTTTCTTTTTAATTCTTCAATTGCAGGCAAAATTATTTTTTCTTCTTCTTTTCCTAACAATCCGTTATCCCCCGCATGTGGATTCAAACCTAGAATTGCTATTTTCGGTTTTCTCACACCAAAATCAGCCATTAACGTTTTATGTAAAATCATCGCTTTTTTAACAATCGCCTCTTTGGTTAGCGACTGAGCCACTTGACTCAACGGGATATGTGCAGTCACAATTCCCATTTTTAATTGAGGACTTGTCATCAACATCAAACTATCTTTTTCACCCGCTTCTTTGGTCAAATATTCCGTATGTCCAGCAAACTTAAACTCATCATTTTGAATATTACTCTTATTGATAGGAGCAGTCACCAACGCGTCTACTCGTCCGTCAACCCAATCTTTTGTCGCTTTTTTCAATGATAAAAAAGATGCTTTACCACCCTCAGCAGTAGATTGACCTGGCAAAACTGCCAATTCTTCTTCCCAACAAGACAGTAGATTAACACGCTTGGCGTCCACCTCATCAAGGTTTCTAATTTGCTTGTAATTAAAATCACTCGTATGTAAAGCTTTGCGGTAATAAGCAAACAATTTTCCTGACCCATAAATTACAGGCGTGCACATATCCAACAATTTTCGATTAGAAAATGTCTTTATTATCAACTCAGGTCCCACGCCATTGATATCTCCAACTGTGAATGCGATAATCGGTTTATGTGTATGTTTGCTCATAAGGTTGCTTATTATTTATACAAAAATAAAAAATAAGTTAGTATTCTTTCCTTATGTCGTCAAAAACACGTGTAAAATAGCAAAAATAATTTGGGGCATTGCCGTGCTATTCGTTCTCAATCTTTTAAGGAGTATGCAACAGCACTTTTACGCACAACAGCACCAAATACAAAAACAGTACTTTCCACAACTTCTGTCACCGTTTTTTCCTTAAAAGGATTTCCACTTCTATCACTATGCCGTCACCACCTACCTGATTTTTCAGCTTTCAAAACACTTTATTCACAAAAAAAACAGCCTAACCTTTATTTTCTAACCAAACATAAAGGTTTTGTCAATCCTCTTTAGTACTTTTAAGTACAATAAACCTCAACGTATCTCGTTTCTTCTTAATAGAAGAGTATAAATTCAAGAATACCTACAAAAAATGACTAAACCAGCAGGACCATACCTCATCAATTTTAATAAAATAGGTGACAAATCAACAGGGTATATTTCCGTTGCTCAATTTGAAAAAGAAGTACCTTTTTTAGTCAACCGTGTTTTTTGGACTTATCAAACACCAGAAAAAGTAGTTAGAGGAAACCACGCCAACTTAGTGAACAAAGAAGTATTGATAGCCATACAGGGTATTATCAAGATAACAACAATCAATCAAGCAGGAAAGAAAGAAACCTTCACTCTCAATAGCCCAAACGAAGGCATCTATTTACCACCAAACATTTGGTTAACTATAGAATACTCAAAAGAGGCTATTCAGCTCGTACTTGCTTCAGAGAAATACAACGAAGACGACTACATTAGAAACTACCAAGAATTCACTTCGTAAAGTCCCTCTATGCGAGTTCAACGGTATTCCTCTTCACTCAAAGACCAATGGGATAAGTTTATTCAACGAGCAAAAAACGCAACATTTTTATTCAACAGAGATTATATGGATTACCATTCCTCTCGTTTTGAAGATTTCTCTTTAGTTATTTACAACAAAGACAAAATCATTGCACTCTTACCGGCAAACAAAATAGAAAACACCATTTACTCACACCAAGGTCTATCCTACGGAGGAGTAATTACCTTACCAAAAACAACATTACAAGAAACAACTGCAATATATATAGCCCTACTTGATTTCTTAAACACACAAAGAATAGAAACACTCCAACTAAAAGCATTTCCTACTTTTTACAGTTCACAACCCACAGAAGAGACTGATTACCTCTTGCATTTACTTCAAGCAAAAAAAACAAGGTGCGACAGTACGTTGGCAATCAACCAAGCAGACAAAATCGGTAACAATACCAATAAAAAAAGAAAAATAAAATATGCACAACAGCAAGGCTTAACGATCAAAGCATCTACTGATTTCAACTCATTTTGGAACGACATACTCATTCCAAATCTTAAAGAGGTACATGGCTTAACTCCTGTGCATTCATTAACAGAAATAGAACGATTACAGCGTCGTTTTCCTGAAAACATCCAGCTTCATTTGGTTTACAAAAAAGACGCGCTTATAGCAGGCACAGTTATGTACATCACAAACAACGTTGCGCATTCACAATACATCTCCGCCAACAAAGAAGGAAAAGAAACAGGTGCTTTAGATTTTTTATTTAATCACCTTATAGAAGAAGTGTATATTGAGAAGCCTGTTTTTGATTTTGGTATTGTCAATCAAGACCAAGGCATTAATTGGGGCTTAACTTTTTGGAAAGAAGCCTTTGGAGCAAGGACTTATTGCCACAACCATTACGAAATAGATACAAAAAACAGCTCTCTACTTCAACAAATACTTTAAAACAAAAAAGGTCATTTTGATTTATTCAAAATGACCTTTTTACTTTTCTGAAGAATAGTCAGAACTATTTTTTCACTGGTGCAGGAACAATTTCTAATAACTCCACTTCAAAAATCAATGTGCTAAATGGTGCAATCCCTTGATTTCCTCTTGGCCCGTAAGCCAAATCTTGAGGAATAGTCAATTCGTATTTAGAACCTACCTTCATTAGTTGTAAAGCTTCTGTCCATCCTTTAATTACTCCATTTACTGGAAATTTAGCAGGCTCTCCTCTTTGTACCGAACTATCAAAAACTTTTCCGCCGATATTTTTTCCTGTATAATGTACACTGACCAAATCAGTAGCAATAGGTGTTGCACCCGTTCCTTCTTTTAATACTTTGTACTGAAGACCAGAAGCAGTTGTTTTATACCCTTCTTTTGTTTTGTTATCCTCTAAGTATTTTTCATTTTTCGCTTTAGCAGTTTTTTGCTTCGCTTCACCAAACTTTTTGAACAAGGCTTGTTGTTCCTCATCAGAAAGAATATTTTCATTCTCATTCAAGAATTGATTTAAACCACTAACAATCAATTCTCTATTAATAGAACCATTTGCTAACTCGTCTTTAAAGTTCTCTGCTAATCCTTTAGCATAATTTGCTCCGATAGAGTAACTAATCGAGTCGTTGTAACTCTTCATTACAACATCTTCAGCCGAGATTTCTGTTGCTTTTTTCGCTTGCTCACATCCCGTAAACAAAGTCGAAACTACGATTGCAGTTAATACTAAATATTTCATATTATTTTATTTGTAAAGTGTTTCTCTAATTTCTGCTATTTCTTTTGATGCCAAGAAATCATCGTAAGGCATTTGTCTATCAATGATACCATTTGGTGTAATCTCAATGATACGATTCGCTACTGTTTGCACAAACTCGTGATCATGAGAAGAGAATAAAATCGTTCCTGGGTAATCAATCAATGCATTGTTTAACGCCGTAATTGACTCCAAATCTAAGTGATTGGTCGGTTCGTCTAACACCAATACATTTGGTGTTTGCAACATAATACGTGACAACATACAACGTACTTTTTCTCCTCCCGAAAGTACGCTTACCTGCTTCAATGTTTCCTCTCCTGTAAACAACATACGTCCTAAGAACCCACGAATAAATGTTTCGTCTGCCTCTGGGTCGTTGGTGTATCTCCACAACCAATCTATTAAATTAGATTCTCCTGTAAAAAACTCGTGGTTTTCGTTTGGTAAATAACCTTGTTTGGTAGTCACTCCCCATTTGAATTGACCAGCATCAGCTTTCTTTTCATCCATCAATGTTTGGAAGAAAGTCGTGATTGCTAAACTGTTTTTTGAAACAATAGCAATTTTATCTCCTTTATCTAAATGTAAATCAACATTGCCAAATAAAGGTTCTCCTTCTTTCGATGCTGACAACCCTTCAATAGACAAGATTTCATTCCCTGCTTCTCTTTCTTGAGAGAATACAATACCAGGGTATTTTCTACTCGATGGTTTGATATCGTCTAAGTTCAATTTATCCAACATCTTTTTTCTTGACGTTGCTTGCTTAGACTTGGCCACATTGGCACTAAATCGCTCAACAAAAGATTGTAATTCCTTACGTTTATCTTCCATTTTCTTGTTCTTGTCTGACAATTGCTTCGCCGCTAATTGACTTGACATATACCAGAATGTGTAGTTACCTGTGTATAATTGCATTTTATTGTAATCAATATCTGCAATATGTGTACAAACGGTATCCAAAAAGTGTCTATCGTGAGAAATCACAATAACCAAAGTTTTTAGATTCATTATAAAATCCTCTAACCAAGTAATTGTCGCTATATCCAAATCATTGGTAGGTTCATCTAACAATAAAATATCTGGTTCTCCGAAAAGAGCTTGAGCTAATAAAATCCTTACTTTCTCTGAACCTGTCAATTCGTTCATCAATTTGTAATGCAAATCTTCACCAATTCCTAAGCCACTCAATAGCCCACCTGCATCACTTTCGGCATTCCAACCGTCCATTTCAGCAAATTCTCCTTCAAGAATAGAAACACGCTCTCCATCGGCATCATTAAAATCTGGTTTAGCGTAAAGTGCGTCTTTTTCTGCCATAATACTCCACAATTTCTTGTGTCCCATAATTACAGTATTCAAAACGGTCACTTCGTCAAACTCAAAGTGATCTTGTTTTAAACACGCCATTCGTTCACCTGGGTTCATAGAAATAACTCCTGAAGTAGCATCTACATCTCCAGAAAGTATTTTCATAAAAGTAGATTTCCCAGCCCCATTGGCACCAATGATACCATAACAGTTTCCAGTTGTAAACTTTACATTTACGTCTTCAAACAAAGTTCTTTTCCCAAATTTCAGGGATATATTCGATACAGTTAACATATTCTATCTTAAATTAGAATGCAAAAGTACAAAAAATGAGCGACTTTATTTAATTAAGAATAAAAGGATTATGTAGCTTTCTTTTCTCTTCTCTTTTCCTTTCAGTATCTTTATAGAAATACTAAGAAATGAACCAACAAATTTCAGACTTCGGTCAAGCTCTTCTGTTTATTATCGGGGGTACAATTTTCGCTCTTGGCGGACTTTTTACGGCAAGAATGGTACGTCCAAACCGTCCGAACGAAGAAAAAAACACCATTTATGAAAGTGGTGAAGATACTGTCGGTAACGCTTGGGGTAATTTCAATATGCGATTTTTTATTATTGCATTAGTATTTATTTTATTTGAAGTAGAAATCGCTTTCCTTTTTCCTTGGGCAACGGTCTTTGGTGACAAACAATTCATCGCTCAATATGGCAGTAGTTGGTCTTGGCTAACTATCTCCGAAGCATTTATTTTCATTCTTATTTTGGTAGTTGGTTTAGTTTACGTTTGGGCACAAGGTTTTCTCGATTGGGAAAAACCTGAAATAAAAATCAACAAAGCTATTTTTAAAGCTCCTGACCAATTGTACAAAGACATCAACACAAAATACCAACCCTCAAAAAAATGATTAAAGGATTATTAGACCAAGAGTTTGAAAGTGGTGGCGTAATCGTTACCAAAGTTGATGACCTCATCAATTGGGCAAGATTATCTTCTTTATGGCCTATGGGATTTGGTTTGGCTTGTTGTGCCATCGAAATGATGCAATCAATGTCGGCTGGTTATGATTTAGACCGATTTGGTATCGCTCCTCGTTCTTCTCCTCGTCAGTCTGACGTAATGATAGTCGCAGGAACAGTTACTTTCAAAATGGCTGACCGTGTACGTCGTTTATATGAGCAAATGTCAGAGCCTCGTTATGTTATATCGATGGGCTCTTGCTCCAATTGTGGCGGTCCTTATTGGGAACATGGCTACCACGTAGTCAAAGGAGTTGACCGTGTAATTCCTGTTGACATTTATGTACCAGGTTGCCCACCAAGACCAGAAGCATTAATTGGTGGTTTTCTGAAATTACAAGAGAAAATCCGTCAAGAAACATTAATGGCACCAACGGCTGTACAACGCATTTTAGCAGAAAAAGAAACGGTATGACATTTGATGAAATTACAACGAAAATCACGGCTAAATTCGGTGATTCCTTTTTAGAAGCTATAAACGGTGAATTAATTCAACCAAGTGTCACCGTGAGTACAACCAATTTAATTGAGTTGTGCCAATTTTTACAACAAACGGAAAGTTTATATTTCGACTATCTAGCTTGTTTATCGGCAATTGATAATGGCGAACAGGCGGATACAATGGAAGTTATTTACCACCTCAATTCCTTACCTCTCGAACATCGTATCGTTATTCAAGTGATTATCCCTCGTGATTTAAAAACAAGTGTACCTACATTGACTTCTTTGTGGCGAACTGCCGATTGGCACGAAAGAGAAGCCTTTGATTTGTTTGGCATTCAATTTGAAAACCACCCCGATTTACGTAGAATTTTATTACCTCAAGATTGGGAAGGTCATCCGATGCAAAAAGATTACAAAGAACAAAAATATTACCACGGAATTACAGTGAAATATTGATAGCTACAACGCCTTAGAAATTCAACAATGACAACTGTTCAATACACATACAAAGATACGCACCTCAAAAATTCGGAACCTACGTTTTTTAAAGAGGCAGACTTGTCTCCCGAACAAATGATAATGAACTTAGGACCTCAGCACCCTGCCACACACGGCGTGATGCGTTTGGAGGCTTTAGTTGAAGGCGAAATAATCAAAGAAGTAATGCCACATATCGGGTATTTACACCGTTGTTTTGAAAAGCACGCCGAAGTATTACCTTACAACCAAATCTTACCTTTTGTCGATAGAATGGATTATTTGGGGGCAATGAACTCCGAACACGCCTTTGTGATGGGCGTAGAAAAAATGCTAGGTATCGAAGGCACGATAGATAAAAGAGTAGAATACATTCGTGTTTTGGTAGCCGAACTCAATCGTATCGCCTCACATTGTGTAGCTATCGGTACGTATGGCGTTGATATTGGTGCGTTAACTCCTTTTTTCTGGATTATGCGTGACCGTGAACACATCCAGCGTTTGTTGGAATGGGTTTCGGGTGCGAGAATGTTATACAATTACATTTGGGTAGGAGGCTTATTTTACGATTTACCCGTAGGTTTTGAAGAAAAATGTTTAGAATTTATCAATTACTTCAAGCCAAAAATGGTTGAGCTTACGCAACTAATGACCGACAATAAAATATTTGTTCAACGGACTGGAAACGTAGGTGTTTTACCACTTGACTTAGCAATTAATTATGGTTGTTCGGGACCCGTTTTACGAGGATCAGGCTTGCGTTACGATTTACGAAAAGTAGATGCTTACTCAGTTTATCCCGAATTGGATTTTGACATTCCGATAGGTGAAGGTAAAATGGGTGCAGTCGGTGATTGCTGGGACAGAAATGACGTTCGTGTACAAGAAGTCAATGAAAGCGTCAAAATTATCGAGCAATGTTTGGTTCAATTGACAGGTGATTACAAGCGAACACGTGATTTTGACCCACAAGCAAGCGTTCCTAAAAAGATTATTCCTAAAGAAATGGATTTTTATGTCCGTTCAGAAAACCCAAAAGGCGAATTAGGTTATTTCTTTCGTACAACCAAAAACAGAAACATTCCTTACCGAGTAAAAGCACGCTCGCCGTCGTTTTCTAATTTATCCGTATTGCCAGAGATTACAAAAGGCTGTATGCTTGCCGATTTAGTAGCTATTATGGGTTCAATAGATTTCGTTTTAGGAGAAGTTGACCGATAAAAACAAACGAGAATGTCTATACAAAACGTACCTGAACTTTATTTATCCGACAAATCTGAAAAAGTAGATTTATTTGTTTACGACTTCAAAATGACTAATGAGGTAGTGAAGAGTAAAATAAATTTAGGGTTACATATGTTTAGTTTCTTACAAAAAGGGACTTGAGTAACACCTTTCACTTAATTTTGATTACATACTCTATTTCGAGGATCATCATAATAAGGACGAATACTTTTTATGTTTAAGACAAGATGCCTCTTAAATAAAAATGGGGAAACGCCTAACCTTTTCGTTTCATATCAGTTATATATAGTTACTTAGAACGTTAAGATTTAAATATTATGAAAAAACCAATCATATTTATCTTGTCATTACTTCTTTTCTCTGCTTGCCAGAATAAAAATGACAACAGTTTAACAGACGGAATTTCGGGAGCAACCGTTACTGAAAAAAGCGACTTAAATAAAAGGTCAGCAGCCAATAGCGACTGGTGGCCAAACCGATTAAATTTAGAGTTACTACGCAAGCACTCAACATTAACAAGCCCTATGAATAAGGATTTTGATTATGTCAAAGAGTTTAGAACTTTAAATTATAAAGCCCTAAAAACTGATTTACGTACACTCATGTCAGATTCTCAAGAATGGTGGCCAGCAGATTACGGAAGTTATGCTGGTTTATTTGTCAGAATGGCTTGGCACAATGCAGGTACATATCGTTCTGCTGATGGCCGAGGAGGCTCTAGGTCAGCGCAACAAAGATTTGCACCACAGAACAGTTGGCCAGATAATGCCAATTTAGATAAAGCAAGAAGATTACTTTGGCCAATTAAGAAAAAATATGGAAATAAAATCTCTTGGGCAGATTTAATGATTCTTACAGGAAATGTAGCTTTAGAGTCGACAGGTTTTAAAACTTTTGGCTTTGCAGGAGGTAGAGTAGATGTTTGGCAACCAAATGAGGATGTTTATTGGGGGACAGAAGAGAAATGGTTAGATGATAGTAAACGTTATGAAGGAGAAAGAACGCTTGAAAGTCCACTTGCAGCAGTTCAAATGGGGTTAATCTATGTAAACCCAGAAGGCCCAAATGGTAATCCAGATCCACTTTTAGCAGCAAAAGATATCCGTGAAACATTCCGAAGAATGGGTATGACCGATAAAGAAACTGTAGCATTAATTGCTGGAGGACATACACTTGGTAAATCCCACGGAGCAGGTAATGCTTCTCACGTAGGATCAGACCCTGAATCATCGGAAATAGAAGAGCAAGGTTTTGGTTGGAAAAGTGATTATAAATCCGGTAAAGGTACAGATGCTATTACATCAGGTTTAGAAGTAGTATGGACATCTACACCTACAAAATGGAGTCATTTATTTTTCTTTAATTTATTTGAAAATGAATGGGTATTAACAAAAAGCCCCGCAGGCGCTCATCAATGGGAGCCTAAGAACCCCAAAATGATGGTGCCAGATGCTTTTGATTCAGATAAAATGATTAAACCAGGAATGTTCACTACAGATTTAGCGTTGAAATTTGACCCTGATTATGAGCTAATAGCAAGAGAATTTTACAAGAACCCTGATACTTTTGATGATGCTTTTGCTAGAGCTTGGTTTAAATTAACACATAGGGATATGGGGCCAAAATCCACCTACCTAGGGTCAGAAGCACCAACGGAAGACTTGATTTGGCAAGACCCAATTCCTGTGGCTAATTATAAATCAATTAATAAAAATGATATTGAGATTTTAAAGAAGAAAATACTAAATTCAAATTTAACTATTAGTGAAATGGTCACAACCGCTTGGGCGTCTGCGTCTACTTATCGTCATTCTGACAGGAGAGGTGGAGCAAATGGGGCAAGGATTCGCTTAGAACCACAAGTAAACTGGGAAGTTAATAACCCTAAACAACTGAAAAGGGTATTAACTGTTTTAGAAAGAATTCAAAAAGAATTCAATGCCATTTCAAATGTTAAAAAAGTGTCTATGGCAGATTTAATTGTCTTAGCAGGAGCTACTGGGATTGAGAAAGCTGTAACTAATGCTGGTTATAGTCACAAAGTGCCTTTCACGCCAGGTCGTACCGATGCTATTCAAAAACAAACGGATATTAAATCGTTTGAACTTCTTGAGCCCATGGCTGATGGTTTCCGTAATTATTTAAAAACAAAATACACATTATCAACAGAAGAATTATTGGTTGACAAGGCGCAGTTATTGACACTTACCGCACCAGAAATGACAGTATTAGTAGGAGGAATGCGTGTATTAAACGCAAATTTTGATGGCAGTAAAAACGGGATATTCACAATAAGTAAAGATAAGTTAACCAACGACTTTTTTGTTAATTTACTAGGAATGAGTGTTGAATGGAATGCTATATCTGATACGAAAGAGGAGTTTATTGGAAAGGACATCAAAACAGGGACTAATAAATGGACAGCAACAAGAGCAGATTTAATATTTGGCTCAAATTCTGAACTTAGAGCGTTAGCCGAATTTTATGCAAGTGATGACTCTAAAGAACGGTTTGTAAAAGATTTCATCTCTGCTTGGACAAAAGTGATGAACCTTGATCGGTTTGAATTAATTTACAACTAAAAATTAATTCAAATATCATCTGTAAATAAAAAGAGGTTACTTTTTGGTAGCCTCTTTTATATTCCTCTAGCCCTATGCAATAAACCAGACGACAATTACCCATTATTTATCACCATTTACCAAGAAGAAGTTCAAATTGTAGTAGATTAGCTTTCGAAATCATTACTTATGGACAAATCGAATTTACTTAGTCATTTACACCCTGACCTTGTAGCTCAAATAAGAGCTGTCTCAGTAGAAAAGACTTTACCTGCCGACATGGAAATATTGCGGGAAGGACAGTATGTAAAGGTTATCCCAATTATCATAGAAGGGTTAGTCAAAGTATTCACACGCTACCAAGGACGTGAATTGTTACTTTATTACATCAAACCCAACGAAAGTTGTGTGATGTCTTTTTCAGCGAGTTTAAAAAATGAAAAAAGTAAAGTTTTTGCTGTAACCGAAGAAGAAACTACCACTCTACTCATTCCAGTCGATAAAGTCGCCGATTTGGTGAAAGAGTACCCTGCCATAAATAGTTTGTTTTTCCAATTATACAACCAGCGCTACACTGACTTATTAGACACCATTAATCACGTATTGTTTGATAAAATGGACAAACGTTTGTATGATTATTTAAAAGAGAAAATAGCTATAACGGGTAATAATCCATTAAAAATAGCTCATAGACAAATCGCTAATGAGTTAGGCACAGCGAGAGAAGTGATTAGTCGTGTAATGAAAAAATTAGAACACGAAGGGAAGATTATTCAAAACTCAAACAGTATAGAAATAATATAAACTTGTACTAACTGTGACTTTAATTACCATATTAAATAAACTAAATCCTTAAATTTGTTTATATTAAACATAGACACCTCACTAAACAATAAACCTTGATATATGGCTACTAATAAATTCAGAAAAAACATGGGAAAAACAGACCGGACGATTAGAATCATCGTCGCTGCTATCTTTGCCGTTCTTTATATTCTTGGTATTATAAACGGAACATTAGGGTTTGTCTTGATGCTTCTTTCTGGTGTTTTTATACTAACAGGCTCATTAGGTTTTTGCTTTTTATACCCACTTTTTAAGGTCGACACAACATCTTCGGATAAAGAAGAATAACATAAATTAATCGTGTAGTGACCACAGTCACTATTTTTAGTTTTATATAATCGTAAGTTTATAGAAAGAGATGAAAAGCAACGCCGTAAAAATATTATTTATTTGTATTACTTGTATAACAGTAATAACAGGTCTTGTTGTTGGCGTCGAATATTTATTAAACTAAAAAATAGTATTATGAAAAAAAACATGGGAAATGCCGATAGGATTATTAGAGTAATTTTGGCGGCTTTATTTACAGTATTATATTTCACAGGAACAGTGACTGGTACAATTGGTTTAGTATTAATGGTGCTTTCAGCAGTATTCTTATTAACAAGCTTAATTAGCTTTTGTCCTTTATATACTATTGTAGGACTGAGAACCTGTCCAAAAGACTAAATTGAAAACAAAAAAGGGTAATCAATTAATTGATTACCCTTTTTTGTTTTTATTCAGTACTTCTTTGTACACTAAAACATTGGCTTGTGCCATTTTATCTTTTGTAAAATCAGCTAATAGCAATTGGTAAGCATTATTAGCTAATACCTTTGCTAAACCATCATTAGCTAATAAGTGAATAATATTTTCAGCGAGCTTTATCACGTCTTTCACAGGTGCAAGTAAACCGGTTTCGTTGTGTTTTACTATTTCAGGAATACCCCCAGCTTGTGTAGCAACCATAGGTATATGATTCGCAAATGCATCTAAAATGGTGCTTCCTAATCCTTCTGTTTTAGAAGTCATTAAGAAGACGTTCAGCTCTTGAATAATCGCGGTGATATCATTACGAAAGCCTGTCATTATGATGTTTTTTTCTAACCCCTTCTCTTTTATATAACCTTTGATTTCATCAAACATGGGGCCATCTCCAATGATGAAAAAAGTCACGTCGTCTCGTTTTTTTAAAACTAATGATGCCGTGTCAACAAAAGTAAAATAATCTTTATGGTCAGCTACGGCAGATATATTCGCTACTATTTTTTGCGTTGGATTTAAACCAAATTCTTTATGGAGGATTTGATTATTTTTTGCATTCTTAAAACGGTCTAAAGAAATACCGTCGTGAGCGATACGTAACACCTCAGGTCTTGAGAGGTCTTCTTTCAAAATTTCTTTTATTGCATTAGACACACAAATAATAGCTTCTATACCCTTGTAATTAAATTTGAATTTTGAAGCAAAGTTCTTTTTAATTGGGAAATCGACTTTTCTACTTAGTACTAATCTCGATTTATTACCCAATAGATGAGAAATAACACCTAAAGCGTGAGAATGACTACTGTGCATATGCACAATATCAATCTTGTTTTTTTTGCAATAAGATTTAATACCTAAAGCTGTAGGCAAATGAAACTCATTCTTAAAACCTAAACTAATATAAGGGATGTTTTGTTCTTGGCAATATTTTTCAAAAGCAGTATTTTCTCTAACAGCAACAAAATTTTCAACTCCTATTTTTTCACTTTCTTCAATAAGGTAAGCCATTTGTTGCTCTCCCCCACGCCAAGTTCGTTCACTACTTAAATGTAAAACCCTCATAACTAAGCAAACATTTTTACACGTCCTTTATTGACTTTAGTTTTAAATCGCCAAAAACTTTCTTGTCCTTGTATATCAATACGAGTGACTTTATGTAGGTCTTTCGGTTTTATTGGATTAACAGCATTCCCTATACGCAAACCTATTTTGATACCGTGTTTGGTTAATAGTTCACTAAACGCATCAAATGTTTCTTTCTTTTTTGGAAAAGCCCCAAAAGGATAAGCAATAACAGGTATGTAATTGACATTATTTGATTGCATTACCTCTACACAAGAAGCCAAATCTCGGTCAATTTCTTCTAAAGACAAGTGCTTGTAACTTTGATGGGTATGTGAATGTAGTCCAAATTCAAAATCATTTGCCAATTGTTTGATTTGCTTTACGCTCATTAATGGGTCGTTTTCTTTATCCCATTCATTGGTTTTACCTAAATAATTCGTTGGCAAAAAAACAGTTGCTTTAAAACCATACATTTTTAACAACGGCAAGGCAAATTCAATATTATTAACATAACCATCGTCAATAGAAATGATTAAAGGCTTTTTTGGTAATTCAAATTCCCCTTCTAAAAAAGCCAAATATTCGTTGCAAGAGATGCTTTCGTACCCTTCTTCTTTTAAGTAATTGAGTTGCATCTCAAAATCGGGCGTAGCTACAGTCAAACTATCTTTTTTTGTTGCATCAAATTTGTGATACATTAATACACGTAAGCCTTTCTTGGTAGGTGTCAAAATATTATATTCAATAACGAAATACATAAAAACGAGAAATAAGACCCCGATAATTAGCCAATAAATAGTCATAATGGTATTATTTAATGTAATGTTCTTTTAGTTTGATATACTTTACTGCCTTATAAACACTTGAACAATATGCCCACGAAAAACCAGCAAACCCATCGAGAAAAGCACCTTGAAAGATATAAATCTGAACAAATTGAATCACTGTCTTCAAATAAATCACCAACGTTGACGTTTTTTTATTCCTTTCAAACAAACCATCAGAAGCGATAGAAGTATATTGGTTTAATTTTTCAAAAAAATGAAATAAACTACGGTAACTAAAATGTTTCACTTTCCCTTTCAACGTACCAATATTACCTTTTAGTTGTATTTTTTCGTGTACTTTACTTTCGTCAAACGTTCCGAAATTTTTATTAAATAAGCGAACGTGTGTTTCCTTTTTGAATCTCGACCACCATTTCAATGGACGATTTAAAAAAATCATCAAAAACTGTAATTTATAACCTACAATATTACCATTCGTAGGCTTGAAGTTTTTCAAGCTGTTTTGTAATTCGTTATCAAGTATCTCATCGGCATCTAAATTGAGTACCCAATCATTTTTTGCTAACGAAACAGCGTATTGTTTTTGTTCCCCAAAACCATCAAAATCTCTGTGAAAGACACGACAATTGTGTTTTTCGGCTATTTCTAAGGTTTTATCTGTGCTTCCCGAATCGACAATAACAATATCTTTACACCAATTTATTGCATTTAAGCAATCCCCAAGGATACTTTCTTCGTTCTTAGTAATAATGACAATAGAAATAGGTGTCTGCATAGCTTGTAAAAGATGAAATGCAAGTTATCAATTTAGCTGTGTAGTAAAAAATATGTGCGTTAAAAACACGTTTTTCATTTTATTATTTGAAAATAATGGTACAAAACTTGTAGTTTTCGTTTAATAAATAGAACCTTTTTTAGCTTTATGATTAGAAATGAAAATAGATTGACGAAAGATGCATTATTCGAGAGCGAATTTTTGCCTTATTCTCAAGCGTTGTATAACTTTGCTTACCGTTTGACTTATGAGCAAAATGACGCCCACGATTTGGTACAAGAAACCTTTCTGAAAGCGTATCGTTTTTTTCATTCATTCGAGCAAGGTACTAATGCAAAGGCTTGGCTTTTTAGGATTCTAAAAAATACATTTATTAATGATTTTAGAAAAAAGAGCAAAGAACCAGCAAAAGTTGATTATAATGAGATTGAATCGTATGTCAATACGCAAGATGTGGAGCATCCTGCATCGACAAGTCTTCGGTCAGACGATAACCAGTATTTGATAGGCGACGAGGTGGCAAATGCACTCAACTCGTTGGGAATAGAGTTTCGGACGATTATTATTCTTTCCGATTTGGAGGGATTTAAGTACGAAGAAATGGCAAAAATATTGGATGTACCTATCGGGACTGTACGTTCGAGGTTGCATAGAGCAAGACATTTGATTAAAGAAAAGTTACAAAATTACGCCCAAAAGCGTGGGTACGATAAATAATGAGTGAAGGAAAAGTTGTCATATTTTCAGCGCCGTCAGGTTCGGGTAAAACGACCATAGTACAGCGTTTGTTAGACGAAAGAACAGATTTAGGATTTTCAATTTCGGCTACAACAAGAAAACCGAGAGGTACAATAGAAAAGCCAGGTGTCGATTATTATTTTTTCTCTGCTGAGGAATTTAAAAATAGAATCGATATTGGTGGTATGATTGAATGGGAAGAGGTTTATACAGGTATTTACTACGGCACATTAAAATCAGAAATTCAGCGACTTTGGGATTTAGGAAAAACCGTTTTGTTTGATGTAGATGTTGTTGGAGCACTCAATTTGAAAAACTATTTCGGCAAACAAGCATTGTCTATTTTTGTTCGTGCTCCTTCATTAGAGGTTGTTGAACAGCGTTTAAGAAATAGAGGCACAGAAGACGAAGAAAGTTTAAAGGCTCGTTTGGGTAAAATCGAAGAGGAATGGCTCTACCAAGACCAATTTGATTACACCTTAATCAACGACGTGTTAGATGTCGCGATTGAAGATGCGAATAAAAAAATTGACGAATTTGTAAAGAGATGAAAGTAGGATTGTTTTTTGGTTCATTTAACCCGATACATACGGGACATTTGATTTTGGCTCATTCTATTTGTGAAGAGGCTGATTTGGATAAAATATGGTTTGTGGTTTCTCCTCAAAACCCTTTTAAAGAAAAAAGTTCGTTGTTACACGAGTTTGACCGTTACGATTTAGTTCAAAAGGCAATTGAAGGTGACCATCGTTTTGATGTCAGTGATGTCGAGTTTCATATGCCAAAACCGAGTTATACGGTAGATACATTGGCTCATTTGACAGAGACTTTCCCAAGTTATGATTTTCACTTAATTATGGGTGAAGACAATTTGGCATCGTTTCACAAATGGAAAAACTACGAGCAATTATTAGCATTGACTTCTATTCTTTATTACCCAAGGGAGAATAAAAAAACAATCAAAGAGGAAATATTAAATTCGCCTAAAGTAAACAAGGTCGATGCCTCACTTTTACAAATTTCTTCTACTTATATAAGAGCAAAAATAAAAGACGGAAAGTCTATCAAATATTTAGTACCTGATAAAGTGGCTGAATTGATTAACGAAAAAGGATTTTATATGTAATGAGAATGTCGCTAATTAAGTTTTTTAGTATATTCTTAAATAGCAATGTCATTTATTTAACTTTTTAGTGGTTTTCTTAAATAAGGATTTTCTTATTTAAGTTGGCTGTGTTCCATTTGAAAGTTGGTAAAATAACCAGAATAAAGGAACAGAATGTACACTGTATTTTCTGGTACGGAAGAAACTGAAGATTTATTAAACGAGCGCCTACAAAAAGTAAAAAACACGCTAATTAACAGTGACCTTAATACACTTTTTCAATCTCTACAACCGACGCACCACAATTACCGCCAAAAACAGGGTTTAACTTTTTCATGCTGATAAACACCTTATCCATTTTAAAATCCGCCTCTTCAATACGATTTAAAATTCGCTGAATAACGTGTTCCATCATTTTCGATGGTTTAGCCATCTCTTGGTGTAAAATATCATTTAACACACAATAATCAACCGTATCACTAAGGTTATCGGTCATTACTTCGTTTACTTCAGTGGTAACGGCTACATTCAAGACAAAAGAACTTCCCGCCCGTTCTTCCTCCACAAAATCGCCATGAAAAGCGTAAAACTTAACGTCCTCTAACCTGATTACTCTTTTCATTACCCTAAATTATCAAAAAATGAACCTCTATCCTCGTTTTCCTTTGGTTTTGGTTGAGGTATCTCCGCATCTTCAAAAGTAGTGTTTATTTCAAAGCTAATCTCGTTACTATCTTCTGTTGAAGGCTTCGTTTCTAGCTTAGGAACAACCTCCCCTACAATTTCTTTACGTTCAATGGTTGGTACTACTGATTTTTCTGCTTCTTTTTTGGGTTTAGCAACAACTATTTTATCTGTAGATATTTTATTGACACGTGCCAAGGTATCATTTGCCAAAAGTGTCAATTCACGCAAGACCATATTACGTTGGTTTTCTATTTCTCGCAATTCTTGTTCTACATTCCTCACGTCGTTATTCAATTTGTCTAACGCTTCTTTTGCATATTCGTCAGACTGACCAATCACGTCTTTTACGTGTTCGTCTGCTTGATCAAGCATATCTTTGACTTGCGAACGAGCTTCGGCAAGCATCGCATCAGCATTCATCGTAGCTTCTTTTGTTGTCAAATCAGCAGATCGGTTGGCTTGGTCTACCAAATTTGCACCTGTATCTTCTGCTGTTTTTAGTGTTTTAAAAAGTGTTTCTTCGACCTCCCTCAACTTTACTACTTCCATTTTAGATGCCTCCAACTCTTTTTTGAGTTGTTTGGTCTCGTCCATATTTCTTTCCCATTCGTGGCTCAATGACAACACAAAAGCATCAACTGCTTCTTTATCATAACCTCTCATTTTTTTCTCAAATGATTTCTGACGGATTTCTAATGGCGTAATTCTCATAATTGTATGCTAAGGTCGTTTTTATGATAACTCTATTCCGCTTACAATATCCCAAACAGACAAGGTTCGGTCATCGCTACACGATACAAATTGGTGATTGTTTATCCAAAATATTTTATTAACGGAAGTCCCGTGTCCTGCCATACGTTGTTTGTCAATCACTTTGAGAAGTTGCATTTTTTCAGCTCCCCAAATCTTTATTGTCTTATCAATACTACAAGTTGCAAAATATTTTTTATTCGGACTAAACGAAAGGTCATTTATCGCATACAAATGAGCAGGAATTTGATGAAACAATGAAAATTCATCGTTTATATCCCAAAACTTGACATGTGCATCTCTTCCTACACTCAATAATTTACCGTTAGCTATAGCCAAACTTGTCACCGAATTTGTATGTGCATTCCAATTTTTAACCACTTCAAATTTATCGTCTAACACCTTTATTTGATTATCACTCGATGCTAAAATAATTTGGTTGTTGTGAAAAATAATTTTACGGATACGTTGTGTCGAAAAATGTTTCCTAAACCGTATAGAAAAATCAGCAATGGCAATAACCACCAATTCGCCCGATCCCATACCAACATAAATAAATCCGTCTTTTATTTTAATATCAAAAATAGCACTCTCTCCTAAATGAATATTTTTAACCTCTTTTTTTGTCTTAATATCCACCCAATGAATACCGTCGTAATTATGCCCAATTGCCAAAAAACCATCGGCACAAGCTAACGAATAAACTGAATTTGGCACTTTCACCAATAACTCACCATCGTTTTTTCCTCGTGTCCATTCGACCACCATTCCATCACCTCCAGACGAATAATAACGAGAAAAATCTTCGTTATGTGTCAGTGCGTAAACCGCATCGGTATGCCCTTCGAATGAATGAAGTTTTTCAACTAATAGTTTAGCCATCAATTTTTATTATTTTTGATGAAACAAAGTTCGTAACTTATTCCTTCAATTCATTTCTAAACCCCAATTATTTTGTCTTACCTCGATAGATTACATATAGGCTCTTCACAAATCATCTTTTGGAAAATAGAAAAGTTTGATGCTACTAAACGCTACTCCTTGCCATTATCAGATATCGAAATCATACAAACGACCAAAGGACAACACCGTCAAGACGAACGACTGACAGCTCGTTTTTGTGCAAAAAAGATGCTTGAGACTGATTATAAAGGAATAAAATACCTAACAAGTGGTAAACCATATTTAGATGGCAGTAAGATAAACCTATCTATCAGTCACTCAAGAGAGCTTTGTGGGGTTGTTTTTTCTGAAGAAAAAGAAGTCGGTATAGACGTACAATTAAAATCAGAAAAGATAAGACGTGTCGCTCCTCGTGTTTTTAATACCAACGAATTGCGATGGGCAAATGATGACTTGGATAAATTAACTCAGTTGTGGTGTGCCAAAGAAACTGTTTTTAAGGCTTCACAAATCACAGGGGTCAACTTTATCGACGATTTGGTTATTACTTTTGAGGAGGATTGGTTTGTTGTTACAATAAAATCTCCCACACAAGAAAAGGTTTACAAAGTCAAAACAATACAGTACCAAACGTATTGGGTAGGTTATACTTTTTAAGGTGAAAAAACAGCCTCAACTCAACCAAACATAAGCCAACCAAGCAGAAAAATAAGCTAAGGCTGTCATATAAATAAATTGTGCCGCTGGCCACTTCCATGAGTTTGTTTCCTTACGCACAATTGCCAAGGTACTCATACATTGCATCGCAAAGACATAAAAGACTAAGAGCGAAACAGAGGTGGCGACGGTATAAACTGTTTTTCCTGTATCAGGAAATTTCTCTTTTTTTATGCGTTCGGCAATCGTCGCTTCATCTTCTGAACCGATACTGTAAATAGTGGACAATGTCCCAATAAACACTTCTCTTGCCGCAAAAGAAGCGATTAAGCCAATACCAATTTTCCAATCATAACCCAATGGACGAATAACTGGCTCAATAAACTTACCTGCTCGACCGATATACGACGTACCTAATTGGTATTGTGCAACCAACTCTGCGGTTTCCTCTATGCCCAACTGATGAGTTTCCCCATAAGTTGTTGCTTTTTTCTCGGCTATATCCATTGAGCCTGAGGGTCCGTAAGATGCTAAAACCCACAAAATAATACTGATTGATAAAATAATTTGCCCTGCACCAACGACAAATGCACGTGATTTTTGGTAAACAGTAAGCAATACATTACTCCATTTTGGCACACGGTATTGTGGCATTTCCATTGCAAACATACTTTTTTGCCCCTCAAACTTCACAAAACGATGCATAACCCAAGAAGTTAATACCGCTGCTGCAAAACCTAATGAATACAAAGCCATCAACAAAACACCTTCTAAACCGAAAAACCCACCACCGTCGATATTTGGCACTAATAAAGCAATAAAAACAGCGTAAACAGGTAAACGAGCCGAACAACTAACAAATGGCGACACAAAAATAGTGATTAACCGCTCTTTTGTCGAACGGATAGTTCGTGCTGCCATTACCGCCGGGAATAGCACAAGCTGTTGCCGAAATCATAGGTACAACACTACGTCCACTCATCCCGATTTTATTCATCCATTTATCCATCAAAAAGACAACTCTTGCCATATAACCACTCTCTTCGAGTAGCCCAAGAAAGAAAAACAAAAAGGCTATCTGAGGAATAAATATCACTACACCCCCGATACCTGCGACCACACCATCGGCGATTAAACTCACCAAAGGCCCATCGCCCCAAGAGGTTTTTATGCTTTCTTGTAAGAAAGAAAACCCATTATCAATCCAATCCATCGGGTAAGATGAGATGGTAAACAACAACTGAAAAACAAGAAATAAAACCCCGAAAAATATCACATAACCCCAAACTGGGTGCAATAGAATATCATCAAATTTATCTGAAATAGTCGTTTTATGCTTTTTGACCAATACTCGTGTCAATATTTTATCAATACCCTCAAAACGTTCGAGCACTTCTGCTTTTAATTTTTCTTGTGTATTTGCTTCTGGATGATGGTGTGTGTAATTTGCTATTGTTTCTAAATATGCCTCTTTGTCGTTACAAAAAGTCAATTGTGTAGGCTTTGCTTCATTGATAGCCGTTTCGAGTACGCCAACTTGCGCTCTGTTACGAGCGTTCATAGCGATTGTCTTGACACCTGTCAATTCTTCAAATTTCTTTACATCAATCTGAACGCCTTGTTTTTCTGCCAAATCGCTCATATTTAGTACCGCTACTATCGGCAATCCTAAATCGGCAACTTGAGAAAACAGAAGTAAGTTTCTTCGTAAATTCGTCTGGTCAATGACCACCAAAAATACGTCTGGCAATTGTGTTTTATTTTCAGGATTAAGGTAATTAATTACGACCTCTTCTTCTGGAGATTTGGGATGCAAACTATACGTTCCTGGCAAATCTACTACCGAATAGCTGGCTGTTTTTGTTGTCCAAACACCTGTTACCTTATCTACTGTTACACCTGGGAAATTCCCTACTTTCTGATTAAGCCCTGTCAATAAATTAAACAAGGTGGTTTTCCCACAGTTTGGGCTTCCTACGAGGGCAATTGATTTATTCATACAGCAAGTGTGACTTCTAAGGTTTTTGCTTCTGCTTTTCGCAATGCCAATAAACCGTTTTGTGTTTCTATCAATATAGGCCCTCCAAACGGTGCTTTTCGTTGCACAATAATTTTTGTACCTACGGAAATCCCAAATTCAACCAATTTCAATTCCAAATAAGGATCGTTGAAAGATTGAATGATTACTTGACTATTCGGTTTTATCTGAGAAAGCTCCATCTATTTAGACTTAATTAAAATAAAGGTACGAAACTTAATCTAAATTCCTACACGAAAAGACGGTAAGCGGTCTGTTTTTTTATTGATTTTTGTTAGTTTTCTGATTTTGAAATTCGCTTTTTTATACAACTGTGTTTATTATTGTAGTATATTGCAGGTAATAGCAAGGTCATTTATGAAAAAATACCATTCCCTTTTTGTTTTATTATTCGTTTTCGGATTGAGTTCGTGCCATAAGTTTACGCACATTTTTTATAGTTCTGATACTTGCCAAGAAGGAAAAAAACGCAAAGGTGTTTTTAACCAAAGCGACGTGGACAAACGTGGTAAGTCGGCTAAGAAAAGATAGTATAGAAATCTTTAGTAAGCGCAGTATAAGCAGGTGTGTAATCATTGCGTTTTTCAAATTGAATTACCAATTCATCTTGCTCCAACACCTTTTCCTTCAAAGAAAATTCCATTAAAAATCGTTCTACGGGTTTGTCTTTTTTTGAACGTACTTCTGTCAATCGTGTTAAATAAAGCCCTTTTTGTTTCGCTAACGTAATAAATAGTCCTCCCGCTGTTTTTGGTAATACCAACGCCAACTTTCCATCAGTAGTTAATAGCTTTAAAGTAGCATCTAATAGCTCTTCAAACGACAAACTATCAGTATGCCTTGCCGTATTTTTCTTTTTGTTTGTTGATTTTAATGAATTAATAAAATAAGGTGGATTACTTACCACCAAATCAAATTTTGGTTCTTCTTTTTCAGCAAATAACTGAATGGTTTCGTTGATAATACTTACTCGGTTTGCCCAAGGTGATGCTTGTACATTTTTTGTCGCTTCGATAAATGAAAGTTCGTCTATTTCGACTCCTATAACAGTTGTTTTATCGGTTCGTTGGGCGATAACCAACGGAATAAGTCCACTCCCTGTACCAATATCCAACACAGATTGTCGACCCGAAATATTTACCCAAGTCCCTAACAACACGCCATCTGTACCAACTTTAAAGGATTGCTCGTGGTAAATTTTGAATTGCTTAAAATGAAAGGGTTTCATAAATATCGGTAGTTTGAACGGTAAGACCTGCTGTTTTACCAATAACGAACAGCAAAGAACGAATAACTATTTCAAATAGTTGTATATTTGACCAAGTTAATCTTTTTAAGCTATGGACTTTAATTACCTCCACCAATACGCAGAGGAAACTGCACAAGAATTAAGTGATAAATTTTTTCAAGATAAGTTTATCATTGAGGGCAATGCCTTGGTTGATTTTTGTTCGGTTAAACAAATCAATTTCTTTATTCTTAAAAACTTGTTTGAAGAATGGGAAAGAGAAACTGCTCAGTTAAAAAGTCCATTTTTTGATTTTGACCACGCTGACGTTAAACAGGCTTTGGGTGATTTTATGGAAAAACTATCTTTTCATATCCGTATGGAAAAGAAAGATTTTTTACCGCTTTTAGAAGGTGCAATCGAAGAAACTATTTTATTGGTATTGGCTCCTGCCGAATATTTACGTTCGGTTATTGTCTTACCAAACGAAGAGTTTATTCATTTAAAAAATGTGCGTAACCAAGCCAAATACACCAAAATGAACAATCACGTTCTTCTTGGTGTCATTGACAATATGGTGCAAAAAAACAAAAGTTCTATCCTTGTTGACGAAATCAAACCTGTATTGAATGCGTTATTGGAAGATGAGTCTAATCATTACAACCACGAACAATTTTTAGACGAAATCAATGACTTATTTCCTTTGGACGTAGTTCAACTATTGGGTGCAGAAGAAACAATAGGCGAAACGGAAGAGTTGGAAGTACCGGCAATAAATATCAACGAGGCATTGAAAGGAGAAGAGAAACGTTCTCTTAATGAGGAACTAAACCAAGGGAAAATAACAAGTTTAAAAACTGCTTTTGGTTTAAATCAACGGTATTTGTTTATTAATAAACTATTTAAAGGGCAAGATGGTATTTTTGCAGAAGCAATTGCTAAGGTGGACCAATTCACTTCTTACGATGAAGCCGTAAATCACCTGCTGGATAACTATTCCGAGAAATTTGAATGGGGTAATGAAGAGGATACGGTCACCGAACTTTTTCAAATTATTGATAGACGGTTTTAAAAAGCTCCAAACACATAGGCAAAGTAACCATTCGCTATTCTTTGTTCGGCATAGGGATAGAAGAGAAAATCCTTTTTGGTTCTTGGCTCTTTCTTTATTTGTTACAGAAAATTTATTGACAAACTCAATAAAGAGCTATAAACCTCACACCAAAAAGATTGCAACGTATAGCCCGCCCCGCTGTTCCTTTTATTAGAAATCTTCCTCTCTATTGTATGGTTGCTAATCATAAACGAGAAATCAGTTCATATAAAAGGGGATGCTCCAAAAGACCGCTCTTCTAAAACCTTAATTCCAAAAACCCTTTAAGTGTTTTTTTCTTTCCCCCTCCGTTTTGTTCGGAATTTTGATAGCGTACAATATAATAATAAGTTCCGTCTAATAGCTTTTCTCCGTCGTTATCTAAACCATCCCAACGTACGGTTTCGTTGTTATAGCTCCCTCCATTTTTGTCAGAAAGCCACACAATATTTCCTGCACGAGTAAATACCATCACGCTAATATTCTCAAAATACTCGACGTTTGCCAAGTGCAAATAATCATTCATTTCGTCGTTGTTAGGCGAAACGGCATTATAAACAATGATTTTAGCATCGGTCAATCTTTCTCGCAAATACACACGCAGGTTGTAACAAGCATTTTTATTTTGACTACAAGTTTCGACTTCAACATAATCTGAGAGCGAGATATCACTTTTTTTGGCGTAAGTCAATCTTAAATAAGGCGTATTACCGATTTGCTCTACGTGTACTTTATCACTTTTGATATGACGCTTAATACTAAACATGCTAAAATCGCCTGGGTAATTCGTTTTTTCACGAAGAATACGCTCAACATCGATAATAAGTTGCCCACTGTTATCGACTACTAAGGTGTGAGAAGTAGTATCTAAATTTTGAGAAATATCCGTTTCATAAAAGACATTGATACTGTCTTTGGTAGAACAACGAGTACCATCAGTATTCGTTACTTCGTAATCTCTACGAATTACGTTGTTTTTAGGGTTTAGGGTAGTAATAGTAGCCTCTCTGTCTATTGTGTTTAAAACAACAATACCACTACCTCCATTTATACCATTTACATACCAATCAAACGCATCCCCAATTTTCGTGGTGTCTTTAGGTCTAAGAATCACTTTACTTATATTAACTACCAAATCATCTCCTAAGTCTAAGAAGGGTTGGTGAAACACTTCATAAGTTACTTGTTTGGCACTCCCTGCATCAGTAAAGTTCACTATGACATTACCTAATGCTCCATTCGTTTTTATCTTCGTTTTTTTTCCTTGAGGATTGGTAAAAGTAACTTTTGGATTGGGAGAAGACCAATGGTAAGGTGCTGATTGCGTAGTTACTACTTCCAAGGTTTTTGTATCTTTAGAACACCACGCATCCGTTCCGTGTCTGTTTATTTCTAAACATTCACCAGTCGTCGGCTTTCTTATTATATCAAGAACATAGGCAGGGCAATTGTCTGTTGTGTTATTTTTTAATTGCACGGTATAGCGAGCACATTCCGTGGTTAAATTGGACACTGTACTGTTTGGCAAGCCAAATGAGTTAACTGTTATTATCGGAGCTATGACTGTAGATGGAAACTGTTCTAAATTCGTCCAAACGCCATCTCCCGAATTAGTATGTTGCGAGTTATTTAAAACAATAGAGTTTACTGTAATGATTTTCTGCGCACCATAGACAGGATGAGGAACGGGTACTAATCGCTCCACCTTCGCTGTATCTTTCAACGTGCAATGCCCATTCGTTACTGTTACCAAAAACTCTTGATAGCCCGCACCAACATCTTCTAACTCCAGGTTGACATCATAAGGAATTTCTACCGTTGCGTTACCGACTGACCCAGACAAAGGAGAAGCCGACCAATTGTACGTTCCTGTAATCATATACGAGATATTGATAGTCGCCTCTGGTTTACATATCGTGTGTATCTCGTCGGTAAACAAAGAGCTAAACTCAAAATAGCTGTAATTAACTGGTAGGGTTTGAAATTGTACTTGTCCACTACTGTTTTCTAAACGCCAAATCGCCTCAAAACTTTTATCATTATATAAATTAATGGTCAACGGGTTGTTGTTTACATTTACTGGTGCTATATAAATATCTGATGGTAATATCCATTTACCAGTCATTCCTGTGGGTAAATTTCCTTGAAAAATCACTTCCGTTTTTCCACAGGTCTTTGTTACCGTTGGTAGTATAGACGTTAAACTTGTTAGACCTTGCCCATACTCTACTGCCCCTGCATCTGAAGGTTGTCCTAAACGAGAGTTATTGTTCGCATCTGTTGGTAAGGTGTGGTCTGCTACAGCAAAATCTCTTGCTATACTGGTGTTTAACAATTTTCTCACTGAAACAAAAGTACCTGTTGATAAAGCTGTTTCTAAGCCTAAATCTAACAAAGAGTTCACATAACCTCTTTTGTCCAATTGGTTGTATGGAAACCCTGTTCCGTTGTCTATTAAATTTCCTCCGTTACTGGTTGCTGTTCCGTTATTTTTTAAATTTTTTGGCGAATTTTTGAACAGGTTGTTACTAAAAGCCACAGTTGCTCCTGTTTCGGTATAGACACCAGCACCATCTGTTGTAGCTATATTGTCTAAGATGCTGTTATGAATAAATGAATACATTCCTGCTTGTAGGTAAACCGCTCCGCCATTAGTTGAAGAGTTGTTTTCAACCATCGTACAGTTTTGTACTTTAACAGCCTCTCCCGAACTGGACGAAAGATAAAGAGCTCCCCCTGTTTGCTTTGCTGAATTGTATTGAAAGCTACTATTTTTTATCGTACCTACTTTGTTTATTTCGGCATAGACTGCTCCTCCTTTAAAACCAAAAGAACCGTTTGACGCTTCGTTTTCATAAAAAAAGCAATGGCTAATCGTTAGATCATTTCCTTTAAAATAAATTGCACCGCCATTTTGAGCGAAATTTTCTGTGAAATCACAATTTCGAATAATTAAATTCCCCTGTGAATTAAATAAGATAGCTCCTCCTTCTACTGTCACATTTCCATTTAAAAAATTAATATTCTCTATTGTTAGATGAGTTGGGTCGCTCGGTGAGTTTACAATAAATATTCTATTTGAATTTCCTGCATCTATACTCACCTCTCCATTCTTGCTTTTTATTGTTAGACTGTGAGGAATAGTCAATTCTCCTTGCTCTAAAACCAATGTCGTGCTAGCGGGGAAATCAAGTTCTATCACATCTCCTGGTTGAGAATTGTTTATCGCATACCTTAAACTCCCCATAGCAGTAGGGTCATCCACCATATTAGTTACAGGTATAACTGCCCCAAAAGAGAGTAAACAAAAATTAAAAAATAAGCCAAAAATTAAAACCCTAAGTTTCATAATGTATTCATTTAAAATAAAGTACTAATGTAAAAAAGATAAAGAACAAATAATGGTAAGTAATGTATTATTTACACTCTACTGACTATTAATGCGTTTTAGTGATAAATAGTGACTTTACTTTATTCTTAAATCTATAAATATATAGCGTGTTACAAGTAATTTTGTTGCGAACACTAACAAGTTCATCTCTTATCCGTATCAATTTTAGTACGCTTACAAACAATTACTTTTACTAATTATTTAGCTTTTTATATGAATTTTGATTTTACCGAAGAACAATTAGCTGTCCAAGAGGCCGCAAAAGATTTTGCTGTAACCCATTTATTTCCCGACGTCATCGAACGTGATGAAAAACAACTTTTCCCTAAAGAGCAAGTTAAAATGATGGGCGAGTTAGGTTTTATGGGGATGATGGTCAACCCGAAATATGGAGGTAGTGGTATGGACGCGGTGTCTTACGTCTTAGCAATGACGGAAATAGCGAAAGTAGATGCTTCGGCGGCCGTGATTATGTCAGTAAACAATTCTCTTGTATGTTGGGGAATGGAGAAATATGGTACTGAAGAACAAAAAGAAAAATACCTCACGCCTTTAGCTTCTGGAAAAAAATTAGGTGCTTTTGCGTTGTCTGAACCCGAAGCAGGATCAGATGCTACTGCCCAAAAAACTACAGCCATCGAACAAGATGATTGTTATTTGTTAAACGGCACAAAAAACTGGATTACCAATGGAGGAAATGCAGATTATTATATTGTTTTTGCTCAATCTAACAATGAATTAGGACACAAAGGAATTAACGCCTTTATTGTTGAAAAAGGCTGGGAAGGTTTTCTTATCGGTAAAAAGGAAAACAAACTAGGCATACGCTCGTCTGACACACACACGCTACTGTTTAATGACGTCAAAATACCAAAAAAGAATAGAATTGGCGAGGAAGGCTTTGGGTTTAAGTTAGCTATGCAAATTTTAGATGGTGGTCGATTAGGGATTGCTTCACAGGCTTTGGGTATCGCTTCTGGAGCATTAGATTTGTCTTTGGCTTACGCTAAAGAACGTGAGACTTTTGGCAAACCTATCGCTAAACACCAAGCGATACAGTTTATGTTGGCAAATATGGCTACGAAAATAGAAAATGCTACACACCTTTGTTTGAAGGCTGCCTTCTTAAAAGACAACAACAGACCTTACACCAAAGAGGGAGCAATGGCAAAATATTATGCTTCACAAATAGCAATGGAAGTAACTATTGATGCTATTCAGGTACATGGTGGTTATGGCTATGTAAAAGAATACCATGTCGAACGTATGATGAGAGATGCCAAAATCACACAAATTTACGAAGGGACTTCCGAAATACAACAAATCATCATCGCTAGAGAGATTTTGAAATAAATTAACTGAATGGATATAAAAGGCTTGTACTTGTCCCATTAACCGTGGGTGTGTTTATCAGATTCCGAAACAAGTTCGGAATGACATGCTAGTTAGGGTCATGCTGAACTTGTTTCAGCATCTGAGTTTGTTCTATTGCTCTAACCACTCTTTAGGGGAAAAGAACGAAAAGGCTACTATTGAACAGTTTCAATAGTAGCCTTTTTTATTCATTCAGAGAATGCTCAGAAAGTAAATTTCTTTAAATCAATGCCTTTATTTTCGCTATGGTCGATGACGTCGAATACCCATCTACAAAGTCGATTGTTTTCACCTCACCTCCATTTGCCAATACGGTATCTGCACCCACGATATTATCTACCGTATAATCACTTCCTTTGACCAATACATTTGGGATACATTCCGAAATTAATTCAAAAGGTGTTTCGTCATCAAACAACGTAATCGCATCAACAAACTCGAAGGCAGCAAGTACTCTCGCTCTATCAAACTCTTGAACTATGGGACGCTGACTTCCTTTTAATCGACGTACAGATTCATCTGTATTTACACCCATCACCAAAATATCACCACAAGCTCTCGCTTTTTCTAAGTAATCGATATGACCAAAATGAACCAAATCAAAACAGCCGTTTGTAAACACTACTTTTTTACCTTTTGCTTTACATTCTTTTACAAACTCGACAAACTGGTAACGGTTTAATACTTTATCTGCTGATTTTTTCATTCTTCTTTATCAATATTTGACTTACTACAATCGTTATACCTCCTACTATTAAATGCACAGCAGTTTGCCACCCGTGAAAGATAGTAGCAAAAGCCAAACCATCATCTTTTGGAATGCCATACAACATAAATATCCCTAAAGGTACAAATACGTGGTACGTTCCTGTTCCTCCTGGTGAAGGCATTGCCATAGCAACTGCTCCTAGCACAAAAACCATTAAAGCACCTTCTAGTCCTAAATCTCTTGTTTCTGGGAAAGCAATAATGACTAAATAAGCCATCAAGAAGTAAAGCCCCCAAATCGCTACTGTATAAACAAAAAACAAAATGTTGTGTTCCAATTTGAATATCGACATGACACCTTCACCCAAATCAACAAAAAATTGTTTTAGCTTAATTCTAAAAGCTACAATCTTTCCAATTTTAGAGGTCGCTACAAAACCAACAACTAATAATAACAATACACCAATTCCTATTACACCCCAAAGGCTAATTGCATTTTCTTCACCTTTTGCTTCTACCTGAGCTAAATAATCTTTAATCACCGCCATCAAATCATCAAAAGCAATAATTAACGCTAAGCCTATACTGCCCATTAAAAACAATAAATCAATGATACGTTCGGCAATTACTGTCCCTAGCCCTTGTTTGACTGGTACATCTTCTAACTTATTCAAGTTGATACAACGAGCAACTTCACCTCCTCTTGGCACAATAATATTCACACCATATCCTACTAAAACAGATAGGTAGCTATTGACTGTCGTAAATTGATAGCCTAAAGGGTTCAATAACAATTTCCAACGCATCGCCCGAAAGAGGTGAGATAATAACACCGCCACTCCTGACAATATAATAGGTAGTTTGTTGGCTTTTTCCCACTTGATAAACACTTTGTCAAAATCGTAACCGTCAAATGCGACATACAATAAGACACCAGCAATTCCGAGGAAAAAAGTATACTGTAAAGTATTTTTCAAGAGTTTATTCATCTTATTTTATAATTTATTGCCCTCTTTAGGCATGATTACACTCGGTTCAAATGTTTTTGCTTCTTCAAAATCCATTGTTGCGTAAGAAATAATAATCACAACATCGCCAACTTGCGCTCTTCGGGCAGCTGGTCCGTTAAGACAAATCACACCACTTCCTCGCTCGCCTTTGATGACATAAGTTTCAATTCGCTCGCCATTATTTACATTCACTATTTGTACTTTTTCGTGCACAAGTAAATTTGCTGCATCAATCAAATCCTCATCAATTGTTATACTTCCCACATAGTTTAAGTCAGCTTCTGTGACTGCCACACGGTGGATTTTTGATTTCATTACTTCAATAAACATCTCTTTCTATTTTCAGTTTGTAAAATTAGGCATAATTCTCTTAACTTATGAGGTGATAAAGAGCAAATTATCAATCAATCGCACCTCTCCTAAGTAAGTAGCGATGCAAATAGCATACCTTTCTTTACTAATCGTGTTTACTTTTTGTAAGGTAGATGCTTTTACCAACTCCAAATATTCTACTCGAAAACCATGCTGAGACTCTAAACGAACGATTTCTTTCTTTTGAATCTCATTAAAAGACTTTCCTTCCAATAAATTTATTTGAAGGCTATGTAGTGTTTTATAAATTTCTGTAGCCGTCTTTTTTTCTTGCTCAGACAAACGCTGGTTACGAGAAGACATCGCCAAACCTGACTTTTCTCTCAAAGTAGGGACAACAACTAATTCTATTTGAAAAGATAATGCTTCTATTAATGCCTTAATCACAGCAACTTGTTGTATGTCTTTTTGCCCAAAAAAAGCTTTGGTAGGATTGATAATATGGAAAAGTTTAGAAACAATAGTAGCGACACCATTAAAGTGTCCAGGACGAAACTCGCCTTCCATGATATGTTCTAAATACCCAAAATCAAATTTAACCACTCCTTTTTTTGGATATAATTGTTCCCTACTAGGTAAAAACACGCAGTCCACTTTTTCATTTTCCAAAAGAACCAAATCTTGTTCCACTTGGTTGGGGTATTTATCAAAATCTTCTTCGTTATTAAATTGCGTTGGGTTAACAAAAACACTAACAACAACAACATCAGTCGCTTTTTTAGCTTCAGCAACCAATGCCAAATGTCCTTCGTGTAGTGCTCCCATAGTGGGCACAAAACCAATGGTTTTTTCGGCAGAACGTATGCCTTTTAAGTAGTTAACTACTTCTTGAATGGATGAAAACACTCTCATTTTACGAAAATTACTTAAGTAATACGTTAGTTACAACTTGTAAATGTAGAAAAATATGTAAAAAATATGTATTTTTGCATAACTATTTATTTAAACCAAGGCTATGGCTAATACTAGAATACTTTACGTTGCAAGTGAAATCAATCCATTTTTGGAACTTTCAAATGTTGCTGACTTTGTTTTAAAGTTGCCACAGGTAATGCAAGAGAAGGAAATGGAAATCAGAATATTGGTTCCCCGTTTTGGTTTAATCAATGAAAGAAGAAACCGTTTACACGAAGTGGTTCGTTTGTCAGGAATAAATATTGAAGTGGGTAACGAAGAAAAACCTTTAATCATTAAGGTTGCTTCTATTCCTAACGCAAAACTACAAGTTTATTTTATTGATAACGATGATTACTTCAGACGTAAGCACGTTTTTCATGATAAAAACGATGAGTTCTACGAAGACAATGACGAAAGAACCGTTTTCTTTTGTAAAGGTGTTTTAGAAACTGTTAAAAAATTAGGTTGGGCTCCCGATATCGTTCACTGTAACGATTGGATGACTAGTTTGATACCTTTGTACTTGAAAACAACGTACAAAAACGACCCTCTTTTTGCAAATGCAAAATCTATTTTCTCTATCTACGGAAATAAATTTGACGATAAATTCAGTTCAAACATCGTTAAAAATGCGTTAAATGACGAGGTTAGTGAAGACATGTTGAAAAGCTTATCTTCTGCTGACTACCACGGATTTATTCAATTAGGAACAGAATATGCCGACGTAGTCATCAATTCTAACGAAGACAATGACGACAAAATAAAAGCTTTTTGTACAACTGCTGCAAAAGACAAGCGAGTAGATACAATATCTGTTAGTGAGGAAGCGTTAGAGACTTATTACGATTTATATACTGATTTAGTAAAATAAAAAAATGACAAAATCATTGAACTTTTGGCTGGTAAATATCCTTTTATCAGCCTTTTTTTTCGCTTGTAAAGACAAAGGGGAAACAGGTGTCGTTCTACAAGCAGGCGAATCGGTACTAAACTCCGTATTGATTGATACTTTTACAGTCAAGTTCTCTACCGTTTTCGAAAAAGAAAACATTGCTACAAATGGAACAAGGGTTTTATTAGCTGGAGCTTACCATGACGACGAATTAGGAGATATATCATCTTCTGCTTATTTTCAACTCGTACCTTCTGAAGAATACGAACTTGGTGAGGTTCCAGTTTGTGAAGGTGTACGTTTTCATATTGGACATTTCGCTACGGAAAAAGACAACGTACGTTTCGACCATTATTACGGTGATATTACTGCTCCATTAAACTTAGAGGTTTTTCAATTAACAGGTGCTATTGAAAACAAAACCTACACAACTACAGACATTATTGCTCACAACCCAATAGCAGAAGGTAGCACAGGGCTAATTTACCACTTTCCAGAATCAGCTAAAACACTTGCTATCGATATGAAAAGCAGTTATGGACAAAGTGTATTGGACAACTACACCAATGACCAAACAGCTTTCTTAGAAAAAATGAAAGGGCTTTTATTAAAGTCTCCCGATGGGAACTTAGCCTCAATACTTAGTTTTTCTGTTAAAAAGAAAGAGGACGAAGCTAGTGACGATACATTTATAGAAATTACGTACCACAACCAAGCGGCACCAACAGAACAAAAAAGAATTTTCTTAACTATTTCGGAGGCTTCAAGAAGATTTAACCATACCTCTATTGATTTGTCCTCTACCGCTCTTAGTGCACTTACCACAGAAGGAAGCATTGTACCAAGTACTACAACGACAAACAAAACCTACATACAAAGTGGTTCTGGTGTACGTACACTAATAGAAATACCTCACTTCAAAGCATTCTTAAAAAGAAAAGAAAATGAAGACCTTTTGATTGCTAAAGTTGAGTTGATTCTTCCTATTGATAAACTGTCAACCACCAAACATTTCTCTAACCAACCACCTGCACAAATTGCTATCTACGAAGCCTCTGCTAATAACTTAATAAAAAGAGACGGAAATGGAAATGCTATTCTGGTTGCCAACGAAGAAAGTAGCGGATTAATCGATTACGCTTCTTACGATGAAGAAAAGCAACAATACACCATCAACTTAGGTCTTCACACGCAAAATTACGTTCGAAACAAGACTGATGACTTCAATCTTATCATTAGTGCTCTTCACGAAGCAAATACAGTAAATAAAGCTGTTTTATTTGATACCGAAAACACTTCTGGAAAGGCTACTTTTAAACTTTATTACACCAAAAAAGGAAAATAGATGAGACGTATCATTGAAACTAAAAATGCACCTGCTCCACTAGGACCGTATAACCAAGCTATTTTAGTAAATGATACGTTATATGTTTCTGGGCAAATAGCTATTGACCCTGCAACAAACGAGTTGGTTACTAAAGACATCGTTTCTGAAACAAGCCAGGTAATGAAAAATATTTTAGCTATTCTCGAAGAAGCTAACATGACTTTTGAGCACGTGGTCAAATGCTCTATTTTCGTAACCGACTTAAGCCAATTTACAGTTATCAATGGAGCTTACGGTACTTATTTCAAATCCAACGCTCCGACAAGAGAAACCGTTGAAGTTGCCAAACTTCCAAAAAACGTGAATATAGAAATTTCTTGTATTGCTGTGAAGTAAGGTGTTCATAAACACTCTTCAAAATTCATAAAACGAACGAAACAAAAAAAGGACTTGCTATACAACAGCAAGTCCTTTTTCACTCCTCCAAATCATTATTTAAGTAATATAATCGCTCAAATAATCAAAATAGATACTCAATTTTCCTTCTGTTGTAGTAATAGAAGACGTGGTTATTAAGTCCGTTTCGTTATTCAACAACGAGGGCAATACGTTTGCTATCAATTGTTCCCCAAAGCTTTCACTTGCATCACGAGAGACTTCGCACGGCAAATTATCGACTGCCATTACTGAAAGCGTATTTTTACTGTAAGCAGGTTGTTCGCTAACGGTCTGTTTGTCGATATCGTAAACAGGGTCAGCGATGGTACTCGGACGAATTGTCGTCGGAATTGAGCCTTTGATATCACACGTAATATCCGCAATAACCGTTGGTTGAAAAGAACCTTTTGCCACATCTGTCTCGTCAAACAATACGGGGGCTTTTGGATCCCAATAAGCTCCTGCAATCAAAATATCAATGTGTGGTAAATATTGCCTGAATACCCCTTCGTACGCCGTAGCGTTTTGGTGAAAATCATCGAAATTAAAGTTTTTTCCGTCTTTCCTTTGGTTATAATCATCCGAATCAAGGACTGCGTAAGAAGCTATTTTCACCTCTTTCACCTTCAACTCTTCCAATGTCAATCGAGGTAAACTTAGTTCTTTCAAAATCTCAAGCGCCCCTTGGGCAACTCGACCTGTTCCTGTTACTGCGATTTTTATCGGTGGTAGTTTCACTTTCTTTAACTCTTGCCACATTTCAACCATATCGTAGCATTCGTTGGCAGGTTTCAAGTCGTAGGCATTTGTCTTTTGTCCGTAAGTCAAAAACGCATTGTACGCACCAACAATACCTGCAAAACGACCAAAAGCAACCACACGCTGACCGTTTTGTAACTTTAGTGTTTCGTAATCAACCAATCGGATATTTTTAGCCAATACGGCTTGTAATAAACCTTTGTTATAAGGTTGCTTTTTTATCGTATGAGAAAAGAAAAAATAAGTTTTATCAGCTATCAATTCGGCGATATTAACTTCCTTAACACCCATTAATACATCACAATCACTCAAGTCTTTTTGGATTTTAATGCCTTGTTTTTCGTATTCTTCGTCTTTGTAACAACGAATTTCACTTGGAGTAATAACTATTTCTGTCGATGGAAACTTATCAGTAATCTCTTTGCATTGCGCAGGCGTAAAAGGCACACGATGGTCAACGGGAACTTTCCCTTCTTTTAAAATCCCTATTTTCATAACTCGGCTCTTTAATGATTAAATATTCAGAAATCTGTTTGGGTAATCGGTAATAATTCCGTCGCCTCTCATTATTTCCATTTCTTCTAATTCCTTCGTTTCGTTGATTGTCCACGAAACTAATTGGATACCCTTTTTATGTAAATCATCGGCTAATTTAGCCGTAACTAAACAAAAATCGGGGTTGTAATACGCTGGTACAAAAGCTAATCGTTTCAGGTTTTCCTCTAAAGTCAATTTGTTTTCTACCAACAAACCCAAAGGATATTTATTTCCCGTAAGTTTATAAAATGCGTTCATAAACTCAGCGTCAAATGATTTCACAATTAACTTACCTTTTATTTGGTGCGAGTCTAAAAAATCAGCAACCAATTGCGCATACTTTTCTGGGTACGGGTAAAACTCTCCATACGTTCCTTCTCCCGATTTTACTTCTAAAAAAAACGTAAAATCTGCTGTCGTTTTTTTATTAAGCACCTCAAAAACGGCTGTTAGTAAAGGAATACTTGCTTTAAATTTCTTTTGTTTTGGAAAACGATTGGGTATTTTGCTTCCCACATCATAAGTACAGATTTCTTTGTAATCCATCTGATAAAAGTTATGACCTTTCTCGTCTTCTTCCTTTATCTCTTTTCCTTGTGGGTCTAAACAAAAATTATGCTCGGCAAATGAGTTATGCGAGACAATTAATTGCTCATCTTTACTCACTACAATATCAATTTCGATACCATCGACAGGCAAAGAGAGTGTTTCTTCGATGCCTTCTAATGTGTTTTCGGGAAACAAACCTCTTGCTCCACGATGCCCATAAATCGCCACCATATTTGTTGTGTTTATTTACTCACTTTTATCCCTACCGACATTACACCGTCTAATACAGGTGTATTTCGCATATTCTGCACTATTTTGATATGGTACGTTCCTTTTTTAGCAAATTTATATTTCGCAAACTTTGTCGAGCTGTAATAAATATCACCATAAGAAACACCTACAAAACTATCTGCATCACCAAAAGGTCGCCCTTGTTTATCAAACAAAAACAGCTCTTGTTGATCAGCAAATACCAAGCTTCCTTTTTCGTCTTCGATAGAATACAAAAAGTAAATATTTCGGAACGGATAATCTAATCCATTCCGAATATTTAACGACAAATCGTAGGTTAGGCTATCATTAGCGATAATTACCTCAAAATCTAACACGTTATTTTGGTGCCATTTCATTTCTTTAAGAACAGTATTGGCATCAATTACTCTATTTCCATTGTCTTTTTTACAAGAAAACGAAAGAGCCAAAACAAGCAGTAAATAAATACTATTTTTCATTTTCTCCTTTGTTAGCGTCTTGAGATGGTGTTTGTTTCACACCCTCTCTTTGAATTTTTATTTTTGCTCGTACAGGACGTTTTTTTACCGTTTCTTCTCGGTGAACCTCTACTTTTGGTTCATTTCTTTCTCGGTCATTGTCTTTCCTTCCTTCTGAGCGCTTTTGTTTGTTACGAGGATTAGGCTTTTTATTGCCTTTACTCCTGTTTTCAGACTTAGTCTCCTTTTGGTTTGTATTATCTACTGATTCCCCCTGTTTCTTGTGATTCTCAGTAGGTTTTTTTTGCGTATTCTCCCTTTGTTTTTCAGGTTGAACAGTATTCTTTTGCTCCGAACGAACTACATTTTCTCTTTGAGGGCGTTGATTATCCTTGTTTTTTTGTCCAGAACGAGGGTTTTGTTGTTTGTTATTCTCGTTTCTTCTTTTGTTTTCTGGGTTTTTCTTTTGCTGTGGTTGACGGTCTGGATTAGACTTTCCTTGTGGGTTTTTATTCCCTTGTTGTTTATTTCTATTATTACGTCCTTTACCTTTCGACTTTCCTTTGCTGTATTTTTTATCCAATTGCAACAAATCGTGATTTACAGCAGTTTCTACTACCTCTTCCGTTTCGTCCAATAACAACGAAAGTGGTTTTTCTCCTTTTTTATTGAGTTCTAAGATTTCTTTTACACGAGCAACAGGTACTGCGTGCCAATTCGAATCACCTTTGTAACCAAACCACATCATCTTTTTAAAGATATCTGTTTTGAAAAGTGAAGCGTGTCCATCTTCTGTTTTCAATCCTCGTTCTACCTTTGGAATATCTTTTAACTCGACTAAATACGTGTCTAATTCATAATTAAGACAACATTTCAATCGACCGCATTGCCCCGAAAGCTTTTGAGGGTTGAGAGATAAGTTTTGGTAACGTGCTGCCGAAGTCGAAACACTTTTGAAATCTGACATCCAAGTCGAACAACACAATTCTCGCCCACACGAACCAATACCACCGATTCTTGCAGCCTCTTGACGAAGAGATATTTGTTTCATTTCTACACGAATACGAAATTCTCCAGCCAAATTTTTTATCAATTCTCTAAAATCAACTCTATCGTCTGCCGAATAATAAAAAGTCGCTTTGGTATTGTCTGACTGGTATTCAATATCAGACAATTTCATTCCTAATTTTAACGAACTAATAATCTCACGTCCTCTATATAGCGTTGTAATCTCACGATTTTTCGCTTCTTGGTGACGTTCAATATCTCGTTGGGTTGCCATTCTATAAATGACAGCCAAGTTGTCATCGTCTTTAACCTTTTTCTTTTTTAATTGCAGACGCACCAATTCACCTTGTAAGGAAACTGTCCCTACATCGTGTCCTGAACCTGCATCTACCACTACTTGATCTCCTGTTGAGAAAAAGAGGTTATGTATATTTCTAAAAAAACCTTTTCGACCACCTTTAAACTCTATTTCGATAACATCGTAAGGGTCGCCTGGCATTGTAACATCACTTAACCAATCGTAAACAGTCATCCCTCCTGAAGAACAACCGCCCGAAGAACATCCACCTGATGAACATCCTCCACTTGATCCACAACTCATACTAAACGAATTGTTTTAAATCAAACCCGATATCTTTTCTGTAATTACGTCTGTTCCAAGTAATCTTTTCGGCAGCAATTTTAGATTTTTCTAAAGCATCAAAAATATCTGTACCCAACCCTGTTAAGGCAATTACTCTACCTCCGTTTGTTACCACATCTCCGTTTGAAGTTGTTGTTCCTGCGTGAAAAGGAAGTACATTTTCTATACTATCTAATCCCGAAATAACATCTCCTTTTGGGTACGCTTCAGGATACCCTCCAGCAACCAACATAATAGTTGACGCTGCTTCTTTTGTAAACTCTACGGTTTTACCTGCTAATTTTTCGTCTGCTGTGGCAATAAATAAATCAACCAAATCAGTTTTTAAACGAGGGATTACAACTTCAGTTTCGGGATCTCCCATTCTGACATTGTACTCAATCACTTTGATTTCGTTTCCTACTTTTATCAATCCAAAGAAAATAAATCCTTTAAATTTAATGTTATCTTTTTGTAAGCCTTCAACTGTTGGTTTGACGATTTTCTCATCAATCTCTGCCATCATTTCAGGTGTTGTGAAAGGTACAGGCGACAAAGCCCCCATTCCTCCTGTATTTAAACCTGTGTCTCCTTCGCCGATTCTTTTGTAATCTTTTGCTTCTGGTAAAGTCACATACGACTTCCCATCAGTTAATACAAAAACAGACAATTCGATACCGTCTAAAAACTCTTCGATAACTACACGAGAACTTGCTTCTCCGAACTTGTTATCTTGTATCATTTCACGTAAAGACGTTTTTGCTTCTTCTACGCTTTCTGTAATAATTACTCCTTTTCCTGCAGCTAAACCATCTGCTTTTAACACATAAGGTCCTTTTGCATTGTCCAAATAAGCAATCCCTTCTTCTAAATCAGATTTTCCGAAAGTTTTATACCCTGCCGTTGGAATATTATGTCTAAACATAAACTCTTTAGAATAATCTTTACTTCCTTCCAATTGAGCAGCCTCTTTATTTGGACCAACGATTTTAACATTTTTTAATTTGTCATTCGTTTCAAAAAAATCAACTATTCCGTTGACTAAAGGGTCTTCTGGTCCGACAATGACCATTTCGATAGCGTGAGCAATTACTGCCTCTTCTATTTTATCAAAATCATTGACTCCTACCGCTAAGTTTGTTGCTATTTGAGCTGTACCAGCGTTTCCTGGTGCTACAAAAATATGTGAACATTTTGGGCTTTGTTTCATTTTCCAAGCCAATGCATGTTCTCTTCCTCCTGCTCCTAATATTAATATATTCATTTTATTAAATCTTTTGTCGATTTGTTGGTTTATTTTTCAAAATAAGCTGTCTTTTATTCAACAGTATTTTTCAAAACACACCTACGCCTCTTTATATATATTTGATTACCAACGAACAAAGAGTTATTTCTCTTTTTCGTTCAGTTATTGTTACTAAGTTAATGTTAATTTGCCACTTCTGAAATAAACTTGATATGTACCAGCTTTATTTCTTCGTCAGAATACTCTTCTCCCAACTCTTCTTGTGCCAATGCAAAGTCATCTGATTCTGCCTCCATAAAGTATTCATACACATCATCAACCGACTCTTCGTCCATAAATGTATCTAAATAATAGTCGATAGATAAACACGTCCCCGAATGAATAATATGCTCCATTTCCTCGACTAACTTGTCAAAGGTAATGGATTGATTGTCTGCCAATTCTTCTAAGGTCCAATTGAGCATCAATCCCTTGTATATTTTTTATTTTATTTTTTGATTTATTCCCTGAAGTCTTTACGAAAATATTTGCCGTTGATTCCAAATTATTCTCATTGACAAATACTTTTATTAATAAGATAAATTCTTTCCCAAACTTTTTTGCCTTCCCTAAACCTACGCCACTAATATGTGTCAAATCTTCTATTGTCAAAGGAAATGACGACGCCATTCCTTCCAATGATTCATCCTGAAAAACAACGTAAGGTGGAATCTCTTTTTGTTCGGCTACTTTTATTCTCAATTCTTCTAATTGTGCTAACAATTCGGTGTTAATATCTAACGTTTGACCGTCTTGCATACTTTCCACGTCAGACTCATCAATAAGAGGAAATTCCCGGTCTTTGTAAAGCATCTCTTCTTTGGGTGAAATCAAGAAGTTTTCCCCTTTGCCTGTTAGCGATACCTTGTCATCTTCCTTCACCAAAAACTCTCTTAACAAAGCTTGACGTACCAAAGTCATCCAAAAGTGAGAAATATATTTTGCGTATTTTTTGGTCTCTTCTCCTGTTTCGGTTAATCGCTTAACAACACCTTTTACCGTTCTTTTTTTCGAAGCATTTTTAATGTAATTAAAAGCAAAAGAAAGCTCTTCCTTTGCATCAAACTGTTCTTTAGGCTCTTTGCAATTGTCGCAATTCCCACATTTTTCTTCCAAATGTTCTCCAAAATACTGCAACAAATCTTGTGAACGACAATCTGCCGTTTCAGCAAAACCACTCACCTCATCTAACAACAAAATCGCTTTGTCTCTTTCGCTACTCGTTTTGTCTCGGTTAAATTTTTCGAGCTTAATAATATCTTTGTAACTATAAAAAAGCAGACATTCCGACGGACGACCATCTCTCCCTGCTCTCCCTGTCTCTTGGTAATAACCTTCGAGCGATTTTGGGGCATCAAAATGAATGACAAAACGCACATTGGGTTTGTCTATTCCCATACCAAAAGCTACCGTTGCAACGATGACATCAATTTTATCACCCAAAAACTTCTCTTGATTGGTCGCTCTGACATCTTTGTCCAACCCTGCATGGTAAGGCAAGGCATTAATGTTATTTACACGTAAAAACTCAGCAATCTCTTCTACTCGTTTTCTACTCAAACAATAAATAATCCCTGTTTGCTTTGCTCTACGCTGAATAAACTTCACCAAATTCATTTTTGCATTTGTTTTTGGCAAAACCGAATAATGAAGGTTATCTCTATAAAATGAAGTTTGGTAAACCCCCGAAGTTTCAAGACGTAAGTTTTTCAGTATATCTATTTGTACTTTTTCAGTAGCCGTTGCTGTCAAGGCAATAATCGGTAAAGTATCATCTATATGGGCTATCAACGAACGTATCCGTCTGTATTCAGGACGGAAATCGTGTCCCCATTCCGATACACAATGCACCTCATCTACGGCGACAAAAGAAATTTTCGCCTTTTTAAAAAACTCAACATTGGTTTTTTTTGCCAACGCTTCGGGTGCAATATAAAGTTGTTTGACTTTTCCTTCTAAAACTAACTGTTGGATTTTGTCTCTTTCCGATTTCAATAAACTTGAATTCAAATAATACGCCTCTATTCCCAAGGCCTGCATTTGGTCCACCTGATTTTTCATCAAAGCAATCAAAGGAGAGATAATCAATGCTGTACCTTCGAGTAATAGCGACGGTAATTGGTAACAAATAGATTTTCCCGCACCTGTAGGCATAATAACAAAGGTGTCTTTCCCTTGCATCAAGTTTTCAATCACAGCTTCCTGTTCACCTCTAAATTCGGAATACCCAAAATACTTTTTGAGCTCTTTTTTTAAATCAATTGTCATCTTTAAATTATTGACTATTTGTTGGTCTTAACTAACGAGGTTATATTTGTTTTCTCGTTAAAGAAATTAACTTTATTTAAGTTAGTAATTTTTACGGGAAAATAGTAATTTATATACTTATTAAGAGAAGATAATTTTAAAATACCCTTTCTTTAATAATCCAGATAAAACCACATTCAAATGAATACCAATAATTTTGTAGTAATAATGGCTGGCGGTGTCGGTAGCCGATTTTGGCCTTTTAGTCGTACTGATTTCCCAAAACAATTTCACGACGTTTTAGGAACAGGCAAATCGTTACTACAACAAACTGTTGCTCGTTTTTCGAATACTTGCCCCAACGAAAATATTTATATCGTTACCAATACCATTTACAAAGACCTTGTTTTAAAACAACTGCCTTTTTTGAAAGAAGAACAAGTATTATTGGAGGTTGTAGGAAAAAACACCGCTCCTTGTATTGCCTACGCTTCTTACAAAATCAGAACAATCAATGCGAATGCTAATATTGTTATCGCTCCTTCTGACCATATTATTTTAAAAGAAGAAGAATACGAACGCCGTTTAGCCATCGCTTTAGAAGAATCTGCAAAGAAAGAAGTTTTGGTAACTTTGGGCATCAAACCAAGTCGCCCTGACACAGGTTATGGTTACATTCGTTTTGAAGAAGGCGAAAACAGCGAAGTCAATCACGTATTGAACTTTACCGAAAAACCACAATTAGAAGTAGCCAAAGCGTTTGTTTCAAGTGGCGAATACGTTTGGAATGCAGGTATTTTTGTCTTTAGAGCATCAACTATCATCAATGCGTTTGAGAAATTTGAGCCACAATTAGCCGAAGAATTTGCCGAAGGGATTGGTAAATATTACACTGACCAAGAACAAACATTCGTTGACGAAGTCTATCAAAAAACAAAAAATATATCTATCGATTATGCCGTAATGGAACGTGCCGAAAACGTTTTTGTAGTGTTGAGCGATATCGGATGGTCAGATTTGGGAACGTGGAATTCGCTGTATGAAATAGGTGACAAAAACGAAGATAACAACGTTTTAGACGGAAATATCACCACTTACGACACCAAAAATTGTATCATAAAAACGCCAAAAGAACGCTTGGTTGTCACACAAGGATTAGACGGTTTTATCGTTGCCGAATACGACAATGTATTAATGATTTGTAAAAAAGACGAAGAGCAAAAAGTAAAACAATTTGTCGAAGACCTCAAAGCAAAAAAACTTAACCAATTTGTATAATTCACAACTATGTTTGCTCAATTAATCAATAAATACAAGGCGGTAAGAAAGAAGAAACAACTCAGTCAGTACCGAGCTTATTCGGGAAAATATGCCTTTGTCGGTGTAGGAAACCATAGTTTGAGTAACCTTTATCCTGTGTTGGATTATTTGGGTGTGCCTTTGAAATATATCTTTTCGAGAACATTGGAGAATGCACAATTGACGGCACACAAATACAAAGCTTTAGCCACCGATGATTTGCAAATTATCCTCGATGACAAAGAAATAAAAGGCGTATTTGTCTGTGCAAACCCTGACAGTCATTTTGAAATAGCCAAACGAGTTTTGTCCGCAGGAAAGGATTTGTTTATAGAAAAACCACCTTGTAAAAACACCAACGAACTAAAAGAATTAATCGCTCTTTCTAAAAACAACACCGTACAAGTTGGTTTGCAAAAACGGTACGCATCGGTTTATACGACCATAAAAAAGGAAATGAAAAGCCCACAGTCGTACCGATTCAATTTTCAAACAGGCGCTTACCCTGAAGGCAATGCCTTATGGGATTTGTTTATTCACCCCTTAGATTTAATTGTATTCCTCTTTGGAGAAGTAAAATCCATTGCAAAAAAACAAACGACCAACGGTTCGACTACTTTTTTATTGGTAGAGCACCAATCAGGTGTCGTTGGAAATCTCGAATTATCGACAGATTATTCGTGGTCAAACCCACAAGAAACGTTAAGCGTTAATACCGAAAATGGTATTTTTGAGGCAAAAGGGCTATTTGAATTAACCTATACCGAGAAAAGTAAAAAAATAGCAGGTATCCCTTTAGAAAAGGTATTTAAAAGACCTATTCAGCAACAAACATTACTCTCTAACAACGGTTTTGTCCCTATCGCAGAAAACAATTCGCTGACCTTACAAGGCTATTACGACGAGATTAAGGCATTTATCTCTGCAGTAGAAAACAGTGATTCCAACGAGTTGACCGATTTTCCGACGTTATTAAAGAGTTACGAATTATTGGAAGAGCTCGATAAAAAATAGCCTTATACCAATATCTTTTCTTTTATTCTTAGATTTCGGATATTTTAAATCACTTTCTTCTATCTAAACACGCAAATAATGTATCTTTGTGTTTTCAGTAGCAAATTCAAAACTTAGAAGGAAATGAAAAATATTAAATCCGCTTTAATATCTGTTTTTGACAAAGACAATCTTGAGCCAATTGTAAAGTTATTACACCAAAACGGTGTCGAGATTTACTCAACAGGAGGAACACAATCATTTATTGAGAATTTAGGTATTCCAGTAATTGCAGTGGAAGATTTGACAAGCTACCCTTCTATTTTCGGAGGAAGAGTAAAAACATTACACCCCAAAGTTTTTGGAGGGATTCTTTACAGAAGAGAATTACAAGAGGATTTAGACCAAGCAGCAGCATTTGATATTCCTGCAATTGATTTGGTTATCGTTGATTTGTACCCATTCGAAGACACGGTAGCATCAGGAGCTCCAGAGCAAGACATCATCGAAAAGATAGATATCGGAGGGATATCTTTAATCCGTGCGGCAGCTAAAAACTTCAAAGACGTAATCATCGTGGGGTCAAAAGCACAATACAAGCCACTACAAGATATCTTAGAAAAAAACGGAGCAAAATCAGAAATTGCTGACCGAAAATGGTTTGCAACACAAGCATTCAATGTTTCTTCTCATTACGACAGTGCTATTTTTAATTATTTCGCAGAAACTGTAGAAGTAAGCGCTTACAAAGAAAGCATCAATGACGGTTCGGTTTTACGTTACGGCGAAAACCCACACCAAAAAGGTGAATTTTTCGGAGATTTAGATGCCATTTTCACCAAACTAAACGGAAAAGAACTTTCGTACAACAACTTAGTTGACGTTGATGCCGCTGTTAATTTGATTGACGAATTTAAAGGCGAAACGGCAGTAGCTATCTTAAAGCACAACAATGCTTGTGGTATATCTACAGCCAAAACCTTGAAAGACGCTTATTTAACAGCCTTAGCATCTGACCCTGTATCAGCATTTGGAGGAGTGATTATCTCTACCAAAGAAATTGATTTAGCAACAGCCGAAGAGTTGAACAAATTGTTTTTTGAAGTATTGATTGCGCCATCTTACAGTGCCGAGGCGTTGGAGTTGTTGAAAAGCAAGAAAAACAGAATTTTATTGATTAGAAAAGGAGTTGCTTTACCGACCAAACAAATCAAAACTTTATTGAACGGAGTCATTCGTCAAGACAAAGATTTGAGTATCGAATTGGCAGAAGATTTCACGACAGTAACCAAACGTAAACCGTCAGCTACAGAAATCAACGCGATGGTTTTTGCAAACAAAGTATGTAAGCACACCAAATCTAACGCGATTATTTTAGCCGTCGAAGGTCAAATGATTTGCAGTGGAGTAGGTCAAACATCTCGTGTAGATGCCTTGGAACAAGCCATTCAAAAGGCGAAAAGTTTCAATTTATCATTAGAAAATGCAGTGATGGCATCCGATGCTTTCTTCCCATTTGCTGATTGCGTAGAAATTGCTTTCAAGGCAGGTATCAAAGCCGTTGTTCAGCCAGGCGGAAGTATCCGTGACAAAGACTCTATCGCTTATTGCGACGAAAACGACATGGCAATGGTTACCACAGGTATCCGTCATTTCAAGCACTAAGACGAACAAAAAAAGGATTAAAAAGCGGAGAGATTAAGTTCTTTTCGCTTTTTTTATGCCCTAAAACGAATAGGCTGTGTTCCATTTAAAAGTTGGTAAAATAGCCTATAAATTTTCAATCTTTCAAATTAGAATAATTAGTTAGGTAAATTTGATAATTCACCTCTCTTTTCATAAAATCACTCCAGGAAGTATGGCTATGAAATGATTCATCAAAGAAATCAATTGTACTTTGTTTTAAAGACTCAATTAGAGTAAACCAATTACAATAATTGTGTAAATACTTTGTTGCAACACCTTTAAACCCTCTATTGACCAATGTTTTTAATCTACCAGCTTTTTCATTAATAGTGTTGACATGATATATTTTAGCTCTCGAATGGTATTTTGCTAAAAATGTCTCGTGCTGAATTCTAAAAGCCTTGGCAAAAGCCTTTAATGATGGGTGTTTATCTGAAGTTAAAATATTTGTCTCTTTATTTATGATTCCACCAATTGATTTTTTAACATCAGAAGCCTTTAGTCGACCAATTCTAACAACATCTAAAATCAGGTCACCTTCTCTATCTGCTGTTGCTAATACCTTGACCGATTCAGAATTATCACCTTGTTTATTGTTTTGTCGTCCTCTCTTTTTAGAGGAACTTAAGTTTTTTCTTCCTTTTTGATTAAAGCTGTAATGTAAATCATCAATTTCCACAATACCAAATAACTTTGTTGCCTTTTTAGCTATTGCAAATAGTATTTTATGTCGCCAAAAGAAAGCTGTTTTATGACAAACATTTATTCTCTTCCCCATTTCTCTTGTGGAATAAAAATCACCATTAAACATCGTATCAACGTACTCATACCATTTATCTTTCAACTGTAAACGATGAATAGCTGAACCAGTGGAGTCCGAAAAAATGGTTTTACATGTCTGTTTTTTACATTGGTAACGCTGTTCTAATGATTTATTAAAACCATATTTAATAAAGTGATCCGACCCGCATTTTGGACAGCAATCTCGTTTATATTCTTCTGTTTTTGATTGGTAAGTATTCTTGTTCTCTAAAATTTGAAACTTCAATTTCTCTAAATGATGAATTTGACAACTTCAAGAAAGAATATTTAGAAAAAATCCTTACATTCTAAAAATAATGCTAGTCGAGTAAGCAAGGGGGATTTCACCCCAAACTTCTCCCAGAACCGTACGTGAATCTCTCGACTCATACGGCTCTTCAAGTTCTTTTAATTTTGCTCGTGCCTCACAAACTGATAATAATAAATAATGTCAAGTAATATGCTTCGTTTACTTGACATTTGAATTGAATTTCGTACTTTTTCTTCTCAATGAAAATAGCTCAAAAAATAGAAAAGAAAATTAGCAAGATAAAAGAGGGTACTACTTTCAAGTACCAACAACTTTCTATTGAACAAAGTGAATACAGTGCTGCTGTTCTTGTTGGTTTCAATACTTAATGTAAACGACAAAGGTCTTTATGCAGATTATGGTTTGGTTAAAATTCCAATTAATGATGCTAAATCTGCTAAAATAGTAGATATTACAAATTCAGGTTTTACAGGTTTTGACGGAATGGTTCTTAACACTAAAGGAAATATAGTTGGTGTAACGAATAACGGAACATCACCAGGTGGAAATACATTAATTGAATTGTCGAGTAATGATAGTTGGAAATCTGCTAAAGTTATAAATTCAAAAAGAATACCTGCAAGCACAACAGTTGCAGTAACACCAAACAATGAAAACTACGTGATAAATCAAGATTTCACAAAACCTATGAAAGAAAATTGGACAATTGAACAAATCAAATTTTAAAAGGCTTTGTCACAAATATGATAAATAAATTAAAAACAAAGGACTTCGACTATACAGGAAGTAATTTCACAGAAAAGGAGATTATCGAAAATGGACATCTCCAGTTGTCAGGTAAAGAATTACTTTTAAGAATAAGTAATATGACAATTTTTGGAGATTATCCAACGGGCTATAAATTTGTAACTGAAATTTACGAAAATGGAACTGCTAACGGCATCAATAATGTTGGTTCCTTTGATAGTGGAAATTGGACAATTGATTTTGAAAAAAATATACTTCAATTAGAATGGGAAAATGCTTGGATTAATACAGTAACACGAGCCTATAATGTAAATATTGAATTCTACGATATTGATACAGGAAAGTGGAGAACTACTTTTAAGATATTTGAAAGGCGAAAAGAAGAATAACGACACGCCAGTCGAGTAGGTGGCTGACAGTCAAATGGCCGCCAGCACACCTCTCACACCACCAAGCATAATACTTTTACCCCAGGTTTCTATATTTTAGTCGTGCTTTTCTGTATTTTTGAATACTAACAAAAAACTGAGGTTTTTAAACAAGCTCCCGTTGTACACAATTAAAGACAAGCATTACGCTGAATAGAAAAATTGAGAGAATTACCAAAAGACATTGTTGAACAAATGAAAATCCGATTTAACGCGGACTATGATTCTGCAAACAAAATTTTGACTGAATACCTAACTCAAAATGAATACTTAAACTTTGACCGAATTATTCGCTGTGTTGTTTATTTAGCAAATAATGGAATTGAAAGTTTTAAATCATCTTTAGACTCCGCAAAAGGAGACCCAAGAGATGTAATGTATTGGGCGGAATGTGAAGGGGATTTTAAAAATCATAATGTCAAACGGATTCGTGATTTTAATAAAACATTTTCTGAAAATGATATTTAAAGAAAAAATAAATGACAATGAACTTTATGTTTATCTGAATGGAACTGATTTACAAAAAGTGGCGGAACACTGGAGAATCAAAAGTGCTTGACGTGATCGCTTATGACAAATACACTTTGAAAGTAATAAAAGAAACGGAATAAGATAACGGTGTACAACACGGTATAAAAATAATTGAGGTTTAGTGATGCGTACCCAAAAGACCAGACAGTTTCATTGCTTTCAATAGTACTCGTGAATGCTTCGTATTCGAGGGAAAAGCACAAATATTAATTGTAGAGAAGACCTATTTTTTTTGCTCTTATCATTGAATATGAGTAACTTCAAGCCCGTTTTATGAAAGTATCTGCACAACAACCTTTTCAGCTCATTTATTCTCTGTTCGCTCACGAGTACTTAGGCTACCTTATCGAATCTTTTGTTATTCAATTAGATAAGAATGATAATTTAACTTTTCAGCATCAAAACATATCGTTTCAGAATGCGAAAGACTTTGCCGAAGGGCTTGATGAAAATGACTACAAAGTCATTAAGTTGATGGATTCTATTCAGCAAGATGCTGTAGTGAAAAAGTTTCAAACCAAAAAGATGAAACCTGCAGAGTTTTTCTCTAAAACTTTTGACAAAGAAAAAGGAGACAAGGTACTTCAAAAGCACATTACTGAATATATTGACGGCAAAAAATCGGAAATTTTCCCCCTGTTACAAGACAAGCAGATTTATGTAATGGGCAATGATGGCGAGCCTACTTGGAGAAAAGTAGAAGTGCCAACAGAACCTGCTACCGTGTTGTTCCATTTTTATAAAAACGAAGAAAATACACATTACCTGCCTACAATTAGGCTGAAAGGTGAAAAAGTACATTTCCAGTACAACAACAGTCAGGTGGTTTGTAATGAGCCTGCGTGGTTGTTGGTAGAAGAAAAACAATTGTTACGATTCAAACAAAACGTGGACGGTAAGAAACTGAAGCCGTTTATGAATAAAAAATTCATCAATATACCCAAGTCACTCGAAGAGACGTATTACAACAATTTTATCACACAGATTGTCGGTAGTTTTGACGTACGTGCCCAAGGTTTTGAGATTATAGAAGAGCGTGGTGAAGGAAATGCCACCCTGTATTTTAGTGAGTTGATAGAACCCGCCGCTCCGACGGATTTGTTTGAGAAAACAAAGAAAAAGCAACCTGAAAAGGTTGGTAAACTGGTTTTTCAAGTAAGTTTTAACTACGGAGCTTATTCTTTTCATTCGGGAACAAATAAAAGTGCCAGTGTCAAATTAGAAAAGACGGCTGATTCGTATATTTTTCACAAAGTAGTACGTGATCTGCCTTTTGAAAAAGAGATATTTTCAAAGTTAGAAAAACTCGGTCTAATCATTCGAAACGAACGCTGTTCGCTTGAGAAACCGAGAGCTTTTTCGTGGATTAAAAAAAATAAAGAAAAATTAAAAGCGCTAGGCATAACGGTACAACAAAAGGAAGGGAAAGTAAATCAGAGAAAATATTTTATCGGTAAATCGTCGATAGATATTCAAATAAGCGAGAAAAATGATTGGTTTGACGTCTATGCAAAAGTTGTTTTTGGTGCGTTTGAAATTCCATTTTTACAGTTGAGAAAATACATATTGACAGGAACAAGGGAGTTTTTGTTACCCAATAAAGAAACCGCTGTCATTCCCGAAGAATGGCTAACAAAATACAGTGAATTGTTTTCGTTTTCGGAGGAAAATGAAGTGGGGGAATTGACTTTACAAAAACACCACCTTGCTCTAGTACAAGAGATAGATACTGACGGTGGCGTGACGGTAAAAATTAACGAGAAATTAGAGAAGTTACGTGATTTTGAGCAAATTGATGACCTGCCACTCCCCAAAGGGTTTAAAGGAGAATTGAGAACCTACCAAAAGGCGGGTTACAATTGGATGAATTTCTTACACGCTTTTAAGTTTGGTGGTTGTCTGGCAGATGATATGGGTCTGGGTAAGACGGTACAAACATTGGCTTTTTTACAAGCTCAAAAAGAAAGCGGTGTACAAAACGCATCCTTATTGGTTATGCCTACTTCTTTGGTGTACAATTGGCAAGCAGAAGCGAAAAAGTTTACACCAGAATTGAAAATATTAGTCTATACAGGTACAAAACGAGTTAAAAAGGTCGCTAATTTTGCTCAATATGACTTAGTGATTACCTCCTATGGTATTGCTCGAATAGACGCTAAGATTTTGCAAGAGTATTATTTTAATTATATCGTTTTAGACGAATCTCAAACAATAAAAAATCCAAGTTCTGCGATTAATAAAGCCGTGAAATCATTAAACTCCACTTTTAAATTGATATTAACAGGTACGCCTGTAGAAAATAGCACAATGGATTTGTGGTCGCAAATGTCATTTATTAATGATGGGTTGTTGGGTACACAAAAGTTCTTTAAAGACAATTTTTTATTACCAATAGAAAAATACCACGACGAGAACAAGGTGCATAAACTACACGCTATCATTAAACCGTTTATTCTTCGTCGTCAAAAATCACAAGTGCTTACTGAGTTACCCGATAAGGTAGAGCAAGTAATGTATTGTGAAATGTCCAACGACCAAAGTAAAGAGTACGAAACGGTAAAATCGTTTTTCAGGAATAAAATTTTAGAAAAAATAGATCATGGTGGTTTAGGGAAGTCAAAAATGACCTTGTTGCAAGGCTTAACTAAATTGCGTCAGATAGCCAATCACCCTAAGTTAGCAGATCCTTTGTATGAAGGTGATTCAGGGAAATTTGACGACGTCTTGCGTTTGCTTGAAAGTGCTACGGCAGAAAATCATAAAATATTAGTTTTTAGTCAGTTTGTTAAACATTTGGCACTGTTTAGAGCATACTTAGACGATAAAAAAACGGAATACGCTTACTTAGACGGTGCAACAAAATCTCGTCAAAAGCAGGTGGAGTTTTTTCAAAACAACGAAGAAATTCAACTTTTCTTAATTTCACTTAAAGCAGGTGGTTTAGGTCTGAACTTAACAGAGGCTGATTATGTGGTTATTCTTGACCCTTGGTGGAATCCCGCCGTAGAGGCACAAGCTGTGGATAGAGCTCATCGAATGGGGCAAAAAAACACCGTCCACACCTACAAATTCATTACAAAAAACACAGTCGAAGAGAAAATATTACGTTTGCAAGAACGTAAAAAGGCATTGGCAAATAACTTAATTTCTACCGAAGATAGTTTTGTTAAAAGTTTGTCTCAAGCTGACATTGAAGAACTTTTGTTGTAATTTATCACGCTCAATATGAAGATATTATTCATTGGATCAATCAATAAAAAAGGCAACCTCAATTTCTTGAGCTTGCCTTTTTTGTTAATTCTTCGCTTTGTTCTATAACGCTTAATCGACATTAATCGTTACAGGATTTTCTTCTGGTGTCTTTTTCCATACGTAAGTGTACAACCAGATTAAGGTAAAGGTCGGTATTAAATCCATTCCTGGTGATGCTTCTTCTAAAGTAGAGAAAAGACCTCCTAACACACCTGTTGTTCCTCCGTACATACTAAACATCAAAATACCTGCGATTGGTGCCCAAACGACATCAAGTGTCTCTCCTAGCCCCGGAATAAGGTAAGACGCCATTCCCAACAAATCGAAAATGATACTTAACACTAACTTCGAACTTTTATTCATTTTTTTCTTTTCCATTTTTTTAAATTTAATTCTAACATCCCTTCGCTCAAAAAACTGAGAAGCTCCGTTATTCTTCTCTGCCTACTTGTACGCCTAATCTCTACAAAAGATTACCTTTCCAACAAGTACTTAGTAACTATCAAATACCTTTCCAAAAGCACGAAAAGGTACTAATAGACACAAAAAAAGCCATTCTATAAATAGAATGGCTTTTTTTATTGACTGAAATGAGTTAAAACTTTCGTTTTGTAAGAAGTGTTATCTTCTCATATAACGCGTATCCTCAATTTCGATTAACTCAGAAAATACTGTGTTTAGTTTGTTAGCCTGTGCTTTTTGTGTAGCTCCTGCCATTGTTTTTTTCTCTTGTGTGTAATCTTTTTTACTAACAGCCTCTGTTGTTGCTGTCGATTTTAAGATAAACACACCTTTCTCACCAACCAATACAGGACTTGTCTCTCCTTTTGTTATTCCAAAAGCTGTACCTGCCAATACTGCATCGTATCCGTAATTGAAATTAGGTATGTATTTTGCTCCACTAGTCAAATTGCTTACTGTATTGTAAGTAGCGAAATTAGGTGTTTTTGTTTTGTTCAATTCTTGAGCAATTTCTGCTAATCCTTTTGTTTTTTGTCCATCAAATAAAGCGATTAATTGAGCAGCTTTCTTTTCGTTACGTACTTTTTGTGTCGCCTCATTACGTACAGCATCAACAGTTATTTTTCCTTTTTCGGTTGCTCCTGCTACTGCTGCAATAATATAAGTCTCTTGTTTCAACAAATCGTAAATTTCGTTTGAAAATTCACCCACTTTGTTTTTGTAAGCCCACGAGATGATAGATTTCGCATCACTTCCTGAGTAACGGTTTAAGTAAGGAGAGTTCTTATCAACTTTCTGAGCAGTTTCTATTGTTATCCCTTCTTTTTCTTTTACCAAAGCTTCCAATTCTTCTAACGAAGATGCTCCACCAATCAATTGCGAAGCAATATCCCAAACACTATCTCTTGTAATTTGACTTGGCACTAAAGCTAAATCTATTTTTGCAATAGCATATTTTGTATCCGCTCTTTCTACTTTAGCATCTCTTTTTACTATCATTACACCTTGTGGAAATGAAACCAATTCCGAATGCACACCTTTTTTAGACGAAGCAAAGATGGCGTCTAATATCGATTGAGGGAAACGAACAGTATCCGTAGTTTCTACTTCTCCCAAAGGTTGCCATTGTAAACTTGCTACTGAGGCACTGTCTCCTTGTGCTTTTGATAAAAGTGTAGCCGCCGAATCTAAGGCTGCACCAACTTTATCCGTTGCAATTCTTGACGTATCAACAGTAATTACACTAACTGAAGTTTTAGACACTCCTTTTCCATAACGAATGTCAGAAATTTTATACGTCTCGTATTTGTTGTTTACGAAAAACGGCCCGTAAACTTTCCCTTTAGCTAAACCTGTAGAATCAGCTTTTACCTGCGCAGGTAAAGCACTGAAAGCAGCTAAAGCAACACTCGATTGTGTTTCTGCATTGGTATTAACAAACTCTTGGTCTTTTGTAGAAACAAGTAACTCTTGTTTTAAGCTCAATGCTTTTTTCAATAACTCTTGTGCATCTGTAGGGCTTGCCTTATATGATAAAGCAACATATTTAATGTCACGACCATCTTGTACATCAAACTCTTTTTCGTGAGCAGAAATATACGTTTCTAATTCACTATCTGTTACTTCTATTGTAGAATCTACAATGCTTGTAAACGGTGTATATACATATTCAAAAGAAGCTTTGATTGCATCAGCCCCTTCACTTTGTGTTTTTCTTCGTGCTTGAGCTGTGGTCACATAAGCTGATTGTGTAAATAACGCTGTGTATTTATCTCTCAATCGGCTGTTGTAATACGTTTCTTTATTATCTGTTAACACTTTGTAGGTTGCGTTTTCTTCTCCCGCATCCATAATGTTAGCAATGATGCTATTAAATTTTGTTACAAATTCGTTGTGAGGTAAGTTCTCTCTGTTTTCTCCAAAAAAATCTTTAAATAAAGTTTTTCCTTGAATCATATCAAACTCTTCACTCTCCTCGTCTTCGTCATTGAAACGAGAAACAGCAATACCGGCTTTTTCTATTTGTTCTTTCCACCCATATTCAAAAAGCATATCGTTCCAAGCGTAACCTTCTGCTTGGTCATCTGAAAAACGACCTGTTTTTTTATATTTACTCGAAAGTTGGTTGAATAGTTGAGAGTCTATTTTCTCTCCATTGATTTCACCTACTGATTGTTTTGCAGAGTTTCCTGCTCCACTTATCAAATCTCCTAAAACAAAGGCCGCTGTAGCTCCTAAAACTACAATCAACATTAACCCTGTTCTTTTTCTGATATTATCTAATACCGCCATTTTTTATCTTTATAAAGAAATTACACTTTTGTAACCTTAAAGATAGGGCTTGAAAAGCAATTATTTAAGTATTAGATATAAAAATTTGCACTTTATCTATTCTTATCCCTTCCATCGTCTTAATTAATATTTTTAAATCGGGTGTGTCTATTACCTCTCCTTCTTCGGGTATCCGCCCCGTAAGACTTAATATATAGCCACTTAGCGTCTCGTAATCATCTTCAGGAATACCCAAATCGTAAGTTTCATTGAGGTGTTCTACTTCGTGACGTGCACTGAAAATATATGTGTTTTCGTCAACTTTTTCTTCTGCTAAACTGTCATCGTCGTGTTCATCACGAATTTCTCCAAATATTTCTTCTACAATATCTTCTGTTGTGATGATGCCTGCTGTCCCTCCAAACTCATCAACTACCAAAGCGATAGACTTGTGCGACTTGGTTAGTTCGGGTAATAATTCGTTGGCAGGTTTGGTTTCAGGTACAATGATTAACTCCGACATTACGCCTTCTATAGTCTCTGGTTTTTTAAATAATACAGAGGAATGCACGTACCCAACAAGGTTATCAATTGTGTCTTTAAATACCAATATTTTAGAGTAACCTGTTTTGATAAATACTTTGCGTAAATCGTCAATGGTATCGTTGACCTCTACCGCCACAATATCAATACGAGGAATCATACATTCTCTTACTTTTACTGTTTTAAATTCCAATGCATTATTCAAAATCTCGGTGTTTAACCCACCTGTTTCGTCGTTATCAGTTTCTGAATGTGTTATTTTTTGAATGTAATAGTTTAAGTCTGTCAGACTAAATGCAGGAATCTCTTCTGAATAAGGTGTTTTGAATATTTTCACCAATAAAAATTTGGAAGACGTAACCACCAAAAACACAGGTAACGCCAAAACTATTGCGATGAGCAAAAACGGAAAGATAAAAAAGGACAACAACCTATTAGGGTTCAACAAGAACAAGCTCTTAGGCAAATATTCAGCAAAAATCAACACGACAATCGTCGATATAATCGTTTGAATCAACAAAAAGCTCAGTTTACTAAATTCAGCAAAATACGGATGCAACGCTGAGGTCATTAAGGTAGAAAAGGCAACTAACGAAATGGTATTACCAATAAGTGAAGTGCCAATAAAGAACGAAGGCTTTTTAATAAAAAAACTCAACAACTTACTTGACAACACGCCTTTTTTGGCTTGTAACTCGATATGCAAACGGTTTGCAGAGATAAAAGCAATCTCAATACCCGAAAATAAAGCAGAGAGAAATAAGGAAACACCGATATAAATTAACATTTCTTGGTTCATACCTATTCCTCGTTTTGGTTGTTACCGTCTTGCTTACGGTACATATAATAAAAGAAAGAACCCAAACAAAGCATCAATACCCAATAGTTTTGATGAAAGTTCCCTCGCATTATTGAATCAATACTTATCAGTAAAGTGCCTACCGAAAAGGCTAATAATAAGGTGTCAATTAATTTCATAGCTATTTCTCGTCAAAAATCTTTGCTTCCTCGTCTTCGTCCACGTCAAAAATCCCTTTTAAGTTAAGGATTTCATATTGCTTAAAATCTTGGCTTGTTCGTAATCCGTAGCCAGTAAATACTTGGTCGGCTGTTTTTATCTTTACATACGTTTTTTCTTTGACATAGACGTTGGTGCTGTCTGTCGCTTTCATATCCCAATAAAGCTCCTCGCTAAACATTTGCTCCCCCGAAAGGCGGTTGTGTAGTTTTACATTCTCTTTTAAAATCCACAATTGATTTTTCTTATCAAAATAAGCACTGTCCGATTGCAACACCGATTTCACCACCTCTTTGCCATCTAAAGTCTCTACATAGATACCTTTAGGAAAAACACGGTCGCCATTTTGCAATTCCTCCATGTGCTTACTCGCTATTTTATACAATACACGAGCAGAATCGGTAAATACAACTTTAAAATCATCAATAATAGAAACAGGACCTGTATAAGGCTTGGGTTTCTTGACCTCTTTTTTATTGCTTTCACACGAAACGAAGAGCAATAAAGCAAGGGCAACTAAAAATAGTCTAACGTTTTTTAAGGGGTACATTTTCATTTATCCAACAACCTGTATTGACAATATCGCCTATTTTTTTGCTTTGAACAAATATATCTTCCATCGAAGGAAACTGTTCTTTCGCTAATTTCATCTTTTTCTTGTTTCCAGCTTTTTGGTATTGCAAGTAAGCAGAGATATAAACGGCTCTCGAAAGCATCTCGTTTTTTGCTTTACATTGCCCCCCACTATTGTAATACAAATCGCCTATAAAATTGTAAGCAGTCACTTTTTGGTAACCCGTAGCTATCATTTTTTTAGCATAAGTACGTGCTTCATTTTTTCTCCCTTTTCGACTTGCTATACGGGCTAATTGGTAATAGATTTTGCTTTTTTGCTGTTGTCCAGTCTCAATAGTCAATGCCTTTTTGTAATAAAAGATGGCACTATCCAAATGGTTATTCTTAAATTCTCTATCAGCTATATACGTGATTTTAGACGATGACCCTCCTTGTGAAGTGCCGTTTTTCATCACTTCCAAATAAAAGGCAGAACCTACACATTTGTTTTTTGCCAACAACCCGCTGATGGCAGTTGCCAAATCGCTATCCTTTGGCGATGCTTTATATAGTGGTCTAAAATATGTTTCGATAGCTTCGCAAGTCAATGAAGCCGTTTCTAAACTATGCAATAAAATCTTTTCTGTTTTCTCAATTTTCGCGATACTTACAGCGTTTCCTTTTTTAGCCTCTTTTTGTTTTGTTAAAATAGTTCCAGAAAAACGGTACGCTTCCAATAACTCCTCATCGGTCAATTGCCCTTTACCTTCTCGGTTCAATGCAATTGCCATATATGTTTTAATGTTTTTACTGTATGTCTTCACGCCATTCAACGTCAGCACCTTGTGATAAAAGGCTTGTACCTCTTTCAAGTCGGTAGTTTTCCTTCCTTTATGATAGCTGTAATATACTTTCGCTTTTTTATTGAGTAATAAAGGTGTTTGGTTCGCTCCAAATTTCTCTATCCACGTATCATAAATCCATAAAAGAGAATCTTGCAAAACAATTTTCTGTGCAGGGTCTTTTTCTACTTTTACCGATTCTTTGTAAACTACAGAGGCTCTTTTGTAAAACTCACTATGCAAATTGGGTGTATTAACCAATAACCACTGTACTGTCGGACGACATTCGGTGTAATGCTTTGAGTTCATATACGTTTGCACGTATTGGTATTTTCGAGATGCCGTGATTTTATCACTTCCCCAATCCCAACCACTCTGAGCAAAAAGACCTGAAAAAGAAAACAAAAGAATTGATATGATGAAAACTCGCATAATTATAAACCTACTTTACGACGAGTAAACTTATTATTAAACGCAAAACTTAAACCAAGATTATAATACGTTTCTTGAACCAAAGCACTGCTCGTCAACCCTCTTTGTCCAATCCCTAAATTAAGGTTAATGTAACGAGGCAATTGATTTACCCCAAACATTGGTAAACCTACTCCAATATTCATACCAATTGTTTGAACCGTCTTGCCACCGACGCTGTAAGGCGAATTAGCATAAGATAATCCTGCTCGATAAAATATTTTACTCGAACGTTTTTTTGAACGTTTTTGTGTAATATCAGGGCAAATTTCTCCGCCCAAACGAACAGAGTAACTATTATCATAACTGTAAGAATCATTTGTGTTTTTGTATTCTGACCAATTGGTTGTTTCTATATCAAGAGCCAATGACCAAACAGAAGTTTTTGACAAACCGTCTTTTCTCTTTCCTACAGGTGCTGGTTTATCGATACTAAAACCAAGTTGAAAAGAAGAAGGTAAAGTCACCGTTGTTTTTTCTCCATTTACCAACGTATCCGAAGTAATCAAACGATTATTAACATCGTATTGGTTGATACTTTTAAATAATTTGGTTGTTGCTTTTGTTTGTAAACCGTAAGTCCCTCCTACATTAAAAAAGATACCACTTCCACGTTTTTCGTACTTACGAGCCAAGGCACGGTCGTAATTTTCGTCCGTTACTTTCGCAAAATCTCCCGCATTGTATTTCTCCAACAGCAAATCGTATTCTTTCATTATAGTCGCCTTATCCACTGCATCAGCCGATGATTTGATATAAACACCCATATATTTTGGTTTCACTTTCGCTACACTTGATTTGAAATAACTCGCCGATTTCTTCCCTTTGAACAAAGGAGAGACAACAATATCGGTACGATGCCCCAACAAAACCAAATACTTCCCAACGACCATTTCTTTCGCTATTGCATCTACTATCTTCTTCGAGTAAAACTGATTGTTGTCTGAAAACAACAACACCGAATCTTGCATTTTTTCATTCCATTTTTTATAAGCAACAATATTTCTTGCCACTTTCAACTCTTTCCTGAATACCGTTCCCGCCTTTACAGAAAAACCAGAATAAGATTGTCTATTAAAAAACCCTCCCGTATGTGCGTTAGCTATTCCATTAGAAGTCACCAACGAAGTCCCTTCTTCTACAGTAGGGCCAAATAAATAACCCGCTTCCAAACCTAAAGAAAGGTACGTCTTACTAACCTTAGAGGAATAAGCCTTGTAGCCCGTTGACCAAACAAATTTACTTACGCCACCCGAACCCTTGTATTTATTCGTAACCGAAGAAGTTGCATCAAGTTGGTCTGTTTTTGTAAAATCGTAAGATTTCATACTCCACGGCGAAACACCGATTGCAGTCGTTATTTTTTTCGAAACAGGAAACCCAAGAAACAAACCGTCAAAGTTTACACCCAATGAAGTCTCTCTTGCCTCACCCGATTTAATTCTTCTCATCGAACTACCAAGTCCCAAATCAAAAGTCACCAACCGATTTCTCGTCAGCATCGCAGGATTTGCCAAGTTCAATAATATGGCATTACCATTCGTAACACCCACACCACCCATTGATTGGTTGTAAACCGTACCCGAACCACGCATATCGCCCAGCCCAAAAATAGAATAAGGAGAGTTGTAATCTAACTGTCCCCAACTTGTAAAAGATGCCACTAAAAGTAGCGTTGTAATTAACTTATTCATCGATATTTTCTTGCAAGATTTTATTCAATCCCAGTAATGCCAAATTAGGCACTACAAAGATGCTTTGTTTTATCTTAGTTTCAAAGAATTTTGCATCTCCTCCACTCAGTATTACCTTAATAGTTGGATATTTTTCTTGGTAACGACCAATAAACCCTTCTATTTCAAATGTTATTCCATTGACCAACCCACTCATTATAGATTTTTTTGTCGAATTCCCTACCAAAACCTCCGCTTCGATTGTCTCTATTAACGGCAATTTATGTGTAAAATTGTGCAACGCTTTTGCTCTCAACTGAATCCCTGCCGATATCGCTCCTCCTTTGTACGTTTTCCCATTCTCCAGAAAATCATACGTAATACAAGTCCCCATATCAATCACCAACAAATCGGTATTTTCGGACAAACTAACCGCCCCAGCACTCAATGCCAAACGGTCAACACCCAACGTCTTTGGCGTTGTATAATCAATTTCAAAAGGCATTTTCAAGGACGGAGAAATAAAAATTGCTTGTGGGAAAATCACTTTTAGCTCCTCTTCAGGGTAACTTACATTAGAAATAATTACATTTTCATAAGTAAATTGTGCCTTCACCAACTCCTCTAAAGAAGAAAACACACTTTCGCCAACAAGTTTACCCTTAGTAAATAAAGCTGTTTTTATCCGTGTGTTACCAAAATCAATGACTAAATTCATTTTTTGCGTATTGAATAAAATATAATGAGAGTAAAAATACCAATAAATATCGTAGGAGTAATGTCGGGGACTTCATTAGATGGCATTGATTTGGCTTTTTGTCAATTTAATGAGCAAAAAGACGGTTTGACCTACAAAATACTACACACCAAAGCCATTTCTTACGCTACTTCTTGGTCAAAAAAACTTCAAAACTTGACCAATGCTACAGCAAAAGAGTTTGTAGCTACCGACAATGCCTACGGTGTACTTTTAGGAAAAGAAATTGCGAAATTTTGCAAAGAAATTAATAAAAAACCACACCTCATCGCTTCGCACGGACACACTATTTTTCACGAACCACAGTTGGGATACACCGCTCAGATAGGTAATCCAAACGCCATTTATGCACAATGTGAAATCCCCGTATTTGCTGATTTCAGAAGTCTGGACGTACAATACGGCGGAAACGGAGCACCTTTAGTGCCTATTGGCGACCAATTGTTATTTAGTAATCATATTTGCGTCAACCTCGGAGGAATTGCCAATTTATCCTATTTCAAAAACGAAATCCCTGTCGCTTACGACGTTTCACCCTTCAATTTATTACTCAACCAAATCGCTCGTCAGACAGGTCAAACTTATGATAAAGGCGGTCAACTCGCTTCAAAAGGAACAATTCACCAACCATTGTTAGACAAACTCAACCAAACACCTTATTACAAACAAGCTTTTCCAAAAGCCTTAGACAAATCTTGGGTCGAAGATTTTTTCTTTCCCCTCATCAATGATTTTGAAATTTCTCTTGCCGATAAACAACGTACACTTATTGAACATTTGGCAGAGCAAATGAACAACGAATTAGAAAAAGCATCGACTCAAACACAGCAAAGCGTACTTTTCACGGGAGGAGGAACTCACAATGACTTTTTCATCTCGTGCCTAAAAGCGAAAGCTTCGTATGAAATCATTATTCCGTCAAAAGAGATTATTGATTACAAAGAAGCCTTAATTTTCGCTTTTTTGGGTTACAGAAAACTAAAAAACCAACACAACATACTCGCTCAAGTCACTGGGGCGTCAAAAAACACAATTGGTGGCGTTTTGGTAGGAGAGATTTCTGATTTGGAGCATCCCCCTTTGTGATAAAACAATTGTTCAACGCTATTATATAAAATACCGATAGATACAGAGATAACCGACAAAAGAAGCATCGGGGTCGGGCTTTCGGCTGTATCTTTTTAGGGTAGAAAAAACCCTAAAAAGGATGCCGCCTCTATCCCTATGCCGTCCATTAGTCTTTTCCAGACTTTCTTTCGTCTGTGTGTTTCGCCTTTTATCATTCTTAGATGATGAACTAAAAAATCGCCTTTTGTCGGCTTTTCGACAATCTACTCTTATTTTATTTCTGTATATTAGACTTTACAACTTAGCTACCTATGAAAAAATACGTTTTATTTCCGTGGATATTTATCTTCCTATTTTCCTGTGTTGGCACAGACGAAATAGATATTGAACAACCTATTATTTCTGTACAAGAGAAAATAAAAGTCACGCCTTTATCACAAGCCGTATTGGTAAATGGACAAGCTACTTTTATAGCTAAATACACCAACAAGCAAGGAATAGAGAAAAACGTAGCCATTGATTGGGTGTCCGAAAACCCAAGTATTTGTTCTATTTCCACAGCAGGAATCGCCACAGGACTGAGCGAAGGAACGAGTATGATTTACGCCAAATATGGTGATTTAAAAAGTAATAAAGCCGTTTTGAATGTCGTCGAAAACAGCACCGAACTCGCAACAATCACCGTTACAGGAACAAAAACAATGCTCCCTTTCGGTCAAAAAACAACATTGAGTGCCAAGTCATTTGATTTGAACAACAACGAACTTTCGGGAGTAACTTATAGTTGGGTGTCAATGGACGAAAACCTTGCAACAGTAGATGCTAATGGAGAGGTTACGGTCTCAACGACAACTACTGGTACTGCTATTATTTACGCTATGTCAAACGGGAAATCGAGTAATCTTTATGAAATCAATGTTTTTGACCCTACTGCAACACTTGTTCGTATCGGTGCTTTTGAAGGGTATAATGGTTATTCTGTTTCGGGAGAGGTGCACTTAGAACAACAAGCAGGAGGCGATATATTTATAAAATTCACCGATAGCTTTTTATCAGCATCAGGTCCAGGTTTGTATGTTTATTTAACAACTTCCAATACCGATATTATTGGTACGGGTATAGAAATTCAAGCACTTACTCAGCTTTCGGGAGCTTCAGAAATCAATGTATCGGCACTTTACCCCAATATCACCCTTACAGATTACCAATACGTGATTATCCATTGCAAACCTTTCAATGTACGATTTGGAGGTGCTTTATTAAGTGACGTACAATAAATATTAGTCTAAAAAAACAAATTATGAATCGGAGTTTAAACATAACTTTTCGGAAAAATATTATAGTCGTATTTCTACTACTCTTTAGTTTGAATTTATTCGCTGGAGGAGGTTGGCCAAAAAAGAAGGGAGAAGGCTATTTTAAATTTGGACAAGGAATGATACGCTCTAATCGATACTACACACCCGACGGTACATTCGCTAAAATCACAACAACGAGTTATTATATTTCGTCACTTTATGGGGAATATGGACTAACAAACAGATTTACCGCCGTTGGTTATTTCCCTTTTTTGGCAAGAGTAACACAAAACCAAGTGGTCGATGCAAAAACAAAAAATGAAATAATACCAGGAGATGAACTGACCTCGTTGGGTGATGCGACAGTAGGTTTGAAATATGGAATAGTACCAAAAGGGAAAGTCGTATGGAGTGTACAACTCGATTTGAAAATGCCGTTAGGGAAGAGTGCTGGTGGCAAATCAAAGATATTACAAACAGGAGATGGTGCATTTTCTCAATTAGTAAAGACCGAAGTGAGTACCTCAAAAGGAGCATTTTATTTCACAGGCATGTTGGGGCTTAGACACCGAGGAAATCAATACTCAGATGATTGGCATTCGGGAATAGAAATAGGATGGAACAAAAACAAGCGATTTTATGCAATTGCAAAATTGAACGCTGTACAATCATTTTTTAATCATAATGAAAAAATAGGAGCAAGTAATTCGTTATTTGGTAACAATACCGAATACATTGGCTTCGGTCCAGAATTTCATTATTTCTTCAAAAACAATTGGGGAATAAACGCGACAGTTGTTGGTGCTTTACAAGGACGAAATGTGTTAGCTAACCCATTTTGGGGCGTAGGTATCTCTTACGATTTGAAAAAGAAGTAAGCGATACTTGCAAATGCGCCTCCTTTCTATATCAGAAGTTTAAAAACTTGCTTATCTTTGTTTGGTACAATAACAACAAACCAGATGAGAATTTTATTTAAGGCACTAGTGGTGAGTCTATTGATTTCTACTTTTTTTTCGTGTGATAAAAAAGATACGATCGACGAAGAGAAATTGACAAACTTACTACCTATCGATGCCAAAGCAGTGGTTGGTGTTAATTTGAGTTCAATGAAAGATAAAGCAGGGAAGGCTATTTTTTCAAAAGAAAATAAGGAATTACAACAAGTTTTTGAAAATACGGCTTATGCTTATTTCACCTTACTACAAAATAAGGATGAGGCTATTTCGGTGGTTGGTTTAGCCCGATTAGTTGATACTGAAGAAATGAAAACGAAATTAGGCAGTGTGATAAAAACAACTGATGAGGTCGAGTTATTTTCATTGACACAAAAAGTTAAACGGCTCAATTCAGAGAAAAAGGTAGTGGAATCAGAAGAGGTTTATGGTTACGCAGGGATAAAAAACAACATGCTCATTACCGTGACAGCTCCTAATATGGAAGTAATTGATGAGCAGGTAATTGATAAAATACCAGGGTATTTTATTGAAAAAAAAGAGCGTTTGTTAGACAAAGAGCCAACATTGGTAAATGTGTTAGCCAAAAACAAAGATTTTGCCATTTGGATGAGTGGCGATTTTAAAATAAACAAAGAAACATTCAAATCATTACCTCGTGAGTTGAGTAGTGTTTTGGAAGGTATTAACATGGAAGGTTCTTACACCAGCGGTACAATAAATTTTGAAAAAGGAGCTGTTGTTGCTGATTATTTTTTCCAAGGAAACGAAGCGTACAAAGAGAAGATAGAAAAGATAACAAAGGATCATTTAGAATCAAGTACGATTGATTTAGTGAAAATTATTGACCCTTCGGTCTTTGTTTCGTTTGCATTGGACTCCAAAAAAACCTTACTCCTATTAAAAGAAACAGATAAAGAACAAGAGTTTACCAAAAAACTTAAAGAATATGGCTTAGGTTTAGATGCTGAGGCATTTTTTGAGCTAATCAATGGTGATATCGCACTTGCACTCGCAAATATTAATTTAGCCCAATATGAGGTAGATGCCGAATTATTGATAGGTGTAGAAAGTGAAAAGAAAGCAAAAAACTTTTTAGACCTATTAGTAGCTCAAGGAACACTTAATGATGAGAAAGACAGGTATTCGTACTTAGTTTTTGGAATGATGAAATTACTGATTGACGTACAGGATAATACCATTATCATAACGAAAGACAACAACTTTGGTCGTGCTTTACTTAAAGGAGAAAAGGATACCAATATTTCTTTAAAAGAAAAGTTAGAAGAAAATGCCGTTGTTGTGTTTATTGATCCTTCGGCTCTTCCTGCACAAATGGTATTAAGTCCAGAAGATATTGTTCATTTAAAAAAGATAGAATCTATCGACTTAACCGTAAAAAAGGGAGATAACGGCACAGGGACAGCAGGATTAAATATCAACTTTAAAGACAAAGCACAAAATGTGCTTCAACTACTTAACGAAGTAGAATAATCCATTTAAAAAATAAAATAGTATGTTCGGTTTTGGTAAAAAAGAAGAGCAACCCAAACAGCCTAAAGGTATCACAGAGATACAAGTGGGCGATATCGTAGATTATTACATGAAATCTTGGGAGGTGCAAGAAGAAGGTGAATACGATTGGGGGAATAACGAAATCTCCAAAGAATTTAAACTAAACGCAGGGAATGAAGTCTTGTTTTTGACTATAGACGAAGATGACGAAGTAGAGATTAGTGTTTTTCAAAAGATTAATTGGGGAGTAATTGAAGGCAACCTTCGTTCGTCTATCAACCAAGAAAATGAACCCCCAAAAAAATTGGTGAAAGACAGTGTTGAATATTCCTTAACAGAGACAGGAATGGCTCGTTACCGCAACATGACTAAAGGTGGCGGTTGGTCAAGCTTTGCTTATTGGGATTATGAAGATGAAACAGAAGACAAAATAATAGGAATAGAATCTTGGGACGGAGATTTTGAAATCCACGCAGGAGAATACGTGGAGCCGTTTGAGTTTAGCGTTTTTCGGAAAGGATAACAAAAAAGGGGAACTGAAATCAGTTCCCCTTTTTTATTTTTTAGGACATTTTTTACAATGCTTTTTTCCTTGTTTTTTATATTTCTTACAGCACTTTTTAAAATCGCAATGTTCTCGACAATGAAATTGCCCACTGCGGTCTTTGTGTAGAAGTCCTTTGCTATTTGTATGTCCACTAACCATTTATACAAATATACGTATTTATTCTTAATCAGTCTAAATAAAAACGCTCTTTATAAACTGTTAGTCAAATTTATTACTCGAAACTACCTTCTTGACTAATTGAATCAGAGAAATCACATAACTTTTCATTTTATCGGCTACACCTTTTTTCGTTTCAATTTCGTTTTCAGTAGAGCGGTTTTTATAATCATAGAGGTATTCATTTCCATTCGTCTTATAGATATAAAAGAAATCGTCGTCGATACATGCCAACTTGTTATCTGATGAGAAATAAGCATAAGGTCGTTTCTTTTTCAACAAATCGACTCCAAATGTATTGTTGGTATAACTAAAATTAAGAAAACCCAAAACAGTCGGTAAGACATCTATTTGCCCTCCATAATTGTAATTTGTTTGTGGTTTTAGCACCGTTGTATCTGCTGTATGAATAATAAAAGGAATGTGATGCTGTGACAAAGGTAACTCGTAAGTGAAATCGTCCATTACCACACCGTGGTCAGCAACAAAGACAAATACAGTGTTCTTGTACCAACCTTTTGTTTTGGCATCATTCATAAATTGTTTCAATGACCAATCACTGTATTCTACAATCTGTTTTTTTATCACTCCTGTATGTGGTGTGAAAGCAATATTATCAGGAATAATATAAGGTCCGTGATCACTTACTGTCATTATTGTGGCAAAAAATGGATTGTCTTTTTTACTTAACTCACCCAATTCATCAATAGCATATTCAAATAAAACATGGTCGGGTACACCAAAGGCATTCTGTACTTTTCCTGGGTCATAATCTTTTTGTGAAATAATTTTATCAATATGGTTTTTAGGTAAAAAGCCACCTACATTATCAAAGGTCTCGCTGTGTGTAGTAAAATACACGTTGGTATAACCCTTGTCTTTCAATACGGTTGGCATACTATGAAAATGTTTCAAATCAAGGGCACTCATTGGGCGTTCACGCAAAACAGTTGGGTAAGAGTACAGGGTAGAAAAGATGCCATTACACGTATGAATACCCGCAGAATATATATTATCAAAGCTATATGATTGATTTGCTAAACTATCCAAAAATGGTGTTAAGTTATTTTTATTACCAAAGCGTGACATCTTATTTGCCGACATACTCTCCATCAACACAAGAACAATATTCTTTTTGAGTGGTGATTTTTCACTTCGCGTTTCTCTTGCGATCAAACATTCTTCCGTAGACAGCTTTTTGACACCTAAATAATTTAGCATATTGGCGGTTGCTACTTTATCATCAATTATAGCCAATGCCTTTTGTTGTTTTAAGCTTTTTAATAAGGAGAAAGAAGGGTTTAAGCCTAATTGATTGTAAAACGAATTATTGCAAAAGAAGGAATGGTTAATCCTTATTGGTCCATCAATACCTCCACGAATAGATAAAATCGCAAAAAACAACCCGACCAAAGAAAGTCCAATATAACTCCATCGGTTACTTGTGTGTACGGTATTGGTATTCTTATTTTTCGTGAAATTTCTTGATAAGAAGACATAAAGAGCAAAAAGTACAAGTAAAACAATCGTGTAAAGGAAATAACTTGGTTCTTCAGTAACCATTGTGAAAATAATCCCTGCGTCTGATGCCCATTCAAAAACAACAGCCGTTAGACGAGAAAAATTGAAGTTAAAATAAGGGATATCTGCCGAAGAAATGAAAAAGGCAATGAAAACAAGAAACAGTATGAAATAGTGTACTGCCTTATATAGGTTTATTTTAGTAAATGATAAAATGCTCAATAAAACAGCAGGAAGAAACAAGATATACCCCATTACCACGCTATCAAATTTTACCCCAACCAAAAAAGCATTGGTAATTAAAGACATACTTTTATCGGCTATTTCGTGCTCCATATTGTGAGCAAAAAACAAGACTAACCGAAAGAGAAAAAACACAAACAGTCCTAATAAATAGTGTTTGAGGATAAAAAGGATATGTGAAGGTATTACTCGACTCATTAGTGTTTATTTTTATTTAACCCAAAGATAATAAAGTGATAACCAAATCAAGACTCTACAACAAAACACTTAGTCAATATGTACTTTAACATGCATTGTTCGCTTGTAAAAATGATGCAAAGTAAAGGTTTGTTCAGCCCCTAATTTTTGACCTGTTTGTGCCATTATATAAAGTATAGTGACAAAAGTTAAAGAGACAGGTACTAGCCACAAAACAAGAGGAGAATTACCTAACATCAATTGTACTCCACCAATAATTAAGGCAAAAAAGGCGATGCCTAACGAAACAAAATAACCGAAAGCATATTTTGTCCAAATTGCAGGCATAGGGCCATAAACACCATGAACCTCCATTTCTCCATCCTCATTGATTTCATAGTCTAAGCTCAATTGAGGAGACCATACGTGTTGTTCTTCTTTGACTATTCTCAACGACAAATGGTCCTCAAAAACTTGTCCTGTAATACCGCATTCTGTAGAAGGGAGTGCATCGCTAAACAACTTCACTATTTCTGGAGCTGTTTTAGTGGTTGTATGCTTAAAACGGGGACGGGTTCTGAAACTTGTCATATAAAAAACGAATGGTTATCAAATAGCTCAAAAACAGGTGTAAGGCTATTGAAGCCCTATTGCACTTCAATATTCACAGATTGTCCTGACGAAGCTCCCAACCAAGTAGCGTGTAACATATAAGTGCCTTTTGCCAAATCACTAGGTAAAGGAATGGTGATGGTTTTACTTCCTCTATCCACAGTAAACGTTGTTTCGTCTAGTTTTGTAACGCTTTTGTTCCCGTCGTTGTAAAGGCTCACTTTGAACATCGCAGGAATTTCTCTTTTCAGTTTTAAAGTAAGTTCCGAAGAAATGCTTTTTGGTCTAATAGAACGAATAATCGGTCGCTCATTTTCTGGTGCTTTTCCAAATACACTAATCGAAGTGTATTTTTTAGGATTTGCTTGAAAATCAACCAATACAAAATCTAAGTCTTTAATTGTCTTGTTTAAATTGCTATACAGTTCTTTTTCGTTGATTAAAGCTCCTACCGTATTGTTTGACAACGCTAATTTATCGGTGATTTTGTGCACATTGACCATCACGCTATCCATATCCCTGATTAGTCCTTCGTAATCTGCTTTGTCCAAATTATTTAATAAACTTGATGCTTGACTAATCGCTATTTTCAATGAATCAGGTAAAGTTTTAAATTCTTGAGAAATAATTTTGAAGTTTTTTAAAATCGCTTCAATGTTTACCTGTTGACCTGTTAGCGTTTTATCTAACACACCAAACAAATGACCCGAATGTTTGGTTGTTACTTCGATATTGGTCAATGTCTGATTTAATTTTTTACTCAAATCACTGTTTTTGTCAGTCATTGAGCCTATTTTAGAGATAAGATCTTTGATTTGTCCTCCTTGTTCTTCCAATTCGCCCATCCAACCTTTGTTGGTGTAAGCCCTTAATGTTTCCCCACCTTCGTAAAGCACGGTGCTTTTTCCTGTTTCTAAACGCAATTGCATTCCAGAAAGCATACCCGAACTTTCTAAATAGACCATTGTTTTGTTTCCTACTCGTACATTTTCATTGACACGAATAGAAACCAAAATACTGTCGTTGTTTTCGTGCTCCATTTCTAAGTCTTCGATTTGACCAACACGCAAACCCCTAAACATTACAGGGTTGGACACTTGTAATCCATCTACATTACTGTAACGGACTTGGTAAACATTTTCACTCGAAAACAAATCGTTTCCTTTCAGAAAATGATACCCGAAATAGAATAAAATCCCCGCAACTAATACCAATGCCCCTACTTTTACTTCTTTTGTCATTATTATAATATTTACATCTCTATAACGAGACGATTTGTATTCTGCAAATTCGCTATTTTTATGCTAATCTGAAAGAACTTAGTCTGTTTTACTCATTTATAAACAAATACTTTGCGTTTATAGACCTATTATATCCAAAGTCCGTTGAAATATGAGTGTTGAAAACAAGAATTTATACTAACTTTATAAGTTCATAATGATTCATAAGTACTGAAAAACGTTATCACCATAATACCCACTCTTTTAAAAGCCACATTTTTTGGCTTTGTATTGATGAGTACGTCTCTTTTTTCACAAGAAGATTCGACGGCATCAAATCAGACTATCCCTAAAAGTGGTTCATTGAGTTATGCTCCTTCGGGAGATATTGAATCTATCATTAACTACAACGCAAAAGATTCGATTTGGTTTAATGTAAAGCAATCGACGATTTATCTTTATGGAAATACACACGTCGATTACGGCTCGATTACGATGGAGGCATCAAGAATGGAAATTAATTATTCCAAAAATTTAGTATGTGCTTTTTCTACCAAAGATTCATTAGGTAATTATATTGGTATTCCTTATTTCAAAGACGGTGAAAACGAAGTACAGGCGTTAGAAATGTGCTACAATTACAAAACAAAAAGAGCCAAAATTACAAGTATCTATTTAGAACAAGACGAATGGAAAACCACTGGCGACACGGTTTTAATGGACGAAGACAAAAATATATTTATTAAAAACGGAACATTTTGCCCTTGTGAAGATATTGCTAACGGCACATACATCAAATCCAAGCGAATAAAGATTATACCTGGTAAAAAAGTGATTACAGGTCCTTTTAATCTTTATATCGCTGACGTACCCACTCCTTTAGGGTTCTTTTTTGGTTATTTCCCTACACCCAAAACAAAAGCAAGCGGTATTATTATTCCTCAATTTGGAGAACAAAACGAACGGGGCTTTTACTTACGAGAAGGGGGATATTATTGGGCGATGAATGATTATCTAGGTTCAGCTTTTACTGGTGAGCTGTATTCTAACGGTGGTTTTGGGGCAGGTGTGGTGGTCGATTACAAAAAACGCTACCGTTACAAAGGCGGTGTTTCTTTCAAATATAGAAATGTAGTTTACGATAAAGATATTTTTGGGAAAGGAGATGCCAATGACTATGAATTTCAATGGCAACATACACCAAAGTCTCGTGGAGGAAAACGTTTTACCTCCAATGTAGATATTGCAACAAGTACATTTAACCAAAACAATTCGTACAGTACCGATCAATACTTAAAAACATCGATGAAGTCGTACATTTCTTATTCTGCACCGATTAAACGTACGCCTTTCAATTATTCGTTAAAATTTAGACACGACCAAAACAACCAAGACGGGGTGTACAATTTCTCGTTACCAAATGCCAATATTTCGATGAGCAGACTTTATCCTTTTAAGAAAATGGTTAAAGGAAAAAAATCAGCAACAACAGACTTTCTAAAAAGTGTGGGGTTAAGTTATAAATTTGATTTTGAAAATAAATTAACCAACAAATACCGAGCACCTCGTTACGCATTACCTATTAGTTACGATGGAGGTCTTACGACACTCAATGACACCGTTTTCACAATGAACGAGGAGGTAATTAAAGAAATGTGGCGAACCAAAAAAATCGGTATGCGTCACACTATTCCTGTCTCTGCAACTTTCAAAATAGGTCAAGCGTTAAATATCAGCCCATCAGTCACTTATACTGAAAACTGGTACACACAAGCAAACAACTACACAAAAACAACAACTGCGGGTAATGAGACGCTAGCTGTTGATACAATTAAAGGGTTTTCTCGTGTAGGGACACTTAGCTCAAATGTAAATGTATCAAGTCGTGCTTATGGTTATTACGGAATAAAAGGGACAAAATCGACCATTCGTCACACGGTAGTACCTACCGTTGGGTTTCGTTACAATCCCGATTACAGTAGAAAAGATGACCGATTAGACGAACTACAAATAGCAGGAAAAACGGCTTATTTAAACCGTTACCAAGACGCTATTTACAAACCTGGGACTGGTGTAGAACAATCCGCTTTGACATTTTCTTTGACAAACGCCATCCAATTGAAACACTTAACAAGTGACACAACCAATAAAAAAATAAGCATTTTTGACAATATTGGAGTAAGTACAAACTATAATTTCGCTGTTGATTCGTTTCAATTAGCTCCTATTCAATTGAATGCGAATACAAATATTTTTGGGTATGTCAACTTTCAATCAGGTATAACGATAGAGCCTTATACTTATGAACACAATACGGCTACAGATAAATTTGACCGGGTAAATGAGTTTGCTTGGAACAGCGGTAAAGGTGTCGGTTCGATTCAGCGTGCTCGTTTTTCTTTAGGGACAAGTTTAAACCCCGCCAAACTCAAAGGGAAAACGAAGCCAAATGAAGGTATTAACTTTAGAGATGCTAACAAGGATGATTTCGGGAAAGACAGTACGGCAACCAAAACAGATTACCGTCAATTAAACGAATATGAATACGTAGATTTTTCTATGCCTTGGAATTTACGAGTACGTTATGCTTACAGTTACAGCAAAACACCTAATACCGACAAACAGGAGATACAAACGATGCAGTTTGGAGGTGACTTTAAAGTGACTAAAAAATGGCGTTTAGGTTATTCTGCTTCTTATGACATCACAACAAACAAGTTTGTAACCCCTCGATTAGATATTTACAGAGACCTAAACTGTTGGGAAATGCGTATCAACTGGATTCCTTTTGGTCCACAAAAGAGTTACGGGTTCTATATCAACATCAAATCAAATGCGTTGAAGGATTTGAAAATATCTAAGAAAAGTACTTTTTACGATAGGTAAGACAAAAGACTTTTATGGCATTCAGAAATGTTTTCGTTCGATAAATAGGGGAGAAATAAGTTTCTTTCGGTTCTACGAAACGCAATTTCATTTTTTAACATTTTTCTCATACAAATTAATCCATTGTGCAACGGTCATTTTAGTACATAACTCGCCAATTAAATCATATGGTAATTCATTTGTTTTTTTAAATCGAATACAACTTTTACCCATATCTAACTTCCGATTAGAGTATTTTTTGTATTCGGACACAAACCAATCTGCTCTTACCGATAAAAAGTTGGACTAGTTAAGCAGCTATTTCAAAGTTATACAATTCTTGTGGTGTTTTCATATTTAAAGCTGAGTGTGGAGCATAATTATTATAATCCTCAAACCATTCATGTAATTTATCCATTACAATTTGTGATTTTCCGCCAATGATACAAGAACTAAAGCTGCAATGACCGATGAACCCAGCTATGCGTTTTTACACCGTGTTGTAACATTTTATTTAAACTTATGATAAAAACTCTCGGGAATATCCAATTTTGATAAAAGTTCTATTTTAGAACAATTTGAATCAAGCATTTCTTTTATTGCTAATTTCAGACCTCTTTCAGCTTTCTTTCTATACTTTTTCTCAAAAACCCTATTAACTTCGGGTTTCAAATAATGTTTTACAGAACGTAAATTTTCGTTATTCAATTCTATCTTTTCTTTCAATAATACCTCTTCAATTATTTGATTAATTTTCTGAGGTCTTGTTGAAAATTTTAAAAAGTCAGAGTTACTCGCTATCTCATCACATAATCGAGAAAATTGTTCTTCATCATTAGGGAATTTATTTTGTTTTTCATTCCATTTAAACTCTTCATACTTATCTATTAATTCTTCAATCTTTTTAGAAAGCCTATTAAACCAAGTAGCTTCAAAGTCCATTTGATAAATAACCCCCGATATCGTCCAATAAAGAGATAAATTCGAAAGTTGTTGATTATACTTTTCAAACTTAATCAACTCTAATTCGACCTTAGAGATATATTCTGTATCTGTTTCTACAAACATATCTATAATGCCTTCTTTGGTATCTTCAAAATTAAAAATCTGAGATTCAATAATAACATTAGAAGCACCACTATTCTTACCAAGAATAAGGAAATCAAACAATGTGTAATCAGAATTAATCTTAAATACATTCGATTCTTTTGTCAAACTTCCTTCTAAATATAATATTGACTCTTTTTCACACCATTTCTTAATGTCTTCCAATATTGTCTTAAAATCCATTTCACGTGATATTTAATTTGTTACAACGGCCCGTGTTTTAAATTTAAGGAATAAACGATTCCTCACTAACAGGTCTATTTCTGAACCCAATTTACAGTTTTACATTTAGATTTCAACCGTAAATTTAAAACTGTAATTTGGGTGGGCTTGCAAATGAAACCGAACTTCAAAAAACCAGCGAACCCTTATTTTTTAAACACCTTGTTGTAGGACGTTTTCTTTTATTTGTTCCTTTAAGTTATTGATGTAATTATCAATTTCTTGTGATGGACTACCTATTTTACCAATTGAGATTCGGGTAACATTGTTGTTCATTTTTACAAAAAGTAATAACCCATTAATTACTTCTACTCCTTTATGCTTTTTGATAAATGAGTATTGAATAATGCTGTTTTCCATTATCGAACTCATATTGTCAATTTCTTGAACTGGCGAAAATCTATTGTTCTTCATCAAATTCTTAACAACAGCTTGAGAATAATGAGAAAGAGAGCTGTTATCTATATTTTTTTCATTTTTAAATGTAACTATTAGATTGGCTTCAGTTGCAGGAAAAAGCATAACAGGTTCTTCTGAATGATGGTCATAGATAGTGGTTCCCTTAACCGTTAACTTGAAACCACTAAAAGTTAATATAGTATCAGTTTTTGTGGTGTCGGACTCTTCTAATAAGTATCTTATCACTCTTTCATAGTCAGCGACTGCAAGGGATGAGTCAACTTTAGTAATTACAGGAGGTGTTATTGAGACAAGTAGGTTATTTTGGTTGTTTCTCATATTGAATAATGAGATAGAAGTAAGAAGAATTCCTGTTAGCATAAATGCTATTCCTAACCATAATTGATAAGCTTTCTTTTTTTTGGAATAGGCTATAAAAGCTATTATTCCAAAGGCTATAATTAGTATATGATTTATGAAATCCCCAATATTTTGAAACATATTATTGCTTGCTTTTTGGTAATGTACTACAACGTCTGTTCTTAACCGATTTAAAAGTTGGACTAGTTTTCAGTTGAAAATTAGATAGAAATGATAGAAGAATTAATAGCAAATGCACGAGTTACTGCTGGAGGAAGAAAGTTTTATACTTCAGAACAAAAATCATATATTGTGTCAGAATGGGAATCATCAGGATTAACCTGTCCTGAGTTCTGTAGAAGATATGGATTTATTGCCAGTCAAATTTATAAATGGAGGAATGACGCTAAAAGAGGTGCTGTTATGGGAATTAAAAACAAGGGTGAGTTACACTCTAAAATTGAGTTAGATGTTTTAAAGAGAGAAAACGAAGAGCTAAAAAAGGCTTTAGGTGAATCTGCTTTTCACATCACTATTCTAAAAAAAAAGTTAGAACTGGACAGACTAAAAAACAAGAAGTAGAATCTTTTGCTACCGAGTTTGACACTACTTTAAATAAGATGATAGAAATACTAGGGTTACCACGTTCGACTGTTTTTTACAAAAAAAAGTCTTATCCGAAAAGGAAAAGAACTCAACGTAAAGTTGTTTCTGATAAGCTTAAAAAAGCGGTGTTAGAAATAGTTAAAAAGAAAGCTACTTACGGAGTACCACGAGTTCTAGCGATTTTAAAGCGTGATTATGGTATCTATGAAACAAAATATCTAGTTCATCGATTTATGAAAGAAGAGGGGTTGCTTATTAAAAAGAACAGAACACGAGGTAGTAATAGAGCGCATACAGGAAAGGTTTCTGTTGAAAAATCTAACACTCGTTGGGCAAGTGATATTACTTCCATAAAATGTTGGAACGGTGAGAAGTTACGAGTAGCAATTGTAATTGATTGTTGTGACCGTTCAATTATATCCTGGAAAGCAGGTGCTCACATGCAGGCTTGTGATATTGAATTGATGGTTCAAGAAGCATTGTTTAATCGATTTGGAGAGAGTTTACCTGAGAGAGATAAATTGGAACTCCTTCATGATAATGGACCTGAATACATAGAGAAAGGTTTGAGAAAACAATTAAATAAATGGGGACTAAAGGATTGTAATACCCCTACATATTCTCCACAATCAAATGGAATTTGTGAGTCGTTTAACGGCACCTTTAAAAGAGATTACGTTTATGAAAATTGCTTAGATACACCAAAAATTGTAATGGATAAATTACATGAATGGTTTGAGGATTATAATAATTATGCTCCACACTCAGCTTTAAATATGAAAACACCACAAGAATTGTATAACTTTGAAATAGCTGCTTAACTAGTCCAACTTTTTATCGGTAAGAGCACGTCAGCTTGTCTAAAAACCTCCGTTTTTTTTGTTAGTATTCAAAAATACAGAAAAGTACGACTAAAATATAGAAATCTGGGACAAAGTAAAAAAGCTAGAAGAGACTCTGTTTTTTAGCTTAATAGAGTGATATATGAAGAAATAGAGATAAACAGAGTGTAAACGATGAAAAAAGGAGGTTATTACCTCTAATAACCCCGTTATACCTATGATATTCATCAATCTTTTAAGATTGTAGGCTATGAAGATAAGACCAACATCTGCGGAAGCATGTTTTTTTGATTTTTTTGTCATGATATAGTCAAATCCCCAAGACCTTTTCATTGTCCCGAAAGGGTGCTCAACCACAGCTTGTCTTTGTGCGTAGATTTCTGGGTTCTTCGCTATGTTTTGTTTGTTAATAACTAGTGCTTCTGCAAATTGGTGACGTTCGATTATTCGTTGTGATTTAGATTTTGTGCAGCTAGATTTTACCGGGCATGCTTTACATTTATTGGTTTTATATTGCTTGACTTTATATACTCGTTTGTTGTACCAATTACCATTAGTTGTTAATGTATTTCCTGCGGGGCAGGTATAGCTGTCTTTCTCTGTATTGTATTTAAATTCACTTACATTATATGATTTTTCCGGCGCATTAGAGGCTGGTGCAGGAACACATACATGAGTGGTTACACCTAGTTTTTGAGTGTCGTGAATTTGTTCAGCTGTGTAATACCCCTTATCAAAAACGGCGTTAAACTCATTGCTTCCTATGATATCAATGGCACTTTTCACCATGTCTGTCATTGCCTGTTTGTCGTTTTTGTTGGTAACCTTATAATCAATAGGAATTTTGTTTTTAGCATCAACTGTAGATTGAACATTGTAGCAAACCTCAGTAACAACACCTCTAATAACTAATTGTCGTGCCTCAGGGTCAGAGGTAGATACTTGTTTTTCTCCTGTTTCCTCAAGTTGTTTTTCAATTGCTAAGTACTGTTTTTTATGTTTATTTTGCTTCTCTATCTTCGCTTGGATTTGTTTTTTCTGGTCTCCGTCTGCTGATTCTAATAACGAACAATACTCTGCTAATTTGGTTTCGATATAAGCAATGTGTCGGTCTATTTTCTTTTGATTGTAATTATTCTTTTTAGAATTCTGAGCTCTTAATTTTGTCCCGTCACCAGCAAGTAAAACACCACCAATCAAATCTAAGTTTTTAGCTATATTGACTGTAGCTCTAAATACTTTTTTAATCGCTTTAGGATTGTTCTTTCTGAAATTAGCAATCGTATTGTGGTCAGGTACTAATCCCTTGATTAGCCAAATGAGTTCTATGTTTCGCTTGCACTCTTTCTCTAAGGCTCTTGATGATCTTAGTTTATTCAAATAGCCATAAATATATAGCTTTAATAAGTCTTTGGGGTGAAATGGCGGTCTGCCATTTGTATTTCTGTTAGGGTTTCTAAAACCAAAATCTGCCGTTTGAAGAGAATCAACAAAAACATCAATAAACCTAACAGGATTGTTTGTATCAATAAGTTGGTTTATAGTTTCGGGTATCAAAACAGCTTGGTTTCTGTCAAATCCAGTGATGTAGCTCATAGCTTAAAGATAGCTATTTATACCTTTTACAACAAACTATGTGATAACTAATTTCGCTTATAGTTATTAGACAGTCTGACGTCTCGGCTATGGTTAGTGCGGGATTTCGAAGGACTGAACTTTCGATTAAGCACTTAGCCAAATTTTTAATTTTTTCTTTATTTTAATAGACACGCAAAATTGAAAATTTTGCGGACTTTATTCAAGGCACTTCACTTTGGGTTAAGCACCAAAACCCGCATTAACTATAGCCACTGTTGGCAATTCGTTATTTTTCATCAATATGATACTGACTTTTTTCTTCAAATTTTAGTTTTATTTTTATAGTTGAGTTCTCGTCTAACCAAATTTCAATTTCATTAATTAATGAAACTATATGGTTGTTAAAAACTTCAAAAGTTATTGTTGTAGGGAAAAGTTCCATCCATTCTTTTTCACATTTCGTTCCGAAATCATATTTAACATATTTGTCATCATCAGCGTTTTCAACTTTATTAAGTCCAATAATCATTAAGAATTCTAATTTTTCTTTTATTGGTTCAGGTAGCCAATAACTCCTTTTTATTGCAAGTATTTTTCTAAAAGCATTCTCAAAATCATTAAAAGATATTAAAATTGGTTTATTCCTGTCATTTTTATACGGTTTGAAATTGTCAAATGATTCTATATGTCCTTTACCCAAATTAATAAAGTACTTAAACTTTTTTGTGTGAACACTGAAGAATTTACCTTTTAGTTCATCCACCAATTCTAAAACTTTGTCCGTTTGTTTTACTTTAAAAGAGGATTCAAGTCCAAATCTGTCATATAATAGGATAGCCACAATTAGCATTATCACAGTTGCTATAGTTTGCATTGCTGTAAAAGAAAGTGAAAGGGCTGAAAATAAAGATATATCACAGGGTTTTATAAGTATTGGAATAATGAAGAAAAGAACACATAATCCAATGCTAATTATCAATATATTCTTCTTTTTAAATTTCATTTTCATAGTTTTTTTAATGATTGCCAACGGTTACTCTAGCAGTATTGCGCCGTTTTGATTACAATATACGTCCAAAGTTCCAAATAGTAAAATCGGAGATTTTACTTACCATCTTTTCGTTCAGGTAAGAAAAATCTCCGATTTTACGGTCAGGGTAGGGAATGTAGAACTTGAAAAACCGAAAAGCATTACTTGCTAGAGGTTGTTGTGTGGCGTTTATTTTTTATATGCGTTATTTGTTAAAGAGTCTACGTCTAAGTTTAATTTAGTTTCGTCTTTTAGTTCTTGTTTGAAATCTTCAAAATCAACTTTGTTTGATTGAGTACTAGTTGATTGTATGTTTTTTTCTTGAATCCAATCTTTTAGTATTAAAGATTCAATGAAGTTATCTATAACACCGTGATGTGTAAATCTAAGACGAGTTTGACCATTGTTTAATTTTAAGAAATACATTGAAAAGTAACTAGGAAAGAATACTTTAGTTTGTTTGGATATGTGAAAATCTAAAACATTATTATCACTAATTCTTTGTTCAAACTCTCCATTGATTATCAGACTATCGGTTATTATGTGTAACGTATTATTATGAATAATGAGCTTGTTGTTTTTAGACGTGTATTCACCTGTTATGTCTTGAATTGTTAATTTTTCAGTTGCATTATAATCAATTGTATATAAGTAATTATTGTATGCTTTAGGTAAAACTTCATAACTGTAGCGCAAACTGGCTATTATCAAGAGTAACCAAATAGTGTGACCGTGTTTAAGTTTTTTAAATCGCCCTGTTAAGTGTAAAATTTCTGTTATTACTAATCCTAGAAAAAGGATTAATACAATGGTAATAACTATAACAAATGAATAAAATGAAGGGTCAAACTCACTATTATAATAATAATCGAGTACTAGAGAGCCTATGAAAATTATAGGAAAAAGGAATTTAATCAGTTTAAACATTTTTTGTTTCATCATGCAACACAACGTCAGCTTGTCTAAAAACCTCCGTTTTTTTTGTTAGTATTCAAAAATACAGAAAAGTACGACTAAAATATAGAAATCTGGGACAAAGTAAAAAAGCTAGAAGAGACTCTGTTTTTTAGCTTAATAGAGTGATATATGAAGAAATAGAGATAAACAGAGTGTAAACGATGAAAAAAGGAGGTTATTACCTCTAATAACCCCGTTATACCTATGATATTCATCAATCTTTTAAGATTGTAGGCTATGAAGATAAGACCAACATCTGCGGAAGCATGTTTTTTTGATTTTTTTGTCATGATATAGTCAAATCCCCAAGACCTTTTCATTGTCCCGAAAGGGTGCTCAACCACAGCTTGTCTTTGTGCGTAGATTTCTGGGTTCTTCGCTATGTTTTGTTTGTTAATAACTAGTGCTTCTGCAAATTGGTGACGTTCGATTATTCGTTGTGATTTAGATTTTGTGCAGCTAGATTTTACCGGGCATGCTTTACATTTATTGGTTTTATATTGCTTGACTTTATATACTCGTTTGTTGTACCAATTACCATTAGTTGTTAATGTATTTCCTGCGGGGCAGGTATAGCTGTCTTTCTCTGTATTGTATTTAAATTCACTTACATTATATGATTTGTCCGGCGCATTAGAGGCTGGTGCAGGAACACATACATGAGTGGTTACACCTAGTTTTTGAGTGTCGTGAATTTGTTCAGCTGTGTAATACCCCTTATCAAAAACGGCGTTAAACTCATTGCTTCCTATGATATCAATGGCACTTTTCACCATGTCTGTCATTGCCTGTTTGTCGTTTTTGTTGGTAACCTTATAATCAATAGGAATTTTGTTTTTAGCATCAACTGTAGATTGAACATTGTAGCAAACCTCAGTAACAACACCTCTAATAACTAATTGTCGTGCCTCAGGGTCAGAGGTAGATACTTGTTTTTCTCCTGTTTCCTCAAGTTGTTTTTCAATTGCTAAGTACTGTTTTTTATGTTTATTTTGCTTCTCTATCTTCGCTTGGATTTGTTTTTTCTGGTCTCCGTCTGCTGATTCTAATAACGAACAATACTCTGCTAATTTGGTTTCGATATAAGCAATGTGTCGGTCTATTTTCTTTTGATTGTAATTATTCTTTTTAGAATTCTGAGCTCTTAATTTTGTCCCGTCACCAGCAAGTAAAACACCACCAATCAAATCTAAGTTTTTAGCTATATTGACTGTAGCTCTAAATACTTTTTTAATCGCTTTAGGATTGTTCTTTCTGAAATTAGCAATCGTATTGTGGTCAGGTACTAATCCCTTGATTAGCCAAATGAGTTCTATGTTTCGCTTGCACTCTTTCTCTAAGGCTCTTGATGATCTTAGTTTATTCAAATAGCCATAAATATATAGCTTTAATAAGTCTTTGGGGTGAAATGGCGGTCTGCCATTTGTATTTCTGTTAGGGTTTCTAAAACCAAAATCTGCCGTTTGAAGAGAATCAACAAAAACATCAATAAACCTAACAGGATTGTTTGTATCAATAAGTTGGTTTATAGTTTCGGGTATCAAAACAGCTTGGTTTCTGTCAAATCCAGTGATGTAGCTCATAGCTTAAAGATAGCTATTTATACCTTTTACAACAAACTATGTGATAACTAATTTCGCTTATAGTTATTAGACAGTCTGACGGCTCGTCTATATTTGTGTAGCGATTGAGCCACGACTCGCTAACAGGTTAATTTTGTAACGCAAATCTGCTATTTTTTCTCCAAACAAAAAACAATTCTAAGCGACAAAATGGGAGATTTTCGTGGACTAACTAAACAGCGAAGAACTTCAAATAACCACCACACCGCTATTCAATATAGACCGTGTTAGGCAAAGTTATCTTATCCAACCATCTACTTTAAAGTTTTGTTCAGCTAATTTAATGTCATTTTCTGCATCAATTGGGTTTAGCCATAATTCAATTCTTGCAATAAAAAAACAGAGAAAAGCACCATCATATTGTGTGAATGGAATTTGTAGAAATTGTTGACCAGGTGTTTTGACCCATTTTTTTGTTCCTTTAGGTATTCTTGCTGGTGCTAATTCAATATTACCAACTGCATCATATATTTTTAAGTAAATACTGCCTTTTTTCGGTATGTTTTGGTTGAATAATGCGGTGTAACTGCCAAGACTTCCTGTAAGCTCGAAGTAGGGAAGATCGTCAATAGTTGATTTTAAGGAATCCAATTTTTCTTTCGGCAAATTATTAATTGGTGTTTTATGTGTTATGTTTGGATCGATACCAACATTACTGAACAACAAATCTCTAGGCAAAAAGAAAAGGAAGAAAATTCCAAGAAATAAAAAAAAAGAGAAAAATTTAGCTACTGCTAAGACGTTCTTGTCATTTTCTGTATTTAAAACTATTGATATCAAGACTAAGATCCCACTGATGCATATTAAAGTGGGGTAAATTCTAAAAATGAAACGAGATCCATTTAGTAAGCCAATAACGATTAGTATCAATGCTCCTAAATATATAGGGAATCCATATTTAAGAAAGTTTAAATTTTTCATTACAAGTTGAATTTTGCCTAACGTCTCGGCTATGGTTAGTGCGGGATTTCGAAGAACTGAATTTTCGGTTTCCCACTTAGCCAAATATAACATTTTGTTTTTATTTTTTCATTTAAAAGCCAAATTTTATATTTGGCGGACTTCAATCAAAGCACTTCACTTTCGGTTAAGCACCAAAACCCGTATTAACTATAGCCATTGTTAGCAAATGCCTTAATCTTCAATCTTGTTCTTACAGTTTTTTATCACTTTTTTAAATTTTTCAAGTTCAGATTTAGAGAGTAAAATGAAATTTACAGTTTCAGGTTGAGTTAATAAAATTATTCTAAATTCTTTATTCTGATGAACAATAGTCTCGTTAAGTATTTCTCTCAGTCTTGAAATATATGTATAAATAATATTAGGGTAATTATCACGTGTTAAAATCCCCTCAAATACTTTATAAAACTTATCATTGATGGTGACAGAGTGATTTATGTGATTATTATCTGTTTGATTAAAGTTATTATTTTTCCAATTTAAAATTAGTCCATTTTTTTCGAATACAAATTTAATTTCTTCAAGTGCGGATTCAAAATCGCCACTTAAAAGTCCTTCTCCCCAAACTTCAAATGATTTGAAATCAGATGTAGAAGACTTATTACCATATTTTTTTAAGGTTGTAAACACTACTTATATAGTCGTCATTTGGAATGATAAACCAATCTTTTCCAATATATGGGTTTTCATCATTTTTGAATTCAAAATCGATTTTTTCTTTTACAAATTCTTTTTTTTGATTGTCTTCTATTAAATTAAAATATCCAATTTCTTCAAGTTGTTCCGATAGATTTTTTGGATGAGTAGTTTTGCAACCTATAAGACTTAAAATTCCCATTAATAATATGATTATAAAATTACTCACTACTTTTTAGTGGTTTTTGCTAACGCTTGGCTATGCGTAGTGCGGGATTTGAAAAGCGGAGTTTTCAAATTTACACGTAGCCAAGAGTTTATATTTTGTTTTTAATTTTTTCACTTTAAACACCAAATTAAAGTATTGGCGGACTTCATTAAATGCACTGACCTTTCGTTTAGCAGAAACCCTGCATTACGTATAGGTTTTGTTAGCAAATCGTTATTCTATTATACCAACTTTTTTATATTCGAATAAGTGGGCTTTAGCTTCTTCATTTCCGAGAGAATTAGCTTTTTTCAAATATCGAATTGCCATTTTTTTTGCATCAAGATTCAAAGAGTCAATAACGAAAATACCATTTTCTGATTCATCTATTACTGGTGTTTCATACATGTACACAATTTCATAATAAACTTGCATACAAGCATTACCGTTATTGTACTTGTCCGCCATTATCATAAATGTGCTGAGAAATTCACCAGCACGAAAATCTAGACTTTCGGTTTGCAAACCATTAAACGCACTAACACTTCCATTGGTTGTAATCGAGTCAATCAATGTATGGATTGGAATCCCTGTGTCGTTCATTGACCTTTCCACTATTATATTCTCTTTCTCATCTAGCTTGTTATCATTTTTCTGGCTACATGAGAACAGAAGTGTTATTAATATGAAGATGAAAGTTTTATACATTGTATGTTTATTTTGGCTTGTAATTATCGAAATTAAGTCCATTGGTGTTAAAACATCCTATTCCACTAATATCAACATACTTACCGTGTGTCTGACCTTCAATATGGTAATCTTTTTGATTTATTGTTATTATAACTCCTTTCATTCCTACTTTAACTGTCAATTCCTTTTCTTCTGTCAGCAATTTTAATTCCTTTTTTAGTTGTACTAATTGGGAAGAGTTTAGATCAAAAGACCCATGATTATTGTGAATGGTAGCTTTAGTAATACTATCTATTTTAATAAAATCATTTAGAGGCTTCTTACTACTATTGCATCCCAACAATGTGGCTAGTAAAAACAAGATTATTGGGAGTAGAGATTTCATTTTTTTATGTTTGCTAACAAATCGCTATCAGTAATCGCGATTACGATTCTCGATATATTTTCTTTATGTAAACTACTAATATCGTTCTTTTCTCGTGATTAGCAAAGTGTTGTTTAAAGTTTTTTTATGGTGTTTGCTACATGAGTATCTCTGTTGTCGCTATAGAATAATGCCCTAATAAAGTTTGTATTGAACCTAAATCAGTGCCTTGCTCTAGTGGGTGAGTGGGACACCACCCTTTTTACACGTGTTCTTTTAACTTTTGTAATCATGGGATTAAAGTGTTTATTAAAGACTTAACAAAGGGGTGTTATGAACAAATATAACAACTTGTAAAGAAGAGGGGGTATGATAAAATTTTACTGTTCTAAAAAAGTTAGCTTTTTCTTGTGTTTAGGGCAAAACCACCCCTGAACCCCTCCTTGGAAAGGAGGGGGAGTGTTATGTGTTTGTAGGGCGTTACATTTAGGCGTATTGAAAGTCAGCTATGGTCGATTCTCTATTATCGGTCGTCTTACTCCGGCTTAGGGGGTGAAGTGGAAATCCTTTTACTTCTGTGTTCTTCCTAAGAAAAAGAGCATAAACTTAGTGACGAAGTGACTAAATAATACCGTACTTCGCAGTAAAAGATTGAGAACGATAACACCCGACCCGCTCTTGGTTTTGTCGGTTATCTTTCTTTCTATCGGTGAAATATACTATGGAATATCGTGAAAACAGTTCGGTAAAAAGGGGAAGCTCCACATCAAAAAAATACTCCTCAAGAAATAAGAAAAATCAATCAACTCAAAATTAAAAGTAAGGAAATAATAGATACTACCAATCCAAATCTATTTAATCGACTTATCTTCTCCTTTAATAAAGTCATACTAATTACAGTTGTCAGTCCAATAACGCTCAGGTTTGTAATAGAAAACACAAACGCACTGTCATTATTAAACGAGCTCAACGCTCTCATCAAAAAATGAATAGAAAAGTAACTTGGTAAACTAAGTACGAGCCCCCCAAGAATATCCTGCTTTCGAAACTTCTTTTCAAAAACAAACGTGGCTAATAACCCGCCAACAAAAGTCACGAAAAACACCATGACAAGTAACGAATTTTGTCTTTCAATTTGTTCAAATAGCTCGTTTGTATAAGACAATAGGGTATCAATCACACCTCCAAATAAAAATAAGACAGGAAGTAACCATAAGTGCTTTCGCTGTACATTAAGTTTCTCTTTATTTGACGGTATACTGATGAAAACTATCGCTACAAAGACTAAAAATATACCTAAATTATTTAAGTTGGTATAATCTTTAGAGGCTGTTTTGAAAATCAATAAACCGACAACAACAGGTACAATCAACGATAACCGACTGGCTACGGAAGTCAATGAGATGCTTATCTTTTGAGAAGAGTAGGCAATCAAATTGAAGCCTATCAAAAAAAGCACGCCTAAAATAAGTGGGTAGAAAAAATAAACCCCAGGTAAATGGGTTACGTCGTCAAGTACAACTGACGGCCCCGTAAATAGTATCCCTGTGACAACGCAGACAAGGTAATTAACCAAAATCGCTTGAAAAGTCTGTACTTTAAACTGCTCAAACCCTTTGAATATAAAATAAACTAACGACGTCAATACTATCGCTAACAATAGGTTTATCACTTCAACGCTTTAGTCATGTTGGTGTAATATTCTTCCGTAATCACTAAGCAACCTGAGTTTGTCAATTCAAAAACTTCCTCTTCTCGTGGCTTTGTGTATTTTTTTACTGAAGTGAAATGTGTCAACACACCATCTTCAAGTTTCTTAGATGCCATTAATTCATTTACAGACTTCGTATCCGTAAAATCTACGCCTATATCTTTTGTCAGGTTGATACCAGTCAAAAGCAACTCTTCACTTGTGCATTTGAACAACATCAAACTGGTAGTCGAGCGGTGTTCCAAAAACGTAATGTTTTTTAATGCCTTCTCCATCACCATATCACTAAAAGTATCTATCAGTTCGTCATGACGTTCTTGGTCATTTACCTGAATATCCGCCCAATCGTCAGCAGTAACGGTGTTTACTGCCAAATATTTGATAAACTCTTCCTTTAACTCGTTGAGTTCGTCTTTAGTCAGTTTCCTGTATTTCATTTCTTTCGTTGATTTGGTAACCGTAGAAAAATGCTTCTAAAGGACCATTCATTAAATGTAATCGTTTGTTTGTTTTCAAACTTACGCTTTTCAATGCTTCTTTATTTGAGCTAATCAACCATGTCGAGTAACCTTGGAATTCATGAAACATTTTCTCTCCCAATTGCTCATACAACCATTCAATGTCTGCCTCTTTCAATCGTTCGTCGTAAGGAGGGTTCGTAATCAAGACCCCAGGAGCTGGAGGTGGTGTCATTTTTTGAAATGCTCTTGATTGTATTTGTATTTTGCCATCTAATCCGGCAAAACGAATGTTTTTCTTTGCTTTTTGAGCCGTTCCTAAATCAATTTCAGAACCTACCATCTCAATATCAACTACTTTTTCTTTTGATTTGACACTTGCTAATACCTCTTCAAATACTTTGTAATCAAAATTTGGCCAGTTTTTAAAGCCAAAATAAGTTCTATTTTTCATCGGTGAGATATTAAAAGCAAAACGAGCCGCTTCTATCAATATCGTTCCTGAACCACACATAGGGTCAACAAAACTTGATTTACCGTCCCAATCTGACAACAATACTAATCCTGCCGCCATCACTTCATTTAACGGTGCATCGTTTGTCGCCTCACGGTAACCTCTCATGTGTAATGATTCGCACGAGCTATCCAATGAGATCGTTAACTGATCTTTAAAAATATGTATATTTATCACCAAATCGGGACGCTCAAAATCTACTCTCGGGCGACGACCTGACTCTTCTCTAAACTGATCTACAATTGCATCTTTTGTCAACTGTGCAACGAATTGAGAGTGCGTAAATAACTCTGAATTAATTACACTGTCTACACGAAGTGCTCCACGAACACTGATGTATTTTGACCAATCAATTTTCTTAATCGTAGTATAAAGCTGTCTTTCATTTAATACTTGATCCGTTTTAATCAATACAAGAATTCGTAATGCCGTTCTTAATTCAAGATTAGCTCGGTACAAAAGGGCTGTATCGCCTTCAAACGTAACCGCACGGTTTTGTTCTTCGATGTTCTCTGCACCTAAGTTTTCTAATTCTTTTTTCAAAACACCTTCTAATCCATAGAAAGTTTTTGCAATCATTTTGAAGTTCCCTTTTTCTGACAAAACGGTAGTATTTATAATGTGTTAGAACGTTGTTGAGTATTTAATTTCTCAAATACCAAGTGTCTCTTTATCGTCGAGACTAGACTAATTGACTAAAGGTTTTTAAACCCAAATCGGCGGAGCATTTTTTTCTCAAATGCCCAAAAGAATTGGAATTGACCTAATAAAGTCCCCCAAATCATCAACATAATTTGGTAGCTTGGGTAGGCTATCAAGATGTAAGCAGGAATATGAACAGCCCAAGGCGTTTCAGAACCAATACCCATCAAACCCAAAATCGGTGACACTATCCATCGTAGCGAACTACCTGTAATAGTGAAAACCAACATAATTGTCCAAAATTGAAGATTGCTTTCAATCCCCCATTTTTGCTTTAATCTTTCAACCATAACACAAAGATAAACTTTTTATAGCTTACATAAGTAATCTATCTTTAATTTAGTTCATTTTAGTTACAATTATTAAACAATAACTACGCTATACGTTTTTAAGTCCCTATTTTTTCTAACTCCCTTGCTTTTTTTAGCTGCACCATCTCCTCCTCTACCTCTCTGTTAAATCGAGCATCTTCCTCGTTTCCTAATGCTTTATGGACTTGAACTAAGTAGCGGTAAACAACAGCATGTTTTGGACGTAAATAACTAGCAAAACGCAAGGCTGTCAAACTTTTATCATAATGCCCGTTGGTAAACGACGCCATACCTTTTCCTAAAAAGGCTTCAAAATGATATTCTTCAATAAACTCAGGGTTCATATTGTAATAAAAATTTATCCCGTGGTGTTTTCTATAGCCATCTATCAAAAGATCACAGACCTCCGTAAAAGCAAATTCTGCTTGGTCACTATCTCCCAATTGTAAATAACACCTTGCGATACGTAGGTGTAAAACTGTATTCTCTGTGGAGTTATAAGTCAAATACAGCTCGTAATATTCTTTGGCATTAGGGTAGTTTGCTACTTCGTATTCACTGTCACCTTTGGCTAACAGCCTTTTATTAATGGCGTATTTATTTACTCGGTAATAAGACGAACTCAAAACAGACAATTCTTCGTTAGCTAAATAAGCTTCTTCAAAATCTTCTTGTGCAAACGCCTTTTTATAGGTGTCTAACCATTTATGAATGGCTTCTACACGTTCAATTCTCGCTTGTTCTATTCGTTGACGTTCTACCGCTCGGTCTAGCTCAATAATACCAACAACACTTCCACAACCAATCACAAAAATGGTTAAAAACACAGCCATACGATTAAACGCAGCAATATGAAGCTCCCGACGACGTTGGAGAATATGTTCTTTTTGTTTATCTGTCAGCGGTTTTACTTTTGCTTGTTGTGGAGGGTTTCGGTAAGTGTTTTTTTGTTTTGGTTGTGGCGTTCGTTGTCTTGATCGACTACGTTGCTGAAACTTACTGTAATTTAATACCGAATCATATTTCGCCTTAGCTATACGGTCAGATAGCACCTGGTAAGCACTATTTATTTCCTTAAATCGTTCTTCAGCGAGGGGATTACCTATGTTTTTGTCAGGATGGTATCTTTTAGCTAACGTGCGGTAAGCTTTTTTTATTTCTTTGGCAGAGGCAGTTTGCGAAACACCTAAAAGACGGTATAAATCAGCCATTTTATTTTAGTTTCCCTAAACGTTTTCCATTGTCTCTCATCAAAAAGTTATTCTTTGCACTTGATACTACTTGCGAGGAATAAATTCCTGAATGCCCAGAAAACAAATAAGCAATCACACAAGCCAAGGCAATATAAACACCTGCTTCGTGTCCAAATAACTCTATACCCATAAAGATAGTTGCTAAGGGCGTGTTCGCTGCTGATGAAAACACCGCTACAAAGCCTGCTCCTGCAAGTAACCCTGTCGGTAAGTCAACGACAACCGACAACGCACTACCTAAAGTTGCTCCTACAAAAAACAAAGGGGTAACTTCACCTCCTTTGTAACCTGCTCCGAGGGTGATAGCGGTAAATAGTATTTTCAAAAAGAATACGTAAGGTGCTTCTTGCTGATGAAATGCTCCTTCGATTTCAGGTATTCCCAATCCTATGTAACGGTTCCCGAATAAATAAACTAAGCCTATAATAAATATACCTCCAACCAAGGGACGTAAAGGAGGGTATTTCAAATACTTTTTAAACTGTGTTCCAAAAAACTTTGTCAATTTAGAAAAGATCATTCCGGCAAGTCCAAAGATGATTCCTGCCAAACAAATCCAAAGAATATTTACCGTTGATATTTCAGGTATTTCGCCAATATGGTAATGGGTATGAGCGATATTAAAATATTTTTCAGAACCTGCCACCTGACAAACATAATCAGCTAAAATAGCCGAAGTAAAGGCTGGCAAAATCGCTTCGTAGGTGATTTTACCCATCAAAAACACTTCTAATCCAAATATCGCTCCTGCTAAGGGTGTACCAAATACAGCAGAAAAACCTGCAGCTACACCACTAATGAGCAACAACTGTTTGTCTCTTTTTTTAAATTTAAATAACGGTCCAAATTGGTCAGCAATCGCCCCTCCCATTTGTACTGCCGTTCCCTCTCGCCCTGCCGAACCTCCAAACAAATGCGTCCCTATTGTACCTATCAATACCAAAGGTGCCATTTTTAGAGGAATAACTCCTTTGGGTAAATTAATCCTATCTAATATCAAATTATTCCCTCCCTCAACGTCTTGTCCGTACAAATGATAAATTAAACCAATAAAAAAACCACCGATAGGCAATAACCAAAGTAACCAAAAATTATCATTTCGAGTGGTAGCAGCCCATTCTAATCCTTTCAAAAAGCCTGCTGACACAATCCCCACCAAAACGGCAACAATAGCAGTTACAGCGACCCACTTGAGTGTGAATAATAAAATTGGAATTTGTTCGAAACGGTATTTTTTCATCAGTTGATTAGCTAAAATGGATTACATCATCCAAGGCAATTTCATTTTGAACAAAGTTAATACTAATATTGCTAAATAAATACCTGTGATAAATAAAGCGATACGCCCAAGCCAATCGCCATAACGTACATAGAGCGTAAGGTGTGATTTTAGTGTGACATTTGTTTTAAATGCTGTTTTCTCCCACCAATTGGTTTTTAAGATTTCTTGCCCTCTTACATTTATAAAAGAAGAAATCCCGGTATTGGCACTTCGTACAATCTGACGACGTGTCTCTATTGCTCTCAATCGTGCATACATATTGTGCTGTTTGTGTCCTTGTGTATTTTGCCACCAACCGTCATTGGTTACAATCGCCAATACATTTGCTCCTGCTTTAACAAAATCAGCTACGTGCTCTCCATAGATTGACTCGTAACAAATTATCGCACCAATTTTATTATCCTCTTTTGTTCCAAAAACAATCGGGCGAGGACTGATTCCATAATCTCCTGAACCATCAAAATTGATTAAATCTAACACAAACCCTAGTACCGATGGAAAAGGTAATTTCTCAACTCCTGGTACTAATTTGCTCTTATGGTAAAAAACAGACGTGTCAGCTGTAGCCATCAATGCCGTGTTGTAGGTTTTATAATGCCCTATAGATTTCTCGAAATAAGGATTGGATATGTAATCGTTATTTATATTTACCGTATCCCACGTATCTATTCCTGAAACTAAGGTGATTTTTGGGTGCTTATCCAAAAATGCTTTTACCATCAAATAGTTTGGGTAACGTTCAATTTCTGATTCTCGCATCGACCGAAAGCCTTGAATCGACGTCTCTGGCCAAATTACCCATTTTGTTTTTTCATCAATTAACGAATCACTTAAATCCATCATTCGCTGTATTTGTTGGTCGTAAGGTACAAATCCTTCCGCTCCATAAAACTTCCCTTCGTAAGGATCTATGTTTGGCTGTACAATGACGGCATTTTGGTAAGTTGAATTTGGTCTTGTAAAATTAAGGTCACCCGACATAATTCCCAAATAAAAAGAAACAGCCAAAGGAAGCACCAATAACAAGATGAGCTTAACCACATATTTTTTAGTTGGCAACAAGGCCGTTTTGTTTATTACCAATTGATAAATACCAATATTGACCAACAACACCCAAAGTGTCCCTCCCAATGTGCCTGTCCATTCGTACCATTGGATAGTTTCGGGATATTTGGCAAATACATTACCAATATTTAACCACGTCCACGATAAATCCCAACGTAAATGAGCGAACTCAAAAGTCATCCAAAACACAAGAAAGGCTGTGAATGAAAAGAAGGCATTAAACTGTTTATTGATTTTGTGGTAAAGAGCAAATGGAATAGTCATCAAGGCGGTATTGGCAATAATTGCCATTACCGAACCTCCTGCTGAAGCGTTCCAAACCCACCACGTTGTACCTAAATTGAAAATAAACAACGCCAAATAAACATAACGGAAAAACACATTCCCCTTTTTTCCTTTCGTTGGCTCTTCAAGAATTTGTTTATGAATTAAAAACAAAGGAACAAACGCTACAAAAATCAATGGTGTAAACGGTAAAGTTGGCCACGAAAGGCAAAATAACGCACCTGATACGACAGCTAATATTAATTTATTTTTCATCTTTTCCTGAAATTACGAGTACGATTTCTCCTTTTACTTTATCTCTGGCTTTCAAGTTTTCTAAGACTTCTTCTGCCGTTCCTGTAATCGTTTCTTCAAACATTTTACTTATTTCTCTCGAAACAGACACCTTTCTTTCTGGACTAATAAACTCAACTATCTGTTCTAATGCTTTCACTATACGGTGAGGCGATTCATAAAAAACGGTTGTAAACGGATTTTCAGCAACTTGTTTCATTTTAGTTTGGCGACCTTTTTTGTGAGGTAAAAATCCTTCATACAAAAATCTGTCACAAGCAAACCCTGATTTTATAATTGCAGGTACAAATGCCGTTGCTCCTGGCAATACTTCCAACTTCAAACCTTCGTCTAACACTGCCTTACTTAACAAATAACCTGGGTCAGAAATCGCAGGTGTGCCTGCATCGGAAATCAAAGCGAACTGCTCTCCCTCTTTCATTCTCCGCAAAATACGGTCAATTGCCTTATGTTCATTAAACTTATGGTAGCTCTCCATTTTGGTTTTAATCTCGTAATGTTTCAGCAGGACTCCACTCGTTCGGGTGTCTTCTGCTAAAATGATATTCGCCTCCTTCAGTATTCTGATGGCACGTAAAGTAATATCTTCGAGGTTTCCAATCGGTGTAGGCACCAAGTAGAGGTTCGTTTGCTCTTCCATAGTTGCAAGATAGTGTTAAAAAAATAGAGAGAAAACAAAGTGCAAGAAAAGAACTTATAAAGCACAAAAAAGGGCTCATTTAACTTAATAAATGAGCCCTTTTTTGTATTCTAATTTTATTTAGGACAAGTCTTTGTTTCCAAATTCTCCAAATCAAACAACTCGTTCAGTACATCTACCAAGGTATTTTCCTCCCCACGCTTACAAGCTTCTTTGAGCTGTAATATGGGTAGTTTAATCACCTTTTGCATAATATTTTTCGTTATTTTATCCACTTTCTCAACCTCTTCTTCAGTAAGCTTTTTGGTGTAACGATTGATTTCTTCTTGTCTTATTTGCTCAAAAGCTGTTTTTAATTTATTAATAATCGGCGAAATTTCCATTTCTCTTGCCCATTGATTAAACTCAACAATTGCTTCGGCAATAATTCGCTTTACATCAGGAACAGCATCAATTCGTTTTTGAAGTGCTTTTGACGTTTTATTTTGAATTTGATCAATATCATAAAGTATCACACCGGCAATATCTTCAATTACAGGGTCTATACTTCTTGGTATTCCCATATCAATCACATACTTATAAGAAAGCACAGCAGATTTAGGGAAATCTTCTTTTGTAATCAAATATTCTTCAACTGTCGCTGCCGAAATAATTACATCAAATGATTTTAATTCTTGGTGTAATTTATCAAAAGGCAATACTTGGTAACCTAAGTCTTTTGCTAATTCTTCTGCTTTACTATCCGTACGATTGCAAAGTGTAATTTCTTTAAAATCTGAATTTTGAAAGTTCTTAGCGACATCAACCCCCATTTCTCCCAAGCCTATAATCAACGCTTTTGGGTTAACAAATGAAGAAGAAATTCCTTCTGCCATTTCTACTGCTGCATAAGATACGGAAGCAGCTCCATCTCTAAACGACGTTTCTTGTACCACTCTTTTGTTTGTAAAAAACACCGTGTGCATAATACGGTGAACAAAAGGACCTGCCAAATCCATATCTGTCGAATATTGGTAAGCGCGTTTTATTTGATTTGAAATCTGAATATCACCAACCACTTGTGCATCTAAGCCCATAGAAACCTCAAATAAGTGATTAATCGCCTCGTCGTGGTTATTAATGATATTAAAGTGATCTTGGAAGTCCGTAATATTATTTACACCTTTAACTATTGCAATCAATTTAATTAAATCAGTACTTTTATCTTCTGATGAAGAATAATAGATTTCTGTTCTGTTGCAAGTCGAAACGACCAATGCCTCAGAAATATTTGTGAGATCTTTTATATGTTGAAGTACTAACTTACACGTTATTTCATCAAGAGAAAGTAAACTTCTTATCTCTACTGATGCTTTTCGGTAGGTTAGACTTACTGATTTAAATGTATTTTGCATACTTTAGTCCTATTCTAATTACAAAGATAAGGGTTATTGTTAGAAATTAAAACTTGCATTTAATTTAGATATGATACAAATAAATAACACAAACCGTTCATTCTTATGACAAATAATAAATTATGGAAACGATTAGCCGTTATAGTACTGGTGGTCGTTTTGCTTTTTTCTCTTTTATACACTTACAAATTGGTAAAAAAAGTAGAGGGAAATGAGAAAGAGAATGCCCGTATCTGGGTACAAACTATCAAACAGCAACGAAAACTGCTCGCTGATTTAGAAATGTTGTTTAAAGAATTGGATGACGAAGAACAAAAGAAATTACGTTTATGGGCAAAAGCTATTAAGCGTTTACCTTCGATAGATAATAAAGACAGAGATTTTAGCCTTGTTTTTGATTTAGTGAAAAACAACAAAACAATCCCTGTTTTATTGACAGACCAGCGACGCAACGTCTTACATTCCCGAAATATAGAAGCTTCTTATGGCATAACTTCTTTGGATACCGTCTTGCGATTAATGCGTAAACAATACCGCCCGATTGCTATACAATTACCCGACGGAGGATGGAATTACCTTTATTACAGTCAATCAAAAATTCACAAAGATATTAATTTGGTTTTTGATGAATTATTAAATTCGTATTTACACGAAATTGAACATAACGTGGTTTCTGTTCCCGTCTTATATACAGACAAAACAAAAACAAAAATCTTAGCTTACGGGAACTTAGATAAGAATGAAAAATTTGAGAACGAACATTTAACAACACAAATAGAAGCACTCAAAATAGCAGTAGAACCTATAAAAATAGGGGAAGAATTCCTTTTTATGGAGGAGACAAACTTGTTAGCGATGATTAAATTTTACCCTGTTATTTTCATCATTCTCATTCTTTGTTTTGCTTTAGTCCTTTATTTTTATCTTCATTCAGAAAGCCGTTATGAACGAAATTTTCTTTGGGTCGGAATGTCAAAAGAAACAGCCCATCAACTCGGCACACCTATCTCTTCGCTTATGGCGTGGGTTGAAGTATTAAAAGAGCAATACAAAAATGAAGTAGGTTTTCAAGAGATAGAAAAAGACGTTGATCGACTAGAACTTATTACTGATCGTTTTTCTAAAATTGGTTCTCGTCCCAAATTAGACACGGGAGACTTAATAACTGAAGTTAATTACGTCCTGTCGTATATGAAACCACGTATTTCGCCACACGTTCAGCTTTCAACGACAAGCTCGTCAACCAGCCTATTGGTCTCTTACAATAAACAATTACTCGGTTGGGTGTTTGAAAACCTAATCAAAAATGCAGTAGATGCAATGTCAGGAAAGGGGGAATTGCAATTAAATTTATTTAAAGAAAATCAAAAAGTCATTATTGAAATAGAAGACACTGGTGTCGGAATAAAAAAATCCTCCCATAAAAAAATATTTAAAGCAGGGTATTCCACAAAAAAAAGAGGATGGGGATTGGGCTTAGCTTTGACCAAAAGAATAATAAAAGAATACCACCAAGGAAAAATATTTGTAAAAGCGTCGTCTGAAGGCAAAGGAACAACCATACGGATAGAATTAGGATTGATAAAACCAAAAGGGTAATCCTATTCAGAAAATATCTTTAAAAAGCTGTAAAATAAGTCTTACTAACTTTTGGAAAAACTAAATTTCAGCGTATTTTTGCATTTGGATTAGTTGAAGAAATTCATTAAGTATATAAACATTTAATATAAAATGGCAAATACCGGTAAAATAACACAGGTAATTGGTCCTGTAGTTGATGTTAACTTTGAGGGATCAAAGTTGCCAGAGATACTTGACGCAATTTTTGTTGAGAAATCAAATGGTCAAAAATTGGTTTTAGAAGTACAACAACATTTAGGTGAAGATCGTGTTAGAACGATTTCGATGGAAGGTACTGAGGGATTACAAAGAGGAATGACTGTTACAGATACAGGTGCTCCGATTATGATGCCTACAGGAGAAGCTATCAAAGGGAGGTTATTCAACGTAGTTGGAGGCGCTATCGATGGTATTCCTCAACCAGAATCTAAAGTAGGTGCGTCAATTCACCGTTCAGCACCTAAATTTGATGAGCTATCTACATCAACAGAGGTACTTTACACAGGTATCAAAGTTATTGATTTATTAGAGCCTTACGTAAAAGGAGGTAAAATTGGGCTTTTTGGAGGAGCTGGTGTTGGTAAAACCGTATTGATTATGGAATTAATCAATAACATTGCTAAAGCTTACGAAGGACTTTCAGTATTTGCTGGAGTTGGAGAAAGAACACGTGAGGGAAATGATTTGTTACGTGAGATGATTGAATCAAACGTAATCCGTTACGGTGAAAAATTCGTTGAAGACATGGAAAAAGGTGGATGGGATCTATCTTTAGTTGACGAAAAAGAATTAATTAAATCACAAGCTACTTTGGTATTCGGTCAAATGAACGAACCACCTGGAGCTCGTGCTCGTGTTGCATTGTCAGGATTGACAGTTGCAGAATATTTCCGTGATGGAGGTGAAGACGGTAAAGGAAAAGATATCTTATTCTTTATTGATAACATTTTCCGTTTTACACAAGCAGGTTCTGAAGTATCGGCTCTTTTAGGTCGTATGCCTTCTGCTGTTGGTTACCAACCAACTCTTGCTTCTGAAATGGGATTGATGCAAGAAAGAATTACTTCTACTAAGAAAGGTTCTATTACATCTGTACAAGCAGTATATGTACCTGCAGATGATTTAACGGATCCAGCGCCTGCAACAACATTCTCTCACTTAGATGCTACAACAGTACTTTCTCGTAAAATTGCTGAATTAGGAATCTATCCTGCAGTAGATCCTTTGGATTCTACTTCAAGAATTTTGTCTGCTGATATTTTAGGAGATGAGCACTACGATTGTGCACAAAACGTAAAAGAGATTATTCAACGTTACAACGAATTGCAAGATATTATTGCAATTTTGGGTATGGAAGAATTATCTGAAGAAGATAAACAAGTTGTTCATAGAGCACGTCGTGTACAGAGATTCTTATCTCAACCGTTTCACGTTGCTGAGCAATTTACAGGTCTTAAAGGTGTATTAGTTGATCTAAAAGCTACTATCAAAGGATTTAATATGATTCTTACTGGTGAATTAGATCACTTACCTGAATCTGCATTTAACTTAGTTGGTGATATCGACGAGGCAATTGCTAAAGGTGAAAAATTATTAGCTGAAGCTAAATAAAACATTGTTGCTCCTTCGGGAGCAACTTTATAAATACCTTATTATGAAAATAGAAGTTATAACTCCAGACAAGAATGTACTTTCTGGCGACATTGATTCAGTCACTTTACCAGGAGTAAATGGTTCTTTTCAAGTATTAAGAAATCACGCTGATTTGATTAGTGCTTTAGCAAAAGGTGTACTTACAGTACAATCAACTACTGGCAGTACCCAATCTGTAACTATTTCAGGTGGAGTGGTAGAAGTATTAGATAACAATATTATCGTTTTAGCTGAAAGTGTTATCGAAGATTAATTTCTATCATTTCTTATAATATTTAAAAGCCTCGTTTTTCGAGGCTTTTTTTATGGACTTGTTTTTCGTAACTTCATTGTTAAGAAATAATGACCAAATAACTCAGAAGCTGTAATATGTCAGCACAATTAGACAAACAACAAATGAACACAACACCGTTGGTAACGCTAAGAGAAAAATTAAGCTACTTATTCTTAGCTGTTTTAGTTGTTAGCCTTTTCTTTTTAGAAACAGTCAAAGTGCTACCTACTATTGGGTTATTGGGCTTTTTGGTTACTGCTTTTTTTAGAAAAGACTTAATAGCGACTATCAAATCAAACAAGCAGAACAAAAGTTATTTACTACTTACCGTAGTATTCTTTGTTTATGCCTTGGGTTATTTTTTTATCGAAGACGGTGTGGATACGGGCTATTGGAAGGGTAGATTTATGGTTAAAATCCCTTTCTTACTTTTACCTTTAGCCTTATTAGCGACCTCCCAACTCTCCCGAAAACAATATTCTGGGCTTTATTACCTATTTTTCCTGATTACTTTAATTACAGCTATAGGCTCTATCATTAATTATGTCTTTCATTTTGACGAAATAAATGATTTAATACGAAGATCAAAGGCACTACCTGTAGTTGTTAACCATGTGAGGTATAGCTTATTTGTATGTTTTTCTGTTTTTATCGCTTGGAAACTACACACCGAAAAATTCTTGCCTTTTCTCTAAACACGAACGATGGATTTATCGAATTGGAGGTATTTTTTTAATCCTTTTCTTACATGTCGCTGCTGTAAGAAGTGGCTTAATCGCCTTTTATGGTATTGCAGGACTTCTTGTTTTATACCAAGTTATTTTAAAAGAAAAACGCTACAAACTGGGTGGAGGTATTTTACTTCTTCTCGTTATTGTTCCCTATATCGCTTTTATTAGCCTGACTTCCGTGCAGAATAAAGTAGCTAATATGTATGACGATTTATCCAAAATAGAAACCGAAGAACGTGCAAATAACTATTCATTAACCGCTCGTTGGTATTCTTACAAAGTGGGAGCATCTATCTTTCAAGAAAACAAATGGCTTGGTATAGGCGTAGGGAATTTAAAACACGCCATAAAAAAAACCTACACTAAAGACTACCCAAAAATCATAGAACGAAGTGTCTTAGAACCTCATAACCAATACTTATACTGGTTAGTATCTTTTGGTGTCATCGGGACAATCGCCTTGTTATCTTCCTTCTTTGCACCTCTCTTTTGGAAAAGTAACTACCCTGCTTTTTTAGTCCTTCATTATTTAATTTTGGCTCTTTCTTTTGTAGTCGAAAACAGTATAGAAACACAATTAGGAGCTAATTATATTGTGTTATTTTGTGTCATTCCTTTTTTAGACAACGATGGAAGCAAGTACGGAAAGGGATAAAGAGATAAAAGCTATTCTCGTTAAGATGGCAAAATACTGTGCTTACCAAGACCGCTGCAAGAAGGAAGTTTACATAAAACTAGACACCTTATTACCCGATATTGTAGAGCAAGATAAAATCATAGATTATTTGATAGACGAGAAATACCTCGACGAAGAACGGTACGTCCGCTCTATTGTCCGAGGTCGGTTTTATTATAAAAGCTGGGGTAAAATTAAAATTATTCATTACCTCAAACAGCGGGATATAGACAGCGACACAATAGAAAAAGTAATTGCTAACGAAATAAAAGACAGCGACTATTACCAAAAAGTAAACGAATTGGTGGAGAACAGATTAAGGACAACCAAAGGCATAAATGATTTTGAAATCAAACAAAAAATATTAAAAGCGTTATTTTTGAAAGGTTACGATTCAGGAATGATCACCGATGTCATTGATGAATTACAACAATCTCATTGACACGAGTTACTGTAACCCCTCAAACTTCGCTTTAACCCAATTCAGCTTTCAAAAACTTAGCCGTATAGCCTAATTTACTTTTACTCACCTTTTCAGGTGTTCCTTCTACTATAATCTTTCCTCCATCTTTCCCTCCTTCTGGTCCAACATCAATAACATGGTCAGATACCTTGATAATATCCATATTGTGTTCAATAACCAGTACGGTGTTTCCTTTATCCACCAACTTATTCAAGACGTCTAATAACAATTGAATATCCTTGAAATGCAACCCTGTTGTCGGTTCGTCAAGAATATAAAAGGTTTTTCCTGTGTCTCGTTTAGAAAGTTCTGTTGCCAATTTAATACGCTGAGCTTCTCCTCCCGAAACCGTTGTGGCGTGTTGTCCTAAAGTAATATAACCCAAACCTACATCTTGTAAGGTTTGTATTTTACGCAAAATTCGTGGTTGAAAATCAAAAAACTCAACCGCTTGATTAACTGTCATCTCCAATACATCAGAAATGGATTTTCCTTTAAATCTAATCTCTAAAGTTTCACGGTTGTAACGTTTGCCTTTACAAATTTCGCAAGGTACATGGACACTTGGTAAAAAATCCATCTCTATCACTTTTAAGCCCGCTCCTTCACAAGATTCACAACGTCCTCCTTTTACATTAAACGAAAAACGCCCTGGTTTATAACCTCTAATTTTGGACTCTGGTAACTGTGTGTAAAGCGAACGAATATCAGAAAAAACACCCGTATAAGTAGCTGGGTTAGAACGTGGTGTTCGCCCAATAGGTGATTGATCAACTTCTATCACCTTATCTATTTCTTTTAACCCTTCGATTGACTTATACGTCAAGGGTTCTTTTTTTGAATTATAAAACTCTTTGGCTAAAATAGGGTGTAAAGTATCATGTATTAGCGTACTTTTCCCACTTCCAGAAACGCCTGTTACACAAATAAACTTACCCAAAGGCAAAGTTAAATTTTGGTTTTTGAGGTTGTTTCCGTCAGCTCCTTTTAATTTTATAACCGCTCCATTTCCTTCTCTTCGCTTTTCAGGAATAGCTATCTGTGTTTTGTTTGATAAAAAATTAGCAGTAATCGTATCTGCTTTTAATGCTTCTTTTGGTGTTCCTTGAGAAACAACTTCTCCACCGTGACGACCTGCTCCTGGACCAATGTCTAACAAATAATCGGCCGCTAACATCATATCTTTGTCGTGTTCAACAACTAATACCGTATTGCCAATATCACGTAAATCCTGTAATGCTTTTATCAATTTCACATTATCTCGCTGATGCAAACCAATACTTGGCTCATCCATAATGTAGGTGACTCCGACTAATTGCGTACCTATCTGTGTAGCCAAACGAATACGTTGTGCTTCTCCTCCTGATAGTGTTCGTAAGGAACGGTCTAAAGTCAAATAATCTAATCCTACATCTAAAAGAAAACCTATACGTTTGCGTACTTCCTTCAGTACCTCACTTGCAATAATTATTTGTTTACTCGATAAACGGCTCTCTAAATCAGTAAACCACTCACTTAAAGTGGTAATGTCAAACTGTGCTAATTGAGATATGTTTTTTTCATCAATAAGAAAGTGTAATGACTCTTGTTTCAACCTTGCTCCTTCACATGTAGGACAAGTTTTCACTTCCATAAACTCTTTGATATTTTTACTTATTTTCTCGTCTCCTGATTGAAAATGCCTCGTCAAAAATGGGAGTAACCCTTCAAAAGTTTCTTCTTTTCGAGAAGTTAATCCCGTAGCGTTTGACTTCTTTTTAATTACATAATCTCCTCCAAAAAACAACATTTGGTAGAGGTTTTTAGGTAAATCGTTTAGTGCTGTTTTGATATCCGCACCAAAAGAAGCGTACATTTTTTCTATCTCTCTAAAAATCCATACCGAACGGTAATCGCCAATTGGGCCTATTGCCCCTTGACTCACACTTAGGTTTTTAGCAACAATAATTGATTTTTCATTGATTTCGTGTATCGAGCCCAATCCATTGCATTCCGAACAAGCACCATAAGGTGAGTTGAAAGAAAAGGAATTAGGGGCTGGTTCTTCGTAAGCAATTCCTGAAGTCGGACACATCAAAAACTTAGAGTAATGATTGACTTCCTCGTTTTCATCTAAGATAGACAATACCCCTTTACCTTTTTTAATTGCTGCTTTTACCGATTCTGAAATTCTAAATCGTTCGGGTGCGTCTACACAAACTCGGTCAATAACAATTTCAATATCGTGTGTTTTGTAACGGTCAAGTTGCATTTTAGGTGTCAACTCTTCTACTTTCCCATCGATACGAACTTTTGTATAACCCATTTTACGGATTTGCACAAAAAGTTCTCTGTAATGTCCTTTACGTCCTTTGATAACAGGGGCGAGAATTAACACAATTTCCCCTTCGTGTTTCTTTAAAATAATATTGATAATTTCATCTTCACTACGTTTAATCATCTTCTGATTTGTAACGTACGAATACGCCTCTCCTGCACGAGCGAACAACAAACGTAAAAAATCATATATCTCTGTGGTAGTACCTACCGTAGAACGAGGATTTTTAGAAGTCGTTTTTTGTTCAATAGAAATGACAGGACTCAATCCTTCGATTTTATCGACATCTGGACGCTCCATATTCCCGATAAACGACCTCGCATAGGCAGAAAAGCTCTCCATATAACGACGCTGCCCTTCGGCATAAATGGTATCAAATGCTAAAGAAGATTTCCCACTTCCACTAACCCCTGTAACAACAACCAATTTATTACGAGGTATTTTGACATCAATATTTTTCAGGTTGTGTTCTCTTGCTCCGTAAATTTCAATGTATTCTTGCTCTTCCACTATTTTGTACTTAGGGTGTCTGTGATTTCTTTAACTGCCTTTACTCGCTCTATTGTATCCTTTTCAATAGGCGTTTCAGGTAAGGTCAGGGTATCTGATTTACTAGTAGAATCTATCTTTTCTACTTGATGAATCATCTCTTTTGTGTTTGTTGTATCTGTTTTATTGACAACAATTTCTTTTGGAAGTAACAACCTGTATTTCTCACCAACGGGAGCTATGACCGAATCTAAAACCCATGGATTAATGACCTTGAATAAGTCTAATGAAACCCCTCGTTCTTCGGCTAACTGTTGTGTGTTTACCTCCATAGAATCTCTTATAATGATTACTTTATAAGGCGAAGGGTGTGCGTGAGAATAATGTCTGAATTTATATGCTTTTCTGTTGTCATCAATCATTTTCAACGCAATCATTTTATATAAATAACGCCCTGTTTCTTTATTTAATTTCAAATCAAAATAGCTTTGTTTTCGCTGGACCCTTTGCTGTCTTAAAAAACCATTTATACCCATATTATAAGACGCCGCAACATTGACCCAAGAACCTAATCGGCGGTGCATCTTACGAAGGTAACGACAAGCAGCTATCGTGGCGTAATGTTGGTCGTAGCGTTGGTCCAACTGATTATTGACAACCAATCCATTTTCTATTGCTGTAGGAGCTCTAAATTGCCAAAACCCTGCGGCCGCTCGGTTAGATACAACGTTAGCCAAATTACTTTCTATAACAACCAAATATTTTAAATCATTGGGGATCCCATGCTGTTTAAGTATAGGCTCAAACTTTGGTAACCAATAATCCATTTTTTTTAACAAGCCTCTTGTACTACTTCGATAATAGGTCAAAGGGTACAATTCTCTTTCTATTTTCTCCTTTATTTTACTGTTTAAAATAGGCACTCGTTCCCCTGCAAAAAAGAGGGAATCTCCTGGGGCAATACGGTGTGCGTGAAAATACTTCACCCCATAAGAGTTGTACTTATTTCCAGTCAACAAATACAATTTTATTGCTGAGGACACAAGTACCACAATGATAAATAAAGATATTAAACGGTGTTTTCTCAAAAGCTTAAATTAACATACAAAGATAGGGTATTCATAGCACAAAATCAGCCTTCATTTATTTGTAAAATGAGTTTATTCCAATTTTTTAGCCTCTTCCCAATATACGTCCATTTCTTCTAAACTCAAATTTGTTAGCTCTTCCCCTTTTTCATTCGTCTTTTTTTCAAGGTAATTAAAACGATTAATAAACTTTTTATTCGTTAATTCTAAAGCGTGAGCAGGATTTATCCCCTCGAAACGTGCGTAATTAACTAAAGAGAATAATAAATCACCAAATTCTTTTTCTCTTTCTTCTGGGGTTGGGGCGTCTTTAAACTCTTGTAATTCCTCTTGTACTTTAGCCCAAACTTGTGATTTCTCCTCCCAATCAAAGCCTACACCACGTACTTTCTCTTGAATACGAATCGCTTTTACCAATGAAGGCAAGGATTTGGGTACTCCTCCCAATGTTGTTTTGTTATTTCCTTCTTTTAATTTTATCTTCTCCCAATTTCTTTTGACCTCTTCTTCATCTTTGACCTCTGTGTCACCATAGATATGTGGGTGACGACGTATCATTTTTTCTCTGACACCATCTAACACATCTTTAATGTCAAATTCATTTGTCTCCGAAGCTATCTTAGAATAAAAAAGTAAATGCAACATCACATCTCCCAATTCATTTTTTATTTCAGGAATATCTTTGTCAATAATAGCATCTGACAACTCATAAATCTCTTCAATAGACAAATGACGTAAACTCTCAAAAGTTTGTTTTTGATCCCAAGGACAGTGCAGTCGCAACTCATCCATTACCGTCAATAGCTTATCAAAAGCCTCTAGTTTCTCGGCTCTTTTTATGTCTTTGGGAGTTATCATGGTTATTTTATTGAAAGGTTAGGTACAAAAAAAGCCTTTCTGATAATCAAATCAAAAAGGCTCTTTAAAAAGTATTATTTATTTAGAAAGGTAATGCGTCTCCGCTATCTTGACTTTCTACTTCTGGAAATGGCTCACTCGAAACGTTGTCAGAAGCTCCTCCTCCAACAGATTTTTCAACTCTCCAAGCGTCAAGGTTAGTAAAGTAACTTACTTTTCCTTCGTTATTTGTCCATTTACGCCCTTTAATATTAAAGTTCACTTTGATTTGATCACCTAAGTTTACTGGATCAATAGCTTCGCATTTTGCTTGAACAAGCTGAAACTTAATTGTTTCAGTGTAAATACTTCCGTTAGCGTTATCTTCTGTCTCAAGAACAAATTCTCTTTTTTGGAATTTTTCACTAACCTGTACAATGTCAAATTTTTCAACTAATTTTCCTTCGATTTCAAAGCTCATATTCTGGTTATTTATAATTTTATACAAAAGTGCAAAAAGAGAAGAACTCTTCCTTCATACTTTTTGAAAATGTTATTAACAAGTTTATAACAACACGATTTAAGGCATAAAAAAAGACCAAACCGAGAAGGTTTGGTCTTTAAGTTAAGTATGTTTTGTACTTATGTTAAGAAACACAAGTGAAAAGCATTCCTTATTTTGTTAAAGCGATAACAACTCTTTTTTGAGCGTCAGCTTTAGCATCGATACCTGGTAATAATTTCTCAGAACCGTATCCTTTTGAAGTCAATTGACCTGCTTTGAAATCTTTGAACAAAACTAATTTAGTTTTTACCCATCCTGCTTTAACAACAGTTTTAGGCTTAATCCCTAATTTGTCTGGTCCGTGTGCTTGAATCTCAGCTTTAAGCTCAGGGTTAGCAGCTAAAATATCAGCAATACTAGATAACTGTAACTTTGCTTCTGGAGATAATTCTCCTTTACCTTCTCCTGCAGCTAATGCATCTAAAGTAAATGATTGAGTTCCTGCGTTCTCAGAGTTGATGAAAGTCATGATAGAGTTTCCAACAGTTCCTTCAGCATATTTAACACCTGTAGAAACAGCTTCTGTAACTTCTTCTTTTACTTCTGCAACAACCTCTTTAGTCGTTTCTTCAGTAGTCTCTACTGTGTTTTTTACTTCCGCTTCTGTTTTCTTTCCTGCATCTGAACAAGAAGTTGCAGCTAAAGCAGCTACTGCTAATAATACTAATACTTTTTTCATCTTTAGTTTTGGTTTATGTGTTAAAATTTAAATAAATATATGAGAATAAAATCAATCCTCATAGCTTTCTGGTGCATCTTTTTAGTTTTTTTCTTTGATTACACTTCCAACTCTTACGCAAAGGTTGTAAAAGTGTTCCGAAAAATAAATAAAAGTTCAGCTGTCTCGAAAACAAATAATTAGAAGAAGATAAAAAACCCTACCGTAAGTAAACTACAACCTCTTGATTATCTCACTGTTACTCCGTAACCTCATACGTACTCTCCCAATCCTCATTATTTTCCTTTTCTATTTTTTTCAACATACTTTTTATTACTTCGTCCAAATCTTGTCCGAGGTACTGACGGTCGGTAATAAATAAATCAAGTTGGTAATTAATCGTTTTTTTACTTTTAGGTTGTAAACCAAGTAACGCAATGTAACGCCCTTTACGGTATTTGTACAATACTTCATAAACATATAAAACCCCTTTTTCACCTGTTATCTTTTGTTTTCTTGCCTCTAATAAGGTGATTTTAGCGATACGGTAATTGTTCTCTTTACTAATTTTTGATTTTACCTGTATTTCTGAAATCGCCTCTTTTGTTCTATAAGCAACCGGCAACAGAGCCAACTTATCTTCCTTGCTTAAATATTGAATGCTTTCATTTCCAAAAATCGGGTTTACTAACAAAGTATCCCATAATTTTTGAGGTACATTTTTCCCTTGTTTGACATACATTTTAAACGCTAAAAATTGAAGTGTCTCATCCTTGTTTTTCGCAAGCTTTTCTAATAACTCATCCGCTCCATTTACTTCTACTTTTGCTAACAACGAACAAATGTTTTTAATCGCATCAATATGTTGTCCCTCTTTGTCTTCTTTTCCTGAGACATCATAAGCTGTCTTCACGTTTCTAAATCGCTTAAATATACTTTTTATTGCCTTTTCACTTGGCTCTATCACCTCCTTAACCGTGTCTGATTTCAAACTATCTAACGCCGTGAAGTGACTTTTCGCCAAGTTTAACAACTCTTCTTTGTAATCAATTAAATAGCTGTAATCAATTGTCTCACTTGCTACAAGTGCATTGGTCAAATCATAAAATATAGCCGATGAGTTCTTTGATTTTATCATAGGATACAACTTTTTGAAATCACGTTTAAAAAGCTCTAAACTATCTTTGTATGGCTCAAAAACTTCTCGTGCCGACGATAAAGGGAAATTACCTCTTTGTAAGGTATCCCAATTATTCAAACGAGATAAATAAATAGTTGTGGCTGTGTCCAGTTCTATTTTTGAAATAACAGCTAACAAATCCATCCTTTCTGTAAGTGTAGGGTTTTTCATTTCATCCATCCACTTAAATAGGTATTTCATTGACTTTTTATCGTTACTTTTTGATAAAACAGCAATTAACTTATCCGTTACAGCAAGTCGAATAGTACTATCTAAATCGATAGGTAAATCGTCATAGGCTTCATAAACTAAACCTAACTCTTGCTCTTGTATCGGGTGAAAATACAACGCTCCTTCAGCTTCTGCTCGCACCAACAAGTCTTCATCACTCAAATCTTTGAGTATGCCTTTTGTTTTTCTTTTATTAATAAATGACGTGCTCTCAAGGCTATCTAATTGACACGAATTAAAAAACGCATCAATTGGTAATTTATCACTCAATTCTTTTGGGTAAGAGACACGCAAAGAAATCATCATTGTATCGATAACAAAATATTTCCTTTTGTAAAGTAATCCCGTCTCGTTGTTTTGAAAGAGATATGTCGAAGAAGGTAAATCACCTGTTGTAAAGGTAGTATCTATCAATTCGTAATCAGTGTAGATACTCATTACCGCTTCGTGGATATAATCTTTGGTGTTCTCTAAAGAGGCAAATTTAGAAAAATGCTGTGCGTAAATTTTATATTCCACACCATTCAACGAGTCTTCAATCGCATAACTTTGTGTCGATTTTATTTCGTCCGAAAATAATTCTACCAAATAATCTTCATCCTCCTCTCTCCATTTAGAGATACGAAAGTTATTCGTCTTTGTCCAAACGCTATCTACTATTGGAATCGATACTGTTATTTTTTCATTGGTTAAATAGCAAGGCTTTAAACCCGAAACTTGTTGTAGTGTCAACTTTACATTACTCAAAAAATCGACTGCTTTTGTTGTATCGCCATTTTTAATCAATGCCATAGCTAAATACGAACGCTTGTTTCTATGGATTGCTTTCAAATAAACATAGTTATTTTCGTGAATGGTAAACTTATATACTATCGCCTTATTTCCTTCTTGTACAATCTCTTCTTTGTGCGTGTATTTTCCAAAGTAGCTGTTGTAAACATCTTCAATAGAAGTGAAATAGGCTTCTTCTGTTTTTTTATTATTGGTAAATCGCAAACCAAATGTATTGCCCGTGAGCGTGTCAAAAGATTGGTAAATAGACAATCCTTGCATTTTCCCCAATGAGGACGAAGAGTTTGATTTGTACTGGTAATTTGTCGGAATAGTAAATTCTACTGCTCCCAGTGTGTCTTTTACTGTTTGCCAAGCCAATTCTTTGGTGTTTTCTGTTGTGGTAAACTCAAATGAATTGAAAAACTTAGTTGCTGTTGGTGCTGTTAACTTATCCTCTTGTAGAGAACCAACACCTACAAAATGTAAATTATACCCTTCCGCAAATAGTTGGTAACGGTAATAGATTTTACTCTTTCGACGTGTTTTTTTAAAGAACTCTACTTTAAAACCTTTCTTTTTTCCTTTTTTAATCGGAGTAAGACTCATTTTCTTCTCTTTTCGATTAAAGTATTTAGCGATAAATGTAGGCGTTAATTTCCCATTATAACTTTCATCAAAAGTCAAATCAAGTGCGTAAGAAATGTACGAAGTCTGATTTACCAAGTCGGGAGACATATAAGTCAATTCATTTTTCTTGTCAAATAATATGGGCTTGCGAGGAAAGTTGACCTTGTATCCGTAACGTTTGTCTTCCAAAACCTCCCAATCATTTATATAATTTGCTCCTTCAGAAATCGTGTTTTCACTAATCACTGATGCGTTTACCACGCGCATTTGGTAGCCTTTTTCTCTTAATATTTCGATTACCCCTTCCTCTCCTGGCAAATGCGCAGACCCCATCGTGTTAAAGGTTTTGTGCAAATGAATAAGCGAATCAATAGCGTCCGCCATCTTATAATTTCGGATAGTAAGCAAACGGTAATTAAATTCCTCGCTACTCAAAAAGTTACTAAACGCACGTATTTTTTCAATATTCCCTTCCTCATAAACGTTTATCATTTCTTCGTTAGGCGAAAAACGAGACAAAATATCAAAGCTTTTATTGTACTTAGGCAAATCTTTCCCCGCTTCAATATGGTCTTCCAAGTCTTCTTGACCGACACAAACTTTACCTTGACTTCGTGCTTTGGTATAAAGGTAGGCATCTAAGAAGTAAGGCATTCCTTGAAATACTTTTTGGTCACGATGAAACAATTGGTTGATATCCATCACCCAAACCGAACGTTCCCAAGATTTTCTTGCCCCAAACACATTGGTATTTGCCCACGGGTTCCAGTTTGCAGAATAGTTTTTAGAACGAACCTTCCTTTTTGCTATATAATTGTGCTTTAACAACTCATCAGGCGTTTCGCTGTAAGCAAAATCAAATACCGAATCGGGATGAATTTCCATAGAAAAAGCATCACAACTATTGAAAATAGAAATTAACGAATCACTAAACTGAAAAGCTCGTGGGTCTTTGACGTGCATTGTCCCCATCAAATACGAACTTTCTTTTAGCCCATTTCCCGATATTTCCCATAATAAATTGTAATTCAATCGACGATTCAAAATTGATTTACTGTCTAAGACCAATCCGTTGGCATCATAAAATTTAGACAATGGGCTTAATATTCCTTTTTCGTAAATCTCCTCACTTTTTATTTTTCCATTGGCATACCACGATTTTTTTTCGCCTTTAATTATACCCTTTTCAAACTCTTCTATCGATTCCTTTTGTCCATTGTCATAATAACTAACCCACAAACCTGATTTTTCGCCGTTGTCGTAATGTCCTTTACGAAACAATTTTCCGTCTTTAAAATACCACAAACGCTCTTCTTGAATTTTCCCATCGACATAAGTCGCCTTGCTTTCCAATGTCCCGTCTTTGTGCCACCACGTCCAATTTCCCGAACGGTAACCCTCCTCAAAACTTCCTTTCTTTTTTTGTTTTCCTGATTCGTAATAATAAGTCCAGACACCTGCTCTTTGGCCGTCCTCAAAGTTTCCTTCTATTTGCTTTATGCCATTTTCAAAATACCACGTATGCTTTTTTGTTCGCTCTTCGGGGTGTATAGAAGTGAAATAACCCACATATTGAATCTTATTTGACTCCAAATAATAATCTCTAATTACCCACAACTCATCCTCTTCTAACTCTTTGGTAAGTCGGTAATAATGTGCGTGTTCCCTATCGGTTTCGTGCCAACTTCTATCATAATAAGTTGAGTCTTGTGCTACAAGTGTATTAAAAGAAAAGAGTAAAAGGAAGAAATATATTTTATTCATTAGTCGGATTTTGTATGTAAATAAATAGCTACGGATAGACTATCTTAGCTAAGATACATTTATTTACGTCATAACACATATTTTAAGGAAAGAGTTTACATCCTTAAAAAATATAACATCGTCGATAAAGTTTGCTTTTTCATCGACAATACGTAAACCAAACCAACAAACGAGCTAGTGAGCCGTTCAATTAAATAGCAAACATCAGGGGAATTACCCTTGCCATTGACTTTTACAAGGAATGTTTTTGTGAAAACAGGCAAACGGCTAATAGCCTTATAATAGATAAAATTTCATAAGTGATGAGACAATGTCTATTTGAAAGACAGTTTTCTTGGTAATTACTAAGGTCAAACGTTAAAAAATGAATGCTATGGAGCTTTTATTAAAAAGAATAGAAGAACAAAAAAAAGTATATTTCAATTTAGGATTGATTAATAAACTTTTGGATTTGAGAGAGGTTGAAAAACTCTTATACAAAAGGATTGCTGAAAAGAAATAACCATAGCAAAATGACCATTAAACAGGTAGTCTAATTCGTTAGGTTACCTGTTTTTTTGTTTAAGAAATAGTCTTCAAATAATCCAACACGACCTCACCGACTTCTTTTTTATACAAAACACGAGTATGTCCTAATCCTTCGGTAAAATAAAATTGTGCGTGTGGTAGTAACTGTTTGGTTACTTCGATGGTGTCAAAAGCAACTTGTCTGTCTTTTTTATCGTGGATAACCAATATGTTTTTTGTGAATTGGGGTGCTATCTTCGGGGTGAACATTTCATCAAAACTTCGGCTGTATTTCTTCTGAACGTATTTTTTGAGGAAATCAGACGTTTTTTCTGTCCCTCCGATTACTCGCAAAAAAGTATCCATCACTAAGTCACTTTTTGTCGGTGTATTGAGCAACACTAAGTTTTTGGACGTGTCACTTTCCGCTAATACATTCAACAAAGCTACTCCTCCCAACGAATGCCCTATGTAACAAGCAATGTCTTGAAATTTCACTTCCAAAAGTCGGATAACTTCGATAAATTCAAAAGCGCTTGTACTTGTTCCTGTCGAATGACCATGTGCGGGAGCATCTATCGCTATGACATGGTAATTATTTACCACCAAAAGTTTAATTAACTCAATAAACTGGATGCCTTTTCCTGCCCACCCATGCTGTAAAAGAATGGTTTTTCCTTCTCCCCATTCGTGAAAAACAACTTTCTTTTCTCTTAACGATAATGAAGAGGTTTTTGCTGTTTTTAGAAAGCTAAGTTCGTCTTTGGTGAATTTTATTTTTCGAGGAATAAAAAACTGTTTCCTTGCCCAATTTACTGCTGTTCGAGTTAGTGTTTTTTCGAACAAAGGGTAAATACGGCTAATGATATTTTTCTTAGGATAAGATTTTTTTTGCTTCATACTTTCCTATTGATACGGTTAACTATTCAATAAACGGTTAATTGTCATCAATAAATTAACAAACATCAAATTCAAAAAAGACATTTCATTTTCATATTCTTCTTTATTGTAAAAGATATAGGCAAATACAGCCAAAGGAAAAAAGAGAAGCATTTTGAAATCTAACAGATCAACCCCCACTATTTCCATACAACTATAAGCGATAAGCAAAACGGAAAAACCTGCAATTGCATATTTCTTACTTGTAGCAAGTTGCTTTTGCGAAAATGCATAAGTTACTGCCAAAACAAGCCCTACGAGATATAAATATTGCAGGTTGAAAGCTGAGAACTTAAAATAAGTCAAGCCATAAAACACCGCAAAAATTGCTGTGATGATTTTACCAAAAGTATTTGATTCTTTGATATAATACAAAGAAAACATTATCCCGAAGGCAAGAAGTATTAATGTGTAATTTCCCATTTTTTGTGTGATTTTATTATTCCTTATTTATTAGATTCGTAATCTTTCTTAACGAAGGTCTAACCTTCCTTAACGTCAAAAAAACTAACTACCTTTGTTTAATCGCACTTTTAAAATATCCCTTAAAATTTCTTCCTCATTCTTAAATTCAACAAACAAAGGTACACAATTTTGTTCTTAACCGATTTAAAAGTTGGACTAGTTTTCAGTTGAAAATTAGATGAAATAATAGAAGTATTAATAAGAACATATATTTAACAAAAAGCCAGTTAAAAAGAAAAGTAATCAAGGTTTGTATTGTAAATTGCACCAAAATAGATAATGATGAAAAAGATAATAATAGCCCTTCTTTCGGTAATCACTCTTACTGAAGCTACCGCCCAAATCGAAAAATACATTCCTTCAGATGCAAGTTTGGTTGTGGGGTTAAACCTTAAAGAGTTGAGTGGTAAGGTGAGTACCGAGGACGTAGAAAAAATGGAATTTTTTCAGTATCTAAAAAGCGAATACGAAAAAGAATTAGAAGATGAACATAGCCGAAATCAATTTGGATTTTTCCCTTTGCTCGTTGATGCAGACAGTGTTGGTTTAAGTACATCAGATAATGCGTATGTTTACATCACAAATAAAAAAGATTACAGTGTCTTTACTTTATTATTGACTATGAAGGACAAAGAGCTATTCCTTCATTCACTACAACAAGCAACGGATAAGAAAAATAGTATGTTTGATGAAGTGATAAAAGGAACTCTATTTGACAATATATCATTGGATCAAGAGACAAATATTGCGTGGAATGATACTTACATTTCTTTTTCAGGGGTGGTTTTATATGACGGAACTTATCCAGAAGAGTTGAAAGCGGTTGGTGTAGATAAAAAGGAGTTTGCCACTAAAAAAGCATTAGAGTTTCATACTTCAATATTCTCTCAAACAATGAAACGTTCTTTAAATAAGAATACAAGTTTCAAGAAAATAAAACGTAAAAAGAATGATCTATTTATTTGGACTTCATCAGAAAACTTAATTTCTGAATCGATGATTGGTCTTTTTGAAAAAGAACTTAGAAAAAATAAAGAGATAGATCTTAGCTCTTTATTAAGAAAAGACTGGATAAAAGATATTTCGGCAGGCTTAGATTTTAACAAAGGTGAAATTGTTTTAGAAACACAAATAAAATTTGGTGATGAATTAAAAGGTTTCACAAAAAAAATTTATCGCACACACTTAAACCAACAGTTTGAAAAATACATTGATAAAGACAAAAGTCTAGTTGTTTCATCAGGCGCTATTAACCCAGAGGAAATGATTCCTTTATTTAAGAAGCTCTATTTAGATATTAGTTCGTCAATACATGAAGTGAAACCTATTAATAAAGACGCATATGAACTTTTTGATTTGGTAGTAAATCAAAAAGGAATAATGAATTTGTTTAGCGGAGAAGTCGCGTTTTCGTTTCAGGGAATTAAACCTCAGTCAGTTGAATATACTTCGTATAATTACACTGAGGACTATAAGTATGAAGAAGTAATAAGAAAAGATACTATCGAGATACCTCAGTTTTTGTACTTGTTAGGCACAAACGACAAGAAGCACGTTCAAAATATTTTAAACATTGTTGAATACACAAAACTTATTATCAAGGAAGAGGAGTATTATACATTTACTGAAAACCGAGTGGATTATTACATCGCATTAGTGGGTGACCTATTGTTAGTGACCAATAACAAAGAAATGGTTACTACCTACCGAGAAGGCTTACCAAGGGGTCAGCAATACCGATTCCCAAGAAGAGGAAATGGGTATAGCCAAGTTGACGCTCAAAAAATTGGAGCGTTGCTATTAACAACACTGACCAACCCCTGGGACCGAGATGAACGATCTTATACTAAAGCGATGTTAAATTATGTAGATAATGCAGTATCTAGGACGCGTGTGAATAAAAGAGCTAGGTACAAAATAAAGTTAAAGCTGAAAAATGTTCAAGGAAATTCGTTTAACACACTTTTACATTTCTTCAATAAGATTTATGTTACTTTAAAGGAAAAACCTACTCTGCACGAAAGGGCGACAATAAATAAGATTGAATACGGAGTATCGAAAGCGACAGAAAACATGATAAGAGACGTAACTATAACAACAGCTAGACCTGAGAAGGGCGTGGATTCTAGAACAGGAGAAGAGGTTATTGAGGAACAGGAAGAAGCGATTGAGGAAGTCGTGAAATAATGTAATACCTACTTTTGGAAGATGAAAATAGCTGATTTAGCTAAAAAACCCTGCTTTTTTGTAAAAAAATATTGTTTTATAAAATTTATTCCATAGATTAAGAATTCATTTATTAACTAATTTAAATATTTCACTATGAAAAAAGTTTGGACATTAGCAATTGCATTGTTTGCAACATCGGTAGCATTTGCTCAATCAGCAGAGGTATCATCTAGCAGTTCTTCAGTAGGACCTGGAGAAGGAGATTTGTATTTGACAACTCTTTTAAACTACAATTCTGGTTCTACGAAAGGAAATGTTGTTGACGCAAACGATCCTACTAAAACGAATTACGAAAAAACAGCTACTAACTACAGTTTTGGAATTACACCAAAAGTAGGGATGATGGTAACAGACCAATTGGGGGTTCACTTAAGTATTGGTGGAACTGTTAATGGTAGTGATGCTGCTCCAGAAAATGACGGAGGAAAATCAAAAACAAGCATGTTTAATGTAGGAGTTGGAGCTAAATATTTTTTAGGTAAAGGGAAAATTTATTTCTCTCCTTCATTAGATTTAGGTGTTGGTTTTGGCGGAACAAAGGCAGAAACAGTTGATCCTAACGATGCTGCAAAGTTTGTTTACGAAAACACTGGGAAAGTTTCTCAATTCGCAGTTGGAATCACTCCTGCTGTAACTTACTTTATTAACAGTAACTGGTCAGCAGAGGTTCAATTGAACAGTGCATTATCTTACAGCTCTACTGTAAACAAGGACAAAGATGGTAAAAACAAAGTGAGCTCGTCTAACGGGTTTGATTTTGACTTAAAGAAAACTGCTGTAGCAGGTCTTACAGTTGGTATTACTTACTGGTTAAAATAAGGTATAACTACCATTTACTAAAAGGGAAGAGCATTCGATTGTTCTTCCCTTTTTTTGTGTCTTTTTATTAAAACTAACAGAAAAAGAATACCTTTGTTTAGTCACACCAATAAAAAACACTTGTGGATTTTGAAGTAAAACTACCCTTATTTGAAGGCCCTTTTGATTTACTCCTTTTCTTTATCGAAAGGGATGAATTGGACATTCAAAACATCCCTATTTCGCAGGTGACCAATGACTTTTTGGAATACATCAAACATTTAGAAACATTGGATATCGAAGTAGCAAGTGAGTTTATCCTTGTCGCCGCTTCTTTGATGCGTATCAAAGCCAAATTGTTAGTACCTCGCCCAGAGGTAAACGAAGAAGGGAATGAAGTTGATCCACGTTTAGAATTAGTACAAAAATTATTGGAATACAAAAAATACAAATCGGTCATTACTGAGATGAGTGCCATGGAAAGTGATGTTTTAGCCAAAGAAAAAAGAGGAAATGTAGTCAACGAAATCACAAAACTAGCTGAAATAAATGACGTAGAAACAGAACTTCAAAATATTGACTTATACAAACTACTAAAAGTCTATCAACGGTCGATAGAAAAGTTTGACAATCGAAAAACAAACCCTCACCATCAAGTCGTTCAATACCCTTACACCATTGCCGACCAAAAAGATATGATTTTGGATAGAGTTCGAGGTGATGATAAACTGGCTTTTGTTACATTAATACAAGAAGACCAAGACAAAATAGCCGTGATATTTAACTTTTTGTCGATTTTAGAGTTGTTACAGTTAGATCTGATTAGCATAAAAATAGGTGAAGGTTACAATAATTTTTGGATAACAAGTAAACAATAAAAACACTCACTTTATTTTATTGCTTTGTGGCTATGATTAACTAAATTATAATCTCAAAACATCGACTCAATGGATATAAGCCAAGATAAAGCCATCAAAACATTTAGCCCTCGCAAGGTATTCGTTGCCATAGCGATAGGCTTGTTGGCTACGGCTTGGCTTTTTTATTACAATCTTGGTGACCAAAAACTATCAACTATATTCACTGATTTAGCTCATCCCAATTGGTATTGGTTTGGTGCTGCTATTTTGGTTTTGTTACTTCGAGACAGTGCATATATGTTTCGGATTAGAAATTTGACACATCGAGAACTTTCTGTAAAAGGCAGTATTTATACGATTATTTTATGGGAATTTGCCTCAGCAGTAACACCTTCTGTTGTTGGAGGAACAGCCGTAGCCGTATTTATTTTAGCCAAAGAAGGAATAAAGTTTGGTAAAGCATTGGCTTATGTCATGCTTACAGCTATTCTTGATAACGCATTTTTTTTAATAGCTGCACCTGTTGCCTTATTTGCAACAGACTCTAATATTTTTCAAATTATTGGTGAAAGAGAAATCTTTGGTATGCCCTTAAAAGTAGAAATCATTTTCTATATTTCTTATGGGTTAATTGCTGTTTATACACTTTTGATGGCGTACGGTTTGTTAATCAATCCACGTTCGTTTAAATGGTTACTTCTAAAAATAACAAACAATAACCTCTTAAAAAAATGGCGTCACGCAGCCTATGAGCAAAGTTCAGAGATGGTTTTGGCAAGTCGCCAACTCAAAGGAATTAGCAAATCTTATTGGTTTAAAGCTATTGTTTCGACAATCTTCATTTGGTCGGCACGTTATTTTATGCTCAATTGTTTGGTTTCAGCTTTTGTGTCCGATTCGAGTATGACAGTGCAATTCGATATTTTCGCTAAACAAATTGTTCTGTGGATTGTTCAATTACTCTCACCAACTCCTGGTGGTGCAGGTATCGCTATTTATTTCTTAAAGTTACTTTTCCAAGACAACTCTCATCCGCAAGGTTTTTGGTTATCTATCGGGCTTATTTGGCGTCTATTTACTTACTATGCCTACCTTATCGCTGGAGCAATTATATTCCCTCGTTGGTTGCGAAGAGTTTCTAAATAACTATGAAAAATTGGTTGAAAATCACCTTGAAATTAGCTGCTATTTATAATATTATTTGGGGAGCGATTGTCATCGCTTTCCCTAATTTACTATTTGAATTGGCAGGAATGAAACTACCCCTTTACCCGATGATTTGGCAAAGTGTTGGGATGATTGTTGGTGTTTATGGAATAGGCTATTGGGTTGCTTCACGAGATTACATTAGGCATTGGCCTGTTGTATTGGCAGGTTATTTGGGTAAACTATTTGGTCCAATTGGCATTTTCTACCAAGTAGCTTTTTTGGGATTCCCAAAAGCGTTTCTTGTCGTCACTTTATTTAATGATTTGATTTGGTTATTGCCTTTTACCTTGATGGTTATTGCCGCTTACAAGACACATCAGTTTAAAATTTAACCGATGAAAATAAGAATTGTCAGTTCTGTTAATAAAAATTACAAAGAAGTTTTTGCAGGGTTTTCTGGTGAGTTATTCGAGTATCTCGCTCCAAAGGGACAATTAAAACTCTTGAGATTTGACGGTTGTGAAAAAGGCGACGTGATAGAAATTGAATTTATCAAACCGTTAAAAGCACGTTGGGTAAGTGAAATAACAGCAACATATCGTACTGAAGACGAACTGTATTTTATTGACGAAGGTAAAAAATTACCTTACGGATTAAAAGAATGGAAACACAAGCACCTCGTTCGAAAGACAGGAAAGGACACGTGTGAAATTATAGATGAAATAAACTACAAAGGGACAAATTGGCTGATTTCCATCTTCCATTTTATCCCTCTGTATTTATCTTTTTACCAACGAAAGGCGAAGTACCGTTCGTATTTTGAATGGTAAGTAAACTTACTCTGTCAATTGTTTTAAAGCCAAATAAGCCATCAAACCAACACCTACTTCAAGTGCTGATTCGTCAATATTAAATGTTGGGGTATGCAAGCCTGAGTTGATACCTTTCGCTTCATTCCTAATACCCAAACGGTAAAAACAAGAATCAATCACTTGCGAATAATAAGCGAAATCTTCGGCTGCCATCCACAAATCAAGGTCTAATACATTTTCATCCCCCATATATTCAACAGCATAACCTCTTAACCTTCCCGACAATTCGGGTTCGTTTTTTAAGAAAGGATAACCTACCCTGATATCAACTTCACAAGTCGCTCCCATCGATTCAGCCATTCCTTCTGCCATCTTTTTGATATGCTGGTGCGCTTCAGCTCTCCACTCCTCATTCATCGTTCGGAAAGTTCCTGCTATCTTCACTTCTTCAGGAATAATATTGGTTGCACCTTCAGCATTTATTCGACCAAAAGACAATACAGACGGTATTTTGGGTGAAGCCTTACGACTGACAATCTGTTGTAAAGCCACAATAATATGCGAGGCAATAACGATGGGGTCAGTAAACATTTCAGGCATAGCAGCGTGTCCGCCTTTTCCTTTTACGGTAAGGTAAATTTCATCCGCACTTGCCATATACATTCCCGAACGAAAGCCCACTTTTCCTGCGTCAATAATAGGCATGACGTGTTGTCCTACAATATTTGTCGGACGAGGGTTTTCTAACGCACCCTCTTTTATCATAATAGAAGCTCCTCCTGGTAAAAGTTCTTCTCCTGGCTGAAAAAGCAATTTAACAGAACCTTCAAATTCTCCTTTTAATTCGGATAAAATACGTGCAGCTCCTAATAAACTAGAAGTGTGTACATCGTGTCCACAAGCGTGCATTACCCCTTCGTTTTTAGATTTGTAAGGCACGTCGTTTGCTTCAACAATAGGTAAAGCATCCATATCACCACGGAGAGCAATAACCTTTTTTTCAGGGTTATTTCCTCGTATAAAGGCAATTAAACCAGTATCTGCAATACGCTCTATTTCTGTAATACCGTAAGATTCTAATTGTGCTCTTACATATTTAGACGTTTCGTATTCTTCAAACGACAACTCAGGGTTGGCGTGAATATAACGACGAACCTCTAAGGTGTCGTCTTTGTATTTGGCAACAAGTTGCTTTACTTTATCTGCTAAATTCATAAAATATGGTTGAACCTTTTTTACAGGTGTTTTTTCTATTTATTGACTTTCTGTTCCCCGACAAATAACAAGGTATCTTCTTTGTCAAAAAACAAGATTTGCTTGTCTTTGAGCGTGTAATGGTGGGTTAAAGAAAGTGCTTTTAAGAATGCTGTTTCAACCCTATTGTGTTCAAGGCAATACATTTTCGTCGCTCTAATTCTGTCAAAATTAATTTTATTACCATCAATAAGAATACTCCCTCCGTAACGGTTGCAACCTGCGTCACCCGAAACCGTACTTTCTTTTGTGTCTATCTTTAACGTTGGGTTCTTCGTTAATTTATCTATTCCTTCAATTGTAATTACAAGGTATTCATTCGTAATATTTCCTTCTTTCATAGTCTTTTTTACGCTATTACACGAAAATAAGGTGGCGATAAGTAAAGTCAATGCAATAGTATATTTAACCATATTCTTTTGTTTTAAGATAGATACACAATGAAATTAGTTCTTAGTTTAAAGTAGAATGTGGTGCAAATTCTTCAATTTCACCCTCCATATAACCTTTGTAAGACATGTGTTTAAATACATGGGGTTTGAAAATTGATTTCCCCATTAGCATACGGCAACATTCTTGAATACCTTCGATAAGTGAAGGGTGAGGATGAATAAGTTCAGCTAACTCTTGCACGCCTTTGCCCATACTAATCAATAACGCAACGCCTTGAATTGCCGATGATGCCTGTGGTCCACAAGCTCTCATTCCTAGTATTTTCATTTCCTTGTCATTGGTAACAAGTATTTTGAAGAATCCATCAGGGTTTCTCATTGCAATAGCACGAGGAATACACGCATAATCGATACTTACTACTTGGTAAGAAATACCTTTTTCACGAGCTTGTTTTTCGTTCATCCCTACGGCAGCAACAGCTGGGTTAAGGAACATTATCGAAGAAATATTCGAGTAACTGATACGGTAGTCGGTTTTAGCGAAAATTTTCTTCACTGCGTGACGTCCTTCCAATTCGCCAACATTTACTAAAGCCACATCAGCAGACAAATCGCCAACGGCATAAATATTTGGCACACTTGTTTGTGTATCATCATCAACCACCGACATGCGGTTATTGATTTCTATTCCTACTTCTTCTAAACCTAATCCTTTGCAATTTGGTACTCGTCCAACGGCAACTAATGCTTTCTCTACTCTAAAAATCTCTGTACTTCCATCAGTGTAAGAAAGTTCATATTCAACCTCTCCATCGACAATCTCCATGCGTTCGAGGCGAGAATTTCGATGAATTTTAATTCCGTTTTTCTCGAAATTATTCTCCACCATCGAAATAACGTCATCGTCTTCAAAAGACAAAATACGCTCTGCCTTATCGATAAGGTTGACTTGTGTTTGTCCCAGATTGGAGAAAATTGTAGCGTATTCACAACCGATAACTCCTGCTCCCAAAACCACCATCGATTTTGGTAACGTATCCCATTGATGGATTCCGTCGCTGGTAACGACTATTTTTTCGTCAATCGGTATATGTGGTAAATAACGAGGGCTTGAACCTGTCGCTAAAATGATATTTTCGGCGTAAATAATTTTTGTCGAACCATCATTTAATTTGATTTCAACTTCGTTTTTACTTAGTAATTTCCCCGCTCCTCTTGTGAAGTGAAAAAGTTCTTTGTAACCCGCTTCTTTGAGGTCGTTAATATGCCCCAACAACTGCTGGTGACGTTCCTGTACCGCCTTATCAACTTCGTTTTTTATTTTTTTAAAATCAACTTCCAAATCATCCGCTCCCGAAAAACGTTGCATTGTTCTTCGCATACGTAAGACATCTTTCGATAATTCCCACATTGTTTTAGATGCCAAAGCACCATTAAACAAGCCTGCGCCACCTACTTTATCTTTTTCTATAAGTAATACTTTTTTACCAAAATCTAAGGCACGCATAACTGCTGCATAACCCGAAGGTCCTCCACCGATAACACAAAGTTCAAATTTTTCCATAGTATTTGTAAAGATAAAAAACGGGTATGACGAGCCGTTTGTAAGTCGTAAAAACAGATAGATAAAATTACAAAAAAAATGTGTGCCTATAGTTGATGCTATTCAGTTTCTTAAAGAAAATTTGAAATTATAGGTGTTTTAGCTTATTTACTTACTAAAAACGTGCATTTTTTGTGTAATTCCTTGATTTCCACACCAACTCCTTTTTAAAACTGTTATATTTGCACTTTGTTTTAAATAACTCTCTCAAATACAGTGTTGTATTTGGTTAACGAATCGGTAATGAAAAGAATAAACGAATACAAAAAATTGTTTGAAGTAGAAGAAGAAATGACACTTCGTCAATTGAAAAAAACGTATAGAAATTTGGTAAAGGAATGGCATCCTGACAAATTTCAAGAGGGTGATGAAAAAGCAATTGAAGCCGAAGAAGTGAGTCGTAAAATAATTGACGGTTACCACTTTTTGGTAAGTATTGCTCCTGAAACCAAAGAAGCAAATTTAGAAAAATACACTATAACAACGACACAGTCGGGTATTTCTGATTTCAAGCACAAAGGGTTGTTATTAGAGATCACGTTTTTGGACGGTACGACTTACGAATATTTCGGTGTAAATCACAACGTATATATGAAGTTGGTGAACTCAAACAAACAATACCGTTTTGCTAAACGAAGTATTTTCAACTCTTATCTTTACAGAAAATCTAAAGAGCAAGAGTTAGAGACTGCTGAGTAAACGAAGCTGTTTTTAAATCATAAAGAAGCCATCATATTTCAAATATGATGGCTTCTTTATTTAACGGTCATTTTATTTATAAATAGGGGATTTCTCTCCGTCAATAAAAGTGCCGATTAAAAAGAGATAGTCGACAAAACAAAAGTAATGTAGTTGTTTGATTGAATTAACCAAAAGTAAAAGAAGGCACGTTTACGAATTGCTTTTTCTTCCTTTTTGTCTAATAATCACTAATAAAACTAAGGGAGAGCAAACAGTCAGTTGCCCTAAAGAGAGTAAAACCAAAGATATTTGTAAAAGCTTGTTGTTGAACACTTACTATCGCTTATCTTTGTAATGTATTTATATATAAAATAAATGCGTATTCTGAAAAAAATATGAAAACTTACCGTCGGTTATTGCAGTTTGCAAAGCCTCTTTATTCTTTCTTACCAGCCTATTTTGTCTTTATTATTATTTGGGCAATTTTAGAGAAGTTTAATATCCTTCTTTTCGGACCAGTATTGGAAGTACTATTTAACGAAAGTACGACGTCGGTAGAACCTGCAACATTTGCTGATTTCCCTGCATTTAGTTCTTTAGATACCTTTGCCCAAGAAATAAAGGATTGGGGCATGCGTTTTTTGATGGGCGGAGATTCAAAATCCAATATTTTATTAACTATATGTTTAACGATTTTATCGACTATCTTTCTTGCTAACCTATTTTCTGTACTTGCAGGGTTTACTTTAGCATCATTGAAAGGTAGAGTAGTAACTAAAATAAGAACACAAGTTTATGAAAAATTAACGCACTTACATTTGGGTTATTTTTCCAACGAACGACGTGGAGATATTATTTCAAGATTAACAAATGATGTGCGAGAAGTAGAAACAATCTTAGTCTCATCGGTGCAGATATTAATAAAAGAACCGATAACTATTATTATTACTTTTTCTTTCCTGTTTTACATTTCAGCCAAATTGGTGCTATTCTCACTAATAGTGATGCCTATAACTGCGATAATAATTGCTTTGGTTACAAAAAAATTGAGAGGAAAAGCAAAACAAAGTCAATCATTTTTGGGAGAGATATTAGACACAATCAACGAAACTATCGGTGGATTACGAGTAATACAGGCTTTTAATGCGCAACCTGTATTTCAGGCGAAATTTGAGAAGATGAATTTTGCTTACAAACGTTTGTTAAAATCAATAGATATCAACCAGAGTTTGGCAGGTCCTTTCTCTCAGTTTTTTGGTATTTCTATTGTAGTTTTGATACTTTATTATGGAGGTTCTTTGGTTTTTGAGGGAGAGTTGGAGCGTTCGCTGTTCATGCCATTTATCATTCTTTTTGCGATGGTAATTTCACCTATCAAATCATTAGCTAACGCTGTTGGGTATATGCAAAGAGGATTGATTGCTGGAGCAAGAATATTTGAAATACTGGATGTCGAAGATGTGATTGTTTCAAAGGAGAATGCAACTGTATTAAAAGGTTTTGAAAAAGAAATTGAGTTGAAGAATGTATCGTTTAGCTACGGGGAGAAGAATGTATTATCAAACATTTCATTAACTATCCCTAAAGGGAAATCTATTGCTTTAGTAGGTCCTTCTGGGGGAGGTAAATCAACGATGATGGATTTGTTCCCTCGCTTTTTAGACGCGCAAGAAGGGGCAGTTACTTTAGATGGAGTCAATTTAAAAGATTGTGAGCTTTCTTCTTTAAGAAACTTAATGGGTACGGTGACACAAGATTCTATCTTATTTAATGATACTATTTTTAACAATATAGCCTTTGGGTTAGAGGCGACACAACAACAAGTCGAAGAGGCCGCGAAAGTAGCTAATGCCCATCAATTTATTTTAAATTCGGAAAAAGGGTATGAAACAAATATTGGTGATGGAGGCATGAAACTAAGTGGAGGGCAGCGTCAACGATTAACAATAGCGAGAGCAGTATTAAAAAACCCTGCAATTTTATTGTTAGATGAGGCAACTTCAGCATTGGATTCTGAATCTGAACATTTGGTACAGGAAGCATTGAATAAATTAATGGACAATCGTACAAGTATCGTGATTGCACATCGTTTGAGTACAATTCAACATGCGGATGAAATTGTGGTGATTGACCAAGGAAAAATAAAAGAAAAAGGCACTCATGCAGAATTAATTGCAAAAGAGGGCGTTTATTCTAAACTTTACAACATGCAATCGTTTGATTAATGAGTTATATAGAAGAAATAAAAACAGAATTGAAACAGGCAGCACAAGTTTTAAATGACTTCATTACCAATGAAGATAATTTAGAATTGATAGAGGAGGCTGCTGATTTAATGGTAGAATCATTTAACAAAGGAGGGAAAGTTATTTCTTGTGGAAATGGTGGTTCTAATTGTGATGCAACACATTTCGCTGAAGAATTAACGGGTAAGTTTCGTGAAGACAGAGAGCCCTTTGCTGCGATATCTATCAATGACAGTGGGTATTTGACGTGTGCTGCCAATGATTTTGGGTATGAACGTGTTTTTTCTCGCTTTGTTCGTGGGTTGGGGATTAAAGGCGATGTTTTATTGGCTATCAGTACGAGTGGAAGTTCTAAAAACGTAGTGCGTGCCGCTGAAATAGCAAAACAAAAAGGTTTAAAAGTAATTGGGTTGACTGGGAAAAACTCAAATGAATTGGGCGAATTTGCCGATGTACTTATCAAAGTACCTTACGACCAATATGCCGATCGTATTCAAGAGATACACATCAAAGTTATTCATATTTTGATTCATTTGATTGAGTTAAAAACGAAGTAAGGAAGACTTATTTTATAAAAAAATTGCCTGCGTCATTACTACATTTGTGGTAATGACGTATTTGTATAAACTGAATTGTTTTAATAACTTATGATAGCACTTACTTACGGAAGCTCTGTGTATGGCGTTGATGCCAATTTGATTACAATTGAAGTCAATGTCACGCAAGGAACTAAGTTTTTTTATGGTTGGCTTGCCTGATAATGCCGTTAAGGAAAGTCAGCAACGTATCGAATCCGCTATCAAACATTTAGGGTTTTTACCTCCTCGCCAAAAAACGATTGTCAACCTTGCTCCTGCCGACCTTAAAAAAGAAGGTTCGTCGTATGATTTACCGATTGCAGTGAGTATTCTTGCCGCTTCTGGGCAACTGCGAACAGAAATATTAAACAAGTACATGATTTTGGGAGAGTTGTCTTTAGATGGTCTTTTAAGACCAATAAAAGGGGTGTTACCTATTGCTATTGAAGCTCGAAAGCAAGGTTTGAAAGGGTTTATTTTACCAAAAGAGAATGCTTCTGAAGCTGCCATCGTCAATGACTTGGATGTTATCGCTTGTGAAACCTTACGAGATGCGATAGATTTTTTGGAAGGTAAATCGGATATTAAGCCAGTCAAGCGAGATACGCGAGATTTGTTTGAGTACGAACAAGAACAATTAGAGGTGGATTTTGAAGATGTTCAAGGACAAGAAACAGTCAAAAGAGCATTGGAGGTTGCAGCAGCAGGAGGTCATAATGTAATCATGGTAGGTCCTCCTGGTAGTGGAAAAACTATGTTGGCTCGTCGTTTACCGACGATTTTACCTCCAATGACTTTACATGAAGCATTAGAAACGACGAAGATTCATTCGGTGGCAGGCAAGATGAAAGCAAACTCGTCATTGATTGCTCACCGTCCATTTTGTGCACCTCATCATACGTCGAGTGATGTGGCTTTGGTTGGAGGTGGAGGGATTCCCCAGCCTGGACAAATCTCTTTGGCCCATAATGGTATTTTGTTTTTAGATGAATTACCTGAGTTTAAGCGTCAAGTTTTAGAAGTTTTACGTCAGCCTTTAGAGGAGAGAAAAGTTACTATTTCAAGAGCAAAAGCGACAGTAGATTTCCCTGCAAATTTTATGTTGTTGGCGAGTATGAATCCTTCGCCATCAGGAGATTTTTTCAGAAATGATGGAACGCACCCCGATTCTCTTTCTTCGGTACAGCGTTATTTAGGTAAAATAAGTGGTCCTTTATTGGATAGAATAGATATCCATATTGAAGTAAACCCTATTTCGTTTGATAAAATGACAGCGGATGAAAAAGGAGAGACAAGTAAATCGATTCGAGGGCGTGTGATTAGCGCAAGAAAGGTACAGCAAAAGCGATTTGAAGAAGTTAAAGAAAGTGTGTATTCTAATGCAATGATGTCTTCGCCTATGGTGAAAAAAGTATGCAAGCTTGATCAACCGAGTAAAACATTATTAAAGACAGCGATGGAAAGATTGAACCTTTCATCGAGGGCTTATGATAGGATATTGAAAGTATCACGTACAATTGCTGATTTGGGAGAAAGTGAAAATATAAAACCCGAACATATTGCGGAAGCAATTCAATACCGAAGTCTTGACCGAGAAGGTTGGGGAATGAGTTAGGCACTCAAATAGATATGAAGTCATTTTGAGAAAGGAAAATAGCAAACTCAAATTTTCTTTAGTACATTGGAACGAATGTTTAAAAAAGCACTTGATAGCGAACTTGTAGAGAAATACCAAAGCACGACCGAACAGCAGTATTTGGCTACTTTATATACCCGATATACACATTTGGTTTATGGCGTCTGTATGAAGTATCTGAAAAACCCATCAGCAAGTCAAGATGCTTTAATGAATATTTATGAAGAATTGATAAGTAAAGTTTTACGGCACCAAATCATAGAGTTTAAACCTTGGTTGTATGTTTTGGTTCGAAATCATTGCCTGATGGTTCTTAGAAAGGAAAAATCGGTGCAACAGAAATTTGTGGATTTTTCTATCGATCAAATTAATTCTGTGCAAAACGATCCTTTTGTGCATCTTACTAACGAGAGTAAAGATGTAGAAACGTTGGAAAAAGGACTCGCTGATTGCTTAGGCGAATTGAAAGAGGAGCAAGAGAAATGTGTTCGATTGTTTTATTTACAAGAAAAAGCGTACAAAGAAGTGGTCGCATTGACTCAATACGAATTGAAAAAAGTGAAAAGCTATATTCAAAACGGAAAAAGAAATTTGAAAAATTGTTTAGAAAATAAAGGACATTAATAGCGTTAGTTTTGACGGAATATAAACGACATAGCACCTCTCAAAAAGTGGTTTCTCAAGAAGAAATTAAGCGTTACCTCAATGGCAAATTGACGAATAAACAAGCGCATGATTTGGAAAAATTGGCTTTGGACGATGTTTTTTTACAAGACGCATTAGACGGCATAGATACAGTCGTTAGCGATTTGACTGTTGTAACCCGTTTTAATACACGTTTGTTATCTCAAAAAAACAAACGTAATTGGTCAGTATGGACAGCAGTAGCTTCGGTAGCCGTAATTACCTTTGGTTTGTTTTTTCATCTTCAATCAAAAAAAACACATGACTTGGCATTTGAAGAACAAGACGTAAAAATGGAAGAGTCTGTTGTTTTTGAAACTAAAATAAACGAAGTTTCAGAAGATGTGTCAGCAAGTGTAGAAGAGGACCAAAAAGAGACTTATGTAACGAAACCAAAGCCAACAAAACATACCGCTAAAAAGAAAGAAAACATTTATCCAGTAGTACTTGACGATGAAGAAACACCGGTTGAAATGGAATCAATCGAATATTTTGAAGAAGCGCCACCTTATGAAGGTATAAATTCAGTGTTTGAAGAAGGTAAATATTTGAAATTGGGGCACGCTTATTTACCAGCGAGGAACATTTTTAGTTCGCAAGAAAAACACATTGAAAACAAGGCATTGAAAAAGGAAAGGGCAGTTACAGAAAGTGAAAAAACGAATGAAGAAGTAAAAACGAATAGGAAGGCAATAGCCTACCAATATATCGTAAACCTCGAATGGGAAAAAGCATTACAAACCTATGAAAAGGTGGTTGCAGAAGGAGAACTAGATAATGAAGTTCGGTTTTACCGTGCGGTTGCTTTTGTGCATCAAAACAACCCAAAAGAGGCACTTAATGACTTGAATTATTTGTTAGAAAAATCAACCATACCAAAAGATATTTTACAATGGTATATGGCAGTCTCTTACTTGAAATTAGAGAGCAACGAAAAAGCAACAGATTTACTTAAATCACTAGTCGTCTATAAATCAAGCAACTATAGCTATTTAGCAAAAAAACTTTTAAACTAGTCCGTAATTAACATGATAATATAAAGTTAATTGTGTATAATTGAATACAAACAACAACTAACTTATAAAGATTACTTTTAAGTTCGATGAATTTTTCAGCAAGAAATTGCTAATCAACAACTTTATAGGCTTTAAACTTCTAAAAAAGGAACTCATTTGGGTTCCTTTTTTGTGTTATTGATAATAGGTTTTTATTAAGTATTTGTTTTACTGAATTAGCCCCTTAAAGGTTCGGACATTATTATATGTCAAAAAGAAGAACGTTTAGCAAAGAAACCAAGCAGTCGATATGGATCAAATCAATTTTCTGGGTTTTTTCATTTTAAGCAAATATTTTAGCTACTCTAAATAGGAAGAATTCAATATCTCTAACACCTCTAAATGCTCTTCTGAAATCTTTGATTTTAGCATTGAAAGATTCTGCCGAAGCGTTTGTACTACGCTTTTCAAAATAATTTAATATTGGTTCATAATGCTTATGAAACGTTTTTTTATCGTCTTGAAAGCTGGTAGGTTACTTAGCTCAATTTTATTAAACCATTGTGCCATTTTAGTGTAAGCGACTCCTTTTAAGGTTGTATTTTCGTAAATAGACATTAATTCCATTGCTATTTTATAGGCTTTCTCTATTTTAGGGTATTCTTTAAATAAAAGATTTACTCTAATTCACTGTGAAATTGTCCATTTAGACGAGCTCTTGAATAACAAGTACCTACTTCTTGCTAACAACTGCCTTTTTGAGTCACCATTTTCATATTGAAAGGTGTTATCTGCTTTATTCTCTTCGTTTAAGACAATCCAACGGTATTTAATCCGAACGTCTTGTACAGCTTCAAAAGCTAACTTCTGTACATGGAATCTATCTGTAACTCGTTTCGCTTTCGGGAAACTTTTTTGAACAATTAAATTCATTGAATTTGCCATATCTAATGTCACCTCTAGTACAGCAATCCTTTTCTCTAAAGGTATTAATCTCAATTTATCAATAATAAATTCTGCTTTTGTGCCTTTGATAATAGCCACTAAACTTCCTTTTTTACCCTTCTTTTGTTTATTAGTCAGTATGGTGTACAGTTCCCCGTTAGATAGAGCCGTTTCATCAATACTTAAAAATGAACCCATATTTTCAGGAAACAATAAATAATCTTTCGCATGGCTTTTTTGTGCCCAAGTGCCAAATTCACTTAATGTGTTTTTATAATACCTCTGAAGTGTTCTTCCTTTCTACTCCGTAGTGCTTTTCTAAGCTTTGGGTATCTATTGCGTAATTATCAAGTAGTTTCTTTTAAAAAAGCAGAGAACTCTTTAGTTAATCGAGTCCCTGGTGTCTTTAATGATAAATCTCTTGTAATTTTCTTATTCTCTTCAACTAATAACCACCTACGTTTCTTTACATGAAGTGTGACTAGTTTATCCCTAAGAGGAAAGTCTTGAATCTCTATTTCGGAGGTGAATCCATTAGCTCGTATTGTTTGGTTTGAGTAGCCTTCGGGTGGCGTTTTTCTTTCTTCAAGGTAAATACGTAAATGAACGCCTTCTTTTTTTAAATCAATAAGCTCGAAGTTTTTCAATAGGTCTTCTGGTAGTAATAACTCTACTAATTCTTTGTAAATATCCAGACTACAGAATTAGTGATTTTTTAGAAAGACCCAAGTTTTTGTCTTGACCCTTAGTTTGATTAGATTGATAAAAAAGCCACTGTTTCTTTATTGAAACAGTGGCTTTGTTGTGGGTTGAAATTAATCGTAAATCTTTGTTCCTTCCGAACAATTTTCGCACATAGCAATGTTTTTCCTGCTATCTAAAAGTGTCGCTCTGAATTTATTGTAGGCGTTTCCGTGCCAAATTTCTTTAAAAGAGCTTGTTTGGATATTGCCCATTGCGTATTCTCCATCTTTATCAAAACAGCAAGGAACAATCGCACCGTCCCAAGTCATCACTGATGAATGCCACATACGCCAACAAGATTTTAGTGGAGCCGTTCTTTTCAGTTCGTATTTCCCTTTTTTGTTTTTTCGGTAACGAGCGTATTTATCAAGCGTAGGAATTAAATTATTCCCTTCTTCATAATTATAGACCTGTGCCGTTTTGAACGCCAAATCATCAACACCAAGTGCTCTTGCTAATTGAGTTACTTCGTCTATTTGATGTTGGTTGGGCTTGACTACCAAAAACTGAAAGACCACATACGGTGTTTTTGATTTCAACTCTTTTTTTGCTTGTATTAAATTTTTTGTACCCTCAATTACTTTTGCTAATTCTCCTCCGATACGGTACTGATCGTAGGTTTCTTGGGTTGTTCCATCTATGGAAATAATGATTCTGTCTAAGCCTGATTTTACCGTAGCAATTGCATTTGTCTTAGACAGGTAATGTGCATTGGTAGAAGTCGCTGTGTAAATTTTCTTTTGTGTCGCGATAGTTACTAATTTCAAAAAGTCGGGGTGTAAATAAGGCTCTCCTTGAAAATATAAAGTCAGGTAAGTGAGTGTTGGTGCCAATTCATCAATTACTTTTGTGAATGTATTGATGGCTAACATACCCGTAGGCCGAGTAAAAGACCGCAACCCACTTGGGCACTCAGGACAACGAAGATTACAACTTGTAGTTGGTTCTATTGCCAAACTAATCGGCATAGATTTAATAGAAACCTTCTTTTTTCTTTTTGAATAATGAAAACTCCACCAAATCAATACGGCATTTTGTAAACGCTTAAAAGTGAATTTACTCAAGTAATTGAGCCCATCGGTGAGGTTTCTATTAATCATTACTAATCAATATATTTAAACGTAAGGTTATAAAAAAGCCGAGAAATATAAATCGTCTCGATAGTACCGTTTTTATACGTATAAATATTTTCATCGCCGTTAGGCATCTTAAATTTGTATTTGTGATTTCCTAAGGCGGTCATTATACCAAAACCCATATACCTATCAGTATAAACTTTTTTTGTAGCTGTTGGTTCTTCAAAATAAACCTTACTAATATTACTTCTAATCAACTCTTTGACTACAATAGGTTTGTCTTTACAGTCGGTGCAACGGTAATTACTTTGTTCTTTTTTTATTGAATTCTCTTCTTCTAATACGCCTCCATCATAGATTTTGAAATTAGATGATAACAGGATATTCCCTCGGTAAGTAGAGGTGGTAATTGATTCGATATTGTACATTTTAAAAACACGTAATTTAATTTTAAATACGGTCTTGTATGTCACCAAATCAGCTGATTTTAGTTTAGAAGATACAACAGAACCCACTTTTTTACTACCCAAAAGAACGTCATAATTTCGGGTTTGTGCAATAGCACTAAACGAAAGGAGATAAAAGAAAATATACAGTAGTAATCGTGGCATAATAATTCAATACTGAAATGAAGTAAGCAAGTTACTTAATCCTATTGATAGTTTGAGACTTAATAAAAATAAAACATTAAATTAAAATAGGTGAGATTAAAAAACTAAATTGCATTATTATCAGATGAGGCATTGTTTTTTGAAGAGTCTTATTTGCTTACCGACCAACACTCAGCAAAATGGAAGATTTTAGTCAAGTAATAGAAGCATTAAGCGCTAAGTTTATTGATGCAAAAAATACAGCGATTATTCAACCTATCACCGTACGAAGTTACCACGACACCTCCAATACGATTATTTTTTCATTGAAAGAAGCAGTTTATTACGGAGAGAATAAGACACTTCTCAAAAAAGATGAAATTTTATTTATTCCTTCTGGGCGTAAAGAGCCGTTACAATTTGGAGAAGAAAACTCGCTAAAAATAGGTTCTGCAGGTCTTTCTGGAGACTTAGATGATTTCTTAAAAACAGAGGAGATTTCTTTTGATGAAAGCTCATTTACCTTTCTAACGTTTGAAGTACGTGTATTTGAGGCAATAAATTTCTTTCTTTCCTTAGATATTCCTGCCTTTACTTTAAATAATAATGACACCATACGTGGGTTGATTCAACAATTGATAAAAGAAGGGAAAAATAAAATGACGGGCTACGCACGTTTGATTACTTTACTTACTGACCAGGTAATGATAGAAACAATGCGTTATATTGAGCAAAACAACTTGTTTATCGAGCAATTCGCTACCAATATGACGTATTTGAAAGACCCTCGTTTGTTGGATATTTTTACTTATATCAAAGAAAACCTCCAAGGTGATTTGTCAAACAAAGCGTTGGCAGATGTTGCTCACGTTTCGGAAGATTATGTGGGGCAATACTTCAAATTATTAACAGGGATTAATCCTCAAGACTACATTGAGTACCAACGTATGGAAAAAGCGGTACAATTACTTCGTACTTCCAAAAGGAGTATCCGTGAGATTGGAGGAGAAGTGGGCTACAAAGACACCGCTTATTTTTGTAGAAGATTTAAAATGATGTTTGGTTTGTCCGCTGGAAAAATGCGACGAAGAGAAGTGGTTTAAGTAGCTTCTTTAGTAGTATAGACACAGTACTAAAGAAAGTAAACCGTGTTTTTTTGTTACCAAAACACCTGCTTACTCTCTATTTTTATCGACTATCTTTGTTTATATCGGCATTTCACCAAGTAACCGTTGTGTTTCAGGTTTTTACAAATCAATATTTTTATTCAACACTTGATTGATTTCTCTACTTCTTACAGTGTCTAATGTACTGTATTGTTGCCAAAAATCATCAACAGGAAGTGGAGCCTTAAAGTGCATACTTTCCTTTTTTACAGGGTGAATAAAATGCAATTCTTTTGCGTGAAGATTGATACTTCGTCTGTCAGGATTTAATTTTTTGAAACCATAACGGACATCTCCTCTGATTGGGCAACCAATCTCAGCTAATTGCACACGTATTTGGTGAGGTCGCCCTGTTGTAGGTCTAACTTCAACTAACCAATGGTCATTTAACTTACCTATTGCCGTGTAATTTAATTCCGATTTTTTTGCTCCACCTGGATCTTCTTCGTAAGCTGTCGTTTTGTTTTTTGAACCGTCCTTTATCAACCAATGGGTTAATTTAGCCACTTTTGGGTAAGGACATTTTTTGACAATTGCCCAATACGTCTTGTAAAAATCTCGTGTACGAACCAATTTGTTCATACGCTCCAAAGCCTTCGAAGTCTTTGCTAAAACCACTAAACCACTTACAGGTCTATCTATACGGTGAATTACACCACAAAACACTGCGCCTGGTTTATTGTATTTGTCTTTTAAATATTGCTTGACGTAATCCGGCAATGATCTGTCTCCTGTATGGTCGCCTTGAACTAAAAGTCCAGCTTCTTTATTGACAACAATTAAGTGGTTATCTTCATAAACCACGTCGAAAGGGTATTTGACTCCTTGAAACTTCATTAGTATGTCTCTTTATCGTTAGGGAAATCTCCTGATTTCACGTCTATAATATAATTTTTCACAGCATCGGTCATAATGTCGTGTAACTCGGCATATCTTCTCAGAAAACGAGGTTTGAACTCTGCACTAATTCCTAACATATCGTGAGAAACCAATACTTGCCCATCTACATTCCCTGCTCCGATTCCTATCACAGGAATAGTTAATTGTTTCGCTACTTTTTCAGCAAGTTTTGCAGGTACTTTTTCCAAAACCAAAGCAAAACACCCTGCTTGTTCTAAAGCTAAAGCATCTGTGATTAAAATTTCTGCCTCCTCCTCGTCGGTTGCACGCACGGCGTACGTTCCAAATTTATAAATTGATTGAGGAGTAAGTCCTAAATGCCCCATCACAGGTATTCCTGCACCAATAATTCGCTTTACAGAATCTACCACGTCAGCACCTCCTTCCATTTTTACACTATGAGCTTCTGCTTCTTTCATAATACGAATAGCAGAACGTAAGGCTTCCGAAGAATTTCCTTGGTAAGAGCCAAAAGGCAAATCAACAACAACTAAAGCACGGTTAACTCCTCTCACCACTGATTTGGCGTGATAAATCATTTCGTCTAAGGTAATTGGAACAGTTGTTTCGTAACCCGCCATTACATTTGCTGCCGAATCGCCAACAAGCATCACGTCAACACCTGCAGCGTCGAGCATTTTTGCCATAGTGAAATCATAAGCAGTAAGCATTGAAATGTTTTCCCCTCGTTGCTTCATCTCCAATAGACGATGCGTAGTGACCTTTTTTTTATCTGAAATTATTGCTGACATATCGTTGTTGTTTATCTTTGAAAAGTGATTTTATTGACACTTAACCTAAAGCTAAGGTACAAAGTTATCTAATTCTTTTCTTTTTGATTAGTAATTTATGAAAATCATCAAAACCAAGGTGTTCAAAGTTGGTGACAATGATTTTTTGTTGATTGATTTCGAATAGAATACGGTGGTATTTTTTCTTTCCTGCGTCGGTTTGGTCAGCAGTGAATTTTAATTTATTTATAGCCTCTGTACCTAAGGTTTTACCAAATTGTAACACCTGTAATTTGTCCCCAACGATTTCTATTGTAAAATAGTTCAATACAGTTTTGATATAAAGAGCAATGATTACACCAAAGGTTACAATTAATCCAATACCTGCCCATACACGGTGCGAGCCGAGGAGTAGTTGAAAAACTAACCAGAATAAAAAGAGAAATAACAAGCCCATCAAGAGCCAAAGTAAACGGTAGAGTTTTTTGTTCGGTGTTACTTTCATCTCTCCCAAAAATCTAAGGTGTCAATAAGGTCGTCTAAATGAATATTCCGAGCTAATATTTTCTTGTTTTTATCGAGTAGAATTAAAATAGTCGATTGTTTCATTAATAATTCGTCTTTGAGAGCCACGCTTTCTTTGACGTTTATCCATTTGTTTTGTTGCCCGATATGTAGTTTTGTTAATTCGTCTTCGATGGCGACAGAAAACACTTTTAAATCGTATTTGGCATAGCTTTGGCTAAAATCAAATAATAATTCTAATTCCTTTCTTCTTGTCGATTTATCCCACAAAATAATTAAAGTGTACTTTGCTTTGATGGCTTGTAGTTTGTCTTTATTTTTCAATGCGTGGGCGTAGAAAGGCTTTCCTCTCAAATGTTTTTCTAAAATAGATGCTTTTGTACCTAGTATTGTTTTCTGTTCGTCCGAATAATCGGTTTTATCAAGATGGTTAGTAATTAAATAAGTGAATATTTCATCATTACCGAGTGTTTGTGTGTTTTTATATTTTTCAATAAAGCGCTTTGTTAAGTAATTTGCGTTTTCAGGATTGCAACGTTTGATAAGCTCACCGATTGCCTCTGTTTTTTTATGAGGATAGGGTGCTACCACCTCGTTTATAAATGAAATCACCTTTGTGTCTAATACAGGGGAATGTAATAAGGCAGAGTTTTGAAAATTGATTTGGTCTAAATATTTATTTAAATAGTCAGCGTAAGTTTCTTTTTTGGCTGTATCAATTTGAGGCTTCATACCCGCTTGTATAAGGTCTGCAATCAACAAACCTTTAGCGTCTTCTATTAAATTGTTTTTGTATTCTTTGAGTTCGTAGTTTAAAATCAACGATTTTTTGTCAAACTGATGCTTATTAATAGTTCCGTTGGCGTGTGCTTGTGTAAAGGCATTCATTTCTTTTCTTTTTAAAGAAAGGAAATGTTTCAGTTTGTAGTAATGTGTGTTTTCTGCTGAAGATTTGACTACCATACTTTTCACGGGCGTAACTAAATCAGTCTCTAAACTAACCAATGGTTCGGTGATGATGATTTCAAAAGAATTACTGTTAGGGAGAACCAGTCGATAAAGCCCGTGAGGTAAAGGCTTTTTTGCATGGTAATTAGCCAAACCATTTTCCCCAAAGCGAACACTATCTACATAGATTTTGTGGTTGCCATAATAACTCCATAGTTGAGTGTATTGACCGTGTAATGCTTCGATTTTAATTTTTAACCGTGTACCTTTTTGTGCTTGTATTTGTAAAGTGAATACAAGTACACTAAAAAACACGGTGATTTTTAAACGTTGTTTCATTCCTTTATTCTAATTAACCTTTGCAAAAATCGTGATTTTTTTCCGTGAATACTATTCGTTTTCATAGCAATTAGCACCGTCGGTTTGGCTTGTTTATCGAAAAACAGAGTGAATAGCATTAAATATTGTCTTTTTTAGTGCCAAATATCACATTTCTTTTATACTTTAGATAATAGAATACGTATAACTAATATTTAGAGAACAACTTTTAACGACCACGATGAAATCAAGTAAATCACTTTACGTTCGAGATTACAGTAAGTCTATCGCCTTAATCCAGTTGATGTTTTTGACTTGGGGGTTTATTACTGTCATCAATGGTTTTCTTTTAGATGAGTTAAAACCTCAATTAGGTTTAGCAGAAAAAGACCCTATTTTCGGATACATATTTTTTGGAGCTTATTTTATTATGGCTTTCCCTGCGGGATATTTAATAAAGAAAATTGGTTATAAAACAGGTTTTTTTGTAGGATTAATTATCTCAGCAATCTCGGTATTAATGATTATCCCTGGGGCTAAGGAAAGCAATTTGACCTTAGTTATTACTGCCGTAGCAGTTATGGGTACAGGGTTTACGATTTTGCAAGTAGCAGGTAGCCCTTATATCTTGCTGTTAGGTGAGCCAAAAGACGGACCAAGTCGCTTGTCATTGGCAGGAGCTTACAATTCTTTCGGGACTTGGATAGCACCATTGATTGCTATTTTAGTAACAAATGCAGAACCAATTCAAACGGCAACTACAACATTAGAAGAAATCGCTACACAGAAAGCTGAATTAGTAGTGCTACCTTATGTTTTATTGGCAACAATCTTTGTAGGCTTAGCGGTATTGTTGCATTTCTCTGATTTGCCATTAATCAAAAACTCTTCGCAAGTAGATACTAATGTCGAAAATGACAATAAAAAATACATTTTACAATACCCACACGTAGTTTTAGGAGCATTAGCTATCTTTTGTTATGTAGGAGCAGAAGTTGGTGTGTTTTTGTTTATCGATGAAAAATTTATAGTCCAAGAATTAGGTGTAACCTCATTGGTCGGTGCAGTCAAGTGGATAGTCCCTTTTTATTGGGGAGGAGCGATGGTAGGTCGTTTTATGGGAGCAAATATCCTTAAAGAACAAAGTGCTACCAAAGTTTTATTGATTGCTTCACTTACTGCAGGTGTTTTATGTATGGGAGCGGCTATTAGTGGTGGTTATGGGGCGTTGTTTGCTATTGTATCTATTGGATTGTTTAATTCGATTATGTGGCCTGTTATTTTTAATTTAGGTATTCACGGTATGGGAAAACATACTGAAATGGCATCTTCTTTACTGATTATGGGTATTGTTGGTGGTGTCGCTATTCCTTGGCTCATCAAATGGGTAAGTGTAGAATACGGAGCAATGCATTATGCTTTATTTATCCCATTAATCTGTTACGTTTTTATTGCTTTCTATGCAGTAGTTGGTCACAAATACCGAATGAAAGAGGTTTATTAATCTTTTAATTCGTTACTAAACCCATTTTCAAATCTTCTTTATTAAAAGGTTTTTCTAATTTGTACACCTATGGCAAAAGCACGCACGGTATATTTCTGTCAAGAATGTGGTTACGAATCAGCAAAATGGTTAGGGAAATGTTCTTCTTGTAACAATTGGAATACATTTGTAGAAGAAAAAATACAAAAAGAAGTCAAACAGGAAACGTGGAAAGAAGACAGTAAAAAGTCACGAAAGCCAAAACCTGAAGCCATTCGTACGATTACGACAGAAGACAAACCACGTATTACAACTATTGATAAGGAAGTTAATCGTGTATTGGGTGGCGGAATAGTCCAGGGAAGTTTGGTGCTTATCGGTGGAGAGCCAGGGATTGGAAAATCGACATTGATGTTGCAGTTGGCATTGAGTCTTCAAAACAAAAAAGTACTTTACGTCTCGGGAGAAGAGAGTAATTCTCAAATCAAAATGAGAGCCGAGCGTATCGGTATCACTAATGATGATTGCTTTATTTTAGCCGAAACAGAAACGCAAAATATATTCACTCAAATCAAATCGTTAAAACCTGAGTTGGTTGTTATTGATTCGATTCAAACCCTACACTCAAACCAATTAGAATCTACCGCAGGTAGTGTAGGTCAAATACGTGAATGTACGGGTGAATTTATGAAGTACGCTAAAGAATCAGGTGTTCCTGTGTTTTTAATCGGTCATATCACGAAAGATGGTCATCTTGCTGGCCCTAAAGTATTGGAACATATGGTTGATACGGTGTTGCAATTTGAGGGAGACCGACATATGACCTACCGTATTTTACGAACGATAAAAAACCGTTTTGGTTCGACTTCGGAAATTGGAATTTATGAAATGCAAGGAGCAGGATTACGTCAGGTAGAAAACCCCTCAGAAATTCTAATTAACCAAAGAGATAGTTACACCAGTGGCGTGGCAATTACAGCCTCGCTAGAAGGGAATCGTCCGTTGTTGGTAGAAATGCAGGCTTTGGTCTCTAACGCCGCTTACGGGACACCACAAAGAAGTAGTACGGGTTATGATGCCAAGCGTTTGAATATGCTTTTGGCGGTATTAGAAAAACGAGGAGGCTTTCGTTTAGGAATGCAAGATGTTTTTATTAATATTGCTGGAGGAATAAAAATTATTGACCCTGCCATTGATTTAGCAATTTGTAGTGCGATTATTTCTTCCTTAGAAGAGATAAGCATTCCTTCAAAAGTTTGTTTTGCAGGGGAAGTAGGACTTGGTGGAGAGGTGCGAGCGGTTAACCGAATTGAAAACAGAATTGCTGAAGCTCAGAAATTAGGCTTTGAGAAATTTATTTTATCAAAATACAACAAAATAGAAAAAGACAAATACAATATGGAGTTTGTCTTTGTATCCAAAATAACTGATGTCATCACCGAATTATTCGCTTAATTCATTTAAAAACCACCTTATGAAAAAAATAATTCTTCTTATTACCTTTATTACGTTTTCGTTTCTTTCGTTTGCTCAAGAGCATAAAAAGATAGAGCTCGCCTTTATGGATTACACCGAAAGTGATTCTGCATTTTACAACACCAATGTTCCGACAAATCATTATGCGTATGATAATTTTGATTTATACTTCCATTTTGAAGGAGAAACTGAATGGCGTAAAGTAAAAAGAGCAAAAGATTTACACAAAGCACTGAAAGAAAACCCTGTGTCAACGCAACAAATAAAAAGGTATAAACGAAAAAGACTTTGGGGAACTGTAATCACCATCGGCGGTTTAGCAGGTGGAGCGGTGTTAACTGGTACAGTTTCTGTGGTAGGAGGTATAGCAACTATTGTCGCTTCGAGTGCTTCGGGACTTTATATCATAAGTAAAGCGGACAAACATTTGTTTGAAGCTATTCATTTGTACAACCAATCAATTAAATAATATGAAAAATGTAATCTTAACTTTAGTTTTAGCCTGTAGTGGGTTTGTTTTATTTGCGCAATCTCCCGTAGGGAAATGGAATACGTACGATGACAATACAGGAGAAAACAAATCGGTAATTGAAATCTATAAAGTGGGAACTAAACTTTATGGTAAAGTTTTAATCATTCACGACAAGGCGAAGGCAGATAAAACCTGTGAACTTTGTTCTGACGACAGAAAAAACAAGCCAGTACAGGGAATGCTTATCATCAAAGGTTTGGGAGAAGACGGTAAGGAGTGGTCTGATGGAGAGATATTAGACCCTGAAAACGGGAAAACATACGATTGTACTATTTGGCTTGAAAGCAATGATGTTCTGAAAGTTAGAGGTTATATCGGATGGTTTTACCGTACACAAACGTGGAAACGAGTAAAATAAAATAAAAAAGAGGTGCTATTTTATTGTTTTATTAAAAGCAAATAGTACCTTTGTACTCCCATCACGAAAGAGTGATGAAACTAAAGCGAAAGTAGCTCAGCTGGTAGAGCGCCACCTTGCCAAGGTGGAGGTCGCGAGTTCGAGCCTCGTCTTCCGCTCAACAGTACAAAGACATTACCGATTTATCGGTGGATGCTCGAGTGGTGGAATTGGTAGACACGTTGGACTTAAAATCCAATGGCGGCAACGCCGTGCGGGTTCAAGTCCCGCCTCGAGTACAAGAGCTCAATCATTTATTTGATTGGGCTTTTTTTATGTTTTTTTCTGGTATTATGAGGGGTCAAGACAAAATTTCTTTTATCATTCTCTTACGCTTGCGTATTTTCTGTTATTGATTATGTTGCTCTTCAGTTACTAATCCTTTAAACTGGATAACTTCTCTTACCCTTTCTTGTTTTTGTTTTTCACCCATTCTTATGGGGTTTATTCTTCCTATACAATTTCAGAATAGAAAGTTTTATATTTCCACAAATAATTAAAAAATAGACATAAAAAAAAGGGAAGCCGTAAGACTTCCCTTTTTTTATATTCAATTAAAAGACTTAAGCAGTAACGCTCGTTTCTTTTAATGCTTTCAACATTGTATCACCAATTTCTGCAGGAGACTTCGAAACGAAGATACCGTTTTCTGCCATAATTCTCATTTTAGCTTCAGCTGTATCATCTTCACCACCGATAATTGCACCAGCGTGTCCCATTCTTTTCCCTTTAGGAGCAGTTTGACCAGCAATAAAACCAACAACGGGTTTTTTGTTACCGTCAGCTCTAATCCATTTTGCAGCATCAGCTTCGTATTGTCCACCTATTTCTCCAATCATTACGATTGCATCAGTCTCAGGGTCGTTCATTAACAACTTTACAGCCTCTTTAGTAGAGGTCCCGATGATTGGGTCACCACCAATTCCGATAGCCGTAGAAACACCTAAACCAGCTTTTACAATTTGGTCAGCAGCTTCGTAAGTCAACGTTCCTGATTTTGAAACAATACCAATTCTACCTTTTTTGAAAACAAACCCTGGCATGATACCAACTTTTGCTTCACCTGGCGTAATCACACCTGGACAGTTAGGACCGATTAAAGTCGTTCCTAGTTTTTTGATATAATCTTTCACAGGAATCATATCTTTCACAGGAATACCTTCTGTAATACAAATCACAACAGCGATACCTGCTTGAGCAGCTTCCATAATTGCATCCGCAGCAAATGCTGGTGGTACAAAAATAATAGAAACATTTGCTCCTGCTTTCTCTACAGCGTCAACCACTGTGTTAAAAACAGGTTTCCCAAGATGAGTTTGCCCACCTTTTCCTGGTGTAACACCACCAACAACATTTGTTCCGTACTCAATCATTTGCTCAGCGTGGAAACTACCTTCAGTACCCGTGAATCCCTGAACAATCACTTTAGAATTATTATCAACTAATACACTCATCGTATTTAATTTAAGACCATTGGTCTGTTATAACATATATAGATTTACAAAAATAACGTTTTTTAGATTTTATGCAAGATGGAAAGGAGAAATTACCAAAAACGAAGGCAAATAATTTGAGAGACTCTCTCTTCTTACTGTCATTCGTCTTTGTGTTTGGTCTGTGTAAGGTTGCTGGGGCATTACGCTATTTTTTTCAAACAAGCAGGACAAAGACAATTTTCATATTCCTTTTTCAAGTCTTCTAACTGTTGCTTGGTCAGTGTAAACTCAGTACACCAACAAGTCGTTTTAGAACAACAAACAAAGGTTTTTTTACATTTGGGGCATTCGCTCATTAGCTTTCTATTTGCATGGTACTCAATGCCAACTTCAATTTGAAATACGAATATTTATCTTCCTCAAACCTGCTTTTTAATTCTGTTAATGTTATTTCATCCATTTTGGATGCTTCAGTAACGATAATTTCAATGTCTTTTTCTGAAATGAAATTATTTATAGCCAACAATCCTTCGTCTATGCACCTTGCGATATGGTTTTCTACTGACGCAACAGTCAAACTTCTTTCTTCTGCAATATTTTTGATAAACAGACCATCTTTAAAAAGCTGGTAAGTAATCATATATGAGCCTTCTTTCTTTGCTTTCGGGATAGTTACAGGCTTCTTAACCTCCTTTACATACTCTTCGTTATTGATTATCGCTTGAGAAAAGACAGCAATTTGACTTACTTTTTGCAATTTCAATTGTACCAATGCTTGTAAATCCTTCAAGTCAGTTAAATAGGTTTTCACTCCTTTCTCACCTTTCAAAAGCGTTTGTTTTTTAGCTATTTTTTTGATGAGGTCGGTCAGTAAAGGCTCAAAATACATTTGTGCATCACTCACTCGTTTCACTAATTGCTCTTTGTAATCTTCTTTATGGGCTATTCGCTCTATGTGTTTGCTAAACTTACTTCCTACTTCAAGTAGTGCAATCACCTCTTGTTGTGTTTCTGTAACCCATTCAATATCCTTTTCTTTTTTTGAACGTTGCTTCTCTTTACCAAAAGTTTCTACTAACTTATTAAAAGCGTAACTCAAAAAAGCAAAATCAAATACTTTTTTGTTCTCTTCAAAAACGTAATGCTTCGTTTCTTCATCAAGTCGTTGGTTCAGTGTTTCTTTTCCTTCACGTGAAGCCAGGTACCGGGTTACACTTGCGTCATTTCTCAAGTTGGGGTTATGTAATGGTTTAGTCAACACAAGCCCGTCTAAAGAAGTTAGTCGAGAAAGAGCCACATAAATTTGCCCTGGAGCAAAGGTGTGTTGCAGGTCAATAATGGCTTTAGTAAAAGTTAATCCTTGACTTTTATGAATGGTGATAGCCCAAGCCAACCGCAAAGGGTAGTGGTTGTATCTCCCTTTTACTTTTTCCTCAATCTCTCCCGATTTTTCGTTAAGCTTAAATTCTTTATTCTCCCATTCGTAAGGCTCGACTTCTACGTCTTTAGAGCTGTCGTCAAATCGAACAACTATCTTGTTTTTACTTAGCGAATGAACTTTACCAATTTTCCCGTTAAAATATTTTTGTTCACCTGAGTAATCATTCTTGATAAACATGACCTGTGCATCTTTTTTCAATGTCAATACCGTATCTACGGGAAACATTTTTTCGGGGAAATCACCTGATATTTCTGCTCCAAAGTCATAAGAATACTCCTCTAAACGGTCAAGTTCTCTACTGTTGATTGTCGCTGCTTTTTGGTTGTGCGTAGTAAGAAAAATGTATTGTTCGTCAGTAATATTTTCGTAATCTTCTCGCACATATTTATTTAAAATATGTTGGTCTTTAGGTGTTAAAATATTTTGGCGAAGGTTATTCAAAACGCCAATAAACTCAGGGTTAGATTGACGGTATATTTTATCTAACTCTATATATACAGGTGGGTCTTGGTGTAGAGCCAGTGCATTAAAAAAGAAAATACTATTGTAAAATGGTTTTAACAGCTGTTCTTCCTGCTGTTTGACTACGGGAGGAAGTTGTAATAAGTCGCCAATAAATAAAACCTGTAATCCTCCAAAGGGAATATTTTTTCTTCGGATACGGCGTAAAACAGTATCCATTGCATCAAGTATATCAGCACGTAACATACTCACCTCATCAATAACCAAAAGCTCTACTTCTCGTAATGCTTTTCGCTTAACAGCACCCATTTGTTGGTTTTGAATAAGCGTACGAGGTGTTTGAATATTTCCTTCAAGATGTGGAGGAATAACAAAATCGTTTGAGGGTACAAATGTCCCAAAAGGTAATTGAAACTGTGAATGTATCGTCACACCTCCTGCATTTATCGCGGCAATACCTGTGGGAGCGACAATGATGGTTTTTTTGTAGGTGTGTTGAATTAAATTACGTAAAAAGGTGGTTTTACCCGTCCCTGCTTTTCCTGTCAAGAAAATATGTCTATTTGTCGTATTGATGTATTGCGCAGCTAATTTGGAAGCTTTATTTTCTTCAATATTGGACATAGTAGGGGTAATTCCCCCTCTACTTTTGAAAAATAGAGGGGATTAAAACAACTCTTTTTACTTCTTGTTCTTTTTGGATACAGGTAGCATCTGTAAATGACTGATTTCTGTTGGTTTTAGATGTCTAAATTTCCCTCTTGGCAAATCTTTTTTCGTTAACCCTGCAAATATAGTTCTGTCCAATTTTATTACTTCGTAACCCAAGTGTTCGAAAATACGACGAACGATACGTGTTCTTCCGATGTGAATTTCTAATCCCACAATACGGTTGTCACCTTCGTTTACTCCTAAATCGTCCACCCAAACTGGACCGTCTTCTAATTTGATACCTGCTTTTAACTTATCAAAATCTTCTTGTTCGAAAGGTTTGTCTAAAGTTGCTTGGTAAATCTTTTTGACCATTCCTGAAGGGTGCATCAACTTGTTTGCTAATTCGCCATCATTGGTAAACAACAACAAACCTGTTGTGTTTCTATCCAAACGTCCGACAGGGTTGACACGTTCGTCACAAGCTGTGCTAATCAAGTTCATCACGGTACGACGGTTGTTTTCGTCCTTTGTTGTTGTGATAAAATCTTTTGGTTTGTTCAATAAGATGTATTGAAAAGTTTGGGGATTTAGGTTTTTCCCTTTGCAGGTTACTTTGTCCGTTACTCCAACTTTGTACCCCATCTCTTTGACCACTTTGCCATTGATGGTTACAAACCCTTTTTCTATCAACTTATCTGCTTCACGACGAGAACATACACCCGAATGAGCGATGTATTTATTCAATCGCATCGGTTCAGAGATTTTTGGCAAATCCTCAAGGTTTTCTAACTCTCCGTCATCATCCAAACGTACTTTTTTTGATTTTACCTTACGCTGTTTGTCTAATTCATCGTAATCTTTCACCTTTTTTGGTGCTGTTTCTCTTGGCTTAAAAAATTCAGATTTTTTATTTTTCATCACATTTCAGTTTCTTCACCTATCGCATTTTCTTTTTTCGAGAAATCTTTTGGCATCGGCAAATCGCCTAATGAGTTGATACCAAAGTATTCCATAAATTTGTCAGAAGTGCCATACAAGATAGGTTTTCCAATTGCCTCGGCTTTTCCTCTAATTTCTATTAATCCTTTTTCTAATAATTTGTGTACCGAATAATCAGAACTTACGCCTCTAATATGCTCGATATCAGTTTTGGTAACGGGCTGTTTGTAAGCTATAATAGCTAACGTTTCTAAAGCGGAAGTAGATAACCTTTTCTTCGATTTTTGTTTCAATAAGATACCAATACTTACTTGGTAAGCAGGTTTTGTTAAGAATTGAAACCCTCCTCCTGTTGAGTTTATCTCGAAAGCGTACTCGTCTTGTGCGTATTTTTCTTTTAATTCGTCTATTTTATTGAGTATATCTCTTTCTAAGAAATCTACCCCAAACATTTCTGAAAGACAGGATATAATGTCGTTTACAGAAACGGGCTCAGAAGAACAAAAGATTAAACTTTCAACGTGTTGATTAAGATAATCCACTACAAATTAAATTTAAAGAACTGTAAAGTTACTAAGTATTCAAATTGATAACTATTTTAATACGTTTGTTTTTAGTTGAATGTCCTATTTATAATTGAAAGTGGCTTATTTACTCTTGTTACTTCGGATTTTGGTTGGGTAAATACTATCTAATAGAAGAAATACACAGACGATAGGTGTGCTAAGGGTAAGTTATATAGTGAAGTAAGCGAATGAACGGCATAGGGATAGAGCCGGTATCCTTTGTGGTCAAAACCTGCTTATAGTACACTTCCTTTATCATGGGACGAGTACGGAAAAAATAAATAGTTGTGTATCGGAGACCACAAAGATATAGGTGAAAGCCCGCCCCGCTGTGTGTTTTATCACTGAACAAACTGTCTATCGGTATTTTTGATAAAAAGGAGAGTTTACAGTTCAAGGCAAAGGGGATGCTCCAAATGATTGGTTTTAAGTCTTCAAAAGCTGTTTTTAGTCATTTTATTGCAATAAAGTTGTAAATAACAAAATCTTAAGTTATGTTTGCGTAGCAAGAAGGGAGAAAACGCACACTCAGCCCTGAGTGTCGCCCACTTGAGAATAATCAAAAACATTTCAGAAATCGAAATCAAATCAAAATCATTGATTTTTTATGTACAGTAAAGACGAATTAGAGCTTAAATTATTATCTGAGCTCAAAGAAATTGCAGATAGCCTAGCGCTTAAAAAGTTTAAAAAACTTCCAAAACAGGAATTAGTTTACAAAATACTTGACGAACAAGCAATTGATCCAAGTATTGTAAAAAAAACCGTTCCAGCTTTTAAGGCAGAAAAAGCAGAAGAGAAAGAGGTAGAGATTGACCCAACAGTGGTTGAGCCTATCGAAGAGCGTGTGGTTAAACCACGCAGAAAGGTGAAAATCACACGTGAAAACGTGAAGGCTTCGGAGAAAGAAGAAACGACGCCTGTAGAAAAAGCAGAGCCTCGTAGAAAACCAAATCCAAGACCAAGAGAGGAAAGAAAGCCTCGTGCTGAACGTCCTGCAAGAACAGAGCGTACAGAACGTCCTGAAAAAGTGGAAAAAACGGAGGCTTCGGATGACACGGAAACTGTAGAAAAAACAGAACGTGTGGAAAGAAAACCTCGTCCTGAGCGTCCTGAAAGAGCGGAACGTAATCCAAGAAGTCGTAACGATAAACCTGAAAAAGGGAATAGAGGAGAATATACAAAACAACCTTCGGCTGTAAAAGAGTTTGAAGGGATGATAGAAAACACGGGTGTGTTGGAAATTATGCAAGAAGGGTATGGTTTTTTGCGTTCTGCAGATTACAATTACCTTTCAAGTCCTGATGATATTTATGTGTCACCTTCGCAAATCAAATTGTTTGCTTTGAAGACAGGAGATACTGTAAAAGGTGCGATTAGACCACCAAAAGAAGGAGAAAAATATTTTGCTTTATTGAAAGTTGACCGTGTAAACGGGTTGACAACGGAGCAAATTAGAGATAGAGTTCCTTTTCAATATTTAACACCAATTTTCCCGAAAGATAAATTGAACTTATCGGCAAAATCTGATTCGTACTCAACAAGAGTAATGGATTTGTTTGCTCCAATAGGTAAAGGACAACGTGGAATGATTGTGGCTCAACCAAAGACAGGTAAAACTGTGCTATTGAAAGAGGTTGCAAATGCAATTGCGAAAAATCATCCTGAGTGTTATTTAATCATCCTTTTGGTTGATGAGCGTCCTGAGGAGGTAACAGATGTTGCAAGAAGTGTAAATGCAGAAGTGATTGCTTCTACTTTTGATGAGACAGCTGAGCATCACGTGAAAGTATCAAACATGGTACTTGAAAAAGCAAAAAGAATGGTAGAATGTGGTCATGATGTAGTGGTTCTTTTAGATTCTATTACTCGTTTGGCTCGTGCTTACAATACGGTTGCTCCATCGTCTGGAAAAATACTTTCGGGTGGTGTGGATGCAAACGCATTACATAAACCAAAACGTTTCTTTGGAGCGGCAAGAAATGTAGAGAACGGTGGTTCTTTAACTATGATTGCTACTGCATTAGTGGAAACTGGTTCTAAAATGGACGAAGTTATCTTTGAAGAATTTAAAGGTACGGGTAACATGGAGCTTGTTCTTGATAGAAAATTAGCAAACAGACGTATTTTCCCTGCTATTGATATTCCTGCATCTGGAACACGTCGTGAAGACTTGTTGATGGGGAAAGAAGAGTTGCAACGTATCTGGATATTGAGAAAATTCATATCAGATATGAACTCTATAGAGGCAATGGAATTTTTGCTTTCAAGAATGAAAGGAACAAAAGACAATGATGAATTTTTAGCAGCAATGAATGGGTAACATTCTTTTTACTAGTTGTTTATAATAAAAACAAAGGGTCAGTGAATTTATTTCGCTGACCCTTTTTTTGTAGGTGTTTTTACTTATTTTTATCATAAAAAGACAATGTTTTTTGTATTAGGTGACTTATAACACGTGTTGTTTTGTTTAAAATTCGTATTTTAGGATTGTAAGTTGAATTAGTTGTTTTATGAAAAAAATTATACTTGTATTAATCGGATTTGTGACGTCAAGCCTTTATGCACAAACTTCATCCATTGCGACATGGAAGGATAATGCACAGGGTGCTTATAATATTATCCATGATGATTATGGTGATGTTGGTGTTGATGGTATCTGGAAATATGCGGATACTATAGCAAGTAATAGAGGAATTAAATTTACGATAGGTGCTGAATCAGGGCCTGGACAACAAAGGACTTATGTCAATGTCAATGGACATAACGGGCCGATGGAATATGCCAAAAATGTCATGATGCCTTTACATGGGCATGAATTGATTGCTCACTCCCACTCTCATTTGTGTGCGGTTGGTAATGCAGGTTGGAGCCCTTGTGATATGGCTGTTGGAGATGGCTGGGGAGAACAACCTACTTCTGCAGAATTTGCTTTACAAATAGATTCGTGTACCAAATTTTTAGAACAACTTACAGGACACAAACCACAATTTTACATTTTTCCTTACGATAGATTTACAAATGCTGCCAATGACCATTTAAAAGCTTTGGGATATATCGGTTCTCGTACGGGTTGGACTTCTCATATTAATGAGTATTACCCAACACAAGGTTACGATTCGTATGATCAAGCGACTATTGCTCCTGATGCGGATGGTTTTTTCAGAACGGCAGTAATGGTTAAGACACTAAAAACAGGTTCAGATGTAGTGGCGATTGAATTGGATCAATGGGCTCAATATGCGATAGATAATGGCGTTTGGGTAAATAGAGAAACACACAATGTAGGTACTTCTGGTTGGGGACGAATTGGAGTAGCTGATTACCGAAGCCATTTGAACTTTGTGCAATCAAAAATGATTTCAGGAGAATTATTTGTTGGTACAGTTTCAGAAATATTGACTTACCAAATGCAAAAATTGAAATACACACCTACGGCAGCGTATGTGTCAGCGGATAATAAAATTGATGTAAGTTGGAATACTCCTTCTTTTGATGTTGCTGCTTATTTAGCTCCTTTAAATTTCAAATCTCCAATTACTTTAAACGTTGATATCGCTCAAATGGGAACATTGGCAGGTATTATCGTAAAACAAGGAGGTGTAACAAAAACATTTACTTTAGATGGAACAACATTAAGTACAAATATTTACCCTCACGAAGGAGCAGTAAATATCACGACAACTTCACAACCTTGTACAACGGTTTGTATTGACAACGAGTTGACGGCGACAAACGCAACGCTTTTAGAAGGAGATGCTTTGTCTTTAAGTTTGGTGGTTTCTGGTCAAGGTACATTGACTTATACTTGGTACAAAGACGGAAACGTAATTACAAATACAGGAAATTCATTAACAATAAGTAGTGTGACAGCAAGTGATGCGGGTAACTATTATGTAGTGGTTGCAAACGGAACAAATACAGAAACTTCACAAACGGTAGCAGTAACAGTTACTGTTCCGCCTCAAGACCCTTATGGAGGAACTCGTCATGCGATACCAGGGATTATTGAAAACTGGAAATACGATACAGGAGGAGCAGAAGTAGCTTACCATGACAATGAAGTAGCTAATCAGTCAAACAGTACCATTAGAAATGACCAAGTGGATGTTGGACTTTGTAATGATGCCGCTTCAACTTATGCGATTGGGTACAACAATGCAGGTGATTGGTTGGAGTATTCGGTTACGGTACAAACCGCAGGGACATATAAAATGGAGGCTCGTGTAACTTCAAATGAATCGACGGGTAAATTCATTATTCAAGATAATTTAGGAGCGAATATCTCAACAGAAAAAATAGTTAACTCGACAGGAGGGTGGGATAATTGGCAAACGATTACTACAGCAAACTTTCATTTAGATGCAGGTGACCAAATTATTCGTTTTTATGTCAGCTCACAATATTTTGATATTTGTACGATGAACTATATTTTGGTGCAAGCAGACGCTTCATCAACGGTTGATTTTACAGTAAATGAAACTGCTGTTTGTTTAGGTAACCCAGTAACATTTACTGACGCATCATCAACGGGTACAACTTATGCTTGGGATTTCGCAGGTCAAGCAATGACAGGACAAGGTCCTCATAATGTTACTTTCACAACAGCAGGACAAAAAACAATTACTTTAACTGTTGATGGTATCGTGAAAACTTACACGAATATGGTAACTGTAAATGCTTTACCAACAGTAACAGCGAACACAACATTGACGGAGGTTTGTTTAGGAGGTAATGTGACTTTGACAGGAAGTGGAGCGACAACTTATGCTTGGGACAATGCTGTAACAGACGGAACAGCAACAAACCCAATAGCAACGACTACTTATACTGTAACAGGAACAGATGCTAACAATTGTGCAAATACGGCAACAACTACGGTAACAGTAAATGCTTTACCAACAGTAACAGCGAACACTACATTGGCTGAAGTTTGTGCAGGTGAAAATGTTACCTTGTCAGGAAGTGGAGCAACCACTTATGCTTGGGATAACGCAGTAACAGACGGAACAGCAATTACACCAACAGGAACAAAAACCTATACCGTAACAGGAACAGATGCTAACAATTGTACTAACACAGCAACAACTACGGTAACAGTAAATGCATTACCAACGGTAACAGCGAACACTACATTGGCTGAAGTTTGTGCAGGAGGAGATGTTACCTTGTCAGGAAGTGGAGCAAACACTTATGCTTGGGATAACGCAGTAACAGATGGGACAGCAATTACACCAACAGCAACAAAAACCTATACAGTAACAGGAACGGGTGCTAACAACTGTGTAAATACAGCAACAACTACGGTAACAGTAAACGCTTTACCAACAGTAACAGCAAATACAACATTGGCTGAAGTTTGTATAGGAGGAGACGTAACCTTATCAGGAAGTGGAGCAAACACTTATGCTTGGGATAACGCAGTAACAGATGGGACAGCAATTACACCAACAGCAACAAAAACCTATACCGTAACAGGAACGGGTGCTAACAACTGTGTAAATACAGCAACAACTACGGTAACAGTAAACGCTTTACCAACAGTAACAGCAAATACAACATTGGCTGAAGTTTGTATAGGAGGAGACGTAACCTTATCAGGAAGTGGAGCAACCACTTATGCTTGGGATAACGCAGTAACAGACGGAACAGCAATTACACCAACAGCAACAAAAACCTATACCGTAACAGGAACAGATGCTAACAATTGTACGAACACAGCAACAACTACGGTAACAGTAAACGCTTTACCAACAGTAGTAGCGAACACTACATTGGCTGAAGTTTGTGCAGGTGAAAATGTTACCTTGTCAGGAAGTGGAGCAACCACTTATGCTTGGGATAACGCAGTAACAGACGGAACAGCAATTACACCAACAGCAACAAAAACATATACAGTAACAGGAACGGATGCTAACATTTGTACCAACACAGCAACAACTACGGTAACAGTAAACGCTTTACCAACAGTAGTAGCGAACACTACATTGGCTGAAGTTTGTGCAGGTGAAAATGTTACCTTGTCAGGAAGTGGAGCAACCACTTATGCTTGGGATAACGCAGTAACAGACGGAACAGCAATTACACCAACAGCAACAAAAACATATACAGTAACAGGAACGGATGCTAACATTTGTACCAACACAGCAACAACTACGGTAACAGTAAATACCTTACCAGCAGCTGAATTGACAGGAACAGCAACAATATGTAGTAGTGGTTCAACAAATTTAGCTATTACTTTAACGGGAACTCAACCTTGGGAAGTTGTTTATAACGACCCTACAACAGGTAACCAAACAATATACCCAACAAGTTCATCTGCAACAGTGAGTGTGAATAATGTAGGGGATTATACTTTAGTAAGTGTAAAAGACAATAATAACTGTGTAGGAACAGTAAGCGGAACTTCTACGGTTACAAACTTTGAGAAGGTGATTGCTTCAGGAAGTACGGTATGTAATAGCACACCTTTATCAGTATTAGGAGGTGTGAGTTTATCAACCACACAATACCAAGTAGTAGTAACAGTTACACAAGGAGATTTAGTATCGACAGCAGTGACAGCACAAGGGGTAACGTTTACAAGAGACGGAACGACAAATAAATGGTACAGTGGAGCAATTGACGAAATAAACTCAGTAGATGTTCATATAACAGATGCTAACGATTGTGATGGAGGAGTTGATATTATAGGTTTACAAACCCAGTGTTCTTGTCCGATTACGGCAACAAGTTTATTGTCTTCTTCATCTATTTGCGATGACGGAACTTCAACAACAACTTTAACAGTAAATGTAGCAAGTAATAATGTGGCAGGAATGAGCGATTATTCTATTGCAGTAACGGGAGCAGAAACAAAAAATACAACAGAAACACCAAATGTAGCAGGAGAAGTAACAAAAAACTTTACCGTGAATACAAATGGCGTTTATATGATTAATGTAACAAGTAATGGTCAACTTTGTTCTGTAAATGCAGGAAGCACATTATTAACTGTAAACCCATTGCCAACAGTGAGTGTAACAGGAGAAGATGAAATTTGTACAGGAGAAGCAGTAACCTTAGCAGGAAATGGAGCTACTTCTTATACTTGGGATAATGCAGTAACAGACGGAATGGCATTTACACCAACAGCAACAAAAACATATACTGTAACAGGAACGGATGCTAACAATTGTACAAACACAGCAACAAAAACAGTTACACTAAAAGCGTTGCCAACGTTTACAGTTGTTAACCCAACAGCACAATGTGGTGGGACAATAGATTTGACGACAACAGTAAGTGGAGAAACTTCAGGAGCGGTTTTAGGTTATTATTCAAATGCGACAGCAACGACAACTACTCCATCAATGGTTTCGTCAACAGGAACTACTTATTTACAAGCAACAAAAGACGGTTGTAAATCAGTAATAAAATCAGTAGTTGCAACAATAAAAACGATTCCAACAGTAGCAACAACAAACCCATCGGCAGTATGTTCGCCTAACACGATTGACTTGAGTACAGGGGTAGTTAATTCGACAACAGGTTCGGTTTTAGCTTATTATTCGACAAGTAACGCAACAACACCAATAGGGCAAAGCGTCACTTCATCAGGAACGTATTATGTGAAAGCGACAAAAGATGCTTGTTCGTCATTGGAACAAGAAATAGTTGTAGCAATTAATGCAACACCAAGTTTATCGACAACGAGTCCATCAGCAGTTTGTTCACCAAGTACGGTAGACATTACTTCAGTAACGACTGATGCGTCAAATACAACAGGGACGTTGACGTATTGGACAGATGCAACGGCAACTACTACACTAAGTAACCCAAATGCAATTATAGCCTCAGGAACTTACTATATCAAAAAAGGACAAAATGGATGTAGCGACATTACCTCGGTAGTTGTTGTAGTTGATTTGGGTGCTGAAAATGTGAGTGCTGGAAATGACGTTCAGTCGTGTAAAGCAACAGCATCGGTAACGGCATTGACACCAACGAGAGGAACAGGGACTTGGAGCAAAGTTTCAGGAACAGGAACAATCAACACTTCAAACGGAACTTCGGTTGATATTACGGGATTAGTTTCTGGACAAGTGTTAACTTTAAAATGGTCAGTAACGACAAACAACGCTTGTGCTGTTCAAGAAGATGAGATAACGATTACAAGAGAAAGTTCTATTACACCAAGTGTATCGATAGCGACAGGTGATAATATCGTTTGTAACGGAGAAACAGTTGAGGTGATTTTGTCTCATAACTTAAACTCACCGACAATTACGTGGACAAAAAATGCAACAGTAGTTGTAGGTAATGCTACCTTTACAACAGTGATAAACAATGCGACAAATATATCAGCAACGGTAGTGTATGATAACTGTGGTGTACCAACGCCTATTACCTCAAACACACTCTTGATTACTGGTACTGGTATTCCTTTGGTGAATGCAGGAATAAACCAAGTGATTTGTAAAGAGCAAACCAACACGGTGTGGTTAGCGGGTCAAGCGTCTAATGGAACGACTGTATGGTCAGGTGGAGATGGGATTTTTGCTAATGAAAATGCTTTAGCGACCACTTACACACCGACACAAGACGAATTAAATGCAGGAACAGTTACTTTGAAATTGACGGCAAATAACAATGTCTGTCCGACAGGAGCAAATACGATAGAAGTGAAATTTGATGTGTGTAGCGGTATCGCTATACAATTGGAAGACGAAGAGGTGACGGTTTACCCTAACCCATTTACCGATGAGTTGGTGATTGACTTGGACTTGTACCAATCGTCAGCAATTTCTTGGAAATTATTTTCTGTGACAGGAAATGTTCTTCTGTCTGAAGACAACCTACATACTAACCAACTGCGTATAAATACAAGTAGTTTAAATAGTGGTGTATATGTTATTCAACTACAGGCTGATGAAAAAGTCAAGAATATAAAAGTTGTGAGAAAGTAGAGATTAGTTCACAGAAAAGCCCTTTCAATTTGATAGGGCTTTTTTGTGTCTGTACTTTTTTGAGCAATGCGACCTTTTGAAGGAGGAAACTCATATTCTCTCGATTAAAAAGGAAATACAGTTATCCTTGCCATAAAAAATAGTATTTTTGTGTCATTAACTGCCGATAATATGTTAGAGATTACACGAATTAGAGAAAATAAGGAAGAAGTCATTAAGGGTTTATTGAAGAAGAACTTTAGCAACGCACAAGAAGCGATTGACGAGGTGCTTTTGAAAGATAACGCAAGAAAGGAAGCACAATTTTCACTTGATGAAACCTTGTCTTCAGCAAATCAACAAGCGAAAAAAATCGGTCAGTTGATGAAAGAGGGAAAGAAAGAGGAGGCAGAAGAAGCGAAAACTCTCTCGAAAGAGTTACGTGAAAAAAGCAATCAAATCAAAGAACAACTGAAAGGAATTGAAGTTGAATTGAACGAAATACTTTATTCTATTCCAAATGTAGCAAAGGACATTGTACCCGCAGGTGTTGCAGAAACAGATAATGAAATTGTTGCTGAGCACAAAGTAGAGGTCTCGCTACCTGCCAATGCTAAACCGCATTGGGAATTGATTAAAGAATATGACATTATAGATTTTGAATTGGGTGTGAAAATCACTGGGGCAGGATTTCCCATCTATAAAAAAGCGGGAGCAAAAATACAACGTGCTTTAATTAATTTCTTTTTGGATCAAGCAAGTGACGCTGGTTATTCAGAAATTCAACCACCAATTTTGGTCAATGCAGCTTCGGCTACAGCGACAGGTCAATTACCTGATAAAGAAGGACAAATGTACCATGCTACGGCAGATGACCTTTATTTGGTTCCTACAGCAGAGATTCCTGTAACAAATATTTTTAGAGATACGATACTTAAAGAGAGTGAACTACCTGTAAAAGTAACGGCATACTCTCCTTGTTTTCGTCGTGAAGCAGGAAGTTGGGGTGCACACGTCAGGGGATTAAACAGACTGCATCAGTTTGATAAGGTAGAAATTGTACAAATTCAGCATCCTGATAAATCAGATGAGAGTTTGGCAGAAATGAAAGGTTATATCGCTGGCTTATTAAAAGCGTTGGATTTACCCTACCGTGTATTGAATCTTTGTGGTGGTGACCTCGGCTTTACTTCGGCTATTACTTATGATTTTGAGGTTTATTCGGCAGCTCAAAAACAATGGTTAGAAGTGAGTTCAGTGAGTAGTTTTGAAACCTACCAAGCCAACCGTTTGAAATTGCGTTACAAAGATGAGAATAAAAAATCTCGTTTTTTACATACACTAAACGGTAGTGCTTTGGCTCTTCCTCGTATTTTGGCGGCAATTTTAGAAAATAACCAAACAGAAGAAGGTATTCGTATTCCTAAAGTGTTAGTTCCTTATATGGGAATGGCTATGATTACAAAATAATTTAGCTATAAACAAAAACACCCAAACCCATTTTCATTTGTTTGGAAATGGGTTTTTTAGTTGAGCATAAATGAAAGAGACGAAGCACGATATATGGAAAGACAAGGAAGGACTGACCACGTTGTGCTTCTCGAGTAACCCTAATAATACAGACGCTCAAATCATTCATTCATTTTATGCTACCTCCCATTATGAGGCAATGACAATATATTATGAGTTTATGAATTGGGGAATATACGAAACCGATTTTGAAATTGATAAAGAGCCTTACAAACAAGGATAGCTAATGCTTTTCTTGGTTTTCTCCTTTTTTATCACTATAATGTATAATCGTTTTAAATAGAAAGACCATTTTTTGTCTTTTTAGTTTTAAAAACGCACCTAATAGAAACCTAAAGGCTACTGAATGATATAGAACTCTACGTTACCAAAATGCACATATTATGCAAACTAAGTTGCAAAAAGACGCAGAGTTAATCACGTCTTATATAAATGGAAACGAGGGTGCTTTTTCAATATTATTGGAACGCCACAGTACAAAAGTTTACACAACTATACTACTTATTGTAAAAGACCGTTATAAAGCAGAAGACCTGATGCAGGAATGTTTTATGAAGGCAATTGATAGAATAAATCGTGGAGTTTATAACGAGGAAGGGAAATTTGCCCCTTGGATTTCTCGTATGGCTCACAATATGGCTATTGATTCTTTTCGCAAGAAAAAACGTGACCCAACAGTGATTCTGGAAGATGGTAGCCCTGTGTTTAACACGATGGAGTTTACTGCCGAAAGTATTGAAAGTATTCAAATTACACAGGATAGAAATGTCCGTTTGAAAGAACTTATTCAAGAGCTACCAGAAACACAGCGGGAAGTGTTGATTATGCGACATTATTCGGACTTGAGTTTTCAGGAAATCGCAGAAGAAACAGGCGTAAGTATCAATACTGCTTTGGGCAGAATGAGGTACGCTTTAATTAACCTTAGAAAGAAAATTAAACAAGAAAAATTCGCGTATGATTAGAACAATTACTCAAAATGATGTGGTGGATTATATCTACCAACAAAACAATAAAACAGCAGAAGTTGAGATTGAAAAATCAAAAGAACTTCATTTACTCAGTAAAGAGCTACATACAATGAAAGAAACACTCGATGGTTTGGAATTTACACCTCCTCAACGAGCGATTGATAATATTTTAGCGTATGCAAAAGCACAAAAAAAGCAGTCTTAATAGACTGCTTTTTTCATTTTTAGCTTGATTTAAAGTATTTTAGCGTATGCAAAAAAAACTCAATTATACATTTTCGGCAAAAGAAATGTTTACCTTAGATTTAGTAATCAGTGATTATTTGACTAAATATGAAATCGATTTTGATTTTTTAGATGAAAGCCTTTCTAAATTGGTGCTTTTTGAATGGTATAAAAAAAATCTTGCTAAGTTTAAGTTCCCTCAAGAGCAAAATAAGGTGAATTTTAAACAAACGGAATACATCGCTTTTTTAAGCCATTTTCGAGAAGTTGACCACTTTATGATACAACATATTTGTCAAGAAGTACTGACTTTACTAACAGGTGGTACAATACCTGAAAAAAAGATTGTATAAGCTGAATTAATATATTTCCATTGTATTATCAATCTCTCTTGCCCATTCGTCAATTCCGCCTTCTAAATTGGTGAGGTTATTAAACCCATATTCGGCAGAAAGAAACTGAATAGCACTTTGACTTCGCATACCGTGATGACAATAAACAACTACTTTTTTGTTGCGAGGAATATGTGCCACAGCCTCACTTATATTCCCTAAAGGAATTAACAAAGCATCTGGTAAGTGGCAAATAGAATATTCAAATTCTTCTCTAACATCTAATAAAAAAACGGCGTCTTTTTCTAATTCTTCCGCCAACTCATCGACTGACACACTTGAAACAGTGTTTAATTCACAGTTCTTGTTTTGATAAATCGAATAATCGTCCAGTAACTCAGTGCAATTGTTCGCTTCATTTTTAGTAAAAGAAATCAAATAATGTTCGTTTTTCAAGGTATCTATTGTTAATAGTTTCCCTTTCAATACTTCACCAATACCTACCACTATTTTAATCACTTCGTTGGCTTGGTAAGTTCCTATGATACCTGGTAACACGCCTAACACTCCAACTTGTGAACAGTTAGGCATTTCTTCGGGTGGTTCAGGAAACAAACAACGGTAAGTTGGACCGTTTTGGTAATTAAAAACAGAAACCTGTCCGTCAAATTTAAAAATAGAACCAAAAACAAAAGGCTTGTTTAAAATAACACAAGTATCATTAATCAAATACCTTGTTTCAAAATTATCTGTACCATCAACAATAATATCATATTGTTCAAAAATTGAAAGTGCATTTTCTTTTGTCAAACGTGCTTTGTAAACCACAAAATCAGTAAACGGATTGAGTGCTTTCAGTGTATCAGCGGCTACTTCGGCTTTGTATTTACCAATATCTTCGGTACGGAATAATATTTGGCGTTGTAGGTTCGATAATTCAATTTTGTCATCATCTATCACCCCAAGAGTGCCAACACCCGCAGCGGTCAAGTATTGGAGAGCAGGACAACCTAAACCTCCTGCACCGATAACCAATATTTTCGCTGATTGTAGCTTTTCCTGTCCTTCAAGTTTCACTTCGGACAATATAATATGTCTGTTGTAGCGTTTTAATTCTTCTTGAGTCAACATAGACAATCAATTTCGCTTGATATTCAATCCTTCGTTTTCATCAAGTTTTTTTATTCTTTTATCAACCAAAGCGGCAACGATAGAAAGAATAAACAACCCTGCTAACATTCCCCAAATCCAACTCGGGAAAGCAGGTGTGTCTCCTGCTGCGTAACTATGTAAGCCTTTAGACAGGTAGTAGTTTACACCAACAAAAGTCATAATCACACTACCAAAGCCCCATAAACTACCGTTATTAAAAGCAATAGCACCTCTAAACCCAGGTATCAAACGGAAATGTAAAATAAAGCCGTAACACATCACAATCGCTAATGCCCACGTTTCTTTTTGGTCCCATCCCCAATAACGACCCCAGCTCTCATTTGCCCAAACACCTCCTAAAAATGTTCCGATAGTAGCTAAGGCAATACCAATAATCAAAGTCATTTCGTTGATATGTGTCAACTCTCTAATCAATAAAGTCAAACGCTCGTGGTTCTTTTTATTTCTAAAAACAGAAATAATTAAGTTGATTAGCGAAAGAATAAACCCTAAACCAAAGAAGCCATAACTGTTCGTAATCACTGCAACGTGAATAATCAACCAATACGATTTTAAAACAGGTTGTAGGTTTGTTAATTGCGGGTCATATTGGCTATGCCCAGCAGTCATTAGGATAAAGAATGCCAATAGTGCAGTTGCCGCTAAGGTTATTTTTGAATAACGGGCAAAGATAAAACCGGCAAATAAACCTCCCCAAGCAATAGTAACTAAGGCTTCGTAACCATTACTCCAAGGTGCGTGACCTGTCAAATACCAACGCATTCCCATTCCGTAGGTATGTTGTAAAAAGAAAATTGCCAAGAAACCAATCAAAAGCCATAAAGGAAATTCTATTAGAAAAGCATAAATTACGGAATCTTTCTTTCGAATAATCACTTCAAGTAAAGTGAAGATAAGTAATAGAACACTTAACATTCCGTATTTATTCCTTAGACCATTAAAAATTTTTGAATTGTTGTAATCAATCTCTGCTTTCACCATTTCCTCAGTAGGAATCACTCCCTCCTTTGTTGCTGCTCGTTGAATAGCTGAAATATCTGCTAACATTTTATCAGCATAAGTATAGTCTCCCGTTTTTGTTGCTTTTACTACATCTGTAATGTATTTCCACATAATTGCTTGGTAAGTGATTGCACTCTTATCAGGATTTGCTGCCAAAGGGATTTTTGCTAAACTATCTGTCCAATGTATCCATTCGCCAGAAGATGCTTTTGGCGCAGGGAAAATCTTCAACATCTCTCCGCCAAACATCATAAACAGCAAATTGACACGTTCGTCAACCTTCATAATTTCTTTATCAAGTACCGTTCGTTTTCCTTGTGCTTTTTGCCACGCTTTGTTGGCAGGTTCACCCAACTTGTACGTTACGCCCTTATTAAAGAAATCTGTGAAACTTGCGTATTTATCATTGGTATTTAATCCCAATATTTTTTGAACACCACAATTCTTTTTAATGTAAATGATTTTTTGCGTTCTCCAATATTGTGGGTTAGCCAACATATCAGCAAAGACACGCATAGGCTCGGCTATACTACTGTCCTGCAATAAAAACTCCTCTTTACGAGAAAGTTTATGCGCAAAATCATAAGCTAATGTATGCACAGGCTCGTAACGACCATTTTTAGCTAAGACAATTAATTTACCCAATTTATCGGCGTGTGCCTGAGTCACGTGGTTTGTATTCGTCGGTCTTTCCGCGTGATTATGTCCTGTGTGATTGTGTCCCTCGTGCTGAGAAAACCCATTCTGTGAAGTAAACAAAATAAGCCCTACAACGAAACTACTCGCTAAACGCTGTAACCTCAACGCCTTTATTTTTTGTCCTAACTCTCCAAAACGAGAAGTTTTCATTAGCATAGCCAATAGAAATCCAAGAGTCAATAAAGCGTAACCAATATAAGTCACCCAAGTCCCTAAGAAATCGTGATTGACTGATAAACGTGTTCCTTTTTTGTCAGGGTCAAACGAGGATTGAAAAAAACGATACCCCTCATAATCCAATACATTATTCATAAAAATACTGTGGTCTTCAGTTACGTTATTTCTTTTATCAATCACAGTAACTTCACTTCTGTACGACATAGGCATTGCCGAACCAGGGTAAGTATCGAAAATGAAATCTTTGCACTTCACCGAAAAAGGTAGGGTAATTTGCTTCATTCCGTAACCAATACGGTAAAGCAATCCGTCATTGGCATATTCTCGGTAAGCTGGTGTGTTATTCATTCCTCCAAATAAAATCATTTCTTTATCTACGCCATCTTGATGAAGATTAACAACCAAAGCATCTGTCCCATTTTGAGAAACAGTCCCTTGTTTTAATCTTTTTACACCTTTCGTTATTGCCGATTTGAAAACAAATTGTGTATTACTGAAACGGTGTAAGTGCATTGGTTTGAAAGCTGTATTTTGATTCGCAAAAACAGTATCCGCATCAAAGCTTGGCATCGCAAAACGGTTAATCGTAAGAGGCGAAGTGATTGTTAATTGGGTACTGTTCCCGGCAATGACAATCGCTTTTTTATTTTCAAAATTGTTGTAGGCTAAGCTAATTTCTCCAATATTGACAATTTCACCACTCTTAATCAATAATTCTTCACGTCCTTCAGCCCCTCCGATAACAATTTCTATCATATCGACACCATCGGTTTGATTTTCTTCTACTGTCTCCACAGCATTTTTGATAAAGTTTTTATACGAAATAATTAGGGGTTCTTTCTCTTTAAATTGAACATTCATTTCAAACGAATTATTCACCATCGGGGCATCCGAAAGATACATTAACTTGTCATAGGTATGACGAGCCTCCAAATCACTAATCGCAACCTGTAAAAAAGGTTCAGCACTGTACATTTTGTTTGACGTTTCTCCTTCACGAATCGGCATAGTTCCTTCGTATCCTGTGTAACGAGTAATTCCTGCTCCGAGAATAATAATAAGAAAAGCCAAGTGAAAAGTCAATGTACCTATTTTTTCTAAACGAAATAAACGGTAACGAGCGATATTACCAATGAAATTAACAGCCATCAGTAACGTTACTATTTCTAACCAAAAAGCATCATAAACCAATACTTTGGAAGTTACCGTATCGTATGCCTCTTCAATAAAAGTAGCCGAACCAATTGCGATAAAGTACACAACAAACAACACTGCTGTCAATCGTGTAGAGAATAATACGTTTAATGTTTTTTTCATAACCACCTCTTTATTAGGTCAATTTTCACTGACTCTCCTATTATTTGCAAAGTTACCAAACTTGCTATAAAAAAGGGTGCTTTTTGTCACTATTACGAGTAAAAATTTGATTACTTTTTGTGTAGGCTTACATAAAAGGAAAGAGGACCTTATTCTATTCTGAAATTACAGCAATTTTCCCAACAAAAGTTTCTTCTCCCTCTTCATCTGAAGTAAAAACCAAATAAACACCTGTTGTTGCTCTTTCACCAGAAAGCAAGCGCATATCCCAAGTAGCCGTCCCTCCTTCTGCATTTGTTTCGTGTACAAGGTTGGTGTTAATATCCGTGATTTTCACATTCGCATCGCTTACTAAACCACGAATAGCAACGTACCCGTGGTAGTTGGGACGTACAGGGTTAGGAAAAATCACAATTTCATCTTTATTTTTGTCTGTCGCCTCTGTCGCAAAACCCATATAAGAAAAGATACCTTCTATCGTCGAGACAAATACTTCACCTGTTTCTCCATCGATTTCAATGGCTGTTATTTTATTACTTAATAAAGGACTGTTTTTGGTGGTAAATAATGCTATCTGCTCACTCAACTCTTCGTTAAATAAAAACAATCCATTATTTGTTCCTACCCACAAACGTCCTCCGCCATCAATTTTTATAGCGTGGATATGTTTCCCTTTTAGCAACTGCTGATTACCCAATATTGGCACATAGACCGTAAAAGGGTTGGCTGTAAAGACACTTGAAGGGTTACTTATTTGTGCCAACCCGTTGTCTGTCCCTATATAGATATTCCCTTTTTTGTCGGTATCAAGGCAGTTGACCGAACCTGGTAATGCCGATAGTGATTTTGTCAACTGTTTTCTATGCCCTGTTTCGGGGTTGTATGCTAATATACTATTTGTCGAACCTTGTTTTACAACCATCCACTTCACGTCATCTTTATCGATAACAAATGATAATGCCGAACGCCCTGTCGAATGTGAGATCTCATAGCCTGTCCATTGTCCGTCTGTGTCAATCTTAAATAAAGATTTTTGAAAATCAGAAGGGTTTGGGGTGTAATTTGTCAGCCACGTATTTCCCGCTTCGTCAATTTGGATATCGGTAACATAAACTTTACCACTTGATGCTTGGTTAAGTGGACCGTTACTGCTGTTAAACAACGTATAACTTGTTCCGTTTCTCATCAATAAACCATCGCCATAACTTGCGTAATAACTTAAATTAGTTGTCGAGTTGTGTGCTGATGAAACCAAATCTGTTACGGTAGGGAATTCGGATTGGAAGTTTGTCCATTGTAAATCAGAATAATCAAAATAACCCTCGGTACTATTCTTTGCCGTACCATTTATTGAGTAACCACCACTTAATACCGTAATTCTATCATTGTTGTAGTTGATGCGAAAAGCATTTTGGTAACGAGGACCATTAGGAAAATAACTGGTATTATCAACTACCAAACCAACTTGACCATCTGCGATTTGCACCTGACCATTACCGTCAATACGTGCTTGGTTGCTTTGACTGATTGAGGTGGTTGTAGTAAATTGAACAGAAGAACTCACTTTTACGACCGTGTCAGCATAACACGAGTATAAATGAACAAAATATAGTCCTGATGATAAATTTTCTCTATTAATAATTACTTCATTATTTGTGATGTTATGCGTTGTATTTATTCTTACACCTTGGATATCGTAAATATCTATATTAGTCATCACATCTAAAAAATTATTAAATTTTAAGATTGCATACTCGCTCATTGGATTAGGATAAATTGTTACCTCTAATTGTTTCTCAGCTTGGGTAGTCCCTAAAATGAATGATTCACAATCTTGTATTGGATAAATTAGGCAATGGTCATATTGGACAGGCAAGAAATCATAAATTATTACATCATTTCTTGTTAAACAGCGAAGTGTCTTTGATTCATCAGTTGTATAAAGAAGGTACATAGCGAGTAACCCATAATTCGAACCTATTCCTTCTATCCAAAACACTGGTAAAGGATCTCCAAAGGTGCTTTTTAAAACGAATTTGTTACGAGAGCTCCCGTCAGAGACAATAATACTATTAATACTATCTATTACTACTGATCCGTCAAAAAAATCATGCCATACCTCAACCGTATCTCCTACTTGTGCCGAAAAATCATACATTAGTTTTTCGTTCATTGAAATGTCATAGAATATTGATGAGACATAAATTTTTTGAGAATCCTCTCGTATACCACCAAAGAATTGATCATTAAATGAAACTAATGAATCAACAAATTGAGTTGTTAGAGAGGCATGTTTATATAGTTCTTCCCTAACGAATAGCTTTTTATATTGCATCCCATTAATAATAGTATCTCCTTCTATTCGAATATGATCAACAAAATATTGACCAGTATAAAGACTTGTCGAATAGTTACACTTTACTTCTTTCCAATGTGTCCCTTCTAATGGCAACAAATGTTGAGCAATACTCAGGTTACTAATCAAAATTATCAAGATACTAATTGCTTTTTTCATACTGTATATACATTTCTGTTATTAAATAAATTCTCTTTCAAAATACTGATCCATTATTCTGTACTTCTTACCTCTAGTATCTTTTACATACTCTGTATTAGTATCAGACCATACCCTAACTCAATATTTAAACTACTCTTCACGCTACTCTTCGTTGTAATTAGATTAAAACCACGAACATGTTATCCTCAATTACAATAATTGATCAGTTATAGATACCTGCAAAATTATAGGAACTCTTGTTTTTTTCAAAAAATATGGCGTAGACAAAAAGTAGACATTTGAGAATTTGAGAATCTTAATAGTATAACTTCATAGAGTACTAAGCTGATGTGGGATTGAATTGCCTGCTCTACTGATTTGATACAATGTTTCTATTACAATCGAAACGGTTTCCACTATCTGTATAATCCAAATAACAACTGTTTGTAATCACTATTAGAAAATAAGTACACGTTGCAAACGTCCGCCAGTTGAATCTATTTTTTTTTAATCATTAATTCATACTGTACTCTATACTCGCACGCATTTGTAATGAATATGAAATCTTTCAGCCATAAACATGTTGTATTTCTCAAAATAAACCCTCTTACATTTCGACTCCGCTCAATGTCCGTTATAACATATAATAAGAAAACAAGTACAAAAAAAGTGATCAAGAGAAAAATTGAAGAGCCTATAAAATATTTTGCTTGTAATTTAATTTACCCCTCGACTCCGCTCAGGGTTCGTTATTACTCAAAACAAAGGCGACTGAGCGGAGTCGAAGTCCCGTATTTTGATTCAATACAATGTTTCAATTACTACACACGCTAGTGCGCGGCAGCGAGGGGTTAAAGTAATAAAGGTTGGGCGGCTCGAATCCACAACTTTGTATTTTTCTGACATGATTCCAAATTACTTGTTTTTTTGATTATAAACTCAATATGAAAACAATAAAATAGAAACGTAATTCATTCACAAACTATTTGAGTAGTGGTGAGAAAAAATGAGCACGCGTTACAAACGCACGACAGCTGGAAAATCTAAATATTAACAGATATTTATTCCTTAATGATCTTAATCATTCCACTTTTCCCCGAATAGGTATTCAATCTTAAAAAATATATCCCTTCTGGACCTTCAATCTCAAAACTGACTTGCTTTGTATTATTAAAATCCTGAGATAAGATTAATTGACCTAAGCTATTAAAGAGTTTAATTTCTACAATTGACGAAAACCTGTTTAAGTCAATTGTTACTTTACCATTTGCGGGATTTGGATATGCCGATAATTTATTTTTCAAGCTTAGAGTTTCGTCATTAGATAAATCGCAAGTTTCAGTAAAAAAAGCCATACTATCAATTGCAGACCAATTAGATAAAGACCAAGAAGGAGAATCAACAAGTATACATCTTAGGTTAGGATTATCTGTAGCCACAAACCAAGTTATTTGAGTATTATTCCCGTTTTTCACATTCAGGGTTGTCAACTGATTGTCATTACAAGAAAGGGTAACTAAAAACGTATTCTGAGAAACATCTAAACTTGTTAACTGATTGCCCGGGTAAAACGGACACCAAACCGCACAACATTTTAATGTTTTTTTAATTTTATTTTTTTGTTTTTGAATGATTGAAGCCATATTTTTTTTGCTTTTATCTTCAATGGGTTGATTTAAATAAGACAAGGGCGTAACGAAGTGAAGTTTATATACCCTTGACTATTTTAAATTAACGCATTACTCTTGCGAAAAAAAATAAGGCTACAAACAGGCAAAGATCTGGCCTTGTAGCACGTGGAAGAAAGAAGTTAATGACAGTTTGGTCTCGGTTCAACCGAGATGGAACTGTTGACTTGATGTTGAATATTTTAATAGAATCTTTATTTGTAGCTTTTTCGGACTGACTGAACAAGGAAGTTGGTAAAAGCTACCGAATTTTAGACACCTTTTAGGGCGGTAATTTCCATTTCTCAAGTCTAACGTTTTATTTTTTGAGAGCCTTTTTAAGAGAAGCAAAAGCGACTAAATTTTGCGACGTAGCGGCGGTCCCGCGCCTCTCGAAATCTAAAAGACATGTAACATATTCTATATTTTTGCGATATAAATATTACTATGATGAAATCAATGTCTCTTTTCGTATTATTCTTATTATGCATAAAAGGTTATAGTCAGCAGCTTATCCAAGGAACATATAAATTGGGAAATCAATCTCTAATTATTCATAATAATCAAAGATTTGAAATCTATGACTATAGATGGAGTGATGATTTTGAAATTCCATATGGAAGTGGGGGGTATAATTACACAAATGATTCATTAATTTTAATTTTTGATGATATTGATACTTCGGAGATAACACAAACAATGACTCAATATTTAAATATTACTACATACAAACTAGAAGAAAGGAATGATAATAAAGAATTAAATTCATTGTTAGTTATAAAAGACATGCTGACTGGATTTCCAATTCCAGGAATTGAAATCAAAACAAGTACCAACACACTAATAACAAATCAATATGGTGAAATAAACATAAATAGTGATTCTGCAATTACAGAGCTTAATATCTTTCATCCGTATTGGGCAGGGCCTTAGGCTGTTGGAAAGTGTCGGGATATAGCAAGGGGAAAGTGTACAATTTGAGGAGCCAAGCGGCGAGCATAACACGGAGTAACGGTGGCTTTTTTGGGTGATGGCAAAATGCTTATCTTTTCTAAGCATTTTTTGTAGTGCGTTTGGCAAGAAAAAGACAGAGTAGTTACGCATGAGAAAAACAGAAGGGATGGCAGGAAAATATTATAAAAGCAAAATGCCACCCTGTCAAATAGGATGGCATTTATATATTTTGCTTTTTTAATATTTTACTTTAGTGGGTTTTTTGGAATACCTTATTTAGCTAGTCTATTTACAACTAATAATTAAGTCCGATTCATTTTTATGACCTAATTTGTCTCTTATAAGGAACATCTATATTTGTAATTATTATGACCAGACAATCTTATCACACTTCACTTAAAGAATTAGTATTTCATAATTTACTACCTGAAAAGTATATCAAGGAAATACCTACTTCTAATTTACATAGATGGAAAAATGATAATTACGATCGATATGTTGGATCAAAAATTAATCAGATTGCAGATGAACATACAGAACTGATTCAAACTTTGAATCAGTTTCCAAAAATGTTTGAAGCCTATGGAAAATTAATCAAAAGCATGGTTAAGATTGTTGCTAAAACAAAAGATTATAGCAAAGTCATGCGTGAATCAAAAAAACAAGTGGTTGATGCAATTAATAATGTCAAAGGAATTATTTCTATTGAAAAAGCCACACAAGTTTTTAATATTTCAAAAAGTACATTTCATTCGTGGGTAATTGATACAAAATTTAAATGTGATGGTTCTTTTTTTAAACAATGTCTAAAATCATACCCTAGTCAAATAACACCTATTGAAATTAAACAAATCAAATCTGCCTTAATGAATCCTAAAACATTACACTGGTCAATGAAGAGTGTACAACTTCATGGCATTAGAAATGGATATTTGTCTGTTTCAATTGATACACTTTACAAAGTCAATCGCTTATTGGAAATCAGAAAACATAAAGGTAAAGTGATGAGAAAGAAAAGAAGAAGAAAAGGGATTCGAGCGAGTATTCCAAATCAAATTTGGCATACAGATATTACAGTTGTTAAAACATTAGACAGTAAACGATATTATGTCTACATACTCATTGATAATTTTTCTAGAAAGATACTAGCTTATGATATTCAAGAACGTGTAATGGGAAGGATAACTTCTAAATTAATTGAACAGGCCTATCAAAAAGCATCCAAACTTACTAAAAACTTAAATGTTAAATTGATTGTTGATGGTGGGCCTGAAAACAATAATATTTACGTCGATAATTTTATTAATCAATCTCAAATCAATATTCAAAAGCTAGTCGCATTAAGAGATATTGATTATTCTAATTCAATGATTGAAAGAGTGAATATGACCTTAAAATATCGGTATTTATTTCCAAAAGAAATTAGAGACTTAAAACACTTGAAAAGAACATTTAGATACTTCTTGAATGATTACAATTACAAAAAGCCTCACGGTGAGCTAAAAGGATTAACACCTGATGAGTCTTGGAAAGGACTTCAAATTGATAAAAAAATGCAATTTAAAGCCTTAAAACAAGCTAGAACTAGCAGAATTGCGTTCAATAAGGAAAATAAATGTGTAAACTGTCTCTAAAAGAGTAAAATAAATGAAAACCTTAAGTATAAATTCAGTTTTTCAACAAATAATGATTGAATATTTTTTAAACCAACTTTAAATCTACAATTCGGTTAGAAATAAAGCTACAAAGGGAATATGTACATATTCCCTTATATGGGAATGGTTAGTTTACTTTCTCACAGGGTGTGGCGGCCCTACAACTGCTTCGGACACATTTATAATATGATCACCTGCTTTCTCACACAGTGAAAAAATGTTACTAAAGATCATTCCACTTTCCAAGTTAAAGTCTTTCTTATTCAAATTAGATAAATGTTCTTGTTTCATTTTATCTCTTTTTCTATTGATTATAGTTTCAGCATCATTTGCTGGCTCAATAGATACACCACCCCAATCAGAATCAAGATTTTCAACCATTATATCAAAAGCATCATCTACTAATTTAAACATCTCTAATAAACTTTCCCTTTGTTCTGGTACAAACCAAATCTTCTCTTCATCCTTACGCTCTATACTTTTCGAAATTTGGTAAAAAATATCACCAATTCTTTCTAGGTCGTTAACAATACTGTTCATTGCACGAACCTTATAGGCCGTATCATCCGTCATTTCACCTTTAGATACTTGTGCTAGGTAATTAGCGACCTCGATCTCTACTCTATCGGTAATTTCTTCATACTTCGCAATTTTCGTATATAGTTTTGATTTGACTTTAGAATTCTGTTCCGTTAAAAGTGATTGTGTGAAACCTGACATTCTACTCGTAATACCACCAAATTTCGCGACTTCTTTTTTAGCTTCTAAAATTGATAAATCAGGTGTTCCCATCATCCCTGTTCCAATATAATCTAAGTGGAACTCTTCATCTGCAGCTCCTTTAGAACGAACACTCTTCTCAGCCATAGAAACTAATTTTGGCGTAAACCAAATCAATAACAATACATTAGCTAAATTAAAGGCTGTATGGAAAATTGCAATTCCTACATTCGCAGCTTCAGGATTATTAAATGGGTCACCTTCCATAAAATAGGCAATCCCTTTTAAGAAATAGTGAAACACAAGCACCATCCAAACAACACCTATGACATTAAACAAAGCGTGAATTCTTGCAGCTCTCTTTGCATGGACGTTACCAATAAGTGCAGCAAGTTGAGCTGTAATTGTTGTCCCTATATTTTCACCAAGTATCATTGCCGCAGCAACTTCAAAAGGAAGTACACCACCAGCAACCATTGTCATAGTTAAAGCCATTGCAGCAGAGGAAGACTGAATAACAACAGTCACTATTGTTCCCAATCCAATAAACATTAATGTGCCTAAAATTCCAGAATCTTTGTATTCAATAAAGAACTGAACTAAGCCAGAATCAACACCTAAACTCGGCACCGCATCTTTCAATTCACCAAGTCCCATAAATAATAAGGCAAATCCAATAATTACACTCGCCCAAATCTTAATTTTCCCTTTAGTAAAAAACAACATTGGCGCCCCAAAGGCAATTAGTATTAATGCATATGAGCTAATGCTCACTTTAAATCCAAACACTAAAATTAACCATGCAGTCATTGTAGTCCCAATATTAGCGCCCATCATTACACCTACTGACTGTTTCAAAGTCATCAACCCTGCATTAACAAAACTTACTACCATCACTGTTGTGACGGAGGAGGACTGGACGACAGATGTAATTCCTACACCAGACAACACACTTTTAAATCGATTTGAAGTAATTCGTCCAAGCATATTCCGCAAACTTGATCCAGCAGCCTGTTGAAGGCCTTCTGACATGATTTTCATTCCAAAGATGAACATACCCAATGCACCAATTAAAACAAGCATCTTAAACACGCCCCAAACACGTTCTGTTTCAAACTTACTTCCTTTTCCCCAAACTGTTTTATCTCCAATTTCAACCCCAATTTTATAAACATAGTTTTCGCCTCCAGAAAGCTCTTTAATTTTATGGGAAACTTTATTAATTGAAATGTCCTCAACAACTGTCCAAGGTGCTTTTCTTTTATCCGCTTTATGTTGTTTTTTTCCAATCTTAGTATTATATTTTAATGTAAAAGAAGCTTTCGGGTAAACAGTTAAAATAGATTGTAAAAGATCATTTTCAATTCCCCATGTAATAGTAACAGCCTCTTCTTTACCTTCTGCTTGATTACTTTTAAACATGGTTTCTCCGAATGAATTAACATGATGGACCATGCTGTCGTATATAATTGAACCGGCATTATGTCCTGATCCTATCATTAATTCAAACATTTTATTTTCGTCAATGTTATTGAAAATAATTTCCTTTGCTGAAGATTCAATCACAGCTTCCGTCCAATTATCATTGTCATCAGCTCTAAACTTAAAACCAATAAAAGAGTCTCCTGATTCAAGGCCATCCCATTTGAATGCTAATTCACCTATAGAAAATGCTTTTAACGTTAAAGTATCTACATCATTCGTAAATAGATAATCAAAACCAGAAAGATTTACTGATTTTTGGATGCTTTCCAATGACATTTCAGCAGCAGTAGCTACAGTTGAATCATTAGGATTAGCCGAAACCGCAGTTGAGAATAGCAAAGTGCCTATCATCAATAAATAAAAAAACATTGTTTTCATGTGTTCAATTTAATTTGGAACAAAAGTAAAAGATTGATTTAATCGCGACTTTATTTCAATGTTAAGCTTATGTTAAGAAAATTAGAATTTTTACTATTTTTCAAATCTTCCTAAAACGAACAATAAATCTGTCTGTAAACTTCTTTAAATAAAGTATTAACGGTTTTTCTGAGTTATAAAACTTGACATCATTATGTTAAGCTATCGTTAACATTGCTTAGCTAATATTAAGTATTTATTAAAAAAATGTAATATTTGACAAAAATTTAGACAGAAAATGAAAAATGTATTTGTGGCTATTGTAATAATATTTTGGGCAGTCAATCTATTTGGGCAGGTAACAGGTGAAAAATTTGGAAAAGGATTTCAGATTATGGGAAAAGATTCTACCTATTTTATGAAAATTGGAATCAGAACTCAAAGTCTCTTTTCAAATGAATGGACTGTTACTAATGATGACCTTGGAAATATCGGAAAACATGAAAGTAGTTTCATGATTAGAAGAGCAAGGTTAAAATTCAATGGTTTTGCATATTCACCTAAGCTTACTTATAAAATTGAATTAGGGCTGTCAAATAGAGACATCAGCGGTTCAAATACACCTGAATTTAATAATTCACCTAAATATATATTAGATGCATACGTTCAGTGGAATTTTTATAAGAATTTCTCAATCCTTGCTGGTCAAACCAAGCTACCAGGCAATAGAGAGCGTGTTATTTCTTCAGCAAATCTTCAATTTGTTGACCGTTCAAGGTTAAATTCTCGCTATAACCTTGACCGTGATATGGGATTACATTTAAAACACCATTTTACAATCTTTAATAATTTTTTAATTAAAGAAATTGTTGCATTTAGTCAAGGAGAAGGCAGAAATGTAACTGCAGGAAATATTGGTGGATATGATTATACTTTTAGAGTAGAAGCACTTCCATTTGGTAAATTTCAATCAAAAGGAGATTATATTGGTGCAGCTATAAAACGAGAATCTAAACCAAAACTATCTATTGGAATAACCTATGACATGAATGTTGATGCAGGACGTGAAAGAGGACAAAACGGTAGTTTCATTAAAGATAGTGTTGGTAATTATGTAGGCAAAACATTAAATACGCTTTTCGTTGATTTAATGTTTAAATACAAGCAATTTTCATTAATGGGTGAATATGCCAATAAAACAACACTTGATGGTGATGCCAATGTGTATTCTGGCACAAATATAATTGGAACGTACTTTACTGGAACTGGATTAAATGTTCAGGCTGGATGGATGTTCAGTAATAACTGGGAAGTAGGTATGCGTTATACTGATATTACACCAGAAATTAATGTATCTAGCATTGAAAAAGATTATTCATTAGCGGTTTCAAAATACTTTGTAGGACATAAATTAAAGATACAAACTGACCTAACTTACCGTCAAAAAATGGTTCACAACAATACGAGTGGAAACGGCGGAAAGAATGACAATATATACTGGAGAACGCAAGTCGATATCCACTTTTAAGAACATTACTAATTAGCACGATTCCCACTTTAAAATATCATTATTCGTTGTTAAATGATTTGTAGAATTACATGTTAAATTCAGAAGAACTTCTTTGGATTCATTAACTTTGAAATAAAACAATTAAAGTAATGTCTAAAATAATTTACGTTCTCTTTTTAACTTTATGTATTTCAAATAATGGTTTTGCGCAGGAATACGAGCGCTATAAAAAATTAGTAGATACTACGATTACTTCAAAACATCTTGGTTTTGATAAGAATATCACAGTTACTGTTCCATTTGAATGGCAAGATGGTGTGAATCAGGAATTCCCATTGATTATTGTTTTTGATAAACAAAATAAAAGGAGTCACCAATATATCTTAAATACAATTGATTACTTGACCAGCAATGAACAAATGCCCTCATCAGTTATCATCAGTGTTCAATCTGAACAAAAGTATAGATATCTTGAAACGTCGCACCTAGCCTCTAACCCGAATGGCCTTGCTTTGGAAAACGAAAAGTTTATTTTTAATGAGTTAATACCGCTTGCTGAAAACGAATACAATGCCTCATCATTTAGATTATTAATTGGACATTCAAGATATGGCTACTTTACAAGCGCATTATTTCATTCCAAAATCAATGAGCTGAATGCAGTGATTTCACTCAGCCCATTTTTCACCCAAAAGAATGTGAATTTAATAGATTCTATCGGCCAAATGAATGGTCAAAATTTAAAATCAAACAAATATTACCGCTTTGGTATTGGTAATGATTATCCAACTGATTATGTTAAAATGGATTTAGCAATCAAGCAATTTAACAATATATCAATTGACGCTAAAGGTTTTTTATTTAAAGAAGCTGACCACAATGTAACACCTGGTTTAACCATTGGTACAGCTTTATACGAGATTTTTGAAGAATGGTCTAAAATTCAATCCAAGTACATTTCTGATGCACAAAAAGACCTCAGTATATATCAAGCACTGGGTGCAGAAATCACCGCCAATTATGGTAATAGTATTCCACTTTCTCTTGGTATATTAAATGGAAAAGGCTGGAGTCTTTACAATGAAAATCAATTTGATAGTGCCATTGAAGCATGGGAAATCCTATTGAAATTCTACCCTAATTTTTCAGAAGCTTATTTGTATATTATGGATGCTCAACAGCAATCAAAACAAGATACAACTCAAACTGTCAGCCAGTTTAAATATTCTCTTTCAACCTCAACAATTTATTCTGAAACAGAAAAAGCAGAATTGCGATTAGAGCTTGAAAACATGAGTAAATAGTTAAAAATAAAAATGGTACAATTAACTTTAAGTCCTTTATCATTTAGACTCCTTTTTAATCGTTTACGCAAAAAACTTTAGTATAATCCTAAAAAAGCAGGTGTGAGAAATTCCCACACCTGCTATAATACTAATCTAACTAAATATTAAAGTTTTACAATTTTTTGTTTTGCTGATATTTCTGATTCAGATTCTAAAACCACAAAATATGTCCCTCTAGAAACCTTTTCTAAATTAATTGTGATTTGGCCTGAAACAATATCAAGTGTTTGTCGAATGATCTGTTTTCCATATAAATCATATACCACAAGATCTTGACGTTCGGCTATTTTACCACTTATAATTTGAATGGTTACCACATCATTAAATGGATTTGGGAATGCAGTTATTACACTACTATTATCTAACGGAATTGAAGTATTTGAGCTCAATTTTGCTTTTTCAAAAACAGGGAATTCATAACGGTAAGTGCCATGGTTTGCCTTCATTTTTGATAACGATACCGCTAAGTTATAATATGAATTAGGCGTATCTTCACTCATAAGGCCATTTAAATCAGATAGGTCATTATCCGTTAAATCGATACCTGCCATAGTTTTTAAAACAATGCCTTCAATTTGTTTAAAAATAATGTGATCTGAATTGGCATCATTTAATTGATTTAAAGTAATTTCTGCCATAGTTAAATTACCATTCTTTTTATAGTAATTGTATAATGACTTGGTCTTTTGAGATTCGGTTAAATCTGATACCATCAGTATATCCTCAATTGATGCAAGAGGCATGGAATGATCCATTCCAATTATTTTATTAACTGTTAAGTAATCATACTCATAGTCCAAGATATATGATTTAATATCTCCTATTGATGGCAAGGTAAAACCTGCAGGACTAAAGCCTGTTAATGGAGAGATAAATTCATTAAAATGATCACAATGGTATCTAGTATTCAAATTTTGCTGATTATCGTAGTCAACTATTTGGTTTGCACATGATGCATTGGAATGTACATTATCAGAAGCATTTGTTCCAAGATATGATACTGTTGCCCATGTTGCATTAATTAAACCATAATTTGATGCCACAGTAATAGACGAGCCAGTACTCTTAATATCTACCCCAGAACTGTTATTACTCCAAAGTGTATTCAATCCAGGATCACCAGTAAAACCAATATTTCCAGTATGACCAAAATTATCAATTCCAACCGCATAATTGTAGATAAAATTGTTTCTCAAGATTGGAATTGATCCATTGCCTTGCGTTCTAATGCCAATATTGCCATCCTTAACACAATTTGAGGTAATTGATGTAAACTTTGAAGCGCTTCTTGTCCATATGCTTACCCCTCTATTCATATCCATAGTGATGTCATTACAAGTAATAAAATTCTTATTTGACCCATTCTGCTCTTTAAAGAAAATACCTGCTCGTAAAGCATTGGTAATGTGATTTTCTGAAATATTAATTCCCGTGCTATTATTCATAAATATTCCCCAATTAAAACCATTAATTGAATTATTCTTAGCACTAATATTCATTGAGTTTCCCGCAAAAATACCCATCCGAGTATACCCCTTTACAATTCCACTATTAATCAAATTGTTATTATTAATAAATACAAAAGGCTTACTATTAAAAATCGAAACTTGAGACGTAGAAGTCCCTATAGTTTGATAAACGGCATTCATTTCGAAATCATTATTTTCAATATTAATTCTATTAGAAGGAGATTGAATTACAATAGCTTCAGTCATATTGATAAAACTATTATCAGAAATAGATGCTGTATTATTTAGGAAATCCATACCGGTAACATTAAGTGTTCGGCTAGTATTTGACCTGACCATTGCATTTTGGGCAACAAACATTGGCGAAACAGTAGATATTCCGTTATTTGAATTATTAACATGGATATGAATCACATCATTTGAGGCAGTAGATTGATAACAATTTGTGAACGTTGGATAAGCATTATTAGTCATAAAATTATTACCCACTATAGATTGAGAAAAAATAGAATTGCTCACTAAAATACTTTCATTACAATTTGAAAATGTATTAGAATTAATAAATGCTTCTGCATCTCTGTTTAGGTATAATGCAACTTCAGCATTTTTGAAGGTACATTCATTAATTTGGTGGTCATTATTTGATTTACTTACAAAATTAAGTCCTCTCCAAGTTCCATCAATTGCACAGGGTCTAAACACCGTATTATTCGCTCTTAATTCAGCGCCATTCACAAAATTAATACCAGAGCATTGTCCAAAAACAACATCCGCAGTTGTAATATCAAGCGTGGCATTATTAACCGTGATTACTGTATTATCTGGAATGTATATTTTACCATCCCAATAGGTATCATTTGAGATATTTGTTGAGATTGTGGTAAATAATGGATCACTTGAAGCCGCACAACATGTTTGTGGGCCCCAAGCTAAACCAGTGATACTCCTACTTGGATTTAATGCTAATGTAACAATTGAGTTTAAATGATTTACACTTGGTCCAAACGCATAACCAGGATCAATCGTTACAATTGAATTATTATTTAAACTTGAATAAACCAAATCGGTAGATTCTAAATAAGTAAACCCACGAAGTGCTAGACTAGAACCATGATCATAATACCCTGTAGCATTACCAATAGACGCTGTATAACCTACATTATAAAAGGCACTAAAATCTGCAGAAGGATGAGGATTACCATCCATTCCAAATAATGTACTAGCAGTAGCACCTGTACCTGTAAATGTGATTGCATCAAGTTCGTTTTCTTCAGTTGGATTAGTTTGAGCAATATTAGTCCCAATTTGTACGCAATTTGCAGTGCCTAAAGTAAATCGGACTAACTTTACACTACGGTAATTAAATACAGTTAGCGGTAACGTAGGAAGCATGTCGTTTAAGGTACCATACAGTTGGTTTGAAACTGGATCGTACGCCAAACCTTCAGACACATATGCAGGCATACCATCAACCATTACGGCGCCTAAATCAGTTATCGCATAAGAACAGGCATCAATTTCTAATAAATGCGTATTGGTTGTAGCGCCAAATTCTGAGTAGCAATAAAACACCTGATCAACAGGATTATAAGTTAAAACACCAGCAAGACCAAACGAGCCAGGTATATTTTGTAAACTTGTTTCTACCCCACTAACCGTATTATAAGTCACTAATTCATAATTTGAACCATTATTTTGAATGCCATAGAGTAGATCTTGCGCATTTACATTCCCCCAACCGAGAAATAGGGTAAAAACAGCCAGTAATAACTGCCATTTTTTGCTTTTAAATTTTATTTTCATAATTAGATTTTTTCCATCAACTTTCGAGAAGCTTCTGTGTTATTTTGATCTAATTACCGGAAAATAAACCGTTTAAAAAAGACTGTTTTAAAATTTGAAGGTCAAATTTTAATATACGTGGCATACTTTTTAATAAGTGCTATTTTTTAATTAATTATCTCAATAAATAACTTATGTCGCCGTGTGGATAATGGCACTATAATATCATGTATTAAAGTAATCTCGTAATTCGAATAAGACTTAACATGATTCAGGTTTATCATATACGACTGATGCGGCCTGAAGAAAGGCGGATTACTTAGGTACTCTTCTTGTATTTTCTTTAAATTTCGAGTTAATACCAAAGGTTTTTTATTGGTTGAATAGACTGTTGTATAATTACCCTCAGAGCGTGTATAAATAATTTCATCCAATTCGTATATATAAATGCTATTATTGACTTTAAACTTAATTTTAGTAGGTGACTCCAAATGAATCCTCTTAAAACTGTTTTGTTTAATTTTTGTTCTCACACGAACGAGTTCTTCAATATTAATTGGTTTAAGAAGGTAATCAAAAGCATCTAATTTAATAGCGTCAATTGCATACTCAGAATGTGCAGTTAAAAAAACAACCAGTATATCTAAATGTTCAATTCTTCTTAATAGATCAATGCCAGACATCTTAGGCATGTTTATATCAAGGAAAAGTACTTTTGGTTTTATTTCTAGCACAGCACACAGTCCTTCTTCACTATTTGTATACTTTCCTACAATATTAAAATCATCAAAAATGATGCTCAAGATGGTACTCTAATAGCTTAATTGACTTTATTTCGTCATCTATAATAATGGTTTCCATTCTTTCAATTTAATTGTTACTGTTTTTCCGAAGTTTGCAGAAGTAGGTGTTAGTTTTAGATCGTCGAAATTATAATGCTTTCCATTATATAATTTTAATCTATTTCTCAATATACTTAGACCATAAGACTTATGATTTGTCAATGGTTTAGAATCTTGACTTGGTTTTCCAAAATCAATTACTTTGATCGTGAAGTAATCGTGATCGTATGTAATATTGATAATGATTTTTTTCTCAATCCGATCTTCATAATCGGCATGAATAATTATATTTTCAATTAATGGTTGTATCATTAAAGAAGGAATATACTTTGTATTAATAAGCTGGTTTGTAACCTTATATTCAATTTTAAAATCAGTGTCAAATCTTTTATTTTCGAGTGAGAGGTATAAATTTAAAAATTTAATCTCTTCTTCTATTAGAATGCGTTCTGTCATGCTAAAATCCAAACTTTTTCGGATTAACAATGCAAAATCTGATAAATAAGCAATGGCGTCTGATTTATTATTCTCTAAAATATAAAATTGAATCGAATTAATCGTATTGAACATGAAATGTGGGTTCATTTGAGATGTTAAAAAGCTTCAGTTCTAAATTCACATGTTCAAGCTTCTGTTGCTTTTTTTTATCCCTGAAAGTATAAAAGGTTTTAAAAGCAAGAAATACGATTAAAATGCCAATGCAAACTAATAAAAAGATAAACCATGGTGTTTTTATTAATGGTCTCTTCACAACAATTATTTTTTTGTGAAGAATTGTTTCTGGGTAGTTTTTTAAGCGAATTTTGAGGGTATGTTCACCTGAGGGTAACCGGTTAATGATAATGCTATTTTTGTTTGTGTTTTGCCACTTTTCGGAATCAAACTGATATTCAAAATCTTTGTTTGACGACTTAAATGAGATCATCTTAAAAAAGATAATCAAATCTTCCTCAGCCTTAGCAACTAGATATTCCACTTCTGAAACCTTTGATTCGTTAATGTGAATAGAATCTATTGTAAACCTTCTTGTAGGTATTTTGTCTTCAATAGTCTCATTATAATAATCAAGTTGAATGATACTATTCTTTGTCCCAATAAATAATTTATTTTTTCTGTAATTGGCAGAAATAATTTCTACTTCAGGTAAACTATTTATACGCTTCAAATAAAGCGTGTCCGCCTTAATCGATATTTCATAAATACTTCCTTTATCAAACAGCCAAGCTAAAGAATCTTTATAAGTATACACACCATTTACAGTGTTAAAGTCAATTTTCGGATAATGATTAACTAAAGAAATATTTTGATTTAACAACTGAAAAATACCAGATTTTGACAAGATTAAAACCTTTTCTTTAAGTTTGAAAATTTGTTTAACAACCTTGTCTTTATCCCCAATAATTATCTTATCTCTTAGTTTTTTCGTCCGCAAATTATAGTCGTATAAACCATTGTCCATTCCCAATAAAAGCGTAGAATCATTCAATTCGTAAACGCATTTTAGTTTTCCGGAATAAGGGTATGACACATTGTATAAAAACGATTCCTTTTTCTCTAAAAGATTCCCGTAAACGCTAAAATAATTTTTATTTTTAGTGACGATCATTATTCTGTTATTAAACTCATTTAAACTTTCACTGATACTGAAATTAACCCGACTTTTAGATTCAAAATAGTTTAATATTTTAGGATTATTGGTTTGAATTATACCATCACTATTAGAAATATTTTGAATAGAATCGATTTTTTGATTATCGAAAGAATATATCCAAAACACATTTCTGGTTTTATCATATATCTCAAGTCTTTTTTTACTAGAATACAAAGTATTTGCTGTCAATTTTGAAGGTGTCATTATTTTTATAAGGTTAATATTTTCAGCATAAAACACACCACTTTGAACGGTTGAAAACCAAAAACCGCCTTCAAAGTCTTTGCAAATTCCAGTTATAAATTCCTCGTTTAAATAACGATATTTAAGATTATAGTTTTGATCATATTCTAAAATGCCTTGCTGAGTGCCTATTAAAATTCTAGTTGTATCTGCATATAAACATAAACCTGGGGCTGGTAAGCTATAGTGGTATACCCTTCCATTACTTAATCGAATTAAGTTGTCACTTAATAATATAAGCGTATCAGCTTTATGTTTGATTTTACTTTGTATTCCATGATTAAAAGACAATGATTTTATACTCTTATTTATTGGTATTGTGTCTTTTACTTCGTGCTTAATAATGTAAATAGAATTATCATCACTCTTTTTAATATCCTTTTCAAAAGCAGTTGAAATAAAGTTGTCCTTAATATTTAAGATATAGCCTAAGATTTAAATGTGTTACAGTCGGTAAATAATTTCTCACTAGATTAGGCTGACCATATTTATCAATAGATAAATACCCAACTCTAGATTTAAAAGTGACTAAAATCTCACCATTATCTCTGACAGAAAGCGTTCTAATAAATTGGTTCTTTACTTTATTCAATTTTTTTGAAAGTACATTATTGTATTTATAAGGATGAAAAATATGTGGGGAAACACACGGGTTGAACCAATACAGTTTGTTTTGATCTGTACTTACCCAAATTTTCGAATTTGATATTTTGAAGAATTTAAAAATAACATTGGAGCTCAAATATGATTCAATATCAATTGTTGTAAATTGCTTTCCATCAAATTTACTGATGCCTCTGTCTGTTGCAAAACCACATATAGCCCAACGAATCTTGAAGGACATCATTTACTTCTGTACTTTGGCAGACTTATGGAATAGTTTTTAAAAATTGGAGATGTCGTTTGGCCATAACTCTGAAAAGGAGTAAGCAATATTACAAGAACATATATTGACCAAATTAATTTCATATTATTGAGAACAAAACTAGAAGAAAACGGCAAAAGAAAATAAAAATTTAAAATTCGCACAGGTTATACTTAAAATCCGAGTCAATATATGTATTTTTTATATGGAACATCATTAACTATGCGTGATCAATTTTATCTTGTAAAGTAAAAACAAGCGTGTTTTTGACCATCAAAAGAGAAAAAATATGTGGATTAACACTTAGGAATGTGAAATTGATTTAGCCGAAATAAGAATTCTAATGGTAAATTATTGTTTGGCATACCAAACTAACTTCAAAACATAATTTCTGAAGTCAATTATCTTGATAAAGTTAATTGTCCCTCTAAATTTTTATCAGAAGGACAATTAATAACTTATAAAAAAATCAATGGACTAGCATAAGCGCTTCAGCAGGTCCGAAAAATTCATAATTTATATTGTTTTCATCTACATCTAAAAAGTTTAATATTTTTAAAACATTTGCCATAAAAGGAGTTGGTCCACAAAAATAAAACTCACTTTCATTAGAAATGTTTAAATCCTTTAGTATTTCAGGGGTTAAAAACCCTTGATAATCGTAATTTGTGCCTAGATGATCAGTTTTTAAAGGAGAACTATAGACTACTACTAATTTTGAATCCTTATTAATTAAATCCTCAACTTCATTGAAAAAAGCATGGCTTTCACTATTTAAAGCACATTGAATAAAAATAATTTCTTGATTTTTATTTTTGCCCGCAACTTCATTAAACATGCTAATCAATGGTGTTACACCTATTCCCCCACTTATAAAAACGATAGGCTTTTTTTTCTCTTTTAAAACAAACTCTCCTGATGGCATCCCAATTGTTAAAACATCCCCAACATTGATGTTAGAATGTAAATAGTTAGAAACAATTCCATCTATATCTCCTTCTTCTTTTTTTAACACTAATTCTTAAATAATCTTTACCATTAGCGTTTGACAAACTATAATTTCTAGTATGCTTATGATTTGTATTAGGTATCTCAATTGTTAAAGCTATATATTGACCCGCAATAAATTTTGGTACTGCTACCCCATCTTTTCTTTTCAAATAAAAAGAAGTAATCACATTATTTTCTTCTTTTTTATCAATGACGATAAATTCCTTTGTTCCTCTAAAGCCACCCATGGAATTTTCTCTACTGACATAAATTTCTTCTTCCCTTTTCACAAAAATAGCAGCTAAATCACCATAAGCTTCTTTCCAAGCTGCCATAATTTCAGGAGTTGCAGCAGCTCCTAAAACGGATTTAATTGCTGCTAAAAGATTTTCGCCAACGATAGGATATGCTTCTTTTGGGATAGATAAACTAGTATGTTTTTGAGCAATAGTCTCAACAGTATCTCCTAACATTTCTAACTTATCAATATGGACTGCATACTGAAAAACAGCATTAGCTAACGCTTTTTGTTGGGTCCCTTTCTTTTGGTTTACCATATTAAAAACATCTTTTAGTTCTGGATGATTTTTAAATAATAACCCGTAAAATACTTTTGTAATAGACTCTCCATGCTCCTCTAGTACGGGTGCTGTAGATTTTACGATTTCAATTGTTTTTTTACTTGCCATAATAAATTGTATTTAATTTTTCTTTTATTTTTGAAAATGAATAAATAATTGTCAAACCTGTTATTGTAGGATAGAGAACATATGAGTACCCTAAATTTTGTATATGTGAATTCGAAATCAATGGAATAATGGCAATTGCTCCTGCAGGAGGATAACTAATATTAGTTAAGTTCATTATTAAAATGCAAGAACTGATTGTCAGTATAATTTTAAAAATTAAGGTGATGTCAATTTGATTCCAGAACACGCCTATGACAGCAGCTATTATAGAAGCTGAAAAAATTTTAACGAATGAATGCTCAATTTGATTATTAGAGAAAGACAAAACTGCTGAAGCCCCAAAAGCAGCAATAATTAGTGTGTTGTCATTGCCACTAATTAGAAATTTATGGCATAGATAGATGCAAATGAAACAGGCTATTGAAATAAAATAATTAACTGAATTTTTTATATATACTTTCCATTTCACAATATTTTTCGATCGCAAAATTACGTTAACACAAAACCTGAAGTTTATGATTCAAATCATGTATTTGAAAAAAACTTGAATATGACACCGAAGTTGCTCAGCATTTGGATAAAAGACAATTACAACTTAATTCCTCTTGGAGCAGATAAGATTTTTTTTAAAAGAATATGTAGTCATTTCCAGTCTTTACATGAAAATAATGTAATAGTAATTTATCAAGCACTTAGTTTAAAATTTCGCGGCTTACACACTGGGATTCACAGACAAAGTTCATAATTAATTGCCCAAAGAAAACTTCAGGAGGTTTAAAGGCAGTAAAAAAGTAGGCAAAAAAACAGGTCAAGTGGCCCTGGCCCATTTGTGAATGTAGATTTTAAACCACGACATAAAACCAAAGTCGCAAAGGCTCTAATCATCCAAAAAGAGCAGGAAATAATGACAGAAATTTCGAATACTTGTTATTATTTTTCACCTTCTATAGAGAAATAAAGAGTACATTTGATTGAAATGAATTAAGCAATATTATGAAATTTTTACTTTTAACTATATTAATTAGTTTATGTCTTAAAACCAACGCGCAAGACACTACTGTGGTTCAAACCATTGCATTTGACAGCAGTGGAAGATCCTATAACTTTATTTTTCCTGATGATTCTGAAACGTATCGTAAAATCATCATGCAGTATAGAATGCGGTGCAAAAACAATCTCATATCTAATAGCAGTAATCCTAATCAAGGATGTGGAGAATGGGATTACAGTTGTAATACTTTCTTAACCGATTCAACGAAATTTGACTCTGTGCAAGCCGTTCATCCAAACTTTATTGTCAGTGGATTTAATGGCACTTTATTTAATTATACCACACAACAAACTTATACCTATTTCTCTTATGGCCAGCAGAGCATGACTAATACGGGCATTGTTAGTGAAAATATTAGCTCTATTGGTTCTGGAATCGTTCAAGAAAGTGATCCTTTTTCAACATCAAAACGGATAGAAAAATCACAATACTTGTTAACTGCTGCTGAATTAACTACAGCAGGGCTTACATCAAATGTTGATATTACAAGTTTGAAATTGGATTTAACCACCATTGGTGGGGACGTTAATTTTTTAAGAATCAAATTAAAATCAACGTCTAAAACGGCACTAAATGATAGTCTTGATATTGATGTTGATGGCTTCACAGAGGTATATTTCCAAAATACACCTTTAACCCTTACTGGCTTGAATGACTTTGCTTTTTACAGCCCATTTTCGTGGGACGGCACTTCTAATTTAATTGTTGAATTTAGTTATACAAATTCAGTTAATTATAGTAATTCTAATATCAATTCAACCAATACAGGCAGCGCTTTTGGGATTAAATCAAAAGAAGATGATTACTATATAAAATATAATGGCGGGGGAAGTCATTTGGAATTACAAAACTCTTTGAACTTTGGATCAAATCAAGATTTTACGGTAGAACTTTGGGTAAAACCTGAACAATCACAGAATGACCCTGTAATTCTATCTGATAAAAACTGGGCCTCTGGATCAAATAAAGGATTTGTAATTTTCCAAAATGGATCAACATGGCGTGTAAACATTGGCGATGGAACTAATAGAGAAGATGTGACAGGCGGAGATATTTTTTCTGATGGTAAATGGCATCATATTGCCGTTTCTTTTGATAGAGATGGGCTGATGAGGTTATATCAAGATGGCATTGAAGTTGCATCTGCTAATCTTGCTACCGATCCTATTGGTGATATTAACTCAGGTAATACGATTAAAATTGGTCAAGATGGCACTGGTACTTACGGCATTGATTGGCTGGGTGAAGTTGATAATATTAGAGTTTGGAATACACTTTTAAGTGCTAATGAAATTAATAATTGGAAATCTCGTCTCATTACCAATCAGCATCCAAAATTTACTTTTCTAGAAGTCGACCATTCGTTAAATTCAATCAGTGCAGGATCATTCACAGATCAATCAACAACAGGAAATAATGCATTAATGGTAAATGGGCCACAGCATATTATGTTTAGAGGAAATGAAGTCTTTAAAGATTTTGAACAGACTCCAAATCGTCCAAATTTATCTTTTGTACAGGGCGTATACCTTAATTCAAATGTTACTGCATTGACAGTATTAGATTCAATTGAAAATGCCCCAAATCTTGTTGAAGAATTTCAAGTTGTGAACAATAATCTAATTTCTAATGGATCCCAATTTTATTTTGAATCAGGAAATATGTCAATAATTAATGCGCAAACTGGCGCTGTAATTGGAACCGTAGCTGTTCCAAGTCAAAACAGTCTTAATATATTTAACTTAAATTATTTCTCGAAGCACCCTTCAAAAATTGAATTAATGTCTTTTGTTACACCTTACGGGCTCGGCCTAAACTTAGGTATTGAAGGTAAAATGTGGGAATTTGACATGACGGATTTTACAACAATCCTTCGGGATCAAAAATACCTTTCTGTCGAATTTGCTGGTGCATATCAAGAAGAGCTTGATATTAGGTTTTTATTTATTGAAGGGACACCGCCAAGAGATGTCATAAATTTACAGCAGATATGGCGACCAGGTGCCAGAAGAGGATATGTTGACCTAATCGCAAACACTTATTTCGAGCCAAGAGATGTTTCATTAAGCCCGTCGGCTTCAATGTTTAAATTGAGATCAGCAATAACCGGACATGGACAAGAAGGGGAATTCATTCCAAGGCAACACTATCTAAATGTTAATGGTGGTATTAATGAACTTGATTGGCAAGTTTGGAAAGAATGTGCAGATAACCCTGTTTATCCTCAAGGGGGAACATGGGTTTATGACAGAGCAGGCTGGTGCCCTGGAGCACCCACAGATACTAAAATTTATGAAATAGATCCTGCTACAATTACAGGAAACACAGTAAATATAGATTACGGTGTAACGAATGGATCAGGTACAAGTGACTATTATATCAGTTCTCAACTAGTATCATATGGCAACCCAAATTTTTCAAATGATGCGTCAATTACAGAAATAAAACGACCTTCGTTAAAAGTAGAGAATGAACGATTTAATCCAATATGCTCATACCCTATCATAGTCATTCAAAACACTGGGGCTAATAATTTGACAGCCCTAACAATCAACTACAACGTTGCAGGCGGGCCTCAAGAAACTTATAATTGGACTGGTAATTTAAGTTTCTTAAAACAGAAGAAATTGCTTTACCAATTTCTAGTGAGAGTTTTTGGATTGGAGATGGAACAGGCAAGTTTAATGTAGGTATCGTTAATACAAATGGGACGACGGACGATTACGCTGATAATAACGCTTTAAGTTCTTCATATATACTGCCCGACTTATATAATGAAAATTTTGTTGTTGAACTCAAAACAAATAATTTAGGAAACGAAAATAGCTACATTATAAAAGATTATCAAGGAAACACAGTATTCTCAAAATCAGGATTATCAAATAACACAACTTATAAAGATACCCTTGATCTACCTAACGGATGCTATACATTAGAGTTAATTGATTCTGGAAATGATGGTTTATCATTTTGGGCTAACGCTCCCCAAGGGAATGGCTTTCTAAGACTAAGATCTAAGGACGCGCCAACAATTCTTAAAAGTTTTGATGGGGATTTTGGGAGTATTTTAAATTACTCATTTAGTAAGGGAATCGTCTTAAATATTAAAGAAGTTGAACTCAATAAAATGTCAGTAAGCCTATTTCCAAACCCGACTAACGAGAATGTCTATATCTCAATTCAAGGAATCCAATCTGATAAACTTGAGATAAACGTTCTGGATTTGAATGGTAAAAAACTCAAAACGCAAACAATTAATACGCAACATATGATGACTCATGATAGTTTAATTGAATTAAATGACCTATCTAAAGGAATCTATTTTATCGAAGTGGTTACTCTAGAAAACAGACAGATTAAAAGACTCATTATTAACTAGTATTTTACTTCTTAAGAAAAAAAATGAGGAATTCTTAATGATGTAATTCAAGACAATAAGTTCCCAGCATTAATCAACTCAATTTAGATAATTTTCTATATTTGAACAAAAAAATTACGTCCCTTTTAACAATAACTCAATGAATAATCTTTGTAATTTTATTTTAATCGTTTCGTTTTTTCTTTATGCAAATTTTAGCACTAACCATATTTTCGCACAAGATATTAGTCGGGCAGAAATTGACAGTATAATTAATTCTGGTGATGAATTCTCAATGAATGACAGACAGAAGAATATTCCTATTCTTATTAGAATTGATAGTCTTTCTAAGACTATCAATTATGCTGAAGGAATGGTGTATGCAAATATAGGATTGGCTTATAACCACATGAGTAATGACCCAATGCTTCCATTAAAATATATCTCCGTGTTAGATAGTTTATTGCAAAACAATCGTAGCTCCTTTTCTGATACAACATTAATTCATTACTTTTTATTTAAAGGCAGTAACTTAGGACAACGAGACAATAAAATTGATGAACTTAATTACTATCTAAAAGCTGATTCCTTTGCCACTGCAATTAAAAATGATTTTCTGCTCAAAGATATTAACCAATATATCTGTAAATACTATTTAAATTTAGAGGAATATCAAATGGCTCTAAAATATAACCATAACTTATTAAGTTATTTGAAAAAAAAACACTAACCCTACAGACGAATTTTACTACCTGTTATCTTTAAGAGAAAGAGGAGCTATCCATTTAAAAATGGAAAAGCCTGATAGCTGTATTTATTATATTTCAGCTTCAATAGAGAAAGGATTAGCAAATTATACTGATCTAATTTATTCTCACCTGCTGCTTGGAAATGCCCATTTAATGAAGGAGAATTTAGAGCAGGCCATTTTTTATGGGAATTTAATTACTGAGCAAACAAACCCACATATTCCAAAAAGGTTGATCGTTGTAATACAGTTATTTTTGGGAAATCTAAATAGTAAATTGGGGCATCTTGAAAAAACAAGAAACCATTTTGAATCCGCCTACAACCTGTCTGACTCGATAGGTGATTCTGACAAGCTTTTAATAGCAAGTTATAAGTTATTACATACAGATTTACGCATTAAACAGGATTCAATATCTATTCACAATTTAGAGACTTATAAACTCATTAGGGATTCATTGAATGATACTGCCGTCAATAAATATAAACATCAATTACTCGTACAATATGAAACTGAAAAAAAGAAAGTAGAAATCGCTCAACTTAAATACGATATTCAGGTTAACCGATCCACCAAATTTGGAATTATCATTTGTTCTATCATCCTTTTAATGATTGCATTATTTATTATTTATAAAAACAAAATCAAACGAAAAATACTCAATCAACAGTTAGAAATTGAAAAACAAGATAAAGAAATTTCAAATTCAAAGTTAAATAATACCATTGAAAAACTAAAAAGTAAAAATGATATTATTGAGCAATTAAAGATTGATTTAGTACAGCCGAGTGATGTTGAAAGCTTAGCGCTTATAACAAGTGCTTTGGATAAAAATTATATATTCGATAACCATTGGACTGAAATTATATTTCACTTTGATTTATTGTACGATAATTTCACAAAAAAAATTAGTCAGAAATATGAAAACCTGACTATGAACGATATTCAATTATTGGTACTTATCCAATTAGATCATTCAAATAAATCAATTGCAAATATCAGAAATATTTCAGAAGCCGGGATAAAAAAAGCAAAACAACGTCTCATTAAAAAAATGAGTCTGGACTCTACTTCTGCCCTAAAAATATTAGAAATTGTAGCTTAAAAATTGAGACAATAAATGTATTTTAATTGAAATGATAACTTATGGTCCGATTTTATCAGACTGCCTTCATCTAATTTTGATCTATAATAATAAAAAATAGTATTATGAAAACAAAAATGTTAGATTTAAAAAAGTATGAAATTACTCAGCAAAAGAGTCAAATCATTAAAGGAGGAGGACTAATAAGAGTAATAATCGATTGTAGTAATCAATGTAATGTAGAATATGCAGGATTGTCTATGGGGATGTATATAAAAGATACCGAAACCGGAGAGATGTGGAATATTTTGGGCTCTCAAGTAAGATAAAGCCAGGTATTATTAAAAGAGACCGGCCAAAATCTTTTTTTTGGCCAGTTTTTATTTCGCATAACTTTACTACAATGCTATGTAATTTCAATATAAATTATTTATCTATGGAACCGTTCTCAATAACTTAGACAAATTCACTTAAAATTTGAAAATCATATTTCACGAAATGATCTTATTTTTCCAAAATAATAGTTCGTCCCTTTTACCTCCAGTTACTTTGATCATATAATTCTCTGGCAAGTTTTTATAGCCAATAAAAAATTCCACTGGTTCAGAGTATTTATATGTGTTTTTATAACGACAATAGTCAATTTTAGCTCCCATCCCTCTTAAAATTTTTATATACTCACCACATGTACTGTGTGAAATACTCATTTTTCTTGCAAACTCTTCCATATCACCTGTTCCTTCGATTCGAATAAGGTAATCCATGTACTTTAAACGTTCAATTTTTTTAAACATAGTAAGTGATTAAGAGATAAATAAGATGTGATCGAATGACACAAATAAAAGTGTTTATCTAAACTATTGCCAACAAGAGATTAAACAACTATTATATAGATAGACAGCAATAAAAAGGACTATTTCGGCTTAAAAAACAACTAAATGCCTAAGCGCACTTTTTTCATAAATATAAGCAGCCCCAGGATTATTTAAGTCAGAATGGTTATCCGTCACTGCACCAACTATTGCAATAATTCCAGAAATACTAACTGCCCCTTGGTTATTTGTATTCCCTCCACCGAATTGATCGCTATAATCACGATCTTGTGCCACAATTTTAGATTTTTGAGTCCAAACCGAGGTTTGAGCATTTAATGTAGAGACTGATAATAAAAATAAATTGAATAATGTAAATAACTGTTTTTTCATAATTGATTATATTTTATCAAACCTAATTTCAACACTTTAGATATGCCTCAGCAAACCTATCAAATTAACCTACCCCACTACGAATTTTGAAGGGAGACATATGGGGGACACGAGAAAAAATTGCAGAAATTAAACAAAAAAGGATACCAAAATTCACCTTAAAAAGATTTATACGAAGTAGTAACTGAAGGAAAATAATTGATAAAGCACTAAACTTGTTGCTTAGTAAAGCAAAGTTATATTGAACTGAAAAAGTATATAAATAGGCTAGTCGTTCAAAAATTTTAAAAGTTCTATTGATTGATTAATTTTGAGTTAAAACAATAATTATATATTCCAGCCTCAACCTTAATTAAGAAAAAAAACTTCCCAAATATTCTGTTTTATTCATTCTTATCTTGACCACAAAATTAATTTTTGCTCAAGATGAAGATTTTTAATACGAAATAAAACATAAAAGCCAACCTATGGTTTATTTTGATCAGACCATATATTTGAACTTAAGCGATATCAAAAATAGCTAACACAAGTCTATTCACAAATGGAGATCATTACATTATTTAATGGAATTATGGAGCGCTTAATAAGCATTCCAGTCTATGCTTAGAATCCTTTAACAGGAAGACATAAAAACCCCAACATTTCTTATCATGTAATTCTTGACTTAAAAAAGAAATCAAAGGGAACTTTAGTCCAACATTAATTTACTAAAAATCGTTAATACCGTTTTATATTTGCGCTTGTTCCTTTTCTTTTACTTTTGCTAAGCTTGGATTTTTCTCAACAAATTCTTCTAGAACTTTAAAGAAATTCAAAATATCTTGCACTGAATTATTAGCGTTAATAGTTACTAACCGAACAAAAGTATCAGCATTAAAAGACCCAAATCCTACAACCGTAACTTGATGTTCATATAACGCAGTACAAAGTACCATTGGATCAATATTTTTATAATTGAAACAGATCGAAATTGAATCATCAAAACTATATAGATTGTAATCTGGGTTAGATTGAACGTATTCACGGGCAACATCTGCTAATTCAAATTGCTGATCTACAATTTGTTTTAAACCAACAGTCCCTACAGATTTCCAAAGCGTCCAAAACTTCAAGGCATCATTTCTTCTTCCACATTGAAATGATGTTTTACCTAAGTTAAAATCATCACCATCTGTTTGATAAAGATAATCAGCATCATTACTAAATGAATTATGTAAATATTTTTTATCGTTGACTAAAATGATTGAACATGTTAGCGGTGTCCCAATCATTTTGTGGGCATTATAACTAAACGAATCTGATCTATCCGCCCCTTTGACAAGGTGTTTATATTCATCACTGAAAATAACACTACCTGCATATGCACCATCAATATGCAACCAAATTTTGTATTTTTCTGTGATATCAGCAATTTTATCAATTGGATCAAAAGCGCCTAAAACAGTTGTTCCAGCAGTTGCGTTAACATAGGCAGGAATGAATCCGTTTTCCAAGTCATCAATAATTTGTGCTTCCAATTGCTCAGGAATCATTCGTCCTTTTGAATCGGCTTCAATAAATCGTATATTATTTCTACCAATTCCAGCAAAACTGGCATTTTTTGCAGTTGAATAATGTGATTCAACTGAGGTATAAATAACCAGTGGTTTAGACATTCCATCTAATCTACAATTTGGATCTTTGGCATCACGACCCATTACCAAAGCCATATAATTACTCATTGAACCACCAGTTGGAAACGTACCATTACTTTTCGAACCGTAACCAATTAAGTCACACGATTGTCTGATAATTTCTTGCTCAATTCCAACATGTGGGCCAGCAACCTTATAGGTGTACATACTGTTATTAAGCATAACTGCAAGTAAATCACCTAAAACAGCTTTACTTTGTCTTCCACCAAAAAGTTGGTTAAAGAATAAATTCGTTGCCGTTTTTGGTGTGGATATTAAAATATCTCGAAGTACAGTCTTAAACTCACTATCAATCATCCCAGAATCGTTCAACGAAAGATCAATAGACTCGTAAAGTTTATTCGAATCTATTCTATCGGCTACTGGATTTTTCCCCTCTTCACTTATTAAGGCTTCAGCTAATTCATTGAATAAAGCTAAATCGCTACTAATATCAGACATGTAATTTTTATTATTTTAATTTAAATATTTCACTATGATACAGTATCATAGGCTAAATTTTTACTCACAAATGTTCTTGAATTCTCATCAAATAACCTGCAATTTCGAATTGGCTTCGCATATAAATGAAGAGACATACTTCTTTTATTAGACAGGTTTTCTAATCTATGAAAACCCATAAAATCTATCATGTAAGAAATGTCGTTAGACTTTGAAATGGCCGATTTAACAATATTGAGTTCACCGGTTTCATCTTCTTTGTAAATCGTTTCCCTAAATTCACCTTCGATAATTTTCACCCAACATTCTTCACCACCGTGATCATGAATAGGGGTCATCTGTCCTTTCTCCCAGCATAATAGGATCAATTCAAATTCTTTGGTATCAATAATACAATTTCGGGTATACGATTCATCAGACCATGAGCAGTAGCTTTCAAAAGCAGTGCTTGGTAAGTTAATTGAGCGTATTATGTTATTGTAGGTCGTCCTCTCCCCTTCAGAAAGAGCAGTGGCTAAATCATTTAATGATTGAGATAATATGGGGGGGTGTTCGTTAAAATTCAAAACAATTTATCGCTTTTTTCTGTTCATTTAATGTACAAATCCAAGGTCATTCCCCAAATCCAACTCATTATATCGATATGACTTTTTCAAATCGTTAATAGTGCAAATATAGTGATTTTTATGCTTTTTCCGCTATTTTTAAACGATTTTAATCAAAAAATTGCAATTTATCTAATTTTTATGAGCAATTTGCACAATCTTAAAACTCGACTATTCAGTGATTATTTTGAAGTTTTAAACTTTCAAATCACTTAATGGTAAATCACTAACCACAAACACTATGCAAGATCAAAATTTAATAATAAAAATAACTGTTCTAGCTATTTATGTTGGCATTCTATTTCTCATTGGTATTCTCGCCTCTCGACGCGTCAAAAGTATGAGTGATTATTATGTTGGCGGAAAAAATATGGGATTTTGGGCCGTTGCATTTTCTGCAAGAGCAACCGGTGAATCTGGTTGGCTACTTATTGGACTAACCGGAATGGGTGCTATGGCTGGTTACTCAAGCTACTGGGTTGTTGCGGGTGAATTACTTGGGGTTTTTATCTCCTGGCAGTTCATGGCTAAACGCTTTAAAAAACGATCCGATAAATATGGTGCGATAACCATTCCAGATTACCTTCAGAGTCATTTTAAATCATCTACAAATACGCTTCGAATTATAGCCGCCTCTGTGCTAGTTATTTTTGTTGTGATTTATGTTGCATCTCAAATGGATGTGACTGGAATTGCCTTCGAGTCAATGCTTAATGTTGACTATCGGATAGGTGCATTAATTGGTTTTTTTATTGTTCTAGCTTATATTTTTATTGGTGGATTTGTAGCTGCTGTTTGGTCAGATATGTTCCAAGGCGTTTTAATGTTTTTCGGTCTAGTTCTGCTTCCTATCGTGGTTTGGTTTTCAATGGATCATGGTGCAGGAATAACTGAGGGATTAAATGCCATTGACCCTACCCTAACTCAAGTAATGGGAAGAAGTACTGATGGCTGGATGAATATTTTTACAATTCTAGGATTTTCAATGATTGGATTAGGCTTCTTAGGTTCCCCCCAAGTTTATGTTAGATTCATGTCAATTAAAAGTGAAAATGAAATTAATAAAGGAAAATGGGTCGCTTTGCTTTTTACGCTCTTTACAGATGCGGCAGCAGTAACAATTGGTATTCTTGCTCGAATTTATTTCACATCCGAAGGGCAGGACCCTGAAGGCGTTTTAGGAACTGGAGGTGAAAACGTTTTAAGTATGATCACTCATGAGTTCTTACCTACAATTCTAGTGGCAATATTCATTGCTATTGTACTTTCTGCTATTATGTCAACAATTGACTCTCTTCTTATTCTTGCTTCTAGTGCAATCACAAGAGATTTTTATCAAAAAATATTTAGACCTGATTTAAAGGATGAGGACCTAACAAAATTCTCGAGACTAATTACTGTTGGGATGGCGCTAGCTGCACTAGGTATCGCTATTTTATTGTATAATCTATATCCTGAGAGGCAAGTTTTTTGGATTATGATTTTTGGATGGTCTGGCATTGCCGCTACTTTCTGTCCTGTAATTATTCTATCCCTTTTTTGGAAAGGATATTCAGAAAAAGGAGCGATTGCTTCTATGATTACTGGGTTTACTTCAGTCATATTATTCAAATTTGTATTTTCCAATATGGAAGGAATAGGAGACTATTTAAAAGAATTAGATGTTCTAGCACCATCTTTTGCATTGGCAATGATTGTTGGGTATATCGTTTCAAAAATTTACCCTCCAAAACCTGAAGCTGTGAAAATGATTACCGAAATTGATGCTGAACCGGACAAATAGTGGCTATCTCAAAACCTCACACTTAGACTATAACAATCTGTTATTTAAATACTTAACAATAATAAAAGAATATCTGACGTGCTTATAGTTTCTGCTCAATAAGATTATTTTTCAGTTCTTTTATGCTAAAAAATTTATTTAAATACTGTAACGATTTGCTGTCTACTCATTATTGATTATAGCCTATGTTATTTTGAGAATATTGTTCTTTAGTAAGTTGTTAACTGAGAGGATATGAAAATATTAATTAGTTGGTACTTGTCGATAGATTTTTTTCAACGAATAGTTCTATCTTTTATAAAACTAAACTAACAAATTTGTGTTTAAAATTTGATTTTGCTTTCTAACAAGGACATTGTACATTTGAATTAGTAAATAAAAAAAAATCCATATGAACGAAGAGGCAATACACGAAGAAATAAAGGCTTTAAAAACTAAATTAACAGGAAATTTATTTGAAGACGGAGACACACAACAAGCCATTTACGAATTAAAAAAGCAATTACAGCCTGCTATTGAAACACAACCAGAACTTGACACTTATGACGAAGATGGTTGTTTATATTGCGGTAGCTAACCAACAGTGAAAAACCATTTCAAAAGCATTTTATCATTTGGTAAAATGCTTTTTTTGTTTATTCAACTCCTAGCTTAAATACACTTTTCTTCTTTTCTAGACTTTGCGCAACAAGCATTAACTCGAATTAGAAAAGTTTATCTCTATACTGACACTTATGTGTCATGCTAAAATCATTAAAATGATAGAACTTTGCTGGGTTACTAATAATCTATCTAATGAATTTGAAAACAATATTTAATATCCTACAAAAAGCATCACCCAAGTTAGCTGCGAAAATAGCATTTAATTTTATTTCAAAACCAAAAAAAAAGAAAATAAGAACATTCGAAAAATCAATAATAGAGCTCGCATCTGAGGATATAATTAGGTTTAAAAAATTTAACATTAAAACGTATAAATGGGGAAATGGAAATAAAAAAGCATTGCTTATACATGGGTGGGGAGGGAGAGCTTCTAACTTTGGTGCAATCATTCCTGAATTAACAAAAAAAGAATACGAAGTTATTAGCTTTGATGGCCCTTGTCATGGCGCAAGCACAAAGAAAAAAACAAGTTTTTTCGAAATGGCTGATTTAGTAAAACTATTCTTAGAAAAACATAAATATGACTTAATTATTACCCATTCTATGGGTACCGTATTTGCCTTTACAGCTATGAACTCTCTAAAATATAGAGTCAATAAAATGTTTGCATTAACCACGCCTAACAGATTTTCAGAATTTATTGATCTTGCTGTAATTCAATTTGGCTTAACAGATAAAACCACTAAATTACTTACTAATAAAATAAGAAAAACAACAACTGAATATGACCCTTTAACACTCAAGGTCAGTACAGTCATTAAAAATATAGAACTAAAAGACATCACCTTTATTCATGATAAATTAGATAAAGTAATTCCAATTGAAACCACTAAATCTGTAAGTGCATTAATTGAAAATTCTGAATTAATTGAAATAGAAGGGACTGGACATTTTAAAATGCTTTGGTCTGAAAAAGTGGTTGAAGTTATAGGAAAACGGATTTAAGTTACACGACTCAAAGAATATAATTCATTAATTATAATACGCAATGCATTGGAAAAAGTAACTCTAATATAAATGCTTTGTTAGGCTCATATTATATGGCATAAGTATAACTCTCATTATTTGACAATTGTCAAATAAATTTCATTTTATAGTTCAGTTCTTTGCATCAAATAATTGAAGATGAGCAAAGAAATTATATCCTTATCGGCTTATGAAATAGCCATCAAAATAAATAAAAAAGAAATTACAGTTACACAAACGCTTAATGCTTTTTTAAAGCAAATAGAACTAATTAACCCTATTGTTAATGCAATTAGTGACCTTCGAAAAAAAGAAGATCTAATTAGGGAGGCCAAAGAAAAAGACTTGCAAATTGAAGAAGGTAAAGCGTTAGGTATTTTGTTTGGAGTTCCAATAACAATAAAGGAAAGCTTTTTAGTTAAAGGTTTAAAAACAACAAATGGTGACCCAATGCTTAGGAATAATATCGCAGAGGAGGATGCCGAATTAGTAAAACGATTAAAAAATGCCGGAGCAATCATCATAGGAATGACCAATGTTGCTTTTTTTTGTATTGATTGGCAAAGCACCAATTTTTGGAATGGCCAAACCAATAATCCTTTTGATTTATCTCGAGTAGCTGGCGGCAGTTCGGGAGGTTCTTCTGTAGCTGTTGCATCTAATTTATCGCCTTTATCACTTGGTTCAGATGCTGGAGGCTCAATTCGAGTTCCTGCTCATTTTTGTGGGATATGTGGATTAAGACCAACTGAAGATTTATTATCCAATAGAGGCCACTTAAAATATCCTAATAAGCCCCAAGGAAGAAGACATATTGTAGTACCTGGGCCATTCGCTAAAAACATTGATGATTTAACCTTAATGATGAGTGTTTTGGCAGATAACATAAACTATCCTTTGGCTGAAATTCCTGATGTTGGTTTTAATAGTAGTGAATGGAATGGCGAAAAATTAAATATTGCGGTTTCAGAAACAATTAATAATACCGAAATCGACATAGAATACAGAACAATATTTAGGACATTCATAGATAAAATCAAGAAAACGGAGCATTCATTTCACACAGAAAACCCAAGTTATAATGAAGAAAAGGCCTATGTTACTTGCAGTAAAATTATAGGATTCGAAATTGGGGTTAACAATCCAAAAATACCATTATTAAGCACTTTTATGTATTCATTTATTCGCTTAAAATACAAAGATCATTTATGGGCAAAAGGTATGGCAAAGGGTCAACGGTTAAACAATACCGAATACGCAAAGGCACTAGATATTAAAGATGAATTTACGGATGTTTATAATTTATTTTTAACTAAGCATGACATTTGGATCACGCCTGTTTGTTCAATGGAAGCGTACAAACATCAAAAAGCAGGAAAACCATTCATTATAAACAACAAAAAAATAGCATATACAAAAGCCATAGCCTCATTTGTGTTTACAACTGCATTTTCTGGACATCCAATCGTTGTTATTCCAATTGGAAAAAAAGAAAATGGAATGCCAGTTGGAATTCAAATCCATTCTAAAAAATGGACAGATAAGAAACTATTGGATATTGCAAAATATTTTGAGAAATTCACTGAAAAATTCACCTCTCCTATAATTAAATCTATTTAAGAACTAAACCAAAAAGTAAGAATACACTAATCTCTATATTCTGATACACCAGCGAAAACGGACATAATTAAAATCATAGATTTTGGACACTTTCCTTCATGCGAAAATAAATTTACTTACTTTAGTCAAACTAAGATACAAAAAGAAAAGGAGAGAATGAACGAACTAAAAAGAGGAGAATTTTTTGGAAGTCATTACCAAAAACTAAATTTTGACGCGTTCACAATAACAGATACTGAATACACACATGACAAGGTTGATTGGCATTTTCACGAAAATCCTTATTTCACATACCTTTTACAAGGCAAACTATATGAAGCCAATAAAAAAGAAGAATACTATTTAGAACCTGGTAGTTTGCTCTTTCATAATTGGCAAGATTCTCATCATAATATAAAACCTAAAGACTTTACCAGAGGATTCCATATAGAATTTAATTTAGATTGGTTTACTAAGCATAATGTTTCTATAATGGATTTTGAAGGAAGTCTTAATTTAAAAAACCCGATCATTAAAAGCTTAATGAATAAAGTTTTTCTTGAAACTAAAGTTAATGATAATCTAAGTCAATTAAGTATTGAATTATTGATGGTTGATATTTTCAACAAGATAAAAACTCAAGAATCAGATAAGTATTTAAAGAAACCTGAATGGGTAAAAAAATTGCAAGAAATTCTTCAAGACACAGAAACAAACTTTAAACTTACCGAGCTAAGCAAAGCACTAGATATTCACTCAGTTCATCTTTCAAGAGAATTTCATAAGTATTTTGGAACTACATTAGGTCAATATATAAGGCAGTTAAAGCTAAATAAAGCCATCACATTAATCTCATCTAATCAATTTTCAATGACAGAAATTTGTTATAAATGTGGCTTTTATGACCAAAGCCATTTTATATCAAACTTCAAAAAGATTTATAAAGTTTCTCCTACGGGCTTTAATAAAAAAATTAATAATGTTAAAAATATACAATTATTAAAGTGACGATAACCTCATCTTTGCACTATAAAATAAATAAGCCATTATGAGATTACATATTTTTTTAAGCCTTTTTCTATTACCATTAGTTTCTTCCTTAAAAGCGCAAAATATGGAAGATTATACAATGCATTGGGAAGGTCAATTCAAGACTTCAAAAACACTAAATTTTACAGTCGAAATTGAACATTTTGATACTGAAACGTACGCTTTTAAAATATCTAATACTCATTCTATTATTAATCAAAAGTTTTCTAAACTCAACACTCATTTAATTGACGTATTTATAAATGAGAACCTCTCTTTTAAAGGAGAATTTAATAAAGATAAATCCCAAATTAATGGTTTTATAAAATCAGGTTATTTAATGTATCATATTAAATTGACTAAAAATAATAAGAAAATTTATGTAGGGAAATGGAATGTTTTTATTGTTGATGAACTAAAATCTAATGCCTTCTATTTAAGTATTGAAAATGGCTCAGAAGAAAATTATGAAGCCTATCCATTTTTTGGTGATGACCGATTCACGGGAACTTGGTGTACCGGTTTCAAAAAAAACAAAGACACAATATCATTTATTGATTTTAAAACAGGTTTAGGGTTTAAAGGATTATTAAATAAATCAAAAATTAAATTAGAGGTAAGCCTTGCAGGTAAATCCGTTACTCAAATTGAATTAACCCCCTCTAAAGAAGACTGGAAAATAGGCGGTATTAAAACCGATAATGCTAATAAAACGCCTTTACTTTTAAATGATGGATGGGATATTTCAATACCAAAAAACTTAAATAAGGAATTAATTGGTAAAATGGAAGATTCTATAAACACTAACGCTTTTGAAAACACCCATAGTGTGCTAATCGCAAGGAATGGAAAATTAATTTATGAAAGCTATTTTTCAGGATACAACCGATCAATTCCTCACGATACACGTTCTGCTTCTAAAAGTATTTCTTCTGCAATTGTAGGTATTGCAATCGATAAGAAAATGATTAAGGATGAAAATGAGAAACTTTATGATTTTTTACCTGAAAAATATACGGTCACAACTGACCCTTTAAAAGAACAAATCTCAATTCACAGTTTACTCACTATGAGTTCAGGATTAGATGCAATTGATTTCGGGATAGAACGAAAATCACATGCAACAGAATCTAATTATCAACAGCAACCGGACATCACAAAGTATATTTTAGAGGCGCCAATGCTTTACAAACCAAATCTACATTCCAATTATGGTTCAGCCAATCCTTATTTATTAGGTGCTATTGTAAATTCCGTTACTTCAGAACCTTTAGAATTATTTATGGATAAAGCTTTATTTCAAAAATTAGAAATATCAAATTATATCATCCAATCTGATGGACATGACACACCATACTTTGGAGGAGGCATGTATTTAACGCCAAGAGATATGTTAAAGTTTGGACAGTTATATTTAGATAAAGGAAAATGGAAAACTGAAAGAGTTGTTTCAAAAAAATGGGTAGAAAAGTCCTTTAAGAATTATCATATATTAGAAAATACAATTGATAAAAATGGATATGGTTATTTATGGTGGCATAAAACGTATACTGTAAATGGTCAATCAATAAAATCTATTGAAGCTAGAGGCGCAGGAGGGCAATATATTTTTGTTCTTCCGGAGTTGAAATCTGTTGTAGTTATTACATCTTTTAATTTAAGAAATGGAAAATTCCAACAGCCTGAAAAAATATTGGAAACGTATATTTTACCATCAATATTAAATTAAAGCTATTCTTTAAAGTTTACCTTCTTAAGAATTGGCTTTTTATCTAGTCTACTCTAATCTTAACATTTTGAGTATTGCCTTCTGTTGTTATACGTAAATAATAAATTCCACTCGCACTTATATTTGTAGTCAATGGTGCTAAACTAAATTCGTTTACCCCTTGCAGCAAATACAAACTTGTGCTGGAAACAAGCCGGCCAAAACAGTCGTAAATACTAATTTCACTCAACTCAGCTCCAATAGAATTAATTTTAACAATAGAGTTGGCAACAATCGGATTCGGGTAAACACTCACTTCACTTTTTGTCAAATCTTTGTCCTCAATTCCAGCTGGAGTAAAATCATTTGTCACACGTATACTGTCAATAACAACATTATTGATTGGTCTGTCAGAAGCATTTGTTGAAACACCTCCAATATCCTGTACAACTTCAAATCCTTGGGTAACAATTCCGAATACGGGATGCGCAGATGTCAACGGTGCCATATCATGATCTAGAAAATAATTATTAACCAGGTTAATGAAAAACTGGCTTCCTCCAGAGTTGGGTCCAGAATTAGCCATTGAAATGGTCATTTGGGCATTAGTCAAATCGGGGTGAAATTCATCATCTATTGTATATCCAGGACCACCTGATCCAGTTCCTGTTGGGTCACCACTCTGAATCATAAAATTGTCAATCACTCGGTGAAAAATGATACCATCATAATATTCGTCTGTCACTAAATTCAAAAAATTATTTCCAGTTGCAGGTACTAAATCATTACGAATTTCAACCATGAAATTACCCATATTAGTATAAAAGACTACATTCGTTTGAGCGCTAACAGAACTAGTTGAAAGTAGTACGAATAAAACAATAATTAAATTTTTCATTACTTTTTTTTTAGGATATAGAATACTAAATTTATGCAAACTTTAATACACAATGATATGAATAATATTTGATATTTAGAAAAGTTAGATTAGTTCATATTAAAATTTTTAACACATATAAATTCATTTAAAAAACTTGCCAAGTATCTCATTTTAAGTTGATTTAAACAAAACACCTCTCTCTGAATGATTAACATTGTGATGGATTGCCCATCAAATCCCTTTCTAATGATTTTAAAATAGGTTAATGTTTAGACTAATTTTCGTTGTATTTAAAGGTATACCGGATACTATGATCCAATCATTATGATGTAACTCAATAATATTCAGTGCCAATTGTTTTTAATTTTGTATATTTTTGTCCCAAATTTTAGTATTCAAAAGCTTTTAGTTCTCCATGAAGTATTTATTTAGTTGTCTATTTTCTCTTTTTATACTTTGCGCTTCCTCGCAAGATTTAATCAAAAATTTTGAGGTCCAATCTGATTCATTAAAAAATGAAAAGGTTGCGGCACTTTTAAAGGAAAATCGAGGAACGGATTCATTTGAAAATAGAATTAGTAGAATTAAAGATATTGCTCAGTTTTGCAAACTTCATGGTCATTTGCCAACTGAAAGTTTAGCAATTTCAAATCTCTGTATTGCTTATGTTGAGGTTGGAAAATTTGATGAAGCAAATGAAATATCCGCACGTATTGATTCAAGTTATTTTGAACACCTAAAGCCAAAAGATCAACTAATGCTTAATTTATATCGCTCACAGCCGCTTGTTTCTCAAGGGAAACTGGATGAAACAGTTGAATTAGCACAAAGTACATTAACTATTTGTGAGCAAAATGATTTACCAAAAAACAATGTATACGGTCTGCTTTCAACCGTTTACACTTCACTTGGAAAATTCAAAGATGCTCTAGAAATGGACCGCAGTAATCTTACTGACATTCTGAAAAACCACCCTGAGACTAAACGTGCTTTGGGCCAAGTATATTATAGTCTTTCAAGAGATTTTACGAATTTAAATCGGCTTGATTCAGCTAATTATTACGGTATTAAATCTCTTAGTCATTGGACGCACCCTATTTCACTCGTTCAGTTAGGAGATATTAAAACAAGACTAAGCGAGTATGATTCCGCTCGAGTTTACCTCTCAAAAGCTGAGACGATTATTCAATCTTCTCCGGCATGGAAAAACATGGAAACTTCTTTATATCTCTATTTATCTCAACTCGAAATCAAAGAAAAAAATTGGGTAGCTGGTTTTAATTATTCCGAAAAAGCGTTAGAAACCGCTCGTTTGGAAAATGATCTAGAAGTATCTCAAAAAGCTTATGAAAATATCATCCGTTCACTTTTAAAAGATAAAGAATATTATTTAGATAGTTTCTTAGTTCAAGACACGACTTTAAGAAATCAAAAGGTGGCTTCAATGGCTATTGAAATGGATACAAAATATAGAGCATCTGAAAAGGAGAAAGAAATTCTTAAGCTTAATAATAGCATTCAACAACAAGAAATACAAACCTTACGTTTTAGAAATTATTTGCTTTATGCAGGGGTGATAGCGATAATCTTATTCGCGCTTTTATTTCTCTTATTTCGAATCAGAAAATTTAAAAATAATCAAGAAATTAAGCGGTTGAGAAAACAAGCCTTGCAATTACAAATGAACCCCCATTTCTTTTTCAATTCTCTCAATTCAATTCATAACTTTATCGCCAATAATAATACAAATGAGGCTCAAAAATATTTAATCAATTTTTCTAAGTTAATGCGTTTAACGCTTGAAAATAGTCAAGAAAACCTTGTCCCTATTCAAAAAGAAGTTGAATTTTTAAATAATTTTTTAATTTTGGAAAAACTACGCAATAAAAATTTTGATTTTGACATTGAAGTATCAAATGAATTATTGTCTCATAAAATACCAAGTTTTTTAATCCAGCCACTTATTGAGAATAGTTTGCTACACGGTTTTTTGAAAATTAATTATGAAGGAATTGTTAAACTAAAAATTGAAAAAATTGATGATTCTATGTTAGTAACAGTAACAGATAATGGTATTGGCTGGGCTAAATCAATTGAATTAAAGCAAGAAAACAGCGAACACCATTCTTTCGGTATTGAAATTTTGAAAAAGCGAATTTCTCTTTATACAAAAAAAGCAAATACAATCTCTATTGAAAATGGCATTGCTGAATCAGAAAACTTTGGTACAAAAGCATCTTTTCAGCTTCCTTTATTTAATTAAATTTAAAGTATGTTTAACGTAATTATTATTGATGATGAATCAGATGCAATTAGCGTCTTATCTAAAAGTTTGTCAACTGTTTTTGGAGACGACATTAAAATTATTGGAGCAACAAAAGACTTAACTGAAGCTGCTTTTTTAATTAAGGAGTATCAGCCTGAGTTAATTTTTCTAGATGTTGTATTAGATCATGATACTTCTGGTTTTGATTTGCTCCCTTTAATTGAAAAAGTAACCTATCCATTTAAGATTATTTTCACCACAGGCTATCATCAATTTGCGATTAAAGCCATTCGAAAGGGCGTATATGATTATTTATTAAAACCAATTGGGCATGAAGATTTAAGTGCGCTAAAAACACGTTTAAATGATGATGAATTAATACCAGAAAAATCAAAGCTAACTGATATTATTATTGTGAATAATAGTGATGCAACCTATAAAATACCGATTGATAAAATTTCTCATTTTAAAGGGGAAGGTAATTATACGGCTATCTTTTTTAAAGAAAAAAACAAATCAATTCTAAGCTCGGTTACACTCAATAATTTTGAAAGTGAAATAGGTGCAATATCATCATCCTTTTTTCGAACCCATAAGTCCTTTTTCGTTAACCTATCAGAAATTGAGTACATTAAAAAAAATGGAATCAATAAATCATTGATTATGAAAAATGGCGAGACTGCGAATATATCTCGTTTAAAGTATAAAGAATTCTCAAAAAGCTACTTTTAAATTTTTCAACGGTTCCTTTCATTACATCTAAACTTCAATAAATATTGGTCAAACGAAGTGTTTATTCCCCATATATTACTAATTTTTAAAACTATTTATGAATAGTATGTATCGTTAAGAATAAATTATCAGCACAATTTAAGATGAACTTATGCATTGCAAACATGTGCATCTTGAATCAGATTAACGACCATAGACATATTATTCTTTACAAATCACGGATTTGACACAAGATTCTTTGCTGAACCTGTATTCACCACTTATTTTTGTGAAAAATTATCAATCCATGAAAAAAAATTACCTTGCTACTTTATTTGGTCTTTTATCAACTGCATTTATGTTTGGGCAAATCACGCTTAAAACAGACAATTTCACTAAAACTTTAACCAACCTTAATGCTATTCCTGTTTGTGATACAAGTAACATAGGTATTTCAATTCCTTTGGATGATAAATTGAAAAAGTACGATAAATTTGTAGTCTTGTTGAAAATGAGAAAGCAAGGAACAAATGAATCTTTCAGGGCTATAAATGGTGTTTATTTCGAGTCATATGCCTATTATCCAACTTCTGAAACATTTAAAGACCGTTATGAAGGTCAAAAGAAAATCGACATTTGTGTAAAACGGTCTTCAAGTACAAAGCAACGTGGTCTTTTTCTAAGAACAAATTTTTGCGGAAATTTAAAAAGTGCAGAAAGTACTATTTCTTATGAATACAAAGTGGCCATTCAAGGTTATTTTGAATCTGGAACAGAATCATATTGGAGTGATTTTTCTAAATCGGTAAAAACAAGAACACTTTATAAGTATTCGAAAGACATCTACACTTCAGTCCCATTTTCTTTTGTATTAGGCACAAATGATAAAGCACAATTAGAAGCTGGAGCGGCAAAGGCAGCAAAAGCTAAAAAAAGAGAAGAGACTTATCAAGAAATAAAAGAAAAATATTCATTGACTTTAGATGTACCAGTAGTAGGCTTAACCCAACCTAGAATTCATATTTTCACAGCTTATGAATTGTTGCGTGATAAATTAATTGATCAAAAAGATTTTAAAACACTTAATAAGGTAGATGCAAAGATGCTAAGTATTGGAAAGAAGTTCAATACCTTAAATAAATCACTTAAAGGAGAAGCAGATACAAACAAAATAATGAAAGAAATACTAAACTTCCCTTATTAGTAAAGATTCATTAAATACCCAAAACCATTAAAACCCGATTTCTAATCGGGTTTTTTTGTGTTATTATATAAATGAGATTATCTTGTAGAACTCAAGCATTAGCTTTTGAATTAAATGAAAAGTTCGAATTCATACTTAGTTTTGAGATTATTCATAAACTAACGCAGGATTATTCTAAAAGAAGCGTCTAATTCATTAAACAGCTACAAAACAAAACAATATGAAGTATACCATAACAATTTTAACTTTAGGAATGTCAGCAATGATTGCCTTTAATTCATGTAAAAAAGAAGAAGAAGAAAATACTGAAACTTGTACTTCTACCCAAACTCTGGATGCCACAAGGGGAGACTGTACTGAATCTCTAGCACCAGCACCAGCTTATAATGAGACTATTTCGGGAACAAATCGTATCATCTCATCAAATAGCATCCCCAGTCACAATGTTGGTTTATTTGGTAGCGGACAAGGATCATTGAATCCAAATGCCATTTTAGCTCAATCAGAGACCTATACCATTACCACTACCCCAAGTGAAAATTCAACCTTCACTGCCCTCTTATCCACTTCAGGACAAGGACCAAATGCTGGACCTCAATATTCATTTGGTATTTTATTAAATGGGGTGGAATTAGATCCTGTTGCTGCAGAACCATTTCCTCACGAAGGGATTATGAGTGCCAATGTGAATTGGGAATGGAATTTAGAAGCTACAAATGTTCAGTTGGGCTTAGATTGCAATAATGCCCATGTGCAGCCAAATGGTAAGTATCATTACCATGGTTCTCCAGTATTATATATACAAAACACTAATATTTCTGCCAATCAAATGACGCTAATTGGATATGCTGCTGATGGTTTTCCAATTTACTATAAATACGCGTATTCAAATGCAAATGACAACACTTCGGCTGTAGTTGAGATGACTTCAAGTTACCAATTAAAAACTGGAAACAGACCTGGAGATGGCCAAACTGCTCCATGTGATGTTTATAATGGTGTTTACTCTAATGACTATCAATACATCAATGGTTTAGGCACCTTAGACCAAGCCAATGGAAGGTCTGGAATTACGCCCGAATATCCATCAGGTACTTACTATTATATCGTAACTGATAATTTCCCAAGTATACCACGTTACTTTAGAGGAACGCCTTCTAATGATTTTAAAATAGGTTAATATCAATATAGCAAAAAATCACCATATTATAATAATTAAGCAGTCCCTCGCATTAATCAAATGAACGTAATTAATGTCTATTGTCGCAATTGATATAAATCTTTTTTTGGTCTTCGCTAATGAATTCAATACTTGAACATCCAAATGAGTGATACATAAATCCAAAAATGACAGGAGGTTGGTTTTTAAATAGCTGACCTGCAAACTGATTAACGTAGTTGTCATATTCAGGGTCAACATTATTAAGTGGTGATGGACTGCCACCTTCAGAGCCAATGTAAATTTGTTCGAACAGTATCCTTTTTGTTTGAGACTGAATGACAACTACATGTCTTCCATTCAAATTACCATTGCTCCTTATATTTTGCACAAAAAAGGTCATGTCATTCATTTTAAATTGATATGTATCTGCTGGTTTTCCAAGGCCTAATCGTGTATTCCCTTCAAGAAGCTCGGTCTGGGACGGAAAAAGGGTTGAGTCCACTTTCGTCCAAACAATTGGATTAACTTTACCTTGTGTAAAGGGATTATTTTTACCTATTGACACTAAAACATGCGAATGATAGTCCTTAAAACCACCGAGATATTTTGGATTAATTTCAAAACCTATCATATAATCATCCTGCGAAACAGGATAATTACCCCCGTAAGAATAAGGACTCTGCACGGCTATTAAATTCAAACCTCGCACATAAAATCGAAGCAAATTATCGTTTGCATAATCATAAATGTAAACAACATCATTTTCAGCAATGTTTAATGCCTTCAAGCACCTTTGTCTGTAAGCTCCTCTCAGTTTTATATTTGTTTCAGTTGGAGAAGTCCTTTGACCAAGGTAAGAAGCAGGAATAGCAAGTGAATCTTCATGTTGATTTAATGGATATTGGTCAGAAATAGACACAAAACGGGTTACTTTCTCACTATCCTCCTCTTCAACCCAATTTAAATGATAAACGATTGGGTCTTGTGCAAAGGTCATACTGGAGATGATGATCAAAATAAATAAAGGAAATTTCATAAAAATCATTTTAATATTTGACTTAAAGGTATCCCTTAACCTAAACTTAAGCACCAATTTAGATGACTAATGAAAATCTATTTATTATTTGTGGAGAAAACATGATCATTGGGTGAATTCAATGGGTTGATAGCGTTATTGAAAACAATAACCTGAAGATCAGCAATGCAGTTACTAAGCTAATCGTGGGTATATATTACTCAGTTCAACTTTTCCTTTCAAAAGAATGATTCTAATTAACTAATTTAAATCTTCAATTTTTCTTGTCATTACCCATGATAAGTCATACATTTAGGATTTCGAGGGGGAATTTGGAACAATTCAATCAAGAGAATTCTCGAATATTGACACCCCCTATTCTTTAATCATAAAGTTTAGATTATTACAATTAGCTGGTTATTTATTGAAATCTATTTTAATAACCACAAGATTAAAGTTATGCCTACACATTTGCATAGTTTTTTTTACAAACTAAACGAGATTAGAATATGGAAATTATACCAAAAACAGGATTACGAGGTTTAAGAGAGAATTGGCAAAGTGATTTAATTGCTGCTATCAGCGTAGCCATGGTAGCATTACCCCTTGCACTTGGTATTGCATTAGCATCAGGCTTAGAACCAATTTCAGGTATTTTATCGGCTGCAATCGGTGGGATTGTGACTACTTTTTTTAGAGGTAGTCATGTCGCCATTAATGGACCAGCTGCTGGTTTAATTGCAGTTATTTTAGGGTCAACAGTTGCCTTAAATGATGGGTCTGGCAACACCTTAAATTATGTTTTTGCAGCTATAGTAGTATCAGGTGCATTACAGGTATTGCTGGGGCTGTTTAAATTGGGCCGATTTGGAGATATATTCCATGCTTCAGTCATCCATGGTATCTTGGCTGCCATTGGTATAATAATTTTTGCCAAACAAATTCATGTTGCCTTTGACACAACCCCATCCTCTACAAAAGTTTTAAATATTATAGGAGACTTCTTTTCAGAAATTCCTAATATTAATCCATTTGTAGCTACAATATCTATTTTGGGTTTAATATTAATGATCTTTCATTCTAAGATAAATTATAAGCTCTTCCACTTTTTACCAGCTCCTTTTTGGGTATTAATCCTTTCCATTCCTTTAGTCTATGCCTTTAATTTTTTTGAACCGCATGCTATGACCTTATTTGGCAATGATTATAATTTAGGCCCGGATCTACTCGTTAAAATACCTGATAACATTCTAGATGCTATTGCTTTTCCTAACTTTAGTAAAATAAACACCTTACCTTTTTGGGTTTCAGTTATCTCAATAACAATGATTGCGAGTATTGAAACCATTGCCAGTACTAAAGCAGTTGATAAATTGGACCCTTACAAAAGAAGAACCAATTTAAATAAAGATTTAGTAGGTATTGGAATGAGTACAATGGTATCAGGCATGCTTGGTGGCTTGCCAATTATAACTGTAATTGTACGAAGTACAGTTAACGTGCATAATAATGCCAAAACCAAATGGTCTAATTTATACCATGGCTTGATCATTTTAGTTTTCATATTTCTATTGGCACCAATTATTCAACAAATTCCTTTAAGCGCTTTAGCTATTATCCTAGTTTATACGGGCTACAAATTAGCCTCTCCTAAAGTGATCAAACATGTTTATGATCAAGGTATTGAACAGTTGATATTCTTTATGGGAACCTTAATCATTACCTTATTAACCAATTTACTTTATGGTATTGTGGGTGGTTTATTGCTTGTGTTAATCACCCATTTATTATTGGCTAGAGTGCCAGTCATAACCTTCTTCCAAATGGTTTTTAAATCAGGCACTAAGTTAAAGTACAAAAAAGATGGTTCTTATGATATGGAATTTAAGGGGATTGCCAATTTTTTAGGTATGATTGGTATTGATAAATTATTAAGTGAGATTAAACCCAATACCAAAGTATCAATTGATTTATCTGAGACTAGGCTGGTTGATATTTCAGTTTTGGAAGGCTTACAGGATTTTGTTAGGCGACATGAAAGCACTGGTGGCGAAGTAATCATCTTTGGTCTGGAAAATCATGTTTCCTCATCTAAACATAAATTGGCTTTGAAAATTCTAGCTTCCGCCCCTAGTCAAATGACTAACCGACAAACAAGATTGTTAGATTTAGCCAATGAACATGGCTGGTCTTATCAAAACATATCTGACATTGATATTGACCTCTATGAAACTTTTTATTTCTTTAAATCAAGGCCTATTGAACATAAGTTAAATTGTATTTATAGTACTGATAAGAATTCAAAATGGCAAATTTCTGATCTCATCTTTGAAGAAGGAGCATTCATTGTTCAAGAAGAATATAAAACCACTTTGGCTTTAGTTGAAATGCCATTTAAAATTCCAAAATTCACTATTGAAAAAAAAGGCTTTTTGGAAAAATATTTAATCCCAACACATAAAGACATTGACTACCTAATCTATCCAAATTTCTCTGACGATTTTATCGTAAAAGTTGAAAATATAGAAGAGATGGACAGCTTTTTAAATGATGCACTTAAAACCTTTTTGGAGCAGAGTGAATCTCATCATCTAGAAAGTAATGGTGAGGCCATTTTAATTTTCAATGACCGATTAAAAATTGCTAAAATTAAAGACTATCCTGAATTGGTAGATACTATTAGGGTTATGAGTAAAAACATTATAAAGCAGTAATACTCATTTATGTATTAGATTTAACTAAAAGTAACAGTGTGAAATTTTCATTACATGTTTAGCTTAATTAAATAGAATTAGTCATTTATAATGATCTCTCTCATCTTCCGAACAATTTAATTAACTTAGCACTTCTTGGGTGATTTGGGTGAGAAAAATTGACAGCTTTAATCATAACATTCAAATAGTTCTCGATACCATTCCTTAATGGCAAATCCAGAAAGGAATCACCCAAACCGACAAACTAATTAAATGATAAAAAATTCTTTCAAAAACCCTTACTTAATAATGGTATTTGCCATTATAGTAGCTGTGTTATCATGGGTCTTGATTCCTCGAATGGCGGTAGATATCTTACCTAAATTCGATAAATCAGCCATGCAGATTTTGACACTTTACCCAGGGATGCCAGCTGAAGTAGTTGAGAAAGATATTACCAGTAGAATGGAACGCTGGACAGGGCAATCGCCTGGGATTGAAAAGCAACTTTCTAAAAGTATTATGGGTGTGAGTATTGTCACCAACTATTATGGTGAAGATGTTGACCCCGCCGAAGCCATGGCGAACACCTCAGCTTATGCTATGAGTGATATGTATTATCAACCACCTGGCACCTTACCGCCAATGGTACAACCTTTTGATCCTACTGCCAGTAAGCCTTTGATGTTATTAACAGTGAGTAGTGACATTAAAAGCGGAAAAGAACTTTATGATTTAGCATATTACAACTTACGCCAAATGTTAAGTGGTGTGAAAGGTATTGTAGCTCCGGCTGCTTATGGTGGTTCTAAAAGGCGAATTCATATTTATGTTGATCCCGCCAAGCTAGAAGCCTTTAGTATTTCGCAGACTGAAGTGAATGATGCTATTCAGAAAAACACAACAATGATTCCATCAGGTGTCGCCGAAATTGGAGAGATTAATTATGGGATTGATGCCAAAGGAATGATCACTCACATTGCGGATTTCAATGATATTGTAGTCACCTACAAAAATGGAAATCCAATTTATATTAAAGACTTAGCAAGAGCAGAGGATGCCTCAGTGATTCAAACTAATATCGCACGAGTTGATGGTAAAAGTCAAGTCTATCTGCCTATTTTTAAACGACCTGGAGCTAATACTATTGCTTCAGTTGAAGCAGTGAAAGCTGCCTTGCCCAGTTTAAAAGAACGGATGCCGGATGATGTGAATTTGGATGTCATTTTTGATCAAAGTTCATATGTCCGAAATTCCATTTCTGGCTTAACTAATGCAGCAATAGGTGGTTTAATATTAGTCGTTATTGTTTTGATTCTATTCTTAGGGAGTTTCCGTTCTGCCCTTATCGTCTCAATCAGTTTACCCTTATCTGTTTTATTCGCCTTTATTGTTTTATACTTTACTGACCAAGCTATTAATAGTATTACACTAGGCGGTATTGCTTTGGTATTAGGTCTTTTAGTCGATAATTCGATTGTAGTACTCGAAAATATTGACCGACATTTATTGATGGGTAAACCGAAATTAGCAGCAGCTAAAGATGCTGCGCTAGAAGTGGCCACTCCAGTATTAGCCTCTACCCTTGTAATTATTGTCGTATTTTTTCCTGTACTATTCTTAACGGGAATGGCTAAATTTTTATTCTCACCACTAGCCATTACTGTAGCGGGTGCAATGGTGGGTTCTTATATTTTTTCACTGACTTTAGTACCATTAGCTGCTGGATACTTTTTAAAGGACCATACCACAAAACAAACAGCTAAACGCAATAATCCTTTAACCTTGTTTAAACGCTTAATTGATAAATTAAGAGATAGTTATATGGGTAGTTTGGTCCGTATTTTAAAATACCGTTGGTTAGTATTGACAGGTACGGTTGGTCTATTTATCATTTCTTTATTCATGCTCACCAATCTAGGATACGAGCTCTTTCCGCAGTCGGATGTTGGGCAAATGGAAATTCAAGTCCGCTTAGAATCTGGCACACCTCTTAAAACTACCGAAGCACATGTGGCTCAGATGGAAGCGTTAATCAAAGCTGACTTAGGGGATGATTTAGAACAATTAATTTCTAATGTAGGAATTCTATACGATTTACCTGCCGCTTATACCCCAAATTCAGGAACCCAAGATGCCTTTATTGGCATTCAATTAAAAGAAAACCATGCGGTCAGTACTTTTACCTACGCCAGGCGACTTCGAAAGATCTTAAGCAATCAATTTCCGGGTGTAGAATTAAGTTTTAATACGGGTGGTTTAATTACTGCTGCTTTAAATGATGGTAAACCAGCCCCAATTGATGTGCAGGTTAAAGGCAATAATTTAGAAGTAATGCGCGCCATTTCAGAACGCTTAAGAGATACCATCAATCAAATTTCAACGACTAGAGATGTGCGAATTTTACAACGGATTGACCAACCCACTAAAGACATTGACATTGATAGAATCAAAGCCGCAGAATTAGGCGTTGAACCTGTAGATGCCATTAAAAACATGGTATCGGCTTTAAATTCTTCTGCCACATTCGATAAATCATTTTGGATTGATGAGAAAAACGGAAACCATTATTTTGTGGGTGTCACCTATCCTGAAAACCTCATCAATAACAAACATATTTTGGATAATGTGACGGTCACCAGTAAAACACATGACAAGCCCGTACCCTTTAGAAATTTCTCTAAAATTACAGAATCTACCAATCCTGTAGAGGTGAATCACCATAATTTAGGGCGAGAATTTAATGTTTATGCTAATGTAGATGGCGCTGATATTGGTGCAGTATCTGATGAAATTGAAAAACGCATTAAAGCCATGATTTTCCCAACTGGTTATAAAGTTCAGCTCCAAGGTGAAATAGCCATGATGAAAAGTTCGTTTAAAGATTTAGGTTTTGGTTTAGGCTTAGCTGTTGTCTTGGCTTTTTTAATCATCACCCCTCTTTTTCGTTCATTTAAACAACCCTTAATTATTATAGTTACCTTTCCTTTAGGGATTATTGGAGTTGTACTATTAATGTGGCTCACCAATACCAATTTGAATATTCAGTCCTTAATGGGCATGATTATGATGGTAGGCATTGCAGTATCTTATGGTAATATTCTTGTCGATCGAATTAATGGGTTAATTAGCGAGGGCATTGAAAAACGAGAAGCTGTTGTTAAAGGCGCTGGCGACCGATTTCGACCAGTTTTAATGACCGCTAGCACCACTGTTTTTGGTTTATTACCGACTGCTTTGGCCACCAGTGCTGGTACTGAGTCTAATGTACCATTGGCCATTGCTGTGATTGGCGGTACATTCATGGCAACTATTTTAACATTATACATCATTCCAATACTTTATTCATTTGGTCCTGCCAAAAACATATCAAAAGCTTAATTTATGAAAGCACTCATTCAACCCATAAACCTCTTAAGCATTTTGATGGCATTTGCTTTGTTCTCTTGCAATAACGAAAATAATGTATCGGCCAATACTACTGAAGAATCAACTCATAATGAGCAGACTCAACATATCCAATCAGTAGAGGTAGTCAATCCACAAGCTAGGACTTTTGAAGCAAATATTTTAATTACAGGTACAGCAGAGGCAAATCAAAATGTAACTTTATATGCCATGGAAAGTGGCTATGTGTCAAGGATTACCAAAAACATTGGTGACCGGGTAAAAAAAGGAGAAACCATTGCTACGCTGCGGAATCCTCAAATCGGACAACTATTGATTCAAAAAAAGATTCAATTAGCATCTAAAAAGACCATATACGAGCGTTTAGCTTCTGTTCAGGCTAACACCCCTTCCTTAACTACTTTAGAAACGGTAGACAATGCACAAGCAGATTATCAAATGCTAGAAGCAGAAGTAAATGCTTTGAATCAGCGTTTAGGCTTTTTAAACATCAAAGCCCCTTTTTCAGGTCAAATTACCAAACGATTAGTTGACCATGGTGCATTAGTACAAGAAGGATTATCAGAATCTAATCCACAAGGTATTGTAGAAATACAGGAAACTAATATCATCCGTTTAAGCGTTCCTTTTCCTGAAGCAGACATTGCCGGTGTAACTAAAGGTATGCCAGTGACTGTTACTTTCCCTGAATTAACAGGCGCCCATTTTTCTGCTAACATTAGCCGAATTGCTGGTGCTTTAGATTTAGCTTCCAAAACCATGATGGCTGAGATTGATATTGACAATTCAAAAGGAGTTATTAAACCTGGTATGTATGCCAAAGTATCTCTTGATTTAAAAAGTAGGGCAGATGTGTTATCATTGCCTTTAACAGCGCAGGTCATTCATCAAAATGAATTCTTTATCTTAATTGTAAAAGACAAAAAAGTGGAACGTATTACCTTGAGAAAAGGCCTAACAAATAAAGATTATTTTGAAGTATTAAACCCTGAAATCACTGCTAAAACACAAGTCATCATTCAAGGGAAAGGCTTAGTAAACATTGGCCAAATTGTTGAACCGATTCTTAAAGAGACAGCAAATGAACAATAGAACTTATTCAAATATCTGTTTGGGCCTATTACTAATGATGATGCCTCTCACTGCAATGACACAAAACAATAACCTGCCAATTGATTTGACTACTGTGTTTAAAACTTGGCGGTGCAAATAACTTAACCATTCAATCATACCAACTGCAACAAGACTTGGTAATGGCTGATCTTTCCAAAGCCAAAGAATGGTGGTTACCCGATTTTTATGCAGGCACTACTATTCATCAATTATGGGGAAATGCCATGAATGGAAACGGGACATTTTTTACAGACGTCAACCGTCAGAATTTTTGGGCGGGACTGGGATTTAATGCAACTTGGAATTTTGCAGAAGGCATTTTTACTAAAAATGCAATGGCCTTAAAATCGCAAGCTATTGTATATGAATCTGCCATCAAAAAGAATCAAAAACTATTAGAAATTATTGAAACTTATTATGATTTTCTAGCCATTCAACTCTCCTACTCTGTTTATGATCAATTGCTAGACCAATCATATAACATTTCAAAACAACTTAAAATTCAAGTTGAAGCTGGTTTGGCATTAGAATCAGATTGGTTACTAGCCCAATCCAAAACATATAAAATTCAATCTGACGAACTAAAGGCAAGGACAGCTTACCATCAAAAATCAAGTGAATTACTAACCTTATTGGGCCAAGGTCAGTGGAGAGATTTGGTCTGTACTGAAAAGCTATTGGCGCCATTAGAATTTATTGTATTAACACCATACCCTGTATTAGTTGATTCTTTGTCTTCACATCACCCCGAAGTAAAACATGCCGAGTTACTAGTAGATGTAATAGAAGAAGAAAAGAAGATGGTAACAAAGGGCTTATTAATTCCTGAACTACGCTTAGGCGCCAACGGAGCGTATTTTGGTGATGTCTTCTCCCCTATTGATCCTACTTACGAAATAAATGCTGCCGTTCTATGGAAAATCCCTTTAGGCCAATTGATATACCATGGATCAGAAAATCAGTACAATGCTAAAATAGCCATTCAGAATAATGAGGCCATGCAACGAAAAGTAGATATTTCTCAACAAATCAAATTATTAAGAAGCGAGATATCTCTTTACAAACGGCAGTACAAATTGGCTAAAGAAGGCAGTAAATTGGCTAAAAAAGCATTGTCACAAGCAATAGCAAGACAAAAACTAGGTACCGCCCGCCCACTAGAAGTGTTAGAATCACAAGAACTATACATGAATGCGGAATTAGACTTCCTCACTTCTATTGCGAAGTGTAATACTGCACAGTATAAGTATTTTGTAGCAGTTGGCGGGAGTTTGTAACCCCCTAACCATATTCCATTTTATACCTATCGAGCCATAACAGAATTTAAAACTCACTATATATAGTGAGATAAAATCACCATTTTCTGGCTTATTTCATAGTTTATTCCATCCTAGTTTTGTGGTATCATAATTTAATAATTAATCGATATGGACGCGAAATACATTTTAAAGGACATTCAAAAAGATCCGCAAAAGAAAACTGAATTTGAAGAAAACCCACAACAGTTTATCACCAAATATGCGCAAGTTGATCCAACTAAAAATAAAACTATTTTTATCACAGTTGTGATTATACTTGGTGCTGCCCTTTTAATGTCTATTAGCGGCGTGATTTGGGGCATTAAATCAGCAGACGAAACTGTAGATAATTTCTTTATTATGATTGCTTCAGGTGCAACCGGAGCATTAGCAGGACTGATTGGACATAACACTTCAAGCTAAATCATTATAATTGAGGCCCTTTGAACTATAAAAAAATTTAAAAAGTCATCCCAGAAAATCAAAAAACATCTTAAATTTAGACATCATGGCAAAAGAAATTAATTTTAAAACACTTTGTATCAAGGCTAAAAATGACACTACATTTGACTTAACAGGTGAAATTGAAGCCACAAATCAATTTATTACTGATCCTACTCAAATTACTTATAACTCCTTAAATAGACCTAGAAATGGAATAAACATAGATGTTCCAATTGGCCAAAATGGAAAAAAAACGGTAAATATAAACTCACAACGCGCAAATTTCAGTAGTACAAACCCTATTCAATTTGAAGTAGACTTAACGACCAAAATTACTGGCTCAGGGACTGGCAAAAAAGATGCCACAGGAAAAGTTAAAATTGCCCATACAAGAAGACCTTTGATTAACCATATGTTTGAAGGTTATCATATAAAAACTTTAACATTAAAAAGTGATGATATCACATCATTAAAATATTCTCTTAAAATAGTTTTACGGGATGTTGATGATGCTGGTAAAGCAGTTCCTGGTTTTTCTAGTAACCCGTTTATTTCAACCCAGCATAGTTCAGGTGAAGATCTTATTATTGTCAATACTCAAATAGGATCTACTCAGCGGGAAGCCATTTTTAAAAAAGAATTAGATTTTTTAAAATTGAATAATAATTTAATCGATTTAGTTTCTATAGAATATGATCCAAAACTTAAAAAATTTGATTCTGAAGTGATCCTTTCCATTACTGAATGAAGATAAGCCAGCTATTAATATATTATATCATGAGTTTGAGTTGTTTTAGTACTGCTCAAACTTTTGATGTATCTGAATGTGATTCACTTGAAAAAGAATTACATCATTTACAAGATGAGGCTGACGGAAAAGCCACCCTCAATAATTATCAAGATTTTCAAAATCTAATCAACCAAACCAAACAAGTATATTGTCCTAAAATACAATCCTCATTATATCGAAATTTAGGCATTGAAGAAATGAATTTAAACCAGCTAAATTCAGCTGAGATTTCATTTCGTAAAAGTATTAAACTGGCACAATCACTTACTAGAAGAGATTATTTAGGTTCTAGCTACAACATGTTGGGCGCTTTATTTCATACGTTAGACCAATTAGATTCAGCTACCCAATATTATGAATTGGCTTTGGTTGAAATGCATCATGATAGCGCCTATTATTTAGATGCCCAGCTATTTCAGAATTTATCCCATGTATATCTCGCTCAACACCAACTAAAAAAAGCGGATCAATACGCCAAATTATTATCAGAATATGGCGCAATAAACGGGGACGATTATGCCCTTTGTAATGCCCAACAATTAAGTATTTTAATTGATATGGATGAACAAGGTGTTTCATCAAAAACCTTTAGCAAACTATTTCAATGTTTGGCTTGTTTTAACGCCTTAGATGATCAAGCTTCAATACTTAATATTTATGAGAACATTGGCTTAGCTCATGAAAAAAATATGCAATTCGATAGTGCTGCATTATACTATGAATTGGCTACCAACTATGCAGATTCTTTAAATTCAATTTACGACTTATCTTATTTGAATAAATCGACCTCCAATTTATCCAAAATTATTCAGACTAAAAACCGTTGGCAACAGAATTGGATTTACACACTAATTATATTAATCCTTACCCTAATTGTTATCACATTTATTTTGCTCAGACTGAGGTGGCAAAAAATGGTGATTCAAAAACAAAAAATAGATCGGTTAATGCAAACACAAGAAATTCAGGCAATGGATGCCATGCTCTCAGGACAAGATAGAGAACGTAAAAGAATTGCTGAAGAATTACATGATCGTTTAGGTGGTATGTTAGGCGCAATTAAAATGCACTACAATACAGTTGAAGATCAAATTAGCGACCTACAAATTAAAGTTAAGTCTGAATATAAACGAACCGGTAGTTTAATTGATGAAACTGCTGAAGAAGTACGCCGGATTTCTCATGATTTATATTCTGGTGTATTGGTGAAATTTGGATTAAAAGCTGCTTTAACACAACTCCAAGATGCCTTTACCTCAGTAAAAACACCTATTTTCAATTGGCATGTTGATCAAATCAATCGGCGATTTGAAAGTGACATTGAAATTAATATTTATCGAATTATACAGGAAGGGATCAGTAATATATTGAAGCACGCAAATGCCAATGAGTTAACCATTCAAATCACCGACCATCAAGATGAATTAAGCGTTATTATTGAAGATGATGGTAAAGGTTTTGACGTTAATACCGTAAAAGAAGGGATTGGATTAGACAATATTAAAAGCCGAGTCTCTCGTATAAACGGGCAATTAAGTATTGACTCACATCCTTCCTCCGGCACAACAATTTCAATTCAAATTCCTTTATCCTCATGACTAATATAGTACTTGCAGATGACCATGACTTATTTATTGAAGGCCTAACTTTATTGTTAGAATCTGAATCTGACTTACAATTAAGTTTTATCGCGAGTGATGGTAAAGCTTTATTGAACTATTTAGAACATCATACTGCGGACGTTATATTATTAGACATTAACATGCCAATTATTGATGGTATTGAAGCCGCTCAGTACATTGTAGAACACTATCCTAAGATTAAAATCATCATGTTAACCATGTTCGACAAACCTGTGATAATTGAAAAACTCATTGAAATAGGTGTGCATGGCTATCTTTTAAAAAATACCTCAAAAGCAGAATTGGTGAGATCTATTCAAGCCGTATCAATTGATCAAATGTATTTTGCACCAGAAGTCACGCTTAAAATTTTGGCCCAACAAAAACAAATGAAAGCCGAAACCATTCATTTAACAAAACGGGAAAAGGAAATTCTAGAGCTAATTTGCGAAGGATTAAAGACCCTTGAAATCGCGGAAAAATTATTCTTAAGTAAATTTACAATAGATTCTCACCGTAAAAACATTTTGAGTAAAACAGGTTGTAAAAATGCTACCCAACTTCAAAATTGGGCACGAAATAAAGATTTAATTATTTAGCATCTGTTTCAGATATAATAAAAATTAACACCTATTAAGTTCAAGTTAAAAGAGGGTTTATCATCAAGGTAAGCACTCTTCTCTTGTATTAATGGCTATTATACTAGTTAAACATTAAAATACTCTAAAAAAGTAAAATAAACATTTATAAAAAAACAGAACACCAGTAATCACGAGACTACTGGTGTTAATTATTTAGATTAGGACTAGCCGCAATCTTAAAAAAATAGACTACCAATTTTGTTTTTTAAATATGTCTAAACTTATTCAAGTACAATTTTACTTTGATAGGTTTTATCAATGTGTTGTAAGGTTAAAATATAAATTCCAGGAGGATATCCAGTTAGTTTAAAAGATACTGTACCATCACTAACTGATTCCAGTTTTATAGGAATAACCTGTCCCTGAATATTAACTAATTTCAATTGGCTATCAAGGGTGAGCCCATTAAATTTGACCGTGAATTGCTCCGAGGAAGGATTTGGATACACCTCCAAACGGTCAATATTTGATTGCTCAATAATAAACTCTTCAAGGTCGATTGAATTTTCAAGCGGTTTAATAACCACCTGACTTGATTTAATTTGAGGCGTACAACTTTGAATCACTGCCCTAAATTTGGAATTGGCTTTGGCTTTAAATCCAGGTTTAAGCCTGATAATTTTATTAGCTTTGTAATTAACTTCCTTAGCTGGATTAATTGTTGAAATAGATGTGATTTCACTACCTTCAATTAAAGTGTAAGGATCAGTATAGGTTGCTGTTTCATTGTGAATAATACTTTCAGGGCATTTTAAACAGGATTTCCATATTCCTCTACCATAGGTTCCTGCTCTAATGGTTCTTTCTAAATTATTAATCTCCATTTGGGTAGCAAAAATCTTTGGCATATTATTACTAAAATGCATCCATGACGACATGGAAGCATCTCTATAGTAAATATTACTTTCTGTTATAAGGTAAAAACCGTCATTACTCATAGGGTCGTTAATCATGGCAGTGGTTACTTCAGTGGATGGAATGCCAGTACTATAATCTTCCCAAGTTGTATTGTTAAATTTCAATACTTTTACACCATTATTATTAGGAACCATATCCATTGAAATATATACAACATTGTCATCAAAATGACTTTTAACTACGCCGCTATAATTAAAATTTATTAATTCATCATCAGGAACACTTGTAAATCCAGAGCCCATATTTGAAAGGCTTGTCCATTCAGGGCTTACTCTTCGCCATTGGTGATCTCCATTACTATCATAATGTTCCGTAGAAGGGTTATTATCTTGAAGCATATCATCAAAATTATTGCCTATATATTGAAATACTTCCCCACATGATCGAAATGTTGGCCCTGATGCTGCTGTTGATGTAGAAGTGATCAAATGAATGCTGTTTTCATTTGATCTTGAAAAAGCCATTCGAATGATCATCATTTGAAATGATAAATCAGGATTAAATGGTAAGTAATCAGCCATGCAGATTAAAGACTTTTTAATGTCAAATTTATTTGAATCATAATTGAATTGAGCCAAACTCATGCTTTTCATGCCAGCATAAATTCTGCCTCTATAGGGGTCTTGAAAGAAGGGGTTCACGCCAAACAGGGTAGTTCTAGAAAGATTAGCAGAAATTGTAGTGGTTGCACCACCATCAGTACTCACATGATAGTATTCAGTTTTGCTACTATGATCAAATATGATAAGATCATTATTCTGGTTATCAATCACCCCACCATCATTTTCATGAGTTTTACGAGTATGTCTATTCGATAATTCGGCCTGATCATAAAAACTGGTATAAATAATATCATGCAAGCCAATAACATAGTAATTAGGATCCTTTGAAGCCCCCGAAAAGCCATTAATCATGGCAATATGCAGACCATTATTTTTATGTTCAAATACATTTGGCGTATTAAGATCGCCCGTATAGAAGCCACCATCCGAAACTACATAAAGCATATCTGGGTTATTTGGCGAGATAAATACATCATGTAAATCTGCATGTACCATATTTGGCTCAGTAATATTTGTAAAACCATAGTGCAAAGGACCTAAAATTGATGTGGTTAAATTAAAATAGCGAATTTGTGTTGCACCAATCCACAGAAAATCATTCAATTGGTCAAAGGCTATGGCCATTCTGGTTGTAGTTACCTCATTCCAATTGTTCTCATTATAAGACTTTAGTATTGAGCAAGAAGATGTACCGGTTTGCGGATTAACTGTTACTTTGCTTATAATGTTTAAAGCAGGAATAGCAGGATCAGTTATATCTTTAGCGGTATACATATAAAAATTGAGCTCATTTAAATTATTAGACGCCCCTATGCAAAATGTAGTACCATAAATATTTGTGATAGGATAGCTACTTAATAATTGGTTGGCAAAGACAGTGATTTCTGCAAAACCTAATCCTAAATTAGTGGACCTAGCAAAAATTGGTTCTCCAATTAATTGATGGATACTTTTATCTGAATCGGATAAACTAATATTAGTACCAGTATAATAAATGTCATATTGGGTACTAAAATTATTATAAACAAATTCAATTAGCTGAATATATTCATTCGCGGTGTTTATTGCCGACCAATTTTGACCAGCATTGTTTGAGCGATATATGCCATGAGAAGTACCTAGCAATATTAAATTATTATTAGTTGGGTGAATCGCAATGGTGTTAACCGTATAGGCTCTTCCAATAATTGGAATATTTCCTAATGATACCCATTGGTTAGATGCTGGAATATACTTGAACAGGGCAGTGGTTCTGTCGAGAACGTCATATTGATAATCAACCCTATTGGCTATGATGAGTTCATTATTAGTATTAAATGCTATGGCCGAAACACCATTAGTGCCAATAGGAAGAGTGGAAACATTAGTCCAATTTTCCGCACCATCTGTAGTATACCAAAGTCCTGTTTTGTGGCCACCAGCAAAAATTTCTTGTTCATTATTTGGGTTAACGGCAATCATTTCTAGCCGACCAGTTTCAAACTCGTTGTCATTTTGAAGGTTTTCAGAAATGGGCCCTACATGAGACCAAAGGCTATTATCTACCTGAGCATAAAGGCCAATAGGTAAAAATAGTAAGAGGGTAATTATTAAAAGCAGATTCTTTTTCATCTTATTAATGATTAGATTCTAAATTTGCCATTTTCTTTGTCAGTTCATCAATCAATTTTTGTTGTGCAATAGCATATAGCGTCAATTCTTCAATTTTTTGAAGAAGGATGGTTTGAATTTCGCCAACTGGTGCACCATTTTTTTGAATCTCTTCAGCTGAAGGTACTTCTGGAAGGTGTCCATTTTCATCAATGAATGTTTCTACTTCATTTAAAGACCTTAATGTATAATTATCTTCAAATACAAAATCAGCCCAGCCTGTTTCTACTGTGATTTCTGTTGCACGGATATTACCATTTACAGATAATCTGAAATTAGGGTCAATTTTACTAGGCTTAACATCAATTCCAACATTACCGTCAGTATTGATAAACATTAAAAAATTATTATGCCCCGCAGCACTTCCCCATGGTGTAGAAATATGTAATCCAGGAACATGTGGATCAGGGTCTGATGACTTGCTAAATGATAATCCAATTTCACCTATTGCTGAAGTTGTTTGTTTACCAAATAATAGTTGAGCACCTGCACCATCAATGAGCACTTTGCCTTTTACATGTAACGATTCATTTGGGCTATTGGTGCCAATACCAACTTTGTCAGAAAAATAGCCTCTACCCTTAAAATAGCCCGCCCACGCATTTGATCCTAACGCATTAGAGTATACGCCATATCTAGCATTTTTTCCAGCGTTACTTATATATGAGTATACCCCGTATTTTGTTCCTGTTCCTCCCGTTAGATTTGATCTCATGCCATATTTAGTAGAAGTGCCGGAATAATTATTGTTAACATAAATCCCTTGAGCAAATGACGTACTATTACCGGTAGTAATACTTAATTTGTAAGTATTATTTGCAGCTGTACCTATTCCCACATTTCCATTTGTAGTTGTAGGTATTGTTGAAGTTCCCCAGTTATATTGTGCAGATAGAATCGTACTAAAACTCAAGCAGCCTAAAATTAGAGTTAATTTTAATTTTTTCATAACGTATATTTTTTTCAATTTTAAAACCTAATTTTAAAAAAAGATACGTTATGAAAATTTTCTATTCCATAGATGGATCATTTTATTTCATAAATGGTTGATTGATAAAACTATAGTCTTGCTTTAAGCTCAGTTTTCCGTCTTCTAGAAATAGGCAAAGATTCTCCAGTATTTAAAATAGCAGTGTTTTGCTGGGTATTTAATTCTTTAATACTATTTAAATTAACGATAATAGAATTATGAATTCTTAGAAAATTATCTGGGAGGACAGCTGCATAATGACCAAGCTTTTTCGAAGTGTATATTTCTTTTCCATTGTGATAATAAATGGTTGAATAACTGCCATCTGCTTTAATATAAGATATGTCTTTATAAGCAATGACATAATCTTGTTGGATTGTTTTTAGGTAGAAGCATTTAGCTTCGTTGAATTTATTTTTAAAATTCAACTCAGAACAACGTTCAATTGCTTTTACTAATTGTTTTGGCTCTATTGGTTTAAGGATGTAATGTACCGCGGCATAATCAAATGCTTTAATTGCATATTCATGATAGGCTGTTACAAAAATGATATGGGCATTAATTTCATCAAATTCATTTAGAATATCAAAACAGGTTTGTTTACCTAATTGGATGTCTAAAAAGATGACATTTGGTAGAAAAGATTTTATTTTTTGAATGGCAGTTACTACTGATTTCGCTTCAGTGATTTTATCAATAATTGGGCAATATTCTGATATTAATTCAATTATTACCTCTCTGCAATGCTTTTCACTATCAATTATTAAAGCTTTCATAAATTATTATTATAAGGAATTGAAATAAGTCATTCGGTGTTGGTTGGTTTTCTATTTTGCTATAAATCGATTATTTTTATCTGTTCATTTAAGAGAATCTATTATTAAGGCAGTTGTGATAATAAATCATTTATAATTTCTAAAATGTACGATATTAATTTGTTCTTTTTCATGCGTTTACATTCTCGTAAGGATCTATTTTATTTACGCTGAGTATCCATATATTTACGTTACTGATTGGAGCACATTTTTTTGAATCTTTTCGACTGAATTGATTTTATTGAGATGGACATTTTTATTGATAAAATCTTTAATATACATTTAGTGATTGTAATATGTACTCCGTTTCAAATATGAAATCAGCCCAACCAGTTTCATAGTAATTTCTGTTTCTTTAACATAACCATTAACGGATAATTTAAAATTAAGATGATTCTACATTGCTTTATCCCAACACCAACATTGCTATCTGTATTAACATTAAGAAATTATTGAGACTGTAACAGTTCTTTGAAGATGTGAAAATATGAGGTCAATGAGTATATTGGTTGAGATTCGCAGCGTTACTATAGGAAATTATTATTTCTTCAATTGCGGAAAAAAATTGATTTAGACTATTTTAAAAATAGCCTACTTGAGCATTTAATCTTTGAGCAGCCTAATAAATGCAGCCCTAATGTTTTTTCTACCATACTTAAACGAATAATACAAACCGTATTTTATTATTTATATGGAATTAAAATACTCCTTCCTTACTATTTTATTGAGTTAACCCTTTGTTTAAGAGCACAAGTAGTTTCTATTTGCACTAAAAACACGAACTCCTTTTTTTTGATGTTGAATTTCTCAATTGACCAACTATAAAATGTAAAGTACCACTTATAAAATATATAGTACCACCCCTAAAAATGAAACATTTTTAGGGGTGGTGTATTCTGTTTTTGAATTGTATAACTTTAATTTTGAGTGATATAAATGAAGAGGGGATGTCGAAAACCTATGAATAAAGAGTAGACAAAATAAGTAATTAAATATTTTTTAATATGAAACAAGCAAATTTTTTTAAACGCAGTTTATTAGCTGTATTATTGGCAAGCACAGGTATGTTAAGTGCACAAGATGTAATAGCCGATTTTAGTTGGGCTAGTGCAACAGGAAGTACTACAAGTACAGGTAAGATTACAGGTTGTAATGGAGGCAAAATTGATGTAGAATTAATAACCCCATCAATGACTCACCAGTCAAATGTTAATCAAGGAGTACAAATTCCTGCAGCCAATTCAAATGCGAGTAGTACTTTAGTCACTTTAAATTTTTCACCAGCAGTATATGATTTGTCTCTATTAGTTGCAGATTTTGATCATAATGGTAATGAGTCTGGAACAGGGTTTACGCCGGCATTTTCGTCAGTATCGCCTTTTGGTACTACCCCTTTATTTGTGGCTAATTCAGCTAATACTGCGGTGAGTCCGAACGGTTTGATGGATACTGGCGGTTGGATTAATTGGACTGGATCAGTATCATCAGTATCATTCACTTATAATCGAGATGCGCTTTGGGTTTTGTACCTTGAGGAAATGACTTTTAATTGTACACCTACTTTAACTTGTGTTTGCTCTCCAAAAAATAAATTCAATAGAATCGGACCGGTTTTGAGTAATGGCCAAACGTCAACTGAACTACAAATTAATTCAAACGGTAAAGCCATTTCCACTTTAAACATTTCTGTCCCTTTTTGGAAATCTTTAGTTAATACTAATTGTATTGATGGCTGCAATAAAAAAGCATTGTTGAATTCTGGAAATATTATTAATGTGCTACCAACTATTGCAGGAGTAACACCAACCTTTGCTGGATCTGGTGGCGTTTCTTCAGAAATTGTTTATCACTTCCCAACTCCAACAGTAATTAACGAGGCAATTGTGTTAAAAATGCAATTTCCTCCTACATTACCATTGTCTTGTTGTAAAAACAGAGTAGATTACTGTGTGAAAATTCAAATGATTACAAAAGATTGTGAAATTTGCGAAACAACCTTATGTTTGTCAGATAGGCCAGCTACAACTAATCCAAAGACAAAAAATGGTAAAGCAAAAGTATCAAAGAATATTGATGGAAGTGGAGGTAAGAAATCTATCATAATTAGTCCTAATCCTGCTTCAGATTTTATTAATCTTAAATTACCTCAAGCAGAAGGAACCATCTTTATATATTCAGCAAATGGCCATTTAGTTCATGAAGGAACTGTGACTGAAAAAAGTATGACAATAAATACCCGAAAACTAGAATCAGGAAACTATATAGTTAAATATAAGAGTGGAGAAGAAGTCTTAACGGCAAAAATTGTAATTAATTAATGTAGTTATTGTTTATATAACTAAACTCAATAATAAAGCCGTCTAAAGTTTATTTTTAGACGGCTTTTGCTAATTATAGAGATTTACTTTCTAGTAATTATTTTAATATAAAAAAGGAGGCTGTCTAGAAAGTAATTTTGGGTAGTCTTTTTTGATTTCGACAGTAAAGTTTAATAATCTAGTCATCAACCTTTGTGTCCAACAACTTTTTATAGTATATAACTTACTGTGTCAGTTATCTTATAGTTTTTCAAGTAGTATAACAAGTTCCTCCTCCTTTGTAGGTCTTTTCTAAAGATCCAATATCTATGTGGTCAAGATCGTGTTAACAACAAGAATTGGATGATTACTGGGAACTAAATCATCATAACTTGGCGGAAGTAAGCTTAATTGATCCTGATCATAAAGCTTGTAAATTACTTTTAGATTCATATTTCAAGATACAAAAAATAAAAATTCAGTCAAAATATCGGTCAAAACAGATATTAACAAAAAAGAGACCGTCTTTTCAGACAGCCGCTTTTAAGTTGCTTAACTATTACCTTAATTGGCTTTTATAAACTTACCTTCATGTACTTCTCCATTCGTGGTATTAAAACGAATGAAATAAAGTCCATTTTCAAGATTTTCGATTTTAAGTTCAAAATTACTTGTATTAACATCTTTCTGTAAAATTATTTTACCTGTAAGATTAATAACTTCTATTTTGCCTTTTTCAGTGCCATTAGGTAATTGAATACTTATATTATCATTGGCTGGGTTTGGGTAAACCGTTATGCTTTGATTAGAATTTAAACTTTCCGAAACAATAGGTTCAGCTTTACTTTTTGAAGTATAATTAGCATTGCAAAAAATTTCTTCTTTATTTTCTATCTTTTTTAAATAACTTTTGGGTGTATTTTGATTAAAATCAATATCAGCCTGATCAATACATTCATATCTCAAATCGAGATCAATTGGTCTAAATCTAAGTTCTTTAAAACAATCAGTCACATTCATAAAAGATGTCGTTAGTAATTCCAGACTATACTTATTATCAATTAATCTCGGCGCTATAATAACATACCCTTTTCTATCATTTCTAGGCACAAACATTTCTTGTGTATAATATAATGGCGAACTGAATCTATATTCAGATAATACCCCACCTTGATCAGTAAATCCGTTTGCTGGTGAAATGGTCCATTCCATTCCAGATACTCTTGCTCCAGTTATTTTATCAAATTCAATAATCCACGCAATCGTTCCTGATTTGCCATAATCGCTTGATCGTTTTTGAAAATAACCTGAAGCGATTAAATGCTTATCATTCCAAACGCATTTTTCCAATTTAAATCCAGCAGCCTTATAATCTCCATTATCATCTATTTCAAGCAAATAACTATTACCCCGAATATCATTATCATCACACCAAGTCATTTCATTAGAAACTTCCTTTAATCTAGTCACTTGAGGGTTACTATATGTCTCGTTATTCGATAAAACATAGATATCATCTTTTTTACCATCATACACAATAGATGCACCTAGATGTTTCCCTTCAGTAAAATCATCAAAAGAAAAATTTTTCACTAAATCTAAGTCAAAATCAACAATAGCAGCTAAAACCCCTTGTCTATTTCCTAACCTAGCAATACCTCCAGTAATAAAATACCCTTCAGGAACGGCTTGGATGTCATTAATCGACTGGAATTTAGATCCAGTAAAAATTCTCTTTTGATTCAATAAATTTAAATTCAGATCAAATTCCGTAATTAAGGCTCGGTTATACTGAAGTGGTCTTTCAAATTTTGATGCTATAATTCCTCCAACAATGTATGTCTCCGTTTTTTTTGAGTAGATAATATTGGTCCCTGCAGTCATGCTCTCATGTCCCCAACTTGGTGGTACGTTTACAATTGATCGGTCTCCAATATAATTACCACTTAGATCCATCTTGGCGATATATAAATTTGGAAATCCTGGTCCCCCAGGTGAAATATATCCTGTTAAAACAATATTGTTTTTAACATCAACGGCTACATCTAACCCACGGTCATCTTTTGTTTCATCAATTATTCGCTCCCATAAAATTTGCCCGTCATGCCTTAAATTAACAATGTGAATATCATTGTTTTCTTCGCCAAATAGTGTCCCTACACATACATACCCTGCTTTAGTGTTTTCAATAGAATAATGATTAAAGTCTTTTTCGGGATTATAAATTGTCCGTTGGAACCCTTGTCCAAAAATGTTTCCAGTAAATAAAACTGAGATTAAAAGTAAAATTTGTGTTTTCATAGTAAATGAATTAATTTTAAAGTGCCTACTCTCTTAAAGCTTTTCGGCTTCCGCATACACAAAACTCTTCAAATTCAACCAGTTAGACTTCACCCAAATGGATGATTTCACCTCACCCAAACGGATGATTAATCAATTAAAATACTGTATTGCAACTGTATAACATCTTATTCCCTCTTTTTATTCCTCAAATTAATTATGTCAGCAAAAAAGCAGCCAAATAGCTGCTTTTTATATCCATATATTTTACACTTAGTAATGGCCTCTTAGTTAATTTGAATTTGGTGCATTTCAGGTTGGCCTTCTCCAATAATTTGAAGAAAATAATAACCTGATTGGAGTTGACTTAAATCCATCCCCATTTCCAAATCTAGAATCATTTGTGAAGCTACGATTTGCCCTAAACTATTTAAAACATTAACTCTTTTACTTCCTTCATTCAATTCTTTAAGGTAGATATTTCCTTTAGAAGGGTTTGGATATACTACTGTAGTTGATGTTTTTGATTTAGTAATGGCTAAATGTCCATAAACAAATTTGATAGCATCAATCTCTAAAACGGATCCTACTGGTGCTTCCCCTGTAGTATTGGAAGATGCCATTACCACATTTACGCTATCTGGTATATCCCCATTTGGAAAATCAATTTCAACTGTAAAGGCTGTCCAATCTATTACCGTTTGCATAATCTCTAAACGTCCAGATCCTATTTCATTACCATTTTTAGAAAATGTAACTGCTATAAACGCAGTATCGTTTTCCTGTGGTGTGTATTTAAACCATCCTGTTAATTGCAAAGGCGCTTCAGTAATTGAATCTCCGCCTAAAATTTCACCCGTTTGATTAATGAGGTCAACATCAAAATCACCATTGGTAATTAAACCAGTTACAGCAGGACCTCCCAAAACGGATTCATTCGTCAATTTTAATGAATAATCACCATCAAAAGGGTCAACACTATCTTTAGTCACACAGGTAATATTACCTATTGGTTGCCCCATAAATTCAACTATTCTATTAAATCCATCCCAATGGGTCGGCAATTCACCGCCTAGGTTGTTTGACCATGCCTCAAAACTTTCTGTTCCAGTTGCAAGATCTGTATTTTGAGACCATCCAGTTAAACTAATTGTAATTGCTAGCGTTATTATTATCGTTTTCATATTAATTGTTTTAGTGATTAACTGAGACGAATCTCCAACAATTAAAACGACTTTAAAAAAAAGGATAACCGAACTGTAGTATTTAATAGATGAATTGTAAAAAATTATGAAGTCTTTTTGATTTCCTTTTTCTAACTCATCTATAATTTGTCCTATTACTCCTATTTTGTTTAACAGACTTGATGACTTTAACTAAATACTAAGCGAGATGATTTTGATAAAACTGATTTCAATTGACATTATTTTGATTTCAAGGATTGCAAAGTCAATAATAAATTAATCTCCATCTAATTCTCCAAATGTTAAGGAGATCCCAATAAGTGGTGGCACATCAACCTTTAGCTTTATGATAAGGCCTTTAATTTTATCCAAATAGGTTCTTAATTTTTCTTGATCCGAATTGAAATAATAATTATAATCCGCTTCGAGATTGGTGCCATATTCAATGAGTATTTCCCAATCTGCATTAAGTTGATTGGCAATTTTCTTATTCTTCTTTCTTATATGGTTATAAATTGAATTAAACTGCTCTGTTCCCTCTCCCTTAAATATAGTGTATGCACTTTGTATACTACTTTTAATAAAAGTAAGCTGTGAGTGGTTATAGTACCCTACTTGGACTAGTGGTGTACCGATTTTTTTAATGACCAAATCTTCCAAAACATGGATGATTCGATTCACGAGTACATTGTAGGACCCCTCCACTCCCTCATCTACCATGGATTCAAAATTACCTTGATATACTGACCAAGACACTTGAATATTTGAAACTTCTAGACTCAAGGCCTTTAGCTGATATTGAATATAATTTCGATAATTTTGAGACGTTAATATTGAATCATTGGCATTTACATTATAAAGTAAATATTCAATCGCTGCAATACCTTTTGTTTTATTGTTTTGAGATTGTACTGCTTCAGCAGAAAATACGGTATTACTTGTATAGGCTTCTATCACTTGGATAGTGTCAATACTTGCCTTATAAAAGCGATTATAGACATATATTTTAGATATGTCTCCAAAATTATAAAGAAGTATACTGTAGGCTTCATTCAAGTAATTTTCATACATTATTCTATATATATTCAGATCACCTAATTCAATACTATTTTGATTGATTTCACCCCATTTTTCAACAATATTATCTGTTTCAGAAACAACATTTTTAATTTCAGGCTCAATTTTAAATTCATATAAGTTAGGTAAGAATGTTTTAACTTTGAACTTGTTTTTTTTACAGCTTAAAACAGCTAGCAACACTAAAAAAATAAGACTTATTTTTTTCATTAAAGTGAGTTTATAAATTTGATTAGTGTTTCTCTTTTCGTTTTTGAAAGTGCTTTAAATCTATTTTTTGAATTTTCAGCTTCGCCACCATGCCACAAAATAGCTTCCTCGATATTCCGTGCTCTTCCATCATGTAAAAAATAAGTATGACCATTCACCGTACTTATTAATCCTATTCCCCATAAAGGTTGCGTTCTCCATTCATTTCCAGAGGCTAAAAAATCTGGTCTTCCATCTGATAAATTGGTCCCCATATCATGGAGTAATAAATCAGAATACGGGTGTATAATTTGGTTATTTAAGAATTGTAATTCATGTGAATTGCCAGTTTTAAAAGTATTAACATGACATACCACACATTTTAGATCACTAAATAATAATTCACCTTCCAAAATTTCTTTATCATTAATATCTCTTCTTGCAGGAACAGCTAGTGAACTTGAATATAAAATTGTTTTCTCTAAATCATCCTTATCAATTTCAACGATTCCTCCGTCATCCAAATCATGACATTCAGGTTGGTTTGCTGTATGATTTTCTTCTGTAAACAAGTATGATTTGATGCCCAAATCCCCATTAAAAGCTCCAGCAACTTGTTGTTTTAAATTAGGTTGATTCGCTTTCCATCCAAAAACACCAATTTGATAAGTTTGAGATTCAACATCCAAAACGGAATTAGTTCGCCCTGAAATACCATCATTATCACTATCATTTTCATCTACATGTGCTAAAATACTTTTGGGATCAATTGCATCCAACAAACCTAGACCAATCATTTGCTGACCAATTCTTGGTGAGGTCATAATATTTGGTGATAAATCACCATAGTTTAAGTTTATTAATGAATAAGTTGGCCGTCTTAAAGTATAAGCAGTACCATCATTATACGAACCGTTTATATATTCAAACACAACTGAGATGTCACCCTCATTATTCACACCATTGATTGATTTATCATTAAATTGTCCACCGTAAATTGGATCTCCAATAGGAGCACCATGCACATCATTTCCAGAACTCAATCGAATCAAGAATCCATTTGCATTATCATTAATTGTTAAAAATGGTTTACCTCTGCCATCCTTAAAATGGCATGCTGAACATGATTTTGCATTTAATAAAGGCCCCAGTCCGTCTCTTGCTTTCGCGGAAGCTGGGGCCGACACCCAATTTTGATTAAAGAAACTATTCCCGACAAAAAAAAAGCAATTCTTTGTCTTTTGATATCCCTGGCATTGATTGACCAAATGCATTTTCTGACTTGTTAAAAACAGTCCCATTTTTGCCGCCACTTAATAATCTATCATCAACTATTATTGCATCTTTACGACACGAGTAAATCGCAAAAAATATAACTAAAAGTGATAAGCAAATTTTCATTATCCTGGTAAGTCAGTGTTAATAGCCAATCCTAACTCAGTTCCAGCCTCAGCAATCACATCACCTAAATCTCTAAGGCTATTAATTGAACTATTAATATTCCCTCCAGATCCTGGCTGCTCTAATGTTAAAGCATGATCAAAAGGAATAGAAATTGAATTAACATTAGAGCTGCACTTGCTAAGCAATTCAACAAATTTTTCATTCAATTTTTTATCTGATTTTTTAATTATGTCTAACAGAGAAGTTCCAGAAACAACAGAACCGTTTATTCTAGAATAAGATCCCAAACAAATATTCTCAATTCCTTTAAAATTTAAGATTATGTCTTGATGTGTATTGTCAGAAAAACAAGAATGCTCATCCTCTTGATCTTGATTATCTAAGGCCGTAAAGATTCTTTCTCCTGCTAATTCAGATTTACTTAACACACCAATTCCTGTTAAGATATTATTCAAAGCATCATTTTCATCTAAGGCTAAAAATGTAACTCTGTAAGTGCCACTTACCGCCCACTCATCTACCATTAATTTTAAATGTTCAACTAATAGGTCGGCACATATTTTTAAATAAGTCCCTCTTCGGTCTTGGTTCAGTGCGGTTCCACTAACACCAGTTACAAAATCAGTAAAAGGTCGATTTCCAGCAGTTTTAAGAGCAGTGTTCACATCATCTTGTCCCCATAATAAAAACTCTATTGCGTGGTATCCAATACTAATGTTTTCTTCTCCTCCTTTTTCATTTAATCCTTCAAGAATTGCCTTTTCAATATTTACAGTTGGATCATTAATTATTCCAGCAGTAGAATTCCCATCAACGTAATCGATATACGCTTCATCTAATGGCCAAGCATTTAATAAACCTTCTGGTCCATCTGCATCATCAATTGGTCCACTTGCAAATCTAAAGGCTTCGGTTTGCCCATAAGGAATTCTTGCAGTTAACCATGATTGTTTCGCAGCCGTAAAAGTAGCTTCAGTAGGATTATCAACAAAACTATAGATTTTAGTCTTTAAATCTATAGCAGCATTATAGCTATCTTCATAATTTGCAGAAACAATATCAACATACGTTTGCTGAAATTCAGTTTTCAAATTAGATATTTTCTTTTTTTTACATGCACTTAATCCAATAAGTGCAAGACCAATAATTACTATACTTTTTTTCATTTTATATTTTATATAAATTAACTATTCTTATTCAGTCTAATTCTAAATAAGGATGCAAACATATTAAATTATTTAAAACTGAACAATGTTTTATTTAGAATAATTCTAAATAATTTCATTCAAACAATACAAATACATTTTTAAAATAAAATTGGTAACCAGTAACACTTATTAAATTCTAATAAAGGGAACTCGTCATTTCTTTATAAGTTTATAGTCCTCCTGATTTTTAAATTGGAAATTAATTAAGCATAGCCATGAACCCATTTCATTTAGCCTTT
>CBDCZI010000024.1:0-42274 GCA_965224495.1 Cytophagales bacterium | reverse complement strand
GTATTGTACGAAAGAACCTCCAAATCCACACCGTTTTCCACAAAACCTTTTGCCATATTATACATAGCAATAGCTCCTCCGTCATTAAGAGGAAATGGTAAACGGAAACAAAATTGTAAAACTTTCATCTAATCGTGTGTACAGTTTTCTTTAAAACCAGTAATATTTGACGGATCGCCCAAAATAATAATCACGCCTCCTTCTTGTATTTTCAACTTTGCTTTGGGATTAAAACTATAATGCTCGCCTTTGTCTTTGTACCCTACCACCGTTACATCGTATTTTGAATGTATCCCAATTTCTCCGATAGTTTTATCTTTAAACTCCTCATACAAATCTTCGTAACGAATTTCTTCCAAGATTATTTTTTCATCTGACCATCCTGCAATACGTTCTAAAAACCCCATCACTTGTGGTCTTGTCACTAAAGAAGCCATAAAATGACCACCAATGACATCAGGTAAAATCACATGATTAGCTCCTGCTGTCAATAATTTTTTCTTTGTACTATCCAATGACGCTCGTGCAATAATTTGTAAATCTGCATTCAAATCTCTCGCTGACAAGGTAACAAAAACATTTGAGGCATCTTGCGGTAACCCTGCAATCAGTGCCTTCGCCTTTTCAATCCCCGCCTCTTTCAAGACTTCATCAGCACTTGCGTCACCGACTAAAACGTTTTGCTTTTCCTCCTCCGAAAGACCTGCCTGCTCTAAGACATGTTCGTCACTTTCGATGATGATAAAATCCTCACCATTTTCTTTCAACTCTTCTACCGCACGCTTCCCGTAGCGACCATACCCACAAACGATCACATGGTTTTGCATTTTTTTCATTCTCGCCATATTTTTATGATTTCTTAACATCTTCTTAAATTCGCCTTCAAATACAAACCTCGAAAACACCGAAATAAGAAAAGTAAACGTCGCTAAATTGAACAATATAAACAAAGAGGTAAACACTTTCCCTGCATCACTCAGCTGTTTTATTTCACCAAAACCGACGGTAGAGGTCGTAATTACCGTCATGTAAAACGCATCCAACCACGAATAGCCTTCGATAAGATGGTAACCACACGTTCCCCCAACTCCTCCAAAAAAGAATAAAGCTAAAGCAAACCACAAAGGGGTAAGTTTTGAATTACGAATAAACATACTCAAAGATAATGATAATAAAGAATATCCACACAAAACGGCTCATCATTTGAGCTTTTCTCTTACGATTGGATAATCCCCTTTCAATTAAGGAAAAGTAGGCTCACGACTATTCTATTTCAACAGAAAGAAAGCAGACTTTGAAGCGTTCACCTCGTCTAAATAAAAAGTAAGACCGTTGTATTTTTTTGTCGTCTCGTTTGCTAATCCTACAGCCTTATTGTAGTTCTCAATTTGCTCTTTAGACATTTTATCTAATTCATTTTGATTTTGTGCAGTAAAACTAACCCACGAAGGAGCGTTTCCTTTCACAAACTCATCCATTTTAATCAAATAAGCCATTGTTGCCCCTGTTAGGTTTTCACTCTGCTCTATCTTAGGTAACGATTCCAATTTTTTTATCGCTTTTTGAATTGAAATATATGATTTATTTAACGCTATTTTGGTAGAGGTTGCATCGTGTTCATTGTAAGCATTCAATAGATGACCCAAATCAATGAGTGGTGGCAAATAGATTTTCATTACCTCGTTACTGAACTTCACTCTACGATTTATCAAATCCATTTTCAAGTTAAATACGGATTCTATCATTGTTATGTGGTACTTATTAAACAGTTTCAATTCCGCTATTTGACGGCGAGAATTCAAGCTAAATATAATCTTATTTAATTTTTCAGTCACAAAAAGCATATCTAATACCTGTGTATTATTCAAGTGCGTTGTACCTAATATTGACTCGTATTCGCCCTTACTATTTTTTAAATTTTCACCAATTACTTGATAAACATCAAGAGTCATTGGTAAAATCTCTTCGTCCCACTGTACTGTTTTTATCTCCTTTATTCTTTCAAACGATACATCATATTCCTTGACTATATTTAAGTACAAATCAAACATCGTTTTCGGTGAGATATTCCCCGCTTGTGTATTCAAAGTAAACTCTGCTAACTGATTAATAAATTGATTATTAACTTCATTAATTCCTGATATATAACTAACTACCTCTTGCTGTGTTTGCGAAAAAGAGGAGGTCGATAATAAAAATGTTAGCGTAAAAAACGTAAGTGTTGTAAGTCGTTTCATTTATAGTTGGTTCAAACCTTATCAGGTATGTTAAAATAGTGATTTCAAAAATCCTTTCAATAAATCGGTATCCCCTTCAGGTATTTTAACCTTTTTGAGTTCTACTTTGTTGTCTTCATAAATGGCATTTCCTGAAGCTTTTATTTGTTCCTCATTAATCGATAAATCCATCATTATATCGTTAAATAGTATATCAGTTAACCCATTTTTAGAAACCAATTGCATGGGTTGGTAACTTACCCAGCTCTCAAAGGTACCATCTATCAATGCGTGCTTGTCCGATGACACACCAACACGTCTCAGCATCTCAGACAATTTAAAATGTTCGTAATTACACTTAATATGGAATTTTTGTTTTTCAAAAGCAAACAACGCCAAACTATGTGGCTTTTCTGAAAATACTTCCATTTTAAATAAGGTGTCACCTATCTTATACGTGAAATCTTTTAAGTGCATATGTTCATCTGTCTCATAAAACAATTCCAAATGCACAGGGTCCTTATTGACACTCGTTTCTACAAAATTAAATTCAGATACTCTGAAAAAAGTTGGCGAAACCATAGGGTTAAAAGGCAAGCCTCCCAAATACAAAAACTCCGTAGAAGGTAAAATACCAAAATCAAATTTCAAATTAATATCTTCACATTGTTGACCATACATTTTAAGAGCAGTAGAGGTAATAGCAAATTCTCCCGTTGTTGGTTTTTTATTCAACAAAAAGAAATTAATCGGCTGATTAATCAAACCATTCAAAACCACATTTTCGGTACCGGGGTTAATCACCAATCGATTAAATAACATCGTCTTGGCATTTAAAGTAAGTCCTCCGTCTATTTTACTCACAATTTCTCCTTTCTTGTTGATTATAGCGACTTGATTAAAGTCAATCGCCCCGTCCAATCGTTCTGAACGCTTAGATATTGCCGTATTAAATTTCACTTTCCCAAGACCTAAATACCTTTCAGGGTAGAAGAATTTCACCAAATTAGTTATATCCAAATCGCCAAAAAGGAAACTTTCTATTTCGTGTTCTCTTAAGTTTTTTACCAAATGAGATCCTGTAACAGAACTCTCTAATCCTCTAAAAACCAAATCTGTCAATTTACAGTCACGTTTTTTACTTGTGTAAGTAAAGTTAATTTCATCTATTTGCTTTGACGTTTTTATATTTTTAAGCACCAAATGATTCGCTGTTATTTCTGCCAACTTTACTTGCTTTCTGTCTATAGACACATCTAAAAATAAAGGTGTGTTTGAAGAATAGTTTTTAGCGTTTGGACGAATAAAATCAGGTAACACTTCAAAATAATCTTCAATTTTTGCTTTATCGGAGAATATATGCCAACCAAACTTCCCCACAGGATTAACTGCTAATTTCAATTGCCCTACTTCTACATCTATTTTTTGAGGGGTTATTTTACCGTCTTTGTGTTTATATAAGCCTTGTGTTTTAATTGATTTATCACTGTAATACACCTTTCCGTCTATCAAGAACTCTTTTAAAAGTAAATCAGAAGAAACAGAAACATTACCTATATCTTTCCAATCAACGGTATTTAAAACGGCATTTGCCTTTTGATTTTTAGATTCATCGAGGTAGTTGATATTAATATTCTCAACTAACAACTGCTCTATAGATATATCTTTTTTCTTTTTCCCTTCTTTCTTTACACCAGAAAAATCAAAATTTCGTTTACCTTCTTTATCTATAAAAAGAGAGATTTCACCATCAGTAACTGTAACGAACTTTACCGTTGGGCTGTCTGTAAACAAAACAGAAAGTCCAGCACCAACATCAATAGAGTGAAACTTCGCTACCAATGGCTGTTTTTCAAATTTATCGTTTTCAATAACCACTTCTGAAAGCCCTATTTTCAGGGTAGGAAATGACAATAAGGATAAGCTTGACGATTGGTAAGTAATTGATACTCCCTTTTCAATCTTTACTTTTTCAAGTTCTTTTCTAATCAAATAATTTTTCAATATAAACGGCGTAATTACCAATAAGAGCAACAATACACCGAAAAAAACGAGTCCCTTTTTCATTTTAAATCGAGTTTTTAATAAGTCGAACATAAGTGCCAATAATTATTTTGTCACCACTTTTTATTTTATATACGTTTTCTACATCCCCCGATTTGTTGTATTCCTCAATTTTCAACTCGCCAGATTTCACAAAAACACGGTACGACATACCTTCCCATTCTTCTACCAATAATTTCGCGTGATTTGTTACCAATAAACAACGTTTCAATTTCATAACAAAAGGTCGGTTATCCTCTTTTATTTCGACAATAGCTCCACCTTTTAACTCCGTTTTTCGTTGGTGATCAGGGAACTCTTTGGTGTAAATAAATGAAGAGGTAGGCAACAACAAGACAACCGAACTATCAGGTAAAGTGATTGTTTTTTGGCTGTCCAAAGCCTTTTCAGTAACAGGAAGTCGCTGAGGGTTAAAATGTCTATTATAAATTGTTTTCGGAATATAGTACAACAGCATCAATGCTGAAATTACAAAAAGTATATTACGTACTTTCCTGATTCTTGCTTTATTCAAAATAAGGTGTTTATTGTTTCAAAACACCAATTTAAGCAATCAAATTGAATTTTTCCTTACCCAATACTGAATATGTCCTGAAGAATTTAATACGTCATATTTTTTAGAAACCACACAGATTTTATTTGCCGTAATAAAACAAATTGTTTTCTCTATATAATGCGTTGCAATTGGCTCATTGTCAATACCTAATTCTATATATAGACTTTTCACAACAAACCTTCCCCCCTCTACCTTTTCCAATCCCTTCCACTTCACGTCCCCTTCCTCAAAATAGTTACCTTCCGAATTTGTTAATAAAATTCCTTCAAGCTGTCTATCGTTGGCATGAATTTCCATTTTCATTCCGTCAAAATTTCCTCCAACACGTTCCCAATGCCCCACTAAATCGTTGACACTTTGAGAATAGCCCATTTGAGCAACAATAGTAAGCAGTAAGAGTAGTAACGTTCTTTTCATAAATCTATTTTATATTGTAAGGTATAAGTATCTCAGCTGAAAAGGTTTAGGTTTTAGCAAGAAATATTTTTTTATCGCTAAATTTAGGCTTTAATACTTAGATGATAACACATACAAAATGGACAAACTTACAAATAACCCCGAAATACTTAATCAAATCATCGCTAACCGACGTTCGGTTTATCCGCAAACTTACACCGATGAAATCATTTCAAATGAGGTAGTTAACACTATTTTGGAAAATGCAAGTTGGGCACCTTCACACAAGCACACACGTCCTTGGCATTTTGTGGTATTTGAAGGTAATGGACGTAAGAAATTAGCAGATTTTCAATCAAAGTTGTACAAAACTTTAGTTCCTACCGACAAGTTTGAGGACAAAAAGTTCAATATGTTAGCGACTAAACCATTGCAATGTTCACATGTCATCGCTATTTGCATGAAAAGAAGTAACGACCCTGACGTTCCCGAAATCGAAGAAATTGAAGCCGTTGCTTGTGCCGTTCAAAACATGCACCTCACCGCTTCAAGCTACGGGGTTGGTGCTTATTGGGGTTCAGGAGGTATTACTTATAAAGAACAAGCAAAAGATTTTTTTGGTTTAGGGACCGACGACAAGCTTTTAGGTTTCTTTTTTATGGGCTACCCTAACAAAGAAAATTCTCGTGGAGCAAAACGTGATTGGAAAAACCATGTGACGTGGGTTAAATAGTTAAACACTCATTTGAAGTGTAACTTTTTATCAGCGTGTTTTTTTGTCTAAATAGAATTAAAAACACGCTGATATTCCCCACTGAAAAACTTATTTTTAGACCTCTAAAAACCAATACTACTTTCCCTCTTAATAATATTAATTTATTCTTTTTTTTAAAAAGAGGGTGACACTTTTACTTTTATGGAATAGAAAGGCAAATCATTCATTTAAACACATACAATTATGAAAACGATTAGCTTATTTATTACCGCCTTGTTTATTGTAGCAATAAGTTTTGCTCAAACTCCACAGGCCTCTGATTTAATGTTCAAAAAAGAAATAACAAGAGCCATTGATTTAAGAGAAAAACAAAACGAACCTCTTTATAGCGCAGGAAAAGAAATCTCTAAATTATTAATGGATGCTACTCTTTCAGGGCAAATCACCCCTTACACCAGTGACTCTTTAAAAGAGGGTGCTACACTTTCTTTTAAAGAATTTCAACAACGCATCACTTTAGAAAGTGATTTTGAGATTTTAGACACCGCCTATATGGATTATTATGAAAAAATAGACTACTTGGAAGCCTTAGCTAATAGAGAGGAAACAAATGATTACTTTTTCGGAAAAGATTTGTACCAATTAGAGATGAAAGAAATTATTTATTTCTCTAAAAAATCATCGGAAATGCGTCATCAAATCAAGTCGTTAACTATCTTTTTACCTGCTGAGCACCCTGACAACCCTCGTGGTATACAACAAGCTATCGCTACTTACGATTACACAGAAGTGATGAAAGTATTTAAGAACGACCCTAATGCAATATGGTACAACCCGTACAATGATGCGGAGCATCGTACCTTAGCTGAAGCTTTTGATTTAAGGTTATTCTCTTCTTACATTACCAAAATATCAAACCCTAACGATGAGTTTTTATCAGATATTTATAGAAGTGAGCGCCAAGGGGTTATCCAAGCACAAGAAACGGAATACAAATTATTAGAATATGAAAGTAATCTATGGGAGAACTAATCGTATAAAGCCACTCGTCTTTGGTGATATCAAACGCACCAAAGACGATTTTGGTTTGAATACGTATGAAATACTCAAATTTCACCTCTATTCTCATTTTGTTTGAGTAATTTTCGGAAATAATCACACGCTTAGTCTATTCAAATGATTTATAAAATAGTATTTATCGTCCTTGCCGTTTATCTTGCAGGTGGTCTTTTTCTTTTCTTTTACCAAGACAAACTGATTTTTCAGCCCGATTTATTGCACCCTGATTACGAATACAAATTCAAATTCCCTTTCAATGAAATCAATTTTGATTGCCCTTCTGGAAATAAACTAAACGCACTTTATTTTACAGCTCAAAAAGAAAGAAAAGGCATCATTTATTACCACCACGGTAACTCACAAGATTTGTCTTTGTGGGGTTACGAAGCCGAACAATTGACACTTTTAGGTTACGATGTCTTGATGTATGATTATGCAGGTTATGGAAAAAGTACTGGTGAGTTAACTACAGATAAAATATTTTCGGATAGTAAGTTTTTATTAGAATGGCTACATGAAAACCACCCCAATATACCGATTACACTCTACGGTCGTTCGTTGGGGACAGGTGTCGCTTCTCAATTGGCTTCTGAAAACCATAACGTAGTAAGACTAATTGTCGAAACACCTTATTATAGTATGGCTCGTATGGCTCAAACTTTTGTTGCTATTTACCCGATGGGAATTATACTCCGTATCAAAATACGGTCTTACCAATATTTCCCTAAAATCACTTGTCCTATCTTCTTATTTCACGGAGACAGAGACGAACTCATCCCTGTACGCCAAGCAAAAAGATTAGTAAAGAAAAATAAAAATGCTGAATTGACAATTATCAAAGGAGGGACACACAACGACTTGCCTTTTCACAAACAATTTAAAGAGAAATTAGCAGAAATACTTAATTAATATCCCTGCTAATTTTATTCTATTTCAAATAAGAGTTTAGCATCCAAAGTGTTTTTTCTGTTTGAGCAATGTAATCACTCATCAAACTTGCTGTTCCTTCATCTTCGGCTTCATTTGAATAATTAAGTATTGTTCTTTCGTTTAAAATTAAGCTCGAAAAATTTTTAACAATAATCTTCACTCCTTCTACTCCGTTGGTTATTCCTTTTTTCTCTTTTATTTGAGATACTTTTAAATAATCCGTAAAAGTATGTAAAGGCTCTCCCTCTAACGTCAAAATACGCTCCGCAATTTCATCTATTTTAATCACCGCATCGTCATAAAACTCCTCAAATTTAATATGTAGTTCAAAAAACTCACGCCCTTTGATATTCCAATGCAACCCTCTCAGGTTTTGGTAAAACAATTGGTAGTCAGCCAACAATTGATTTAACTTCTTACTCAATGTTTTTGCTTTTTACTATCTATTCCTATCGAATTTTTCATCTTACTTTATTTTATAAATTGTTCTACATTTACCCCTAAACCTTTTGCTACTCCGCTACCTAATTGCGGACTCATTCTAAACCAATGACACAGCTGTCTGTTAATTATTTCTTCTTTTTTATCTCCTTCTATTCCCTGCATCGCATCCACTATATTGTTTATCGTATTTGTTTGTTCTTGTGGATTCATCACTTTTTCAAACAACTCTTTCGGTTGTGAATAATGGTCATCATCATTTTTGTTTCTGTCAAAAAAACCTACCTCATCACTTTCTAAATGAATAGTTGGTGTTTTATGAACTTCTTCCGTTTTATTTTCATCAAAGCTGTTGGGAAAATAATTAGGTGTATTTTCTCCGTTTCCATCAGCTCGCATTGCCCCATCTCTATGGTAATTATTGACAGCAAACGGGCACCTATTTACAGGTAACGAATTGTAATTGGCACCAATACGGTAACGTTGTGCATCTGGATAGGCGAAAAGTCGCCCTTGTAACATTTTGTCTGGCGAAAAACCAATACCATCAACCAAGTTCGATGGAGAGAAAGCCACTTGCTCGACGTCTTGGAAATAGTTTACAGGAATTTTATTTAATTCGATGACACCTACCTCTTGTAACGGAAATACTTTGTGTGACCATACCTTAGTTAAATCAAAAGGATTCCACCTAAAACTCTTCGCTTCCTCCAACGTCATTATTTGCACTTTTAAAGCATATTTAGGAAAGTCACCTCGTTCGATGGCATCGACCAAATCCCTTTGCGAATAATCGGGATCTGTTCCTTTTAGATCAGTCGCTTTTGAGGAAGTTAAGGTCTTGTTTCCTTGCATCGTTTTGTAGTGAAATTTCACATAAAACTGTTCCCCTTTTTTGTTAATAAAAGAAAAGGTGTGACTACCATAACCATTCATAAACCGGTAACCGTCGGGTGTCCCTCTATCTGACATTAAGATAAGTACTTGATGAAGACTTTCGGGGTTTAGCGACCAATAATCCCAAACCATTGTTGCGTCTTTGCAATTGGTCTTTGGGTTACGTTTTTGTGTGTGAATAAAATCAGGGAATTTTTTCGGGTCTTTGATGAAAAACACGGGCGTATTGTTTCCTACCAAATCCCAATTCCCTGCTTCTGTATAAAATTTCACAGCAAATCCTCTAGGGTCTCTTTCTGTATCAGCAGAGCCTTTTTCTCCTCCTACGGTCGAAAATCGAACAAATAGTTCTGTTTCTTTACCTATTTCTGAAAAAACTTTGGCTCGACTATATTTCGATATATCGTGGGTGATGGTCAATTTACCATACGCTCCCGTTCCCTTGGCGTGTACGATACGTTCGGGTATCCGTTCACGGTTAAACTGAGCTAATTTCTCTTGTAAAAAGAAGTCTTCCAATAAAGCAGGACCTCGCTCTCCAACTATTTTTGTGTCTTCATAATGACTGACTGGACAGCCATTGTTTGAAGTTATTTTTTTAGACTTCGACATGATATTTAGTGTTTGGTTCTATACAAATATACGTGTAGCTCACATATTGGTCAAGTCAATTATTTTTATAATAACATAAATAATATCTATATTGCAACTATGGTAACTTTAATACAATTGGAATATATCATTGCTGTGGACACATACAGGCATTTTGTAACGGCATCAGAAAAATGTTTTGTTACTCAACCGACCTTGAGTATGCAGATAAAAAAATTAGAGAACGACTTGGCTGTCGTGATTTTTGACAGAACAAAGCAACCAATTATCCCTACCGAAATTGGTGTCAAAATAATTGAACAAGCCCGCACCACTCTTGCGGAGAGCAAAAAGATAACTGAACTTATCATTGACTACACAGAGGATGTCTCAGGCGAATTGAAAATTGGCATTATTCCTTCTCTTGCTCCCTACCTCATCCCTTTGTTTATTGGGAAATTTTACTTTAAAATTTCCCAATGTACAGATTAAAATAGTAGAGTTATTGACCGAAGACATTATTGAACAGTTAAAAAAAGACCGTTTGGATGTAGGGATTTTAGTTACACCTTTGGAAGAGAAAGGTATTATCGAACAAATCTTATTTTATGAAGAAATGATGATTTATTCTAACAACAACCACAATTTTGCTCACCAAAAGAAGATAAAAACCACCGAAATAGCTAGTCCTGATTTATGGCTTTTAAGTAAAGGACATTGCTTTCGTTCGCAAGTGATTAATCTCTGTGATTTTGACACTAAATCAGCAGAAAATGGGCATTTTGAATACGAAAGTGGCTCACTGGAAACAATAAAAAAGTTGGTTGAAACTGAGGGTGGTTATACTATACTTCCTGAACTGGCTTTAACTGAAAACCCAAAGGTTTCTATCAAAAAGCTGAAAGGGAAGACTCCACTTAGAGAGGTAAGTTTGGTTTATACACGTATGTTTTCAAAAAAGCGTTTGATTAGTTTGTTAGCCGAAGAGATAATTGATGCAATTCCTTCTAAAATGAAAGATAAAGAACGAGGACAAATCGTTAAATGGAGGTAGTTCATTAGTTTTAAACTTGTTACAACCTCCATCTTCCATTCCCAAGTGAATTTTCACTCTGTCGTAATCATTCTAAGTACCTCATGCCTTCTTTTTATCGGTAAGAGCAAATGTTTAGTATATGCTTAGTGCTCGATAATTTTAACGAGCACTAAGCCATTTTTTTTAATTTTTGCGTTGATGAACTACAATACGATACCAAATTTACCAATCGGGTCTAAAGGTTTAGGAATGTCCGTTTCGTCTAACATTTGTCTAATATCAATTTCAATCGACCTTGCCATTGTTGATATTGGGACGTCATTATAGTAAATGTTCTTGATGAATTTACAATTCCTCCCCCAATTTTTCGGGCTTCCCATAACCTATCATAAGAAGAATTATTTTTAAACCCAAGATAGAACATAGGCATAAAGTAGCACCAAAATCAACTCAATAGAAATTATAAAAAAGGGAAGAAATGTCAGGTTTATTTTAATCCATCAGAATATTCTGATACTGTTCTAACCTGTAAAATACCTTACAAAATTTATTTGTATTTATTGGAGTTATAGCGTTACTTCTCGTATTATTCTTATAACAAAAAAAAGGGCAGTTAGTATAAAACAAACTGCCCTTTTGTGTTTTGTAAAGAGTAAATTAATCTTCCAATTCAACAATCATATCTTCTTGGTCAACCATTTCTCCTGCTTTAACAAGAACAGTTTTAACCTTTCCTGCTTTAGGAGAAGAAATCGTTGATTCCATTTTCATAGCCTCGATAGAGAATAAAGGACTATTTTCCTCTACAATATCTCCCACTTTAACAAAAACAGAAGATAGCTTCCCTTGAAGAGGAGCTCCGATTTCGTTGTCATTATCTTCGTTTGCTTTAATGTTAGCAATTTTTGACGCTTTGATATGTATGTTTTTGACTTGTACACGTCTAATTTGACCATTCAGTTCAAATCCGACGATACACATACCATTTTCGTCAGGATCTAAAATATACATCAACTTGACCATAATGGTTTTACCCTTGGCAAGGGTAACCAAAATCTCTTCCCCTTTTTTCATTCCGTAAAAGAATGCTTTGGTAGGAATCTGAGAAACGTAACCAAACTCGGCGTGGTGTTCGTGGTACTGTTTGAATACTTTTGGGTACAATTTGAAAGATAAGAAATCTAAGAAATCGGCATATTCGGTGTACTCTTCTTGAAACTCTTTGAATTCTTTATCAAAATCTATCGGTGTTAAATGTTCGTTCGGACGACCTTTGAAAGGGTTTGATGTCTTTCAAAACAATACGTTGCAATTTCTCTGGGAAGCCACCTTCGGGTTGCCCCAAATCGCCTCTAAAAAAACCGATAACAGAATTAGGGAAAGCGTGATTTTTAGTTTCGTCTAACACATCCTCTGCTGTGAGGTTGTTGGTGGTCATAAAAATAGCCATATCACCAACCACTTTAGAACTTGGTGTAACCTTTACAATACCTCCAAACAAGCCGTTAACAACAGCATAGTTTTTCTTTACACGTTCAAAATCTTCACCAGTCAAACCAACAGCAGCAGCTTGAGGTTTAAGGTTAGAATATTGACCTCCAGGAATTTCGTTTTCGTAAACCTGAGCCGTTCCAGACTTCAATCCCGATTCAAAAGGATAGTACAGTTCACGTACATCTTCCCAATAATTTGACTGCTTATTTATAGCATCTAAATTAAGAGCAGGTTGTCTTTCGTGGTTTTTCAAAATAGAAACCATCGAGTTTAAATTTGGTTGAGAAGTTAAGCCCGAAACCGAAGCCAATGCACAATCTACCACATCAACACCTTGTTCGATAGCCTTCAAATAAGTAGCCGCTTGCACCGAAGAAGTATCGTGTGTATGCAAGTGGATAGGCATATCAACCGCTTCTTTTAAAGCAGGGATCAATTTCTCGGCAGCATAAGGAGTCAGTAAACCAGCCATATCTTTTATCGCTAATATATGAGCCCCCTCATCCTCGATACGTTTTGCCATATCTATATAATATTGCAAATCGTATTTTTTGTTTTCAGGATTTAAGATATCACTTGTGTAACCTATCGCAACTTCAGCCAAAGAATTTGTACGTTCTTTTACCGCTTTGATACTTACTTTCATTGCCTCCAACCAGTTCAACGAATCGAATATTCTAAAGACATCGATACCATTTTCTCCTGCTTTTTCAACAAATTTCTCTACCAAATTATCAGGGTAAGCCGTGTAACCTACAGCATTAGAACCACGCAATAGCATTTGGAACATAATGTTTGGTACAGCTTCTCTCAATAGTTTCAAACGCTCCCACGGACATTCGTGCAAGAAACGTAAGGCAACATCAAAAGTAGCACCACCCCACATTTCCATAGAAAATGTTTCAGGTACATTCTTAGCATAACTCTCAGCGATTTCTAACAAATCACTTGTTCTAAACCTTGTAGCTAATAATGATTGGTGCGCGTCTCTAAAAGTCGTATCAGTAAAATGAATTTTCTTTTCATTTTTTAACCAACCCGCAAACCCTTCAGGACCTAAATCCGTCAAAATATCTTTTGTCCCTTTTGGGAACGCCGCATACTTATCAAAAGCGGGAACAGTAGGCGTAATAAATGTTTTTCGAGGGTCGATGAATTTTACATCAGGGTTACCGTTAACACTTACGTCAGCTAAATACTTTAAGGTTTTTGTTCCTCTATCTTGCGTACGAGCCATTTTGAAAAGCTCTGGGTGTTTAGGTATAAACTCAACCGTGCAATCACCAGCCATAAAAACAGGGTGTGTAATTACATTTTTCAAAAACTCAATATTGGTTTTTACCCCTCTAATTCTAAACTCAGTCAATGTTCGTTGCAAACGCTCACAAGCACCTTTCAACGTTCTTCCCGACGAACTAATTTTCACCAACATCGAATCAAAGAACGGCGAAATTTTCATCCCAGGATACGTCGAACCTTCATCTAAACGAATACCAAAACCTGCAGCATTTCTATAAGCGATGATCGTACCGTAATCAGGTTTGAAATCTTGGATAGGGTCTTCCGTAGTCACACGACATTGAATCGCAAAACCGTTAACCACAATATCCTCTTGACTTCTTAAATAAATTCCTTTCGACGAAAGAGGGTGTCCCTGAGCAATCAAAATTTGCGAACGGACAATATCTACACCTGTGATTTCTTCTGTAATCGTATGTTCAACTTGCACACGAGGATTTACTTCAATAAAGTAAATACCACCTTCTTTATCCACCAAAAATTCAACCGTACCTACATTGTTGTAATTTACGTGTTTGGCAATTCGTATCGCATAATCAAAAATCGCTTGACGTGTTTCTTCCTTTAAATTTGGACTTGGAGCAACTTCTACCACCTTTTGAAAACGTCGCTGAACCGAGCAATCTCTCTCGTGTAAGTGAACGATATTTCCATAATTATCACCCATCAATTGCACTTCGATATGCTTTGGCTCATCAATAAATTTCTCGATAAACATCGTGTCGTTTCCGAAAAACTTATCCGCCTCGTTTTTGGCTTCGTAAAAACCTTTCTCCAGCTCTTTCGACGAACGGATGACACGCATTCCACGTCCACCACCACCAGCAACAGCCTTCAACATAATCGGATAACCGATTCTTTCTGCCTCTGTTATAGCAATAGAAACATCTGTTAAGTCAGCCTTACTATCTTCAATAACAGGTACTTTTGCATTTACCGCCAATTTTTTAGCCTCCACTTTATCGCCCAATTGCGCCATAACTTCAGGCTCAGGACCGACAAAAATAATTCCTTCCTCACGACACCTTACAGCAAGCTGCACATTTTCTGATAAAAACCCATAACCAGGATGTATCGCATCAATGTTATTCTCTTTCGCCACTTGAATAATCGCTTCAATATCCAAATACGGCTTTAAAGGCTCGTCGTCATTACCAATTTGGTACGCCTCATCCGCCTTGTAACGGTGCAACGAATAACGGTCTTCATAAGTGTACATTGCCACCGTTCTGATTTTTAATTCAGACGCCGCACGTAAAATACGAATAGCAATTTCGCCTCTATTGGCAACCAATATCCTGTCGAGTTTCTTTAAATTTTCAGTCATTTATGTGGAATTATGAAGTCGTTATTTGTTCGTGAAATATGGTTAAATACCTTTAATAGTAAATATATAAAATTGTGCGTGTTAATTCAATAAAATAGCGTGTAGATTTGGGCGTGTCCTCTTTTTATCGTGTTTCATTGTCTTTCATAGCAAAGAGTTCAGGGCCATAAAGACACTGTTTCATAACTCCCATCGCATCGGGCTTTCGACTGTGTGTAACGTAAAACTCTCCATATTTACACAAGCAAGGTGTTTTCGGTTTTTACGTATGCTCCTACCGATAAAAGAGTTAAACGAGATTAATGAAATCTATACCTACCCTGCTCCTTAATTAAAACTTTCATTTACCTAAACCCCAAAAAGGTTGGTTCAAACGTTTTTTGTTTTTTAAGGACGTTTTATCTATCAAATAAAAGATAATTAACGAAACAAACACGCCAATCAACGCTCCTGCATAAATATCCATAAAGAAATGTTGAAAGAGGTACATACGAGAAACAGCGGTTGACAAGGCTAAGAAAAACAAAACAATACCCCATTTTTTATTACTCACCAACAGCGTAAGCACAAATGCCAACAAAAAGGCGGTGTCAGTATGTCCCGATGGGAAACTGTAGATTTCGTGGATACGAACACCTTCAATTTGTACTGGATCTATATAAGAAAGCACACGCAAGGGACGGTCATAATTAAAAATATTTCGCTTTAATACATAGACAACCAATGTATTGGCTAATGTAGCAGTCAATAATTGCACAAACCAATACGGACGAATAACCAACAAAAGCAAAATCACGACACCGATAAATACGCCATCACCCAAATAAGTAGCATTCTTAAAAAAGAAATCACCAAACCTTGTATGATGGTTATTGAACCAAATAACGGCATCCCCTTTTTGAAAATAAATGAAATAAAAAATACCAACAACAACAAAAAGAAGTAATGGTATAATGAAATATATAGATTTTTTAAGTAAATTATTCATAATTCATTGATTTAAAAGGATTTAAAACCATAAAATATTTTTACAGATGAAACGACTTTCTAAATTTACAGTTTATTCGATAACTATCCTTACCGCTTATTTAATTTCTGAGTTTTTAGTCGATTTTTTAAACCATTACTATAAAGAGAAAACCTACTTATCCGTTTTCATTGGGATGGTAGTTGTTTTAGCTGTGTATTTTCCTGTCGTAACTTTTTTAGATAAGTACATCAAGCGAATGAGTAAAACTTACATCAAAAAAAGTAAAGAACTGAATAAGAACAGTAAACTAGGTGTTATTATTGGTTTTTTTCTCTTCTTATTTGTTCTTTTTGGACTTTTTGCGTTAGTTTGGTATGATTTAAATCTGCTGAAAGATTTGAAAGGAATGTTTTAAAGAAAAATAACGTGAATAAAGGTTTATTAGCGGTTAATGCCGTGTTAGTTGTTGCTGTCATCGGTTTGTATGCCCTGCAGTTTAGTGGAGACAAAAAAGAGGTTGTTAAGTTAGAAGATATCAAAACAGATACTTTACTGATAACAAAGCCTGCTCCCGAATGTTACCGAGGTGAAAGAACAGAGCGAACCTTTGGTTATTAATAAAGAGGAAAAAACAAACACGGTTGCTTTTCTTAATTTTGATAGAGTAAATACAGAGTGGTCTTATTTTAAAAGACAATCAAAAAAAATTGAAGGGAAGCACCAACAAAAGGTTAAAAATCTAGCGGCTAGAAAAGAACGTTTTAAGGCTGAATACACAAAATATGCTACTGGTTTACAAAATGGAGGTATTCAAGATGCTGCAAAAGAAGAGTATTTAGCAAAGGAACAAGGGTTAATTGGGCAAGTAGAACAACGCTTGATGAACACAGCTCAAAATGAGGTAATGAAAGCAAATGATGATGGTATGTTAAAGATGAAAAAGGTGTTAAAGACTTACGCTCAGAAACATCACATCAAGTACATTGTCGCGACGGGGCAAATGGTAGGGTCACCTATTTTGTACCACGAAAAAGGGTTGGATATCACAAATACAATTATAAAGACACTGAATAGGAAGTATAAGTAATTTAGGTTACCCAATTATTTAAAGGTCATAGAAATTCGTTTCTATGACCTTTTTTTGTTTCAATTCGATTGTTGTAAGTCGTACATATCTTCAAAGTTTAAGTACTTCGGCTCGATATACAGCTCTATAATCTTCTTTCCTTGCCAATCGGCTATCGTTGTAGATTGCAATAATTGCGGTTGAGCATCTGCGTTTAATAAATACATTTTTGATGCTGTACGTAGGTACAACTGGTTTTTGTAAGCGACCAAACTTGACTTTTTAACTTTCACACTTGCTTTCAAACTCAATACCAACTTGTCATTTTTCAGTTTATACCAACGTGTAGTTGGTAACGAGTCTGTAGAATATAAAGTAACTCGTCGTGAGGAACGCTCGACCTTCATCGGATGAATGAGTACACCTATCTTTTTAGCTTTACCTGAGGCAAATTGTAACGTTCCAAAATTACGTGTGTCTCTTCGTTTTTTCAAAACTGTCCAAGTACTATTCTCTTTTAGTTCGTAATAAGTGTTTTTCACAAATAAATAGAGCTTGTTTTTATGTATTCTCAAATCAATTTGAGCAGGTAACAAATCGTTCCAACCGACCAAATGCACGGTGTTTTTGAAATACATATATTGAGGCTCGTTTGTAAACTCTGCTTGACGCACCAACTTGGGTGGTAACTCCATTAATTCAAAACGCTTTGGTTTAATTTGAGGTTTTACCAATGGCTTTTGAACTGCTTTTTTCAATTCAACGATTGGTGGTGTTGGAGGTGTTTTTATTTTCGGTTTAATTACTTTTTGTATTGCCTTTACCTTCTTTTTAATTGGTTTTTTGCTTATTTGAATGTGTTGGTCGTTTTTTAAAGCCATCAGCCAGCTACCCAAACCTATGAGTGCAATTAAGAAAACATAAAACCCAAATCGCTTTTTAAACTGTTTCTCTTGGTCGTCGTGGAGTTGGTTGAGGTCTTTTTTTAAGTTTTCATTTCCTACTTCAACAATACTTTTGACAAGTAATTGGTGTAGTTGAAAGTCTTTTTTAAATTCGCTATCTGTTACTAATTGACTTTCAAAAGCGACCTTTTCGGTTGCTGTCAATTCGTTGTGTAGGTATTTATCGAACAATTGGTCTGTGTTTCCCATAAGTATAGCGTTATCCGATTAAAGCGTTTTTTAATTGTTCGGGTATCATTTTTTTCAAACGAACCAAACATTTGTATTTCTGATTTCGAGCGGCATGTGCTGTTGCGTAATTCATTTTCTTGGCAATAGCCTCCCATTTTAAACGGTGAAACTCGTGAAAAATGATGAGTGATTTGCAAGGATCTCCTAACTCTCTAAGCTTTTCTTGTACGTAATCAATTACTCTTTTTTCATTTACCTCTTGGTGTTCTTCGGTTTCCACTTGATGGGTTTCCTCATTGATTTCTATGGTATTTCGTTTGTTACGTAACTCTTTTAACCAATTGTTTTTGCAGATCCCAAACAAGTAAGTACTTAGCTTTGAGGTTAATTCAAACCCTGGTTGTTTTACGTTTTGATAAAAGACCAACAAGGCATTTTGGAAGATGTCTTTTGCTTCTTCTTTTGACCCACTGTTTTTTAAAATATAGTTTTCTATTAATGGGTAAAAGTTGTAAACAAGAGAAAATGCTTTCGTATTTCCTTTTCTTAATTCGTCGATGATTAGTTGGTCGCTCATTTTGTTTTCTCTTCTATTCCAAAAATAAAGAAATGTCACCTTTTTTTTATGTATTTATTTTTTTGTGAGCTAAATATACTGCTCTTGCCGCTGCCTCTGCGTTAGGGGCAGAAGAGTAAATCCTTTTACTTCACTGTTCTTTCTACGAAAAACGGCAGTGAGTTTTTTTGATAAACTGACTGCCGTGTGGTATTTTCCGAGTAAAAGATTGGGAACGTATGACCCGACCCGCTCTTGCTTTGTGTATTAATTTGACTTGTTTGCTGTTCTTTTTGCAAAGTGTTGAAAAAGCACTCTAACTAAAGGGGAACGCCCAAATCATTTGCTTAATCTACATTTTTGTTTGCTGCTTCGGCATCTAATTGCTCTAAACGTTTGATTTCTTTGTCAATAATCTCTTCCATTTGACGTTTTGTTGAAGCATTGGTCTTGTTATCTAATCGGATAAACTTTTTCAACCAACGGTACATACTGCGTTTTTTAGCTTCTAAAGCGATGTACGTAGTGTATTGTCCGTCTTCGTTGATGCGTGTTTCGTCACCTATCATTCGCAAATCTGCGATGTCTTGGTTGACGATTTCTCTTGATAAACTCTCAAATTTTTCTCCTAAATTCGAAGCGTCTCCGTTGCCCGTTTCTGAAAGGTAAACGTCGGCAACACGGCGCATATTACTTTTTACCATTCCTGCTAAGTTAGTTTTTGCGACAGTCATCGCTTTGCTTTTGGCAACTTGCATACTGCGACTTTTGGCATTTCCTGTGGCTCTAAAATAACGGTTGTTAGTCTGGTATTTACTCGATGAAAAGGGTTCTTTCACCTTTTTTCCTAATTTTGAACCTCCACAAGAAGTCAAAAATAAACCGAAAACGAATGCCAACAGGGCAAATTTTATTGCTGATTTTTTCATAGTTTTATTCCCACTTGTGGGTTTACTGATTAGTTATTAAGTAATTTAATAAAAGTTTATAGTAAAAATGATGCCAAATCGGTTTTTCTTGTGACTTATATGAAATAATGTAACCATAGTCACTTTGTTTTTTTTACTGATGTTTGTATTTTTAACAGAAATTTGTCTTTGGTTAGACAAATTAAGCCAATTTTACCTTGTAAATTGAGGATGTTAACTAAAAGGTGTTTTTATCCACTTTTTCTTGAAAAACCAACATAAATGAAAATTTGTGTTTAAAATAGATTAAAGATGAGTTCGTATTTAGAAACTACAAAAAACGTATATAAAGATGCTGCTTTGACTCCTGATGTGGGGTTGTGCTGTTACGACAACACCTGTTTGGCAATTGCCCGAATTGGCAATTCCGAAGAAAATGTTGGAAATGAATTACGGATGTGGTAGCACAGTAAACCCGCGTGATTTGGTAAATAACCCTACTATTCTTTATGTCGGAATTGGTGGTGGTATGGAATTGTTGCAGTTTTCGTATTTTAATCGTCAAAAAAACGGAGTTATCGGCGTTGATGTGGTGGACGAAATGTTAACCGTTTGCAAAGAGAATTTAGTGACTGCGGAAAAGGAAAATGAGTGGTTCGAAAAGGAGTTTATCGACGTTAGAAAAGGGGATGCGTTAAATCTACCTATCGAAAATGAAACGATTGATGTGGCAGCACAAAATTGTTTGTTTAATATCTTTACGCACGAAGATTTGAAGAAAGCGTTGGCAGAAATGTTCCGTGTGTTGAAACCTTATGGTCGCTTGGTACTTTCTGACCCTGTTTGTGAACAAGCTATGCCTCAAAATTTGAAAGATGATGAGACCTTGAGGGCTTTGTGTTTGAGTGGTTCTCTTCCGTTAAATGATTATTTGAAAATGCTAACGGATGCTGGTTTTGCAACGATAGAGGTTCGTGCAAAAAGAGCTTACCGTATTTTATCGCCTAATCATTACGCTACGAAAGAAAATATTTTTATTGAAAGTGTAGAGGTCTGTGCGATAAAAGACCCTATGCCTGCGGATGGTCCTTGTATTTTCACGGGTAAAACAGCTATCTATTATGGTACAGAGGAATGTTTTGATGATAATGCGGGGCACGTATTGATGCCAAATCAACCGTTGGCTATTTGTGATAAAACGGCTGGGCAATTGGCTGATTTGGGGCGAAAAGATATTTATATTTCTGAATCTACTTTCTTTTATGATGGTGGTGGATGTTGTTAAGCGTTATTAATTAATAGAGTTATGTCATATTACGAAGCGGATGATTTAAAGAAATTCGGCGAAATTTCTAAATACAATAAAAAATTAGGTGATAAGTTTTTCGATTATTACGGTAGTGTTTTTGAAGAGGGTGCACTGACTCAACGAGAAAAGGCGTTGATTGCATTGGCTGTTTCTCATACGGTGCAATGTCCTTATTGTATTGATGCCTACACAAAAGATAGCCTCGAAAAGGGGGCTGATGAAGAAATGATGATGGAGGCTATTCACGTTGCTGCTGCGATTAGAGGTGGTGCTTCGTTGGTTCACGGTGTGCAAATGATGAATAAAATCGACGACCTAACAATGTAGTCGAGGTCGAGAAGCTCGACGGCTGATTATTTATGTTATTGTACAAAACCATTTTACCTTATCTTTGAATAACGGAGGTCTTTTAATTATTCTATCACTATGTCCACTTTAGCTACTTTACACCGCAAAGGCGATGATTTATCGTTACCAAAAAACCAATTGGCTATTTTATCCAAAAGCGAGTTACCTTCTTTTGAAGAGAAGCTAAAGGAAACCGATTTATTCCCTTTAAAGCCCATTTCTATGGATGTTTTTCAGGTGAATATGGGGAAAATGTGTAATCAGGTTTGTAAGCATTGCCACGTCGATGCTGGTCCTGACCGTAAAGAAATAATGACAAAAGAGACGTTAGCGTTGTGTCTTGAAGTGATTAAAGCAAACTCTGTAAAAACAGTCGATTTGACTGGTGGTGCGCCTGAAATGAACCCTAACTTTAGGTGGTTTGTGGAACAAATTAGAGCAATTTCGACAAAGGTTACTATTATTGTTCGTTGTAACTTAACGATTGTTTTGGCGAATAAAAAATACAACGATTTACCTGATTTCTTTAAAACAAATCGAGTGGAAGTTGTTTCTTCCCTACCTTCTTTTGCTTCTCGAAGAACCGATGCACAACGTGGTGATGGTGTTTTTGAAAAAAGCATCAAAGCCTTACAAATGCTAAACGCCGTGGGTTATGGTAAAGAGAAAGAATTGATTTTAAACTTAGTTTATAATCCTACAGGAACATTTCTTCCCTCTTCACAAGAGAGTTTGGAAAATGAGTTTAAGACGCAATTAGCAAGAAAATTTGATATCGAATTTAATCACCTTTTTGCGATAACAAATATTCCGATTAGTCGTTTTTTAGAGTTTTTAGTAAGAGGTGAAAAGTACGACGAATATATGGAAAAGCTAATTGAGGTGTACAACCCTACGGCTGCCGAAAATGTAATGTGCCGTACAATGGTTTCTGTTTCTTGGGATGGCTATATCTACGATTGTGATTTTAATCAAATGTTAGACCTAAAAGTCAAAGAAACTCCTCATATCGCTAATTTTAATTTAGAACAATTTTTGAAGCGAGAAATACAAATAAACCGTCACTGCTTTGGTTGCACAGCTGGTGCTGGCTCTTCTTGTGGTGGTGAAGTAGCTTAATTTAGACCGCAACATTTCTTGTATTTTTTACCACTTCCGCAAGGACAAGGTGCATTTCTGTGTACCTCTTTGGGGTTAATCTCTCCCGAAGCATAAAACCAAACACCTTTTTCTTTCACAAAAGCGGATAATTCGTGATGAATTTCTTCTTTCCCTAAAGCTGATTTAAAATAGGCTTTAAACTCAACTAATCCCTTGTTTCCTTTTTCTTCAGAACGAATAATCTCTAATCGTTGCCAGTCGTTTTCTACTGACCATTGGTTGATTTCTACTTTTGACAGTTGTTTACGTAAGGCTGAATCAGTTGTTCTCATTAAGTAATCGACTTCGTTTTCTGCAAAAGCACAGTACCTCGAACGCATCAATTGTTTAGGTGATTGAGCAACTTTCTTATTTTTGTGTAAAGGTTGGCAACAGTCTGTAAACTGTTTACCCGAACAACAAGGACATTTTTTATTCATCATCACCATTAATAAAGTAAACCAAACATCCACAAAGGGATTTTATTTTTAAAACCAACCTCCGTATCATCTATGGCATAATAACCATTTTTAATAGCCTTAAGCTGTACGTCTTTTTTGGATTTACCACCAACTTCAAAAACATACTCCTGGTTGACCATAAAATCTCCTTTCTCACTGTAATCCAAGGTTTCATACGCACCTACTTGATTGATGAAAAAAGATTCTCGCACATTACCTACATTAGCCTTTTCTCCCTCAAAAGCATATAAAATATTGGTATTCCCTAAAAATATCTTTTCTGGTTTTTGTAACAGACCAATCCCTCGTGTATCTCGGTACAATGCCGAAATCACTTCTGTATCTCGCAAATAATTCAAATATTGCTTCAAGGTATTTCTCGTCACTCCCATTCGCTCCGATATTTTCTGGATATTGGGTTTAAACGGTACAGAATAAGATAAAATATGTAATAATTGTTTCATCTTATCAATACTACCTATTGACAATTGCTCAAATTGTGGGATATCCACTTCCAAAATCAAATGAATGGTTTCCATTAATTTCTGATGGTACGACTTTTTATTTTCTATAAAATAAGGGTAATATCCATAGTTCAAATACGCTTTAAACAAAGGCAGTATTTTTACTTGTTGTGTGATTTCTCTTGCTAATACGGTGTGGTTAGTCAGTAAATCTTCCAACGGTATGGTTGGTAAAGTCAGTCGTTTTTCTAAATACAAGAACTCTCTAAACGACAACCCTTTCATTCGGTACATTACTGCTCTTCTGCTCAAATCAGCATTTGCTTTTTGTAAATGCAACAACGAACTACCTGTAAAAACAACTTTTAGCTCTGCATAATCGTCATATATATTCTTTATCTCTTGTGCCCAATTGGCATAACGATGCACTTCGTCTAAAAATAAGTACGTTCCTCCATTCGCCACAAATTGTTCGACAAAATCAACCAACTTGTTTTCTGAAAAATAAACGTCATCCAAACTCACATACAACGTTTCTGTTGAAGTGATAGGTAAATTTCGTTTGATATATTGTAATAATAAAGTTGTCTTCCCTACTCCCCTCGCTCCCTTCAAGCCAATCAAACGGTTTGTCCAATCAATCTCATCAACAAAATTCCTTACGTAATCTTGTGCTGAAATTGCATCTACTTTATTGTAAAATTTCAAAAACAATCTTTCCATAAACCAAAAATACAACTTTTTGATTTATAAACAAACCGTTTTATAGTTAAAAACGGTTTTTTCAAAGACCGTTTTTAATAAATAACAATCTTTACAAAAACCATTTTTGTCCTACTTGATAAATTTCTTAACTACCAAAGTAGCGATATGCCCACCAAAACCAAACGTATTACTCATTGCATAATTCACAATTTTCTCTTTCGCTTTATTCATTACGATATCGTGATTTTTCACAATTGACTTGTCAGGGTTTTTAGTATTTATTGTCGGTGGAATAATATTTTCCTCACACGCTTTCACGCAAGCAATCGCTTCAATAGCACCTGTTGCACCCAATAAATGCCCTGTCATTGATTTAGTTGCACTCATTGTCAAGTGCTCACAATCGCCAAACAATCTTTCGACCGCCTTCAATTCGCTATCATCTCCAATAAGAGTTGACGTGGCGTGCAAATTCAAATAATCCAATTCTTGCGCATCAATTCCTGCGTCTAACAATGCTTCTTCCATTCCTAAAAACGCCCCATCTCCCTCGGGATGAGAACCTGTCAAATGGTAAGCATCCGCTGCCATTCCACCACCAGCAATTTCACCGATAATCGTCGCACCACGTTTGATTGCGTGTTCGTACTCTTCCAAAACCAACGCTCCAGCACCTTCTCCCATCACAAAACCATCACGTGTTTCATCAAACGGACGAGAAGCACTCATCATTTCGTCGTTTCTTGTCGATAATGCTTTCGCTGCATTAAACCCTCCGATACCACTTTCTGTAATCGCCATATCCGAACCACCAGCGATGATTACATTTACTTTTCCCCACTTTATATAGTTAAAAGCATCAATAATCGCTGTTGTCGAAGATGCACACGCCGAAACGGGACAGTAATTTATTCCTCTCAAACCGTGTTTTATCGAAATCACTCCTGCCGCTATATCCACTATCATTTTAGGAATCAAATACGGATTAAAACGAGGTGTTCCATCTCCTGTTGCGTAATCCTTTACGTTATCTTCAAACGTTTTCAGACCACCATTTCCCGAACCCCAAATCACGCCTATTTTGTTTCTATTCAGCTCATCAAAATTCAAATCAGCCTGTTTTATCGCTTCATCGGCAGCCACTAAAGCATATTGTGCAAAGATATCGTAACGTCTCGTTTCCTTTCTATCCAAAAATTTTGTGATATCAAAATCTTTTATCTCACAAGCAAACTGTGTTTTGAACTTACTTGCATCAAATTTTGTAATTGGACCAGCCCCACTTTTTCCTGCTTTTAATGCAGACCAAAATTCTTCTAAATTATTTCCTATTGGCGTCAAAGCACCCATTCCTGTAACAACAACTCTTTTCATTTCTTCTTTTTATACACTAAATAATTTGGGCAAATCCCTTCGGGTCGGGCTTTCGACTGTATCTTTTGGTCTGCTATAACCTGTTTTATATCGTTCTCTATAAACCACCAAATATTACGGAAGAACACAGCAGTTAGGCTAAGACCAAAAGGATGCCGTCTCTATCCCTTTTGCGTCTCCGAAACCCGAAAAAGTGTAGTAGCAACATCATTCTATTTACCCCAACCAATACGCCAAATAAACTACTCTAAATACACCGCTGTATCATCATCATCATCCGAAAGTTCAACAGTTATTGTCTCTTGAATACTTGTGGACAAAGAATACCCCACATAATCAGCCCCAATAGGAAACGTACTGTACCCACGATTAACAATCACCGCCGTCTGTAACTTCTTGATTTCTACATTCAAAAATGGTTTTAAACTATAAGCCAATGTTCTTCCTGTATTCAATACATCATCAGTCAAAATAACCACTTTGTTTTTTAAGCTCGACAACTCACATTCCAAAATAATCTCACTTTGCAACGGAGCCAATTTGTCTAACTCTATTTTAACCAAACGAGTAGGTATAGAAGATATTTCTTTAAAGAAGCCTTCTAACATCTCAGCAAAGACATAACCCAAATCCACGATACCAACAAAAACGATTTCTTCCTCTTTAAAATTTTGTTCCAAAATCTCGTGAGCAATACGACGAATCTTCTGTATCGTCTGTTTCTTATCTAATAGCTGTACTCTTTCATTCATACCGTAAAGATAATCTTTTTATCCTTTTCATCGCACCAGCACTACATATCGTTACGCTATTCTTTCACTTTCAGAAAAAGATTAATATTCCTTATACAATAGTTGGTTACTCTTAATAATTTGAATTATATTTGCATTCCTTTTTAGGGATAATAGAGAAATACATTAAATAAAAATAGCTATGAAAAAAGACATACATCCGAAATACGAAGCTGTGATCTTTTACGATACTACGAGTGAAACTTCATTCTTAACTCGTTCAACGTTAACTTCAGACGAAACAATGAAATGGGAAGACGGAAACGAATACCCATTAATCAAAATTGAAATTTCATCTGCGTCTCACCCTCACTACACAGGGAAGAAAATGTTCTTGGATACAGCAGGTAGAATTGATAAATTTAATCAGAGATACAAAAAGAAATAATTCACCGAATTATTTACTTATCAAAAAGACCTTACTATTAAATAGTAAGGTCTTTTTTTATGCTTTCAAATCAAATAAGGTTAGTTATCTAAAAGAATCAATTACCTATTTTAGGGTTTATCCTGACAGCCTCTGTAGAACCTCGTCGTTGGTTTATGAACAACAAAAGAAACGGTTTATAGCTAAGAAAATAGCAGGTTTCCTCGTAAGTTTTATTTTCTAACGAGTAAACCTGTAATTCCCCATTCTTACCACAAGGACTAAACTCACGCTAACCGATGAACCCGGCTATACAGTTTTACATACTGGTGGCTGTAGTAGTTTTATTTTTGTCGAATTATAAACTTTCTATTTTTAGGGTTTTTTATCCAATACTCATATTTGTACCAGCTGGCAGATGCACAAAGTTCTTCTGCTTGTTCTTTAGTTGATAATATTAATGAATCTCCATTTAATTCAATCCATGCTTTAGCATCACCGCACGCATTGACATATTGAACTGTTTCGACATAAATAGTGTCGATTAAGTATCTAATTTTGAAATTCTGCTTTTCAAACTCCTGAGTAGAACCATATTCCTCATCTATATGACCACCATCTTCTGTTATAAATTCTTTAGATGACTTCATTAATAAATTATTCTTTTCATTATTTAACTCACTGAACTGCCCTTGACAGGAAATGAGAAAAGTTATCAAAAGTATTAAATAGAATTTATTTGTTATATTTATTCTAATCATACCACACAGTTATAAAACCCCTCCCTTTTTAGAGTACAGTTAACTTTGTCTTTTTTTAATTTTAACACACACCTTGTTAGACGGGTTACCCTATCGTAAATAATATTATTATTAGAAATATTTTGCCCTTCGATTAATATTCGGTTATGTTCGGTTATGTTCGTAATGCTCAACGAATTCCCTTGGTTCTTGATGAAGGTTTTGGCTATATATTGATTCGAATAATTCGTTAAAATTCATAGTCGCACATTAACACTAAACCGCTACTTTTCCTTTTATATGCGGATGCGGTTCGTAATTCTTCAACTCAAAATCTTCAAACTTAAAGGCAAAGATATCTTTCACCTCTGGGTTGATTGTCATTGTCGGCAACTCTTTGGTATCACGAGACATTTGCAATTCCATTTGTTCAAAATGATTTTTGTAAATATGAACGTCTCCAAACGTGTGCACAAAATCGCCTGGTTCTAACCCACAAACTTGTGCCATCATCATCGTTAATAACGCATACGAAGCGATATTAAAAGGTACTCCTAAAAATAAATCAGCACTTCGTTGGTACAGCTGACACGAGAGTTTACCATCGGCAACATAAAACTGAAACAACGTGTGGCAAGGTGGCAATGCCATCTCGTCGATAAAAGGAACATTCCAACCACTCACAATAATTCTTCTCGAATCTGGTGAGTTTTTTATCTGGTCTATCACTTTAGAAATCTGATCAACTTCTCCTCCGTTTGGTGTTGGCCACGAACGCCATTGAAAACCATAAACAGGTCCTAAATCGCCATTTTCATCTGCCCATGCATCCCAAATTCGCACTTTATTCTCTTTTAAATATTTAATATTGGTATCTCCCGACAAAAACCAAATCAACTCGTGGATTATCGAGCTTAAATGTAGCTTTTTGGTGGTGATACAAGGAAACCCTTTAGATAAATCAAAACGCATTTGATGCCCAAAAATACTGCGAGTCCCTGTTCCTGTACGGTCTTCTTTGTCCGTACCTGTCTCCATTATCAATTTTGCTAAATCTAAATATTGTTTCATCTTATACCGTTTTATGAAGTGTTACACTTCGTGTTTAATCCATTGAGGCTCCTGCTTACTTAGGCAATGAAAACTCCCTAACCCATAGATTATTACAGAAGAGTCTATACCTACAATTTGTCTTTCAGGAAAACATTTTGCTAAAATCGCTAATGCTTTTTCATCGTTTGCTTCTCCAAAGATAGGAACTATTACTTTATTATTGGCAATATAAAAATTTGTATAACTCGCAGGAACTATTATTCCATCTATTTCTATTTTTTGAGGCATTGGCAACTCTATTATTTCAAAGCGATTGCCATAATTTTCTTGAAGAAATGTTTTGTTTCGTTCTAAAACTTCAAAATTCTCATTTCCTTTATCTGTTGTAGCTACCACTATCTTATTAGACGAAACAAAACGAGCAATATCGTCGATATGCCCATCAGTATCATCTCCAATTATCCCTTCTTCTAACCAAATAACTTCTTTCTGGTTTAAATGTCTCTTTAAATAAGTTTCAATTTTTTCTTGTGAAAAAGTCGGGTTTCTATTCTTATTTAACAGACAAGACTTTGTTGTCAAAAGAACGCCTTCGCCATTTACGTCAAAAGAACCACCCTCTAACACCATTAGAATACTTATATTACCCAAACCTAATGTATCAGCAATCTTTAATGGTATTTGATTATCAGAAGTAAACGGTGGGTATTTTTCGCCCCAACAATTGTATTCCCAATCTAAAATCAACTTTTCTTTTTTTGTTTTATGCAACAAAAAATCAGGACCGTGGTCACGACACCAACTGTCATTAGTCGTATGCTCGTACAATTTCACATGCGCTAAATTAACACCTCCACTCCTTAATAAAGTTGTGATTGCTTCGGTTGTATTAGGTAAAACATTAATACAAACTTGCTCATCCAAAGCCAAGTAATAAATAAACTCAATGTAGTTTGGTAAGGCTTTTTCTAAAATAGATTTCGGCCACGTTTCTTCGTTATGCAACCAACTCAACCACGTCGCTTTATGTGGATGCCATTCGGCTGGCAACCAATAATTCTCACTCGTAGTATTCTTTAATTCCTCTTCCAAAACGTACTTTTCAGTATAACCTAATTTATTTCTTAGCCACTTTTTTGTAATACAAATGTTATTTATTTGTAACCTCACCACCCCTAGCCCCTCCTTGAAAAAAGGAGGGGAATCTTTGGAGTTATTTTTCTTCTATATACCGTTGTAAAATGGGTTTGTAAGTGTCCATTCTTCGGTCTCTAAAAAACGGCCATCTTCTACGGTATTTTAATGTTTCAGTCAAATCGAAATCAACATAATACGTATCATCGTCGATATGCGAGGCTTGGTACAACAATTTCCCGAATGCGTTACAAGCAAAAGAACCACCCCAAAAATTAGTCGCTCCTTCTATCCCGACACGGTTTACCGCCATCACAGGAATGCCATTTGCGATAGCATGTCCTCTTTGTACTGTTTGCCAAGCATCGTATTCTTCTTCATTGACTTCTGGCGTTGTTCCCAATTCCCAACCAATAGCTGACGGATACAAAATAAGGTCAGCTCCTTTTAGTGCCATTATTCTCGCTGGTTCAGGAAACCATTGGTCCCAACAAGTCAAAATCCCTAATTTGCCATAAGCAGTATGAAAAACTTGGTAATTTTCATCTCCTGGTGTAAAATAATATTTCTCGTAAAACCCAGGGTCATCAGGAATATGTGTTTTTCGGTATTTTCCCAAATACTTACCATCAGCATCAATCACAACGGTCGAGTTGTGGTAAATTCCTTTGGTACGGTCTTCAAAAAGTGAAGCGATGAGCACCACATTGTTTTTTTTTGCCAAATCAGACAAGATATCTGTCGTCAAACCTGGTATTGGCTCTGCTAAATCAAAATTATTTTCATCAGCGGTTTCACAGAAATAAAGTGACAAAAACAACTCCTGCAAACAAATCACCTGCACTCCTTTGGCTGAAAGCTCATTTATCTTATTAATTGTTCTCTCAAAATTAACTTCAATACTATCCGTATTTTTCTGTTGAATAAGTCCAACTCGCAAAGTTGTTGTATCTTTAGGTTTCTGTTCCATAACTATTTAGTAAATTGTAGTGATTTTCTAAACCACTACAAAAATACAAAGCTTTTCATTATGAAATCAATTTTTAAACTACTTGGTAAAATTTTCTCTTTGAAGAATCTTTTTCATTACGACAATATACTCGTGATATTAAGTTTGTTTTGCTTTGGTTTTTTATTGAGTAATATTAGCTTAAGTGTGTTTGACCCAATAGGTGAAGCTTTTGCTGATGTCCAATTCACAGATATTAATTATTCTTACTTAGGTAAAAATGATGATTTGAGAGGAGTAAAAGATGGTAAACAAAAACTTGACACTAATATAGTCATTGTTAATATTGGCGATTTAAAACGCCCTGGTATTGCTAACTTAATCTCTACGATATCTGCTTATTCGCCAAAAGTAATCGGTGTAGATGTTTTATTTGACAGAGAAAAAGATTCGCTAACCGACAATGTACTCGCTAAGGCTATAAAAAAAGCAGGCAATGTTGTTTTAGTATCCAAAGGCACAGGAGGAGCTAACCCTAAAACAAAAACCTACGATTCTATCATACGCCCCATTGCTAAATTTGCAGAAAACGCTAAGTATGGAATAGCTAATATGGCATTAGCTGATGAGGGAAATGATTTGGAACAATTTAAAATATGTAGAGCCTTTGTTTCAGGATCTTACCTAAAAGACGGTACATACAAACCTTGTTTCTCCACTACTGTTGCTCAAGAATACGATGTAGAAAAGGCTCAAAAGATAATTGAAAGAAATAAATTTGAAGAAATCATCAACTACAGTGGCAACCTTTTTGTTGAGTTTTCACAACGAAACACCTTCCCTTTGTTTTTAGGTAAAGATTACCGAGAAGTATTCGCTGATGATTTCACCAACCCTGAAGCACTAAAAAAAACGTTTAAAAACAAAATTGTTTTATTGGGCTATTTAGGTCACCAAATTGATGAGGTCAATGACAACCACGATAAATTCTTTACTCCTTTTAATCAAAAATACGTAGGAAAAGCCTCTATTGACATGTATGGTGTGGTTATTCACGCCAATATTATCACGATGATACTTAATGGGCGTTATGTAAGTAAAATGCCAGAATGGCTGAGTCACCTCGTTGGTTTCTTAATTACCTACCTTACTTTTGCTGCTTTCCGACCTATTTACAACGACCACAAAATTTGGTACGACGGCGTAACTAAAGTAATTTCTTTCTTTATTGTTATTATCATCACCTTTTTAATTGGCTTTATTTTTGCCGCTTTCAATTACAAAATGGCTTTTCCTGGTATATATATGGGGGCTATACTACTTGCAGGTGATTATATGGAAATATACCATGGCTTATTCGTTAACATTGCCAAAAAATTACGTAAAAAAATAATAAACGAAGACTAAATACATTTTATGAAACTACTTACTACAATCAGCATTCTTTTATTTGTCACACTATCTTACGCACAAAACACTTTATTCAAGGTGCTGACTTCGCAAGGAACAAGTACAATTAGCGCTAAAGGAAAAACTACAAAGGTAGTCTCTGGAATAAAACTAAACAGTGGGTCGGTGTTACAAGTAAGTCCAAATGCTTATTTAGGATTAATTCATATCAGCGGAAAAACATTAGAGATTAAACAAGCAGGAAAATATAAAATCTCAAAATTAGCACAACAATTTAACACGAAACAAGCTTCTTTTACTGGGAAATACTCTGATTACATTATAAACAAAGTAAATACAGCAAGTGATTATCAAAAGAAATACAGCTATGTGGCATCGACCACAAGAGGTCCTTCTGAAGTGATTTTACAAGCGCCGTCTGATAACGTTGAAAATATTGTAAAGTTGTTACAAAACATACCTGTAAAATTGAATTGGGACAAAGTGAATGATGTAAAAGGATACAAGGTTTCAGTCAAAACATTTGATGAGGCAAATACCCTTTTATCGAAAACGACAACAACGAATAATATCACAATAGACCTCAGTAAACTAAACGCAACAACAAATGCCCCTTACTTTATCGAAGTTCAGGCGCTTAACTCAAGTATCGCTACTTCTTCTAAGCCCTTCTTTTTGTTAGACAAACAAGGTACCGTTTCTATCATCAACGAATTAAACATTTTAAAAAACACGGTTGATACAGAAACAGCGATAGGGAATTTAATGTTAGCCTCTTTCTATGACTCCAACGGATTGACAATGTACGCCATATCAAGCTACCAAAAGGCAGTAGAGTTAGCACCTAAAGTTGAGGATTATAAAAACATAAGAAATATTTACTTCAATGAGCACCAAGTGTTATTTACGAAATAAACTTATAGGTAACATTAATTGGCTTTATTTTTGTATTTACACTTACTAAATGTCGTTTCAACGTATATATATGAAATGACACCAATTAACGACGGTTATGTGGATATATATTAAGTAGATAGCTCCTTATTTCCGTAAAAAAGAATACCTTTACATAACCTAAATAAAACATTATGAAATTACTTATTACAATCAGTGCTATTTTATTCTCAATAGCAACTTACGCACAAAGCACCTTATTTAAGGTACTTACTTCACAAGGAACAGTTGACATTGTCACAAACGGATCATCTGCAAAGGTATCGTCTGGTGCAAGACTAAACAGCGGTTCTACGCTAAAAGTAGGAGCTAACGCATACCTTGGGTTAATTCACATCAGTGGAGCAACAATGGAGTTAAAACAAGCTGGAGAGTATGACGTGACTAAATTAGCACAACGTTTCGATACAAAACAAGCTTCTTACACAGACAAGTACGCTGACTATTTAGTTAAGAAAGTAACTTCTAACAACGAAAGCAAAAAAAATTACAGTTACACAGGTGCTGTTACAAGAGGAGCTCAAAACTTAGTTTTATGGGCACCTTCTGATAATGCAGAGAATATTGTGAAACTATTACAAGGAGTTCCTGTTGAGTTGAATTGGGGAGAAGTTGATGGTGTAAAAAAATACAAAGTAACGATCAAGACCTTTGATGAAACAAAAGTTCTTTTTACTAAAATCATCACTAAAAGTAACGTCACATTAGATTTAAGCGCGATTAAACCTACTACTGACGCTCCTTATTTTATGGTGATTCAAGCATTAGATTCTAAAGTAGCTAACTCTATCAAGCCTTTTTACCTTTTAGATAAAGAAAGTAGTGCTACAGTTACAACAGAGTTAAATACATTAAAAAACACGGTGGATACAGAATCGGCATTAGGTAACTTAATGATTGCTTCTTTCTATGAAGCAAATGGGTTTACAATGTACGCTATCTCGAGTTATCAAAAAGCAGTAAAATTAGAACCTACAGTAAACGATTACAAAAACGTAAGAAACATCTACTTCAATAACCACCAAGTGTTATTTGAAGAATAAGATTTCTTTCTAACAATCAGTCAAAAAGCCATCAAATTAACTTTTGATGGCTTTTTTAATTCCCAAAATCAAAGTATATTGAACTTATGATTAAAAAAACGACCCTCAAAAACCTTATTTATTTGTTATTAACCTTTACTGTTATTATTCCTTCGGTATCTTCTTGTGCTAAAAAAGGAATGTCTACCGAACAAAGAAAAAAACAACAGTCTAAAAACAAAAAGAAAAACCCTGGAGGATGCCCACAATTGGATTGTTATTAATATAAAATGTTATATCAAAATACGCCAAGTTTCTTCCCTTCTCACTTCTATCCTATTTACACAACAATAAGAGCTACTAATGAAGGGAAAAGATTAAAAACAAGCGTATAAAAAATCTATTTTCCGTACTTTTGGGTTTACAAAAAACAAAAACAAAATGAAAATCTTACGAATCATCTATGGAGTTTGGTGTTCTTTGGTTGTCTTATCATTCTATTTATTAACGTGGCCTTTTTCTTGGTTGTTTTTATTATCAAAAAAAACATACCCTGCCGCTCATTACATGAACCGTATTTGGGGTGTTTTGGTACATACGTTTACCGGTCTTCTTGTTTTTCGTGAAGGCTATAAAAAGATGGACGGACCTGTCGTTTATGTCGCTAATCACACTTCTTATTTAGATATTTCAGTTGCTTTTTTAGCTGTACCTGGCTACTTTACTATTATAGGTAAAGCAATGCTAGGCAAGGTCCCTTTATTTGGATCTATGTTTTCAAAAATGTACATCACTGTTGACCGAAGAAGCAAAGAAAGTCGATTAGCTTCTTATACCAAATCAATAGAGGCAATCAATCAAGGACGTAGTTTATTCGTTTTCCCCGAAGGTACAATACCAAATAACGGTGCTCCTGAGATGATTAAATTTAAAGATGGTGCGTTTAAAATAGCTATTGAAAAACAAATACCCATTGTACCTATTAGTATTCCTTTTAATTGGATAATTTTACCTGACAGCGACTTTTTAAATCCTCGATGGCACAAAATTAAATTCTGTTTTCACGAACCCATTTCAACGAAAGGAATGACAGAAAAAGACATGAATATGCTAAAAGAGCAGGCGTTTAATGTAATTGATAAAAATATTAAAGAACATAATAAGTTATGATTGTTAACGATAAAACAGTGGAAAAAATAGCTCACCTAGCACGTTTAGAGCTATCTAAAGTACAAACTACCAAAATGAAAGAGGACATGAACTCTGTGTTGGGATGGATGGATAAACTAAACGAAATAAACACAGACGACGTCAAACCATTGATTCACATGTCAGACGAAATAAATGTTTTGAGAGATGACGAGGAAGAAAACCTTATTTCACACGAACAGGGTTTAAAAAATGCTCCTAAAAAAGATTCAAACTATTTTAGAGTACCTAAAGTAGTGAATAACTAAATAGTACATTGGCTGTACGCTCGATAAGTACAACCCAACTTTTAATTACACAAAATGAACACACTGATTTTCTGGAAAAGCTGGTCAAAACCTGAAAAAGCTATTTTACTCCTTTCGGGTATTGTTTTATTTACCGCTTTGAGTATCTATTTTTACAGGTTTTATTTAGGTGTAAATGGTGCTATCGAATGGCAAACAAATACGGACATTCAACAAGTAGAACAAACACTTTCTTCTTTCGAACGGTTTGGGGAAAGCTTTGACATAAAAGGCAGTAATTTCATTACACGCACGTATTTCAATGCTTCCGCCATCGAATTAAACCCAATACACTCTAAGCTGTTTTTTGGCTTTTTCTGTTTCTCTTTTATCTTAATATTAACAGGTGTTAGTTTTATCAAAAAGATGATATGGTTTGCAGGTGCAATGACACTTGTGGGCGTTGGTTTGTTTTTCTTTTCCTTTGATTTACTTGAAAGCTTGGTTTACAAAACAACATTATTTCATCCATCGCTTTCTTCTTATTTATTGCAATAACAGCGTTTCTCAATCTATACAAGGAAAATAAAATAACTTTACTAACCCGTCTAGCTAGTATTTCGGTAGTTGTTATCACTTTTTTTAGCGTAATTATTCTAAACGCACAGGTCGATATCCCTATTTATTACCTTACCAATTACTCTGCCAAACCGTTGAGTATTGTTGTTTTCATTTTCTCTGGACTGGTCGGTTATGATATTGTCGCTTTTTTCTTTTACATTATCACCTCTTCAAAATCGTTTTCTTCCTCTAAATCATTGACCAATTTTTTGGTTATTTCTACTTTATATTTGGGGAGTTTATTAATTTTCTTCCTATATAAAATTCATTATATCAGTTGGAACATTACACTATTCAACCCTTTTATTTTACTATTTATATCAACGATTTTAGGCTTTTGGGGACAACACAAACGTCGTGAATTGTTTTTAGATGAACTCAATTACCGAAAAGGTGGTGTTTGGATATATATGGGAATGGCTATTCTATCCATCTCATCTGTTGCGTACGCCTTCCAAACTTCAAATACAGCAATGATTGCCTCTTTTGAAGAAGGCATTATTTACACTCACCTAACGATGGGAGGTGCATTTGTTATTTATGTGATGAAAAATTTCCGAATCCCTATTTTAGAAGGTTTGTCGGTATGGGGACGGTTATATTTCCCCGAAGAGTTGACTCATAGGTTCATCCGTTTTATTGGGTTGGCAACTATTATTTTATTGGTTATTATTGATCAAAAAACACCGATTAATCGATGGAAGGCTGGTTTAGCCAATTACAAGGCTGACGTTTACCAACAAGAGGGTGAATTTTTATTGGCTCAAAAAAACTACCATTTAGCTTATGCGTTTTACCCTAACAATTTCAAAGCACATTACACGTTGGCTATGACTGCTTTTAACCAAAGGGATTATGACAAATCAATCAAACTTTTTGAGGATATGGTCACTTACCGTATACCCAACCAGTTTGCCTTAATAAATATGGCAAATGCTTATGCCTTAAATAATGATTTTTACAATGCCCACTTCACACTAAAAAAAGCAACTACACAATACCCTGAAAACGGTTACCTGTTACACAATTTGGCTTTTTATAGCGAAAAAAGTCAAGATAGTAAAGACGTATATCCAAATTATATTTTGGCTCAGCAAAAATTGCCAAAGGAGAAAGCTCATCTTACATACGCCAATTTACTTGCCTTTTCGGGTGATTCAAAAGGAATAGATTCTTTGCTTCAAGCTTCAGATTATAACGAGAGCGTTGCAGTTGCTGGTAACAAAATAGCTTTAGCTAATTTAAACAAACTTCCTTTAAAGCTAAAAAGAATTACTTTCAAGGATTCAACATTAACCGCTATTGAAGTTAGTTACCTAATCAATAGCCTTCATCATTCGTTAAATGATGAATCGTTAAGAAAACAAGCTTATCAGTTTTCACAAACGACTCCTGAAAACAAAGAGCTATTAACTTATGCTTTGGCAACAAATGCTTACCGACGATTCAATTATTTGGAGACTGATTCTTTGCTAAAAGAAACGGTTGTGTCAGCAAGTGCAAGTGTTGCACCTTATTATTACCACGAAGCGGGGAAAATATACCTTGCCTTTGGTGATGAAGAACGTGCTGAGTTATGCTTTAAAGAATCTTTTAAAACTCAACCCTTACAGCCCGTCAATAATGCGCCTTTTTACTTGGCTCAACTTCAATTAAAAAACGGGAAATTCAGAACAGCCATCGAAACTCTGGAGTACTTGTCTCAATTTGAACCAACAAAACAAAAAGCAAATCACTTACTGTATTCTTTAAGTGTAAACTCACCAGCTCAACTGGATACATTAGCCCAATATACACTTACAAATGTCGCTAACTTTAATCCTTGGTTTGTAAGAAATAAGATGATACAACCAACAGTAACCAACACGACAAATATTAAATTAGCATCACTTAGAAGGGCTATCGAGAGTGAAGAATACATGATAGCAAATACTGTTTGGAATAGTATTTCGTTGTCTAAATCGGATAAGAAAAGTGCTTTTACTAAGTTACGTTTAGAGCAGTTAGTGACTCAAGAGAGATATAAAGAGATGACTTCCTTATTAAATAAAAAAGGGTTAGTTGGTTATGATAGTCTATATACAAGCTACTTTAAAGCATTGGAAGCTGAATATAAAGGTGATATAGCTACTGCCGAAAGTTTATTTAAAAAGGCTTTACAACAAATTCCTTTTTACGAACCTTGGGTCTGTCCGTTATTAACTTTTACGCACAGACAAAAAAAGATGAAAAAGAGGCTTATGAAATCATCCGAAAACTGATCGATTACCACGAGTTTTCATTAGCCTATAATCTTATGTATATCCACCTTTCTCTGTCACAAGGGGAATTTTATTTTGCTGATGAGGCTTTTAGGGATATTGAAATGTTCAATCTAATGCCTCCTACCGAATTTGAGAAGTACAAGGTAATCTACGCTGAAAAACGCCAACACGCCATTGACAATTTAAACAACGAGGATTGGTAATCATTTCGTTAATCACTGTTTATCATTACTATTTCACCTTTTATAGGTAAACATATGCTTTATTATTTACTTGTAATCTCAGTAAGTACGACGGCATAGGGATTGTCGTGAAAATCCTTTTTGGTTCTTCCCAAGTCAACTACAGTCTCCTTACTGTTACTCTTTTTTAGAAAGTAGAAGTAAGGATTTTAAGACCAAAAAGATTGCAACAAAAGCCCGCTCGATGCCCCCAATTATTTTATTTGGCGTGTTTCCATCGTCGGTGAGACCACAACCAATAGGCAGGTTGCTCTCGCATTTGTGACTCAACCATTTGTGCGTATTTATCAATGAGACTCTTGTCTCCTTTTTGGTAAGGAGCTTGGGCTATAACCTCCAAAACGACATGGTAATGACCTCGCTTGACCTTCTTAATATTAGCGAAAACGACAGGATATTTGGTCAGCTGAGCAATGGTCGCCATGCCTGAATAAAAAGGCGTTTGTTTACCAAAAAAATCAGTGAAATAATCGAGTTCGTCTTCGGCGGGTGACTGGTCAGCAACCATACAAAAGCCTCGTAATTCTCTACGGCGACGGACAATTTCACGTCCTGTTTGCTTCATTTCGATGGGCACACCGCCAAAACGACTACGTGTGGCAATCATAAATTTGTCAAAGGTTTTGTTTGATAACTCTTTATAAACTGCGTCAAATGGTTTGTCGTAATCGATGCAAGATTGTTGTAGCATCCATTCCCAATTGCACTGGTGACCTACGACAAATAAAATGGATTGATTCTGATCAAAAAAATCCTGTATTACTTCGGGATTAGCCATCGTTACACGTTTTCTAATTTCTTTTTTAGACATCGTACTAATCGCTAAAAACTCAAATACTAAGTCACAAAAATGGCGATAAAATTCTTTCTTTATTTTTGTTATCTCTTGCGCTGATTTTTCAGGAAATGCGAGTTGTAAATTGTCCGTGACTACTTTTTTACGGTAACCTAAAATATAATAAATAACATAATACAATACGTTACTAATCAAGTACAATATAGGCAACGGTATCCGTGCGATGAGTCTAATCAAAAACATACTTTACTAAGTTTATAAGGTCGTTGACGTGTAATCTGTCGCCATCTAAAACAAATTGTGCTTGACTATAAAACGAATCTCTTTCTTCCAATTTGTTCGTTATTTCTTGTTCTAATACTGAGCCTTTTTTTCCGTTTAACAAAGGACGTGAGGCTGTGCCTGTTCCTGCTAAACGTTTGACCAATTCTTTGGGACTTACTTTTAAATAAATGGTTATTCCGTCGGCTTTCATTTTAGCCATATTATCAAAAAAACAAGGTGCTCCACCTCCTGTCGAAATAACTTGACTTTCATCTTTTTGACTAAGTAAATCAATTAACGTTTTTCGTTCTGCTTTTCGGAATTCGTCCTCTCCTTTTTGAGCAAAAACTTCAGGTATTGTCGCTCCTTCATTTGCCTCTATCAAGTCATCCATATCAATAAACTTTGATTGGAGAGATTGTGCCAATTGCTTACCTAAGGTTGTTTTACCTGAACTTGGTAGTCCAATTAAATATATTTTCATGCTCAATTAATTCACTCTAATTCGTGGGTCAACGATACCATAAATAATATCTACAATAAGGTTAATCACGACCAACACCATCGCTACAAAGATGGTAATACCCATTACTACTGGCAAATCTAATGCCAACACGCCTGCCAATAGTTCGCTCCCCAATCCTTTCCAAGCAAACACCATTTCGATAAATAACGTCCCTGCCATCAATGAACCTACCCAACCCGAAATGGCTGATATTACAGGGTTTAAAGCGTTTCGCAAAGCATGACGCAAAACGACTTGTGTTGGTGAAAGTCCTTTGGAAATCGCTGTACGGATATAATCTTGGTTCATTACTTCTAACATTGAACTTCGTGTTAATTGTACAATTACAGCCAACGGACGAACCCCTAAAGTAAAGGCTGGTAAAATCAAGTTTTTCAACGTCAATTGGTAACCTTCAAAAGCGTCTAATTCCCATAAATAGCCGTACGGATTTAGTCCTGTAAAATCGTGCCATTTAATCGCTACAACATAAGCAATCAATGTCCCTGCGACATAAGACGGTGCAGAAATTCCTAAAACAGAACCCGAAACTAGTAAATGATCTAACCAACTCCCTTTTTTTAAGGAGGCAGTTACGCCTAAAGTAACCCCCAATACGGTTGCAAAAGTCATGGCTGTAAATGCTAACCAAAAAGTTCCTACCGATCGTTCGGCTATAATTTTCGTTACCGCATTATTGGTTCTAAACGAGTTTCTAAAATAAGGGAATTTTGCAACAAATACGGACTTTCCAAAAGGAATCAACTCCGTGTAATTGTATTTTGTTGCGTTTTTTGGTTTGTTCTCATGAAATGAAACGGGGGACAAATCATTCAAATAGTAAAAATATTGTTTGTATAAGGGTTCATCAAAACCATATTCTCTAATCAAAGCTTCTTTTGTAGAAACATCTGAACGGTGTCCTAACATCAAATCTAAGGGGTCACCAATTGATTGAAACAATAAAAAAGTCACTGTAATCACGCCCAACAAAATTAGGAAACCGTGAATTATTCTATCTCGAATGAATCGAATCATTTCTTCTACTTTTTTTAAAATCCTTAATCGACTAATTTACGAAATTTTAAGCGTTTATCCCTACTCCTTATTTTTCATCTACGCCAAACGCTTCAAATTATCTAACAAAACGGTGGTTGCCATCGCTACATTTAATGATTCAGCTCCTCCAAAGGCAGGTATCATTAATAATTTATCGCATTTATTTTTCATTCCGTCAGACATCCCTTTCGACTCGTTACCCATAATCAAAATACCTGCAGGTAGTTTATCTATCGTGTGCATGTTTTCTCCTCCCAAAACAGCACCGTAAATTGGCAAATCTGTTTTATCTAAAAACTCATCTAAATTGACATAATGAACCGTTACACGAATAAAACTACCCATTGTCGAAGCGATTACTTTCGGATTATAAATATCTACACATTGTTCGGAACAAAAGACGTCAGTAATTCCGTACCAATCTGCTCCTCGCAAAATAGTTCCTAAATTACCTGGGTCTTTGACATTCTCTAACGCCAAATAATGCTTCCCTTGTTTTAATTGCGGCTTTTGAGGTGCTGATTGGTCAACTATTGCTATCCCAAAATTATTGGATTGAAAAAAAGACACCTTTTCTAACTCTGCAATCGTACAAATCTCTACTTCGATGTTTTTGTCTTTAAGTAGATTTTTTATCAATTCAAAGGCAGATTCTGTAAGAAATAACTGTTGAATGATTAACTTTGAATCAAGAACTTCACAAATGTTTTTCTCTCCTTCGACAGAAAAGGCACGATGTTGGGTTCTATATTTTTTTATATGAAGAGAATTAATGAATTTTGAGTTTCTTTTACTAATCATAGTTGCGACGAATTAATATACGATATTACACCTTTATTTCCGTACTGGCAATCCTGTACCTAAGCTCTTGTGTCAATTTGAAAAAAGAAATTGCAAAAGACGGGCATAGTGGCGATAGTTTTGTGGTCAAACAGAAAATAAGAGGCAATAAAGTAATTTCTACTTATGAATTAAAACTACACCTCAAGCAAAAAGAAAATGCCTATGTAGTGGTCAAAAGAGCCAATCCCCAAATTCACGCTTATTATATCGGTAAAAAAGAAAAGTTTTTATTTTTCCACCCTTTTGATAAAGAACGAATAAAAAATAAAATTGTCTCGATTGAGAATAAATACAACGGAAAGATTGAGAAACACACAGGTAATGCCAAGAAACAAGGTAGACTTGAACACCGTAAATCAAAAAAAA
>CBDCZI010000023.1:0-38674 GCA_965224495.1 Cytophagales bacterium | reverse complement strand
TCTAAGTTTTTCTGACCTGTAATATCCTGAGCAACACCGTACATAAACAAAGGCTTCCCATCTCTCCCTCTTTTAATTTCACCTTATCGAATGTACCCAACAACCTCTCCATCATCTGGTCGTTTGTAAGGGTAAACAACATCAAAATTTTCAAGTTTGCCCTCTACAGTTTTAAAGAAGGTAGATAATACATCGTTTGCTATTCCTTCATCACACCCTGCGATATGTGTGTACAACTCTTCCTGTAATACTATACCTCCCTACTGGTTTTACGCCTTCACCAAACAGGTTTGCTACTCTGTCTGAGTAAAACATATAACCTTCCATAGAAAAATCAACGTGCCAAAAACCTGATTTCGATAAAGTCAATGCGTTATCAGATAGCATATTTATTTTCTCTAACTCTTCTTCCGCCTCTTTAATGTCCTAACTATCCATCAATGTCCCTGTCATTCGCAAAGCCACTCCGTTTCGGTTCTCTTTCAGGCACATCTGCTTTGGCCAATATCCAACGAACAGAACCATCTTTTTTCAAAACGGGGTAAGTAGCTTCATAGTTTTCATACTTTCCACTTACCGCTCCCTCAAATTTTTCTATCGCAACATCTGCTACTGCAATATGTTCTGGCTTCTCTTTTTTTACCAAATTGATAATATCTAACCAATAAGATAATTTATAACGATTATCCTTCCCCTCGTTTGCGGTAAACCTAACATTTCTACCGTAACATCTAAAGCGTGTATCCTATTGTGTTCACCAAAATCTATCCACCAAACACCAACATCCGCAGACTTTAATGATATATAGACCAAATCATTTAATGTTTCTAATTCTTCATTTTGCTTCTCCATCTTTCGTTTCATCAAACGGTAAGAAGACAAAATCACACCGCCCATAACTACCAATAAAAAAAACACCTGTCAATAAAATCAAAAGCTGAGACAACTGTGTCTTTCTCATATGCGTAGCCGTACGCTCTTCCACCATATCAGCTACCTCATTAATAGGCTTCATAATAATCTCCTTATTAAGCGGTAACTACGCCCAAAAACAAGACGCCTCGCCATCGTTTCATTCGGAGTACTCTCTATCGTATAAGCACCATTTTCATCTTTAAACAAGCCCTTAACAGCATGCATTGCAACATCTTCTTTTATTACCAAGTCGTTAGATAAATCCTCTGCTTGTTTCAATTTCGCTAGCTCCTCTTCCTTAAACCCTGCGTTATACATTACCTGCCGAAGAGGTATCAACTGCCCATCTAACGAGGTAACTCCCCATTTCTTATTTTTAAAATATCCCAATACTCACGTTCCCACTTTTCATTTCCTGTCAACACATAATTACGGCAAGAAGTGGTTAAGTCATCAGAACTTTTTTTCAATTCCGTAATTAACAACCGTGACTCATACCTTTGTTCAAACTCCTCTCTAAGAGAGGTCTGCTTTAAATAAAGTAAAAAAGCCAAAGCGATTACCGCAAGCAACAACCCGCAACAATAGCATTAGTAAGCACAAAAAGTTTTTTTAAATTTCATAGCTGGGAGTATTTACAGAGACATAACACTCTAATATACTTAAAAAAACTGTTTACTAGGTGTTTTACGGTAATTTTATAAGGTAAAAAAACCTATGTGGTGTAAAAAAAATCTTCCCAAATTATTTTTCCTTAATTTAAGGTTAAGGAAACAGTATTCACAATACTGTTTCCTTAACCTTAAATTAAGGAAACAGTAACTTTTATCTAAAATACTGATTCTAATCAACTTCAGATTAATGAAAACCAATTAAATCCTCCTCTATTTCCATTCATTTTCAAGGGTACACATTACTAAAAGCACAATAGAACACACGACAACAATAAAAAAAAAGAGTTAACTTACTTTTTTATATAAAACAGCTATGTCAGAAAAGAAAAAAACAAGTAAATTCAAAAAGATTTCTTAGGTATTCCTTTCTAGGATTAATAACTCGTTTCTGTCAGTTTTTACTTTTTTTCAAAAAGCACAATACAGTCAATCACCATCACCTTACCTGACACGCATTTATTAGTTGTAAAAATAGACAAGCCACTCGAACTTGCTGACAAAAACAAAGTTCTTTACGATTGGGTTGCCCAACACCTCTTTACAGTGCTTATGAAACTTGCGAACCTTATTTTAGCAAAGGTTTACAAACAAATGACTATTCTATCGAAGATTTATTGGGCGACAAATCCATCATTTTTGTTTAGACGAAAATAAGAACGGTTTAGTTTACATTCCTCTAAGCAACAACGATGATTATTTCCTTACGCCTATTCTCTCTTTTTAGAAAGCACACCAAAAGGGGTAACAAAAACAAGAAAACAGTTTTGCTATCACATTAGAAAACCAAACTGTTTTTGTACATATCAATAAAAATGCCTTAGTATTTAGTAAATCTGAAAATGCTTTAAATAACGCCATTCAACCAATAGAAAACTCAAAAATAGCTGATTTATTAACTCAGAAAAATCAACTCATCATTAACCTTTCCTCTCTTTCCAAACTCATTCCTTCGACTAGTTATTTAGCCAAACGCATACAACAAGTAGCAGGAAAAAAAGACTATTTGAGTACTACTTTTGATTTTAAAGACCATCAAATTCATTTTTCAGGTAGTACCGATTTCACTTCGCTCAACCTTTACAGCAACAGGACGAGGTAAGAAACTTCATTACTAAACAAAATCCGCTTTCTACCGTTAATTTATCCCTTTACTCCACTTCAAACGCTCTTCAGCTCAATGAAGACTTACAAGACTATTGGAAAAAAACCACCACAGGTGCTTTGATTTACGCATCGATGCCAAAGAAAACTTAGGTATTGTTGCTGAAGATTTCTTTGCTATTCTAGACGAAAGCATCGCTGTTATCGATTGCAACACCAAAAAAAGTAGGTTGTCTCAGCTCGCTATTTTCGAATTAGACAAACACTCCCTGCACAATGGTTTGCCAAAGCCACACCTCATGCAGTAGGAAAAGACACCATTTATTCACTCAAAAACTTTAGTTTCAACAAAACGTCTTTGGTGATTTGATTGGTTCAACTGAACTTCCTTTCTTTTATGAAAAAGACAAAACACTTTATTTATTTGATAATTTACACACAGCACGTACCTACCTCAGTACAAAAGACAACTCGTGGTACACGTCTAAGGCAAAAAAGAAAATCTTAAACAATCTCGAAGATAAAGGACAATTTAGCTTTTGCTCTTTCCCTACAAAAAACAAAAGTTTTCTTAAAAGAGCCTCACTCATCGACGTGCCTTTATGGAAGTTTATCGATAAAATACACTTATTAGAAACCAATTGGAACGAAGGAAAATATGAAGGTCAATTAACTTTTGAAACCTCTGCTTATGAAAAAACAAAAACAGCTAATTTCTTACCTATCTACAACTTCTCTGACGAGGAAGAGAAGTTTCATTTGTACCTTAAACCTCACCAACTCACACCTAATTTAATTCGCTACAAAGACAATAAATTAAGCGTATTGGATTATTTAGGGAAACACACTAAAAGAACACGAATTAGAGGGTGATATCATTGCCGTACATACCGATAAAAACTCGTAAACTTCATTATTCAAACCACAAAAAACAATTATACATTTAACTCTAAATGGGAACAAATAAGTAGCTTTTCTATTGATAAAATAGCACCTAAAGATTATTTTGGGTTACTTAATTAAGAACAAAGAAACCTTATTTTTTCTATAATTACAACAATACAATTACCAGCATTAACGAGAAAGGAAAAACACAAAAAGAAACCGAGTTACCTGATGGTTTAATACAGCAACACTTTATTGAAGGAAAACTTTACTTTAGTCATATTGAGGAGAACATTTTCACACTCTACAACGAGAAAGGAAAGGCGTTAAAAAAATACCCTAAAAACTTAGAGGTATTTGGTTAATCACTCCCCTATTCTATTTCAGAACAAAGTCCACGTAATCTATGAGAATGGAAAAATAGAAAACTTTACAACCAAAGGTATTTCGAATCAAAAAAACACTCAACTATTAGGTCAACCACAACTCATCTCTTACCGAAACAAGCCCTTGTATTTAGCAGAAAACCCTCAGCATCAAAAGTGACTATTTACAACAGCTCATTAAATAAGTTATTTTCCATCAAAGAGCCTTTTAGTAAAGAGTTAAAAATCACAGCACTGACTTCTACTTACTTATTAATTCACGATAAAATCAAACAACAAGCTTTTATTTGCGATAAACAAGGACATTTTCTTACTCAGCCCTTTCCGTTATCTCAAAACGGACAAGTCATCTTGTCTAAAAATAGGATTTACCGTTTAGACAACTTAGAGGATAAAGTTAAAATGGAATACTTAAAAATCTAATACACCAGTTGTTTTACATCAATCCTTAATTTTTACTTCAATAAATTCTGACCTATGAAACACCTCTTATTTACATTATTCGCCCTGTCTATTTTCACTATTCAGGCACAAAACACGACTTACGAAGACTTCCAAAAAGCAGGAGGAAAGGTAAGCTGGGTTAGTTTTGAAGAAGCTCAAAAGGCATCGAACACGGTAAAAAAACCGATACTTATCTCAGTACATACCGAATGGTGTGGCTGGTGTAAAAAAATGGAATTCACCACTTTCAAAGACCCACAAGTCACTTCGTACATCAACCAATACTTCTACCCGATTCATTTTGACGCAGAAACAAGCGACACAATTACTTTTAAAGGAAAAACATACACCAATCCGTCTCCCAACAAGAAACGTTCGACACATAACCTCACCCATGAAATAATGGGTAAAAGTTTGTCTTACCCTACAACTATTTTGATGGATCATAATTACCAAAATGCAGTAGTTATCCCTGGTTTTTTATCAGCCAAAGACATTACTTCTTTTTTAGTATTCTATAAAGAAGAGGTTCTTAAGAGTGAAAACATCAATAATTTCAGAATAGATTTTGACAATACCTTTTCCAATAAACGCCCACAAAACACCACCAAAATAAATTTCACGGATTTACAAACAGCATTAAACCAAAATGATAGTTTAAAGAAAAAAATATTTGTTCATTTCTTTGACAAAAACTGTATCTCATGTCAAGTAATGGACAGCGTTGCTTATTCCAACCCTATTACTTCACGCTATATGAACAAAAACTTTCTTAATGTTCGCTTTGACATTAGAGAAAAAGACACCATTATGTACAACGGACAAGCTATTTTGCCCTCTGCTGAGTACGCTTACAACAACTTTGCTGTATCTGTACTTAAAGGAAAGATGAAAACACCTGCTATTGTTTTTCTTAATGAAGAGAATAAAGTCATCTTCCCTATTCAGGAATACTTAAATAAAAACTCTTTTGAGACCATTTTACATTATATCTACAACGACGGATACAAAAACCAAACCTTTCAAGAGTATTACAAAACATTTGAAAGTGACTTCGTAAAAGCTCAAAAAATAATAGAAGAAATTGATACTGCACTTCGCAAATCAAGTTCTCAAACCAACGCTTTGTTAGAATTGACAAATATTATCAAAACGAACGAAGAGTTATTGAAATAGGTGTAGCTTTTTGAACTATCCTTATGTAATTTTACAAAATGAGTGAAAAGCATACCGTTCCAAAAAACATCAAATCAGCATTCTTAAACAGTTACGCTCCAAAGATATTTACCTACATCGCTTCTAAAGCTAAGGCAAAAAAAGCAATGGCAAATGGTGAACTTTTGGTTAACGGAGCGAAAGTAAACTACGACGCAAAAGTCATTGCTGGTGACGAAATCACTTTAGGTCAAAAAGGGACAAACAGCAAATCAAAAGGTTTAAAAAAAGTACTCGAACTGAAAATAGACGTAGTCTATGAAGACGAACATTTAGGTATTCTAAATAAACCAGGAGGTATTCCTGTCAACGGAAATCTTTTCAAAACACTTGAAAACACCTTACCTTTTAACCTTAACTTTTCTAAAGAAAAAGATGCGTTGGCTATTTTACGTCCCCTACATCGTTTAGACGGACCAACAAGCGGATTGGTGTTGGTTGCTAAAACCGAACGAGCTCAAGTGTTGATGGGACAACAATTTGAAAATAAAACGATAAGAAAACGTTACAAGGCGGTGGTTATCGGGAAATTGAAAAACAAAAAAGGGAAAATCAATTCCCCTGTTGATTTCAAAAAAAGTTTGACCGAATATGAAGTGGTACAAGAGTTCAAGTCTCAAAAATATGGTGATTTGACTTTAGTTGATTTGTACCCTATCACAGGTAGAACCCATCAACTAAGAATTCATATGTCAGAAATGGGACATCCGATTGTTGGAGATAAGCTCTATGCAAACAACACCGAAGTACTCAATGGAAAAGGTTTGTTTCTATGCTCTGACCGTGTTTGGTTTAGTCACCCTATCACACACAAAAAATTAGAAATAGGTATAGAAATACCTAATAAATTTAGTGCTTTCACCAAAAGAGAACATGACCGTTTTGGACGTTTATCTAAAGAAAAATAACTATTTATTAACCTCCACAGGAGTGCTCTTTTTCTCTTTTTTGATAAAAAACTTAAACGGCCAAGCCAATAAAGTTAGTAACAATAAAGCAATCAATATGGAACTTTTATTTGCACGAAAAGTCACACCAAACCTGTCTTTTACGAAGTAAAAAACAACAGCTAAAATAAGTGTCACAATACTTATTAAAGGGATTCCTGATGAGGGTAAAAGAAAGAGTAGCATGGTTTTATTTTGTACAAAGTAAGTGATTGGGATGCTAATTAAGACACAAAAAAGCCATTCCTATAAATAGAAATGGCTTTTGTTTACGTTAAATATTCTTAAAATAAACTTTCACAAGTTGCTTCTCCTGTCATTTTATAATATTCTTTATGGCTATTGAACCCTTTACCCGACTTTGGTTTTACTTTTACATAATGCCCGTCCTCTTTTAATTCGTACGAGTTGTACTCATCTTTCAAGTTATAATCTAAGATATTGATAAACTGTTGTGCAGCCTCATCTTCGACTCTAAATAATGACTCAATACGACGATCAAATGAACGTCCCATCATATCAGCAGAACCACCATATATCTTAGGGTCTCCTTCGTTATGGAAATAATAAATTCTTGAGTGCTCCAAATAATCTCCTACAATAGATTTTACTTCGATATTTTCACTTACCCCTTTTCTTCCTGGGCGAATACAACAAATACCACGAACGATCAACTTTACCTTCACTCCTACTCTCGATGCTTTGTACAGCGCTTCCATCACCTCGTTATCTTCCAACGAATTGACTTTAATGATTATCCCTGCTGCCAAGCCTTTTTTAGCATTCGTAGCTTCTTTACGAATCATCCAAATCAACTTTTTACGCATATCTCCAGGAGTCGTAATCAAACGCTTGTAATTATCTGGTTGTGAATGCCCTGTGATTACATTAAAAAACTCTGATACATCATTACCATACGTACGTTTGGTTGTCATGAAACTTGTATCTGTATATAGTTTTGCTGTACTCTCATTGTAATTCCCACTACTCATGTGTGTGTATCGGATAATATTATTCTTATCCTTTCTCACAATCATTAGTAGTTTAGTATGTGTTTTTACTCTACTCACACCATAAATCACAAAACAACCTGCTTTTTGAAGTCTTTTCCCTTCTTTGATATTGTTTTCTTCATCGAAACGAGCTTTTACTTCAAACAATACAGAAACAGATTTTCCTTTTTCGGCAGCTCGTAACAAAGCACTTGTCACACGAGAGTTATCTGCCAAACGGTAAATAGTGATTTTTATCGCTAATACGTCTTTATCATCTGCTGCTTCGTCCAACAATTGAAGCAAAGGCTCCATACTGTTGTAAGGGTGATGCAAAGTCAAATCATTATGTTTCAAATACTCCAACATACTATCATTGAATGCAGGGGTTACATTTACTGGTAAAACTGGTTTTGGTGACTCTGGTAACAAATCACTTAACCCTTTGTTTCCTACCAACTGAAACAATGAGGTAAAGTCTAAAAAATTTCGTGAAACAAAAACATCTTGGTCTTGTAATTTAAAACGCTTTTTCATCATTTTAAGTAACTTTTTAGAGTAACCTTCAACAATTTCTAAACGAACAATACGTCCTGTTTTACGTTTTTTAATTTTCTTTTGAATTTCATCAATAAATGACTGCTCCCCTTCATCGTAATCATCATAGTTAAAATCACCATTTCTAGTAATTCTAAATGTTGATATCGAATGTATTTCTACATTCTTGAAAAGTTTTTGTACGTTTTCCTTAATAATAGTCTCTACAGGAACAAACACCTTCAACCCTTTTCTTTCTACTTCGAAAAAACGAGGTACATTTCTAGGTATCTGAACAAAAGAGAAACGGTACGGGTCTTTACATTTTTCATCCTCTGTTTTAGTTATGACACCTAAAGTTAAGGTTTTGTTATTGATAATAGGAAAGGTATGAAACCCATCAAACACCATAGGTGTAAGCATAGGATGAATTCTTTTCCCATAAAAATAAGATGCTTTTCTTTGCTCTTCTTCCTTCAAGTCTTCAAAAGAAATCATTACAAAACCATTTTTCTTGAACAATGGCTTTAGTTCTTCTTCAAAATAGACATCTTGCTCTTCTTTAAAACCTTGTAATTCTTCAAATAAACGGTACTTAAAAGGCTCTTCTCTTAACCCCGAATAATCTACTCTTGATTTTTTAAAATCTAAATAATTATACAACGATCCCACACGAATCATCATAAACTCATCTAAGTTAGATGCTGTAATCGCTAAAAATTTCAAACGCTCTAAAATAGAACGTGAAGTGTTTTTTGCTTGATCCAACACACGCTCATTAAAACGTAACCAACTTAAATCTCTACTGATAAAATCACTGTTTTTTATCTGTTCGTCTTGTTCTTTGTTTTGACTCATTTGTTGGGTTGTTATTATTTGAAACCAATACCTCATCAGTAAACCTCTGATTGAAAGTATCTTTATATATTATTTAGACAATAAAAAAGGGGCTAAAGCCCCTTTTATTATGTATCAATGTTTGCGTAACGTGCATTCTTTTCAATAAACTCTCTACGAGGAGCAACTTCATCTCCCATTAGTACACTGAATAAATGATCAGCCTCGGCAGCAGAATCAATAGTTACACGCTTCAATGTTCGTGCATCAGGATTCATTGTTGTTGTCCACAACTCTTCTGGGTTCATCTCTCCCAAACCTTTGTATCGTTGAATACTTACTGATTCGTCTTTCCCTTTCCCTAGTTCTTTTATTGCAACATCACGTTGGTCATCACTCCATGCGTAACGTTGTGTTTTACCTTTTTTGATTAAGTACAACGGTGGTAAAGCAATATACAAGTAACCTTTATCTATCAACTCACGCATATAACGGAAGAAGAATGTTAAAATCAAGGTACGAATATGACTACCATCAATATCAGCATCGGTCATGATAACGATTTTGTGGTAACGTAATTTTTCTAAGTTTAATGCTTTCGAATCTTCTTCAGTTCCAAACCTTACACCCAATGCCGTAATCATATACTTGATTTCGTCATTGTCATAAATTTTGTGCTGTTGTGCTTTCTCTACATTCAAAATCTTACCTTTCAATGGCAAAATTGCTTGTATTTTTCTATCACGTCCCTGCTTCGCAGAACCACCAGCAGAATCTCCCTCTACTAAGTACAATTCACAAAGAGCAGGATCTTTTTCTGCACAATCGGCTAATTTACCCGGCAAACCTGTACCTGTCAATACATTTTTACGCTGTACCATTTCACGTGCTTTACGTGCGGCATAACGTGCTTGAGCAGCTAAGACAACTTTCTCAACTATTATTTTAGCTTGTTTTGGGTTTTCTTCTAAATATTCGTTTAATATCTCTGCTACAATAGTATCTACAGCACTCGTTGCTTCAATATTACCTAATTTAGATTTTGTTTGCCCTCCAAATTGAGGTTCTGCAATTTTCACAGAAATTACAGCTGTCAAACCTTCTCTAAAATCTTCTCCATTGATTTCAACTTTCACTTTTGATAAAAGTCCGTTTTTATCAGCGTAGTTTTTCAATGTTCTTGTCAATGCTCTTCTGAAACCAGAAACGTGTGTTCCTCCTTCGTAAGTATTGATATTGTTTACATAAGAATAAACATTTTCAGAGTAAGAAGTATTGTAAGTCAATGCCACCTCAACAGGAACTTCTCCTTTATCACCTACCATGAAAATTGGTTCCGGCAATAATTGATCTCTTGTTTGGTCTAAATATTGAACAAATTCTTTTAACCCTCCTTCGGAGTGAAATTTCTCTCCTAAATTCTTTCCGTCTTCATCTTGCTCTCTTTCGTCTTCAAAATGAATTGTTATTCCAGAATTCAAAAAAGCTAACTCACGTAAACGACCTGCTACTGTTTCGTATTTGTAAACACTCTCTGTAAAAATAGATTCATCCGGCAAGAAAGTAACTTTAGTACCATGCTCTTCCGTATCAATATCCCCAACTATTCTCGCCGAAAATTGAGGATCTCCTTTAGCGAACTCCTGCTCCCAAAGTTTCCCTCCACGACGAACTTCTACTCTCAAATGACTCGACAACGCATTCACACAAGAAACACCCACACCGTGTAATCCACCAGACACTTTGTAAGTATCTTTATCGAATTTACCACCTGCGTGAAGTACCGTCATTACAACTTCAAGAGCCGAACGACCTTCTTTCTCGTGCATTCCTGTAGGAATACCACGTCCGTTATCACTTACTGATACCGAATTATTTTCATGAATCGCCACAAAAATCTCGTCACAATGACCAGCTAACGCTTCATCTATCGAGTTATCAACGACTTCCCATATCAAATGGTGCAATCCTTTAATCCCTACATCTCCTATATACATCGCAGGACGCTTTCGCACCGCCTCAAGTCCTTCTAAGACCTGAATATTACCTGCTGAATAATCTTGTTTGTTTTCTTCTGACACAACTAAATAGTTTTAGTATTTAGCCTAAAAATACGCATTAAAAAAGTAATAAAGAACCATTAGAGAGGATAATGTTATCAACAACGGAAACTTCCCTGAAAATAGTCGGACACTCTTTTTATTAAACTCACTATAGCGTTTTTAAAACAGCTACTATTCTTCCTAATGTTTTACCACCCCTGCATTCAAATATCGTAGATACCCCCTTCTTAAACATTTTGTTTAATTCGACTATCTTCTTCAATATCATTCATTATTTAACAAGAAAAACTAGTGTGACGAAAAAAAACATTATTTTTACTTCTTGATAATATGAATAACTTTGTTTCTTTACTAAATACTCTTCTTTTAAATAAACAAAAGCACAACCTTCTCACGCTTGTAGAATATACAAAAAACTAAATTTATCCAAATGATTAACATTATCAAAACTAACCTCCTCATCTCCTATTACCACACCTTAGCTCTACTACTCAAAGCCACGTCTAGTTCACTGAGTACTATATATAAGGTTAAATCTTTAAAATTATCTTACCTGACTAAAGACGCCCTTTTAGATTTGAGTAATGAAGTAAAAAGGATAGAAAACGAACAGGTTGACGGTAAAATAATAGAAGCTGGCTGTGCACTTGGTGGCTCTACTGTCATTATTGCACAAGCAAAAAATAAAGCTCGTTTATTTGAAGCTTATGACGTATTCGGAATGATCCCTCCTCCGTCTAAAAACGATGGAAAAGATGTACATGAAAGGTATGCCACAATAAAAAAAGGAAAAGCTATAGGCATCAATGGCGAAGAATACTACGGTTACAAAGACAACCTGCAACAACAAGTAGCTAATACGCTGACTGATTTTAATGTCCCTGAAAAACAACATAACATTAAATTAATTAAGGGACTTTTTGAAAATACATTAAAAGTACAAGATGCTGTTGCTTTAGCACATATTGATTGTGATTGGTATGACTCTGTGTTTTTCTGTTTACACACCATTGCTCCTGTACTTGCTGTTAATGGTAAGTTTATCATGGATGACTATTACGATTGGTCTGGCTGTAGGGATGCTACAGATGTCTTTTTCAATGACAAAAAGGAGCAATACACTTTTACTAAACACAACAACAAACTACATATCAAAAAAATACGTTAAAAGCACCTATAATTATTGAATTCTCTTGGTCTAAAAACAAACATTACTTATGACTTCCGTTATTCATTCTATTACCTCTAAATTCTTCCGTAACTCAAGCAGGGTACATTTAGAACAATTTGTGTTAGATGCTTCTTCTTCCCTACCCAAAAACGCTATTATGTTAGACGCTGGTGCTGGAGATTGTGTTTATAAAGAAATATTTAAACACGTCAACTACGAATCGGCAGATTTTTGTCAAGTTGATAAACCTTATGCTACCGTAACCTACACTTGTAACCTTACAGCTATCCCTGTAAAAGACAATAAATATGACCTTGTGCTTTGTTCTCAAGTCCTCGAGCATCTTCCCAATCCCGAACAAGTACTACAGGAACTTTTCAGAGTGCTAAAGCCTAATGGGAGATTATGGATGTCAGCTCCTTTTTTTTACGAAGAGCATGAACAACCTTACGACTTTTACAGGTACACACAATTTGGGGTATCTCACTTAGTGAAAAAGACAGGTTTTACCATCGACAAAATTGACTGGCTAGAGGGTTACTTTGGTACATTAGCTTACCAGTTCAAAACAATAGCCACTCACCTACCTTTAGCACCTAAACATTACAAAGGTTTATTCTTCAAATTAACGGGTCCATTGGTTGCTTTTGTATTAAAAACGAGTGCTCTGTTTCTTTCATTCTATTTCTCACATGCTGACACCAAAAAAAAACACACATCTTCGGGTTTCTGCAAAAATTACAAGGTTATAGCCACAAAACCTCTTTCTAATGACTAAGCACGTTTTATTAATCTACACAAAAAAAATAGCCTTTGTAAAGGAAGATCATGACACATTAACGAAATTTGCTAAGGTTACAGAACTCCCCTTTAAAGCGAACAAAAAACCACTTTTACTTTTATCTGCATTCATTAAGCAATTTTATTCGTTATTGATAAAAATAAAAAAGGTTGACACCCTCTACATTTGGTTTGCTGATTACCATGCCCTTTTACCTATTTTATTTGCTAAATTATTTAACAAAAACACCATCATCATTTTAGGCGGTTATGATACAATGGCGTTACCTAGTATTGATTACGGTATTTTTATCAAAAAGAACATAAGGAGATGGATAGCTAAATACACAATCAGACATACTAACCACCTATTAGGTGTCGATGAGAGCATGTTTGAAACAACTAACTCTTACATCAATAATAACGGTCTTAAAAATGGTGTGAATCATTTTGTTAAAAACATCAAAGGCAACCGTTTAGTAGTCCCTACAGGTTACGACACAGATAAATGGGTACGCAATCCTAACATCAAAAAAGAAAAACTAATTGTCACCATCGGGTCTGTTACACAAATGAAAGGGCTGAAACGAAAAGGCTTTGATTTCTTCACTCAGGTTGCACGTCTTCTCCCCGACTACCAATTCATTATTATAGGTCCAAATAATAAATTTAAAAAATATTTGGAACAAGATGCACCGAAAAACCTTACCGTCCATGGCTTTATGAAACAGGTAGACTTTATGAGTATCATATCCAAAGCTAAGGTATTTTGTCAATTCTCTTTAGCGGAAGGCTTACCTAACACACTCTGTGAAGCAATGCTTTGTGAATGTATACCTGTAGGTTCTTCGGTAAACGGAATCCCTAAAGCTATTGGTAATAAGCATTTAATTATAGAACAGCCCGACACTGCATTAGCGTTAAAAGCAATCAATTACGCGATACAAATGACAGCACAAGACGGTGTTTTTTTCAGGAACAGAATAAGTACAATGTTCCCTAAATCTAAACGAGAACAAGCAATACAACAAACTATATAACCTCATCCAAGAGCGTTATAAAATTTTGAAAATCTTGCTTCACTTCTTGATGTATCAATTCTACTTTATCAAACACTTGCTCTTGCCCAGACTCAACAGCTAAAATAAATATTGTCAACTGTCGCTCTGCCCTTTCCGTATCAGCATTAAAATCAACAGAGTACGCAGGGACGCCTAAATACCTGTAGCACTCCAATCCTTTGATTTCATAACTAATATTAAAAGCTGGCACTTTATTTACCCATGCCAAAATGCACATGTGCAACCTTGTCCCTACAACAAAAGAATACCCTTGTAACTTCTCCATTAACTCTTTCAAAGTCAGGTACTTTGAAAAAACAGTAACCCTACTTTCATATTGTGGGTTTTCTTTTAGTAACCCTTGCTTAATTTCATAAGCTAATTTAGCATCATCTTTATACCCCTTAACCCCTTGACACGTTGAAAGAAACTCAACACTATACCCTACTGACAAGACCTTTAAACACAGCGTCAAAACTAAATCAATATACTTCTGCATATCTCTTTGGTCATGACCCCAAGCCCGAACAGACACTGCCACTTTAGTTGTTTTTAGCTCTTGAGAAGGGACTTGAGTGAGTAAAAAGCCTGCATCTTTCGTACGTAAGTACTTCCCTGAATAATTTATTTTTTTTATTATATCTTCAGAATACGCATCTCTTACCAAAACAACATCTAAAAAATTAGACGCTTGAGTAAACAACTTTTCATCTACTGAATTAAACGGACCTATTGATTGTGAATAAATAGCTGTTTTTGCTCCGTTTTTCTTTGCTAACCGCAAAGGCATCAATGCGTATTTGAGTTGGTAGTAAGAATTGACATACCCTCCCGGGCAAGCTATAAACAAATCATTTTCTCGGTAAGACTTATTAAACAAAAAGTTTAGCCTCATAAAAACACCTTTAAGAAAAGGTAACTTTCTTAAAAAGTAATAATCAGTCAACTCTTTAATAAATGGTAAATCGGGGTATCTATCCTTAACGAAAGAATAATAAAAAGTAGCTATTTTCACTTCGTAACCTTGCTTTATCAATGAAGAATAAAGAGCAAGTAACAAAGCCGTATCTCCATTATTGACAGGTACAGCATGTGTTATTAATACTTTTAGTTTTGGCATAGTCTTTTAAGAAAGTTACTAAAATAAGAAATTTAACACGAAGACTTTGTTATTTACTTATGGTTACTAACAAAAAACACTTATTTTTGAGAAAATAATTCAGCCAAATGAAAAATATTGATTTTAAGGGACGTATTCTCCCACATATTATAGCTATTACTCTTTTTTACTTAATTACAGCATTTTATTTCTCCCCCCTATTTAACGGGAAATCTCTTGACCAAGCTGATATTCATCACGGAGAACATGTAACGCATCAAATGAGAGAGTTCAACGAGCAATCAGGAGAAACTGCAATGTGGAATCCTTACGCTTTTAGTGGTATGCCTGCCTATATTTTCGGAATAGAATTACCTGGTCAAAATATCAAAAGCCAAACTTTACGTACGCTGTCTTTCTTTATGAAATCTCCTGCCAACATCGTTCTTTTGACGATGATAGCATGTTACATTCTGTTTTTGACCTACAAAGTAAATCCTTACCTCGCCATACTAGGAGCTATCGCCCTTGCTTTTGGTTCTTTTAACATCATTTCTATCGAATTTGGACATAATGCTAAAATTCGTGCCTTAGCTTTTATCCCCTTACTTTTTGCAGGGACAAAACTCCTATGGGATAAAAGATACCTGTTAGGCTCTGCTGTTGGCTTGTTAGGGTTTGTGTTTTTATTCCATACAGGGCATTACCAAATAGTTTATTACGCAGGTCTTTTATTGGTTATTGAATTTTTCACAAAAGGTATTTTTGCTTTAAAAGAAAAAACGTTACCTCATTACGGTAAAACTGTAGGTATAACCCTACTTGTTGGGCTAGTTGGCATACTAAGTAGCATCGGTAACCTTTGGATTATTTCTGATTACCAATCGGAAAGTATTCGAGGGAAACAGGTCTTGCAAAGTAAAAAACAAGATGCTACCAAATCAAAATCTGGACTTGATAGAGATTATGTTTTTGCTTGGAGTCAAGGCATACAAGAAAGTTTTACGCTTTTCATCCACAATGCTTACGGTGGTGGTTCTGCTCAACATTATGAAGTAAAAAAAATGAAAAGCTACAATTTCTTAAAGAAAAAAGGTGTCCCTCGTTCTCAAGCCAAAGGATTGGTTAGCCAAACACTCTACTGGGGAAACCAACCTTTTACTGCAGGTGCTATTTACGTAGGTGCTACTATTTGTTTCTTTTTTGTTCTCGGTCTGTTTTTTCTCCCTCTCAAAGACTCACTATGGATTTTCATAGCAACTCTCTTTTTTTTAATGCTCAGTTGGGGCAAAAATTTTGAAAGTTTAAATTTCTTTCTTTTTGACTATTTGCCATTTTACAACAAATTCAGAACAGTATCTATGACACTTGGCGTAGTCAATTTCACTTTAGTATTTGGCGGAGTTATTGGAATTCAAAAACTACTTGACAGCACGAAAAATACCGATACACTAAAAAAGTTGAGCTATGCTTTTGGTATAACAGGAGGCTTACTTTTACTGTTCTTAGTGTTAGACGTCTACTTCTTTGACTTTGCAAAAGATAGTGATGAAACCACTCAATATGCACAGATGTTTGGGAATAAACAATTGACTGAAGACTTCTTTTCCCTTTTAATTACCGACCGTAATACTTTATTTACCAATGATGTCATCCGTTCGCTTATCTTTATTAGTTTATGTTTTGGTACTTTGTTCCTCTATCTAAAAGATATGTTGAACAAAACAACTGTCGCTATTCTTTTATTGGTGTTTGTTACTATTGATATTGTAAGTATCGATAAAAAATATTTAACTAAGGCTAATTTTAAGAAAACAGCGAAAAACCAACGAGTAACTCCAACAAAAGCTGATAAAGCTATCTTAGCTGATAACAAAGACGGCAAACGTGTATTTATTGCAGGAGGAAATATGAGCGAGTCCTCCACTTCTTATTTTCACCAATCAATGAGTGGTTACCACCCTGCAAAAATGAGACGTTACCAAGACCTTGCTGACTTTCACTTTTCTGGACAACCGACCTTAGGTGTTTTAAATATGCTCAACGCAGGGTACATCAAACAAAGTGCTGATAATTTTATGAAAGTACCTTCTCCGCTTGGTCACGTTTGGTTTATTGAAACGATAAAACCTTTAGCTAATGCAGATAGTGTGATGAATGGTTTGTTTTCTAATACACCTCAAAATACTGCACTGATTAACAAAAAAGATTTTAAACTCGCTACTACGACGTTTACAGTCACCAAAGAAGCTCAAATTAAGCAAACCACATTTACCCCAAACAAAATCACTTATGAAAGTAACAACAGTAACGATGGTTATGCTGTTTTTTCAGAGATTTACTACAACAAAGGCTGGAATGCTTTAATCGATGGGAAACAAGTGGCTTACGAACGTGTAAACTACTTATTGAGAGGTTTGAATATTCCTTCAGGAAAGCACACCATCACTTTCGAGTTTAAGCCAACCTCTTACATCGTGGGTGGACAATTAAACTTAGCGTTTACTATTTTAGCTTTACTTTATGGCTTTGGAATAATTGCGTTGCTTGGTTATAAGTCACTCACTAAAGAAAGGGTATAAAACAACAAAAGGCGAAGTCTCATAGACCTCGCCTTTTGTATTAATTCAGAAATACTTTATATTATTTTTTAATAATACGAACTGTTTTATTATCTAATTTCAATAAATACATTCCTGATTTAACTTGGTTAACATTGATAGCTCCTCCTTTTATCTCTCCTGACAACTAGTCCAACTTTTAAATCGGTAAGAACAAATATTACAAAAAAAATCAACCTATACTATCTAATAACGCTTTATAAGTTACCGTTTGCTCCTCTCTTGTATATCGTTCTTCTCTATTAGTCGTAGAGTTCAATACACCCATTTTTTTATATTCCTTATAATTATTCTCTAAGAAAGAAAATAACAATTCCTGCTCACTATGTTCAAACACTTCGCCAGCTTCTGTTTCTTTTATTATTTGTGCTCCATCACCATTAGTTTGACCTATACAAAGAATAGGTCGCTGAGAGGCTAAGTACTCATATACTTTACCTGGAATAATTCCTGAAATATTGGGTGTATCGTTCAATACTAAAAGTAATAGCTGAGTTTTTTGCATTTCTACAACAACCTCTTTGTGATTTACATAGTCAATATGCTCTACACACTCATTTAAGCCATAAAAAGTCAATCGTTCAAAAATGTACGAATTAATTGCTCCAAACAATTTGATTTTCAAGTGCTTTTTCAAGTCCGTTACTTTTGCTATTTCGGCTAAAACAAACCATAAACTTTCAGGATTTCTATCCAAATTCATAGCTCCAAAATACCCTATCGAAAATTCTTTATCGACAGTTACCCTTTCTTCTTTTTCAAAATCTTCGTGGTCATAACCGTTAAACACCAAATCAATGGAACGGTTTGATAACTCCTCAAAACCTTTTGCCCAACTTGGACTTACTGTCACTACCTTATCTGCAAGTCCTAACACCTCTTGTTCAAGTTCCTTATTTTTTTTATCTGCTTTTACTGAAAGGTTTAATTGGTCATAAAAATCAATAAATGTCCAAGGGTCACGAAAATCTGCTATCCAAGGAGTACCAAATTTCTTTTTTAACCCTAATGCAATCAAGTGCATACTATGGGGGGGGCCTGTTGAAATAATCACATCAAAATTTTCTTTTTTAATTAGTTTAGAAAGAAACCTTATTGACGGCTTTACCCAAAAAACACGAGGATCAGGTATAAAAACACTTCCTCTTAACCATTGAGCGAATTGATGAAGTATGCCATTTTTTTTATCTTTCGTTAAATAGTTAGTTGAATTAGCATTCTTCCCTCCTACCAATTTTCGGTATAAACTATAAGGTTCCCAAATTTTCCTCTTGTAAACTTTAATCGCAGGGTGTACCTTTAAGGTAGCATCATAAGCAGTAAATTCAGGGTTTTTGGGTGTGTAAATACTTACGTCAAAACCTTGTTCTTGTAAAAATTTACTCATTTTTAACCAACGTTGTACACCCGCCCCTCCGTTCGGAGCCCAATAATAAGTGATTATAAGTATTTTTTTCATTGCCCTACTTGTCAATTGTTGGCTAAATTAAGCTATTTTTGAAAGATAACCTCAAAAAATGGGAATAGTAAAAAAGCAAAGTACAATTAACAGCATTATTATTTATACTGGTTTCGCTATCGGTTATATAAATGTTGCTTTTCTTTTGCCTAAATTTTTAAGTCCTAATCAGATTGGTACACGTGATACCATCATGGCTTTTGTTGTATTATTAGCTCAATTTGGACTAATGGGAAACAGTGCTAGTATCATCAAATTTTTCCCCAACCTCAAACATTACAGTAAACACGGAATTTTAGGGCTGTTCGTGTTTCTCAGTATTATTTTCCTTATCTTATCTGCGACACTTTTTTACACTTTCACTCCTTTTTTAATAAGTAAATACCAACTTAACGCACCTTTATTTGCCCATTATTTTTACCTCATTTACCCTATTACTACCTTTTTTGTTTTCAATATTCTTTTTGAAAGTTTTTGCCGTTCTTTATTTCTTACCCACTTCCCTGTATTTTTAAAAGAGATTCTTCAGCGTATCATTACCACCGTTTTACTCCTAGGTGTAGGGTTTAAACTTTATGATTTTAAGGTTTTTATTGAACTTTTCGCTCTTTCTTATGGCGTAACAACATTTATTCTTCTCATCTATTTAGTCACAAGCGGTAAACAATCCTTATTTTTCAGGTGGGAATTATTCAGGGTAATCAAACTAAAAACCATCCTTTTATTTTCTATTTTTAGTTTATTAACGGGTATTTCGTCTATTCTTATCACGCAGGTTGATAAAATTATGATTACTCAGCTTATTAGTGATGGTGCAACGGGTATTTATGCTATAGCCATCTATTTAGCAACGCTTATCGAAGCCCCTCGAAGAGCGATTGGTTTGACTATCTCCCCTATTATAGCACAGGCATGGAAAATAAACGACAGAGTAAGTATTAAAAAAATATACAAACAAATTTCTATCAACCAACAACTCATTGGTACACTCCTTTTTTGTTTGTTATGGATAAACATTGACAACCTTTTTCAATTAATCCCTAATAACGAAATTTATTCTACTGGTAAATACGTCGTTTTTTTCTTCGGAATAAACAAACTCTTAGACATGACTTTTGGAGTCAATAGCGAATTAATAGGTTATTCAAAATGGTATAAATTCAATTTTTATTCCACAGGTATTTTAGCTTTTCTAACCATTACAACCAACCTCTTACTCATTCCTTCTCACGGGATAAACGGTGCAGCTCTAGCTTCTTTACTTTCACTGTTTCTTTACAATGTAGCCAAATACCTCTTTATTTGGCTAAAATTTGATTTACACGCCTTTAGTTTTTCTACACTCAAACTCTTATTTATTGCTTTACTATTAACTTTAGCAATGAATTACGTTCCTTCACACAGTCATTTTATTATTGACATTGTTATCAAATCGGTAGTTTTTGGTAGTTTGTATTTAGTCATTACTTATTTTACAAAAGCATCAGTCGAATATAACCAACTCATTGACAAATTTTAAAGAGATAATTCTATGCAAGTTCCTTTTGTTGATTTAAAAAAACAATACCTCAGCATTCAATCGCACGTTGACCAAGCGATGGCAGACGTATTTGACCAAACAGCTTTTATCGGTGGTAAATTCCCTGCAAAATTTGAAAAAGAATACGCACAAAAATACGGGACCAAACATTGCATCGCTGTCGCTAACGGAACTGATGCCCTATACATCACACTCAAAATGTTGGGGATAGGTAAAGGCGACGAAGTAATTACCACCGCCTGTTCGTGGATATCGACTTCTGAAACTATCTCACAAACGGGTGCCACACCTATTTTTGTAGATATTGACGAATATTTCTTAATCGATACAAGTAAAATTGAGGCTAAAATAACCAGTAAAACCAAAGCCATTTTACCCGTTCATCTCTACGGACAGATGGCAGATATTACAACGATACAAACCCTTTGCAACAAACACAAGCTACAATTAATTGAAGACTGTGCACAAGCTCATTTTGCTGAGTTAGATGGTCAAAAAGCAGGTATCACAGGTACAGCAGGAACATTTAGTTTTTATCCTGCCAAAAACTTAGGTGCTTATGGCGACGCTGGCTGTATCATCACCAACGACGATAAGTTGGCTTTACAATGTCGAAAATTTGCCAATCACGGCGGTGTAACACAACACGACCACGACACCGAAGGTATCAACAGTCGAATGGACGGTTTACAAGCATCTATACTATCTGTAAAACTCCCTTTTTTAGACCAATGGACGGTCAAAAGACAAGAAAATGCTCAATTATATAGTGACTTATTGAAAGAAGTAAAAGAAATCAAACTTCCAAAAATAAAAGAAAATGCAACACACGTATTTCATCTATTTATCATAGAAACTCAACAACGAGAAGAGTTACAGCAACATTTAGCCCAACACGAAGTAGGTACGGCAATTCATTACCCAACCCCTTTGCCCTTTTTGAAATGCTACCAACATCTAGGAGCGAAAAAAGAAGACTTTCCACAAGCCCTACACAAGCAAAACCAAATTCTCTCCTTACCGATTTACCCAGAACTCACTACCCAACAAATTGAATTTGTCTGTCAGCTTATCAAAGATTTTTTTACTCAAAAGACTTCTTAAACCATAACCAGAGATCTTTGTAACCGACTTTTTGTCCGTGTGTTAGGATACCAATTTTATAAATACGAGAGGCGACCCAAGTCATTACTAAAAAGCCAATAACCGTAACCAAAATGCTCACCAACCATTTGATTTCAAAGAAATTTATTTCGTTAGCAAACGGCAACCTTGCCGTAGTGATTATCGGTGCAGAAAACGGAATGAGCGACAATACATTCGCCAAAACACCATCAGGAGCAACTAAAACAGGAGAAATAAGCATCATCGAGCTCAATAAAGGAACAGTAATAGGGAAAATAAACTGTTGCGTATCTGTGTCAATATCACTTGCCGAACCAACTATCGCAAACAACGAAGCATACATCAAATAACCCAACAAAAAGAAGAGCGTAAAATTGATAATCAAGAACGGAACATTTAAGCTATCCAAAGTCGTAACAAGGTTATTCATCTCAAAAACAAACTCCAAATTAGCGTGGTTGCTTGCCTCAAACAATTGCACGACCTCGTCGTTTCCAAAACGATTAATTTGGAAATAATGTGAAAAAACAAACGTAATCACAGCCGAACTCACCAACCAAATCATAAACTGCAACAAACCAACGGCACCCAAACCAAATATTTTACCCAACATCAGTTGCATCGGACGAACAGTCGTGATAACCACCTCAACAATACGGTTTGTTTTCTCTTCGATAATCCCTTTCATTACCTGTATGCCATAAAGGAAAATAAAAAAATAAATCATCAACCCCGAACCATAACTAATAAACTGTTTTATCGCTAAACCTTTCGTCGAACTGTCTTTTTGAAACTCAAAATGCGTCTTTATTTCCGAACGACGCACCGTTGGAGCAAACCGTTCCAACCGTTTTTGATTCGTTTTTGCTAGCACAAAATAACTCAACAATTCACTAAACACACCATCTCTTTGTCCGCCTTTGATAGAGATAGTCGGTATTCCCTCCTCTTTTCTCAATACAACCACCGTTTCAAAATCTTCCTTCAGCAATTGATTATTTGTTTGGTAAACCAACTCGTAATTTGTTTTTAGCTCTTGAATAGCCGAAAACTCCCCCGTTTCATCAACAACCAAAACCGTAGAAACCGTCGAGCCACCCGAAGTCGTCCAATAAGGCACGATCATCATTGCCAACATAGCCAAAGGACCCAATAAAGAAACAATCAAAAACGATTTTTTCTTTACACGCACCAAAAATTCTCGCTGTACTATTAAAGCTATCGTTTTCATATCAATCCAAATTAAAACTACTAATAAAAATATCCGTCAACGACGGCTCTTCCTTTTCAAAAGACTCCAATTCCATCGTCTCATTAAGGAAAGTAATCACCTCTTTGACAGCTACCAAAGGCAGTATTACCCAACCATTTTCGGTCACATCTACCACCTCAAGAAGCTTATTTGATTGCAATTCTCCCTTTCCAACAACCAAATAATTAGCCGAAGCATAACGTCTTTTCAACTCCTCTAAACTACCGCTCAACACAATTTTAGCCTTGTTCAAAATCGTAATTTCATCACATATTTCCTCCACCGCTTCCATTTGGTGCGACGAAAATAATATCGTTTTCCCCTCCTTTTTCAAATCCAAAATCACATCAATCAATACCTGTGCATTGACAGGGTCAAACCCTGAAAAAGGCTCATCTAAAATAATAATTTTCGGGTCGTGAATAACCGCCGTAATAAACTGGATTTTCTGTTGCATCCCCTTCGAAAGGTCGATAACCGTATGGTCTTTCCAATCCGAAAGCGACATTTTATCCAACCAACTCTCCGCACTTGCCGTCGCTTTTTGTTTCGTCAATCCTTTCAAACGAGCAAAATAAACCAACTGCTCCAACACCTTCATTCCCTTATACAAACCACGTTCTTCGGGCAGATACCCAAACAAGCGAATAGCCGATGCCTCCATCACTTTTCCATCAAGTAAAATCTCTCCCGAAGACTTACTAATAATCTGTAAAAGTATCCTTATCAAGGTCGATTTACCTGCCCCATTATGTCCCAACAACCCTATTGTTTTACCCAAAGGAATTCTCATAGAAACATCATTTAGAGCCAAATGACCGTCATATTGCTTCGATATATTTTTTATTTCTAACACCTTAAGACTTTAATTTATCATTGTTTTTGTGACGGTCAATATCACGAATATTTTTCTTTTCGAGGTTCTTTTTTATCGCCTCAGTCAAGTCAACACCCGTCTGGTTTGCCAAACAAGTCACCACCCAAAGTACATCCGCCAACTCATCTGCCAATTCCTTGCCCTCATCCGATTTCTTGAACGATTGTTCCCCATATTTTCTGGAAACAATACGTGCCACTTCGCCCACTTCTTCGGTCAAAATAGCCATATTCGTCAATTCATTAAAATAACGCACACCAACAGTCGTTATCCATTCATCTACCGTTTTTTGGTACTCCTCTATCGTCATTATTCCTTATTTTTTGTATCAATTGTAATCGTCACAGGACCATCATTCACTAATTCGACCTGCATATCTGCCCCAAAAACCCCCGTCTGTATTTTCTCTTTCCCCAAAGTCAGTTCACACTTCTTCACAAAATAATCATACAACGGAATAGCCTGTTCAGGACGAGCTGACCGAATAAATGACGGTCGATTCCCTTTCTTCGTCATCGCAAAAAGTGTAAATTGACTAATTACCAACAGCTCACCATTCATCGCCTGCAACGACAAATTCATCTTTCCTTCCTCATCCGAAAACACCCGTAATTTACTAATTTTCTGCACCAACCACTCCGCATCCTCTTGCGTATCCTTCCCTTCAATTCCCAACAGCACCAAAAAACCTGTATTTATCGCCCCATTAACCACCTCATCAATAGTCACAGAAGCCTTTTTCACTCGCTGAATCACAACACGCATAATCGGGTAACATTTTTATACAAATCTAATCAATTCATCAAAAGAAGTTGTTTACTAATACGAATAATTTGGAGCTTCCCCTTTTCGCTGAACTGATTTTTCAGTATTTCATAGAGCAAAACACCGATAGAAAGAGAGATAACCGACAAAACCAAGAGCGGGTCGGGCTTTTTGTTACAATCTTTTGGCGGTGAGTTTGTAACTTTTATTTCTCATTATCTATTAGGCACATTCACCATCAAAACAAACAGCAAAGAGCCAAAAGGATTTTCTCGTCAATCCCTAAGCCGTGATTAGACGACAGACCATTGACGATGGACAATAGCTGACTTTCTAACGCCAAAAAAAGCGACTGGCAATTAGCTACTGGCTTCTAGCTGACTTTCTAACGCACACACAATCACGTACTAAAAACACAAAACACTTCCCCTCCTTTCCAAGGAAGGGATTAAGGGGTGGTTTTCGTTACAAACACAAAAAAAACTACATATTTTTTAGAACAGTAAATTTTATCAGACCTTCCTCTAACTTCTTCTTCACAAGTAGGACATATTTTCATAGCAACCTATTAAGCACTTATTATGCAGTTAAACATTTTGAATAGCGTAAACTTATCCCTTGCTAATTGTGAAAACATTAACGATATTGTAAGTTCATATAGCAGATATATCAACAATCGCTTTAGAGATTGTTGATATCGAAATGTTATGCCACATATAAAAAATGACAGGAAATCAATTCATAACAGAAATTACAAAAGCAGGACAACCCTTAAAAATAATTGGACAAACAATTACGGATAAAGTTGACCTTCAAAGTAATATTGTTGCAACAGGTGTTGAAATTGAAAACTGCATATTTGAAGGTATAGTCATATTTGAAGATATTGACTTGAATTGTGGTATTAAATTTATTGGATGCCAATTTAAAAAATCATTTTCCCTTAATAAATGTCAAGCAACCAAATACGATTTGGAGTTTAATTTTTACAACTATCATCTTGAATTTAAAAACACCTCAATTGAGGGGCTGTATTTTAATGATGTGAATAAAATTGAACGTGGTGTTCGAATAAGTGAAAATTCTATCATTAATAAACTTCAAGTAAGGACCTTAATTTCAACAAAAGGTAGCTTTTCGATAAATGATTCTACTATTAATTTGCAGTTTGACATTAGTCAGGCTAAGATAAATAATGACATTTCAATTCGTGGAAATTCTTCAATAAATGCAAAATTGAGATTTGAAAATATTGAAGTAGGTTCTTTCGTCTTTACTGAATCAAATTTCATCAAAGACGTGCATATATGGGCTGGAAAAGTTGGCAGTTTAACCTTTAATGATGGTACTTTTAATGATGATTTATCAATCACAGGAGTTCCAATTTCTTCATATTTAACAATTATAGGAACAGAATTTAAGAAGTCTATTAATTTCAAATTATGGGATGATACTAATAAAAAAATAGGAAAACTATCCAAAATATACATTCAATCCGGAAAATTTGGAGAGCAATTTATTGTCAATGGAAATAACTATGAAATTGAAGAACTTACTATTGAAACTTCCAAACAACTTGAAGGTGACATTTATTTCAATTCATCTAAGATCTTAACAACTAAAATTTCGGGGGATAATTACAACAGTAATATTGTTTTTAATCATTGTAATTTCAACCAACTAAATTTTGACTTCTTTTATAATTATTCGACTGTTTCTATTATTTCAGCTAAAGGTTATGGTGAAAATTCAAACCTAACCATCGCACATTCAAACTTAGGTAAGACACACTTATTCAATGTATTTCTTGACTCATTTGACAAAATAAATATTTATAACAGCGTATTAACTGATATAATTATTGCAAACGTAAAATGGTTTTCTGACGAAAAGTTAAACTCAGAACTTTCAACTTCTCAGCACACATACGAACAAAGAAAAGAAATCTATAGGCAATTAAAATACGCATTAGAAAAACAAGGTAATAGAATTGCATCTCTACACTTTAAAGGTTTAGAAATGAAGACCTTTAAACAGGAATCATTTGCTAAAATAAAGTGGTATAAAAAAATATTTAGTGTTGATAGATTTGTACTCTGGGTTGGGCAAACAAATGATTTTGGCTTAAATTGGTTCAAGCCTGTTTTATTTGCAATAGGATTTTCTATTATTTTCCATTTTTTAATCGTTATAGGGGTTTCAGACAATTTAACTTACATACCAAATTTGAGTTGTAAAAGTTTTGAAACTACGTACAACATTTATACTGAACACTTAAGTAAATTACCTCAATTAATGAACCCTACACATATACTTAGCAGGGTATTTCCAGACAAGACTAATATAAGCTTCAATGTTCATTCACTTGATTATTTATTAAAGATAATTCTTGCGTTTTTCATCTTTCAAACTATTTCAGCTTTTAGAAAATATATAAAATGAAAGGAAAACGTGGCATAACAAAACCTATACGTAATGCGGGGTTTGGTAGTAAATTGAAAATTTAGAGCAATTAATGAAGACCGCCAAATCTTTTGATTTGGCTTTAAAAATGAAAAGATAAAACAAAATAAAAAGATTTGGCTAAGAGATAAATTGAAAGTTCAGTCCTTCGAAATCCCTTACTATTCTTACACAGAACGTTGTGCTTAATTGCCTCAAAAACACAAAATGATTCGAACCTTATCTTTCTTGTTTTTCTTTAACATCTCACTTATAGCTATAAGTCAAAATGTCGAATTATTCTACCAACCAATAATTAAAGATTTAAAAAATGACGATTGGAATAACCTACGTAATAATTTAGACACTTTGTTAACACAGCATCGGAATTCACTTATGGTTCCATTCACCTTAAAAGCAGTTTATATTCTTCTGTTTTTGATTGGTAAGTATTCTTGTTCTCTAAAATTTGAAACTTCAATTTCTCTACAAGAATTTCTTTTTCATCAGTTGGTAACTGACTTAAGCGAGTAAATATATTTTTGAAAAGCATAGCATAAATAGTTGGTTCTATTTATAAAACACTCAAAACGAAAAGTTCGTGCTTGATTTACCAACTTTTTAGTGGAACACAGCCAACCTTTGCTATACATTTGAAAGGATACTTCTTTTAAATAATGTTCTTGATCACGGAATAAGGCTAGTATTGTAGGAGCAAAAGCACTTTGCCTATCACGAGGAATACGTAGTTCTAATTGTGTACCGAAGCCAAAGACTTTACCTAAACGGTAACCATTCCCTTTATTACCTACCGTACTTTTTAGATGCTCTGCACGTTCACTATGCATCATCGCATTTAATGTCATCTGTAAAACGTCATTTAAACCATTTTCTTTCTCTAAAAAATTGCTTAAGACTTCTTCTGTTTGTTTCTTCCATAAGGTTTCTGACTCTTTAATCTAATTTGTTTTATTGCTATTACAAACTTGTTAAATTGTTGGAAACTTTTATAACCTAGACACACTTTTTTGGACGGTATCTGATTTTTGTTAGAGACTTCCTTGTGTAAGGCCTGTTAATAGGTCTTAACTATACCATTTTTTCTTAAACCAAAAGGCTACATTCACTAACGCTATTAGCGTAGGAACTTCTACTAAAGGCCCAATAACACCCGTTAATGCTTGTCCTGAATGCAAACCAAAAATACCGATAGACACGGCAATTGCTAACTCAAAATTGTTGCCCGTAGCTGTAAATGCAATCGCTGTATTTTGTGAATAATCTGCTCCGTTTAGTTTTCCTAAAATAAAACTTACCACAAACATCACCACAAAATAAATAACCAAAGGAATAGCGATTTGAATGACATCAAGTGGTAAACTAATGATTTTATCGCCTTGTAAACTAAACATCAAAATAATCGTCAGCAACAACGCAACCAATGTTAATGGTGATATTTTAGGTATAAAAACGGTATTGTACCACTGCTCTCCTTTCATTTTGACCAATAAGGTGCGACTCAAAAAACCTGCTAGAAAAGGGATGCCTAAATAAATCAACACGCTTTCTGCTACTTGACCGATAGAAATAGTGATTTCCATTCCTTCAAAGCCAAAGTACGGAGGTAAAACAGTAATGAAAAGCCACGCATAAAGACTGAAAAACAGTATTTGAAAGATACTATTTAAGGCGACCAACCCTGTTGCATACTCTCTATTTCCATCAGCTAATTCGTTCCAAACAAGCACCATAGCGATACATCGAGCGATACCAATCAGGATAAGCCCTGTCATGTATTCAGGGTTGTGCGGTAAGAAAATCATTGCCAAAACAAACATTAAGATAGGTCCTATTACCCAATTTAATATAAGTGAAGTGGTTAGAATCTTGACATTACTTAGCACTTTAGGTATTTCAGTAAAATTAACTTTAGCTAAAGGAGGGTACATCATCACAATCAGTCCGATAGCTAACGGAATATTAGTCGTTCCACTCGACATCGTATTGATATCGGAGGATACTGATGGAAAGAAATAACCTATCCCTACTCCGATTGCCATTGCTAAGAATATCCACAACGTAAGGTATCTATCGATAAAACCTAACTTTTTGCGTTCTGCTGGTGTACAGTTTTTCATCTTATTATTTTGTTATTTTAGAAAATACGTAAAACATTTCTTCTGCAATTTGTTTACACCGCACACCATACATTTCTACCTCTTTTGGTGTATCGTCAAATGCTTTTGGGTCTTCATATTTCACTGGTATTCTTATTTCCGCTTCGGGAATAAATGGACAGGTTTTTTCTGCATTTGAACAAGTCATTAATGCAGAAAAAGGCGTTTCTATGTGTCTTGTATCGGTACAAAGCTTAGAAAACAACTTAATTTCTTTTCCTTCTGTAGGAAAAACACTGTACAAAGGGTTTTCTACTGAAGTATCTCCTTCGACTTCAAAACCTACTTTTTTCAAAGCTTCAATCGTTCGTTCATTACAAGCAGTTACCTCTGTTCCTCCCGAAAAACAAACGACATTTTCTATTCCGAAATGGGAACTTGCCGTTGACGCCCAAACTTGTGAAAACTGACTCCGACGAGAGTTATGCGTACAAATAAAATTCAAATTTGCTTGTTCACCCTTCTCTTTTTTTTCTTGAATGTAAGTAATTAAAGGTTTCAACACCTTCTTTCGCTCGTCACTAATTGCGTTTGGAGCTAACTGACCGATATATTTTTCTAATTTTGAATACATTTTCATCTCTTAACAACATCCTGAACTTGGTGTGCAACAACTTGTTTCCTCCTTTACCTCTTCTACAACTGGTGGCGTACAACAAGCGGTAGCCTCTTCTTTACTGTAATGTGGGTCGTTAAATTCGGCATCTTCGTGAAAGAAATAAACTTCCCATTGGTAACCATCTGGATCTTTTACCCAAAATTTATCTTGAATAGCATAACAACACGCCGTACCTATTTCTTCTTTATCAACAATACCTTGTCCACGAGCAAGTCCCAATAACACTTCCATGCGTTCTTTGGTCTCTACTTGAAAACCTAAATGCCCAAAGTTAGCGTGAACCAATGCTTCGTTTTGTACAAATGTTAAAACTAAACTTGGCTTTTCTAAGATGAATTTCGCATAATCTGCTTTCACTTTTTCGGCTTTTATTCCAAAAAAACTTTGGTAAAACTCAACTGTTTTAGTGATGTCTGCAACGTACAATGAAACGTGCATACGTGGAAATGTAGCTTTCATAATTTTATCGTTTTAAAATGTATCTATTTACTCACCTAACAACAGGTCGTTTGTAACTTTTTAGTAGGTTGTAATTTATCAATATAGTTTTTTAATTTATTCCAATTTTCTCGGTTAAGGCAATAACAGAGTTTATTCTCTTCTATCTCACCTTGTATCAAGCCTACTGCTTTGAGCTCTTTCAAATGCTGTGAAACTGTCGATTGTGCCAAAGGCAAGACATCAACCAAATCGCCACAAACACAAGCAGAAGTATTCGCTAAATATTCTAAAATAGCAACTCTTGCTGGGTGTCCCAACGCTTTAGCAAATCCCGAAAACTCGAGTTGTTCCTCTGTAAAACCTTCTGTTTTCCTTATTCCCATATCGTAATATTACGATATTATAATTTACTATAAAAATAAAATGTCATTTTATTTTCAAAACACTCAAAATTTGCACAAAAAAAAGCCTCCAAAACTTAATTTGGAGGCTCTTATAAGAATTAATTAATCTTAATCTTTTGTTGTCGCATCGTTTCCTGCGATAGAATCTCTCATTGAAGTGTCCGACTGGATATTTTTCATTTTGTAATAATCCATTATCCCTAAGTTCCCACTTTTGAAAGCATCTGCCATTGCTAAAGGAATCTGAGCTTCTGCTTCAATTACTTTTGCTCTTGCTTCTTGTGCTTTGGCAACCATTTCTTGTTCTACTGCTACAGCCATTGCTCTACGCTCTTCTGCTCTTGCTTCTGCTACTTTCAAATCGGCATCTGCTTGGTCAATTTGAAGTTTTGCTCCAATGTTTTCTCCTATGTCAATATCTGCGATATCAATTGATAGAATTTCGAATGCTGTCCCTGAATCTAACCCTTTTTGAAGTACCAATTTAGAAATAGAATCTGGGTTTTCTAATACCATTTTGTGTGATTGAGATGAACCAATAGAGGTTACAATACCTTCACCAACACGAGCCAAGATTGTTTCCTCTCCTGCTCCACCAACCAAACGGCTAATATTGGCACGGACAGTTACTCTTGCTTTTGCGATTAATTGGATACCATCTTGTGCTACGGCAACTACATTTGGTGTATTAATCACACGTGGATTTACTGAAGTCTGTACCGCTTCAAATACATCTCTACCTGCCAAGTCAATAGCGGCGGCTTGCTTGAAATCTAATTCAATATTTGCTTTATCAGCCGATATAAGTGCGTTTATAACCGAAGACACGTGCCCTCCTGCTAAAAAGTGAGCTTCTAGTTCGTCTCTTGTTAATTCTATTCCTGCTTTGTGAGAAGTTACCATTGCGTTTACAATGGTTGACGGTGGTACCTTTCGGATACGCATAAACAACAATTGAAATAAATTGATGTTTACTCCTGAAAGTAATGCTGAAACCCACAAACCTACCATTTGGAAGATAAGCAAGAAGAAAATAAGTGCGACAATGACTAATGCGCCAATGACAATTGTTGAAATACCCATAATGTTAAATTTGTTCTACAAAAATTTGATTTAAGTTTAATGCTGTAATTTTCACTTTTTGTCCGACTTCTACAAATGTAGAGGAAGAAACTTCAAAATAAATTTCGTTAAAGGCTACTTTTCCTTCTGGACGTAATGCCGAAACGGTAACCCCTTCTTGCCCGACCGTCAAGTTGGATTGGTTTTGAGTTTTTACTTTTTCATCAATAGCACTATTAAGAGCAAAGATTTTCCATGCTTTTGTTTTTATTGCAACAACTAACCCCGCCAAACTCAATAGACCTGTTACAAGAAATGTAATGACTCCGCCCCACGTACCGAATGCTTCAAAAGAACCATAAACACCAACACATGCCATAATAAACCCTGAAAGTCCGACAACGGTCGATCCTGGAATAAGAAATAGCTCTATTACGATAAGAATTAATCCGATTATTATTAGCGTGAGTACAATACCTGCCGTCATAGTTTCTTTTTTTTGTTAAATATAAGAAATTAGTAACGTCTTCAACAGCTATTAGGAAAGAAATGACTGTACTTCTTTTTTATCAAAGGTTTACTTCTACAAATCCAGGTAACTGGCTTAGGGATTGAAGTGGAAATCCTTGAGGTTCTCTACGCTGTCTTGATTGCTACGAACTCAATGATTCTATATCTTTACTAAATAGCTGTACATCTCACACCGAAAGATTGAGAACGATAAAGCCCGACCTCGCCCTGAGTTTTATCGACTGATTTCATTTCTATCGGTACTTTTGCTATTTAGTAAAGAAAAATCAATTCATAACAAAGAGGAAGCTCCTCATTACAAAATCACCTCTGCTCCACTATTTCCTCTACAGATACGCTTGAGCTTGCATGAAAATAACCTAAACCATATTCCGTCGTGCTTCCCTTTTTGAAAATATTACCAATCAAGGGTGCTGGGGCAGGGTCAAAAGGACCTCCTCCTGCAGTTACCGTCCGAATGAAGTCTTCTAAATAACGGTAAGCACCTTCTGTTAATGCAATTTGCTCCACTTTCAGGGTGTCATCGACAAATAAATCAATGGTTTGATCAACATCTTTGAGGTATTGTCCATTGGTGTATTGGTCATCATAAAGGGCTATATCTCCAGTGCCCTTTTGGTATTGGTGGTTTAACCATATCTTATGACGTAGGTAATTACGCGTTTCTGGTGGGTCTTGTATCGCTACAAGCCCTACATATTCGCCAAAAAACAAAGCATCATCTTCGTCTTCGCCCAAAATAACTTCAAGATCTTCTAATTCATCTGTTTTTCTGAAATACAAAGAGTCGATAGCGGGTACTTGTTGCATGGTTTCAATCAACGACTCGTACTCCACGCCTTCGGGAGTTTTGATATACAACTGGTAAGTCGCTCCTATTGTACCTTTACCGATAGTTTGAGTGATATAAGTACCTGGTGAGATTTCAACTAAAGCATCTTCTACCGTGCCGTTTTCAGTCACTATAAGCGTTGCTCCCGTGATATAACTAATCCCTTCTTTCGAATTGTAATCTTGGGTTTGTGATAAATAAATAGTGTCTGGACCGATTTTATCGGTAATACCTCCGTCAACAATAATGTTTTTCGGTCCTTCGGCGACATCTAAATCAACCTTTGTCTCACAAGCTGTAAAGACGACCAACAGTGCGGTAATTAAGAGTAATTTATTCATAAGATTAAAATTCAAAATTGAAGGTTACAGCAGGTAATATTGTCCCCAAAATAGATAATTGGGTAGTTTCTGTTTCGTTAGGATTATCCAAAGACTCACTAAACGAATATGAATATGCGTTTTTTCGTGCATAGACATTGTAAACAGAGAATACCCAATACGTCTTAAATTTACGCTGTTTGTATTTTTTAGGGTAAACGGTACAAGAAAGGTCTAATCTATGGTAATCAGGTACTCTTGTTCCGTTTCGTGTACTTACATTAGCTACAGTCACTCCTTGGTACTGGTATTTCGAATCAGGTACACTCACGGGCTTTCCTGTTGAATAAATAAAAGAGGAGGCAACACTTATTCGCTTTGAAATTTCATAAGCCAAAACAATACTCAGATCGTGTGGTTTGTCGTAATTAGCCGAGTACCATTGGTTGTTGTTAATGATTTCATTGATGAATTTAGAGTCTGTTTTTCGTTGAGTTCTTGATAAGGTATAACTAATCCAACCTGTTAATTTTCCTTTTTTCTTTTTTACAAATAATTCTAAACCGTACGAACGACCTTTTCCTGCAATAACCTCTGTTTCTATGTTTTTATTAAAAATAAGTCTTGCTCCATTTTTATAATCCAACAAGTCATGCATCGATTTGTAGTAAATCTCAGCCGATGCTTCAAACATATTTTCTTTGAAATTTCTGAAATAACCTAACGATATTTGGTCGCCGATTTGTGGTGCTATGTTTTGGTCACTTAATTTCCATACATCGATAGGTAAACCACTTGAGGTATTCGATATCAAATGAATGTATTGCCTTGTTCTGTTGTAACCCATTTTCAATGAGCTGATACTGTCGATGGCATAATTCATTGCTAAGCGAGGCTCAAAACCACCGTACCATTGTGCCAATTCTCTTTTTTTGTATGTTTTAGTAGTTGTTACCGTACCATTTGTTCTTGGTTGATTCTCTTTATACGAGCGTACTGTTCCTGGTCCGTAATTCATAAAAGAAGAGTAACGTAAGCCTCCCAATATGGTTATTTTTTTAGAGAGTTTGTATTCATCTGAAATATAAGGAGACAATTCTACTCCTGCTTCTTTTTCTAAGGCATCTGAGTTTAACTGTGCTCCCGAAATCTCACCTGGACTCAATCCGTAATAAACCGAATTTACACCAAATTTCATTGTATGCTTGTCATTGATGAAATACTCGAACTTTGCATTGGCACTAAAGTTTTTAATTGCTGATTTTACTTCAAAAACTTCTCCTCCCTTTATTTTATAACTGTAATCGGTGTAATACGCAGATACATCTGAAATTAATTTATCGCCATACGAATGCGTCCAAACACTTGAAACTGCCGTATTTCCCCAATCAAATCGAAAGATTTTTCCAAATCCAAAAACGTCTCTACCATAATAAGCTGAAACGGCTACTTTATCATTTTCCCCTAAGTCGTATTCAACTTTGGTGTTGAGGTCATAAAAATAGGCTTTTGCTGTTTTTAAACTTTTGTTTTTAGCAAATCCAAAAAACAAATCTGCCCATGATCTTCTCGCCGAAACTAATACAGCACCTCGACCACTGTCTATCGGCATAGAAGCTGTTAATCGTCCTGACACAAAACCTACACCTCCTTTTACTGTTGCCGAATCTCTATTCCCTGCCGTCTGACGGACATCTAAAACAGAACTAATACGTCCTCCATATTCTGCTGGTATCCCTCCTTTGTATAATTTCAAACTACTTATTGCATCAGAATTAAATACAGAGAAAAAACCAAATAGATGTGAAGAACTATAAATAGGTGCATAATCTAAAAGTATGAAGTTTTGGTCTATCGTTCCTCCACGTACATTGAAACCTGATGAGCCTTCTCCTGCAGTAGTTACTCCTGGTAACAACTCTAACGATTTCACGACATCAACCTCTCCTAACAACGGTGGAATTTTCTTTATTTCTTCAATATCCAATTCTTGTACGCCTATCTCTACAGACTTTACATTTTCGTCTTCTTTTTCAATAACAATAACAACTTCTTCTAACTCTATAGCATCAGTTTCTAATAAAAAAACGACTTCTGTATCTTCTGTTACAGTTACCGGTTTTATCATTGTTTTGTAACCCAACATTACTGCTTTTATATTGTACGCTCCTTCTGGTAGTAAAAATTCAAATTCACCATTAAAACCTGCCGTAACAATAGCTCCTGTTTCTTGGACACGAACAGCTGTACTAAAAAGTAGTTCGCCTGTTTTACTATCTTTAACTATTCCTGTTATTTTAAATTGCTCTTGAGCAAAACTTATTGAGGTCACTAAAAACGCTAATAACACCCATATGTTTTTCAATCTATTCATCTATAAACCTATTTTTCCTTCTAAAGAAACTATTTTATTCAAAACCAATTCTATCAGTTTACGGATAATGACAAGAAACCTACGTTTTACCCTTATTTTTATTTAAAATAAAGCATAAAAAAAGCCGATACGTTGTATATCAGCCTTTTAATACTTTATCTAATATTTAGCTATTCGTTGCGAAGTATGCCATAATCTTGTCAACGTCTTCTTTTTTACAAAGAGAAGTTCCTTCGTTCATTGTTGCTGCTGTTCCTGTTGCCACACCTAATTGCAAGGCTCTTTCAAATCCTTCGCCTCTACTTAATCCTAATACGATACCACCAACCATACTATCTCCTGCTCCAACAGTACTTTTACATTCTGTTGCGGGTGGTACGACAGAATAGTGTCCCTCTTTTGTTACCATCCGATGCTCCTTGCGAGCCTTTTGAAATAACAATTACTTCTGCTTTGCCTTCATCAATCAATTGACGAGCTATTTCAGGGTATTTACCTGGGATTATCTCAGGAAATCCTGCCATATCAAACAATTCTTTCAAGTTTGGCTTTATCATAAAGACACCAACTTTCAAAGTTTCTTCAAATGGCTTCCCCACAGTGTCTAAAACTACTTTTACACCTTTATTTCTTGCATCAACTGCTATCTTAGCATAAAAATCTGATGCTACGGTGTCTTGTAAAGAACCACTCAACACCAAGTATTCGGGTAACTCTTCCAAGTTATCTAAAATATGAAGTATTTTATTACATTCTGATGGTGTTACTGTTCCTCCTGGCATTCCAAAACGGAATTGTTGCTTTCTTCCGTCCACAACAATGAAATTTTCTCTTGTTCTCTCTGCTTGTTGAATCACCTTACATTTCACACCTTCTTCAGCGATTAACTTGGTCAATAATTCACCCGTTCCTCCTCCTGCTAAGTACACGGCTAAACTTTCTCCTCCTATTTTATTAATCGCACGAGAAACGTTTATTCCTCCTCCTCCTGGTTGAAAAACAGGTGGATCACATCTCAGTTTGTGCTCAGGGATAAGGTCTGAAACTACTGTGCTTTTATCTATAGACGGGTTTACCGTAAGTGTAACAATCTTCATAATCGAACTATTAAGAGATAAATATAGTGTTTTTTCACTTTATATACAAAAGAAAACACAATACTGAATTTTCAAATATCACTATCCTCACAGTAAACCTATAGATTAACCTTGTGTTAATTCAAAAATGGTTATTTCGGGGCGAACATTAAAACGTACTTGCCATAAATGACCTAATGCTCGGTTGATATACAGCGTTCGATTACCTGATAAGTCAAATTTTCCTGCTGTATATTTTTTTGTTTTTGACAGGAGTAACCAAAGGTGGTAAAAAAGGTGGTTTTACTTGTCCTCCGTGTGTATGACCTGATAATATCCAACCATTATACTTATTCCATACAGGTAAATCTACCACGTCTGGATTGTGACAAAGTACAATATTTGCGTGTTTAGGGTTGAATTTATTCATTACCTTTTCGGGATGAAAATTCGTTGCCCAATAATCATCTATACCTATAAAGTTTAACCCTGAAATTTTCGTTTGTTCATTTCTTAAAACCTCCACGCCTTTATTTTCTAGTAACGTAGTTATTTTATTTGCTACACTTTTCTGCGACCAATTGTGTCCGTAATCGTGGTTTCCTAAGATGCCTACTGTTCCTAAGCTCCCTTTTACAGTATGAACTAATACTTCTTCTAATTGTTGAAATTGTTCTTCGTTTTCGTAACTGACATAATCGCCTGTATAAGCAACAAAGTCTGGTTTGTGCTTTTTTGCTTCTTTAAAGGCTTCAATCAAATATTGTCTATCAAAACGATTGCCTACGTGAATATCACTTATTTGCATCAATGTTTTTCCTACTAAGTTGTCTGGTAGGTTTTTAACGGGCATTTTTAATTTGACAAAGTCTAACCAAAAAGGTTCTATTTGCCAAGCGTACAAACCTGTCAATGCTCCGATTCCTCCAACAACCAAGGTGCTTTTTATAAATTTTCTTCGATTCATAGGCTACATTTTTCATTTCATCATCGCCCTTTTCCTTACAGACGGCATAAGGATAGAGGCGACATCCCTTTTTGGGCTTTTTCAGCCCAAAAAGATATAGCCGAAAGCCTGACCCCGCTCTTCTTTCGAGCCTTCCCCTTTCTTTTCTTATTATACTTCCTACGAAATAGGGTATGAACAGACTAAAGAAAGGGGGATGCTCCAAATATTTATTTATCATTGGTATTGTACCAATTGATATTTTTAGAAAGGTACATTACCAATCCTAAAATAACGAGTAATCCTGAACTTCCGATAAGTAAGGCGTAATCTTGTAGCTGGATAATCACGTAAATAAAGCCGTAAAGAACGGTCAAAACACCTGCTAAAATGAGTGTTAATCGGTTGTTTTTGAACATAGATTTGGCAAACCCTGTAACCATTGCGATAATAGCAGAACTGGCGATGAGGTAACTATAACCAAACGAAATATGCTCTGATAAGGCGACCAAAAGGGTGAAAAACAAACATAAAGCAAGTCCGACCATTAAATATTGGACAGGATGAATACGGATTTATTGATAATCTGAACGAAGAAAAACAATAAAAAGGTTAGACCAATAAACATTACGGCATATTTGACCGAACGAGTACTTTTTTGGTATTGCCCCGACTGGCATCAATAACTCGACACCAAAGGCAGA
>CBDCZI010000022.1:0-164732 GCA_965224495.1 Cytophagales bacterium | reverse complement strand
CATCTCCCACCCAAGCAATAGCCCAAAAATGAGGGAATTGCCAGATAAACTGAATTCCGAATAAGATTAAACCCATCATTTCCAATTCGCCAGTCAATAAATTAGTTCCCATAATTGTTCCCGTACAAGCAACCCAACCAATAAGTGGAGGAAAAGCCCCAGGAAATGCCCCTACAAAGACTGCAATAGGACCAACTCGTTTTAACGGTGTGTAAGCAAAGCCATACAATAACAATGAAATTAAAGACAATAAAGCCGTTAGTGGGTTTAAATAAAAATAATGGATAGTTAAACCTACAATCCCAAGTAATAATGAAAATGTAGTTGCTTCCTTTTTAGTTAAAACACCTGTAGGTAAAGGTCTATTTTGTGTTCGTTTCATTAATTTATCAAACTCGACTTCTTTGATTTGATTAATGATATTTGCTGAGGCTGTCACTAAGAAACCGCCCAGTACAAATAGAAACAAATGAACATAGTTTACTGTATGTGAAGCTACAATAAATGCCATAGCACCTGAAAAAGCTACTAAAAAGCTAAGTCTAAATTTTAAAATTTGGACATACCCTTTTAACTTTTCGGTTAATGGTATTGTTTTATTTGAAGTGTAAGTAAGCATCTATTCGTAAGACCGTATTTAATAATTTTAATAGAACACCAAGTATAGACTTGGTGTTCTATTAAAAGGAATATATTATTTCTCTTCTGGTAAATTCGACTCAGGCGTTTCTGAAAACGGTACTGTTTGAGGAATAAAATCTTCTTTAGCACCTGGCTTACTGTAATCGTAAGGCCATCTGTGTACTTCTGGAATTTCTCCTGGCCAGTTACCGTGTCCAACCTCCACTGGAGTTGTCCATTCAAGACCGTTTGCTCTCCATGGGTTTTTAGTTGCTCTCTTCCCTTTAAATATTGAATAAAAGAAGTTAAAAGCAAATAATAACTGTGCTGCAAATGTGATAAATGCGGCAATACTTACAACTATATTGATTGTACTGTAAATTTCAAAGTTTGCAAAGTCAAAATTTTCCCACGAATAGTATCTTCTTGGAAAACCTCCTATTCCTAAATAATGCATAGGGAAAAACACCATATAAACACCGAAGAAAGTAATCCAGAAATGGATATACCCTAATCTTGCATCCATCATTCGTCCGTACATTTTAGGGAACCAATGGTAAACTCCTGCTACCATCCCAAAGAATGACGCTGCTCCCATCACTAAGTGAAAGTGAGCAACAAACAAAATAAGTATCGTGTAATTGAATATCTAACGCAGAGTTACCAAGCACAATACCCGTTACCCCTCCAGAAATAAACAACGAAACCAATCCGATAGAAAACAACATAGCTGGAGTAAAGATAATGTTACCTTTCCACAAAGTAGTAATGTAATTAAACCCTTTTACTGCAGATGGAATCGCAATAATCAATGTCAAGAACATAAATATTGTTCCCAAGAAAGGATTCATTCCAGATACAAACATGTGATGAGCCCATACTAAGAAAGACAAAAACGCAATCCCCATCATAGAACCAATCATCGCTCTGTAACCAAAAATTGGTTTACGTGAGTTTGTAGATATAATTTCCGACGTGATACCTAACGAGGGTAAGATCACGATATAAACTTCTGGGTGACCTAAGAACCAAAATAAATGCTGGAATAACACGGGGCTACCTCCAGAGTTACTTAAATGCTCTCCATTAATATAAATATCTGACAAGAAGAATGACGTTCCAAAGCTTCTATCAAAAATCAATAACAACGCAGCTCCCAATAAAACAGGAAAAGACAATAAACCAATGATAGCAGTCAAAAAGAAAGACCAAATAGATAACGGCATTTTAGTAAATGACATTCCTTTTGTTCTCATATTAATTACTGTAGAAATATAATTCACTCCTCCTAATAATTGCGAGACGATAAAGATAGCCATTGAAGTCAACCATAAAGTCATTCCTAATCCACTACCATTTACAGCTTGAGGCAAAGCACTCAACGGTGGGTAAATCACCCAACCCCCTGATGCAGGACCTTTTTCTGTAAATAACGATACAAACATAATAATACTAGCTAAAAAGAATAACCAGTACGATAACATGTTCATAAATCCTGAAGCCATATCTCTCGCTCCAATCTGTAAAGGAATTAAGAAGTTACTAAACGTACCACTCAATCCTGCTGTCAGTACAAAGAAGACCATAATTGTTCCGTGCATTGTTACCAACGCTAAGAAAAACTCGGGGTCAAGTGTACCAAAACCATCTTTCATTAAAATCCAACCTCCTAAAATTGGCTCTAACCAAGCCATATTCGACTCTGGAAAAGCTAATTGAATTCTAAATAAAATAGATAAACCACCTCCAAAAAAGGCCCAAACCAAACCAGTTATTAAAAACTGCTTTGCTATCATTTTATGATCGAGACTAAAAATATATTTCGACATAAAAGATTGCTCATGATGCTCGTCATGTGCATGTTCTGCATCTGTAGTAATTGCTGACATTCTTTTTATATTTTAAATTTATCTTAATTAATGAGTATTAGAAACAGCCTCTACAACTTTTTCTACAATAGTCTTCGTTTCACCCTCAACCTCTTCAGTAACGGCAACCGTAGTTGGGATTGCTTCTGTTTTGAATTGAGCTAACTTCTTAGCGAACACTCCTTTCATATTCGATGGTAAATTTGCTTTCACATAATCTTCGTTGATTAACACGAAAGGCGCTGCTTTTGCTTGTTTTGCATACCATTTATCATAAACGTCTTGCTCCACAACTTCTATTTCAAAACGCATTGAGTTATGTCCTTTACCACAAATTTCTGCACAACAGATTTCATAATTAAAAGTACTTGCTTTTGTATTACCCTCTTCGTCCTTAGTCATGTATCTTGGTGTGCTTTGCAATTTGATACGTTCTTCTTTTGTTGTAGTCGTCGGTGTAAACCAAAACTCTGTTGGCATACCTGGTACAGCATCCATTTTCACTCTAAATTGAACCGCAAATACTGAATGTAACACATCCTTAGCTCTGATTTTGAAATGTACTGGACGATTTACAGGCAATACTATTTTCGTTACTTGAAAATCATCATACCCTCTTTCATCTGCTAAATCAATACCAAAAGTATTTTCTGCAGACAACGAAAGAAACTTATGTGCTCCCAATTGATTATCTTGCCCAGGGTATCTTACCTCCCACTTAAATTGAGAACCAACTATTTCTAATTCAACTTTCTCCGCTTGCATCTCCGTTGTTGGGTACATAATTGTACTCCAAACACCCTCACCTTGCACTACCAAGTAAGTCAATACTAAAGCAGGTATAACTGTCCAAATCAACTCCAATGTGTGGTGCTCTGGAAAAAAAGTTGCTTTCGTTTTTTCGTTGTATTGGTATTTGTAAGCAAAGAAAAACAACAAGAAATTTGTAACCAACATAGCTCCAGAGATAATCACCATTGTAATCATCATTAAACTATCCGTTTCAATACCATGTAGAGAGGCTGCTTCTGGTAAGGCATAATCCCCTTCTAATGTATAATACACATAACCAACAGTAAACACAACTGCAAAAACCAAAAACAAAAAGGCATTGACTTTATTTGACATACCCGGTTTTTCATCTGAGCCTCGCAATACAGCCACTAAAGCCTGTACTCTAAACAGAAATAAAAAAATCACCCCTAATAAAGCGGCTACAATTAACAATAATGGTGTTCCCATATTTTATTCTATTTTTTTATTAAAACAATAAATCCTTTTTGTAAGTAAAACTCATAAAAGAGTGTCACTTAAGAATAGTTCGCAATATCAATAAAAATCAACATAAATCAAACTGCTTAATGATATTTATCACAACATTTAGTAACAAATACAATTTAAAAAAATGACATAAAAAAGCCTCAAAACAAACAAGGTTCATTTTGAGGCTTTAAGCTATTAATCTAAAAGATTAATTAGATATGTAAATGTTTACTTTCTTCTAAGAAAGGGTGGTTTTTAGCTACTAATGGTGCTTTTGACAACCCTGTCAAATACATGAAAATAAACCCTCCTGCAAACAATAAAGCGAACCCTATTTCGATGAAAAAGAACCCTAAATCAATTCCTCCTTGATTTTTCATTACACCTGGGTAAATCATCATATAGAAATCTAACCAATGCCCTCCAATAACAACATAAGCGGCTACTTTCAACCAAGCAAAATGACGTTTAGAATCTCTTGTCATCAACCATAATAAAGGAAAGACAAAGTTGATAATAAAGGTAAATAAGAACAAGAAGGCATAAACTTTATCATTGTAATCCATACGCTCTAAGAAATACACCACCTCTTCGGGAATATTTGAGTACCAATACAAGATAAATTGAGAGAAGAATAAATAAGCCCAGAAAATACTGAAGCCAAATAAGAACTTCCCTAAATCATGTACGTGGTTTTCATTTGTTGCTGACAATAAACCTTGTCCTTTTAAGTAAATGACCAAGACTATCATCACAGCAATAGCTGTAGCTAACCAACTTGCAAACACATACCAGCCAAATAAAGTCGAGAACCAATGCGTGTCTATTGACATAATCCAATCCCATGAACACATTGATGAAGAAACACCAAAGAACACTAAGAAACCAGCAGACCAGTTAATCTGGCGGTTATGGTGAATGATATTTCCTGTTTTATCTTCTAATAACGACTCTTTACGAATAGCTAAGAATAATAAAATCCACCCAATAAGGTAAACAAACATACGTCCTACATAAAAAGTTTGGTTTAAGTACCATTCTTTCCCTGCAATAATATGATCATAATTAGCTGCTTCGGGGTCAGTTAACCCTGCGTGTGTCCAGTGAAATAAATCATGGTAACCAAAAGCGTAAACTAAAACGATGATTGGTGCTCCTAAGAACAAACCATACCCCATTGCTTCCATTACTCTCTTAATAGACGCTGACCAACCTGACCAAGTCACATATTGGATAGCCAAAAAGAAAACCCCTACAAGAGACACCCCTGTAAAGAAAATTGCATTATGCCATAAAGCTGCAATAATTCTTTTGTACCAAGACTCATGGTGTTCACCATGTCCTTCTTCGCTATGTTCAATAGCTTCGTGCCCATGTACAGCTTCTGTAGCATGTGCCTCTTCTGCGTGTCCATGTGCATCTGTTGCGTGAACATCTGTTGTAATACCATAAGTATGTTCCGTCGCGTGATGCGTTGACCACCACCCTGCTTTCAATCCGATAATCCCTACCAGAGCTAAGCCAAATCCGATTGCCATTAACGTAAATACTTTACGTTTAATCGCACCAGAAAAATTAAATTGTTCTTCAATAGCCATAATTTCCTATTCAATTATTTTTGAAGTTCTCTAACATAATTAACAATCATCCATCGTTCCAAAGGTTCGATTTGTGAAGCGTGAGAATACATTCTCCCTTTTCCTTCTGTAATCACTTGGTAAATATGACCATCTTTTACAGAAACCAAATCTGGACGTTTTAAGTTAGCTACTCCTCCGTAGATTTCACCAACTAAACCATCTCCTTCTCCTTTGTCACCGTGACAGTGAGAACAGAATCTTAAATAATACTCTTTACACTCTTTTTGAGTTACTGTTCCGTAAGCACTCGCGTAGTTCTTTCCTTCCAATTTGTAAGGGTTAGCAAGAACTGCAGCCGCTTGAGCGAAATCTCCTTTTGTAACTTTTTGAGTTGTGTAAGTTTTGTATCTAATTGTATTTGCAGGTGGTGTTCTCATATTCATTCCATACTTGTTGAAATAATTAGAGTTGTACCACTCTCCGTGAGGTTGCCCTCCTAAAGAATCTGCTGTACCCACTTTTTCAAATGGCCAATAGTTCAAACCTGCAGTTGTATCAACAATTTGCGTCATCGGCTCGTAAGCTTCCGAGTGATACATCTGAGGAGCATACTCTAGCATAGTCCCTTCTTCTCTATCTTCGCTAGTAGCTTTTTGTGTAGGATCATAACAACCAGTCGTAAAAACGATGGCTAATAAAAGTCCTACTCCATTATATAAATATCTTAAATTCATTTTTTGTAGTGCTTAAATTAATTCTCAAATTGTTTGTTATTCACCTCACTTGCTCCTGTTCCTTTCAAAACTTCAGACAAACCATCAACTCCCATAGAATTATCAGCCAAATCAATAGCCATAATATGTTTGTCATCAGTAGATCTTAGGTCAAAGATACGAGGTACTTTGTGTGGTTTCAAATCATTTTGAACCATAAATGTACCCACCATACCAAAGGCAGCTAATAATACCGTAATCTCAAATGCTACAGGAATAAAATCCATGTAAGCAAAATAAGGTTTTCCACCAATAATCTGTGGCCAATCAATTACCAACATATAGATTTGCATAAACAAAGCTAATGCTGTACCTGTAATTCCAAATAGGAAAGCAGCTACTGGTAATCTCGATCTTTTGTATCCTAAAACATCTTCTAAACCATGTATAGGATAAGGAGTAAATACTTCGAAAATATTAACGCCTTTCGCTCTAACTTCTGTTATCGCTTTTTTAAGTACGTCTTCATCTTCGAAAACTCCTAAAATATAGTTTTTTCCTTTATCCATTATTTTTTCTTTTCAGACGCTCCTTTTAAAATACTTTTCACTTCTGCCATATTAATAACAGGGAAGAATTTCGCAAATGCAAAGAACAAAGTGAAGAATAAACCAAATGTAAACAAGTAAGTTCCTACATCAACTAATGTTGGAGAGAAATCTGCCCAACTTGATGGCAAGTAATCTCTATGTAATGAAGTTACAATAATCACAAAACGCTCAAACCACATACCTACATTCACTATCAATGATAAAATAAAAGTTGCAACAAGACTTGTTCTGATTTTCTTACTCCAAAACAATTGAGGAGAAACCACGTTACAAGTCATCATAATTGCATAAGCCCACCAAAACGGTCCAGCCATTCTGTTTAAGAAACAGTATCTCTCGTATTCAACACCTGAATAGAAAGCAATAACAAACTCAGTAATGTAAGCCACACCAACAATAGAACCAGTAGTCATAATTACTTTGTTCATTGACTCAATATGGTTCATTGTAATGTAATCTTCCAACTTGTACACTTTACGTGTAATAATCATCAAAGTAAGTACCATTGCAAATCCTGAGAAAATCGCTCCTGCCACAAAATAGGGAGGAAAGATTGTTGTATGCCAACCTGGTATTACCGAAGTAGCAAAATCAAAAGATACAATTGTGTGTACTGAAAGTACCAATGGTGTACAAAGACCAGCTAAAATTAAAGCTACTGCTTCGTAGTGCATCCATGTTCTGGCTCCACCTACCCATCCGAAACTTAATGCTCCGTAAATTTTCTTTCTTGTTCCTGTCGCTCTATCTCTAATCGTAGCAAAATCAGGAATCAATCCTAAATACCAAAACACCAACGATACTAAGAAGTAAGTCGAAATCGCAAATACATCCCAAAGTAAAGGAGAGTTAAAGTTAACCCACAATTCACCAAATGTATTCGGGAAAGGCATTGACCAGTACATTCCTACCCAAGGACGACCTTGGTGTAACATAGGAAACATTAAAGCACAGATTACAGCGAAAATAGTCATCGCTTCAGCTGCACGGTTAATACTTGTTCTCCATTGTTGCCTGAACAATAGTAACACGGCAGAAATCAAAGTACCCGCATGACCGATACCTACCCACCATACAAAGTTCGTGATATCCCACGCCCAACCTACGGTTTTGTTCATTCCCCATTCTCCAATTCCATAAAATACTAGCTTGTAAACAGCCAGTCCTCCTATCATTAATAGTGCTAAAGAAGCACCAAACGCCATTAACCATAAACCACTTGGTTTATTCTCAACGTGACGGCAAACATCATGCGTAATATCATGGTATGTTTTACCTCCTGTTACTAATGGCGGTCTTATGTCTGATGTATAACTCATTTATATTACAGTTTAAAAACCTATTAAATATTTCTAATTTTAGTTAAGTAAGTTACGTTAGGCTTCACATTAAGCTCTTCCAATACGTGGTACTTACGATCTGCTGCTTCCTCAGCTAATACTTTGCTGATTTGACTCTCTGCATCATTCATATCTCCGAATGTAATTGCATCTGCAGGACAAGATTGAGCACAAGCTACTTGGATTTCTCCATCGATTACTTTTCTCTTGTTCAATTTAGCGTCTAATTTACCTGACTGAATACGTTGTACACACATTGAGCATTTTTCAATTACTCCACGTGCACGAACCATAACGTCTGGGTTCAATACCATTTTAGCTAAATCGTCATTTTGAGCAACGTTTACTCCCATAAACTCTCTTCCTGTATCTCTACTATCTGAGTAGTTAAACCAGTTGAAACGACGTACTTTGTAAGCACAGTTGTTAGCACAATATCTTGTACCAATACACCTGTTGTAAGCCATTTGATTCAACCCTTCCGAAGAGTGAGAAGTAGCCATTACTGGACAAACTGTCTCACACGTTGCGTGGTTACAATGCTGACAAAGCATCGGTTGGAAAGTAACTTTTGTAGGGTAATCAGAAGGTTTTTCTAATTCCTTGTTCCCTCCAATTGTCCATTTCTTATCATCAACACTTTTAGCGATAGCTGCAGCATCTTTCCCTTCCTCAGGTACAGAAGTATAATATCTATCTATTCTCATCCAGTGCATCTCACGACGACGAATAACCTCGTCTTTCCCTACAACTGGAATATTGTTTTCTACTTGACAACCTACGATACAAGCCGAACAACCGATACAAGAGTTCATATCGATAACCATTCCCCAGTGATGGTTAGGATACAAGTGAGTTTTCACTTCTATCAACTTCCCGTCTTTGTCCGTTGTAGGACTTGCTGGATCTGGTGCCCAAATATCAACTGTATTTGGTTTATGCTTTTCACCGTCTGCTGTAGTTACCCATAGTTGGTAACGGTCTTCCATTTGTTTACCAAACTTAGCTTCACCTTTTTGGTAATCTGCTAATTTCGATTCACGAACAATATCTCTACCCATAATTGTATGGTGAGTTTGTGTTTGTGCGATACGACGTGTGGTATTGTCTTTGGTAACAGCTACACCTGTAATAGAATAATTTAATGTTCCATTTGTAGTTGCAACGAAATCATAAACGTCCGAACCAATTGCAGCAATACCTTCGGCATTTACTTTATGTTCTTCGTTTAATCCTCCTGCTAATTGACCTGCTTTTGTTCTTCCGTACCCTAAAGCAACAGAAATAGTTCCTGCTTTTTGACCTGGTTGAACAACTACTGGCAATTTAGCCTCTGCTCCATTAATTGTAATACTTAATACGTCTCCTTGCTCCAACCCTCCTTCGATAAGGTTTGATTCTCTCATATCGATTGGCGAAACAGCAATGTAGTTATCCCAACATACTTTAGATATTGCATCTGGCACTTCTTGTAACCAAGGGTTATTGGCTTGGTGACCTGCTCCTACACTTTGATTAGCGAAAAGAAACAACTCAACTCCTGAAGTTGCTTTGTATGTTGAAGAAATTGTATTGTAAGCTTCTTGAGCCGATACAGAAACTGTAGCTACTTTTTCAGTTTTAGCTACTGAACCAAGTTCAACAACACCTGTTTTCAACAACTCTATCCAGAATGCTTCGAATGAAGCAAATCCTGAAGTTGATGGGTAAATAGTAGTTTCAGCAACTTTTCTTACAAAATCATAAGAAGTTGTTGCGTTTCCTGCCCAAGTCAATAAAGACTCAATTGCTGCTCTGTTTTCGTAACCATATTTCGGGTTTTCAAAAATAGGAGTAATTGTAGGCTGAACAATACTGTACGTTTTTGACTTTGGTAAAGCATCTCCCCAAGACTCTAAGTTGTGTAAACTTGGTGTATGGTAAGTTGCTAATGATGAAGTCTCATCTAAACGGTCAGATATTGCTACTGACAATTTAACTTTAGCTAATCCTTTTGCCAAATCAGCTCCTTTTGGGTGATTGTAAACTGGATTTACCTCTAAAAAGATAACTGCATCATATTGAGCTACGCTTTTGATGAAGTTACTCATCTTTGCGTCATCTCCTTGTTTTGTTAACAAAGCATTTGCTAATTCAACTGTCGTTCCAACATTTGACAACATTGCGTTGATGTCACGAACTAAAGATTGAACAGCTACGTCATTTGAGGCACTCACTACAAGTGATTTCCCTTTTGCTGACAATAACGCTTTTGCTGCTGCCTTCAATTCTGTACTATCGACTGCTTTTACAGAAGACAAAGTAGAATTACCTGTTCCACTTGCCACTAAGTTAAATAAGTTGGCAATGTAAAATGGCTCTTCCGAAGGTTTGATCGCAATACGCTCATCAGCATTAGCACCTGTTAAAGACAATGCTGTCTCAAACTGGTAATGCTTGTTCATTGTATTCTTAGCGTTCTTACCTCTTCTCACTTTTCTTTGAGTAGCGTAATCACGTGTATATTCGATAGAAGAACCCCATCCACCTAAAAAGTCTGCAAAGAAACCAACTACTACGTCAGCTTTTCCAAATTTATAGTTAGGGAAAATTCCATTGTTTGCTTTTACAATACCGTTTGCCGATATCGGATCATACATAATATGCTCCGCAGATGTAAATGCTGTTTTGAACTCTTTAATAGCTGCGTTCACTGTAGGACTAATTACAGATTCAGAAACGATAGCAATTTTACTTGCCGACGTTAATCCTTTGATAATTGCTTTATCAGCAGCTTTTCTTGTGATGTTCTTTCCTTTGTTTGTAAATTTCTTTTGACGAGCAATATCGTACAAAGAAAGAACTGATGCTTGTACTTGCGTATTTACACCACCTTGTGTGATTGTAGATTCAGTATTCCCTTCAATTTTGATAGGACGACCTTCTCTTGTTTTCACTACGATGCTACAATACTCACTTCCGTTGACGTAAGAAGATGCGTAATAGTTCGCACGACCTGGTTCTATTTCGATTGGTTTGTTTACGTAAGGAATAATTTTTCTTACTGGTGCTTCACAAGCAACTAAAGTAGCTGCAGCGAAACCAAAGCCCATCAATTTCAAGAAATCTCTTCTTGAATTATCATCAGCTTCACCATTCGAAGGGTTAGATTCACTCATAGGAAGAAACTCAGCAAACTCCTCCTTCGCTTTAGCAACGAATTCTGGCGTTTGTTCTAGTTCCTCTACACCTTTCCAATATGTGTTATTATTTTTCATATTTCTTTAGATCCTCTAATTAATAATGACACTTAGAACATTCAAGACCACCGATATCTTCAACCTTTAGGTCTTCAACACCCCTGTGTACTTTATTAAACTCAATCAAACGCTCATAATAAGGATTTGATTTGTCTATAGATTTTTGACGGTGACAATCAATACACCAAGCCATTGTCAATTCAGATGTCTTCTGAACATAACCATCCATTTCTTCGATACCTACGTGACATTCTTGACACTCAACTCCTCCAACTTTCACGTGCTGTGAATGATTAAAGTAAGCTAAATCTGGTAAATTATGTACACGTACCCATTCGATAGGGTATGCTTTTGATTCATCGTAAGTTTTTGTTTTCACATCATAACCTGCGTGATCGTGTATTTTCTTGATTTCATCACTCTCCACCTTAATAGTGTTATGACAATTCATACAAATATTCACCGAAGGAATGTTTGCGTGTTTTGCTTTTCTAACACCTGTATGACAGTAGTTACAATCAATCTTGTTATCTCCTGCGTGGATTTTGTGAGAAAAAGGAATCGGTTGCTTAGGTGCATAACCGTGTTGTACCCCTATTCTATATAAGAACAATTTCAACACTAATAAGAAACCTACCAATAAAGCAACTACAGCTACAATAGTAATAAAGTTAGAGTTTCTCAAAACTTTAGCTAAACTAAATTTCTGATCTACAAATTCTTTATCCTCTGCACTTAAGTCTGTTTTATCTGATAGCATTTTCTTTAAAAGAGACGCTATTAATAAGAGTATCACCAAAATCAATAGCAAAGCTCCCAACACAATAATAAGTATTAAGTCAAGTGCTGAGTTACCTCCTTTAGCGTTAGGATCAGTCGGCCTTTCAGGACCAGGTGCAGGAGGCATTATAGGTGGCTTCCAAGCCTCTATATAAGCAAGAAGGTCTAATTTATCATCTACAGACAAGGTTGGGAAAGCAGTCATTTCACTTCCAAACTCTTCAAACATTGCTACTGCGTGTTCGTCTCCTGATTTGATAACTTTCGCTGGGTTAGCAATCCAATCCATCAACCATTGTTCAGATTGTCTTTCGGTTACACCTTTCAGTGCAGGTCCGACAGCATCTTTGTCGATTTTATGACAGGCTTTACAGTTTGTTTTAAACAAATCCTTCCCACTTTCAAGGGAGGCATCATCTGTCGGTATTTCTGCTGATGACTGAAAGCCAGCAACTAATAGCGCAAATGGAACTACAAGGGTTAGTAACAACCGCTTGATAGAAAAGGTCACGTTTTTTGAGTTCATTTTTGTATGATATACAATTAGTCCAACACAAAGCTAATAAGCCTACTCTATTTATCAAACTAACAACGTACTTCTTCTTTTCAACAACTGACACACATAACCACAAAACACTGTAAAACTGTTAATTACACCGTTTTCTCGCCTGCCTATTTTTGTAATTTAGAATTTTTTTAAATAGTCATTTTTTTCGGTGATTTTTGTCATTTTACAACATTTTGACCTTCTCGTCGTTATTCCGCCCCTTAAAAAGAATAATAAAAACCCTTAAACAACTGTTTTACACTTACTTAAGTAAATGCAAAAGAAACAAGCTTTCTAAACAAATGTACTTTTCAAGAGAAATAGGTAGGTTACATTTTTGTAACATAAATTTGTTGTTTCATATTGTTCGGTTCCTGTTTTTTGTTGTTTTACTCTTTATTTGTACTTATTAATTTTAGGCGTCATACAAAACACATTTTTTTGTTTGGTCGATAAAAAGTCTTGACCGAAACATATACCGCATAAGGGATAGAAGAGAAAATCCTTTTTGGTTCTCTGCTCCTCCTTTGTTTTACTGAAAAATAATCTATTCGTAAAATAACTAAACAACCGTACGCTCCAAACCAAAAAGATTGCAACGTATAGCCCGTCCCCTTTTTCTTGTTTCGGGTTGTTTTGTTCTTTAGCACTCTTGTCTTTTTACGTGACAATAAAAAATCAGGTCGAGAAAAAAGGGGGATGCCCAACACATTATTCTACTTACATTCTCGTCCTTTCCAAGTGGTGGTTTCTTTAATTAGCATTCCATAAAAAAGTTGCACTCCCAAACGCCACTGGTAATACTCAAATGACAATACACGACTGATTGACCAACCTAAAACAACGGGGCTTTTTGTATATAAAACCAAGGTATTTAGCATCAATTTTATCGGTAAAAACAACAAATAAGAGGGATTTACTTGTAAAGAGGCGAAGAGAACCAAAGGAAGAAATAGCATTTGAAAGAGTAACAAAACCGTCATTACAAAAGGTATTTCTTTTACTGCATTTGCCCAACGTTTTCGCTGATTCACCAACTCTCCCCACGATTTTTCGGCTTGCGTAAACACCACATACCCCGCCCCAAAAAGCATTTGTGTAGTGTACCCATTATTTTCAAATGCTTGTTGCAACCGCACGTCTTCGGTTATAGAAAAGGGCAATTTTCCATAACCTCCAATTTGCTGATAGGCTTCAAAATTGACCAACATATTGTTTCCCATTGCCGTGGGTGTTTTCGCTAAAAAACGTGAGGCAATCTGCACTTGCAATTGCCCCAACAACCAATCCATCGCTTGCCATTGATAAAAACGTGTTTTTTGAGCTATCAATGTCGTTCCCGAAACTAAGCCTTTTTGACCGATAGACGCAACCATATTCGTTAACCAATTTTCAGTGACAGCAACGTCAGCATCGGTAAATGCAATAAAATCACACGTTAAATTATCGGTTAATTGTGCCAATGCCCGAGCTTTCCCCTTTGTTCGTTGGTCAGACTGATTGACTTCAATAACGGTTATTTGCTCGTTGTTTCGTTCGTATTCTCTCAAAATCGCTAATGTCCCATCAGAGGAATCGTCATCGGCAAGGTGAATTTGAAATTTAGGAAAATTCAGCTTTAATAAAGCTTTCACGCACCGAGTGACATTCTGCTCCTCGTTGCGAAAGGCGACACAGACCACTACTTTTGTGTTTTTCTAGCACCTGATTTTTATTGACTTTTTTAATTGGAATGACAAGTGTCAAAAAAAGAGGAAACAAACTCAACGCTATCAAAAAAAGCATTACAGACATTCGAAACGGTAACCTAAAGTGGTAAAGTGTGCTAAATAACGAGGTAAAACCCAACGTAATTTTGCTATTGTCTTCACGCTGTCGTGAAAAACGACTATTGAACCTTTCTTGGTGTGCTTAATGGTTTTATTCAAGCATCTTTCTTTTGACAAACCTGGGTCAAAATCTGCCGAAAGCACGTCCCACATAACTATTTCATATATTGGTGCGACCAACCGTACTTGCTCTCGTGTCATTCGTCCATAAGGTGGACGAAATAATTTTTTAACTGATTTTTCTTCTCTTATATATAAGGAACATTTTTCAATGTTTTCAAGGTAGGCTGTAGGTAATGTTTTACTGCCGTTCAAATGATTGAATGTGTGATTTCCCGAACGATGCCCTTCATCAAGTAAGCGCTGGTAAACTTGTGGGTTTTTACGAATATTATCTCCTACACAAAAAAAGGTTGCTTTTGCTTCGTGTCTTGCTAATTCGTCCAACACAAAATCGGTTACTTCAGGAATTGGTCCATCATCAAAGGTAAGGTAAATTACTTTTTCGTCCGTGTTTTTTCGCCACGTCCGTTTAGGGAAAATAAAATCGAAACAAACTGAATAATGGTGTAAATATAATCCCATTACGCTTTCATTATGGTGTCAAAAATATCATCTGCTGTTTTTTGCCAATCAAATCGCTCTAAATTCTTCGTCCCTTTTACTACCAACTTTTCACGTAAAGCATCACTGACATACATACGTTGCATTCCTTCAGAAATAGAAATCACCGAAAAAGGGTCAACCAAAAGACCGCCATCTCCCAAAACCTCAGGCATCGAACTTTTATCAGAAGTGATTACAGGTACGCCACAGGCTTGTGCTTCAACAATCGGCATTCCAAAACCTTCAAAATAAGGGACATAAACCAACGAAAAAGCAGAGGCATAAATAGAAACCAATTCTTCATCTGTCACTCGCCCTGTAAAAACAACGTCCTCTTTATAAGTCATTGCTTCATAAACAGCTTCCATTTCTTGATTCCCCCAAGCCTTACGCCCCACCAATACCAATTTCGTTTCTGCTTTCGTGCTTTTTTTAAAATCATCAAACGCTTGTAATAAACGGTCAATATTTTTACGTGGATGCAATGCTCCTACATAAAGAAAATAAGGTACTCCTTGCGTATATCTTGCTCTAATCACTGCCTGCTCTTCACTAGCTAATGGCTGGAATTTTTCATCCGAAGCATTGTAAGTCACCGTTATTTTAGATGCTTCAATGTTATATTTCGCTATAATATCTTGTTTTGTATATGCTGAAACCGTCACTATCTGCGTTGCTTTTTGAGCATACTTAGGTAAATAATGAGAGTAAAACTTACTCACCAACCCTCCTACTGCTTCAGGGAAATGTTCAAATGCTAAATCGTGAATAGCTACCGTTTGAGGAATATTCGTTTTTATCGATAAATAACTATCTGGCGAGAAGAAATGATCAATTTTATGCTTTTTCAAGTAATAAGGCACAGCCCATTCAAACCATAAATACCACAAAACAGGATGCCTTGCAGGAGGGTTAATAATAATAGGGGTAACGTTATCACCAAAAATAAATGAAGGGTCATATTTTCTGTCAAAAAAGAAAAAGAACTCAACTTCAGGGTGACTTTGCACCATACGACACACCACTTCCTTAGTAAATACTCCAATCCCTTCGAGACGACCTTTTAATAAAAACCTTGTATTGATAGCTATACGCACCTTTTCTTTTTTTTACCTAATAATTAAGTGAAGATAAACAACTATTTCAACAAAGTCTATTCTTTAAAACAATGATGCTTGAATTAGATTGATTAACTTGCAAATTCAAAACAGTTTAAGCTATCGCTAATTTTTATAAAAATATTGGACTCGTTGTTTTACTCAACGTACTTATCAAACCTTTGACTCTTTATTTAGAGAGTTTGGTACAAAACTCCGTTCATCACGAAACTTGGGGAGCTTACGCTGCACTAAACAGTTTAGCGGTTATTATGGCTTTTTTAGCTGACCCAGGAGTTAACCAATACTTAACAAAAACCATTGCAGAAAGCCCTGAATTGTTACGTAAAGTTTTCCCTAACCTATTTGTATTCAAACTCATTATTCTACCACTTTATCCGTTGGCAATTATTACCACTGCACTGATTTTAGGCTTTAGAGGGTACGATATTTACATTGCCGTTTTATTAAGCTTTATTTATTTATTCATTCATTTCAATGGTTTTCTACGAGCCAACCTACAAGGCAATCAATTTTTCAGTCAGGACGCTTGGGCATCTAATTTAGATAAGCTTTTTTTAGGTGCATTTATCGTTGGTTTATTTTCTTTAGTAGGCACAGTCACGCTTGACCATTTTATTTACGCACGTCTCTTAGCCGTTTCTATAACTTTTATCGCATTAGTCATCTTACTCGTTCGTAAAAAAATATGGGTCAAACCAAAACTACACCAACCTCATTTAAAATTATTTGCTTCACTAAGCATTCCGTACGCCTGGATGACTTTACTCTATTCAGCCAACGAACGTATAGATATGGTTATGCTCAACAGCCTTTACAGTTCGTACGAAACAAGTATTTACAACGCTGCCTACCGTATATTAGACGCTGCGATGATGTACCTATGGATCATACTTCCTTTCTTCTTTGCTAAATTAGCACACTTCGACAGCTCAGACGAAGACAAGGACAAACTGATTAAAAACGGCATAGCCATCACTGCTCTCCCTTTGCTTTTACTCAGTGGATTTGCTATTTTTTACGGAGAAAACATCTTCTTTATGTTTACCCAATCATCTACTGAAGAGATCAAATCAATGAAATTATATTTCATTATTCTTTCTGGCTCTTTACTTATACACGGTTTTTTCACTATTTTCAGCACCTACCTTACCTCTAACGGACACGCTCGTTTTGTAAATAACATTATCTTTTTATCCATTATTCTCAATATTACACTCAATTTCTTTTTCATTCCTCAATACGGAGGTTTAGCTGCCTCTATCACCACCTTTATCAGTAGCCTTTTCCTAGCTATCGCCTACCTAATTTACACCAAACGTCACACCAATGTCACTTTTCCTTGGGGAACATGGGCAAAGCTCTGCCTCATTGGTGTAATTTATTTCGTTATGCTTTATTTGGGCAAACACTATCGTTTTAACTGGATACTAGTCACTTTAGTCGCTTCAACCGTAAGCGCAGGACTAAGTTTACTCACCAAACTTATCCGTCTCAATAATTTATTTAAACCAGAGTTCAATTAATTACAAACACTAGACACATTAAGTTTGCAATTAAAATAAATTAAAGCTACTTTTGTGTCCGATTAAAATTCGAATAAGATGAAAAGAACATTCCAACCGTCAAATAGAAAAAGAAGAAACAAACACGGTTTCAAGTCTAGAATGGCTACAGTAGCAGGTAGAGCAGTATTAGCTCGTAGAAGAGCAAAAGGTCGTAAAAGACTTACTGTTTCTTCAACTACAACACGTAGCTAAGACATTCTTAAGATGTCTTCTGTACCAGTTATTAGAAGACACACACTCCGTTCTTCTGAACGAGTTAAGAGTAAAAAGATAGCAGAAGAGCTTTTTAAACGAGGCTCTTCTTTCTTTTTGTACCCTTTTATTATCCGTTCGGTAACTCTCACCCCAGAGTTATCACAGGATGAAACAGCCCAAACTCAACTACTTATTGCTGTTCCTAAAAAGAAACTCCGCAGAGCAGTTGACCGAAACTTAGTCAAACGACGTATTCGTGAGGCTTACCGATTAAACAAATTTACTTTATTGGACAACTTAGAGAATAAGCAAATCGCATTTTCTTTAGTTTATGTCGCAGGGAAACCTCTGGACTATCATTTCCTTGAAGAAAAAATAACAAGTATTCTCCAACAACTTACTCAACCAAAGGACGAGAAAGAAGATTCTAACTCTTGATTTTTTTATTCCTATCTTTCACCAAGAGGTTTCCTATCAAATAACTTTGATAAAAACAGCCTAGTCTAAAAAGTTTCATTTAGCACAACAAATATAGAGACATTAAAAAGGAGAATAGAAGTGATACTATCAAAAATAACAGCTCTAATCCCCCCGCCTTCTCCCGTTCAAATATACAAAAAAAAGAAAGACCCATTAAACCACATAATCACTGCCACTCAACAACTTGACAAAGAACTCACATGTAGGGATTAATGTAATTTTCTTCCTCTGTATCTCTTCCGAATCTTACGTAGAGAATAATGAAGACCACCAAACTCACATCAGATTGTTTCACATCGAGATGACCAGTTTTTTTGAATAATAGGTAAATTCAGTATAGTCTCCCAATCATGTTCTTTTGTTGTATTAAAACAGACTTAGTATTGTTACGCTAAAAAAACAATTCATTTTGATTGTACTGTAACCATGGTAGCAACTAAAGATATAAAAAAAACCACTTTAAAATTAATTAAAGTGGTTTTTAGTACTCGGTAGGGGAATCGAACCCCTGCTACCAGGATGAAAACCTGGCGTCCTAACCCCTAGACGAACCGAGCAGCCTTCTGTTTTTATCGCCTCGTTACCGATTTGATGATGCAAAGGTAAGTAAAAAATCCAATAATCAAACTTTAAAAATAATAAAAAAACAGAACTAATCGTAAGTATTTGAAAAACAGACCATTTATTTTTCATACATGTTAATACTTTTCAAAAAAGTATTAATAGTAGTAAATTCTTCTCTTCGGAAAGGTTCCCGCTTTTAAAAAATAGAGTAACTTTACAACAAAGAAAGAAATTATGGATTTGTTTAAGGTTTACCCACTCTTTGATATTGAAATCGAACGTGGAGAAGGTTCTTATGTTTGGGATAAAGAAGGAACGAAATATTTAGATATGTACGGCGGACACGCAGTGATATCTATCGGTCATTCGCATCCTCATTATGTAAGAATGATAACCGAACAAGTGAACAAACTAGGTTTCTACTCTAACTCTGTTCAGATTCCTTTACAAAAAGAATTAGCTACAAAGCTAGGCGAACTAAGTGGACATCCTGATTACCAATTATTTTTATGTAATTCTGGGGCTGAAGCAAATGAAAACGCATTGAAATTAGCTTCTTTTGTAAACGGTAAAAAGAAAATTATCTCGTTTACCAAAGGCTTTCATGGACGTACTTCATTGGCGGTAGCGGTAACGGACAATCCTAAAATTATTGCTCCAGTAAACGAAACAGATAACGCTGTTATTTTACCGTTTAATGACGAAAAAGCTTTAGAGGAGGCTTTCCAAAAACACGACGGACTTATTTCTTCGGTAATCATAGAAGGAATACAAGGGATTGGAGGTATTTACGAACCGACAGATGCTTTCATGCGAAAAATCCGTAGTTTGTGTGATAAAAACAATGCGTTATTGATTGCAGATAGTGTTCAAGATGGCTATGGTCGTTCAGGTAAATTCTTCGCTCATGATTATTTCGGCGTTGATATTGACATATACACAATGGCAAAAGGAATGGGTAACGGCTTCCCTATCGGAGGGGTATTAATCAGTCCTAAGATTGAAGCTTCTTTCGGTATGCTAGGGACAACATTTGGAGGAAACCACTTGGCTTGCGCAGCTGGCATTGCTGTATTAGACGTTATCAAAGAAGAAAAATTAATAGAAAACACACACAAACTTGGCTTGTATCTATTCGATGAATTAGCGAAAATAGATGCAATAAAAGAAGTTCGAGGAAAGGGTTTAATGGTTGGTATTGAAATGGCTACCCCTGTGGCTTACATTACGTAAAAAATTGTTATTTGAACACAAAATATTTACAGGGTCTGCTTCAAATGCAAACACGATACGTTTATTGCCCGCACTAAACATAACCAAAGAACAAATCGATTATTTTTTAACTAAATTCAAAGAAAGTATTTAAGATGAAAAAATTTATATCTGTAGCTGACGCTGGCGACATCAAAGAGTTAGTAAAAGAAGCAATTGCAATTAAAAAAAATCCTTTTGCCCATAAAAAATTAGGAGAGAATAAAACCATAGGAATTATTTTCTTCAATTCAAGTTTAAGAACAAGATTAAGTACCCAAAAGGCCGCAAAAAGTCTTGGGATGGAAGTTTTGGTTATGAACTTCACCGAAGGTTACACTATCGAAACAGAAGATGGCGTGGTAATGAACGCAGACACACAAGAACACATCAAAGAAGCTGCTGCTGTTATTGGTCAATACTGTGACATTATAGCTTTACGTTCATTCCCCCCGTTTTGAAGACAGGGAATTGGATTACTCTGAGCACATTATTAACAACTTTATTAAGTATTCAAAAAAGCCAGTCATCAATTTAGAGTCAGCGACACGCCACCCTTTACAGTCATTAGCTGACTTGATAACTATCGAAGAATTAAAGACAAAAGCCCGTCCAAAAGTTGTTTTGACATGGGCTCCACACCCTCGAAGACTTCCCCAGGCGGTAGCGAACTCTTTTGCTGAATGGATGAATAAATCTGACGTTGATTTCGTGGTAACTCACCCAAAAGGCTATGAATTAGCTACCGAATTTGTTGGAGATGCTAAAGTTGAGTACAACCAAGACGAAGCATTTAAAGATGCTGATTTTGTTTATGCAAAAAACTGGTCATCGTACAATGAATATGGTAAAATCATTTCTGAAGATACGAACTGGCAAATCACACAAGAAAAAATGGCTTTAACCAACAAAGGTAAATTTATGCACTGCTTACCTGTCCGTAGAAATGTAATCGTAAGTGACGGCGTTTTGGATAGCGATAGTTCTATCGTTATCCAAGAAGCAGGGAACAGAGAGTTTTCTGCACAGGTGGTCATTAAACGAATACTTGAGGGGTTAAAATAAACGATAACCTTTCCAATAAAAAACTCAGCTATTGAATTAACTTCAGTAACTGAGTTTTTTTATGTTAATACCTCAATTCCCCTGCCTTTATATTTACAGGAAGGAAATTTTCTTCTGGAGATATTGTACAAGTATATTTTGTATCGTAAGCACAATAAGGATTGTAAGCCATATTAAAATCCAAGTCAACAAAATCTTGCTGACGAAAGTCTATAGGCAAATACCGTCCTGTAGCATGTGTTTTGTACGTATTTGTAGAGTCTGTAAAAGGAAGTACAAAATGCTTACTTTCCAAATCTTTAAACAAAGTCAATTGGTAAGTACTATCTCTTAATTTGAAAGATAACAGAGCAATACGTATATATTGTACCGTTTCTTTATCTCCTTGAAACCCCACTTGCAGTGTCGATGAATCGACCATCTGAACCCTTGCCGTGGTGATATACTCTTTATTGACCGTGAAATAATTAAGCCTCTTAGCGATTTTCAACGAATCTATTCCCTTTAAGTATTTCTGCTGTTTCTCGTGCTGACGATTTATCACATCCGAATATTCAGAAGAAGACTTACCCATAAAATAAAAATACACGACAACGAGTGTCAGTGCTATAAAAATATAAAATATAATGTTTTTTACCATAAAGGTTTTGTTGGTTCAACTCAATTATACGCAAGATACATCAAATTAGCTGACTAAATAATGATTATTTAGTCAAGTTTAGAGTAAGCCTTCATCTCGGAAGCTATAAAAAGAATTCTCTCCAAATATCAAATGGTCGAGTACTTGTAAATCGAGCATATCTCCAGCTGAAGATAGCTTTTTGGTTAATTGAATATCAGCCTGACTTGGTGTCATATTCCCCGAAGGGTGATTGTGAGCTAAGATTAAACTACTTGCACTCGTCTCTAATGCTTTTTTGAAAATAACTTTAGGGTCTGCTACTGTACCACTAAATCCACCATGGCTTATACATATTTTCTTTATTACTTGGTTTGCCCTATTCAAAGCTAATACCCAAAATTCTTCATGGTGTAAATCTGCAAAATGGTGGTACAGTGTTTCATAAGCATCTTTAGAGGATAGGATTTTTACTTTTTCTTTTACTACCACTAATTTCCTTCGTTTGCCCAATTCCAAAGACGCAATGACATTAATTGCTTTTGCCTCACCGACACCTTTAAATTGTTGTAAATCACTCGACGAAAGTTTTGCCAAATCAGCTAAGTTATTATCTGAACACGCTAAAATATCCTGAGCCAATTCTACTGCGTTTTGTTCTCTGTTACCGCTACCTAATATAATGGCTAACAATTCCGAATTAGAAAGCTGACTTTCTCCTTTGTCCAGAAGCTTTTCACGTGGACGATCTGTAATGTCAAGTTCTTTGATATTGTAACCCATTGCCTAATAAACTAAAAGTACATCAACTTATACGCTATTAAACTCAACTCGATAATACAAAGTGAAAAATCACAATAAGTACACCCTTCGTAAGGAGAGATACTACCCCACCTCTAACTTCACAACTTCGAGACGCTTTCCTTTTCTGAGATGAGATAAAAGTAGCTTTTTGACCTCGGGAGTTTCATAATAAGAAGTGATACAACTCAAGTAGTCCTTTGGTGATTTTGCTTGTTTCTTTTCTATAAAACCAAAACCTTTAAAAACGCCATGTTCGATATGAACAACACCTGTTTCTTTGTCTGTTTTCCCTTTACATAGCACTAAGGCATTAGGTGTTTCGTAAGAAATAGAAGCTAACATATCCTCCACTTTCTTGTTGTAAATCACTTTTGTTTCCTCTTTTACTCCTGCTCCTTTACAAAGGTGTAGTTGATGGTGTAAACAACTTCTCGAACGAGCAGAATTACCTACCAAACAATTACAAAGGTCGTATTGGTTGATTTTTTTATTTAAGAACTTTTGCGCCTGAGTTTCTGAAGAAAAGCTCATCAAAGGAGCTCGTTTAGCAATACCTAAAACACGTGTTTCATAATATCCATCGGCTGTTAATTGTGAATAAAGACCATATTTAAGTGTCGTTTGTTTTGGCGTTTCGTTGTAATAAGGTTGGTATTTCCGTATTTCATACGCTTGATAAATCTGAGCGATTAAATCACTACCTGTTAACTCAACCTTAATATCAGCGACACGCACAGACATCTCAATAGCCTTTTTTGATTCGGTATCACTCAAATGCGCAAAGATACGGTCATGAATATTTTTACTTCGTCCAATATAAAGTAAGTCGCCTGCCTTGTCATAAAAATAATAAATACCCGTCTGCATAGGTAAACTACTCAATAACTCAATAGGTAGCGCAGGATTAGCTGTTCCGTTTTTAGGCGAAATAAGCCCTGTCGTGTCTTTTGCCAATAACAGTTTGAATAACTCGACAGTAGCCAATGCGTCACCATCAGCACGGTGCCTACCGTTTAACCCAATACCTAAATCATCGGTTAGTTTACCCAGACTATAAGACTTGTGACCAGGTATGATTTTGCGACTCAAATTAACTGTACACAACCTGTTACGTTCAAAAGCCTTTCCTAAATAACTGTACTCTCTACGTAAAAAAGGGTAATCAAAACTTACGTTGTGTGCCACGAAAATCGCGTCTTTTGTAATCTCAGCGACGCGATCGGCAACCTCTTCAAAAGTTGGTGCGTCTTTAACCATTGCATCAGTGATACCTGTAAGTTTCACTACAAACGGTTCGATAGAACGTTTAGGGTTTATCAACGAGTGAAATTCATCAATTATTTTTTCACCATCAAATAAATAAATCGCTATTTCAGTGATTTTATCTGTCCCTTTTGTTCCTCCTGTTGATTCAAGATCTGTTATAGCGTAGTGCATTAGTTATTCGTAAAATTTTTTAGTAAATGCTTCTTCATAGCGTTTACCTTGAATGATATTTTTCCAATAAGAAACAATAAACCCTGTTCCGTAACCGATTAATTGCACATAAGAAGCGACAACCGAAAGAATACCCACAAGTAAAGATTTCTCTTTCCAAAGAGCATCAATAAAAATAAGTACTGTAAATACATTAATAAATAAATAAATAAACGGAAATAACCCGCCAAGGACAAGACCTACAACAAAGCCTAAAGTGAAAATAGCAGGTAAGAAATGTACCAATTTCAATGAATTAGGGTACCGTTTATACAAAACAATACGTGCCAAGCCCGAATTGTAAACTTGTTTAAAAAACTTCTTAAAATCTGTTCTTCGCTTATGGTAAACAAATGCTTTTTCTATCAACCCTGTAGTGTAACCATTGTTGACTAAACGAATACTAAAATCAATATCTTCACCAAAACGAAGGGTAGAAAAACCATTTAATTTCTCAAACACCTCTTTTTTAATTCCCATATTAAAACTACGAGGGTGAAATTTTTCAAATCCTTTTTTTTTATTCCGAATCCCACCTGTTGTAAAAAAGGAAGTCATCGAATAATTGATTGCCTTCTGTGTGGGAGTAAAGCTATCGTTTGCACGGTCAGGTCCTCCAAAAGCATCGAGTGGTGTTTCTTGAAGACAATCGTCCACTTCGTTTAAATAGTTAGCTAGCAAAACCACATCGCTATCTAAGAAAACAAGGTATTCCCCTGAAGCATATTTTGCTCCGTAGTTTCTTGATAAACCAGGTCCTGAGTTTTCTTTTTTATAATAGTGAATTTTCAACATCTCTTGGTAAGACCTTACAATTTCTTCACTCGAAATAGTAGAACCATCTTCCACAATAATCACCTCAAAATCACAAGTAGTAGTCAATACAACCATGCTATCTAACAATTCCTTTATTTCTTCAGGACGATTGTAGAGTGGGATAATGAGGGAATATTTAATAGTCGAAGTCATTGTTTCACTAATCGGTTAATCTAACCCTATCTTATCATCGATAATATAATGGTTGCGTTTGGGGTTATTGAGAGATACAATCTCTGCGATAAAACCTGCCAAGAACAATTGCACACCTATAATAACAGCTACTAATGCCAAATAAAACAAGGGCTGATCAACGATAGCTCGCCCTGTACCTCCTTGATAAGTCCATAACATCTTTTGACCAATCAACCAAAGGGTAACGATAAACCCAAATAAGAAAGTAAAACTCCCCATAGAACCAAAAAAGTGCATCGGTCTATTTTTGAATTTCGAAACAAAAGTAATCGACATCAAATCTAAAAAACCAAATACAAAACGCTCTAAACCAAATTTAGTCACTCCGTATTTACGCTCTCGGTGTTGTACCTCTTTTTCACCTATTTTAGAAAAACCTGCCCATTTTGCAATCACGGGAATGTAACGGTGCATTTCTCCATAAACATCAATCGTCTTAATAACCTTGTGGTGGTAGGCTTTTAGTCCACAGTTAAAATCGTTTAATTTCACTTTCGAAATCATACGAGTTGCTCCATTAAATAACTTTGTAGGAATTGTTTTCGATAAAGGGTCGTAACGTTTCTTTTTCCATCCCGACACCAAATCGTACCCTTCCTCTTTTATCATTTTGTACAGTTCTGGTATTTCGTCTGGACTATCTTGTAAATCAGCATCCATTGTGAAAACGACATCGCCTTCAGCCAAATCAAACCCTCTGTTCAATGCACCAGATTTACCGTAATTTCGTTTAAAACGAATACCTTTAATCGATGCGTTTGATTGAGCAATCTCTTCCAAAGCTTCCCATGAATTATCCGTACTGCCATCATCAATGATAATCACTTCGTATGAATATTTGTTTTCTTGCATCACACGGTCAATCCATGTACACAACTCGGGTAAAGACTCTGCTTCGTTGAATGCAGGAATCACGACAGATATATTAAGCTTCTGCATCATGTTTTTTTCTTAAAAAAATAGAAAGAACTAAAGTAAAAACAAATCCAACTAAAGAAAGTGAAATAAATTTCTTTACTAATATTTGCCCAACAGTAACCGTTTTGAAAGCATTTAATTGCTCTTCAAACCCTGATGCTCCATACTGTTCAATGTAATACGTTTTTGTTTTTAGTAATAAATCAATAGATTTTTGAGCGTCATCGCTAAGTGCAGTGAGGGAGTATCAACTGCAATAAAACAAACATAAAAGCACCAACAACCAAAGCCGAAACTAAAGTAAAAATACCTCCAAGCCATCAAGCCTTCTAAAAAGCCCATTTCTTGGTAATTGTTTATAATCTCTATAATAAATCAAGGCTATAAAAAACGAAGAAAGCCATCAAGCCCAAGTCTGCATGGTACATTCCTGACGAAAGAGGTGTGGTCCAAAAAGAATAAAGTAATAAATAACAAACGAGTAAAAGAAACCAGCTAATACGCCGATAATCAAACTCGATTTAAGAAGTGTCTTACTCATTAGTCAATCAATTTATATTTGTCCTTTATTAAATAATGCTTTTACTTTGCCTTTCAATTGTTTTCCTAAAAAAGGTGAGTTTTTTGATTTTGATTGAATCGACGATTTTTCAAAAGTCCATTTTTCAGTAGTGTCAAACTATGGTTGCATTAAACACCGACCCAATTTCAAAATCAGGTAATTCAATCCCTAAAATATTTTCGAGGGTTGGTACCTCATTGCTTGTTCGATATCTACCAAAGTTAACGAGGTAAAGGTTAGTAAACCGGCAAGAACACCTTCTAACATTTCGGCTCCAAAATCGGCATAATCATACTCTAATTTTTTAGCGTCCTTCTTCATGGTGGTTGGTGATTAGATACAATAACATCTAAAACTCCCGTTTTCACTCCTTTTATCAAAGCTAAGCGGTCTTCTTCTTCACGTAAAGGTGGAAACACCTTAAAATTGGTATCTAAATCCTCTACTGTTTTATCATTAAAAAGTAGGTTTAATGCGTGTACGTCTGCGGTGACTTGCAATTCCTTCTTTTTTAGCTTTCTTAATTAATTCGACTCCTTCTTTTGTAGATATTCCCGAAAAGTGCAGTTTACCTTCTGTGTACCTCAATACGTCTAAGTCACGTTGAATAGCACTTGTTTCTGCCAATGAAGGGATTCCTTTTAAACCCATTACGGTACTCGAATACCCTTCGTGCACCAGACCTCCACCAACCAAATATTTGTCGTAAGGGTTAGAAATAACTAAACCGTTTATCGGTTGTACATATTGCAACGATTTGAGCAAAATCCCTGTGTGATTAATGCTTTTGTAACCTTCAGAGAAAGCTACTGCTCCTCCTTCGTTTAAATCAAAATGCTCTGCCAACTCCTCACCCTTGAGTTCTTTTGTTAATGCTCCAATCGGCAAAACGTCGACTAACTCTGACTTAGAGCGGTTGATTAAGTACGCCAACGCATTTTTACTATCCAATACAGGGGCTAAGGTAGGGACTTGACAAACGGTAGTAAATCCACCCACCATAGAGGCGTTTAGACCTGTTGTCAAATCTTCTTTATGCTCATAACCTGGTTCACAAAGATTAGTCTTCATATCAAGTAGTCCAATGATTACCGTTTTTCCCGAGAAATCTATTGTTTGGTCGCCTTGGTTTTTCAAAACCGACAATCTTTCCATTTTCCACTTGAAGTGTTAGTGTCTTTCCTTCCTTCGTTTTTAATCCCTTAATGAGCTGTCGCATAGTTGCAGTTAAGTACTATAAATTGAGTAAATATACCTATTATTGAAAACAAAATAGGTGTTCAAAAAAGAAATTTTACAAAATGTGAATTGTTTTCTTTTTGTGCGTCCTAACTTAAAACTCCTCCAAAAAATGAAATTCTATTAATAAGTAATGACGAGCTGACAGTTATTTATTAATAGACTAAGTATTACGCATAAGGGATAGCAGAGAAAATCCTTTTTGGTTGCTCACGGACAACGTCGCTCTTTCCCTTACTACTGTATTAAACAGTACATTCAAAAAAGCAGGTAAACGTAAACCAAAAAGATTGCAACGAATAGCCCGACCCGCTATTGAGTTGTGTGAAAAAGTTTCTGGATTGATTTACTCCTCACACAAAACGGAAAAAGAGCACCAAAAACAAAGGGAATGCCCTACTTACTATTCATAAACAAAAGTATGTCTAAGTTTTTAACAAGTTGTAATCGAGTATGAAATCGTAATTTCAAACACTAAAACTCATCTTCAAGAACGACACTGTCAAGCAGGGGTAAATTTACAGGAAGGGCTACCTCCTCTTTTTTCGTTTTAAGTTCTATTATTTTCTCATAAAACGGCGATTTCACGTAATCAAGGTTACTTTCCACTTCGTCAATAAGTTCTAACTTATCCGCTTCGACAGTTATTCCTTGTAACTTTTCAAAATATTCACTCAGTAAATAATCATTCTCATCAACTGAAATATACTTAGTGTCTTTTTGTTTTACCCAAAAAGAATGAGGTTTTTTATCCTTCCCTTTATAAACAATTTTCTGAAACCCTCCAATCACCTCATTACCTAAAGCGACCTTGTTACCAATAGTGATTTTTTCATCCGAAAAAGCAACAATATCTGCTTTCTTATACAATCTAATATGCTTTGTAGTCACGACAGCACGTTTTGCGTCTTCGACAATCAGCCAATCAGATGCCCAACCTTCAGTGCCATCGTTTAATCTCAACTTGAGGTAACGACGTTTTTTAGGCTTTTTCTCTTTCAAAACAATAACTTTTGATCCCAAATAAAACTTCCCGTTTTTTACTGAGCTATTTGTTTTACTCCAACGTTCGGGCTTCTTTAATAGCGTACCTTCTTTTAAACTTACCGCCTCTACTTCCTCTACAACCTCTTCTACTTCTGTTTTTTCAATAGTTTTAGTCGTTGTGTCTTCCAATAAAGAGGCTTCTGTGTCCTTAACAATTTTGTTGTCACTACAAGAAATTAGCATTAAAAATGCTGTTATAAGTAAAATCCAATATTTTATCATTTTTTTAATGTTTTGAAATGCTTAACTTCGTTTTTATTCAAAACGAATATACTCTATTTTCGCTATGACACCTAATAAACCTATGCTTCTAACAGAAATTCCCTCGGTAGATTTAAAAGATTTTCTTGAAAAGGACGCACGGTCTAAAGAACAATTCACACAACAACTGGGTGAAGCGTTTTCAAACATTGGTTTTGTAGCCGTCAAAAATCATTACTTGACAGACAAATTAACGGAAAAATTATATGCTTCGTTTGAAAAGTTTTTCGCACTTCCTGACGATATAAAAAACAGCTATGCTCGACCAGAATTATTCGGTCAGCGAGGGTATATCGGGAAAAGAAAAGAGAATGCAAAAGGAAGTAACCAAGCCGATTTAAAGGAGTTTTATCATATCGGACAAGTGTTATCATCGACCAAACTAATCGGCTATGCTTACCCTGAAAATATTTGGCCAGAAGAAATCAAAGACCTCAAAGCTGTTTGTGAGGAAGTTTACCTGACCTTAGAAAAGACGGCAGTCGAGTTGTTACGTGCTATCGCCTTGTTTTTAAAACTTGAAGAAACTTATTTTGACAACAAGGTAATCGAAGGAAACAGTATTTTAAGAGCTATTCATTACTTTCCGTTAAACCCTGACGATATCGAAGAAGGTGCTGTCAGAGCAGGTGCTCACGGAGATATTAACCTTATCACATTGTTGATGGGAGCAAGTGCCGAAGGGTTGGAGGTGCAACGAAGAGACGGCAAATGGATAGCAATCACAGCGTTACCTGAACAAATCATCTGCAATGTTGGCGATATGTTAGAGCGGTTGACAAATAATATTTTACCTTCTACCATTCATCGTGTAGTTAATCCTCCAAAAGAAAAATTGAATCAATCACGTTACAGTATGCCGTTTTTTATGCACCCTAAAAAATCGATGAAACTGAATTGTTTGGCTTCTTGTATTTCTGAAAACAACCCAAAACAATACGATGACATTACTTCAGGAGATTTTTTAACACAACGTTTAAGAGAAATCGGTTTAATCAAATAGAATGAGTGAACAAATAAAGAAAGGCAGATATTTACTTTTCCTGAAAGACACCTTATTATTAGCTATGAGTGCTTTTGGAGGTCCTCAAGCACACATTTCTCATATGTTCAAATTGATGGTGGACAAAAGAAGGTATGTCACAGAGGAAGAGCTTATAGAACTCAATGCTCTCTGTCAGATTTTGCCTGGACCAACTTCCACGCAAACTATTACGGCTATTGGTTACAAAAAAGGTGGTACAAAACTCGCTTTTTTAACCTTATTGGTATGGATTTTACCCGCAGGTGCAGGAATGGTTTTCTTGAGTATCTATTTAACTGTTCTCGAAGGACAAGGTATTTCTCTTGAATTTACCAAATACATTCAGCCGATGGCGTTGGTGTTTATCTTTTATTCGGGACTGAAGATTAGTCAAAAGGTTCTCAAAACAAAAACAGCCTACATTTTATTCGTTCTTTCTATCCTCGCCTCTATTGCGATTACCTATCTCTTAGGCGACAAAAACATGAGTGCTATTTTGTTTCCTGTATTATTAATTATCGGTGGGCTAACAACCTCTACACTCAAGTTTGACCGACAAAAACGAGAACTACGTAAAAAAGAACTTAAAATAGAATGGAAATTCTTTATTTGGTTCATTTCCATTTTTGTTTTAGCGGTGGTTTTAGGTAATTTATTCTCTAACCGTTTTATTCTCCTTTTTGAAAACTTTTACAGAAATGGTAGTCTGATTTTCGGTGGAGGACAAGTACTTATCCCTCTTTTAAAAACTGAGTTTGTAGAACTCAAACATTACCTCAGCACAGAGGAATTCCTTTCAGGTTTTGGCTTTGTACAAGGTATGCCTGGTCCGATATTCTCTTTCTCTGGTTATATCGGTGCACTTTCGGTCAAAGACCAAGGCGCTATGGCTCAACTCTTAGCAGGTTCTATCTCTTTGGTAGCTGTGTTTTTACCTGGTACTTTACTTATCTTTTTTGTTATCAAATTTTGGGAAGAGCTCAAGCAGTACCGTTTTGTTCGTGCTTCGTTGGAGGGGATTAGTGCTGTTGCTTCGGGAATGGTTATGGCGACTGTCGTTACCTTACTGTTCTCTATCAATAAAGAGAATTGGGAAGTAACCACTAGTATCAATATTAATATAAGCGAGATGGCAGGACTCATCAACATCCTTGTTTTACTCCTCACCTTTATTTTATTGAAATGGAGTAAAGTCCCTGCTCCCTTTATTATATTAGCAGGTTTATTGGCAGGTATTCTTTTCTAACAACAAGGAAATAAGTCATTACAAAACCTCTATACGAAAGAAAAAAAATAGTTATCCTCCTTTCTATTCCTTTCAAAAATGAATAAATTAGGACTTCGTAAACAAAACCTCTTTCTTTTGAAACATTTCTTACGTGCATTACGCTTTATTGGGCTTACTCTTGTGGTATTTGTCACACTCACAACCGCTTTCGTTTATTTTTACAGCGATCAAATAAAAAATATTTTACTTAGTGAGTTGGATAAAAATGTGAAAGAAGAGGTTTCTGTAAAAATAGAGGACGTAAGTTTGACTTGGTGGACACATTTTCCTAATATCAGTTTAGAGTTAGAGAATGTAAACGTAACACAACAAATCAGAAACAAAAGTGATACGTTGGTGCAACTCGAGCACATAGGTTTGGGACTTGACGTTTCGGAACTAATGGCGAATGATTTTACTATCGAAAAGATATTTTTAAAAGAAGGTCAAATCAACCTACGAATATTTGACGGAAAATTTAACAATTACTCAATATTCAAAAAAAACACGAAAGACAGTACAAGTATAGCACTTGACTTAGAAAAAATAACAGTTAAGAAAGTCTATTTTAGTTATGAAAACTTCAAAGACCAACACCTGTATTCTATTTATTTCAATAACAACAAATTAAAATTCAAATACAGAGATACTGAAACAACCTCACAATTGAAAGGTGACTTACATATCAATAAAATAATAATAAAAGGCAAAGAGTACATTGGTGACAGAGCCGTGAAAACAAATATCAAATTAGCCTATACAGGTGACGACAAAAAGTTTCAACTGAAAAAATCCACCTTAGAAATAAATGGTGGTAAATTTGACTTGAATGGCTTTTTCATTAACAACGACCAACAACTTTTAGATTTTTCATTCAAAGCACATGAAGGCAAATTAAGTGTTATATCCTCCTTATTACCCTCGTCTATCGCTTCTGAAATCAACAAATACAAAACTAAAGGGAAAGTTTATTTTGATGGAAAAGTTAAAGGTAAATTAGCGAAAGGAAACAACCCCGCAATAGACGTTAATTTTGGTTTTAAAGACGCCTCTTTTACCGACCCTAAGACCAAACAAGCGATTACACATGCCAACTTAAATGGAAGTTTCACCAACGGAAGACTTCGAAATGCATTTAGCACCAAGCTATTAATCGACGATTTCTCTATCAAACTACAAGGTGGAACTGCCAAAGGTAGCTTTTTGTATAGTAACTTTGCCGATCCACAAATAGACGTACAACTTGATGCCAAACTACCTTTCAATAGCCTAATCAATCTAATTGGTAACGAGCATTTTCACTCGCCCAAAGGTTTTTTATCCGCCAAAATAAACATCAAATCGCCTTTATACTTATTAGTAAACAACCCTAAAAGCACGAAAATAACTTCAAAAGGAGAGTTAAAACTCGACAACATTAGTTTCGGTATCAAAAACTCTGACATCAATTGTAAGGCAATAAATGGCCATTTCTTAATCAATAAAACAGACTTAGGTATTGTCAATTTTGAAGGAAAGGCAGGAAATAGTGATTTTAAATTAGACGGTATCATTAGCCAATTTATCCCTTTTGTATTTGGTTATGGTGATAAACTTTTGTTGCAAGGAGGTTTCAAATCCAAATTCATAGACCTTGACCAATTACTTTCTCAAAACATTGATACGAAACAAAAGAAAAATGAACCCAAACAACACTACAATTTTAAAATCTCTCCGTGGTTAAGTTTTGATTTAGACTGTTCATTCAACAAAGTGAAATTTCGTAAACTCCAAGGAAAAGACGAAATGCGCAACCTCAGTGGTGCTTTACACCTCAAAAACCAACTGTTTACTTACGACCATATCCGCTTTACAGTGGCAAGTGGTAAATTTGAAAACAAAGGCTTCATCAATGCCAAGGACGAAAATAACATCCAGTTTTTTAACAAATGTAACCTGAGCCAACTCGACGTACAAGAGTTCTTTTACGTCTTCGAAAACTTCAATCAAGACTTCATTACAGACAAAAACATCAAGGGGAAACTACACGGTTCTTACGACGTCACCTTGTTATTTGATAAAGCATTGCGTGTCAATTTGAAAAAAATAAAACTAAACACTGACCTCAAAATCACTTATGGGGAACTGATAAACTTTGCACCTTTACAGGAAATGGGTAAATATTTATCTAAGAAAAAATACAAAAGGTTTGTTCGTGATAGTGATCTTAAACGAGTGAAATTTGCCGAATTAAAAAGTAACATCCGCATCATCAACGGAATGATATTAATACCTAAAATCACCATCAAAAACTCACTAAACACCATTAACATAAGTGGTACTCACTCGATGGACAACAATATTAATTATAAAATAGATTTCCCATTAGTTAATTACAACAAAGTAGAAGCTGGAACTAAAATAGACGAAAGTAAGTACCTCAATATTTTTATGGAGATAGCAGGGACAACAAAAAAATATGAAGTGAATGTAAAACAAACGGAAATTTTGCGTGATCTAAAACAAGTCATTCAAGAAACCGTCAAAGACGAACCCAAACCTGACCAAACCATCGAACTTGATCTCGATGAAGACGCTATCATTCTTGATATTGAATAGGGAAAAGTGTTAAAGAACAAACTATTCACCAACCTTTTACAAAAGGAAAAAACAGGATTGCTTATCCTACTCGGACTATGGGCAATCGTTCAAGCTCTCGCTTTTTTTCAATTTGAAATGCGAATTTCTTGTGATACCGACCTTTACATCACCAATGCTAACAAACTACTACTAGGTCAACTCCCCGAGGGTAGAGAGATTTTTTACACCACTTATTACCTCCTCATTGCGGGGCTTTACTCTATCGGGTTATCAGTAAAATACATTTTTATTATCCATTTTATCTTCGCTCTTACCGCCTTATTTTCGCTTTATAAGCTCACTCAAAAAATAAGCATCAATAATATTACAGCATTTATAGCCACACTTTTTTACGTGCTGTGGTTCAAGTTCCAACAATGGAATCTAATTATTTATACCGATTCAGTATTTACAAGTCTTGTTATCATTTCGACTTACGTCCTCTACATTTCTCACAATAAAAAACAATACGCTTTCGCTTTTTTCCTACTTGTTGCTACTTTTTTCACTCGTCCCACAGGTATTGGTCTTTTCGTTGCATTCGCTATCTATTTTGCTTATCAATTCACTCAAAATCATCAGATTAATCGCACCATCAAAATAGTTTCCTATTTTCTCCTATTCACATGCTCCATTTTAGCACTCAACCAAGTCCTCTCCCCATTTATAGATTCTTTTATGGCAAGTTACCGTGTAGCCGAAATCATTTATCCCAACATTCCTTTACTCATCGATGCTCCTATCAATTTCATAGAACCATCTCATCAGCAACCACTAATAAAACTACTGCTATTACTTATTCAAAACCCTGTTTACATGTTCAAGATCACCTTAGTCAAAGGTTTTTTGTTCCTTACACATACCAAACCCTACTATTCTTTAGGACATAATACATTCATTGCTTTATTCTTGTACCCCATTTATTTCTTCGCTATAAAAGGCTATAATTCGACACCAAACAGTGCCATAAAATATCTTTTATTTACATTTATCATCACTCAGTTGACCATAGTCAGTCTTACAAGCGAAAATTGGGACGGTCGTTTTCTCTTACCTGTTTTACCTTTTATTTTTGTACTTGGAGCAATAGGTGTGTCAAAACAGTTGGGAATAAAATGACATTTAATTGGATAACCTTACGTGATTATGATAAATGACCTAAATTATTTACTCCCAAAAGTATGAAAATAAAAAAAACACTTCTTATCGTGCTGTTAATTGTTACCTCAAATAGTTACGGACAATTGGCTGGTAGAAAGGATTAAGAATAAACGCAGGTTATCTTTATCATTTTCAAAACGCACACTTACTTAACATTAAATTAGGGCTAATGAGACCCTATTGTACTTGTACATCAGGTTGCGAAGGAGAACGCTCGCTCTACCGAAACAGAAAATTCAAAGAGATATTTCACAGTATAGACCTAACAACAAATACTAACTTTACTGATTACGTGTTAGCGGGTGTACTACTTAAAAAGAAAATATTCACAAAAGGTATTTACATCAAAAAGAAAAGTGATACTCTTCACAAATCCTTTTTCGCAGTAGAATCTTTTATACACTTCGGTTATACTTTTCAATACGATAAAAAGACCACAGGAAGTTCCACCGGTCCATTAGTTGATTTTTCTTTGGAGTTCTCAAAACCCAGATATTTTAGTGGTACACCAACTCTCAGGCTACTAATTTATTATGAAAGTTATTTGTCTATAAAAACCAGGAAAATGACACATTCAATAGGTATCGGTACAAGAATGAATTTTCACAGTGGTCGTCGTTGGCGACTTAGAAAAAGGAAAAAATGACAAAACTAGAAATACGTCTTATACCCTCGTCTAAAAAAACACATTACAGCTTTAGACTGTATCGGGTTTGTATAGTGGATTGAACATGTTGGTAATTCCATAAACAGACCCTAAAAAAGCATTAAAATACTGTTTATGGAGGTATTAAACGGTATTACTATATGTTTATTTGCGGTAGCTTTTCAGTTCTTCGTTCTTACCGATAAAAAGCTGTATTAGCTATTTGAATTTAATAAGTAAAGTCACTCATTAAAACATAAAAAGCCTACTCTCTTGTTAGAAAATAGGCTTTGTAAGTTTATACGAGATATTATTTATGCGTTTTTCTCAGCATCTGCTAATTCGACACATAAACAAACAACCTCCATCGCTACTTTAATTTCCTCTACAGAAGGTAATGTTGGCGCTAAACGGATATTAGTGTCTCTTGGGTCGTTTTTGTAAGGAAACGTTGCTCCAGCTGCTGTCAGTTTCACTCCAGCTTCGTTTGCTAAGGCTACCACTCGTTTTGCACAACCGTTGTTTGTATCCAAAGAGATGAAATACCCACCTTTAGGATTTGTCCAAGTAGCTAAGTTTTTTCCGCCTAATTTATCCTCTAATATAGAAATTACGATTTCAAACTTCGGCTTTATCAACGCAGCATGTTTCATCATGTGTTTTTGCAAACCTTTAAAATCTCCGAAAAAACGACAGTGACGTACTTGGTTGATTTTATCTGGACCAATAGTCGAAATTGTCAAATGTTTTCTCATCCAGTTCATATTCTCCACAGAACCTCCAATTGCTGCCATTCCTGATCCTGCAAAAGTGATTTTAGATGTCGAACCTAAAACAAATACTCGATTATCGTTTCCTTGGGTTTTACAAACTTGAAATAAATTTTTGATGACGTCTTGGTCTTCAGATAAATGATGTACAGTGTAAGCATTGTCCCAAAATATTCTGAAATCGCTAGCTGCTGTCTTCATTGCCGCCAAACGGTCAACTACTTCGTCAGAAACTGATGTACCTGTCGGGTTACCGTATTTAGGCACTACCCACATTCCTTTTATTGTATCGTCATTCGCTGCTAATTCTTCAATTTTGGCGATATCCAAATCACCATCTTTCATCTCTACGGTAATCATTTCGATGCCAAAATGCTCACAAATAGCAAAGTGACGGTCATAGCCTGGTGCAGGACATAAAAATTTCACTTTATCCAATTTACACCATGGTTTGTCGCTATCCACTGTTCCGTGAGAAAGGCAACGTGCTACCAAATCGTGCATTAAAGTCAAACTTGCATTTCCTCCGACAATTACTTCGTCTGTTGAAGAAACCTCTAAGAAGTCTTTAAATAATTCTTTTGCTTCAGGAATACCATCCAAACCACCATAGTTTCTTGTATCGGCTCCTGCGATTGTTTTGAAATCCGAAGAGGTCACTAAATCCAACATTGGTAATGCCAAATCCAGTTGCTCTGCTCCTGGCTTCCCTCTTGTCATATCTAAAGCTAAGTTTTTAGCTTTTGCTTCTTCAAATTTCGCTTGTAATGTTGCCAAGATGCTACTCATAATATTATATTTATATCTAAATAAATAGTTATCTCTATTTATCTTTTAATTATCAAAGTGTTTTCGTTACTCACGAATATATTTACACAAAAATAAGCACCTTTTTTTAAAAAGATATTAGACAAGACGAAAAGTTATCAAAATGAGATAAAAATCACTTGCAAATCATTTATTAGCTGATTTACTACCTTTCTAAAATTTGGTTTCTTGTGATTTTAAAACTTTTATAGCGAATATTACACCTTTTTTCATTTAGGTGGTTACCTTTTTCTATTGAAATGCATTAACCAGTACTAAACTTTCATAACAATGGCTTCGAGTAAGCCGAATTAAAGATTTCCTAATCTTTACTTTTTATTAAGTATATCAAAAACTACCTGTGATCCTCGGGTAGTTTTTTTTAGTTTACAGCAAATGCTAAGATGGCTACCGCAACGATCATATAGAGAATAGTTAAAGGAAAGCCTACTCTGAAAAAATCTTTGAATGAATAACCTCCAGGTCCATAGACCATCAAGTTGGTTTGGTAACCAATTGGTGTCATGAAGTTTGCTGCTCCCGCAAAAGCGACTAATAAAATAAGTGCTTTCGGGTCAATGCCAAAATTGTGTGCCATCGTAATAACGACAGGTATAGCCACAGAAACAGCGGCTTTGGAAGTAATTAGACTTGCTAAGCCATTGGTAATAATAAAAATCAATGCCATTAAACCAACAATACCCGTGTATTGGTAAACAGGCGAAATACCCGCAGTGATGAGTTGGTCAGTTCCTGAGGCTATAATTGCTTTACCCAATGCTAAACCAAGAGCGATAATGACAATCAAATTAAAATCAATAGCCTCTTTGATGTCTTTGTAACTTGTTATTTTTGAAAATACACTAAAAAGTAAAAGCACTAATAATGATTTGAATAGCGACACCAAACCTGTAGCTGTTAATATAATGGCGATAATCATCCCAATAAATAATAGCATCGCTTTGTTGTTGTCGATTCTTACTTTTCTCGTTGTTGTAGAGATGGTATAAAATGAATGACAAGAAGCTAAACGTTTATGAAAATCTTTACCTGGCATTACCAATAACACGTCTCCTGCACGTAATTCAATCTGCCCTAATTGTCCCCAAACCCGCTCTCCGTTTCTGTGAATAGCTAAGATAGCTCCATTGAACTGTGCTCTGAAATTAGAGTTTTTGATAGTCAGTCCCGAGAATTTTGAATTATGAGATACAATTAGTTCGATAAGTTCTCTTTTTTCATCTTTCAAGAAATCTACTGAGTTAGGGTAGCTCAACCCTAAGTATTCAGTATCAAGATTAACGATAGCAGTGGCTTTTCCTGCAAAAAAAAGATGGTCTCCTTCTTGTAAAACCTCTTCTGAAGAGACGGGCTGAATCGTTTGATTGTCACGTACGATTTCTACTAAAAACAATCCTTCTAACTGCCTTAGACTCCCCATGTGTACCGTTCGACCGATTAGAGTAGAACCTGCTTTGATATAAGTTTCAAAGAAAAATTTTCGAGAAGAAGAGCTGTTGTTTTTCGCAGCTAATACTCGACGACGTAATATTTTATTTCCAAAGAAGTACAAATAAAATATACCTAATACAAACATTACAATTCCTACGGGTGTAAAATCAAACATGCTTAACGCAGGTTCGCCGTATTCCTCCGCCAAGGCACTAACTATTAAGTTGGTTGATGTCCCGATCAAAGTGATACAACCACCTAAAATGGAGGCGTAAGATAAGGGCAATAAATAACGTGATACAGGTTGGTTTTTGTCTTTTGCCCAAGAGTAAACGAAAGGCATCAGCATCGCCACTAAAGGGGTGTTGTTGAAAACGGCAGAACTAATACCTACACTACTCAACATTTTTAATTTGAATTGATTTGGGGTATCGGTTTTTTTAAGAAAACGCCTAAAAATAGTATCTACAGCTTCTGATTTGTTGAGAATATGTCCTAAGATTAATAAAAGGACGATGGTTGCTAATTGTTCGTTGGCAAAGCCTTCTAAAGCAATTTTGGGTGTGATGATATTGAATAAGACAAGTACAACAATGGCTATAAAAAAAGTCATTGTAGGGGCAAGCCATTCTTTGTATAAGAAGACGACAAGAAAGAGAATAACTCCCAATACCAATAAGATTGCTGGACTAAACATAGGTCAAATATCCGAATAAATATTAGAAAGTAACCGTTTAGCGTTTAGAATTTACTGTTTTAGAGAAAGAAAAAGCGGTAATGTTCTGTTAGTGGAATAGCGTAGAAAAAACGAAGCGCATTAAAAATTTGTCAGAAAATAGAATCAACAAAATTTTAATTATTTTATTATCAATTAAACCTAAGTATAAATTGCCTATCTAATTTAGCTACAGAAAAAACAGTTAGGGTGTGCCGTAAATTATTTCATCTGTTGTAACGGTGTTACTTTGGTTCAATTCCCTGTCTAAAATATAAATATCAAAACGTAAGGTGTCGCCTTTTGTAAATAAAGGTGAGGTGATGGGAGTGAAAATAATCGCTCGATGTAGCTCTCCGTCAATAGGTCCTACTCCTTCGGGAAGCAAGCGAGTAAATCGAGAATTAAGAGGTTCACTTCCTATGGTTGAAAAGTCAACCTTAGCCCAAGTGTTGTTTATTTTCTTTTGTACTTCTACAAAATAATTGAATACAAAATCATCGACGTATTTTTTTGAATTTAAAATGTCTTTTTCTGACAAACCTAAGTTCCCATCTCCATCTTCAAAATGAATAGAAACAGATACCGAATCGACAAAAGATAAAATATCAGGATCGAAGGTTTGCTCTTTTGAAATATTTAAGAACTTAATAGATGGCGTATCCGAATAATCGGGTGGTTTCTTACACGAAAACACGAGTAAGAGAGGAAAGATGAGTAAGATGAAGTATTTATTCAACATAAAGAAATATCTTTGTACAAACGCAAGATTAATTCAAGAAGGTATGCCATTTTCAGCAAACTACAAAACCAAACTTTTTTCTGTTACACCTGCTACTTTCGACCAGTTTGCTTTAGAGTTGTTTCGTTACCAAGCCAAACATACACCTATTTATAACGAATTTATCACTTGTTTGAATATAAATCCTGAAAAAATAAAAAAAGTAAGTGCTATTCCATTCATTCCGATTGATTTTTTTAAAGAACACCAAGTAATTTGTGGTGATTTAACAACCGAGAAAGTATTTGAAAGTTCGGGTACAACAGGAATGACCACGAGTAAACACTATTTTCACGATGTGCCGTTTTATTTAAAAAATTGTGAGATGATATTTCAACAGTTTTATGGAGCGGTAAACGAATATGCCATTTTTGCCTTACTGCCTTCTTATATCGAGCGAGGAACAAGTTCATTAACCGCCATGACGGCTGATTTCATAGAAAAATCAACTTCTAACTATTCGGGTTTTTACCTTAACAATTACGAAGAATTAATTGTAAATATCAAACAAGCACTTGCTAACAATGAAAAAGTTTTGTTACTAGGTGTTACGTTTGCTTTACTCGATTTGGCGGAGCAATTCCCTACTGATTTGTCTAAAATCACCTTGATGGAAACTGGAGGAATGAAGGGACGTAGGGAAGAAATGACAAGAACAGAGGTGCATGAAATACTCAAAAAAGCTTTCCACCTCAAAGAAATACATTCAGAATATGGCATGACAGAGTTGAATTCTCAAGCATATAGCGTAGGAATGGGTGTGTTTGAAACGCCTCCATGTATGCAAATTCAGTTACGAGATTTGAACGATCCTTTAAGTTCTTCGCTTACTCAGAAATCAGGTGCTATCAACGTGATTGACTTGGCAAATGTAGATAGTTGTGCTTTTATAGCTACCCAAGATTTGGGGAGACGAGTGAGCAAAAATCAATTCGATATTTTAGGAAGAATAGACAACAGCGATATTAGAGGTTGTAATTTATTGGTTGTTGACTAAGTATTACTATTCAAAAAATCAACCAATACTTCAAAAGAAGCGTCCGTAATCGATGGGAAATTAGCAATTCGGAAAGAGCAACTTTCCCACTTGCCATAGCCTTTCCCTAAAACGATTCCTTTTTTTAAGGCTTTAATAATAAGTAATTCAGGGTTTTCACAACGAAAAGCCAACACCGTAGAAGAACTGTTTTCAATAGATGATACTAATTCATTGTTCTTCAGACGCTTTAGTAACCCTGCTTTACGAAGAGCCATTTCTTTGTCAATAGCTTCAATACCTTTAGATTTTTTTTGCGTGTAAGCTAAGGCGTGAATATTGAGCGTATTTGGCGTATGTGTCGTTTGCCATTTTTTGGCATTGGTAATTAATGAATTAAAATCATTGTAATGAATAGCTATATTTTTCATTTTGGCTATTGCTCTTGCTTTTTTATTGATGAGAATAATCCCCATTCCCGAAGGCAGTCCCATACATTTCTGGACAGAACTATACCAAATATCAGCAGTAGAAAAGTCTAAATAAGTACCTCCCAACGAAGAAGTTGCATCAATAGCGATAATTGACCGAGGGAACTTTGTTCTAATTCCTCTTAAAACTTGGTTAGAAATAGATGTTCCGTTAGAAGTTTCTGTCTGACAAATAGAAATAAAAGGCAAATCAGGTAATTGAGAAACATTCAGTGTATCCTCAAAAGGAAACCCAACCGCTTTATTGGTTATTTTGTTGGTTGTAATCAATGATTTTTCTCCAAAAGAACCATTGTATAAATGCAAACTTGGCTCATCAACAAGTAGTGATTGCGCTATAATCTCCCATGTTTCTGTCGCTGAAGAAACAAATAGTAATTGAAACTCATCAGGAATGAGCCATGTTTCTTGAAGAACAGCCCAACATTTTTTATACAGTGATGCAAAAGCACGACTTCGGTGATTTTCGGATAAAATACCTGAATCAATCGCAGACTTTACCGCCTCTTCAAAAAAAGGATGTAAAGTAGAAGGTCCAGGATAAAAATTATGCATCATCACTAAATAATAAAACTTATTTTCTTAAAAAATGTTCTATTGCCAATTCATAACCTGTCAAACCTAACCCTGCTATCATTCCTACACAATTTTTTGTCAAAAAGCTATGGTGACGAAATTCTTCTCTTGCGTGAATATTAGAGATATGCACCTCCAATGTTTCTGTTTTTACACCCGCCACAGCATCAGCTAAAGCAACCGATGTGTGTGTCAAACCACCTGCATTCAAAATAATTCCATCGTAAGAAAAACCTATTTCGTGAATCTTATCAATAAGTTCACCTTCATGGTTTGATTGAAAATACACCAAATCGATATTTTTATATTTACTTTTGAGTGTAACAAAGAACTCTTCAAAGCTTTTATCGCCATAAATTGACTTTTCTCGCACGCCAAGTAAGTTTAAATTGGGTCCGTTAATGATGATTAATTTCATATTTCTTATCTTTCAAGTATGGATGCTTGGACAAATATCATTAAAAATTACACAACTTACTTGAAATTGGAAAAAGGACTATCAGAAAATTCGATAGAAGCCTATATTCGAGACATTTCAAGGTTTGGTAATTTTTGCGTTGATTTACTTCCGCAAGACGTTAGTTCAGAACAAATATCCAACTTTTTTATTGAGCTAAATCACGCCGAACTATTGGCAGAAACGACTCAAGCGAGGATGTTAAGTTCTATCCGAGCATTTTTCAAGTACCTAATGTACGAAGATATTATTGAAATAAACCCGAGTGAGTTGGTTGACCCTCCGAAAATTGGCAGAAAACTTCCCGAACCACTCACGGTTGATGAAATAAACCAAATGTTAGCTGTTATTGATAAAAACACTCCTTTGGGAATGCGTAATTTTGCCATTATTGAATTAATGTATTCGTGTGGGTTACGTGTTTCTGAATTGGTTAATTTAAAAATAAAAAGCATCTATTTCGATAGTGATTTTGTCCGTGTTTTTGGGAAAGGAAACAAAGAACGGTTAGTGCCTCTCGGTTCGTATGCAAAAAAAAGTGTGCAAGAATATATGTTAGATTGCCGCAGTCTAAAAAGCATCAAAGAAGGCGAAGAAGATATCGTTTTTTTGAATAACAGAGGAGCTCGGTTGACACGAATAATGATTTATACGATTATTTCAAATGCAGCAAAATTAGCAGGAATTAAACGTAAAATCAGTCCACATAGTCTGCGTCATAGTTTCGCCACCCATTTGTTGGAAGGCGGTGCAGATTTACGTGCAGTACAAGAAATGTTAGGGCATTCGTCTATCACGACTACCGAAATATACACGCATTTAGACAGTAGCTATCTTAAGTCTGTTATTACCGAATTTCACCCAAGAAGTTAACTAAATATATTGGTAAGGAATACTTATTAAAATTAAAATTAATATTTAATCAAAAAAAGAAAAATATGCTTGGACTTAAGTTAGCGACAGACCCTCGTTGGGTGAATATTGCCGAAAAATCTATTGAAGAGATATTGATAGACCACGCTTATTGCGAACAAAAAGCAGCTACAAATTGCATCTCTATAATTATTAATTTCCCCGAAAAGACAACGGTCGTAGAGAAACTATCACCGATTGTAACCGAAGAATGGGGACATTTTAGAATGGTTTTACGAGAATTAGAAAAACGTAAGTTAAGTCTCGGAACAAAAAGAAAAGACGAATATGTTATCGCATTAAGTAAAGTGGTAATAACGGGTGGAGACAGGGATAATCAATTGGTTGAACGACTATTATTAGCTGCCCTTATCGAAGCCCGAAGTTGCGAACGGTTTCGTTTATTGTCAGAAAACCTTACCGACGAAGGGTTAAAGAAATTTTACCACGAATTGATGGTTTCTGAGGCTGGACATTACCGTTTGTTTATCGATTTAGCAAAAGAATATTGGCCAGAAGAAAAAGTAAAAGAGCGTTTTAATTATTATTTGGCTGAAGAAGCAAAAATCCTTAAAACATTAGAAGTAAGAGGAGACCGAGTACATTAATTAAAAAGCACCTAATGAAAGTAGCTTTCATCAGGTACTAAATGAATTATTTAACCTCTGTCAAGTCCATTTTACAAACAGGGCAAATTCCTTCTTTATCATAAGTTTTTCCATCTTCACAATCCATCGGACATTGGTAAGAAACGCTTGTCTCTGTATGACTACCTTCGGTAGATTTTGTTCCTGCATCACAACTTGCGAATAGGAAAGCACTCATCCCGAGTACCAATCCAAATTTGATTACATTTTTCATATATTTAATTTACAGTTTACTATTTTATTTTTACGGCATTACCACATTCCAACATTTCATCTCCGAAATAAGGGTTACGAATTTCTTTCTCAAAACTTAACCAATCAGCTCCCTTGTTGCTGTTTGCCATTGGGCAATGTTGAATATACAAATCTTGTTGCGTTGGATGAAAAGTTTTGGCAAGAAAAACCATTTGGTTAGACAAATCTAAGAAATAAGCACGAATTATTTTAAGGTTTTTAGCCTGTTGCATTAACAAAAGCGTTTGCTGAATTCCTTTTGACTTTTTCACCCAAAGCGTTTCGTTTTCTTCAAATAATGTAGGCTCAATTGCTTTTAGTACCGTTTGGTAAGTTAAAGTTTTGGATAAACTATTGTTCAAATCACTTTTCACCAAACTATTTTTCAACGCCATATAAGCAGTAACTAAGCTGTTGAGTTGAAAGTTTGCTTTGTCATTGAGCCGTACGGTGTGCGTGGTGTTCATCATACTTGGTTTTCCTGCTAATTGTGCAGAAGCATCGATGGTGAATGCTCCGTTGGTGGCAATTTCTTCTCCTTCGAGTAAGCCATTTGTAACGAGGTAACTTTCACCTAAAAGTGTACCTAAAGTGATTTTTCTTAATTCAAAACCGACACCTGTTTTAGTCTCTTTTTTTACGTAAACTATCGAGCGTTTCCCCGTCCATAATACAGCTGATTTTGGTATGGTTATAATCGCTTTTTTATCCCTAGAGTTACTTTTTACCAGACCTCTAACAAACATTTCAGGCTTGAATTTTCGGTTTATGTTATCAATTTCCAGACGAGCTTTCGCTACTCTTGTTGTTGGATTTATGACAGGGTCAATAAAACTTATTTCACCTTCAAACTCTTCATTTGGGAATGATTGAATGGTAAATTGAACGTTGTTTCCTTTTTTTATTGATGCCAAATCTTTTTCATAAATATCAAACAAGACCCATAATTTTGATAAATCGGCTAATTCAAACAGTGGTGTTCCTTCGGTTACGTGGTCGCCTACGGTTACATTTCTTGTTAGAACTACACCACTCCAATTGGCTAAAACAGGAAACTTTTTTGTCGGTACTCCTGAGTGAATAATTTTATTAATTTGCTGATTGGATAATTTCCAATTTTTTAACTTCTCTTTTGACGCACGGTACAAGTCAGGATGAGTTTGTTTGATAGTCAATGCTTCAAATAATTCTTCTTGTGCAGTGACTAATTCGGGGGAATAAATGTAAGCGATAACCTGTCCTTTTTTAACATATTCTCCTGTCAGGTTAATCAAAAGCCGTTCTATTCGTCCTGCAAAATGTGCCGTTTGTGCGTTGATATGTCCTTCATTCGCTTGTATCTTTCCATTCAAGTGTGTTTTTTTAGATGGACTTTCCTTCGTTACTACCGAAGTTTGAATATTCGCCAACTTCATTGCTGTGGCTGACATTTTGATAATCGGTGAGTGAGCATCTTGACTGTTGGTGGTTAATGGCGTTAAATCCATACCACAAATTGGGCATTGCCCCGCTTCTTGCCTGCGGACTTGTGGGTGCATCGAACACGTCCAAGTTTGATTTTTCACTTGCTCATATTGGTGTTTGTTTTCTTTTTTACTGTTCAAAAAAGTAAAAGAATAACCGATAACAACACCGATTAATAACAGACTGATAGATAGTTTATATTGCTTTTTCATTGTTGTTTATTTTCCTGATAAATAATGGATTTGAGCGAGTGCTAAATAGTAGTTTGTTAAAGCCGTAGCTTTTCGTGTTTTTAATTTTAGTACGACTTGTTCTGCCCGTAATACTTCTTCAAAATCCTTTCCTGAATTTTTATAACTCGCATAAAGTAGCCTGATGATTTGTCTGCTACTTTCGATTTGTTTGTCGTACAATTTTATTTTTTGTTTGTTTGATTTCAAATTAAAAATGGCTAATTGAGACAATGCATACAATTCGTTTTCTTGTTCTATTTTGGCTTCCGTATAGCTTGTTTGCATGATTTGAGCCTCTTTTTTTGCACTCTTGTATTGTTTTCTAAAAATAGGGATTTGTAGATTAATCATAGGCATCACCGCATCTCTACCGTCGTTTGGCAGGGTAGTTTGCCCTTTTTTTATGAATAAATAGTCTAAGCCAACTCCCACTCTTGGTAAGCCTTGTCTTTTTGCCAGAAGTTCTTTTTCTACACTTATTTTTTCTTTGATTGACAACATACTCACTAAAGGGTGTTGTGAAATACTGTCTTGTGAAAATTCAAAATCGAGTAGGTTTAACGGCTCTTTAATTACAACTTTCATCGTGTCGTTTCTAGAAAGTAAACGGTTAAACTTTATTTCTAAGGCTGTGATTTCATCTTTCAATACGGTTAAATTGGTAGAGGATTCATCAAGTAATAAATCTATTCTGAGTACGTCAATCATTGTACTTTTTCCATTAGAAAAATTCCGTGTTACTATTTTTTTATAAGAATGAAGCAAGGCTTTGTTTTTCTTTTGGAAACCAATTTTCTGGTGTACTTCATTCAGCCTGTAATAAGTGTTTTTCACTTGTAATGAAAGTCTGTTTTTGGAATGAATAAACACTTGAAATTTCACTTCGGTAGTCAACGTAGCAATGTTCTTTTTAGCTTTTAATGTGCCAAACCAAGGAAATTGCTGACTCAAAGATATTTTAGCTTGTTGTTGCCCCGTTTTTGTTTCTATCGGACGGATAAAATAACCAAACGCTAACGAAGGATTGGGCAACGAACCAACTTGAGCTACTTGCTGTAAACTCGCTTCAAATTCAGTGTATTTCGCTTTCAATCCGTGGTTGTTTTCACTCGCTTCGACGAGGTAATCAGCCAAGGTTTGAGCATTTATTTGACAGGTACTTATAAGTAACAACAATAACAGGTAGCCAAAACGAATACTTCCGTTTTGTGCCGAGTGTTTTTTATTTTTAGTTGAATGAATGAATAACATATTATTTTTTTAGTTTCCTTTCTTCACGCAAAGCGAAAAGTACAGGAACAATAAAGTAAGTGATAGAGGCTACTAACATTCCCCCAAAAGCAGGAATAGCCATCGGAATCATAATATCCGCACCTCTTCCTGTAGAAGTCAGGACGGGCAATAAAGCGATAATGGTAGTCGCAGAGGTCATAATAGCAGGTTTTATTCTTTTCGAGCCTGCATCAATTACTGCTTTCCGTACCTCCGCAACAGACTGCGGTTTCTTGACTTTAATACTTTGAGTGAGGTAAGTTCCAATAAGCACACCGTCGTCGGTAGCGATGCCAAACAAGGCAATGAACCCGACCCAAACAGCAACACTTAAGTTTATGGTTTTTAGTTGAAATAAATCTCTCATATTTGTACTGAAAAAGGAAAAATCGAAAAACCACGTCTGTCCATAAAGCCAAAGCAAGATAAACGCACCACTAAACGCCATAGCAATACCCGAAAAGACCATCAGAGCCACACTTATTGAGCGAAATTCGAAATATAAAATCAAGAGAATAATAACTAATACTAAAGGAATAATTAAGAGCAACCGTTTTTCTGCACGGACTTGGTTTTCGTAATTCCCCGAAAACTTGTAGCTAATTCCCGAAGGAATAACCAAATCACCGTCAGCTATTTTTGATGCTATCAATTGTTGAGCGTCTTCAATCACTTTCATTTCAGCATACTTTTCTTTTTTATCAAACAAAACATACCCAACCAAAAAGGTGTTCTCACTTTTTATCATTTGAGGTCCTTTTGTATAACTAATTTTCACTAAATCACCCAAAGGAACCTGTGTGCCATTAGCTGTCGTTATTGAGATATCCACCAGTACGTCGGGGTTGTCACGCAACTCACGAGGGTAGCGAACCCGCACCGAAAAACGTTCTCTTCCCTCTACTGTTTTTGTCAATTCTTTTCCTCCAATAGCTACTTCTATTGTCCGCTGTACTTGTTCGATACTCAAACCATAACGAGCAATTTTATTTCTATCTATCGTTAAATGAACGTAGGGTTTTCCGACAATTCGGTCAGCAAATACGGCATCTGTTTTTATTGAAGGTACTTCCTTTAATAACTGTTCCAATTCAAGACCAAATGCCTCGATAGATTGTAAATCCGAACCATAGACTTTGATACCCATTGGTGCACGCATCCCTGTTTGTAGCATTACTAAGCGAGTTTCTATCGGTTGTAATTTGGGTGCAGACGTAACGCCTGCCAACTGAGTAACACGACTAATTTCTTGCCAAATATCATCCGTAGATTTTATTTGTGGTCGCCAATTACGGAAATAATCACCGTTATCATTCTCCATTAACAACGTATTAATTGTTGATAAAAAGGCATTGTCTTGTTTCAAGGTTACGGTGTCTTTGCCATCAAAATACCACGACTTATTTTTTGCTAATAATTGGTTATTTACCAAACGGTAATCACCATTTGCATTGATTTTAAAACGTTGACGATGCCCTTTTTTATTTAATAAATATTCAGGTTTATAATTAATTACATTTTCATACATTGAGATAGGTGCAGGGTCAAGAGCCGTTTCTGCACGTCCCATTTTCCCAACAACCAATTCGACTTCAGGAATAGCCGTAACCAACATATCTAACTGTTGTAAAATACGTTTGTTTTGAGACATGCCTGCGTGAGGCATCGAAGTAGGCATAAGTAAAAAACTACCCTCGTCAAGTGTTGGCATAAACTCTTTGTCTATACCTGTAAATGTATGTGTCAAACTCGACCAAATAGTTGTTGTACGAATATTTACATTCAATTTGTCAAAGCCTTTAGCAATAAATCCAAAGGTATTTGCAAAGCCCAACCACGTAGTTAAAGCAAACAAAACAGCTGTAATAGGAAGAATGAAAAACGTTTTTTTATTCGCCAAACACCACGAAAGAATAGTCTGATAACTCCGTTCTAATAAAAGGAAACCACCTAAAATAAGGGCTAAAACCAATGTAACAAAAGTAAGGTTAAGAGGGAAAGATTGTCCAACACCCAAAGGCATCCAATATTTTGTTAGCAACCAAACTACAGCTATAATTGTAATAATTACCGACGAGTGTTCTGTGATAAATTGAGTGAATTTGGTTGAAGGAATTTTATCCCTAAAATAAGAAAGTAACAGTTCCGAAAGGCTCAAAGCGAGCAAAGTGAAACTTGCCCAATAGTAACCCGAGAAAAAGGAAAAACCACCGATTAAAAGTAGTAAACTGTTTTTTAAGACGTGTGTCTTTTTTCCTTTTAAATTAATTCCAAAAAGCCATTGAGCCATTGTTGGTAAAATAAATAAAGAAACAACCAACGCTCCTACCAACGCAAATGTTTTAGTGAAAGCTAAAGGGCTAAACATTTTTCCTTCTGCACCTTCCATCATAAAAACAGGAATAAAACTAACAATAGTTGTCGCTACCGCAGTAACTATCGCTGAACTTACTTCTGATGAAGCCTTGTAAATAATGTCTTTTATAGGTTGTGTATTTTTCGTACCCTTCAAATGACGAAGAATGTTTTCGGACAATACAATCCCCAAATCGACCATCGTACCGATAGCAATTGCAATCCCTGATAATGCCACAATATTGGCGTCGATATGAAAATAACGCATAGCAATAAAAACCATCAAGACTGCTAAGGGCAATAAACTTGCGATAAGTAGTGATGCACGTAAATTCAAAACCATCAAGATAACCACCAAAATAGTAATCAACATTTCTAAAGATAACGCCTCTTCTAATGTGCCTAATGTTTGATGAATAAGTTGTGTACGGTCATAAAAAGGGACAATCTTTAATTGACTTTCTGTACCATCAGCCAACGTTTTTTTAGGTAAACCTGAAGCAATAGCTTTGATTTTTTCTTTCACACCTGTAATCACCTCCAACGGATTTGACCCGTAACGAGCGACGACCACACCTCCAACTACCTCTGCACCACCTTTATCCAGTACACCTCTTCGGGTAGCGGGACCCATCGAAATATGGCTAATGTCTTTTAGGTAAACAGGTGTGTTTTCCTGAACGGCAACCACTGCATTTCCCAAATCTTCGATTGATTTGATATTCCCCAGTCCCCTAACTAAATATTCGACTTGATTAATTTCAAGCGTTTTTGCACCTACGTCTTTGTTTGATTCTCGAACGGTTCGTAAGATTTGTTCTAACGAAATGTTATAATTTTTCATTGCGTCAGGGTCAATATCAATTTGGTATTCTTTCACAAACCCACCGATTGACGCTACTTCAGAAACTCCTTGAACGGCATTCAATGCGTATTTAACATAGAAATCTTGTGTGCTTCGTAATTCGTGTAAATCCCAACCACCTGTCGGTTCACCTTTTAGGTTTCGTCCTTCAATCGTGTACCAAAACACTTGACCAAGTGCTGTGGCATCAGGACCTAAGGTTGGTTGTACACCATCAGGCAAAAGATTTTTTGGTAACGAATTTAATTTCTCAATAATTCTTACACGTGACCAATAAAACTCAATATCCTCTTCGAATATGATATAAATACTCGAAACCCCAAAAAGTGACGAACTACGAATAGATTTCACGCCAGAAATACCGAGTAAAGAAGTCGTTAATGGATAAGTGATTTGGTCATCAATATCTTGCGGAGACCGTCCTTTCCATTCGGTAAAAATAATTTGTTGATTTTCTCCAATATTAGGAATTGCATCAACAGACACCGCATCAGAAGGAAGTCCTGTATCCCAACCAAAAGGAGCTGTAACAGTTCCCCAACCGAGAACGGTTAAGATAACAAGAGCCGTTACGAGCTTGTTGTCAAGAAAGTATTTAATGATTTTATTTAACATTTTTATAGATAAGTGAGTGGAAATAGCTTGAGATTACGTGTAAAACAGCGTAAAATAAAAGCACATAAAACTGTGTAAACGTTACCGTAAACAAAAGTCTATTTAAGCCAAAAACTTATCGTATAAAAGGAAGGATTGAAACAAGATTTGTCTGTTTTGTTTCAGTGGAGGTGGTGAATAAACGACCGTATTACTCGTCGCTGACGTTGTGAAATTTGGAAGTAAAAAGACGTAAACAAAAGCAATTACAAAATCAGTAGCATCGTGAACTTGTGCGATATCTAACTTGAAATCATCATCCAAATCAACAGCTATTAATTCGTTTTCACAACAAACTTTATTGAACGAAAAACCATATTCAGACGGTGTGGCACAAGTTTTTTCAATCATCCCACAGCTCAAATCACCATCAGCCAATACCAATTCGGACATTATTTTTTTGCCTCCACAATAATGCGTAGCGACAGAAAAACCCAAACTGCTAAAAAGCACTAAAGAGGCGATGGCTATAGAAAATACTTGTTTCACATTATAAAGATACGAAAAAAAGAATGAAAACGCTGAGAAACACAAAGAGACAACCAAGAACAGTAAACTCTTTTATTTGATAATCTCTATTGATTATAGCTTAGGTAATAACCAAAAATATGATGAATAACAGTATGAAATATGAAAATAGGCGAGTATAAAAAAACAATTCTTCGTATATTTGGGGCTTAAATTAGAATAGAATAAAAAAGATATATTATGGCATCTAAATACGATTTAATAGTTGTTGGTAGTGGACCAGGTGGTTACGTTGCCGCTATCCGTGCTTCTCAATTGGGAAAAAAGGTAGCTGTTGTTGAAAAAGCCGAATTAGGTGGTATTTGCTTAAACTGGGGGTGTATTCCTACAAAAGCACTATTGAAAAGTGCACAAGTATTTGAGTACATTCAACACGCCGAAGATTATGGTATTACGGTAAAAAGTGCTGATGCAGATATCAAAGCAATAGTAGAAAGAAGTCGTGGTGTCGCAGACGGAATGAGTAAAGGAATACAGTTTTTGTTCAAAAAGAACAAGATTGACCTTATCAAAGGATTTGCTAAATTAGCCAAAGGAAAAAAACTTTTAGTAACAGACGAAAGTGGATTAACTACTGAAGTTTCTGCTACAAATATCATTATTGCAACAGGAGGTCGTTCAAGAGAATTACCTAATTTGCCACAAGATGGTAAAAAAATCATTGGTTACCGTGAAGCGTTGGTTTTAGATAAACAACCAAAGAAAATGGTAATTGTTGGTTCGGGAGCAATTGGTGTTGAGTTTGCTTACTACTACAATGCAATCGGAACAGATGTTACAGTTGTAGAATTTTTGCCTAATATCGTTCCTAACGAAGATATCGATGTCTCAAGAGCATTAGCAAAAGAATTTAAGAAAAAAGGGATTAAAATAATGACAAATTCGGCTGTAGAAAGCGTGGATACGTCAGGAAAAACAAACAAAGTAAAAATCAAGACAAAGAAAGGAGAAGAGATCATTGAATGTGATGTTGTTCTTTCGGCAGTTGGGGTTTCTACAAACATTGAAGGAATCGGACTTGAAGACGCAGGAGTAGCGACTGACAAAGGGCGTGTTTTGGTTGATGATTATTACCAAACAAATGTACCAGGTGTTTACGCTATCGGAGATATTGTAAAAGGACCCGCATTGGCACACGTTGCTTCGGCTGAAGGGATTATCTGTGTAGAAAAAATCGCAGGAATTGACGTTGAACCATTGAACTACGAAAATATACCAGGGTGTACTTATTGTTCACCAGAGATTGCCTCTGTAGGGATGACAGAAGCCCAAGCAAAAGATGCAGGTTACGAAATAAAAGTAGGAAAATTCCCTTTCTCCGCATCAGGTAAAGCTGCAGCGGGAGGAGTGAAAGAAGGATTTGTAAAAGTTATCTTTGACGCCAAATATGGTGAATGGTTAGGTGCTCACATGATTGGAGCAGGCGTAACGGATATGATTGCTGAAGTTGTTGTAGCTAGAAACTTAGAAACAACAGGTCACGAAATCATCAAATCTGTTCACCCACACCCAACGATGTCGGAAGCGGTAATGGAAGCAGCAGCTGCTGCTTACGGTGAAGTGATTCACTTGTAAGATAAGCTTACTAAAGTAACTAAACCACCAGCCTTAAAAAGGTTGGTGGTTTTTTTTGCTTATTTTTTTCAGCTATGTACGAGCTATTTAACTTCGTGTTGTTACAAGATTGTGTTTTTCATCTAAAAAACAATGCTATTCATCTAAAAGAACACGTCTATCAAATGTCTAATAAAGGCACACTCAATATTGAACGTATCTTTGTGTTATAGTTTTTGAAAGATTAACACCATTTATTATGATTAAAGTATTACCAAACGAAGAGTGGAAGGTTTTTGAAGAAGCCGAAGGTAAACTTAAAGGTAAATATGCTGTTTCTTCTAAAGGAAGAATTGCTAGCTATAAAAAGAAATTAGAAGAAGGGAAAATCCTTAAAGGGGCAATAACGGTAGGTTACCCTGCGATAAGAATGCGTTTAAAAGATGGTACAAAACGTTTGTTTTATATTCATCGTTTGATGGCTCAGTTGTTTTTACCAAAGCCAAGTGATAAACATAAAATTGTTCTTCATTTAGATCACATGAAAATGAATAACGAGTTGGAGAACTTGACGTGGGCGACAAAAAGAGAGAAGGAAATTCATCAAGTAAAGAGTCCTTTTCATTTGGAAGGAATTCTAAAGAGAAAAAACAGGATTACTATTCAAGGTCGAAAATTACATTTCGATCAAGTGGTGGAAATCAAAAAAGTCATTGCTGATCCAAAGAGAACGATTAGATTTAAAGCGTTAGCAGAAAAATATAACATTTCTGAAATGCAACTATACCGAATTAAAAACGGGAGTAATTGGGGACACGTTAAAATCTAAAAGATATTAATTACAACACAAAAAAAGCTACGAAGTTAATTCGTGGCTTTTTTTGTGTTATAAGGATAAAAAGGCTTTTAACCGTTTGCGAAAATGTGCCGTCTTAGTAAATACAATCGTTTGCTCGATAATAGGAAAAAGCTCATTTTTCAAATCGGGCTCAAAACGAATAAACTTTTCTAAGACGATTAAGGCTCGTGATTTTTCGTTGTGTGGAGATTTCTCATTAGTTAATTTTTCAATACAGAAATCTAATAACTCTAAGTGTTGTTCACAATCAAAGGAGAGGATAGAAACTGTTCCAAATATTGCTCTAATTTGACTGGGATGTTGAAGAATAAGTAGCTTTTGGATTAATAAATTAGTGTGTTTAACCAAAATAGATGTGTTGCGCTGTGCTATGTATTCAATTACCCAACAGGCATGCCACGAAACCACCTTTTTATCAGAAAACGCAATAATGAGTAATTCTTCCAATAATCGATTGTCGGAAATACAGTCTAAAGCGATTTGTAATGTGTTTTCTTTAGACGAGGGTATAAGACGTGTTTCTAGTTTAGTCATTTCTTCTAAGTTGCCAACAACAAATGGCCTAGTCCCTTATTAATCGGACAATGTTTTTTATGAGTTGGTAATATCGTTACTTTTCTTCATTTCTTTCACTTAATCAGGAAACTGTTATTAATTGTTTTTCAGAAATAGCAAAAAGAGTTATTTCCGTAGTCTTATTTCCCCATCAGAAAACGAACAAGGAATATTCATATCTCCAGAGAATTCTTGATAAACTGTTAAATGTTATTTTTACTCCTTTGTAGTTTTCTTTTAAATCTGACTTACCAGCGTAAAGGTGTATGTGTGTTACTCTAATTTTTCAAAATACAACCATTACTTACGCACTTTAGATAAGAATAATCCGTAAATTTATTTCATAAAGAACTAGCTACTATGAAAAAACAAATCGCTTTACTTCGAGGAATAAACGTAAGTGGACAAAAGAAAATATTGATGGCTGACTTAAAAGTACTATTTGAGAAATTAGGCTGTTCAGCTATTCAAACTTATATACAAAGTGGCAACATTGTTTTTCATTCGGAAGAAAAAAACTTAGCAGAAAAGATAAAATCTGCCATCAAAGGGAAATACGATTTTGACGTACCTACATTGGTTTTATCGCTCAACGAATTGCAAAGAACCATCGCTAACAATCCTTTTTTCACTAACGAAGCAGAAGAAAAAGTCCTTTACATTACCTTTTTAGCAGACCTTCCACAAACAGAATTAGCCACTGCACTCGAAGAGAACACCTTTTCCCCCGATGAATTTAAAATCATCGGAAAAACCGTTTATTTATATTGCCCTAATGGTTATGGTAAAATAAAAATGAACAATAACTTTATAGAAAGAAAACTAAAAACACAAGCCACTACCCGAAATTGGAAAACGGTCAATAAATTAGTTGAGTTAGCAAGTTAATATTATCTCTTTCTCAATAAACTTTACGACCTTTGTTAGACTAAATAAACGACTTTGGATACATCTGTTTTTATCATCACGCCACCATTTACGCAATTAAACACACCTTACCCAGCAACAGCTTACATTAAGGGGTTTTTAAACACGCAGGGAATAAAATCGCACCAAGCCGATTTGGGTATAGACGTAATCAATGCATTGTTTAGTAAAAAAGGATTTCAACATCTTTTTCAAGCGATAGAAGAAAGTGATTTTGAATTGTCCGAAAACGCTTACCGTATGGTTAGCTTGCAAGACGATTACATCAAAACCATTGATGCCGTTATCCGGTTTTTACAGAAAAAAGACTCTACCTTAGCACACAATATTTGTGAAAGTGATTATTTACCCGAAGCAGGTAAGTTTACTCAATTAGAAGATTTGGATTGGGCATTTGGGTCGATGGGAATACAAGATAAAGCACGTCATTTTGCTACTTTGTACTTAGAAGACATTGCAGATTTGATTAAAGAAACCGTTGACCCTCACTTTGGTTTTAGCCGTTACGCCGAACGACTGGGCGAATCAGCAACCGAATTCACTGAATTACACCAAGAATTAGAAGCTCCAAACACCTTTATTGACACTATCTTATTAGAGCTTTTTGAAGCTAAACTACAGCAATACCAACCGACCGTAGTTTGTATCAGTGTACCGTTTCCAGGGAATTTATACGGCGCTTTTAAATGTGGGCAATACTTAAAACAAAATCACCCAGAGATTACGGTCGTTATGGGAGGAGGTTACCCAAACACCGAATTACGTTCACTTACCGAAGAAAAAGTATTTGATTATATCGACTTTATCACCTTAGATGATGGCGAACGTCCAATTTACAATTTATTAGAACATCTAAAAGGGAAAGCACCTTTAGAAGAATTAAAACGTACGTTTGCACGAACCAATGGCGAAGTTATTTATTACAATTCAAATAAAGAACGAGACTTTCCCTTTGCTGTAACAGGCACTCCCGATTATTCGGACTTGGCATTAGATAGTTATTTGTCGGTTATCGAAATGGCAAATCCTATGCACCGTCTTTGGAGTGATGGCAGGTGGAATAAAATGACGTTGGTTCACGGTTGTTATTGGGGAAAATGTACTTTCTGTGACATCTCGCTAGATTATATAAAAAACTACGAACCGGTCACCCCACAAATTCTTTGCGACCGTATCGAACAAATTATCGAGCAAACAGGCGAAACAGGTTTTCACTTTGTAGATGAGGCCGCTCCACCTGCTTTGATGCGTGATTTGGCAATAGAAATTATCCGTAGAGGCATCACCATTACGTGGTGGACAAACATTCGATTTGAACAAAGTTTCACTGCTGACTTGTGTCAATTATTAAAACAATCGGGCTGTATCGCTGTTTCAGGTGGTTTAGAAGTTGCCTCTGATCGATTGTTAGAGATGATGAAAAAAGGAGTAACCATAGAGAAAGTAGCTCAAGTAGCCCATAATTTCACGCAATCAGACATTATGGTACACGCTTATTTAATGTATGGCTTCCCTACACAAACAGAACAAGAAACAATAGATGCTTTAGAGATTGTTCGGCAGTTGTTTTTAAACGGTGTGGTACAATCTGCTTTCTGGCATCAATTTGCGATGACAGCTCACAGTCCTATCGGTTTAGACCCCGAAGTTTTTGGTGTACAAAAAATAGGTCCTTCAGAAGGTAAATTTGCAGAAAATGATTACAAACACAGTGACCCTACAGGAGCAAATCACCAACTATTTAGCGAAGGGTTAAGAAAATCATTATTTAACTATATGTATGGTGTTTGTTTTGATTTTGAGCTTTACGAATGGTTTGATTTTGAGACTCCAAGTACCACATTAGCACCAGACTTGATAGAAACAGCTATTCAGAACAGTAAAGAAAAGACAAAATCAAATGCTAAAGTTCTTTGGTTAGGAAACCAACCTACACTACGTGGATTTGAAAAGAAGAAAAAAGGAAAGATGACAGAGATGGTAGAACTCGTTTTTCACAATAAAAAAACCGCCTTTTCTTTTAGTACCACGGCTGTAATTGGCGAATGGTTAGCGCAGGTTTTAACAGAATTAACCCCCAACAACACACACCGTCTTACATTGAAAGACATAGCCGAAAGCTACAAAACACAAGGTTTAGGAGACGTCAAGCAATTAACTGATAGTCATGTATGGAAAGAACTGGTAAGTAATGGGTTGGTATTGTTATAACGCCCCTTTTCATACAACCCTCAAAAGTTTTTAAACAAAAAAAGCCGACTAAATTAGTCGGCTTTCTTATTATCATTTTAAAGTAAATTACCCTAAAGCAATTCTTTTAAATTCAGTAACAGTTAATCCTTTGTTTACATCATTTAAAACTTGTGTGATTGTTTTTTTATTGTCTTTCACAAATTTTTGACTCAACAACGTGTTCTCAGAGAAGAATTTATTCAATTTCCCTTGAGCAATTTTTTCTAACATTGCTTCAGGTTTCCCTTCAGAACGAGCTTGCTCCATCCCTACTTCTAACTCTCTGTCAATAATTGACTGAGCGATACCTGATTTGTCAAGAGCAGCAGGGTTCATTGCTGCAATTTGCATAGCAACATCTTTTCCTATCTCTTCAACTTCAGCAGACCCAATTCCTTTTAAAGAAACCAAAACACCTAACTTAGCATTAGAGTGGATATAAGGAACAACTTTTTCTCCTTCCATTTTGATTACGTTAGCTATATCAAGTTTTTCACCGATTTTCCCTACGTTTTCAATAACTACCTCAGCAATTGATTGCCCACCAATAGTAGCAGTCATCAATTCAGCTGGAGAAGATGCTCCAGATTCAATAGCAGCATTCAAGAAAGACTCTCCTAAAGTGATGAAATCATCATTTTTAGCAACGAAATCAGTCTCACACCCTAAAGACACCAAGTAAGCTGTTTTACCGTCATTAACAGTTTTAACAAACACTCTACCTTCAGTAGTTTCTCTATCCGCTCTACTAGCCGATACTTTTTGCCCTTTTTTTCTTAACAATGCGATTGCTTCTTCAAAATCTCCACCTGCTTCGGTAAGAGCTTTTTTACAATCCATCATTCCAGCACCAGTTTGCTTTCTTAATTTGTTTACGTCTTGTGCAGTTATTGCCATGATCTTATATTTTGTGAAACCTAAGTTTCTTTTTAATTATCTTTTAAAAAACGCTCTTCGAATGCTTAGCAGGTCAAAGACCTTAAAACAAACGAACACCAACAAAATAAAATGCTAGTGTTCGGTTGTATTTATAGACTTATGTAGGTAGAGATTATTTCTCTTCTACTTTTTCAGTATCAACTACTTTTTTAGCTTCTACCTCGTCTTCTTTTTTCTTTTCCTCACGGATTTTCTTTCTTTCAGTCAAACCTTCTTCGATTGCTTGAGCAAACGCATCAGTTACAACTTTAATTGCTTTGAAAGAATCATCATTTCCAGGGATTGCATAATCAACAATCTCTGGGTTTGAGTTTGTATCACAGATAGCAAAAATAGGAATACCTAATTTTTTAGCTTCAGCAATTGCAATATGTTCTTTCTTTACATCGATAACGAATAAAGCAGCTGGTAATCTTGTTAAATCAGAAATACCACCTAAAACTCTATTTAATTTATCTTTTTCACGAGAAAGCATTAAACGTTCACGCTTCGCAATGTATTTGTAAGTTTCATCTTTCTCTAATTTAGCGATAGATGACATCTTTTTAATAGACTTTCTTACTGTTGCAAAGTTAGTTAACATACCACCTAACCATCTTTCAGTTACGAAAGGCATGTTTAATCTTTCTGCTTGAGCTACAACAACCTCTTTAGCTTGTTTTTTTGTAGCAACAAACATTACTTTTCTACCCGAACGAACGATGTTCTTAATTGCTTCACTTGCAACTTCAAGACTAGTGATAGTCTTGTTTAAGTCGATAATGTGAATACCGTTTCTTTCAGTAAAAATATAAGGAGCCATTCTAGGATCCCATTTTCTAGTCAAGTGACCAAAATGAACGCCAGCGTCCAACAATTCTTTATACTCTAGTTTACTCATAACCTTATTATGACACAAATAAATATTAACGCTTACTAAATTGGAATGCTCTTCTCGCTTTTCTTCTTCCTGGTTTCTTACGTTCCACCATTCTTGAATCACGCGTTAAGAAACCTTCTTTCTTAAGTGCAGGTCTGTTTTCTCCGTTTAATTGAACTAAGGCTTTAGAGATTGCCAAACGAGTTGCCTCTGCTTGACCTGATACTCCTCCTCCTTTCACATTGACTTTAATATCAAATGCGTCAGCACTTTCCGCAAATTCGAAAGCTTGCTTTACAATAATTTGTAAAACTTCCGTTGGGAAATACTCTTCAACAGGTTTATTGTTGACCACAATTTTACCTTTACCAGGAATCATATAGATTCTAGCAACAGATGTTTTTCTTCTACCAGTAGTATTAATTACTTCCATTCAAATAGAGAATTATAATGTTATTGTTTTTGGCTGTTGTGCTTCGTGTGGATGCTCTGTTCCTGCATACACGTGAAGATTTTTAAACAACTGGCTACCTAACTTACCTTTAGGCAACATACCTTTAACTGCTCTTTCGATAATCTTAGTAGAATCTTTAGCTAGTTGCTCTCTAGGAGTAACTCTCTTTTGTCCACCAGGATATCCAGAGTGTGAAATGTGCTCTTTCAAGTCCCATTTCTTTCCAGTCATCGCAATTTTATCAGCATTGATAACAATCACTTTGTCTCCACAATCTACATTGGGAGTAAATGATGTTTTATGCTTACCTTTTGTCAAACTAGCTACTTTACTTGCTAGTCTTCCAAGGATGGCTTGATCTGCGTCGATAATCAACCACTCCTTTTCAAGTGATCCCGTAGGGATCGAAATTGTTTTATAACTTAAAGAATCCACTTCTCTTCTTGTTTATATAACTAAAGGGACGTTCCCTTTTATTTTAGCTTACAAAAGTACGTATTTATTACTACTATCCAAAGTTTATTTGTAATCTTCTTTCATTTCCTCGAAAACTAAACGTAATACTCGCTCCAACTCTGGTACTAGCTCTCTCACAGACTCATTTTCTGCTTTTCCTTTCAACTCCGTTTCTCGCACTATTCCCTTCAATTCGTCAATCCCCATCAAGTCTATTGACGGTTTTATTTTATGAGCCAAGCGACCAATTTGCGCGAGTTTATCTTCTTTTACACAGACCAACATCTCGTCCAAAGACTCCGTTGTCGTCTCCAAAAAAACGGTTACCATTTTACCCACAAACTCAGTGTTTCCCTGAGCCATCGCCTCCAATTCACTCAAATCGTAATGTCGCATATTATCTATTTAATAAAAAATATTTTATCAATCACCTCTCTTTTACGACAAGTGTTATCTATGCAAGATAACCAAAACAATTCAATATTCAAATTCGATTTCAGAAGTTCATCACCGCCCTTTTTTTAGCTATTTTTCACGCTATAACACTTAATTATTTTGTCTCCTCTAAAACACAATTCAATATAAAATTGACAAGCCCCTAAAATATAACTAACTTGTTGTTCTTAATTCGTTGCTGACTCAAATGCAGATAGAAATACCAATCATAAAAAAGAAATTTTACTTAATCGCTACGCTTTTGTTTTTGTTGTGGATGTTGTTTTTTGACCCAAACAATCTTAGGTCACAATACAAGAGTTATAAAGAAGTTAAAGAGGAAGAGAAAAAAGTAGAATTTTACAAAGCAAACATAGAAGAGTTACGCCAAAAAAGTGAATATATGTCTGAGGACATTAATGAACTGGAGCGTTACGCTCGTGAGCAGTTCTATATGAAAAAACCATCAGAAGATGTATTTGTTATGCCGGAAAAGAAGAAGTAAACAAAACACCCTCCTTCAAAGCGTAAGAAGTAGTTGTTATTTTTTGAAATTCAATCTTCTCTATAACTCTTTTTACTAATAACCCTGCAACGACAATCATATCTGCACGTAAGGCAATCATTCCTTTTATAGCTAAACGCTGCGCTCTATTTTTAGAAACAATCGTGTTTATTATTACCAAGGTATCTTTAAGGGGTAGGTGAAAAGAAAGCGTCTCGTTTTCATTGAAAATATCACCTGAAAGTTCAGAGTAAATTTCACTTAATGTATCAAAAGAACCTGATGCACCCAATAAACAAGTTGGTTTGTACTCTTGACAGACAGTAAATAGTTCAGCAAGTTCGTTGTCCAAATAAGTAGTTAAAGCATGGATATCATCTTGAGAGATAGGATCTGAAAGATGAAACTTTTCAAGTAAACGTTGTCCGCCCACCTCAAAACTTTTCAACCATTTGATGCCTTTGTTATTACACAAAATAAACTCAACACTACCGCCACCAATATCCATAATAAGGCTGTAATCTGTCGTTAATTCAACGGCTTTAGCTACACCGTTATAAATTAGGGCAGCCTCTTTTTCGCCATCGATAATGTTTATTTTGATAGCCGTTTCATTATAGAACAACTCAGCGACCTCTTTTCCGTTTGTTGCATTACGAAAAGCACTTGTTGCCGTGGCGGTGACCGAAGAAACAAAATAGCCATCTATTGTTTTACGAAAACGTTGTAAAGTCGCCAATGCACGCTGAATTCCTTCTTGAGGAATAATGTTTTTTTGAATACTTCCAGCACTGATTTTTACAGCTTGTTTTTCTTTATGGACTATATGGAAACGGTTATTGGGGAGCATATCGACAATAAGTAAATGAAAAGTATTTGTTCCACAGTCAATAATTGCCTTTCTATTTTCGTATTTCATAAGTAAATCAAATATATTAGATTAAATTGAGAAAGCAAGGGGAGAAATCTCAACTATTAGAAATAAATACAACGATGATGAAGAAAAAAAGCAAGAAATTTTTATACGAATATTTGAATAATACAGCACCTACAGGTTTTGAAACTTCGGGACAGCAAATATGGTTGGATTATATCAAACCTTATATCGACGAACATTTTACAGATACTTACGGAACGGCAGTTGGGGTAATCAACCCCGAGGCAAAGTACAAAGTAGTGATCGAAGCACATGCCGATGAAATCTCTTGGTTTGTCAACTACATTACAAAAGACGGTTATATTTATGTCGTCCGAAATGGCGGTTCGGACCACCAGATAGCTCCATCTATGCGTGTGGATATTCACACAAAAAAAGGAAAAGTGCAAGGCGTTTTTGGTTGGCCAGCGATTCATGTCCGACAAGGAGGCAAGGAAATCACACCTTCCTTATCCAATATTTTTATAGATGTCGGAGCAGAATCGAGCGAAGAAGTGGCTAAAATGGGTATTACAGTCGGTAATGTGATTACTTTTAAAGATGAACTGACTGAGCTGAATAATAAATATTTTGTAGGGCGTGCCTTGGACAACCGTATAGGTGGCTTTATGATAGCTGAAGTAGTTAGGAAACTACACGAAAAGAAAATCAAATTACCTTTTGGTCTGTATATTGTCAATTCAGTACAAGAGGAAGTCGGTTTGCGAGGAGCGGAAATGATTGCACAACGCATCCAACCCGATGTTGCAATAGTAACAGATGTTTGTCACGACACACAATCGCCGATGTATAGCAAGATAAAGAGTGGGGATCAAGCGGCTGGAAAAGGACCAGTTTTGACCTACGGACCAGCTGTACAAAATAATTTATTGGACATGATTATTGATGTTGCCGACAAACATAAAATCAAATTTCAAAGAGCGGCAGCTTCTCGTTCGACAGGTACGGATACCGATGCGTTTGCGTATTCTAACTCAGGAGTGGCCTCAGCATTGATAAGCTTACCTTTGAAATACATGCATACGACAGTAGAAACAACACACGTCAAAGACGTTGATGCGGTTATCGAGTTGATTTACGAGTTTATTAAACAATTAAAAGCAGGACACGATTTTAGTTATTTGAAATAATGGAGATTACCTCTTTGTTACGAGTTGTTTAGAGTCACTTTTTATAAAAAAATAGACAGAAACAGGTATAGCCGACAAAACGAGTTTTCGGTTATACCTGCTATCTGTTAAAAGAGTGGTTTTCTGTTCTGTTTCTATAAAGTACATAATGGATATTATTACCTGATGGAACAGAACTTAACCAAACAACAAAAGAAATTAATTTGAGTGCTCCCCACCAACCTTAACCCTTTTGTTAATTATAAAGACAGCTAAAATACCCAAAGCACCACCAACTAAGGTGTGTATTTCAACAGGCTCTCCTAAAAACAACCAAGAAGAAAATACTGCCCCAACAGGTACTAAAAAGAGAAACGTACTTGCTTTCTCTGCTCCTAATTCCATTGTAGCGTAGAAATAACAAGAGGTTGCGATAGCAGAGTTTACCATTCCAAAAAACAATAAATTCCCCCAAAAATAAATATCTCCTTTTTGAATTATTGCCAAAACTTCACTAAAATCGACAAAGAAATTCATTGCCAATACAGAAAAAAACTGTACCCAAAAATTAAAACTCAAAGGGTGCGCTACATCCCCTCCTTTTGAAGTTACTTTACTCATCACCGCCCAAATAAACGCGCCGACTACAAAATACAGGTTATCTTTATCAAATATACTTGAGGCGTTTTCCCAAACCTCCAACAACACCAACCCTGCTAATGTACCGACTAACAAACCTATAAATTCAAATTTAGAAGGTAGGGTTTTACTTAACACCAAACCAAGGACAAATGCATAAATTGGATTCAATGTCGTTACTAATACACCTCCTGAACCAGCCATTCCATATTGTAAGCCAGTAAAAAAGACAAAACCATATAGTGCCATCAAAAAACCTGCAACACTCACTATCCATCGACCTGTTTTTTTAACTTTTATATCTATTTTTAAGATTTTAAGTAAAGGCAACAAAGTCAATAACGTGACTAAAAAACGTAAATAAGACACACTCAAAGGGTTTCCGTAATCAGATAGCACTTTTGCCGACGACCATGTCACACCCCACACCAGCATACTGATGATTAATAAAAGAATTAAAAGTTTATCTTTTTTCATTTCATGTTTTTACAATACCGTAACCCAAGTAACTAATCCAATACCCATACTTGAGACCTATAGCCCCAAAAAAAAGGTATGTAGCTCTTAAAAAACAGTTGCGTAACCTGTACTTACAAAAACAAATCCATCACCTTCTCACATATCGAGAGAAGACAACAACTACCTCACTCAGCCCCTAACCAGCGAATTTTCCTGAAAGCAACAACCCAATTACCGTCAGCCTTCACGCAATCCGTTACCCAAATCTTATAAGAATTTGAGTTATAAAAAAAAGAAACTTCTAACGAACAATTCTCATTACCATGGCTATCTGTTCTTAATTTAGCAATCGTTTTTTGATACATTGCTTTCTCCCAATTCACTCCACTACGAGCTCCTTTTCGTCTTACATGCTGAAAAGAAGTAGGTACAGCGATATCTCTTCGATGAATACGCTTACTAGCTTTCTCTAAAAGGTGTGTTTTAAACTTTGCAGACTCAGACATCTCCGTGATTAACCCTTTATATTGTTTCTCTGTTAAAAGAACATCCTCCAAATCACTCCAATCTCCTGACTGAACCATTTCAAAAACCAACTGTCCTAATCTATCCGTAGAACGAGGCTCTTTTTTCAAAGTAGAACTTGTAAGTGCAAATAAAAAAAATAGTATTGCTAAATATTTCATATCGTTATCTTTATACTGTAAAAGTACATCATTTTCTTATACTTAGAAATTAAACACCAAATCCGTGCCAATTTGTTCGACATAAAAAACGAGTTTTGTTTAACTGTTAACAGCTATACAAAACTCGTTTTTTTAAGCCCTTCCTTTCAAAAAAAGGATAAGGAAACTATTTATTTTATTTGAGTTACTTTAATAGCAGATGGTCCACGTTGTCCCATTTCTACTTCAAAGCTTACTAAATTCCCTTCTTTAATTTCATCAGTCACATTGTTAATGTGTACAAAAACACTCTCTTGCGTTTCTGAATCTCTAATAAAACCAAAACCTTTTGACGAATCAAAGAAACTAACTGTACCTTTTCTCACAAGGTCAACAGGTTCTTTATCTGCTAATTTAGGAATACTGATTTCTATATTATCAGCTTTTATTTCCTTACGTTTTTTTGTTGGATCTGGAGGCGTGTCAGTAAAGTTACCATCTTCATCAAGGTAAACCATCATGTCATCCATGCTTCCTGCGCTACCCGCTTCTTTCTTAGCTAAACGTTTAGCTTCTTTATCTTTTCTTTTTTTCTCTTTTTTATTTCTTACTTCCTTTTTATTAAAGGTTTCTTGTGCTCTAGCCATATATTATTTATTACTTATATTCTTTATTAAACAAAATGAATGCGTTGGTCTATTTGTAACACAAAAGCAACGCAACAAAACTTATAACTACTGATACGGCAAAAACTACACCAATAGCTACCTTAGGACTATTAAATTTAAAAAAGAAAAGCCTATCATAATTTTGACAGGCTTTTCTCTTAAACTAAAACGTGGACTAATTAAAGTGCTTTCACGTTTACTGCGTTCAATCCTTTTCTTCCTTCTTCTAATTCGAACTCAACTGCATCACCTTCTCTGATTTCATCAACTAAACCTGATACATGTACAAAATACTCTTTGCTTGTCTCGTCTTCACTAATAAAACCAAAACCTTTAGTTTCATTGAAGAATTTTACTGTTCCTTTATTCATCTTATTATATTTATAGACTGCAAATATAAGTTATCATTTACTTAAATGATAACTTACCAATGATTTTTTTTAAGGATTTATCGCATTATTTACTTTTATTTGTAAACGACGAACCTCTTTTAGATTTCTTTATACCTCCTGTTGCCGATAATTATAGAGAAACAAAAAAGACTACAAACAAAAAATCCCAACCACTAAACTTAGCGATTGGGATTTTTTTTATTATCGAACTAAATATTTAGTCAACAACAGAAACTTTAACCATGTTTGCATGATCTCTTGATTCTTGAGGTAATGTGGCTGTATTAACAACTACATCTCCTTTTACTACAATACTTTTAGTTTTTAGATCTTTCGTTACATCTTCGATCATCTCGTCGATAGTACCTTGCATATCGTAGTAGTAAGCCGTTACTCCCCACATTAAGTTAAGACGAGTCAATAATGCTCTGTTACGTGTGTACAATACAATCTTCGCCTTTGGTCTATGTTTAGCGATATGGTGTGCCGTATAACCAGAGTCAGTGATACCAACAATTACTTTAGCATCTGTAAACTCTGCCAAACGCACTGCTGAGTACAATAAGCTCTCTGATAAGTTTGTTTCGCTGTCTTTAGTAACAGAAACAAATTTATTAAAGATATCGTCAGTAGTTGTTTCAACAGAGTGGATAATGTGAGCCATTGCTTGTACAGCCATTAAAGGGAAGTCTCCCGCTGCTGTTTCACCACTCAACATTACTGTATCAGCTCCATCTAAAATAGCATTTGCTACATCGTTTGTTTCTGCTCTTGTCGGACGAGGGTTAGTAATCATACTCTCCAACATTTGAGTTGCAACGATAACAGGTTTAGCTGCCTTGTTACATTTCTCAATCATTTCTTTTTGAATCATCGGAACTTTAGCCCCGTCAATTTCAACACCAAGGTCTCCACGAGCTACCATAATAGCATCTGTCGCTTCAATAATAGCATCTATATTTTCAATCGCTTCAGGTTTTTCAATCTTCGCGATTACTTTAATATCTCGTCCACCTTTAGCGATTCTTTGCTTTAGATCAACAATATCGTCAGCTGTTCTTACAAAAGAAAGAGCAATCCAATCAACATCTTGTTCGATACCGAATGCTAAATCTTTAATATCTTTTTCTGTTAACGATGGCTCTGAAATATTAGTATTAGGTAAGTTAATACCTTTTCTTGATTTCAATTTACCTCCGTGTATCACCTCAGCAGTAACTACTTTTCCGTCTGTAGCCGCAACTACCAACTCTAAGTTACCATCATCTACTAAGATAGTATCTCCAACTGCTACATCTTGTGCAATTGTCTTATATGTAGTACTGATTCTTTCTCTATTTCCTAAGAAATCTCCAGCTTCAATTTTTATTTTATCTCCAGCGAAGATATCAACACCTTCATTTTCGATATGGTTTGTTCTAATCTTTGGCCCTTGCAAATCTTGCAACAAACAAATATTTGAACCGTGTTCTTTATTTAGTTCACGAACCCAAGTGATCACTTTTTGATGGTCAGCATGATCTCCGTGAGAGAAATTCATTCTAAAAACGTTAACTCCTGCGTTATGCAATTCCCACATTTGCTCTTTAGTCCTTGATGCAGGACCTAACGTAGCGATTATTTTGGCATTCTTAACAACTGTACTCATTCTAAATATATTAAATTTTCCTTCGAATCTATATTCTCTACTTCTAACTGCTTTACATATTGAACTTGATTTATCCCTTTAAACAAGTCTTCCAGTTCGTCTTCATGCCAATCATGAAGTTTACCTTCTACCTTAAAGAAGAAATCAAATTCTTTTTTTTCAGGAATAAGAAATGGCTTCTTGACCTTAACGGCCTCCAATGCTTTGTTCTTTATTAGCCATATATAAGAACTTTCTGTTTGTGCCGTAAATAGAGAGCAAGTTAAACTTGCTTCTTTTACAAAATTGATTTCTAAGTCTTCTGACCTACATAAATCAATGCTAAACAACTTGTTAATATAATAAGCTACCTGATATTCTTTCAGAGGACAAACAATTCCATAGAGACTAAAGTCGTAATCACACTCAACGATAAGCTCTAAGTTTGCCATTCTTAAGAATTAAATTAGCCACAAAGATAACATTTAATAAGAATTAGCCCCCTTTTTTAGCTGTTTTTATTACTTAGTCAAGAAAAATGTTTGACTTTATGAAAAATTCTGTTTCCTTTGTGGCTTAATCGTAACTAAAATAAAAGATTATGTCAGAAATTGCAGAGAAAGTAAAAGCTATCATCATTGACAAACTTGGTGTAGAAGAGTCAGAAGTTGCAGCAGAAGCTAGTTTCACAAACGACTTAGGTGCTGATTCACTAGACACTGTAGAGTTGATCATGGAATTTGAAAAAGAATTTAACATTTCTATTCCAGATGAGCAAGCTGAAAATATAGCTACAGTAGGTGATGCTGTTACTTATTTAGAAACAAACGTTAAGTAATCATTTAAGTCTTAAGACTTAGTATATGAACTTAAAAAGAGTTGTAGTAACTGGATTGGGTGCACTTACTCCTATTGGTAACACTGTCGATGAATATTGGGAGTCGTTAGCAAACGGAGTAAGTGGAGCCGCTCCAATTACAAGATTTGATACAAGCAAATTTAAAACTAAATTTGCCTGTGAAGTAAAGAACTTCGATCCTTTCGATCACATTGTGAAGAAAGACGCCCGTAAAATGGATCCATTTGCACAATTTGCAGTTGTTGCTTCGGATCAAGCTATTAAAGACGCGGGTCTTTTTGAAAACACAGAGGTCAATCCTGACCGTATTGGTGTAATTTGGGGAGCTGGAATTGGTGGTATAAAAACATTTGAAGACGAAATCAAAGGTTACGTTGCAAATGATCATACACCAAAATTCAACCCTTTCTTTATACCTAAAATGATTATTGATATTAGTGCTGGATGGATTTCTATGCGTCACGGTTTTAGAGGACCTAACTTCTCTACCGTTTCGGCATGTGCTTCATCTACCAATGCATTAATTGATGCATTCAACTATATACGTTTAGGAAAAGCTGACGTATTTGTCACAGGTGGTTCAGAAATGGCTGTCACAGAAGGCGGTATTGGAGGATTTAATGCTTTAAGAGCATTATCTGAAAGAAATGATTCTCCAAAAACTGCATCTCGTCCATTTGATAAAGACCGTAATGGTTTCATCATGGGAGAAGGTGCTGGTGCCGTTATTCTTGAAGAATATGAGCATGCTAAAGCAAGAGGTGCTAAAATCTACGCAGAAATGGTAGGTGGCGGTATGTCAGCAGATGCTCATCACATGACCGCTCCTCATCCAGAAGGATTGGGTGCTAAAAATGTGATGATTAATGCGCTTGATGATGCAAATATGAAACCTGAAGACGTGGATTATGTAAATGTACATGGTACATCTACTCCATTAGGTGATATTGGGGAAGTAAAAGCTATCGAAGCCGTTTTCGGTGAACATGCTTACAACCTAAATATCAGCTCAACAAAATCGATGACTGGTCACCTTTTGGGTGCTGCTGGTGCTATCGAGGCAGTTGCTTCTATTTTATCTATCAAAAATGGGTTGGTTCCGCCAACAATTAATCATTTCACTGATGATGAAGCTTTTGATCCTAAATTAAACTTTACGTTTAATAAAGCCCAAAAACGAGATATTAATGTTGCTATTAGTAACACTTTCGGTTTTGGAGGACACAATGCTTCTGTAATCTTCAAAAAATACGAAGATTAGTGCTTTTCAATAAGCACAAATCAGAGGATAAGATTTTAAAATCTACTATTCGAGGGATTATCGGTAAGAGTCCCTCGAATTTAGAACTTTTTAAACTTTCGTTAAGACACTCATCTACTTCAGATGACTCTAATGAAAGACTTGAATTTTTAGGTGATGCTATACTTGGATCTATTGTTGCCGAATATTTATTCAAAAAATTCCCTAACAAAAACGAAGGTTTCTTAACAGAAACACGCTCTCGTATTGTTAAAAGAGACTCCTTAAATACCTTAGCACGTAAAATCGGCTTGGCAGATTTAATGCTACATAGCAACACCAAATTAGTTAAAGGAAAATCTATTAGCATCTACGGAAATGCTTTAGAGGCTTTTATCGGTGCTGTATATTTAGACAAGGGCTATAAATATTGTAGTAAATTCATTATTAACTACCTAGTCAAGCCACACATCGACCTCAAAGACATTATTGAAAACACGGCTAATTTCAAAAGTGTAATCATTGAATGGGCACAAAAGAAAGGGGATAAAATACACTTCGAAACCGCCAACGAAGAAGGCACACAACACGCAAAAACATTTACTTGCCAGATATCTATCAAAGAAAAAACAGAAATCCTCGCTACTGGCTCAGGATACAGTAAGAAAAAATCGGAACAAGCTGCTGCCCAAAAAGCTTGTGAAAGTTTAGGTATCAAATAACCAATAAAATTATGTTTTCAAAAGCCGAGGCAATCAAACTAAGACAAGAGTTTTGGACAACATTGGGACGTATAATCAAGCGTCACCCCTCGGCAGATGGTATCAAAATCAATTGGATTAATTACAAAACAGGTGTGAAAGACATTTATTTCAGAATGCACACTACACCCAAAATGGCTTCTATCGGTATTGAAATCACTCATTCGGATGCTGAAATGAGGGTTTTGTTTTTCGAACAGTTTGAGGCATTAAAAAAATTCTTACACACCAACTTAGGTGAGGAATGGATTTGGGATGACAATTTTGTTAATGAGTACGGCATTCCTTCGGCACGAATCTACACCCAAATGTCAGGTAAGAACTATTACTTAAAAGACGATTGGCAAGATTTATTTGAGTTTTTCAAAGACCGCCTAATAAAACTAGATGCTTTTTGGTGCGACGCCAACGAAACATTTATTAGCCTTTCGAGTTAATACACTTGTAAAAAGCACTATTCCTTTCTATTTTTGACCATGGCTAAGAAAAAGAAAGAACGTATTGACATCATTTATTCTACAAATGATGATTTTGAGTTTGATTACGACGACGACAACGAAGAGACTACCCTACCCCCTTCGGAACAAATACTCAAAGTTTCGTTAGACAGAAAAGCAAGAAAAGGAAAAACGGTCACATTAATTGACGGATTCATTGGCTCCGAAAATGACTTAAAAGATTTAGGGAAACTTCTAAAATCCAAGTGTGGAGTAGGAGGAAGTGTAAAAGAGGGACAAATATTTATCCAAGGAGAGGCTCGTGACAAAGTCATGAAGCTACTCAAAGAAAAAAACTACCAAGTAAAAAGAGTAGGAGGATAAATTTTAGCAAAAAAAAGCCTGTTACTTTCTATAGTAACAGGCTTTTGTAATTTTACAAGATAATCTATTTATCTAATCTTCCAAATACATCTTTCAAGATAGAAGTTACTCTATTCAAAGGGTTTGTTCTAATTTTCTTTTCCTCTCCTGCTACTTTCAGAAACAGACCATCTAAGCCTTTGTTTGTAGAATAAGCCGAAAGATTTTCTGCTTTAATCACGGGCACACCCATCAATTGTGCAATAGTCGAACGACCAGTCAACCCTGTTGGTACTGACTTATTTAGTATATTATTGTAACTCGACACATAGTTTTCATACAGCGCTACAACACTTTTGTCACCAACTTTTACACTTTTCAATGCAGCATCAATTTTAGGCTCAAATTGACTAAACAACGCCAAAGAAGTTTTAGACTTCAAATATTTCGTAGCTGCCTCATTATCACCACCAAAAAGAATATTGTTACCATCAGCTATAGTGATTCCTTTTATCGCATTCCCGAAAATAGGCCCAGCATCTTTTGCGGCTGTTTCTGCAGCTCTATTTAAACCCAAAATTAATTTATCTTCTATACTCGACAAAGGTTTAATTCCCAATAGAGGAATACCCGTACTGTATATTTTCGCTCCAGTAATCTCCCCAACACCTAAGATATTAATAGATTTTGATTTGAATTTAGCAATCGAATTACCTACTGAGGGTGGCAACAACAATTTTACTGCTTGGTCTTTAAAGTACCCATTGGATACAGCCAAACGACTCGTCGCTGTATCGACACCAACACGTAACGCTTCTTTCAATCCTGCAACGATATTAGAACTTGAAGAAGTTCCTGTCGCTGTACCTGTTGCCGTATCCAAACCGCCTAAAACAGACTCTAATACCGCACAACTAAACAAAGTAGATGACAAAAGAGCAACTACTACAATTAACTTTATTTTTTTTTTCATATTCATTGGTTAAATTTTACAAATCAAAGATAAAATAAAATACCTCTATTTCCTTATCTTCGTTTCTATTTCCTTCATTTATATTACAAATCACATCGGGCTTTTACTCTACCGAAGTGAAGTCACAAAGCAATTGGTACAAAAAAGACTCAGTAGTATATTGCACGAACTTCTCTACAAGTTCAAATATTGATGCCCTACTTCGTCTAATATATCATAGACTTCGTCTTTATCTAGTGACTCTACTAATCTCGTTCGAAAAGGCTTAAAATTATACAACCCTTTAAAGTAATTGGTGTAATGACGACGCATTTCTAACAAACCTTGACGCTCATTTTTCCATTCCAATGAAAAATCAAGATGCTTTTTACAAACCCTAATTCTTTCCGCTACATCTGGTGGAGGCAACATTTCACCTGTTTTGATGTAATGTTTAATCTCCTTAAAAATCCACGGATAACCAATCGCTGCACGACCAATCATCACGCCATCAACGCCATATTTACTTTTATATTCGACCGCTTTTTGTGGCGAATCAATATCACCATTACCGAAAATAGGAATATGAATATCTGGGTGGTTTTTCACTTCCGCAATCGGGTCCCAATCAGCCGACCCTTTGTACATTTGCATACGTGTACGTCCGTGAATCGACAACGCCTTGATACCTACATCTTGTAAACGTTTGGCAACTTCCACAATTTGGATTGTCGAATCATCCCAACCTAGACGAGTTTTAACAGTAACAGGTAAATCAACTTGCTTCACTATTTCGGCGGTCATTGCCTGCATTTTGGGCAAATCTTTCAATATTCCCGAACCAGCACCTTTACAAGCTACTTTTTTGACAGGGCAACCATAATTAATATCTATAATTTCGGGTTGAGCTTCTTCTACACGAGCAGCAGCTATTCGCATCGATTCAATTTTATCGCCGAAAATCTGAATACCTATTGGTCGTTCGTAATCGTAAATATCAAGTTTTTGTAAGCTTTTTGCAGCGTCACGAATCAGTCCATCTGAAGATATAAACTCAGTAAACATCAAGTCTGCACCCTGCTCTTTGCACACCGCACGGAAAGGCGGATCACTCACATCTTCCATCGGAGCGAGTAATAAAGGGAAATCTCCTAATTCAATTGTATCAATCTTAACCAAAATCTAACTATTTTTGTTGTAAAGTTACGTTATAATGAACAATATTGATAATCAAATCCCTAAACAAATAGAAAAGCCAGTCGCTTACTGGATTATTCTATTTGTCCTTTACCTCGCTATGACAGGTTTTTCAACAGCTTTTATTATACAGGGCTTGTTGGCGTATATATTCAACAACGCCCCCGAAACGGCATTCTTATTCCTCACTCAACCGCAATTATTTGAAGGAAAGCAGATGGTTTTTGTTAGTATCATGGCATTAAACTCCATGTTTATTTATATTGGAGGAAGTTATTTTTTCATTAAGAGAGAAAATGGTTTTGTTGCTGAGCAACTACAAGCGGTCAAAAACACGTTTGATAAAGACCTCGTGCTAAAAATAGCTTTATTGACTTTATGTGCTTACCCGACTTTTCTGTTGTTAAGCGAATTGAATAAATTGGGAATGGAAATGATTTTACCTGATAATATTTTGGAATTGTTACTTCAAGCAGACAAAAAAGCGACAGGAACTTATGAGTACTTATTAAGCGTAAAAGAAACACCTACCTTATTATTAAGTATTGTTGGGTTGGCTATAATTCCTGGTATTGGAGAAGAATTGGTTTTTCGAGGCGTATTTCAAAACTTATTCAAGAAAGCCTTTAGAAGCCCTCATTTAGCCATTTGGATTAGTGCTTTTTTGTTTAGTGCCATACATTTGGAATGGGCTAATTTCATCTTACGTTTACTCCTTGGTGGTTTATTTGGCTATTTTTATTATTGGACAAAAAACATTTATGTACCCATTGTTGCACACGTGACGTACAACACTTCTTCTTTGGTCATCGGTTATTTAGTAACCAACAATTTCATAGACGCATCAATGGACACTTCACTGTTTGATAATAATGCGTGGCTCTATATCGCCATTTATAGTATCGTTCCTATTGCCTTAATTTATCTTTTTCACAAAAAAACAAAAGGTAATGTCATTTGATTGGATAAAGGCTTATGAAAATAATTTTATCCACCGAGTAGAAATCGTTAAGCTTTTTCTTGAAGATAACGAGATAGATTGCGTACTTGTAGATAAGAAAGGCTCAGCGTACCCTTTAGGCACTTACCATTTGTTTGTGAATAGAGACAACATACTGAAAGCAAAGAAACTAATTGAAGACCATTTAACATTTGATTGATTTTGAATAATTTTGTAACAAGACTCGTAACAGGTATTTTAGCAAGTGCCATTGTAATTGCCTCCGTTTGGTATAGCGTTTGGGGCTTTTTTGTCATCTTTTTTATTGCGCAATTTTTTTGTCAATTGGAGTTCTATAAACTTATCAATGATTCAAAAATAGCTAAGCCTTTGGCTTGGGTAGGTATGACTGTGGGGTCGTTTGCTTACATATTTACTTTTTTACAATTTCAGTTTCCAACTACCTTTGACTCCAAATATTTTGCTTTATTATATCCCCTTACGGGAATGATTTTCTTGGTAGAGTTGTACCGCCAGCGAAAATACCCTTTCATGAATATTGGGTACACTATTTTAGGAATTGTTTATGCTTCTTTGCCTTTTACTCTCTTTCAGCATATCGCTCACGTAAGCACTGATACATACAGTCCTCAGATCGTATTGGGCGTATTATTAATGCTTTGGGCAAGTGATTCGGGCGCTTATTTTGCTGGTCGTACTTTAGGAAAAACAAAATTATTTGAAAGAATCTCGCCTAAGAAAACTTGGGAAGGTTCAATTGGTGGTTTAGTACTTTCATTGGCTTTCGCTTACGGGATTTCTCTTTTTTGGCACGACCTAGCGTTATGGCAATGGCTTAGTTTGTCAGTAATCATTGTTGTTTTGGGAGGTTATGGCGATTTGGTAGAATCCTTATTAAAAAGAAGTTTAGAGATTAAAGATTCGGGAAATTTCTTACCTGGTCACGGTGGTTTTTTAGACCGTTTTGATGGGTTGTTATTAGCACTTCCTTTTATTATCTGTTTTCTTATTCTTACTACTTAACAGACAATTACTAAAAAACCGGAGGTTTCTTAGGATAAGACCAAAATCAGCCGTTTTTTTGTATTTAGATTTAATTTACTCTTATGACTATCCATAAAGAAGGACATAGAATGCTATTGAAGTTTTTAGCATTAGAAATAGCTGTTATTTACGGTGCGTTTCATTTCTTGTCACATTTACCTATACTGAAGTATTCTATCATTGCCTTAGCAGTTATCTTTTACTTAATCATTTTACAGTTCTTCAGAAAACCGAACAGAGAATTGGTTACTGGTGATGATTTAATCATTTCTCCAGTAGATGGAAAAGTAGTCGTTATCGAAGAAGTGCAAGAAGACGAATATTTTAAGGGAATGCGTAAGCAACTTTCTATTTTCATGTCTCCAATCAATGTACACCAAACACGTGTCCCTGTTGGTGGAATAGTTAAATATTTCAAATACCACCCTGGTAAATACCTAGTTGCTTGGCATCCAAAATCAAGTACCGAAAACGAAAGAACAACTACGGTTATAGAAAACAAAAAAGGGGTTGAAGTCTTATTTCGTCAAGTAGCAGGAGCGTTGGCAAAACGCATTTGTTGGTATATCAAGGAGGGAGAAACCATCGGACAATCAGAAGAGTTTGGGTTTATTAAATTTGGTTCAAGAGTAGATGTTTACCTGCCTTTAGACGCTGAAATCACCGTCAATTTACAACAAAAGACTATTGGAGGACAAACAATCATTGCCCGTTTGAAGTAACTAAAAAAAACAACCTATTTTAAAAAGTCCTGTTTCATTACGTTGATACAGGACTTTTTTATACTTCCTATTTTTTAAAAAAACAACAAATTCACTGTTTGACCATGTTGTTTCACTTCTTATTTTCTGTAACAATACAACAGACGGAGCCCTCTTCTATTTTATAGGCGTATGCTCTTGCCTATACAAACCCAGCTATCTCCCCAAAAAAATAACGAAACAAAAAAAGCCTATTCAGTATAAACTAAATAGGCTTTTGTATTTACTTTTTATTTACCCTAAACTTGGTATTTCAAGAAGCTCTTCAACCTCTGCATCATAGTTTACACCATCGACTTTAAATCCAAAGAGGTTATAAAAATCTGTTTCATACCCCTTCAAATCCCCAAGAGTTGGTAACGAATCAGTAGTTACTTGCTCCCATAAAACGGATATTTTTCCTTGAATATCTTCACGCATTTCCCAATCGTCAATTCTAATTCTACCCTTATCATCGGTAGGTACTGCCTTCCCTGTGTATAATCTTTCGCTGTACAAACGTTGAATTTGCTCAATACAACCTTCATGAACACCTTCTTCTTTCATTACTTTGTACAAAAGAGAAATATATAAAGGAATAACAGGGATAGCTGAACTTGCTTGTGTAACCAAGGCTTTATTTACCGAAACAAACGCCTTTCCGTTGATTGCTTTTAGTTTTTCAGTGATTTCGAAAGCCGTAGCTTCTAAGTGATCTTTTGCACGACCGATAGTTCCATTACGGTAAACCGCTTTGGTGTGAACAGGACCGATATAAGAATAAGCCAAAGTCGTTGCTTGAGGAGCTAATAAATCAGCTTTTTGCAACGCATCCATCCACATTGCCCAATCTTCTCCGCCCATTACAGCAACGGTATTTTCTATATCTCCGTCAACTGATGGTGAAATAGAAATATCAGAGATTACACCCGTGTGAAAATCAACAGTTTTATTTGTATAATCTCCCCCGATAGGTTTTAACACCGACTTATAGCGTTTTCCATCATTAGGGTTTGTTCTTACAGGCGATGCTAAACTATAAATAACTAAATCAACTTGACCCAAGTCCTTTTTAATTAGATCTAAAGTTTCTTTTTTAATTTCGTTAGAGAATGCATCTCCATTGATACTCTTAGCATATAAACCTGCTTTTTTAGCCTCTTTCTCTAAAGCAACGGTATTATACCATCCAGCAGAAGCAGTTTTCCCTTCCTTTGGTGGTTTCTCAAAAAAGACACCAATTGTTGACGCATCAGCACCAAAGGCACTTGTTATTCTTGAGGCTAATCCAAAACCTGTTGAAGCACCGATAACCAATACTTTTTTCGGTCCATCTATTTTTCCTTTTGATGTAACATAATCAATTTGATTGATGACATTTTGCTCACATCCTTTTGGATGGGCAGTTAAACAGATAAACCCTCTTGTTCTTGGTTCAATTATCATAATTTCTTTTTTTATTCTTAGTTGCTTGAGATAAGTTGTCTTATTTCGAATAAGTAAAGTTACTAAGGAAAGAGCATATTTTCTTCAAAACGCCAAAATCTTTGTAACAAGTCTGTTTGAGCGTAAAAACCAAGCACCTAATCATATACCTCATTTAAACTGTATTTTCTTTATTTTTACGAAAAAATAAATTGCAGTTTTTATTAAAATAACTCGATTAGTTGTTATAAATCAAAAAAAACATTCTATATTTGAGTCCGCAATAAGCGGGCGTAGCTCAGCTGGTAGAGCGACAGCCTTCCAAGCTGTAGGTCGCAGGTTCGAACCCAGTCGCCCGCTCAAAAGTCTAATAGTTTTCTATTAGACTTTTTTTATACCCTAAAAGTTATTATAGTTTCAATCCAATAATAAGGATATCATCTACTTGTGATGAGTTTATCATCCAATCTTCGAGCGTTGTACTGATGATACTTTCTTGTTCTTCGACAGGTAATTCATGAATTCTAAAAAAGAGATTTCTTAATCGACGAATCATAAACTTTTTTTCTTGGTCACCACCAATTTGATCTTGGTAGCCATCAGTAAACGAATAAAGTACATCCCCTGGGTGGAAACGTACCGTTTGTTTTTGGAACACTCGGTTGACAGAGGACGAACGTAAGGGTTCTTTTTCCCCTCTAAAATAATTAACCTCATCGTCGTGAACCAAAACAATAGGGGCTCCAGCACCGACATAGTGTAATTGATTTTCCTCTTCATCAATGACGACAATCGATATACCGATAGTTTCATCTACAATATGGTGTTCGGTACTTGAAAACAAGACACGGTTGATACCTACTTGCAGTTCATCTAGTATTTGACAAGGGTCAATAAGGTTTTTATCTTTCACAATACGAGTAAGCATCGTAGCGCCAATATTTGACAAGAACGCACCAGGCACACCATGCCCTGTACAATCGGCACAGATAATGATGATTTTACCTTTTACTTTATCCACCCAATAAAAATCTCCACCAACGACATTTCGAGGCTTATAAAGCATAAAATAATCTTTTAAAACACGGTCTAATAAATTATTACTCGGTAAGTAAAGGTTTTCTATTCGCTTAGCATAGTGAATACTCTCTGTGATTTGTTTGTTTTGATGCTCTACAATTTCTGTAATTTTCTCTACTCTTTCAGTCGCCAAGATAACACCTTCTTGTTGAAATGAAATTTGTTCCTTTTGTTCTTCAATATCACTCAAGTATTGTGCTTCTTGTAAAATATCTTCCTTTACGGCTGTTTCTAACTCGCCTAAATAAGACTGCAGACTTTTTGTCATTTTGTTAAACTGAGAAGTTAAATAGCGTATTTCTTTATTTCCCTTAACCGTTACTTGTGCAGTTAAATCACTAGTAGATATGACAGCAAAACTTTTAACGACATCGTCTATTGGTTGCGTAATGAAATAAGAAAGGAAGAACTTACCGGCAACAAAACCACCAGCAATAAACAAGGAGATGATTACAGTATAAAAAATAGTATCACTCTTTTTTTGCGCAATTAGTTGCTCCCTATCGGAAACAATACGAATAACTGACCCTTCATAAATCTCACTTTCACGAGGCATATACACGTATTGGTAATGCGTTTTTGCATTACCAAGTGAAATCAAGGTGTCTCTTGTTAGACTACCCTTTCCTTCTAATACTTGGTTGTATATATTTAGGTGATTACGGTCAATTTTTGAAGACTTGTGATTAAACGAAACGGGGTTTTCGTCACCTATAAATAAATCTATGCTTTTTATCGAACATTTACCTCGTTGAGTCAGTTTATTCAGTTTCAATCGCACACGGCGAGTAATCTCGTTGGCTTGTGCCGATTTTACTCCAATTTCGATAATGAATTTTCCGTCTAAAGTAGCTTGGTACGTATATTTTCTAAGCGAATTAGTTTCAACCTCAGGAATAAACTCTCCTCCTTCATAGTTTTTCTTTTCAAAAACACGGGCAACTAAATCTTTTGTCTCTTTACCAAAATCAGTAATATTCTTCCCATAATCAGCTGTAAAGGTGGTGTTGACAATATCACCGCGTCGATCAATAACATATAAATCAAGATTCTTGAATGAAAATGACATTTTTTCACGGATTTTATCCAAATCCCAATCTCGAATACCTTCCGTGTTAGCAAAATGCTGATGGATAAGTCGATCACTGTACACGCGTATTCTTGCATCTAAGTTTTGTTCAACAAGTTTTAAAGAATAATCTTGAAGCTCTAAAAGTGTTTGAATTTCGTTTGCGTAATCGCTGTTGGTGTCATCAAAATGAGAAGTTAATAAACGGTTTGTTTTTTTGACGTTGTAAACAGCCAAAACAACAAGCAGTACCAAAACTGGAAGTAAAATAAAAACTAAATACTGCTGAAAAATTGTTTTTTCCCTCATTCAAAAATTGTTTTAACCTATCAATTAACTGATATAACATCGAATAGATAATCTAAAATACGTAACATCTAGTTGATAATGTTACGTAATTCAAAATATTTTATTGTAACTGACTTATTAATAGAGCAATAATTTTAAATAAAAATAAAAAAGTCTGCTAATAAATATCGAAAACATCAATTAGCAGACTCAAAAGGTGATTTATTGTATCGGAATAGAAAAAATAGTAGATGGTATTCTTACCTTTTCGATTGTGCCTTTGAATGTTCGGCGCTTTACCTCCGTTACTTCTATTACGAGTCGGTCACCAGTCCGTGCTTTATTAACAAAATGCTTTAATTTTGTATTCTCAGAAGTGTAGTTTTTAACACCTTTAGAGGAGTGACCTCTTACCAAGATGGCATTCCATTTTGTGATTTTATAATTTGCATCACGAGGATTACTTTTCTTGAACGTTTCTTCTGCCAAGGCTTTCACTGACAATCTTCGTAAGGCACTTGCGGGAACGCCTCTAATCGGATTAACAACGTACGGACGATTGTCTTTTGTCATTGTGATATTAGGTTTAGGTATCAGTTTTACTTTGAAAACCTGATTACCGATAAACGTCCCGTTATTCGACACTTTCAACGTAACCGTAGGGCTGTTTGGTATAAGGATAACCTTCCCTTTTTTCTGTGTGCGTTGAATACTTGCTCCCGTAGCCGAAAACGAAGGGTTATAATCAGCCCCCAAAGCGGGTACTTGAATATTCAAGACATTCCCACAATTCCTAAACAACGTACTTGTCGCCTCACCTTGTATCTGTATCACAGGTTTAACTACATAATAATCATATTTCACCGTGTATATCGAATCTCCACCTGATGGTTTCGGGTACTTTATCGTTCCTGTCCATGTTTTTTTTAGCAACCCATTGTTATCATAATTTCCTCCCGAAGCTCTAAATTCGATTGGTGCGACTCCTTGTTCATTGACTTCAATAGCTTTATTTTGAAAGGTCATTTTTGGTTTTAATGACGAATGAAATGCTGCCATAAACATTTCGCCTTCAAATTTCGTTCCTGCCACCACTTTGTTCGACTGACTCAAGACCACAGGTCTCAAACGGTCAACATTGATACGAGCAATACCAACTTTTTTAGCTAAATGTCCTAAAACATCAGCCTCTATTGAAGTTAATTGAGCCATTTTCTCAGACAACACAGCTAACGCTGCAACCAACGGAGTACTTTCAAAATTTACATGAGCAAAATCCTTCGTTTTTTGGTCTTTATCATTCTTGAATACAGGGTCGTTCTTAGCATCTAAAGCTATACTTCCAAAACTCTTATTCACCTTTATAGTCTGTAAGGAGCTATTCATAGAAGAAATAAAATAATTTAATTTCTTTTTCAAATCATACGCTTTACCATTTCGTGTATCACCAGTGCCTAACATCAAATTAGCAACATCTTCTTCGTTTTTCCCACCTGCAGGATGACCGTTATCATCTAGCCCTCCCGTCTTTTCAATAAGGGATTTTTTCAAGTCGGTAATGTAGTCCATCATCTTACGAGTCTTTTTCCTGACCTTTTGCGCCTCATTGAGTACCGCTACATCTTCTTTTTGATCCTTACCATTAGAAACTGCTACTCTCATGTTACTGATTGTTTCCATATTCCTAATCTCAGCTTGAGCCACTGCCGTTTCTAATGACGAGTTTAAAAACTGAAATTTTTGAATAATCGCCGAACTAACCTGTAACGCCAATAAAGCGAGTAAAACAAGGTACATCAATCCGACCATTTTTTGTCTTGGGGTTTCTTTTCCTCCTGCCATAATTCTATTATTTAGAACAAAGCCAACTCAGCGTCAGCACCGTTCGGTGAAACATAATTTTAAAACAGGTACCTGATATTGTTAACACCTTTATAATAGATACAGGGAATTTGGTTACACTTATTCTGAATAATAAATAAAAATAGTTATTGAACTGTTCTATTTGCTCTGCTCTTACCTCTCTTCGTTTCTTCAAAAAGACATAATAAAACACTATACCAAACTAGTTTGGAGCATATAACAAAAAAACTTACCTTCTAAAGGTTATTTTACACTTACTTTTTAGTAACTTAATATATAGATTACTCATTTATTATTGACGAAAGAATGAATAACACCAATTTTATACTCGATTTTTTTCTCCCAAAACAATTTAAGGGTGCTGATTACTGGACTAAAACCCGCGTAGTACTTATCAATATTTTACTTCCTTTGAGTATTATTTCTTGTTGTTTTCTCACTATCTCAGAGTGGGAAAGCTTTTTATCATTCAAGAAAACTCCTCTTAGTAATACATTAACGGTTGGTTACGTGGTAAGTATTACAGCTATTTACTTCTTCTTTTTAAGAGACAAAAACATCAATCGGTTTTGGATTACTTATGTTATTGTATCGATACTTTATTTTTCTATCGCTTATTATTTCAATCTTAAAAATTCGTCCACTACCTTATGGTTCTTTTCGTTTGTCATCTTATCGTTTTGCTTTTCTCATCTTAAATACGGTATAACAAGCTTTTTAACATTCTACACTATTCTAACACTTATTAGCATCACTAAACATAATAGTTTGAACGAAGAATTTTATTCCAAAACTCTTCTCTTCATTTTTGCTGTGTGTTTCATAATTTATAGTGCTATTCTCATCATTTCTAACTTCACAAAAAAAGAAATTGTATCGCTATATAGTAAGCAAAAAAAAGAATTAGAAGAGAACAATACAGCACTTTCTCACTCCTTGTATTTACAAGAAAAACTTTATACTGAACTAAAAGAAAAAGAAAAGGAATCCTGTAAAAACTCCAAAGAGCTACTTGCTATTATTAACAACACCAATGATTTGATTTGGGTAGTTGATAACGATTTTAAAGTAACTATTTATAACAAAGCATTTAAAGCTACAGTAAGAAAAAGTTTTAACATTGAAAAAGATGATTTCGAAATCGATGAGGTTTTTACTCAAAACAAAGAATCCAAAGCCTTCAAATTATGGGCTGCAAGACACCAAGAGGTGATTGATAGACAAACAAACCTTACTTTTTACGATGAATACCCCGCAAAAAACGGAAAAGCATATTTCATTACAGAAATATACCCTATCAAAGATAAAGGGGTTGTAGTGAGTAGCACTGCCTTTTCTAAAAACATCTCTACGATAAGAAATATCAAAGAAGAAAAAGAGGAACTTTTACAGCGTAATTCTTCTATTATAGAGTCTATAGGTGAAATTGTTTACGAATATAATCTAAAAACAGATACTTTTATATGGAACGAAGCTACCTATGACGTATTAGGTTATACACACCAAGAAATAGGTAAAACGTACAAAGAGTTTACTGATAAAATACACCAAAATGATATTATTGCTTTTGAAAGAGAAGTTGAAATCGCTAAAAAATCAGGGGAAAATTTCACTATAGACATTCAATTCCAATCTAAATCGGGCTATTTGTGGATGCAAAATAGAGGTAATATCATTTATGACAACAAAGGTGTGCCAAGTCGTGTATTTGGTGTGTTATCTGATATTTCTAACAAGAAAAATCAAGATACCCGACGATTAAAAGCGGTAGTACAAGGTGTCGATTTAGAAAGAAAACGTATAGCGGGAGAAATCCACGATAGTTTAGGACAAACGTTAATTGCTGCCAGTCTTACACTTAATTCATTAAGCGCTGTTGCAAAGGAACATCTTTCCGAGGAAGAGTACAAAAAGCACCAATCGGTAGAAAAAATGATAAATGATGCCATTCAAGAAGGTAGAGAATTATCTCACCGTTTGATGCCTCAATCTTTAGCTGATTATGGTATTGTACCAGCCATTTCAACATTGGTTAATAAATTTAACAACACTAAAAAACTACACGCTGAGTTTCACACCAACTTAGGTGACGAACAACGTTTTCACCCTGACATAGAAGTGAACCTATACAGAGTAACACAGGAAGCGTTTAATAATATTTTCAAACATAGTCAAGCAAAAAAAGTAACACTACAACTTTTGCATTATGAAAATCAATTGACTTATACTATTGAGGACGACGGTACAGGCTTTACCCCTGACGAAAACCAAGAAAAAAATGGCTTAGGTTTACAAAATATTAAAAACAGAATACGTGCCATTGGAGGAACTATCCAATATGACTCACACAAAGATTACGGTACCTTAATTACTATTGAAGTAGATTTACAACAAGCTTTATTCAAAGACTAACTCATCTCTTGGTAAATCGCATCTATTGATACTGCTGATAGTTTTCGGATAGCTGGTATCTCTACTGATAAATTCAAACAAAACCCATCGAGCTGTTTTAAAAAAAACAAATCGTGAGTTACACAGACAACCTGCGTTCCTTGTTTGACTAATTGACTAACGTGAGAAAAAAACAAGGCTTTATTTTTAATATCTAAACTGGCAGTCGGCTCGTCTAACAATAAAATTTGAGGAGACAACATCAACTGTTGAGCTAACCAAACCAATTGTTGTTCACCTCCAGATAAGTCCAAATAAGAAATTTCGTATTTAGCTCCTAAACCAACCTTACCGAGCGTTTCTTTTACTTTTAGGTAATCTTCGATCGAATAATTATCAAACAGACCTTTCCCAGAATAAGCTCCCATTACAACCAAGTCTTTGACTTTTACATCAAATTGCAACTGGCTCTTTTGAGCAATATACCCTATTTGAGAAGAAGTTATTTGTATCTCACCATCGTAAGGGATTTGCCCCAAAACAGCTTTTAAAAAAGTAGTTTTACCACAACCATTGTCACCTACAATGGCTAAAAAAAAAGGACTCTCGATAGTAAAAGTTAACTTATCAATTACTGATAAGCCGTTTCTTTTAATCGAGAGTCCTTTGACTGCAAACGTTGACAATTTTAGTATTCGTCTTCGTTAAACAAGAAATCATCTTTTGATGGGTAATCAGGCCATATCTCCTCAATTGTTTCGTAAGGCTGTCCGTCATCTTCCAAATCACTTAAGTTCTCAGCAACTTCATCAGGAGCTCCTGTTCTTCTTGCGTAATCAATTAATTCGTCCTTCGTAGCAGGCCAAGGCGCATCTTCTAAATATGATGCTAATTCTAATGTCCAGTACATATTATTATTATTTAAATTATTGTCTTTTTTTATTATGAGTGCAAAAGTAACATAAAATTTGACAAATACAAGTATCAGTACCGTTTTATCAAATTTGTTCAATAAAAACCGCTACTTATTATAGCCTTCTAGTCCCCTTGTCAAATCGGTAACTTTTATGCGTGAAGCCACTGCCTCCAAACTCTTAGGATAAGATTTGATGAGTATTTTGTAGATTTCCATTGCCGAACGATAATCTCCTTGTGCTTCTAATTTTAAGGCTACATTTATCAAATTGACAGCTACTCCTTCCATCTTTCGCTTCTCTCTTTGCATTTTTTCTATCTCTCTGTTTTTTTCCTGAATAGATGCCTTTAAACCCTGAACCTCTTTGGTTTGCAAGGTTAATAAATCTTTATATTTATTCACTTTCCCCTCCAAATCGAGTATTTCGACGGTGCAATAAGCCAATTTGCTTTTCAAATACCTGTCTGATTGTGCGTTTACCAATACGGTACACAACAATAAAAAACTTACTAAATACCACCTCATATAAATCCCTATAATACCCCCTCCTATTTTGTTTTCTTTGATAACCGCAACTTAAACTAATATCTCAACATTAACTAATGGAATGGATAAGTATCTCGTCAGCTGATAACTGGTGAGCAAGGAAATCATTTTCCTAAAAAAGGCATACCAACCATTATTTTTATCACTTTTTTTTATGATTATTCACAGGAATATCAACTGATAAAAATAATTAACAAATACAGTGATTTACACACGTTTCTTCCCCTTAAATACACGTATATTTAACATTATATAGAGAAAAAGAGATTATGAGAAAAAGTTACTTATATGTTATCGTAGGTATATTATTATTGAGTTGTAACGAAACAAGAACAGTAGAACGAACAACTCCAGAAGAATCAAAAGTGAGTTTAACTTTGTTAGAAAATAACTGTTACGCTTGTCACAGTCCGAGTGCATCAGCAGAAAACAGAGTCGCTCCACCAATGGAGGGTGTCAAAAGACATTACCTTACAGAAGGTCTGAGTAAAGAAGAGTTCACGAAAAGAATAAGTGATTTCTTAGCTAACCCAAGTAATGAAAATGCTAAATTAAAAAAGGCAGTTAAACGTTTTGGGCTCATGCCGAAAATGAATTTCACCGACCAACAAATCACTCAGATGGCAAACTATATGTACACCCAAGAGTTAGAAAAACCAAGTTGGTTTGAGAAACACTTTGCCGCACACCTACAAAAACCAGGTAATGAAACTGAAGTTTTGACACCTCTAAAACAAGGTCAACGCTTTGCTATGCAGACAAAAAAAGTATTAGGAAAAAACTTAATGGGTGTTTTGAATTCAAAAGGAACGTTACACGCTTTATCGTTTTGTTCTTCAAAAGCTTACCCTTTGGTAGATAGTATGTCGTTGGTTCTCGGTGCTAAAATCAAACGAGTATCTGACAAGAACAGAAACCCTGAAAATGAAGCAAACGCACAAGAGTTAGCTTACATTTTAGAAGCAAAAGAATTACTCCAACAAGGTAAAGAAATTAAGCCATTGTTGTCAACCATCAACGGAAAAGACGTCGGTTATTATCCTATTATGACCAATAAAATGTGTATGCAATGCCATGGAGAGCAACAAATCAAACCCTCTACAAAAACATTATTAGCCAAACTATACCCTAAAGACAAGGCTGTAAATTACAAAGAAAAACAACTTCGAGGAATTTGGGTGGTAGAAATGGATAAAAAGTAAAATAGATTTTTGATTGAAGATAAAGAGCTGTAATTTTATTTATTGAAATTACAGCTCTTTTTATTTTACAGATGTCAACTATTCCAAAACTCAACGAAGACGATTTCTATTACAACAAAAATGGTTATTTAGTGTTTACCAAAAAATACCATATCAAAAGAGGTTTGTGCTGTAAAAACGGTTGTAAACATTGCCCCTACGGGTTTAATAAATCCAAATAACAACCCAACACTTACTTTAACGTTTACAACTACTCAATAAATTGTGTAATTTACTTTTTCAACACACACCATTATGCTCAACTTATCTATCTCCCTAGAAATGTCTGCCCAAGAAAAGCCCAACAACACGGCTTTTGTATTAAATGAAGAGACATTAAGCTACCAAGAACTCAACCTTTTGGCAAACAAAACAGCTCAAGCATTACTAAAAAACGGCTTAAAAAAAGGAGATAGAGTTGCACTTTCGTGTCCTAATATTTTCCATTTCCCTGTTGTTTATTATGGCATACTTAAAGCTGGAGGTGTTGTTGTCCCTTTAAATATATCTTTGAAACAAACAGAAACTGCCTACCACCTACAAGACGCCGAAATTAAATTCTTTTTCTGTTTTCAAGGAGACAGAAGTATGCCGATGGGAGAATATGGTTTTGATGCTTTTCAACAAACACCAAGTTGTAAACAGTTTATTGAGTTACTTAGCGATTTTTCAACTAAACCAAGTCAATTTGAAAACACCTTAAGTTTAGGTCAATTTATAGCCAACGAAAGTGGCGATTTTTCCAGCACAATCACCCAAGCTGACGACGTAGCTATCATTTTATACACTTCAGGGACAACAGGACAAGCCAAAGGAGCACAATTAACACATTTCAATATGTTTTTTAATGCTAAAGTTTGTAGCGAACTCTTCGCTATGACTTCCCAAGAACGCATGTTGGTCATTCTGCCCTTGTTTCATTCCTTTGGACAAACCGTTTTGATGAACACCACTATTCTAAAAGGCTCAACAGCCATTTTAATGCCCCGTTTCGCTCCTTCTTCAGCTTTAGAGTTGATGATAAAAGAAAAAATCACTGTGTTTGCTGGTGTACCAACCATCTATTGGGCGTTATTAAACCATTCAGAAATCGGTAGCTATGCCAAGAAAATAAAAAACACCTTAAGGTTAGCTGTCTCAGGGGGTGCTGCACTCCCTATTCAAATTTTAGAAAATTTCAAAACACAATTTGAAGCACCCATCCTAGAAGGTTACGGACTAAGTGAGACCTCACCCGTCGCCTGTTTCAATCACCTAAACAAGCCCAATAAAGCGGGGTCTATTGGCACGCCAGTTTGGGGAGTCTCTATTCAAATACACAATAAAGAAGGCAAAGAAGTCACTGCTAAAGAAGTTGGAGAGGTAGCCATCAAAGGACACAACATAATGAAGGGCTACCTCAACCGACCAAAAGACAATAAAGAGGCTTTACGAAATGGTTGGTTTTACACAGGCGATTTAGGAAAAAAAGATGACGACGGTTACATTTACATCGTTGACCGAAGTAAAGACATGATTATCAGAGGTGGTTTTAATGTTTACCCAAGAGAAATTGAAGAATGCCTCATCAAACATAAAGCCGTATCTTTAGTTGCTGTAATTGGTATTCCTGACATTCGCAATGGCGAAGAAATCAAAGCATTTGTTCAGCTCAAACCCGACACAGATTGTACCAAGCAAGAGCTATTAAGGTATTGCAAAAAACATTTGGCGGTTTACAAATACCCACGAACCATAGAGATAGTCGATACATTACCCATATCCGCAACAGGAAAAATATTAAAAAGAGAACTAAGAGCTAACTAATCGTTTTATTGTCCGAAGAACCACTCGCTAAACCTGATGAACCTTCGTAACTCAACACCAAGGTCAATAATCCCCTAATATCTTGTGTTTTTTCTTCGTCGCCCAGTTTGACAAACGCAAACTCTAAATTTCGTAATACACGAGTCACCACATCCAAGTGCGTGCAAGGTTCAAAATACTGTTCTTTAACCTTAAACTTCAACTGATCTAAAAAATCTTTGATGTCACTTTTGTGAAAAATAAGCCCTCTATTATTTGGGTTAATATAAAAAACGTCTTTGGGAGCTTGACAAATCAGCACAAACAATTTAGGTAAATTCACTCCATAAACAGGTAATTTCATCCGTTGCGCTACCAATAAATAAATTACGGCAAGTGAAATCGGATTGCCTTTCTTCTTTTCCAACACCCTGTTTAACATCGAATTATCAGGTGCGTGGAAGTTTTTTGTATTCGTCGAAAAATGAAACTCCTTATAAATCACTTCGTTTATCACCCCTATCTTCTCCAAAGGCTCTTCCAAACCCTTTGCCTTTTTCCACACCTCACCAAACAGATTATCAATATGCTCTTTTAACAAATCCATCTCCAAATCAGGGTACTGAAATGTCGCCAATACCCACATACCATACAACAAATCATCTTGCCTATTTTCCAACCAATCCGTCAAGCGGTTACTTAAAACCACCAACTGCAACCGCTGAATAACGTCTTCCACACGCTCCTGAAAAAATGGATTCAAACTCGCTTCCCATGCCTTTTCCAAATCAGGAATAACAGCTGTTCCTAACGATAAAATCTTCGTTTCCACATGCCCAAACACCGTTTCATCATCATCTTCCAATAAAGAAATAAGTGCTTTTAATTTGTTTCCCTTCATCTTTTGGTTCGTTAGCTTACTACAAAATACGTAATTTATCGACCAACAACAGTAAACTTCAATATTAAATATAGGAATAGCAGTATTATTTGGAGCTTCCCCTTTTCGCTGAACTTATTTTTTAGTATTTCATAGCCCTTTTTACCGATAGAAAGGAAGATAATCGACAAAAAGAAGAGCGGGTCGGGTCTTTCGCTCTCAATCTTTTACTGTAGAGAGCAACGCTAGTTAGCTTTATCTCCAATTAGGTTACTTCTCTATCTTTTAGAAAGAACAGTGAAGTAAAAGGATTTCCACTTCACCCCTAAGCCGAGTTAGACGATAGACCATTGACTATAGACAATAGCCTGACTTTCTAACGTCTCTGTAACGACTTCCTACCTTCCCTCCTTTTCAAAGAGAAAATTAAGAGGGGTCGGAACCACAAACACACAAAAAAAGCCGTCGGCTTCCGACCAAATTCTTATATTTGGTATCTGATTACAAATTACTTCAATTGAAAGCTACAACTATCGACGAACAACTAGCCAAACAAATCAAAACAGGAAACAAACTTGCCTTTGACCAAGTCTTTCGTTTGTACTATGCCCATTTATGTAATTTTGCTTTCCAATTCTTAAAAGAAAAAGAAGCTTCCGAAGAAATAGTACAAGAAGTATTTTATAAACTTTGGGAAAACCATACTGAACTAAACATTCATTCCTCTTTCAAAAGTTATTTATTTCAAACCGTTCGTAACCGTTGCCTAAACCAAATCAAACATTTGGCAACCAAAGAGAAATACAAAATCTATAACCAGGAACAAATTTCTATTCAAGAAAACACCGTCAGCGACTACGCCATAGCGAACGAATTAGCCGAAAAAATACAACAAACCATCGCGTCACTCCCCACAGAGAGGCAACGCATCTTCAAGATGAGTAGAAACGAAGGCTTAAAATACAGAGAAATCGCAGAGAAATTAAATATATCTATAAAAACAGTAGAAGCACAAATGGGGAAAGCACTTAAACTATTACGTACCGAATTAGCTGACTACTTACCTGTTTGTTTGATTTTATTCACTTATTTTATCGAAAAAAACAGCTAACCCACTAAGGGCAAAACAAGAAGTAACTGTCTTTAAATTAGAATGCCAAAAAACACACATATCGAAACACTTATAGCCAAACGTCTAAGTAAAACAATCTCTACACAAGAAAGTGCTGAGTTGGATTTATTGCTACAAAACGAGGACAATAAAAAAACATTTAATGACCTCCAAATCATTTGGAACACCCAAATTGAGGTCGATACAGAAAAAGCATTAGCCAAAGTCAATGCACGTATCAATAAAAACAAAAAGAAAAATTACGATTGGATAGCCGTTACTGCCTCCGTTTTACTTATCGCAGGGGCATTCTTTTTGATGAACACCACAACTATTTTTGACTTCTCAAATCAAACAACAGTTCAAAAAACCAACACCATTCAGTCGCTCTTATTAAATGACGGTTCGGCTGTAGATTTAAACAAAGAAAGCACCTTAACTTACCCAGAAAAATTCACTTCCGATACAAGAGAAGTTACTTTAGAGGGAGAAGGATTTTTCCAAATACATAGAGACGAAACAAAACCATTTATTGTACACTCCACGCTCACAGATATCAAGGTCTTAGGAACGTCTTTTTACATCAAAAACTTTGACGAAAACAAAAAAGTAGAAATCACGGTAATCACAGGAAAAGTAAAGGTTACCAACAACAAAAACGAAAAACAATATACCGTACTCACAAAAGGTCAAAAAGTAATTTTCGACTTACTCACTTCCTCTTTTAGCGAACAACAGGTAAACACCAATGACTATTTTTGGAAAACAAAAGCACTTCAATTTCAAAACAGTAAACTAACCGATGCATTGGCTACTATCAATAAATATTACGAAAACAAACTCATTTTATCAGAAGAGCTCCTCAATTCCAAACAGTTATTGACGGTCTCTTTTAAAGACAAAACGATTATCCAAGTAGCCAACATCATTTCTGCGACCTTAGATATTTCTATCTCAGAACAAGGTGACAAGATACTCTTAGGTAAAAAAGGTTAGTTGAAGACCAGTTTCTCATAAGCCTCTTTTGTACGGTTGATAGAACGGTGTTTCTTCGCTAATCCTTGTATTTCTTCCTTGACTCCATCCTTATTTATCAACGTTTTGATATGCTCTAAACCATTTTTAATAGTTTGTGGCTTTACATTTGTAAAAACTGCACCCAACCCTGTTTCTTCAATAATTTGACTATCATCACCTATCCCTTCTGAAATAAAAATAGGCAAACCACATGCCCAGTATTCACCGATTTTAATAGGTGAGCAATAAGTACGTACAGCATCTTCCCTGATAGTCGCAAAGGCAAAATCAGAAGCTGACAAGTAATCTTTAACTTCATTGTGTTGAACTTTCAGTAAGAATATTTTATCACCAAATAAACTTTTTAATCGTTCTGTAAACGCATCATTTTGAGGTGTCAGAATGAGTAATCGGAAATCATCAAAGACACGAAAAGCCTCTTCAAAGACAGGTATAACCTCTTCTTTGTAATAAATATCACCAAATTTACCTACATACACGCCTACGGTAGTATTGGAGAAGCAGTTTATTTCTCTTCTAAGTCTCTCTCTTTTTTCTGTATCCAAATAAAACTGATCCCTATCCACAGTTAGGACAAGGAGCAACACTTATTTTATCTAAACCAACACCTTGCCTCAGTAGTTCTTGTTCATAATTGTAAGCAACAGGAATTAATCCAGAAGCGTACCTGTTTTGTTTTTTTTCTAAAAATTGTTGTACATAGTATTTAAGACCATACCTACTCCACGTCCCTCCACTCAACATATAATCAGCGTGAGGCTCATAAGACTCCACAACAAAAGGAATCTTTGTTTTTCGATACACCAACCATGCAATTCCTCCTGTAGGTGCTCCCCTTGCTATTATTTTATCTATTTGATAACTCTCACAGAGTTCGACCAACCGTTTAGGGAACTTAGTGAAATCAGCAAACTTACTCAAAAAAGAAGGGGTAGAATACAAGGGAATGTGTTTTACTTTATCAAACAACGTAAATGGTTTCAGATTCTGCTCTTCTCGCTCTATTGTCGTAAAAACAATTTTATTCACTCGTTTATCTTCATTCAATAATTGAAGATTAGGTAAAGTAGTTGCTTGCGTAAGACCGTCATTTAGCCCCCAGTAATTGATAAATAGTATATTCATTTTATTTAAACAATGATTTAATTGCTAACCCATAATTTTTAGAACTTAAATACTCTAAAAACATAAATTTCTTTATTCTAAAATGCATAATAAACAAATCTATCTGGTCAACAAAAGACAACGTCTTTACTTCATTATAAATTTGCCAATACCCTTTCTCTAAACCAGTTACATTACTCATCGCAGAGACATTTCCTTTTCGACAACACATTATTTTTTCACCTGTATAAGAGTACTCACCATACTGACTATTTTTTATGAAAAACAATAAATCTTCACCGTGAGACATCCCTTCTTTAAAATGGTAATCAAAATCCGAGTTAGTTTTTATCATCCAGGTAATCCCAAAAAAACAGTTACCTGTTAATCTTACTAGGTCTTTCGTTGGTTCTCCTTTGATTGTTGGTTTATATTCTCGTAAAACAGTCCCTTTTTTCATCATCAAAAACATCAACGCTACCATCTACAAAAGAAATCAATTTATCTGATTTGAAAACGGCTATACGTGATTCTAAACTATTGGATGTAAAATAATCATCCGCATCTAAAAAACAGAAAAAATCACCTTTCATATTTTCTAAGCCTAGGTTTCTTGCTGAACTTACCCCGCCGTTTTTTTTCTTATAATACTTTATTCTTTCGTCTGTAAAGGACGCTATTTTATCTTCTGTCGTATCTGTGCTACCGTCATTAATGATAAATAGTTCCCAGTTTTGGTACGTTTGACTAAGCACAGACCGTATGGCTTCTTCAATATATTCTTCTGCATTGTATGCAGGCATTATGATAGAAACTAGGTTATTCATATTAAGCACCTTCAATCAGTTTCAGTAAAGGTTTTAACACCTCGATGGTTTTATATTTTGCTAATTTAATAACATTCGGTTGCAGTTCTGTATTATTATCAAACATACTTATCAAAACAGTTGCGTTTTTCTCCAAGTTATCAGGAGTGAATAGTACCGCTAATTCTGACTCTTTCAATATATCTTTCTGTGCCCCCTCATTTACAAAGGCTAAAATAGTTTTCTTTAAACTAAAATACTCAAATGTTTTTCCTGCAATACTATAATCAAGTCCCTTATCCCTTTTAGAAGACGTTAATAACAATAAATCTTGTTCTTGCTGAAATTCAACCACCTTATCTTTAGCTAAACGTCCATGATGAGTAACAATACTGCTTAATTTAAACTCGTCTATCATATTTGAAAGCCATAGAGGTAATTCGCCCACTAAATTAACTTTAACTTTGCCTCGTAAATCAGGTCGTTTATTAAATACTAATGCTAATGTTTGAAAAAAGTAAAAAGGACTGCGGTACTTCCACTCTTCAATTTCAGGAACATATTGAAACCATTGATATACTTTCCTTTTATACCATTTAGATTGTAATAATTCATCACTAAATGGGTTATAATAAAAACTCCCAACATAACCAATATTCAAACTTTCCTTACTGCTTTTTTCCTTATTAGGTACTATTTCAAAATCATCAAATGAATTTGGTACATATATAAATTTATTTCGCTCTACTGAAGGGTGATTTTTAATGAAATCCTGTAACGTTACTTTCGATGTGACTAGAACATTATCGGCTAATGTTAACGCTTTTCGTTCTTTAGATAAAGTTAATAAATAATGTATCTTGGTAGCGTAAGGAGACACATTCCATTGTGACCAAGCATCCCTCATGTCTAACAACAGAGGAATATCTAAACTTTTTTTAAGGTCAGCTAATACCTGAGTTAGACTAAACGGGGGACAGGTTATTAATACAGCATCAACCTTACGCGACAATATGATTTCTTGAACCGTAAGTAACAAACTCCTTTTCCATCTCAAATAAATATCATCAACAATATTCACATAATATCTTTTACTTATTTTAGAATACCCCCCCTCTTTCTCTAATGGTGTCTTATATATCTCAAATCCCTTATTCTTATATTCTAACGACTCATCATATTTAGATTGTAAGACATCATCCTGAGCAGTTATTATAATGGGGTTAATATTATTTTCTTTAAAGTATTTAGCCATTCGGTAGGGACGATGTGAACCGCCACTATTTATCGGGTAAAACTCATAAGCTATAATAATTACATTTTTCATTTCCTCTATGACTATTTTAGTAAGGTGACTTAATTAAAAAAACACGTCTAATCAACTACCTTATTAAAAAACAATTTCTCCTTAACCAACTTATCTTTAGACCAATACCACCACGCCAAACCTTCAACTTCTTTTATTTTATTTTCAGAGAACCTATATTTTATAACCCTTGCTGGATTACCGCCTACAACTGCATACGGAGGTACATCTTTCGTCACCAAAGCATTCGCTCCGATTACAGCCCCATTACCTATCGTCACGCCTGATACGATTACTACTCCTGCTCCTACCCAAACATCGTGTCCTATTTCAATAGCACCATTAGAATACAGGTCTTTTTTTATGTCATCACCAAATATATTTGAATTAAGGTGGTAAGTAGATGGTACATTGATTTTATGATTGTACTCTTGGATACTAACGTTTCTTGCTATTGAGCAATAATTACCTATTATTATTGAATTTATTTTTGACGTTAGCATCGTATTGGGTCCCCAAATAGATGTGTTATTACCTATACTAACATTACCGTCTATCTGTGATTGGTATATTTTACAATTATTCCCTAAAGTTACATTCCCCTCCAATCTTGTACCTGACAGATAACAATCCTTCCCTATAATAGCCGCTGAAGATATGAAGTTTTGCTCTGAAAAACGTTTAACAATCTTTTTGATTAACCTGTCTTTTATTTTCTTATATAAACTCATAGCTTCTTTTTCAGTAAACCCTCACTAAAATTAGTGTAATTATTTTCAGCAGAAAAGTTAGTTTCAAAATGCTCAATAATTGTGTCGTAATCGAATGTTTTTTTCTCTATCGTTTCTTTAACAATTTCAACTATTTCTTGTTGCGTAGTTGATTCGGGGATAAGTACACCTGTATCTTCGTTTACAATTTCGGGGATACCATTGATATCCATAGCGACAATAGGGATACCATACCCTTGCGCCTCCATCATAGAAACAGGTAAACCTTCATTTGTACTTAATGAAATAAAAAAATCAACTCTATTCTTTTGATAATATTCATGTATTTCTTCATTCCTTTTTTGTCCTTTCAAGTCAACTTCTATATTTAAAGTGCTCTTTTTTATTTCTTCCTTCAAATTTTCAAATAAGACTCCGTCTCCAAAGTGAACCCACTTTAATGGTATGTTTAAAGAGTTAAGAATCTTAAACAACAGAAGGACACGTTTCCTTTTTAATAAAGACGAACATGAAACAATTAAAAGCCGTTCTCCAATTTTCACGATTGTTCTATTTACTCTAACTCCCAAGTAACTAATTTTAAGTTTACATAAATACTTTTGTTTAATTTTAGTTTCCAAATATCTTCTTCCCTCATTACTTATGGCATAAATAAAATCAAGGTTCCTTATCTTAAAGTTTCTAAAAGACACTTTTCCCTCAAACTGTATCTCATCATACAAGTCAAATCTATGTACTCTACAAATAACTTTATTTATCACCTTTTCCTTTCTTAGAATACTCAAACTGATTGTGCTATTCACAAACCAATAATCATAAAACACAGCATCTTGAAGCTTTTCTTTCTTTATGGTATTTTCAAGTACCTGTAACTTCACTAAATCTAAGGCAAGGTAATGAAAAAAGCTTTTGAAATATTTTAAATAACTCTTCCATTCTTTAGAGAATAGAGAACTAAAATACACGGAAACAAACCAATGAAACTGATTAAAAAACACACGAACAATAGAGACTTCTAAATCTGCTAGACGAGTGTTTACTTCAACATTTGAAGGCACATCCCTTAACTCATTATTCGCCAAAGAAGAAGGAAATACTATTACCTCATCAAAAGATTTTGCTAAATATTTAATTTCAGTCTCTAAAAAGTTCTCACTATTCCCGTAAGGAAATGACAAAGTAAACAACGCTATTTTTGTTTTTGTTTTCAATCTAATATTTGTTTTAATATTCTATACTTTTTCTATTTAGGACAGATAATACCTTTTGTGAGTACTTATTAGCACCATAAGTATTTAAATGATCAGCGTCATAAAAAAGTGAATCGGCGTAGTTCCCCTCTTCATCTGAAATAACCAAAACCCCTCTTTTTATATACTCTTTTTTCAATTGACTATATTTAAGAATAAACTTAGTCGGCACCTTATCATAATAAGAACGATGAACTGGCGGAGTTACAAATACTGGTTTCACATTACAGCTAATACAAAGATTAACTATAGAGTCTAAATAACCTATAGAAATAGCTGAATAATCATATTCTTTCGCTTCATTATAATAATGCCTACCAATTGTGGTCTGTACTTTGTTCAAATTTGTAAAAACCTTGTTTTCATAAGCCCCTAAATAATAAACATGCGTTGTTTTGGGATAAAAACAAGTTTGCTTAAACAACACTTTATAAAAGCCTAATTTATCCACCTTCAATCCCTTTGCTAAATCAAACTCTTCGATAGGATAGCTTCTTTTGAACATTTCGTCCATTCCTATGTTTAATTCGGTAAACTTATTATCATTAAACGATGATAAATTATGGTACGAAAATGAGAGTAACAAGGTGCTAATAGTATTGTTAGCAAGTATTTTCTTCAATTTCCAATAAGTTAATACATACGGCTCTGACGATTGAGAAACATTTACAGCATTTAGAATGATAGAAGGATTCAATCCCCTTTCTGTATGGGAGTCCCCCATAATCAAGACGTTCTTTTTCTCTAAATCAATGGACTCATTTTTATAATTAAAAAAATTCATCAACCCATTAATACCAAAAAAAAGGAACAACCACCCTCCGAAAATTAGAGTCTTATAAATAAACTTTTTCATCCGCTAAAACTGAAAATAAATAAACGCTTGCTCTTTACCTACAAACAAAAAAACCAATAAGATGAGAATGTAATAAAATGCCCATCTTATAGGGTAAAACCACTGTAAGCCTATATTTTCTAAAGCATATTTCCCTTCTCGACCTCTCCACTCCACAACTACAAATAGTAAAATAAGAGCTAGTATCTTTTTAGGTAATATCCTTGCTTCTCCTTCCATTACATAAGGAATAGAGAATAGTGTTTTAGAAAAAACACCTGACAAATAACCCCATGCGTGCCTAAGGTTGTCCGCTCTAAAAAACACCCACGTCAACACGGTCAACCCAAAAGTTAATGACACTTGAATAAATTCTTTCACAGATGGCAATACCTTCCCTTTAGCTACAATTGTTGTATTTATCCTATTTGTCTTTAATAGTAGCATCGGCAGGAAATACAGTGCGTTTAATCCCCCCCAAACAATAAAAGTCCAGTTTGCTCCATGCCAAAAACCACTCACTATAAATATTATAAATGTATTCCTTATTTTAGACCAAACATTTCCTCGACTCCCTCCTAAAGGAATATAAAGGTAATCTCTAAACCAAGTAGATAATGAAATATGCCATCGCCTCCAAAACTCAGCGACATCTCTAGAGAAATAAGGAAAGGCAAAGTTTTGCATTAAATCAAAACCAAAAAGACGAGACACTCCTATTGCAATATCAGAGTAACCAGAGAAATCACCATAAATTTGAAAAGTGAAAAACACAGCACCTAACACTAAACTACTCCCCGAATAGTCCGCTGAATTATTAAAAATCTCATTAGCAAATGTTGCACAATTATCAGCTATTACCACTTTCTTAAATAGGCCCCAAAGGATTTGACGTAAACCATCAACCGCTTTATCGTATTCAAATTCTCTTTTCTTATAAAACTGAGGTAACAAATGACTTGCTCTTTCAATAGGTCCGGCAACTAATTGAGGGAAAAAACTTACAAATGCAGTAAATGAAATAAAATCGGTTGTTGGTTCCAATTTCTTTTTATAAACGTCTATTGTATAACTTAACGTTTGAAAAGTGTAAAAACTAATACCAACAGGTAAAATGATATCTAACGAATTATTATTTACTGAATACCCTAAAAACGTAAATGTATCTACAAAACTTTCTATGAAAAAATTATAGTACTTAAAGAAACCTAGCAAGCCTAAGTTCACAAAGATACTCGTCCAGAGGAGTGTCTTTCTTTTCGATAAATTCGACTCTTTGGCTAAACCTACGCCAATAAAAAAATCAACTAATGTACTAAATAAGATTAGAAAAAGAAATCGCCAATCCCACCAGCCATAAAACAAGTAACTCGAAGCTACAATTAAAGCATTCTGTAACTTTAATTCATTTTTAAACACAAACCAATAAAGTAAGAATACTATCGGTAAGAATACTGCGAAATCTAAAGAATTAAAGAGCATTTATCATTTTTTTCGTTTGCACATTTTTTTTGTTCTCCCTGCAAGGAAACGACAAAGTGAATAACGCTATTTTTTTTGCTTGTTTTTTCAACCTAAATACTCTTTAAATATTCTACAAACTTTTTCATTTTCAAATCTTGATCGACATACATTCCTGACTCCTCTCTCATCTTAATAGCTGAAAAACCATTATTCAAAAGTTCATTTAGAAATTCTTCTACTTTATAAAAAATCTACAGGTTCATCATTCGCATTTATATTCAAAGCATACTTATATATTTTAGGTATATCAATATCATCATATCCTAAAACAAAAGGCAAACCCATTGCCATGTATTCTCTAACTTTCAATGTAGAGCCTTCAACTAAACCTAAGCGATGTAGAGCTAATGAGCCAATACCCAAATTACATTTTTCAGCTATCCTCACAATTTCATTTCTATCTACAACCCCATAAATTATTACTTTATGAGGTGAAGGTATTTTTTTTATTAGCTCTAAAACAGTATGGTGAAGCCTCCCTACTAAATGTAATACAATTTCTTTCGGCCCATGATAAGTCAGCATTCCTTTCAAAACACGATCTACTCCATGCCATTTATTAGCACTACCTGAAATAAATAACAATCTCAAGTTAGTCGCATCCATTCCATTACTCAATACTGAGATTTCTGATAAGTCTATTCCATTACCTTGAACTAGTGCTTTATATTTTGAATATTTATTTTTCTCAAAAGACGCTACGGTATTACTAATGCAAAGACCTGCTCTTGCTAAAGATAGTGCTTTAGCTCCATACATTCTTTCTAATAGATACGGCTTCAAGTATTCATTCCACAACCTGCCTTTACCCTCTTTCAATAAATAGCCTATATCTTTAAAACTTAGTACTTGTAGGTTAAACCTTAATTCATTTAGTTCTAAGGTATTATGTTCAAAAATGATTTTCTTCGGGTTCTTTTTTAACACCCTTATTAATTCACGTGAGGCATTTGGGTACCTGATAACAACAAAATCATACGCTGAAGCATATTTATCTAATGTATCATCCAAATTTTTTAAAAATGGTTTCCTTGAAACCACATTTTCAATCTCCCTATTTTCTTCAAGAAACTCCTCTGAAAAATTTATAGCCTTAGTTTCTGAAAATGCATTCAAACTTCTGATTTTCGAAGTAATCTTATTAAAAATACCTACTGATTTTAAGGGGTCAATTTGAAATAAATATAAAATTTTCATCTTCTCTATTTTAATCTATTATAATAATAAAAGACCCATGCCTTCCATGGTGTATTTCTTTTAAAAAGAGCGGAGAAACTATAATCCCATAATAAAAAATAACTTTTCCTTGCTTTAATTTTACATTCTATTTCATCTAAATTATCAGGAAAGTATTTCTTTAAAAAATTTAGATTTTCTAATATTACTGCATGTGTCTCTTTCTCGCTCTTAGAAGATATAACACCTCCGTTATGAACCCTGTAAACAGAGGTAACGTCAGGCAATACTTGTATATCTCCTTTTAAGGCGCATAACCAAATTAAAGAAGTGTCTCCTGCCTTTGTATCAACAAACCAATTAGGAATAATCAATTTCTTTCGTCTAAACAAAAAAGTAGAGGTATGACAACGATGTTTCGTTATTAAATCTGATAGATTAAAAACACCACTCCTAAACCCCGCATCCTCTAGTTCGCTCTTTTCATTCAAAATAGAATTCATCGTTCCAACTAACGAACAATTTATATTCCCCTCCAAAAAGTCAACTTGCTTTTGTAGTTTCAACGGGTCTGTCCAATAATCATCGCCATCTAACAGGGCTATATATTTACCTGTACAATTTTCTATAATATTTTGAAAATTATAAAGCCTTCCTTTTTTTTGTCTATCAACAAAATACGCCCCATCTATTGGTCTATCCAAAATACGGACATGAATATTCTCTGTGTCTGAATAAGATTTTATTATATCAAGCGTATCGTCAGTAGAAAAATCATCACCTACTACAATTTCAACAGGAAACGATGTTTTTTGCATCATTATTCCGTCCATTGCTTCTTTGATAAACTTCCCATGATTGTAAGTCATCAAACGTACACTCACAACATAATTAGTATTCATACCCAAATTTTTTAAGTTGTGTATTTGCTATTCCTTCAAACAACGCAATCTCACCTTTGCTCAGTAACTTTTTGTATTTATTGAAATTTGTACTATCTACTTTCTCTAAAGTTTTCAATTTCCAATCCATTGTAGATGCTGGTTCGTCATGGTGTTTTTCTTTATAATAATTCAACATATTACCATCAAACTCAATTACTAAAAAATCACAGACCAACTGTAATGTCTTTTGAGTATTCGTTAGTAAGTCTTCGTACCTAATAAGTAAACTATTTTCATTCTCCAAAAACGCTTCTATTTCTTCCGTATTCTCGCTCCATTCTTTAGCTATATCTGTAATACTATTCGCTACTTTTGGGACATATACAGACTTTGTTTTAAGTTTATTCAAAGCTAAATACGAACAAGCAACATCTCTTCCGTCACGGATTAAATGAATGTATTTTGCTTTCGGGAATATCAAATTAATTTCATCTAAATGATGGATAAAATAATTATTCTTATCTCCTATCAACCCTTCTTTGTTGTTATTATAACTCCTATATATTACTAATGATAACTCTTGGTAATTGGTCGGTTTTTTCTCTTGTATTAGAGCAATCAACTGTTCTTTATCCAACCCCCAATCTTCAATCTTTTTAGATGATAATATATCAGTCACATACTCCTCTATTCTCTTTGATGATGAGGTATCATTAAGTGACCAATTTTTATATTTATTATACCACCATTGTACAAATCCACATTCGGGAGGAACGGTCACTTCTGCGTGACTATTTAGCATCATACGAAACAATGAAGTCCCTGACCGAGGGTTGCCTAGTATAAAAAAAGGAACATCCATCATTAATTATTTAAAGTTCTTAAAACTATTCTACAAATCATATCTATCTCTGCTTCTGAAAGTTGCTCATACAAAGGTAAACATAAAATTCTTTGTGCAATACTTTCTGCTTTAGGCATTTCTACTTTATCTACATAATCCAATTGAGATAATACAGGATAAAAATACCTTCGTGCAAATATCTTTTCTTTCTCCAACGCCTTAAACACAGACAAACAATCCGTTTCTGTTTTAAATACTACAGGGTAATAAGCGTAATTAAATTGAGCCTCTTTATGAACTATTGGTTGTTGTAATCTCAAGCTATCTAACCATGTATTATACATACTATAATCAGATTTCCTCTTCGCTAAAATATGATCTGCATATCTCAGATTGACCAACCCCATCGCTCCGTGAAATTCCGAGTTTTTACCATTGATGCCAATACCGTCAAAAGCCTCTGGTCCATTATGCCCAAAATTTCTTAGCAAAGCTAATTTCCTTAACGTTTCTGAGTTTTGAGTAATCACTCCTCCGCCCTCTGTTGTATGAAATAACTTTGTAGCATGAAAACTTATGGTACTAACATCTCCATAGTTCAATACGGATTGTCCCTTATACTGTGTACCAAAACAATGCGAGGCATCGTAAATAACCTTCAACTTATACTTTTTCGCAATTGCATCTATCTCGTCTATCGCACACGGGTTTCCGTAAACATGAGTTGCTACAATAGCTGTTGTTTTATCGGTTATCGCTTCTTCTATTAATTTAGGATTGATATTAAACGTTGTTTCGTCAATATCCACAAAAACAGGTGTACACCCTTCCCAAACAATACTTGAAGTTGTCGCTACATACGAAAAAGGTGTAGTTATCACCTCTCCTTTTATGCCCAATGCTTTTATCGCTAACTGCAAAGCCATTGTACCGTTACTGACAAACAAGAAATGTTTTAAACCTAAATAAGCTTTTAATTTCAACTCAAAATCATTGACTAGAGGTCCATTGTTGGTTAACCAATTTCTATCCCAAATTTCTTTGACATATTTTTGGTATTCTTCTATCGGTGGTAAAAAAGGTTTGGTTACGTTAATCATCCACTAAGCCAATTTAATTATTCTATCACAATACTTCAAGGTACTTTCACGGTGAGCGATAATTACCATTGTTAAATTTTCGTTTTGCAACGAACGAATAGCTTCGGTAATCTCTGTTTCTGTTTCCGTATCTAAAGCAGAGGTTGCTTCATCAAAAAACAAAATTTCGGCATCGTGGTACAAAGCTCTTGCTATCCCTACACGTTGTCTTTGTCCTCCTGATATTTTTGCTCCTCGCTCACCAATCGCTGATTTGACACCTCCCAACTCTTCTATTACCTCAGTTAACTGTGCTTTTGTTATCGCTTTATTCAGCTTTTGGTAATCAATCTCATCTTTAGCTACCCCAAAAGCTATGTTTTCGGCTACCGTTCCATCTATAATAAAAACATCTTGACGGACATAACCTATTTTCTTTTGCCAAGAGCCTAAATTAGCTGCGTTCAATTCTTTTCCATCAACCAAAATAGAGCCACTTGTTTGTGGCAAAAAGCCAAGTAACATATTCATCAAAGTCGTCTTACCTGAGCCAGACTTACCGACCAAACCAATCACTTCGCCTTTTTTTATTTTTAAATTAAAGTCATCTATTACGTGATGCCTCGCATCAGGAAACTGAAAAGAAAGCTGTTGTAATTCAATTGACTCATTAAAGACTACCTGTTCTTGTTTTTCTTGATTTTTTTCAAAAGGCAAAAACTTTTCCAGCAACGGAAACAAATATTCTTGTCCTTTTACATTAACCAAAGCTAACATCAAACGATTGATTGAAGGTATTGCACGGTACGCTGCCAAAGCAAACACGCTCAATAAAGTGATTATTTTGGCAGGAGTTTCAAGTACAAACACACCATACAACAACATTGTCACAACCGCTATCATCACACATATTTCGACCAACCGGTTAGGTATCTGTTGTATCACCAACATACGTACATTCAAATCTTTTCTTTCTCTTACTCCTTTCAGGTAGTCTGAACGAAAAGATTGAAACACTCCTCCTATCACAACATCAACATAACCGAAAACTATTTCAAAAATGGGTTTTGAAATTTTAGGACCTAACTCATTTAATCTTTTTTGGTAATACCCTACACGTTTTTTGCTCAATTGATAAAATAAGTAAAACACAGGTACCACAACGATTCCTAAAATCAGTAATATTTTAAAATCATAAAAAAACAACGAGACAATCACCAAAAGCAAGACGATTAATTCGTTTAAAAACTGAAACAATTGGATGATTAACATTTGTGCAAATCGCATAGGTACACCCGAAATGTCATTTAATAAATGATTAGAGTTTTCATTGCTAAAAAACAAATACCCTTTTTTATAAGCACTAGTTAATACATTATTTGATAGACTTTCATAAGCATCCCAAGAATATTTAATCTGCACCTTTTGTATCCATAAACCGAAAATATTTTTTACCCCAATAAAAACTAATATAACAGCACATAAAAACACAATAAACCATCGTGTAGAAGTAAACCCCAAACCTTCATAAACGGTAGAAACAATGGCGTTATTCGTAATAAAACCTTCTTGTAAAATAGCAGCCAACAAGGGTAATATTGCAGCCAAACCAATAATGTCTAAAAATGAATTTAATAAAACTCCTAAAAACAACAAGACAGAACGCTTCCGAAAACGCTCTGGTAATAAACGAAACGAACGTTGAATAGACGTACTTATAATATTTTGGGTCAATATCCCCATATTTTAATTCTAATTTTCTTTAAGCAAAATACAAGGTTAGATTACACTATACTGTATTCAGTCTTTTAAGTGTCTGTTTATAAGCCTCCCTGTTCTTCGAAAGGTGGGGATCTGTGTTTTTGTTTTTATAGCGAAACCACCCCTAACCCCTCCTTGAAAAGGAGGGGAAGTATTAAGTTCTATCTTCCTCTTAAAGGAGAGAAATTAGTTTAGTGGTATTAAAAATTACTTCTTTTTTGTTTTTTCTTCCTCCTTGTCTTCTCCACCTTCGCCGCTAATCTTTGCTCTGATTTTCGTTTCCAATTCCTCCATCAATTCTGGATTGTCTTTAATTATTTTCTTTACGCTATCACGTCCCTGTCCTAATTTACTTCCCGAATAAGCAAACCAAGAACCCGATTTATCAATAATATCTAACTCTACACCCAAATCAAGAATTTCTCCTACTTTAGAAATCCCTTCTCCGTACATAATATCAAATTCTACTTTTTTGAACGGTGGTGCCATTTTGTTTTTCACCACTTTCACACGTGTTCTGTTACCGATAATATTATCTGGTCCTTCTTTTATTTGTCCAATACGACGAATATCTAAACGAACTGAAGCATAAAATTTCAAAGCGTTACCACCTGTTGTTGTTTCTGGGTTCCCGAACATTACACCAATTTTCTCACGCAATTGGTTAATAAAAATACAACTACAGCCTGATTTATTGATTGCTCCAGTCATTTTACGTAGAGCTTGAGACATCAAACGGGCTTGTAATCCCATACGGCTATCTCCCATATCACCTTCCAGTTCTGCTTTTGGTGTCAATGCCGCCACCGAATCAATAACTAAAATATCAACCGCACCCGAACGAATCAAATGATCAGCAATTTCTAAAGCTTGTTCTCCATTATCAGGTTGAGAAATCAATAGATTATCACAATCTATCCCTAATTTCTCAGCATACCCTCTATCAAAAGCGTGTTCTGCATCAATAAAAGCAGCCAAACCACCTTGTTTTTGAGCCTCTGCAATACAATGCATTGAAAGTGTTGTTTTACCCGAAGATTCTGGACCGTAAATTTCAATAACTCTTCCTTTTGGAATACCTCCTATCCCTAAAGCAATATCTAAACCTAACGAACCTGTCGAAACAGAAGGTGCATCAACCACTCTATCGTCACTAAGACGCATAATTGTTCCCTTCCCGTACGTTTTTTCTAATTTATCTAAAGTTACCTGAAGGGCTTTTAGTTTTTCTGCTTGCTCGCTCATATATGTGTGGTTAAACGTGTTCTAAAATTGATACCAAACACGTGTGTTTTATTCAATAGTATAAGTTAACAATATTGAGGTTTTATATCCAATTTTCCTAAGCTTTTATTCGCCTATTTCATCTCTACTTAATTTTTAATACAGCTAAGGTCAAAAGTTCAAAATAGCATATTACATTTTATTCTTTTATTTTACGTTTTTAAATTCTGCTCTTCGTATATTACATAATAGAGAGACATAAAGCCCTTTTGAAACTTGGCATAGCTTTTGCGACCCTTACAATAGAATTAAACACCAACATTATGAAACATATACTCTTATTATCAAGCATATTTATCTTCTTAACTTCTTTTCAATCGAGTAACCAAGCTAAAATCAACAACGCTTACCTACCAGGCGAAAAGTTAGTTTACCGTTTACATTACGGTTTTATTACTGCTGGCGAAGCTGTTGTCCGTGTACAAGACCACTCGGTCAAAGTAAAGGGTAAAGATTGTTACGATTTGAATATTCAAGGAAGAACAACTGGTGCTTTCGCAGCTGCTATGCGTGTAGAGGATGAGTGGCAATCGTATGTCGATAAAAAAACTTTACAACCTGTACAATGCGAAAGAGAGATTATCGAATCGAGCTATTACTTACGTGAAAAAGTAGAATTTAATAAAAACGTAGCTAAAGTTACTTGGAACAAACGTGACAAGGTTAAAAAACACGAAAAATACAAGATTGTAAGCGAGGTTTATGATATCGTAAGTGCCTATTATCATTTGAGAAATATCGATTTTGACAATATGAATAAGGGAGACAAGGTTTCAGTTAAAACTTTCTTCGAAGATAAAATGTATGATTTCCAAGTAGAATACAGAGGGAAAGATAAAATCAGAACAAAATTAGGGAAAATGAACGCTATAAAGCTAAGACCTATCATGCCTGACAATGAATTATTTGACGGAGAAGATTCAATTAACTTCTGGTTATCAGATGATAAAAACAGAATCCCTCTAAAAGTAAAAGCAGAAATGTTTGTCGGAGCGGTAGAAGTAGATATCAAAAAAGTATCTGGTCTGCGTCACGATTTGAACAAAGCTTAAAAACAACATCCTCATCAAAAAGCCATTAGCTTACTGCTTTTGGCTTTTTTTCGGCTAAAAAACTTGTTCTACTACTTTCGACTTATTAAATTGTAAGTTCTAATTAACTACTTTCTTGTGAAGAAAAACATTATACAAATCACCCTTTTACTGCTTCTTAGTTTTCAAGCATCCTCTCTTTTTGCGAATAAAATTTATGGTTCAATAAAACAAGGGAATAATCCAGTCACCCATATTTATTTGTTCCGTTACCTCGGTACAAATTTCTTTGTTGCAGACTCCTCTAAAATAAAGACCACGAATGGCGTATCAAATTATTCTTTTCCTATAAAAAGAAATGCAAACGAAGTGTATCGCATCGGTCTAAGTACACAAAACTCAGTGGAGGTTTTTTACGACAAAACACCGACTCAATTAAATTTAGATTATTCGAACAAAACACCTTCTGCCAACTCGCCGTCTCTTAGTAATGCTCAATTTCAAGAGTTCAGAAAAAGTGAGGGTAATTACGATGCAAACATGAAACAATTAGGGCAACGTATGAAGCAAATAGACAGAAGACTGACTACTACTCAAAAAGACAGTGTGTACAAAATCATCGTTCGTGATTTGAAACAACTAAATATTTCCCGAACAACGGAGATGAAAACCTTACACAACAAAACAAATAATACGCTACTTAAATCAATCTGTGCTTTATTTATCAATGATACACTAACAAAAGAAAATTATTTTCACGCAAACGAATTTGAAAATCAGGAGTTAGCACACGGAAATTTCACTTACCGAAAAGTCGAGTTGTATTTTCAATTATTCACAAATTTAAATAGACAAAACATAACAACGGAACTTAATCAATTATTCAAATACACCGTTTTAAATTCTCAACAAAGGGAAAACCTTTTTGAAGCTGCATTAATTATTAGCTACCCTATCGATAAAAACATTTCGGGACAATATGCACAAGCTTACCACAAAGAGTTTCCTCAATCAAAATTAGCTAACCGTTACATCAGTCTCTTCCCTCCTATGGTTGGCTCGGTTGTTCCTGATATTGAAATGAAATCCCCTGACGGAAAAACATACAAATTATCTGATTTGAGAGGGCAAGTGGTTTTATTAGATTTTTGGGCTTCTTGGTGTGGACCTTGTCGCCACGAAAACCCTGTCGTAGTTGCCGCTTACAATAAATACAAAGCGAAAGGTTTTACTGTTTTTAGTGTGTCACTGGACGGAGACGTTAACCGTTGGAAAAACGCCATCACTCAAGATCATTTAGATTGGGTTTACCACGTTTCTGATTTACAAAAATGGAATAACCGTGCGGCCAAAAAATACAAAGTAAGTGGTATTCCTGCTTCTTTCCTTATAGGTAAAGACGGTGTGCTTATCGCTAAAAACTTGCGGGGTGCACAACTTGAACAAAAGTTACAAGAGGTACTCAAATAGCACAATGACCAACAAAAAGCACAAAATCCTCATCGCAGATGATGACTCTGACATTTTAGAATTACTAAAATACAATTTTGAAAATGAAGGTTACCTTGTTGAAACTGCTAAAAATGGGGAAACAGCATTAGAGATTGCCAAGGATTTCTTACCCGACCTCATCGTTTTGGATATTATGATGCCCGAAATTGATGGTATCGAAACTTGCCGTTTGTTAAGAGAAAATAAAAAGTTCAAAGATACTTTCATTATTTTCTTAACAGCACGAAGTGAAGAATATTCAGAGGTGGCTGCTTTTCAAAATGGAGCAAATGACTATTTGGTTAAACCAATAAAACCTCGTGCCTTACTTAGTCGAGTGGAAGCCTATTTCCGAAGACTTGTAGAAAACAATTACAGCGACTTAATAAAAATAAAAGACCTAGTTATTGACCGTGTTTCGTTTCAAGTCACTACAGAAAACAAAGGAGTCATTGTGTTACCAAAAAAAGAATTTGAAGTACTTTATTACCTCGCAAAAAAAGCAGGCAAAGTATTTTCAAGAGACGAATTATTAAATAAAATATGGGGTGAAGATGTCGCTGTAACGCCACGAACAGTCGATGTACATATCCGTAAAATTCGTGAAAAGATTGGTGAGTCTTACATCAAAACAATAAAAGGGGTTGGTTATAAATTTGATGCAAAATAATGTTTTTCAACGCCAGAACTATTGCTTTCTCCCTAGCTTCAATCATTTCGTTATTGAGTTTACTTATTCTGCCGTTCACAACACAGATAGACTATAACCAAGTATTCATTTTCACTTTTGTTGAATTCCTTTTAGTGTTTCTACTCTCTTTTTTTACTTTTGAAATACTGTTTTTTCAGGAGTTCAAACGCATCCGAGAAGTTTTAAACAAAACGAAGTTTGAAACTACCATCGAAGACAACCTTAAACCACAAAGCACGAGTAACGACGTATTAAATTTCGTAAAGGAAAAACAAAAAAAAATAGCTAAACTAAAACAGCTAGAAACCTTTCGGAAAGATTTTTTAGCAGATATATCCCACGAATTAAAAACGCCAATATTTTCTGCCCAAGGTTTCATACATACTTTACTTGATGGAGCAATCAATGACCCTAGTGTTTGTAACCGCTTTCTGGAAAAGGCAGGTAAAAACCTTGATCAACTCGATATTCTCACACAAGATTTATCAACTATTTCGCAATTGGAAACAGGTTACATCAATATCGAACCCGAAAACTTCTCCATCAATCAACTCATCACTGAAGTCGTCGATTTACTTGACCCTAAAAGAGCAAGTAAAGACTGCACTATTAGTATAGACGCTTTTAAGGAAAATATCACTACTTTTGCTGATAGAAATAAAATCAGTCAAGTATTAAAAAACATCATTGTCAACGCCATAAAGTACGGCAACGACCAAGGTAAAATAAAAATAAAACTGATTGACGTCAACAAAAAAGTTAAAATACAAATTAGAGATAACGGGCCTGGTATTGCATCCAATCATTTAGACAAAATTTTCAGACGCTTTTATCGTGTCGAAAAAAGTCGTTCGAGAGAGTTGGGCGGTACAGGTTTAGGTCTTGCGATTGTAAAACATATCATAGAAGCTCACGGTACCAAAATCAACGTTTCGAGTAAACTAAATAAAGGAACAGTGTTCACGTTTGAACTACAGAAAGGATGAGAAAATTAAAATTTGAAGACATTATAGTACACGAAGACAAAGATTACATTGTCATCAACAAACCCGCAGGCGTTTCTTCTCTACACGATTGGTCGAGTGAAATCACCATCCAAAAAATGGCTCAGGAATATATCGAAGACCCACAGCTTTGCCACCGTTTAGATAAAGAGACTTCGGGTGCTATGGTTATTGCTAAAAACCCTGATGCTTACCGTCACCTTTCTATGCAATTTGAGCATCGCACTGTCGATAAGGTGTACCACGCTGTAGTCGAAGGTATCCAAGATATTGACCCAATAAAAGTCGAGCGACCAATTCACGCCATGTCTAAAGGGAAGGTAAGAATTGACTTTGAAAAAGGAAAACCAGCGACTACTTTATTCAAAAAAGACACCATATACAAAGGCTATACCTTGATGCTTTGTAAGCCCCAAACAGGGCGGATGCACCAAATACGTGTACATTTAGCCTCTATGAAAATGCCTATTGTTGGCGACTTAATGTACGGTGGTAAAGAAATTTATTTATCAAAATTGAAAAAGAAATTTCACCTCAAAGAAGGTACAGAAGAACAACCTCTCATCAAACGTTTTGCCTTACATGCCTATTCTATTACTTACAAAGATTTACAAGGAGACGTGCAATATTTTGAAGCCGAATACCCAAAAGATTTCAGAGTTTTGATTAGACAGTTGGAAAAAATAAGCGCTTAAAAAAAACCAGTTTTTTTTAAGTATATTTGTCATTCAATTAAAACTAAAAAAATGTCAACAGAAGTAACAACAGAATTCCCTCAAGAAGATCAAAAAAAATATGGTTCACTTACACAAGGTTTAGCTATTACAGGTTTAATCATTGGTATCGTGACTTTATTAGTATCATTTATCCCTTGTTTCGGTCTATTCGCTCCTATATTTGGTGCTGTCGCCGTGTTTATCTCAGTCATCGCTTTAGCTATTGCATTAAAACACGGTCACTCAAAAGGACTAATTATCGGTGCTTTAATTACCGCTTTATTAGGTTGCACTATAGCCTACACGCAATATGCAGCGATGAAAGGTATTGCTAAATTAGGTACTGAAGCGCAGCAAAAAATTGAAGAACAAAATAACCAATAACGATTATTTAATTATTAATGTAGTGTTAGTCTTTCTATTTTTAGCGGGGCTAACCTACTTAATCTTTGCCGAAAACTCTTTAACCTGTTACTACAAAGACAAATACAACCAACCTTGTATTACTTGTGGTCTAACAAGAGATTTTAAGTTATTCCTTAGACTTAATTTCACCAACCCCACCAACCTTCTTTCCATTCATTATTTCACGCTATTTTCCGTTTTTTTTACCGGAAGAATCGCTACAACAATAATGCTACTAAAAAAAATCAGCCTTAATAAAATACTTATTTTTGACTGCGTAGTAACTGTAACAGCTATTACAAACGTTATTTTCAGAGTAAACTCTCTTTAAAAAACCCTTTACTGACACCCTTTACTGACACCCTTTAGCTGTAACATCTTCTACTTCTGCTTCCATGTTATGCACCGCAGGACTTAGGTACGGAATCCCTAAATTCAATCCTCGAATAATCAACAAACCAGCCACCAATAAAACGGCAATTTTATAATTAAACGTTGTTTTCACTCGCTTGATTAGTTCGCCTCCAAACAAAGGTAAAATAGTCATCATGGGCACTGTGCCTAAACCAAAAAGCACCATATACAATACAGTATCTGTCAATGTAAACTGAGAGAGTGCCGCTATAAGTGCAAACACAGTTAATCCACAAGGTAAAAAACCATTAAGGAAACCAAAAACATAGTGTGATTTGAGTCCGTTTTGCTGTATCGCTTTACCTAATCCTTTTTTGATAAAACCGTAAACAGCTCCACTCGAAGACTTTTTGATACCTATGAAAAAAGCGAGTAACAAAAGTACACCACTAATCAACGAGGCGTAACGCTGAAAACCAGCCAAATCTAACCCTTCACCAAAAAAACCGACCAACACACCTAACAAAGCATAGGTGGTTATTCGCCCTAAATTATAAACTGACTTTTTAAGAATAAACCGTCCTCGGCTTCCTTTTGAAGGTACGGCTAACAATAAAGGACCACACATCCCTGCGCAATGGAAACTTCCTCCCAAGCCCAATATGATTGCTGTCCACCACATTTATATTTACTTTTTTTCTATCTGTTGTTCAAAATAGTAAGTCAGATCTCCTTTTTCAAGATTTATTTTCACATCCCAAAAACCTGTTTTGATACCCGAAATGTTAATTTTCATTTTCGAAGCATCTAACCTTAACGCTATTTTTTGATCTAGTGATTTATCCGACGGACGAAACAAATGCACTTCACTTTGGAAACCTATCAAATCTTTCGGTACATCAATTTCAAGTTGTTTTCCGTTGATAGCTATCTTAAAATCGTTTTTGTATTTTTTCGAACGTTCGATTTTTTTGATTTGTTGCTCGTATTGAATACCATTTTCATAGTAATCTTTTTTTACCAAATTAACAGGTTTCTTCATCGCTTTATAAACAAAAGAGCCAATAAAAGAGGCAAATGCAATAAAGCCTCCAATTATAATATAGGGTATTAATTTTCCTTGTTTCATCTTTTTCTTCTTAAACTGTATGGTCCTAAAAAATTTGATTTATCTTCTAATATTTTCTCGCCGTCTTTACCGTAAAGTCCAAATATCAACTCGGTATTGATACCTTCTAATTCCTCTGCTGGTAAGGTGACAATAATTGTCGCCTTATTCATCCCAAACTTCTTCACGATGATTTCTTTACCTATTAGCTTTACAGTTCCTTTTTTATTCTCTAATTTCAACATTACAGGTATCTCCTCCACTGATTTATTGGTGATTTTGAACTCAAATAAATTGACATATTTTCCGTCTTCCGTTACGTCATACGATCGCCCTTTGACACGTAAAACATCAACATCAACCACTTTTCGAGATGCTAACAACGTGACCAAACCACCAACTAACAACAGTAACACCGCAGAATAAGCAATTATACGAGAGGTAAACTTAAATTTCGTTTTGTTTTCAATGTTGTTTTCAGAGAAATAACCAATCAGGTTACGAGGTTTCCCTATCATATCCATTATACTGTCGCATTCATCGATACAAGCTGTACAATTGACACACTCTAACTGCGTTCCGTTACGAATATCAATTCCCGTAGGGCAAACGTGTACACATTGTTTACAGTCAATACAATCTCCAATGGTACGTTCTTCTTTTTTTCTTAGTGGTCCACGTTGTTCTCCTCTCACGTGATCATACGCTACAACCACACTGTCTTTATCCAAAAACGCACCTTGCAATCTCCCGTAAGGGCAAGCGATAATGCACACTTGCTCTCTGAAAAAAGCGAAAATCCAATACAGTACACCTGCTAAAATAAACATAATAAACAGTCCTAACTTGTGTGCTCCAATAGGATCGGTGATAATTTTATATAATGCGTCAACACCTATAACATAAGATAACATTAGATTGGCTGTCAAGAACGCTATCGCGAAAAAGATAATATGCTTAATGGTTTTTTTTGTAATCTTCTCCGTATTCCATTCCATACGGTTCAGTTTCTTTTGTTTGGTATAATCTCCTTCTATCCAATACTCAATAGGTCGGAAAACAAACTCCATAAAAATGGTTTGTGGACACATCCACCCACAAAAAATCCTTCCATAGATGACGGTAAATAGTACCAAAAACACAATAGAGACAATAAACCCTACCGCAAAAATAATAAAATCTTGAGGCCAAAAAATAGACCCTAAAATGATGAATTTTCGTTCGACAACATTCATCATAACCAAAGGCAACCCATTTAATTTAATAAACGGTATTATAACCAATAAAACAACAAAACTATAAGCGACAATCTTTCTCCAATTCGTTAGCTTTCCTTTCGGTTTTTTCGGGAACACCAATGCTCTCTCCCCATCATCTCCAATCGTCGATATACTCTCTCTGAATTTGTCTTTGTTATGAACTGCCATTTGTTATTGAATTAGAAATTTTATTCTTTTTAAGTGTATCTTCTCTTGGTGTAATGGTTTAGTATACTGTTTAATCAAAGTCGATTATACATTTACCAAAAAAACACCTTTTCTACAAACAAGAAAAGGTGTTTTATAAATAGTAAACATTAACCAACTATTTTATTCTTTTTCTCCTTGAGCAGCTTTTCCTTTATGGAAAGGTAAGCTTTTGATATAACTTGCTAAAGAATATACTTGTTCGTTGTTAAAATCCGACTCCCAAGCTTGCATTCCTGAACCAGGTTTACCACCGTATTTAATTGTGTTGTAAACTTTGTTTACATTACCACCATAAATCCAACTCTTATCTGTTAAGTTCGCTCCAATTCCTCCTTCTCCAAATTCTCCGTGACACACTTTACAGTTCGTCGTAAAGATTTCTTTTCCTTGTGCAATTACCGCTTCATCTTTAGATGCTGCTTCATAATCTAAATCTACATTAGCGTAAAGTAGGTTTGCTTCTTCTACACTTTCTGCATATTCAGCTTCTTGTGATACTGGACCCCAGAAATTATACATTTCATAATTAACCCAATAAACAGCTGCAAATACAATTGTAAGGTAAAATAACCATTTCCACCAAGGCGGTAGGTCATTGTCATACTCTGTAATGCCATCATAATCGTGGTCTTCTAATAAGATATCAGCATCTTGCCCTGTAAAGGTAGAGGTGTCGCCGTCAAATATACCGAAGATATTGATAATCCAAGGAATTTCAGTTTCTTCGTCAGCAATATATTTCTTTCTTGTATATCTACCTAAATCAACCATCACTGCGATTAATGCAATGACAATAACAAAAATAAATAAAAGAATCAAGCCAACTATCAAGGCTGTATTAAAAGGCAGCCCCAAAATAGAGCCATCTGTTGTTCCTTGAGCGGCTAATAAATGTGCTCCCAGCAATGCTGAGAGACTTATTAAAGTTCGTTTCATATCAAAAGTATTTAGTCGTTGTCTTTTTCGTCATTAAAAGGAAGACTATCCATCTCACTTACTTTACTTTTTTTCATCGTGAAAGCATAAGCTAACACACCAAGAAAAAAAGTTCCTAAGATAACGATTGATATAATCGGGAATATCTCTACTCCATCTATTGATTGTAAGACCTCCTTATACATAATTTATTTGTCTGTTTTGATATCTGTACCTAAACGTTGCAAGTAAGCGATTACAGCAATGATTTCTTTCTTAGGATCTGCATCAATTTTATCTTGACCTGATCTGATATCATCAGCAATAACTTTTGCCTGTGCTTGTAAATCAGCTAAAGCAATTGTCTCGTAACCTTCTTGGTAAGGTACACCAAGCGTTCTCAACGCATTGATTTTACCCTGTAACGAAGAGTTATCTAAATCTTGATCTAACAACCAAGAATAACGAGGCATAATCGATTTATCTGAAGTATAAACAGGATTATCTAAGTGTTTGTAATGCCACTCATTGTTTTTCTGTCCTCCTTCTCTAGCCAAATCTGGACCAGTACGTTTTGAACCCCATAAGAACGGGTGGTCATAAACAAACTCTCCTGCTTTAGAATACTCCCCCTTGTACCTCATTGTTTCATCACGGAACGGGCGAACCATCTGCGAGTGACAACCAACACAACCTTCTCTAATGTACAAATCACGCCCTTGTAACTCTAATGGAGTTAAAGGTTTCACACTAGCTATTGTAGGCACATTTGATTTAACAAGAAATGTAGGTATCATTTCTATTGCCCCTCCAATGGCTACGGCAATAAAAGCGAAAATAACCATTCTCATCGGCTTTCTCTCGATTACCGAATGCCAGTGATGCCCTTTTACTTTTCCTGTTATTTTCTCTAACGCTGGTGCAGAAGCTGCTTCATTTGCTTCCAACGAACCTTGACGCATTGTTTTGAACAAGTTATAAGCCATAATACAAGCTCCTGTCAAGTAAATCAACCCTCCAAATGCTCTTAACATATGCATTGGTAACAATTGTAAGGTAATATCTAAGAAGTTACCATAAACTAATTGTCCTGTTTCGTTAAATTGTTTCCACATTGACCCTTGAGCAAACCCTGACCAATACATTGGAATTACATAAAGTAAGATACCTAACGTACCTATCCAAAAGTGAACATTAGCTAATTTTACAGAGTAAAGCTTCGTTTTGTATATTTTTGGAATTATCCAATACAAGACAGCAAATGTCATAAACCCATTCCAAGCTAATGTACCCACGTGTACGTGAGCAACAATCCAATCCGTAAAGTGAGCGATTGAGTTTAAGTTTTTCAATGACAACAAAGGACCTTCTAAAGTTGCCATACCGTAACCAGTAATCGCAACCACCATAAATTTCAATATCGGCTCTCTTGCTACTTTATCCCAAGCACCACGAAGCGTCAATAAACCGTTAATCATACCACCCCAAGACGGTGCAATCAACATAATACTCATTACAACTCCTAAAGATTGTGCCCATTGGGGTAACGAAGTATAAAGTAAGTGATGCGGACCAGCCCAGATATAAATAAAAATCAACGACCAGAAGTGAATGATAGATAATCGGTAAGAATAAACAGGTCGATTTACCGCTTTAGGTAAGAAGTAATACATCAACCCTAAATAAGGCGTTGTTAAGAAAAATGCTACTGCATTGTGTCCATACCACCATTGCACCAAAGCATCTTGTACCCCTGCATACCAAGAGTAACTATGCATAAACGTAACAGGTAAAGCAAATGAATTCACTACGTGAAGTAATGCGATAGTTATAAACGTAGCTAAATAAAACCAAATAGCTACATACATATGACGCTCTCTTCTTTTAATCAAAGTACCAATCATATTGATACCAAAAACTACCCAAATCAGCGTAATTGCGATATCAATAGGCCATTCTAATTCTGCGTATTCTTTTGATGAAGTAAACCCCATCGGTAAAGTGATAGCAGCAGCAACAATAATTAATTGCCAACCCCAAAAGTGAATAGAACTTAATATATCACTAAACATTCTCGCTTTAGTCAGACGTTGTAAAGAGTAATAAATACCCATAAACATCGCATTCCCAACAAATGCAAAGATAATCGCATTGGTATGCAAAGGACGAAGACGACCAAAAGTCAAGTATTGTGACCCCATATTTGCTTCAGGAGCGAATAATTGGGTAGCAATGATTACACCGACAAGCATCCCTACGATACCCCAGATAATCGTTGCTAAAGCAAAGTTTCTGACAATCTTATTGTCATAACTAAAATTTTCTACAGCCATATTCTACGTATTTTGATTTGTGTTTTTATTCTGGTTTTGGTTTATTCTTAATTTCATCATCAAATAATATACGAACTGACGGTGTGTATTTATCATCATACTGCCCTGACTTAACTGCCCATAAAAAAGCAGCTAAAAAACCTCCTCCGATTAACACACTTACCGCTATTAAAACAAATATAACATTCATCGTTCGCTATTATTAATACACAAAATTACGAACTTAGCCCCCTGAAAAAAATGACTTATATCAGTTTGTGTCTCGCTTCTACTATTTAGAACCTATCTATCTATTACTTCTTTCTTAAATCAACTGCTTTTATTTTCTTTTAGCCAATATATTTGTTGTTAACACAGAAAAAACAACCACAGTTAACGAACTCAAAGGCATCAAAACAGCGGCGAAAACAGGTGATAATTGACCCGAAACAGCAAACAACAAACCAACAATATTGTACAAAAAAGAAATGCCAAAATTGACATAAACAACTTGTACACAGCTTTTGGAAAATCGTAACAACTTTGCTAAGTTGCCTAATTCGTTGGCGTAAACAATCAAATCGGAGGCTGGTGTAAAATTAGACACATCTTGTGTAACTGACAACCCAACCGATGCCACTTTTAAAGCTCCTGCATCATTCAACCCGTCTCCTACCATCAAAACAGAAGTTTGATTTTCTAATGTTTTGATTTTCTCTAATTTATCAAACGGGGTTTGCTTAAACCAAAACGTTGTTTTTTTACCAAATAATTTGATGAGATTTTCTTTTTCTCCCTCATCATCCCCAGTCAAAACTGCCAACTCGTAATCAGCATGTAAGTCATTTACCAAACCTTCAATATTATTCCTGTACGAAAAATCAAACAAAAACCGTCCTTTGTACTCACCTGAAATACTGACATAAACTGCCGTTTTTTTATCTATTTGTTGATTTAAAAAAATAGCTGAACCCAATTTTATTTCTTGTTTGCCAAAAGTTGTAATTATTCCTTTACCTGTTACCTCTTCAAAATGTGTCGGCTCTATTTTATCTTTTACCGCTAAATAATCAGACACCGCTACACTCAAAGGATGAGTTGATAACGAAACCGTAGAAAAAACATATTGTTGTTCTTCTTCACTCAAAACAGTTCCTTCATAACTGACTTTAAAAGCCGAATTATCGGTCAACGTACCTGTTTTATCGAAGACAACCGTTTTGATTTGGCTCAACGCCTCAATGACTCCTGCGTGTTTAAAATAATATTTTCGTTTCCCTAAAAGACGCATCGCATTGCCATAAGTAAAGGGAATAGACAACGCCAAAGCACACGGACAAGCAATAATTAACACCGAAGTAAAGCTATTTAAGGCGATTTCCCAATCAATAAAACTCCAATAAACACCTGCTCCCAAGGCGATAAAAATAATGATAAAGGTAAAATACCGACTGACCTTATCACTGATATTTTCTAAGGTTTCACTTTTATTTTGTTTTTCAAATTCGGCTTTATTCCATAGAGAGGTCAAATACGATTTAGACGGTTCTTTGGTCGCACTTACTTCTATATTACCACCGATATTTTTCCCTCCTGCGTAAATTTTATTACCCTTTTGTACTAAAACAGGTTTTTGTTCGCCTGTCACAAAACTGTAATCAAACTCCGCCGACTCTGACAACAAAACAGCATCTGCAGGAACTAACTCTTGGTGTTTTAATGCAATGATATCTCCTGCTTTCACTTCCTCTAAAGCGATAGAAACCTCTTCGTTTCCTTTCTTTTTACGAACAGCAATCGGGAAATACGATTTGTAATCTCTGTCAAATGAAAATTGGTAATACGTTTGTTGCTGAAAAACTTTACCTAATAATAAAAAGAATATCAGACCTGCCAAGCTATCGAAATAACCCATTTTTTCAAACACAAAAACATCTACCGTACTTGAAAAAAACAAGGTCAATATCCCGATAGAAATAGGTACGTCGATATTAATAAATTTCCGTTTGATTCCTTGGTAAGCCGAAATCAAATAATCTTTTGCTCCAATAATCACCAAAGGAATAGCAAAAACAAAACTCAATACACTAAACAAATAAGAGAAATTAGTCCCCAAAGAAAATGCTCCTGGTAAATATTCGGGCAAACTCAACAACATAATATTCCCAAAACAAAAGCCACTAATACCCAAACGTATCATTAACGCTTTATCCCATTTCCTGCGGTTTTTCCCTTCACTATCAGAAAGACGAATTAATGGTTCGTAGCCCAAAGTCGTCAATAATTGCACTATTTCTCGCAACGATTTTTCACGGTAATCAAACGCCAAAAAGATTTCTTTTTTCACAAAATCAACACGAGATTCCAACACTGCCTCTTCGAGTAAATAGAGCTTTTCTAACAACCAAATACACGATTTGCAATGTACCTGAGGCAAATAAAAAGTAACACACATCTGTTCCTCATCTTTGTAGTCAATGAGTTTATCCTGTATGCTCACCTCATCCAAATACGCAAATTTTGTTTGGTCTTCTACCTTTGTTTTCAACGAAATACCAGGCGAAGATTCAAGGTCGTAATAGGTACATAAGTCATTGTCTTTTAAAACCTCATATACCGTCTTACACCCCGAACAACAAAACTGTTTTTCATCAAATTCGAGTTGGTCTGAGGCACATTCATCACCACAATGGTAGCACGTATCTTTCATTAAAAACTGACTTTCTACAAATTTAACCTCAAAAATAGCTATAAAAACTGACTTTTGTCACGTTAGGAAAAAGAGAACCTCAGTTTTTGCTACAACAGTTTACTTATTTTTGTAACAAATACTACTCACCTTCTTTTCATTGTCTTATGGAAGATTATTTATACAACAAATACAACGTACAAACACCTCGTTACACCAGTTTCCCAACCATTCCTTTTTGGAAAGAGGATTACCCTGCAACAACGTGGCAATCGGACTTAGTCAAGGCTTATAAAAAACACGGTAAAGAAGGAGTTAGTCTGTATTTACACTTGCCTTATTGCGAACATTTGTGTACATATTGTGGTTGTCATAAATTTATCACCACCAAACACGAAGTTGAAGACCCTTATATCGCTGGGATTTTGAAGGAATGGAAACTTTATGAAACGTTGTTAGATGACAACATCACTATCAACGAAATTCATTTGGGAGGAGGTACACCTACCTTTTTTTCAGCTAAGAATCTAAAGGTATTAATTGACGGTATTCTTTCTCGTCATCAGTTGGCTGAAGATGCCGAATTAAGCATTGAAGTACACCCAAGCTACACTTCTTTTGAACAATTAGAAACGTTAAAAAACTTAGGTTTTAACCGTATCAGTATCGGTGTGCAAGATTTTGACCCAAAAGTACAAGAGGCTATTAGCCGTATTCAACCTTTTGAAGAAGTGAAATTATTAGATGATTGGGCAAGAGAATTAAACTACGAATCAGTAAATTTTGATTTGATTTATGGTTTACCTTTTCAAACCTTAGCTTCTATCCGTGACAATTTTGAGCAAGTTTTAAAATTACGTCCCGACAGAATCGCTTACTACGCTTATGCTCACGTGCCGTGGACTAAAAAAGCACAACGTTTGTACGACGAAAATGACTTACCAAAAGGTGAAGAAAAAAGAGCGTTGTACGACTTAGGTTTTCAGTTATTGTTAGACGCTGGTTATGTGGAAGTTGGAATGGACCATTTTGCTCTCCCTACTGATAAAATGGCTATCGCTCACAAAGAGAACCAGTTGCACCGAAACTTTATGGGTTACACCACAAACACCAATAAAATATTGATAGGATTGGGTGCATCAAGTATTAGTGATGCGTGGTTGGCATACAGTCAGAATGAAAAATCGCTTAAACCTTACTTAGAGAAAGTCAATAACGGCGAATTCCCAACAATAAAAGGCTACCAATTAACGGAGCGAGATTTAGTTGCAAAAGAACATATATTAAATGTGATTTGTCACCACAAGACCACCTTTGATTTAGCCAATGACGAAGTGATAAAAGAGGCTTTACCTCGTCTCAAAGAATTTGAAGAGGATGGTTTGCTTGGTGTTTTTGAGCAAGGAATTTTACTTTCGGATACAGGAAAAACTTTCGTGAGAAATATCTGTATGGCATTTGACCACCATATGTTTGCCAAAGACCCCGAAGTACAAATGTTTAGTTCTTCTGTTTAATAGAAACAAATAGCTCTTATTTAGCCCAAACAGCTATTTGAGCTTTTTTAGGTACATAATTTCCTTTTTTGTCTTTCTTATAAAGACCAAAGTATTCACTATCAAACGAATTAAAACAAGCGTTGAGTTTGTGCTTTTCAATAAGAACTTTCATATCATTCAAATACCTATCTCCACCCCTATTTCTTTTAAAGGAATAATTAGAGGTTCCGTACTCACCCATGATTATTGGTACATTATTTTTGTTTGACCAAGTAATAAACTCGTTTAATTGTTTTTCTGTTCCTTCACTATTTCTTGCTCCTGCCGTTTTTCCCGAAGGACTCTTTTCAAATTCAAAACGCAAATAACTTTCCCCTTCAAAATTGACACTTTTGGTTATCGTTTGTGCTCCTATTGAATAATAAAACCCAAATTTAGGCACAAAACGTAAATTTTCATTATAAACTCTTGTTGGTGTTTCCACTCTACCTATCCGTATCACAGAAATTAACGTCGCTCCATAATCTTCTATTAACTTAAATTTTGCATGTTGGTCTTTGGTCTCTATTTCCCATCCTTCTATTTTGTTTGGGTCAATGATTTTCATATCACGAATAAAATGACCTGTTGGTGAAAATTCTTGAATAACGATATTGTTATAAAAAGCAAAACCTGGCATCAGTTTATCCGAATAAATCACCGGCAGCACAGAAACAATAGAGCTATCATTTATCAAATACTTCTTCCCCTCTCTGTAAGATAAATTACTTGTCCCGACCCCTATTCTTGTATTGTCTTCTGTTATTTTAAACACCTCCAAATCATTTGGATACACTGCTTTATCAAGGTCTGGATACACTTCGTTGTCATTATTATATTGCAAGCCTTTAATTCGTTGCCACGAAAACGCCTTACCTCCATAATAATGAAAATCATAAACGATATTTTTAATATCTTTCAAGAAAATAAAATTCAGTTCTTCCTTTTTTTGTAAACCTGTCGTGCTGTTTTTAAAATTTGCATTTTGCAAAAACACAATATGCTCATCACCAGCTTTTCGTAAAGAGGTCACTACGCTTTTTGCCAACTGCTTCCATTGACCAATCGAGTATTTTGGTGACGGACTATCTAACAAATCATACCCGATGATTGTTGCTTCATTCTTATAGTGAACAGCTATTTTTGACCATAAATTTTTAAGCCTATTCTGATGACCCGAGTTTAACCAAAGTTCGTCATTAGTTTCTTTCAATTGATGACCACCTGGCGCCACGTACAAGGTAAGAATTACTTTTAAATCGTGTTTCTTCGCTAATTCAATATGTTTATTTAGCCAAACCCAACTTTCGGGTTTGTAAGTTGGAATGTATTTACCAATCTCAAAATCTTTGTAATTCAACAAAATCTTAACGGTATTAAACCCTAATCCCTTTATTTCTTCATACACTTTCTCTTTCGGTAACTTTGGCGTATCGACACGTGTCAACACCTCATCGTTAATTAAAATTGCATGAATAACAAATTCATTTTGACCGTCAAAAACCTGTGTTTTATCGCAACGCATCAATTGAGCTGACGAAAAAAAAGAAGCTAACGTTAATAAAGAGAGAAAAAAGAACTGTTTCATTATTTTTGGTTTTGTAATTTTAATGCAAGTTTGTCAAGTTTTATGCCGAATACAAGTTTTACAGAATAGACTGATGACTTTTTAAACAAAAACACGCTTTAAAGCGTAAAACAAGAACCACCTAATTTAAAACATAAGAACATGAAGCCAGTAATCAAAATAACATTCGCCTTTTTACTTCTGTTGATTATCGCTTGCAATAAAGACAAGGGAGATAAGGACGAAAACCCTACGCCTACAGAAACGAACGATTATTCGACTACTGCAAAAATAGATGGTAACTCATTTACATCAGTATCATCAATTGTAACAACAAAAATTGGACAGCAAATTATTTTTGGAATGACTGCTACGGATGCATACGGAAATTTCATTAAGATAACACTTTACAAAGGCTACACGAAGGAAGGTACTTACCAATTCGGTAATGATTCAAAAAACATTAACGTCATTTCATATAACGTTCTTAAGCCTAACGTTTTGTATTGGACATCAGTTCAAGAAACAGGTACAGGAACGATGACTGTAACCAAGGATAACGACAACTATGTTGAAGGCACTTTTTCTTTTGAAGGAGTAAGTGTCTTCGATAGCAGTACAAAAAAAATAACGGAAGGTAAGTTTAAAGCTAAAAAAAACAACATCTAAATTACCCGAAAATCTGCTGTTTGATAGCTTCAAACTCTTCTTCCCAAATTAGCTCTCCTTTAAGTAAAAAGTTTTTCGTATTTATCAATATTTCATAACTCGGTGTATGAACATGTTTGGGTATTTTAAATAACCGCTTATCTTTTTTATCAAACGGACAAGCTGTTTTTGAGCTAAAAACATACGGTAGCACGCTTCCATGTTTTTGAACAACTTATTGCTACTCTATTGATTTCATACTCTTCAAAATATTCTTGCAAACGTTCATTGATATTCTCGAAAAACCGAATTGTATTCGCTAACCGCACACGAGAACCTGCACGAGACTTACCTTTCGAATTCAAATAGCTGATTTGACTTTTCCCTTGTTTTTTTCGCACCATATACGACTTAAATACTTTGTGGTCGATGGTTTCATCTTCCTCAAAATAACCTAAAGCACAACTTCCTGACTGAATAAGTAACACCACATAATTAACCTCTTCGAGGTCATCATAAAGTAATTCATCAGAAACCACTAGATCAATGGGTAGTCGTAAAAAGAGTTGTTCATTATCCAACTCATCTAAAACCACTATACGGTGTTTGTCATATTCGTACCTGAAATTTAATTCAAGTTCAACAATCGTATCAATAAGTTGAAATACGTTGTCTCTATCAATAAAAAGGTTCATTATTTAAAAAATAACGAAGTTGTTAATCGTAGTATTGGTAGTAATCCACTTCGTAAAGTGTATCACTGATAAACTTAAACTTCCAGTACTGTGTATCTTCTGTACAACAAGAAAAAGAAATTTCGTCTGTACTTACTCTCACTATAGGATGGTTTTCCGTAGGAATAGCGTTGGGTTTTAAATTTGTGAAATGTTTTTCGAATTCGGCTCTTGTCATCCCTGTATGGATACCGTGGTTGATATTTACGTCATCATCTACCACCGTGCTTTTGATAATCATGTCATTAATCACAAAAATAGTCGATGCTCTAAATTGTAATAATTTATCACCTTCATTTTCTTGTGAAATAGTTTCCCATTCGACGTGGTCTTTGATAAGAGAGGAGAAAAAAGGATATTGTTTATTAAAGTCGTTTACCGAAACCACTTCGTTTTCGATTACCTTTTCAGCAGGTGCTATCACTGAATGTTCGGTGTTTTCTACCTCATTGTCAAGTTCTTTTTTCGTATCTGAACAAGCAGAAGATGTCGCTAAAACAAGAGCTAAAGTAATTGATTTGATATATGTATGCATAAAATATACTGTCTTAAAATAAAACAAACGTAAAAAGTAAGCTGTAAGTTAACTTATATCGATTAAAGTTTTTCTAAATAAACAGAATAACTTTTGGGATAGCTAAATATTGGCTTGTCTTTAAATATACCAAAAACAGTCGAGCCACTACCTGTCATTGCCGAATAAATAGCTCCTTTCGTGTATAATTCCTCTTTTAAAGCCTTTATCTGAGGGTAATTAATGAAAATAGCCTCTTCAAAATCATTTTTTAAATCTGCTTGTAACCATGTTTTATTTGTAATATTGACATAATCTGTAGTCGCTATTTTAGGCAAAATACCATTATACGCTTCTTGTGTCGAAATATGAATATTCGGATTAACTAATAAAAGGTAATAACCCTTCAAACTCAACACCGATGGAGTGAAAACGTCCCCTTTCTCTGTCGCTAAGACAGGTTTGTTTTCAATAAAAAAAGCACAATCACTCCCCAATAGTCTTGCTTTTTGTTGTAATTGCGGAGTTGTTAATTGAAGGTCAAACAATTCATTTAACATTTTTAAGGTATAAGAAGCATCTGCCGAACCGCCTCCCAATCCTGCACCAATTGGCACGAGTTTTTTGAGATGAATAGCGACAGGTGGTAAATCATATTCTTTTCTTAATAATTCATAAGCCTGTAAACAAAGATTTTTTTGAGGGTCGCCAGGTATAGTTATTCCCGAAAAAGTGAAAGATGTTTTTACGGCAGGAATAATTTCTAAAACATCACACCAATTGATAGGATAAAAAATTGATTCCAAGTTATGAAACCCATCTATTCGCTTAGAAACAATAGAAAGTCCTATATTAATCTTGGTGTTTGGAAAACTTATCATTTGTCAGGAAATTTTATTACAAATACGAGGGTAAAAATACGTTTTTAGGTTTACTTTTGTAACAAATATAAAGAAAATTAAAATGGTACTTTACGGAGTAGGTGGGCACACAAAAGTTGTCATTGACAGTTTATTAGCATTAGAAGAAGGTATTTTTGGCATTTTTGACGAACGCTCAGACTTGGTTTCTCTCAACGGATACGATGTCTTAGGCGAATACGAGGAGGGGCTTTGCCCGACAGAAAACCTCGTAATCACTATTGAGGACAACAGAACACGTAAACGGTTAGTCACAAAAATCAAACATTCGTTCGGAAAAGTTATTCATCCCTCAGTACTTATTTCAGACTATTCTAAGATTGGAGAAGGTACGGTGATTATTCACGGGGCTATTGTGCAGTCAGGAACAAAAATAGGAAAACATTGTATTTTAAACACTTCGTGTGTTGTTGATCACGATGTCAGTATTGGGTCTTTTTCACATATATCTCCCAATGTAACGATCTGTGACAATGTTATTATTGGCGAAGGAGTGCATATTGGAGCTGGTGCAACAGTTATCCCCAATGTTACCGTTGGCAAATGGTGTGTCATTGGAGCAGGCGCTGTAATTACCGAAAACCTCCCGGATTACTCGTTGGTCGTAGGTGTACCAGGTAAAGTGATAAGAAAACTAGATAAATAAAGACTAGTTTTCAATTAGTTAATAAAAAAGAAGTTAAAACCTTTAAAGTTTTTCAAACCGATAGTTTGAAAAGTGAAAATAAAAGGTCACCTTTGCATCATAATACGGTGGATGTAGCTCAGTTGGTTAGAGTATTGGTTTGTGGTACCGAGGGTCGTGGGTTCGAGCCCCATCTTCCACCCTAAGGTTGAATTTCTTTGAAATTCAACCTTTTTTTATGTCTTACCACCAATACAGTAGGCTAATAAAAAATATCTCAAAACAACTATTCAACCATAGCCCTTTCTATTTCAATTGGAGCTTCCCCTTTTCGCAGAACTGACTTGTTAGTATTTCATCGTCCACTTTATCGATAGAGAGAGAGGTAATCGATAAAAGCAAGAGCGGGTCGGGTCGTCGGCTGTATCTTTTGTTCGTTCTACAGCCTATGCCCCTAAGCCATCAAACGGGTCAAGACAAATACTGGGGTCTTTCTAAAAAATCACTAATTTTGTAGTATGGATATTTACAAAGAATTAGTGGAGTTATTACTACCAGAAGACCTATTGAAAAACTTCGAGCTTATTGATTTAAAAAAAGAAGGGATTCATTTACGTATTTACCTTGAAGAAAGAAAAACTCCACCCGAAGGCTACTCAAACCAAACAATACGAACGAATGGTTTCACAGAAGAAATAGAGATTCAAGATTTTCCTCTTAGAGATAAGTTGGTGACACTTCACGTTAAGAAAAGAAGGTGGTTATTAGTTGAAGAGAATAAAGCAGATAACACCTTTCAATATGAAAATGGTGACTCAAAAAGACAGTTGTTAGCAATAAGTAGGTACTTGTTATTCAAAATCTCGTCTAAATGGACAATTTCACAGCGAATTAGAGCAAATCTTTTATTTAAAGAATACCCTAAAATAGAGAAAGCCTATAAAATAGCAATGGAATTAATGTCTATTTACGAAAATACAATCTTAAAAGGAGTCGCTTATACTAAAATGGCACAATGGTTTAATAAAATTGAGCGAAGTAACCTATCAGCTTTCAAGACGATAAAAAAAAAACGTTTCATAAGCATTATGAACCAATATTAAATTATTTTGAAAGGCGTAGTACAAACGCTTCGGCAGAATCTTTCAATGCTAAAATCAAAGATTTCAGAAGAGCATTTAGAGGTGTTAGAGATATTGAATTCTTCCTGTTTAGAGTAGCTAAAATATTTGCTTAAAATGAAAAAAACCAGAAAATTGATTTGATCCCAGGTCTGACTTACTATCTTTATTTGCTTTTACTTACAATTGGTCGTTGCCTTTTGTGACGGCTTAGGGATAGAGCCGGTATCCTTTTTAGGTTTTTTTCTAACCTAAAAAGATATAGGTGAAAGCCCGACCCTTTCTGACTTTTTGTCGGCTAACTCACTCTCTATCGATAATATTGTAAATAAAGATGAACAAACCTTTGGTAACAAAGGGGAAGCTCCTTCTATTTATACTTCGTAATCTACGACAATACGGTGCTTGACTACTGATTTGACAAACTCAACAGCTTCTAAGTGGCGAGGATGGTTTTGGTAAACGTCTAAATCGGCTTTTGTTTCAAAGGTTGAATACAATACCACGTCATGGGCAGCGTTACTTTGGTTGAAATCAACGCCAACTTCGAGTTCTACACATTGAGGTATTTGGGCTTTTAAACTCTCTAATACAATCTTTATTTTTGCGGCATTTTTCGCTTTGTCTTCGTCTCGAAGTTTCCACGATACAATATGTTTTATCATTAGTAAACGATGTTTATTGGTTGGTTCATTCGTACTTTTACGGGTACTCCTGCATTGTAAGCAGGATCCCATTTGGGCATACTTTTAATTACTCGAATAGCTTCTTTGTCCATTGCTGGTGTTAAGCCACGTAAAATCTTCACTTCCGAGATACTTCCGTCTCTACCGATAAGAAAACTGACGTATATCTTTCCTGTTATGTGTTTTCGTCTATCTACAGGTGGCACGACATAGTGTCGTTTCAAGAAAGCTGCCACTCCTCCCATAAATTTAGGAAGTTGCTGCACTTCGGCGACACTGTATTCTTTGTCGTCAAACTCTTCTTCATCCTCACCGTCCTCATCACCTTCTAAGCCTTGTACCGGATCGGGTTCGTCTTGTGGTTCTTCCTCAAATTTAGGTTCTGGTTCATCCTCTAGCTCTTCTTCTGGTGTTTCTATTATTTTTGGCGTGAGAATAGGTTTTGGTTTTGGTGGTTTTTTCTGCTCGGTATTTATCGTCAAATCGAAGATATCCATTATCAATTCTTTTTGCTTTTCGGCTTCAATGATTACGTTAAATTCGTAACGGTAATTCCACAAAGCAATGCAAAATAAAAGGGCGGTGATAAAACCGACTGCCTTTAAAATACCACTGTAATTATAAATATAAGCGACTAATTTATTTCTCGGCTTGTCTTTGTCTTCTTTGGGGGCGTTGTATTTTATCCAATAGTTGATACCTATGCTCAAAAGAGCTATCGGTAAGATGATAATCAAGAAATAAAGCAATATTGTCATTACTATTTATTTTAAAATTTGGTAAACCAATATAAAAAGAAAATACCCTAATATACAACCCACTAGGTCACTTAAAAAACTAAACCCATCAAATGGTCTTTGCGTTACTGCCCATTGTAACAATTCAATCAACAAGGCTGCTAAGGCAGCTAAAGACACCGCATAAATAGGTGCCTTAAAACGTAATTTCATCGACCTGTCTTGCTTTACAAATCCACTATTCATCATAAAAGACAATGCACTAAACAGTAAAACGTGTACTACCTTGTCAATATGAGGGTATTCCATACTGGCAATGTTTTCTCCTGTTATCAAAACAAGGAGGAAAACAATGACCAACCACAGAAGGGTGAAAATATTATATTTAAAAAACATGGGTATGTTTACTAAACAGCTGTTTATAGTTTTAATAAAGACAATTTCAAAAGAAACCTCCCTTACTGAGCAGTTAATTATTTACCGATTTCGGCTTTATACCCTGCGGCGTCTAACAGCTCAGCGACTTCGCCGGTATTATCAATTTTTATTTTCACCAACCAACCTTCTCCGTAAGGGTCTTCGTTGACCATTTCGGGTGCGTCTTCGATGTCTTCGTTAAACTCTAAGACCTCGCCTGTTACTGGAGAAAATAAATCGCTGACTGTTTTCACGGCTTCTATTGTACCAAAAACAGCATCTTTATCTAATGTTTCACCTACGGTATCGATCTCTACATATACGATATCTCCTAATTCGCTTTGAGCAAATTCGGTTACGCCTACTGTCGCAATATCACCTTCTATTTTGACCCATTCGTGGTCTTTTGTGTATTTTAATTCTTCTGGGAAATTCATTTTATTCTTTTAGATGAGGTCTTTTACCTCGTTATTTTTATGATTACTTAACTACTATCAATAGTTAAGCCAATTATATTTTACAATCTATGTTTTGACAAAGCTAATCACTTCTATTTATTTACGCATGCTTTTTACTTCCTATTTCAGATTAAACCTTACACGAGCACCTGCTGCTGTTGTGTTTCGTTTAAATGAACTTGATATATGTGGTTGATTGACTGTTCGCTCAAAATAGAATTGGAGCGTGGCTCTTTTGTTTATTTTATAGCTAATGTTTGGTCTTAATTGAAAGTTCCAATTACCTGCCGTTACAGTGTTCACCCCATCTAATGAACGTTGTGTTGTTTTTGTGTTTTTCACCGATACGTCTATTTTTAAGGTTAATTCGTTGGGCAATATACGGTCTGTCTTATCATTTTTCTTTCCCCATTTGGAGTTTTTCTTTGTCGTATAACCTATACCGATAACTAATGCACTACTGTTTAATTCGGTTATTTGTGCATTTGCCATACTTAAGGCTAAATTTCTTGTTTTATTATAATCAACTTTAAAACTCATTTTTTTTCGTGTACGGATATTTATACCAATTAGTGGCTTAAAATTTTCTTTGATAGTTACTTCTGTAACGGTAAACTCGGGTACATAATCTCCATTTTCGTTGACTTCTGGTCGAGAGGTAATGTTTGCTACTTTGTCTTTTGAGCTTAAGTCATTGTATTGTAACGAAGAAGAGTAGTTTGTTAAACTGTACTTTGAAATGTAAGCGTGTTTTAAAGTAATTGTAGAAAATTTCTTTTTAAACATTTTTAATTTTGCCAATCCACTGTAATCTATTCGCCAGTTGGGCAAGGGGATTGCTGGCAAACGACTTAGTTTTACATTATCGACTTCTTGTCCTGAGTAAGCTGCCAAAAAAGCAGGTATCATTACGTCTTGGTGTTTATTCCCGTAAGTAGTTATTTTTGTCTCATCTTTGGCGTTAAGACGTGCTTGGATGGTGCTTCTATTGGCGTCAAAGGTTTCAAAAACAGGAGATTCATTGTCTTCATTATCCTTCCCGAACATTGTTCTTGCAGTGATATAGCTCATACTCACACTTCCTCCCATGATTGGGTTAAATGATACGAAGTCATTTAATGACGAACTTTCATCTTCTCTACGGTAAACTTCAGCGTAGCGTGTTGTTTTTGTTTGTTTTAAATTTAAACTCACCTTAAAATACTTAAAAGGTTCAATAGTCGCCTTTAAGTTTAAGTCCTTCTTTTTTGATTGTGTAATTGTTTCGTTGGTATAAATACTCTGTGTCAGCCAACCATTTTTTCTGGTCAATTGTTTCACCCCATCTTGGTTTTCCATTTCTTGGTAACCAAAGATAAAAGGTAAGAACTCACTAAAATTATCCATGTCTGGGTCTAAACCAAAAAACCTTGTTCTTTCCGCATAACCTGGTAGGATAATTGAGTTTTTTTCTTTGTAGCTACCGCTTACATTTCGTACCATCATCAAGACACGCAAACTCCTTTTTCCTAATTTATAATGTTTTCGTTGCTCCCCTCTCCTATTTGTATCAGCAGGGTTTGGAGGGGCAGAACTTTTTCTTCGTGGTGAATTAATAGATTTCAAATATTTCGATTTATTATACAATTTAACGAAATTAACTTTACCTGTCGCTCCTAGTTGCTGTGCGTTAGAGGCTAAGTTTCCGTAAAAATATTCATTTGCACTCGGGTCATTATTCCCTTCTGCTCCCGCTTTCCATTTGTACGTCCCCGTATAAGATACACTAGAGTTTATCCAGTTAACCAATGGTATTTTGCTTAAAGGTAACTTGTAAGTTAGTTTGAGATCCTGTTTAAAATCCTTAACCCTTCCTCCGTCAAAGAGGTTGTCTTGTACTGTTTTTTGGTAATCACTTTTAGAAATATTGTTATCTCCTCGTTTGTCTCCTTCGGGTTCATCTACTATCGCTTTTACTTTTGCATCGTAGGTAAATTTTAAACTTTTGGTAAAGTTCCACGATAATTTATAGGTCCTATTAAACCAAAATGCTTTTTCATAAGTCGGATCAACTCCTTCGGTAGTTAAAGCGGTGTTGTATAGTTGGGTTCGTGTGAATTTTCTATCCAAATCATACTTCACAGAAAAATCTGTAGGTAGAAAGTTAATATTGAAATCTTTTATCAATTTTAAATGTTTTGATTTAACCAATTTCGATTTCTCAAACGGCTTGTAATTTTTCTGCTTCACGGTATAAGCATAACCCAAAGAACCTTTGTAGCGCTGTTGTTTGTATGAATGTAAGTTGTTACCTATTGCTGTATTTTCATTATTAATTCCATTTCTTTTTTCCTCGGTATAACCTGCCGAAACCATTAAGTTATCTACGCTGTACACTCTTTTCTTCTTCTTTTTGTTAGTGCTTACTTTACGTAGGTTGGTTACGTTTACACTTTTAACCTCTTTATTATAAATGATTTTATCTCTAAATTCTTTGCGTTTCTCTTCATCTTCAAAGTTCTTTAAAGCATCTTTTGTTTTCACGTCAGGATCTAATGGATTGTATTGAGGAGAGACAATTTCTTTATCGTAACTGGTGTAAACAGGTATTTTAAGTCCCCATTTTTTAGGCAAAAATTTATCCATTTCAATGTTCATTGCCGTTCCGTATTGCAATTTTTGTGCTCTCGACCGTTCACTAATTTTATCTTCTAGGTTTCCGTAATTGTTCCCTGTGTATTTCATTGAACCAGATAGTTTCAATAAATCGGCAGCTTGTATATTGAAACTAGCCGTTGTAGCAACACCCATTTTTTCATTAAAACCTGTTACTCGCATCTCATTTACCCAAACAGTTACTGTTTTAGATGCTCCATTATCTTTTGGGTTACGTAAGCCTATCAACATAGACCGCACCGTACTTCGGTCTGGGTTACCTTTTATTCTCACTGTATGCTTACCAACTTTTTGTGTAAATACCGAGTTTTTGTCAAACGCTGCCTTATTTCTCGCTAATTTGACCGCTGTTATGTCTTTGAACTTGATATCAAAATGATTTTCTTCTCTCCAAACTTCATCTGCACTGCCATTTGATATATCAGATAACATCAAAGGAACTTCTATTTCGTAATAGTGTTCTGAATTATCGGTTCCTAGTCGAATAAAAGAAGTCATTTCATTATTAAAAGTAGATGTATTTGGCGACTCTGCATGGACGTACATTTCTATCTTCTCATAATTAATCATATCAATCGCCATGTTTTTAAACACTCCTCTAGCGTCTCCATCTTTCAAATCAACAACCTTCAATAACATTGATTGTTCGTTTTGTTCTCTAACTTGTGCTGAGGTTTGGTCAAAATCACGAATTACACCAGGAGGTAACACATACGGAGAAGATGCTCCGTTACTAATAGCGTTTTGTTCAATATTGACTACCCCGACAGAAAAATTAGGGTCGTAAGGTTCGTTTTGTTGTGCTCCTCCTTCGTTATCCAAGTTCTTATTATAGCGTCTCCACTGTGCAGATACCAATTGCAATTCTACCATACGCAACATCACTGGTTCTTTAAACCCTGACATATTCATTCTAAAAAACTTAATGGTTTGAAAGCCTGAAATCCCCCCTACGGCTTTACCTTGCACCAAAGGAATCCTTACTTGGTACCATTCTACGGGGTTTTTATCAGAACTATTAGCATTTGCGACCACTCGGTCAACTATGTAAGGGTTGTTATCTACTCCGTTTGTAGAGAATGTATTTGCATTTATTTCTAAATCGTATGCCCAATAACTGTCCGTAAAACTAATTGTTTTATCTCTGTTTACATCTTCATTATCTGGTGTGGTGTAATTTGGCTGAGGAAAAGACTCCGTCCCTTCTTTCACAAAAGAATTATTTTCTAAACCATTAAAATCTCTATAACGCTCTAAAATACATCTCGTATCATTTTCTTCGTTTATGAAATATTCAAAGTTATCTGTAGAAATATCCGCTAATTCATTGACAAACCCATTAGCCGATGCCCATGTGGTGAACCCCTCATGTTTTATTTTTTCGGCATCATCATTCAATCCATCTAAACCAATATCTTGTAAACTTCTATCTTTAGAGTTATCAAAGGCATTTGTGATATATTGCTGTGTGGTTACCTCTCCCCAAGGGGTTTCTTTTGAATTAACATCAGGTAACCCATTTTCGAAAGATTGTAACCCATCTTTTAAGACATCCTCATTTACATTCCCCAAATGAAAAGAAAGTTTACCTTCTAATGATCCATTTTGATAAACGGGGTAAGGAACTGTCTGTTCCATTTCTTCTACCAAATCGGGATGAACAGTTCCTGCATTCCCTATTGATGTATTTTCTGGAGTAAATGGGGACATCACCCAAAATTCTAAATATTCAATATTTGCTTTTTCAAAATCGGTATCAAACGTAATTGGTCGTACAATACTTGCCCAGTTATTTTCTGGTTGATTAAACAAACCTACATTACCTGACCCAAAATCATCTGTCGAAAACTCACTGGCGTTCCCATTGTAATTATAAGGACCTCTTTCTTTAGGATAATAAACCAAATCAAGTACTTTTTGAGGTAAAGGTCCTAAACCATTAGCAAGCTGTCTGTTCACGAAAATATCTTGAGGAATTACAGATCCTGTGAAATTATTCTCTTCACACTCCTTGGTTAATTCAAACCCTGGATTACCATTGTTGTTCTGAAAAAAAGAATTATCTACCGTAAACCAGTTCATTTTTGCACGGTGAAACCCTGTCTGTGTAGAATCTAGCCCCCAGTCATTATGAGAAACTGGAACAGAGGAGATTTTCCATGTAAATGGTGAACGAGTAAAATCATAAGGTGTCGCCGCTCCTTCAAAATCATCTAAATAAGACGTGCCTGTTTCCCCTATCGTTTTGGAATGCCCTGGTTTTAAGGCAGCCATTTCCCAACGTAAATCTACCGCAGACTCTTTTTTAGAGTGGTAACCCGGCAAAGCATCAACCAACTTCGTTATCATTCTCGACTTGTCTTTGTATTTGGCATCTAAACCAAACTGCATATTCTTTATCGGCTCAGACCCTGTACTCACTCTTGTCAAAAACGGCTTTTCACTCAGGTACATCCACGTAAATCCTGCTTGAAAATTTTCGGAGAAATTATAGGCTAAATGTGTACCCATCAAACTCTTGGAACGAACACTAAATAAATCAGACTTCTCATAACGAATAGTAATGTCTTCCCCTGAAGCTAAAACCCCTGCGTTTATAATTTTCACTCGCCCAAACTGGTAATCAACGGTAAAATCGGAGCCTTCTTGTAAGGTTCGACTCCCTACTGTAATACTAACCGAACCTTCAGCAATATTTATCCCTGGTAATGCAATATCAGTTGAAGAAGAGGATTGGTAACTTCCTTGTAAAAAGAATTTATCTCTATTCGTTTGTTGTCTCGCATCGTTTTGAGTACCTGTATATAATTTTTGAAAAGAATATTTTGAAGATAAAACCAACGCATTAGTGGGGTCTTTTTCTTGAAAAACATGGTCTAAATACCTGCCATAAGGCTGTAAGACGGGGAATATGATTTTACCCCTTTTCGTATTTACCGTTGCGTTTGCTAAAAAATCAAAATTGCCATCTGGTTTAAAATCACCATTTGGGTCTAATTTATCCATATTTAATAGACGTAATAATGGAACACCTTCTATTCCTTCTCCTTCTTGTAAACTTGGGTTATCTACTCCAGAAAGGTCATCTTTATAAATTATTCGGAGCTGAAATTTTTCGGGTTTTACGTTTGAGGTATTCAATGAATAAATATTTTTCATCATCAAACTCCATGTAGGTAGGTTGGTATTTATTGACTGTGGTTTCAATAATTTCAAGAAAACAACGTCTTCTACTTGGTTCAAATCTTGGTAATCTTCTGGTAACTCCCCTACTTTGTAAGTCACTCCGTCTAATGTGTATTCGTAAGCTACAGCCAATGCTTCGTCATCTTTTAATGTAGAGTTTAAAGAAATGTACCCCAAGTCAGCATGGTAAGTGTAATCTCTTTTCTCATTAAGCCTTCTCGCACTGTTTATTTTCTCAAAATCTGTTCCAGACACCAAACCTAAACTTTGTAAATAATCAACTACTTTATCAGTCTTTCTGTTGTTATCACTTGCTGTAACCGTGGCGTACAAGTCATTCGCATCGTTTGAAGGTGCCAATACCGAACCGCCATTAATTACTGATTTTTTAAATAAATACCCTTCTTTGTCTTCACTTGTTAAGTCAGGTGCTTCGTTTTGACCATTTTCTCCTAAATCCAAAAAGGCTGTGATTGTTCTTAATTCGTCCGTTTGGTTACTTATATTAGTTTTATACACTTCAACTCTCGTTACCCTAAACCCTGTATTTGGAGCTAACGGATTTCGTTGGTAAGCTTCATCAAATTTCTTTTTGAAATAATGTGAAAGAAAAAAGTGACGGTTGTACTCATAAGCTGATGCTTGTTTGTCAATTGGACGAGACAACCCTCCTCCTTTGATGACTATTCGCTCGCTAACACCACGTTGTTGAGCAACCACCGCGGTAACATCTAATTTACCAAACTGTAACTTAGTCGATACCCCAAATAAATTTTGAGCTCCTTTTATTAATGTATTATCAACAGGCATACTGACATTACCAACCTGTAAGTCTTTAATGATATCGTAATCTTTTCCTTCATAAGCTACTTTGAAATTGTTATCAAAGTCAAAAGCAGCTTTCGTATCCCAATTCATATCCACCTTGATACGGTCGCCAATTTTACCTGCCAAACTCAAACTAATTTGCTGGTCAAAATCAATCCCTCCTGTACGTTGTTGATTTACTGGAAAGGCAGGATTTTCTGTCCGTTGCCATTTACCACCTAAACTTATCGTTACACTTCCTGCTGGTTTAATGGTTACAATCGGCTCGCCATTCTTTCCCATCAGTCCCCATTCTAAAGGGTCATCGTTTACTCTGCTTGAGTCTTTTTTCGTTTTTGATTTCGTTCGCCAATGATCTTTTATCATCTCACGGCGTTTCATTTCCACAAAATCTTCAAAAGAAACACTTGCAGGTGCTCGGTAAGGTATGCGTTTACCTACCCTTTCTTTTACCGTGTAATTGTAATCTTTATCTAAGGTAAATTCTGTTTTTACATTACTTGGTGGCGGTGTACGAAAAGGCGAATGTGCTTGGGGTGTCGATACATGTTTATCACCTCTTCTGTCTTTAAATACCGTATCTTTAGGTGGTACAGCTACATTATCTTGTATGAACTCATTAAAGTGTAGGGTGTTAAATTCTATGTTTTCACTACTTGCCAATTTTGCAAATGTGTAAAAAGAACACCCTATAATAAAAGCACTAATTATATGTTTTACTTGTAACTTCAACTAACTAAAAGATAATATCTTGATTTATAATAAATAGAACTCCCTTGTCCCAACTCCTAACGTTTCCTCTTCTAAATTATTGTTTACCCTGCTTTCAGTGCTCTTTTAATAATATCTTCTACTGCAATACCAGCATCGGCTGTTTTCATAATTTTAGCGATGCTTTTTTCTGCTACATTTTTAGCTATCCCTAAAGTAACTAAAGCCGTCAGTGCTTCATCTCTTACTTGGTTATTCTCTCCTCCTAACCCTTCTACTGGTTCGATACCTTCTTTTAATATTTTATCTTTTAACTCTAAAATAATACGTTGAGCCGTTTTTGCACCTATTCCTTTGACTGATTGAATGGTCTTCACATCGTCAGAAACAATGGCGTTCTTCAATTCCGACGAAGACAATGTCGATAACACCATCAAGGCTGTACTTGGACCTACACCACTAATCGAAATCAATTGCTGAAATGTATATTTTTCGCTCGTTTGTGTAAATCCATACAACAATTGCGCATCTTCTTTGACGTGAAAATGTGTAAATAATGTACACGCTTCTTCATTTTTAATCGCCGAATACGTATTTAAACTAATAAATACACGGTAGCCGACTCCATTTACTTCAAGAATCACAAAAGTTGCCTCTTTGTGTGCCAATCTTCCTTTTAAAAAAGCTATCATTAATCTTCTTTTTCGTGTTCTTGTGCGTCAATTACTGCAATTGCCACCATGTTCAAAATATCTCTTACCGAACTTCCTAATTGCAGGATATGTACGGGTTTTTTCATCCCCATCAAAATCGGACCAATTGCTTCGGTATGTCCCGTTTCCATCACCAATTTGTAAGCTATATTTCCTGCCGACAGATTAGGGAAAATTAATGTGTTTGCTCCTTTTTCGGCACATGCACTAAATGGATACAGTTCTTGTTGCAACTCTGCATTCAAAGCAATATTTGCTTGCATTTCACCATCAACAATCATATCAGGGTATTTCTCTTTCAAAATAGCCGCTGCTTTAGCCATTTTTTTCGGTTCTTCACCTTTCGCTGCTCCAAAATTAGAGTACGAAATCATTGCTAATCTTGGTTCGTAATCCAAAAACTTAACAATTCTTGACGTTGATACCGCAATATCGACTAATTCTTCAGCTGTTGGGTTAATATTTAAGGTCGTATCAGCAAAAAACAAAGGTCCCATACGTGTTTGCATGACGTACATTCCTGCAATACGGTCTGTGTTATCATTTTTCCCTATCAACTCCATTGCTGGAATTACTGTTGACGGATAATCTCTTGTCAATCCCGAAATCATTGCGTCAGCATCTTTCGACTCAACCATCGCTGCGCCAAAATAATTTCTCCCATTCATTATTTTATGGGCTTCTTTACGATTCAACCCTTTACGTTTTCTTTTTTCGTAAAGAATATCGCCGTATTGTTCTCTTTTTTCTTTCTCAAAACTTGGGTCTAAAATCAAACAATCACGCAAGCTGATTTTATGCTCTTCTAAAAGTTGATTGATTCTTTCTTTATTCCCCAATAAGATTGGTTCACAAATCCCGTCTTCTTTAGCCATGTAAGCGGCACGTAATATTTTTTCGTTATCTGCTTCTGCAAAAACAACTCTTTTAGGATCTTTTTTTGCTCGGCTAATCACACGAGACATCAAACGTTGGTCAGAACCAACTCTTCGGTGCAAATCATTTTCGTATTCACCCCAATCCAAGATTTGTTTTTTGGCTACACCACTTTCCATTGCAGCCTTTGCTACTGCAGGAGAAATACGTGTAATCAAACGAGAATCTAAAGGTTTAGGTATCAAATATTCTTTACCAAAAGCAATTGGTTTTCCTCCGTAAGCTTTAACTACCATTTCAGGAACTGGTTCTTTTGCCATTTCTGCCAACGCTTTTACCGTTGCTTCCTTCATGTGTTCGTTGATTTCTGTTGCCATACAATCTAAGGCACCACGGAAAATAAATGGGAACCCTAACACATTATTCACCTGATTAGGATGGTCAGAACGACCTGTAGCCATAATAATATCATCACGAGTAGCGATTGCCAAATCGTAAGCTATCTCTGGGTCTGGGTTAGCTAAAGCAAATACAATAGGGTCTTTACTCATACTAAGTAAGTTTGCTGGCGACACTACATCACCCTTACTTAATCCAATAAAAACATCTGCATCTTGCATCGCCTCATCAATTGTTCTGATATCTCTTGCCGTAGCAAATTGCCCTTTTTCAGGTGTTAAATTTTCTCTGTCTTTTCGGATAACGCCTTTACTATCCAACATTACAATGTTTTCTTTCTTAGCTCCCAAAGAAATATACAGTAAAGTACAAGAGGTAGCTGCCGCTCCCGCTCCATTTACTACAATTCTCACTTTATCTAGCTTTTTCCCTGCAACTTCTAACGCATTAATCAAGGCTGCTGCCGAAATAATCGCTGTCCCATGTTGGTCATCATGCATCACAGGGATATTCATTTTTTCTCTTAACTCTTGCTCTATTTTAAAACTCTCAGGTGCTTTAATATCTTCGAGGTTGACTCCTCCAAAAGTAGGTTCTAATGCTTTTACTATTTTAATAAATTCGTCAGGGTCATTGCTGTCCAATTCAATATCGAAAACATCAATACCTGCAAATTTCTTGAACAACACACCTTTTCCTTCCATTACGGGTTTTGATGCTTCAGGACCAATATTCCCTAAGCCCAATACTGCTGTTCCGTTGGTCACAACACCTACAAGGTTTCCTTTGGCGGTGTATTTATAAACGTCATCTTTGTTTTCAGCAATCGCTAAACAAGGGTAAGCAACTCCTGGCGAATACGCCAATGCCAAATCTCTTTGAGAAGAGAGCATTTTAGTTGGTACAACCTCTATCTTACCTGCCTGACCAGCGGTGTGGTAATCTAATGCTTCTTGTTTTTTAGTATCGTTGCTCATAATCCGTACGGTTAAGTTGGAAAGTTTTCAAAATAGCCTCCAAAGTACGAATAAACGGTAACTTATTAACATTTGGTGCACTAAAAAAAGCCTCTAAATAATAAAAATCTTTTGGTGCCGTCGCATCAACCAAAGCATAGCCGATATAAAGTCCTCCTAAAGCGATTCCTTTTTTCGTTTTCTTACGAATTGTCCAAGCTCCCTCCGTACGCTTTACGTAAAACCCTTCTATCGAAATTGTCTCACTTGTAACAGGAAAATAGAATTCTGTTTCCATATAAGTTGTAGAATCATTTTTCCTATACAAAATATTTCGTTGAGCTAACGAATCTCTTAACTTGATTAATGAACTGAGCGCAAACTGCTCATCAGAAACATAAGGTGCTTTATGTATTAAGATATGACTGTGTTGGCTAACCGTTTCTGTACGAATCCAAAGGAAATTTTCTTTGTGTCTGACTATTTTAAAGTCATCAGGCAATTTCAAACTCCAAGGGTGGTATTTATTGAGCTCTTCAAATTCTTTTTTCAAGTAGCCTGATTGAAGTAAGGTATTTTTTCGTTGATTAATAAACAACTCATGGCATGTTTTTTTTAAGTCATTTAGAAAGTCAAATTTCTGAGCCAACAAAATTGATTTATTAGTGTAAGACACCTCAATTTTATTGGCTTTCCTGTTTATTTCATACACCTTTTTGGCTAACGTTTTTTGAATAAACTCCACCTGATAAACTGCCTCGTTTGGTTTGTTTACTAAAGCACAAAATGGTTCGTATTGGTTCAAAAAACGCTCTTTTGTACTTAACCAGCTTTTTAAACTATCTCCTAACACCGTACTATCAGCAACAAACAATTGATCTAATTGCTGTACATTGTTTTCAAACCACAGGTTACGTTTGGCTTCAATTTTCTCTTCTTCCAACAAACTGCAAGACGAAAGAAAAACTAAAAAAAAAAGTATTAAAACTTTGCTAAAATAGTAACGAACGAAAGACATTTTTCTCCAAATTTTTGTTTCAACATAGTATCCAATTTCGCTTTTTCCTCACTTTCAAACTGAGTGATTTTAGCCATCGTATCTGTTTCTAACTGACACGCAAAGGTAGTACCTGCGTCGCCATGCTCTGCTCTCAACAAACCCAAAACTTTGTACTCTCTGAACAATTGTGTCTTTACAGCCAAATCAAGGTAGTCTTCTTTTATAAATGCCAACCATTCTTTAACCGCTAATTCGTCCGAAATAGCAAACGTAATATTATATATAAACATTGTTTCCTTCTTTTAAAACACAAAGTTAAGCAATTATAACTGAGGTGTTTTTTTATTGATGCGTATTTTTCTTAATCGTACAGCTTGTTTGGGTCGCCTTTGGGCTGTTTGGTATTGTTTATCTATGTAATGAATGATAGCATGGGCATCATACGATGACAATGAATCGAGCTGAAAAGGATCTAAGGTATCTGTATGTATTTTGTTTAAATAATCAACAAGCAACGTATCCACAGATAAACTATCCCCTGACATTTTTTGTAAATAATACGGACGAATAACCTTTCCTTTTTTACTCAAGTGACAATTCACACACCTTTGTTCAAAGAGTAGTTTTCCATTAGACAACAAGCGAACTTCGTATTGGTAAAGTGAATCATTTTTTATTGTCTGATTTTGTAACTCCCCTTCTTCAAAATTTTCGGTGTAAATAATCTGTCCTTGTATTGAAAAATAACGTTGCTCTCCATCTAACGAACCTTTAGTGTAGTTTAATTCTTGTTTCAATGTCCCATCTTCGTAATAAAACCGCCATTTACCATAACGAAAACCGTCTTTATAAAACTCTTCGGAGGCTATTTTACCGTTTTGGTAATATTCAATAAAAGCACCGTTACTTTGTCTTGCAAACTTGGTCGAACGGTGGTTGGGTTCAGCTACTGAAAAATCGCTTACCTGAACAAATACACTAACAAGTACAACTGCCACCACAAGAATAGAAAGTACTTTGATTGATTTAACAAGCATCTTTTAAGAGTTAAAAATATTTTATAAGGTTAAGGTACAAATAAAATTCTTCTAAAATTTAAACTTACCTTTGTCTTTCTATTCTTCTTTGTCAAAAGCCCCATGCCTATCTACTATTTATCAGAAAAACTAATCTTCCCTCCTGTTGAACACGCTGACCAAGACGGTGTATTAGCTATCGGTGGTGATTTGTCTTCTGCACGTCTGTTGTTGGCTTACAAATCAGGCATTTTTCCGTGGTACAGCGAAGACGAACCTATTGTTTGGTGGGCTCCTAATCCTCGTTTTGTTCTTTACACAGACAAATTAAAAGTATCTAAAAGTATGCGCTCTCTTTTTAATAAAAAGGCATTTGAAGTAACCATAAACCGAGCCTTTGATGACGTGATTTCTAATTGCAAAACCATCTACCGCAACGATCAAGAAGGTACATGGATAGATGAAGAGATGAAACAGGCTTACACAAAATTACACCAAAAAGGTTGGGTTCACTCGGTAGAAACATGGAAAGAGGGCGTTTTAGTCGGTGGGTTGTATGGTGTCTGTATAGGTAAATGTTTTTTTGGAGAATCGATGTTTGCCACAGAAAGCAATGCTTCCAAGTACGCATTTATCACACTTGTTCAGTTTTTAAAAGCGAAAGGTTTTGAAATGATAGATTGCCAAGTACACACACCTCATTTGGAAAGTTTAGGTGCAGAACATATCTCGATGAATGATTTTAAAAGATACTTAGAAACGTGTGGTAACGAAAAATTAGATACCACTTTGTTTTAGACGTTCCTTCGGCATAGGGATAGAGGCGACATCCTTTGTGGTCAAAAATAAAGAACAATACTCTTCCTATACTACTGTTTGCTGTAAGTGTAATAAAAAGAAGTGATACATAGACCACAAAGATATAGCCGAAAGCCCGACCCGCTCTGACTTATTGTCGGCTATCTTCTTATCTATCGATATTTTAACTAACCACCACTTAAAAATCAGTTGATTAAAAGGGGATGCTCCAAACATTTAACAAAAAAATCCCAACCACTAAAATAGCAATTGGGATTTTGTTAGGTAGAAGACTAATATAATTAGTTATTAAATAACAAACGTTGTCCATTTGTACCTTCGATAACTTTTCCGTTTTCGTAAACCAAGTTCCCATTTACAAAAGTATGTGTAATTGATGATTTGAATTTATGTCCTTCAAAAGGTGACCATTTACATTTGTACAAAATGTTACTTTTGGTTACCTCCCAAGGCGAATCCAAGTCTACCAACATTAAATCTGCCCAGTACCCTTCTCTGATATATCCTCGCTCGCGTACTTTAAATGCAATAGCTACATTGTGACAAATCTTCTGTACAATGTCTTCTAAAGAAAGTTTTCCTTGATGATAAAAATCAAACAATGCAGGCATTGCGTGTTGTACCAAAGGCCCTCCTGACGGGGCATCCCAATAGTTATTGTCTTTTTCTTCTGCTGTATGAGGTGCGTGGTCGGTAGCTATAATATCTATACGACCATCTTTGATTGCCTTCCATATAGCGTCTTGGTCTTTCTGAGATTTCACCGCAGGGTTCCATTTGATATACGTTCCTTTTTCATCGTAATCTTCGTCCGTAAACCACATGTGGTGAATACAAACTTCCGCCGTGATTTTCTTTTCCGCCAAAGGAATGGTGTTATCGAATAAATCCATTTCTTCTGCTGAAGATAAATGTAAAATATTCAAACGTGTTCCGTGCTTCTTTGCCAAACGAACGGCTAACGAAGACGATAAATAACAAGCCTCATTGTTTCTAATTTGAGGATGGTATTTGATCGGCATATTGTCACCGTACTTTTCTTTGAAAATAGCTGTGTTTTTACGTATCGTCGCTTCGTCTTCGCAATGTGTTGCGATAAGATGATCTAGTTTTGAAAAAATATTCGTTAATGTTTTCTCACTATCTACCAACATATTTCCCGTTGACGAGCCCATAAACACTTTTACACCACAGACTTTTTCTTTATCTGTTTTCAAAACCTCTTCAATGTTTTCGTTCGAAGCTCCCATGTAAAAGGAGTAGTTAGCCAACGATTTTGATGCTCCCAAATTGTATTTATCTTCCAATAATTCTTGCGTCAAAGCATTAGGGACAGTATTGGGCATTTCCATAAAAGAAGTAATCCCTCCGGCAACGGCTGCTCTTGATTCGGTATAGATATCAGCTTTATAAGTAACTCCTGGGTCTCTAAAATGTACTTGGTCATCAATTGCACCTGGTAGTAAATATTTCCCTTTGGCATCAATAACCTCCTCGTTTGTCGGTGTGATATTGGGTGCTACCTTTTCAATACGTCCGTTTGAAATTAACAAATCACTTTCGATAATTTGCCCTTCATTGACGATTTTTGCGTTTTTGATTAATATATTGCTCATCTTATTACTTGCTTAAGCACCAAATAAATTCTCGGTACAGAGTGAATTTGTTTTATGTAAAAATACTACTTTTGAACTACAGTTAATCATCTGCCCCTTTAATTATGAAAGACGCACCTCATTTCTTTTTGGTTGTTTTATTGGATCAAGACAAAAAACCGAGCCGTCTTAAATAAAGACGGCTCGGTTTGTCGTAGGGGTATTTACAAATAAATCCTTCCTCTTTCGAGTGACTCAAATATTTACTGAAAATAAAAGACCCTTAAACTTACTTTGCTCCTTATTGTACCTGTACTCTTTGAACCGTTGTAGCGACACCATTGATTTTTAATGTCGCAAAATAGATCCCTGAAGGTAAACCATTAATAGCTATTGATTTTTCTGTTGTAGTCAGCACAGAAGTACCTAAAGCATTAAATAATTCGATAGAAACTTCTCCATTTGCTGTATAGCTAAAGTTAATCACTCCGTGAGCAGGATTAGGATAAACTTTAAAACCATTAGTCGCCGTGTTATTTTCTAAAGACAGAACTCCTGCTACGGTAATAACCTTAGTGAAAGAATTAGAAACTCCTCCATCGTTATCAGTAACAGTAATGGATAATGTATGTACACCCTCTGTTGCTGTCCATGGGTTGTAAATAACACTACCATCCATTTTCATTTGAGTAGAAACAACTGAACCATCTGTGTCATTTGAACTTACAGCAAATGCTACTTCGTCACCTGCATTGATTGTACCCAAAGGTGCAACCGTGATACTTGAAATTGTTGGTAGTTGATTTGTCGGAGGAACAACCGCTCCACCAGCATGAGAACCTATTTTTATTTCTGTAATAGTAAACGTTGCACTTCCTGTCTTCGAACTAAAACCATAAGACTGTATTTTATTACGTAAAGCCCATGCATTCCATGTTGTGGCGTCTAATGCAGAAAAGTCAAGAGTAAATGTTTCTAGTGTATTGGCTGCTGAAAACACGTAGTTAGCATCAATAGTAACACCAGTACCAGTGTTATATGTTGATGTACCTGGGAACCATTCTCCTTCTCCTCCTAAAAAGAAAGAAAGTTCAGCTCCTGCTGTATTTGATTTGGCTGTAATAGTTACTTTCGGGTGGTTTGTTAAGTCAATCCCTCCAGCAGTTGTGTATAAATTATCACAAGTAGCAGACGCTCCTGTACCAGAAACGACAGGTAATGCAAACCAAGTAACTGTACCATTTGTAGGTATTGTAGCTTCTGATACTAAAACCAATCCCGCTGTTTGTAAGTAATTTGGTCCGTCAACCGTTGTGGTGCCGTGTGACATAATTCCACCGTTATTTGGGGCAGAATTTAATAGACAGTTTGATGAAGCATCAAGGTTGTTTAAAGTAAATCCGTCATTCCCATTACTTGGACTAGTAACCGTTATTGTTCTAGTTACTACCGCCGAAACGTTGCTTTCATTATCAGTTACTTTTACAGCCACCGCATGATCTCCAGGAGTTGTTGCTGTCCATGTTGTACCTGTAATTACTGTGCCGTCAACTTTTATTTCTGTAGAAGCAATAGAACCACCCACGTCAGTAGCAGTGACGTTAATTGTCACTAAATCGCCTGTGTTTACTGTGCTACTAGGCGATAAAGTTACATTGGTAATGATTGGCGTACCAGGTACTACTACTTGGATTTTATCATACAATACTTTGAATAATGAATACTGTCCTTTTACAGCGTGTGTTGCTTCCCAAACAATAATACCTGCTGCTCCTTTGCTACTGATGTAATCCATTTTAGCCTCAAGAGTAACTTTCCCATTGTATTTCAACATTCCTGACCCATCGGTTTCAAATGTATTTTGTTTGTTAGTAGAAGCGCTAAGTATAGTACTGTATGCTGTAATTGTTGGTTTTGCATAAAAAGCTGCACCACCTAACATTTTACTATAGGGGCAACCGTTGTTGTAATAAGCAGTCATTCCGTCTTTTAAAAACTGTAAAGAAGAATGATTAGAGTAAGATAGAGGAGCGTCATAAGACATTACATTTAAGTAATCTAAGTACTGGTAAGACCCTGAGGTAATATAAGGAACGTGTTGAGGGGAACCTCCTGCCGCTACAGATAGTTTGTACCCACTACCATTGGCGTCAAAAGTTTGACGTATTTTTTGTAGTAACAATTCAAAATTATTAGCCTGAGTTCCTGGCGTAGGAAATTCCCAATCCAAATCAATACCTGTTAGACCGTGTGTAGCACAAAGTGAAACTAATTTGTTAGCAAAAGTTTGACGGTAAGTTGCATTCGCTGCTACGCCTGCAAAATTAGCCGATTTAGCATCTCCTCCGATAGATAGCCACACATTGATATTATTTTCAGTAGCTCTTGTCTTTACGTGGTTAAGTCTACTTATAACTTCAACAGTTACGTCTCCTGTCGTGGTTGGTTCTGCACCAAAATAATAAGCATCTGTCAAATGTGACCACTCAATAGAGTTGTCCATTGTAGCAGCAGAACGGTAAGAAGGTATATAACCGACTATTCTTTGAGCAAAAAGGCTACTTGTTATTAGGGTTAGTAGTAAACCAAGTATACTATTTTTCATAATTATCAATTTTATATGTAATTAACTCTTTTTTTCTTGTTGTTCGACTAATTTCTTAGCCAGTTTTATTGAGCGTTCAAACCCTTTTTGAGAGATACCCATTTTTTCGGCGAGAGAAAAACATAATTTATATTCTCTATCGTGTAACTCACCATCTATAAGTGACAAGTGTATCAACTCAACTAAATGTGTTTCTTTTTCACTTTCTAATTCAGGAAAAGTAAACGTTAAATTAGCAACGTCTCGAATTAGCTTTTCAGCTTCCTCTTTTGGAATATGGTATTCTTTTGCTTTATCAACCAAAAACTGTGCCTCACCTTCATCAATTACCTCATCAGCACTTGCTACCAAAATGATATTAGTATATTTATTTACTTGGTTCAAATAAGCTGGAGATTTTAACCACAAACTATGACTCAAACGAATTGCCATATCTAAGTCAGCTTTATTTAATTCTAACCGTTTAGCAAAACTTAAACACAAATCATATTCTTTTTGGTGCATCTCACCGTCCATCAACGCCATATAAACCACTTCCGCTAATTCGTCTTCTCTGTCTTCTTGCGAATCAGGTAAAACAAACTCAAGTTTATCCGCATTAGCAATTAAATCTTCTGCCACTTCACGAGGGATATCAAACTCTTCCGCTTTATCGCATAAGAATATTTTTTCGTATTCGTCTAACACGCCATCGGCAAAAGCAACGATAATGAGATTTTTTAAATGTTCGATGTCCTCTTCGTAATCTGTCATTTTGTATAGAATTAAAATACAAGATAAGAATATCTATTTGATAATAAAGCGACAGAGTGTCTTAAAAGTTCAAATCAGAAAGTATATAACAGGACAAATTGACCTGTAAAACAATTTTAAAGAGGTGTAAAACTGCCATAATAGCATTTTAAATGGTAAAAATGGAGTTGGGCTGAGGTTTGATTATTAAAAAGAAAAAATAGATACTTATGAATTTTGATAAATATACCATACGAGCCCAAGAAGTTATTCAAAAAGCAATTCAGTTTGCACAAACTAATGGGCAACAAATAGTTGAAACAGGACACTTACTTAAAGCAGTCTTGCTGGCTGATGAAAATGTAACTTCCTTTCTAACCAAAAAACTAAGCGTAAATAACCAAATGTTGTTACCTGTTTTAGAAAAGGTAATCGAGCGTTACGCTAAATCGAACGGAACAACTCCCTCGTTAGCAAACACAACAAATACAGTACTATACAAAGCTGAATCTTTCTTAAAAGAGTTTGGTGATGAATACGTAGCTGTAGAACACCTACTATTAGCTTTATTGGAAGGGAATGACAGTACGTCGAGCGTATTAAAAGATGCAGGTTTTCGTAAAAAAGAATTGATAGAAGCAATAAAAGAATTACGTGGAGGAGATACAGTACAAGACCAAAATGCAGAATCTAAATACCGCTCGTTAGAAAAATACTCTATTAACCTCAACGAACAAGCAAGAGTGGGAAAAATAGACCCCGTAATTGGCAGAGACGAAGAAATACGTAGAGTATTACAGATTTTATCGAGACGCTCAAAAAACAATCCAATACTAATAGGAGAGCCAGGTGTCGGTAAAACTGCCATTGTCGAAGGATTGGCTCAACGTATTGTTTCGGGAGACATTCCTGAAAACCTGAAATCTAAAACCTTAGTCTCTTTAGATATGGGGCTTTTGGTCGCAGGAGCAAAATACAAAGGCGAATTTGAGGAACGCTTAAAAGCTGTAATTAAAGAAGTAACTGACTCTGATGGGGAGATTATTTTATTTATCGATGAGATTCACACCTTAGTTGGTGCAGGTGGAGGAGATGGTGCAATGGATGCCGCCAACTTATTAAAACCTGCCTTAGCCAGAGGTGATTTACACGCTATCGGAGCAACTACTTTAGATGAATACCAAAAACATATCGAAAAAGACAAAGCGTTAGAGAGACGTTTTCAATCCGTTGTTGTCGATGAACCCAATGAAGAAGATGCTATTTCTATTCTTCGTGGTATTAAAGAGAAATACGAAGTGCATCACGGGGTAAGAATAAAAGATGACGCTGTGATTTCGGCTGTCACTTTATCTAACAGGTATATTGCTGACCGTTTTTTGCCAGACAAAGCAATTGACTTGATGGATGAAGCGGCTGCCAAGATGCGTTTAGAAATTGATTCGTTACCTGAAGAGGTGGATGAAATCCAACGTAAAATAATGCAATTGGAGATTGAGCGAGAAGCCATCCGAAGAGAGAAAAACAAGAAAAAAGAGACCGCCTTAAGCAAAGAAATTGCAGAACTATCTACGGAATTAGATGTTTTGAAAGCACAATGGAAAAACGAAAAAGCAAAAATTGAAGCGATCAAATCGGCAAAAGAAAAAATAGAAGAATACAAATTAGAAGCTGAACAAGCCGAACGTGCAGGAGATTACGGGAAAGTAGCAGAAATCCGTTACGGAAAAATAAAAGATAGTGAAGAGTTACTTGAGCAGTTGAAAAAAGAAGCTGATGCAAGTGAAAACTCAATGTTACGAGAAGAAGTTACCTCAGAAGATATTGCAGAGGTAGTAGGTAAATGGACAGGTATCCCGATAACTAAAATGTTGCAGGGAGATCTTGAGAAATTACTTCACCTAGAAGAGGAACTAGGAGAACGTGTTGCAGGGCAAGAAACGGCAATTGAAGCGATAGCAGATGCTGTTCGTCGTTCTCGTGCAGGATTACAAGACCCTCGCCGTCCGATTGGTTCGTTTATTTTCTTAGGAACAACTGGAGTAGGAAAAACGGAATTAGCCAAAGCTTTAGCGGAGTACTTGTTTGACGACGAAAACGCTATGGTACGTATTGATATGTCCGAATACCAAGAACGCCACGCAGTCAGTCGTTTGGTTGGAGCACCTCCAGGATATGTTGGTTATGATGAAGGAGGACAATTGACCGAAGCGGTACGTAGAAAACCGTATTCAGTGATTTTACTCGATGAAATCGAAAAAGCACACCCTGATGTGTTTAATATTTTATTACAAGTATTGGACGAAGGAAGGTTGACAGATAACAAAGGGCGCGTAGCGAATTTCAAAAATACGATTATCATAATGACCTCTAATATCGGTTCGGAAGTGATACAAGCAAACTTTGAGCAGTTGACAGAAGAGAACGAAGCAGATATTATCGAGAAAACGAATGCTGAAGTGTATGAAATTCTCAAAAAATCGGTACGACCAGAGTTTTTGAATCGAGTAGATGAAACAATTATGTTCAAACCCTTGGGTCGAAAAGAGATTAGAAAAATTGTAGCCATCCAATTCAAATCTATTCAAGCACGATTAAAAGAAACAGAAATAGCCTTAACTATTACCACCGATGCCTTAGATTATTTAGGTGAGTTGGGTTATGACCCTCAATTTGGAGCAAGACCGTTAAAAAGAGTATTGCAACGTTATATTCTCAATGAGTTATCAAAAGAGATATTAGCAGGGAAAGTAGAAAAAGAAGGAACTATTTCCGTTGAATTGAGTAATGATAATAAAATCATTTTTGTAAATAAATAAAGACAAAATAAAAGCAAAGAAATAGTTGTAGGTGATTTCTTCACTCTATCGCTATTTCTTTGTATCTTTGCCCTCTTGTTAAGAAAAACACACAAATTGTATATATGAAATTATCTGCATTTAAGTTCGAATTACCCGAAGAGCTAATCGCTCAAGAACCTGCTTACAACAGAGATGAGTCTCGTTTAATGGTAGTTGACCGTGAAAAGGGAACGATTGAACATAAACTTTTCAAAGACGTTATTGATTATTTTGAAGAAGGAGATGTGTTTGTTACAAACAACACCAAAGTTTTTTCTGCCAAATTATTGGGAAATAAAGAAAAAACTGACGCTGAAATCAGAGTAACACTAAATAGAGAATTGAACAAAGAAGCCCATTTATGGGATGTCTATGTTGATCCCGCTCGTAAAATTAGAGTAGGAAATAAATTATATTTTGGAGAAGGTAGCTTAGTTGCAGAAGTAATTGACAACACAACTTCTCGTGGACGTACCATTCGTTTCTTAGTAGAAGACGAAGAAACATTTTACAAAGCCTTAGAAGAATTAGGAGACGTTTTATTACCATCGTATATCAATAGAGATATCTCTGCTGATGATATTGATAGATTTCAGACTATCTATGCCGAAGAAATCGGAGCTGTTGTAGCACCCGCTGCTGGTCTTCATTTCACACCACACTTATTGAAACGATTAGAATTGAAAGGCGTAGATGTTACACCCGTAACTTTACACGTAGGTTTAGGTTCTTTTAGTTCGGTCGACGTAGAAGATTTGACAAAACACAAAACAGACTCTGAGCCATTCAAAATCACAGAAAAAACAGCTACAATTGTAAATGATGTCTTAGCTAAGAAACGACGTATTTGTGCCATTGGTGTATCATCTATGCGTTCGATTGAATCTTCAGTAAGTGCTTCTGGTCAGTTAAAAGCAATCGAAGGATGGACTGATAAATTTATCTTTCCTCCATTTGAATTTAAAATTGGAAATGCAATGATTACAAATTTCCAAGCACCCGAATCTACATTAATGATGGCGGCAGCTGCTTTTGGAGGGTATGATTTGATTATGGAAGCTTACCAAGTAGCCATCAAAGAAAAATACAAATTCCTTACTTATGGAGATGCCATGCTAATCATCTAATTAGTAATTGAAACAGAAAAACAAAAAAGCTTCCTCGTGAAGCTTTTTTTGTTTTGTATATTACGGTTTTAATCAACGAAAATGAATAAATACGCAATTATAGTTGCAGGAGGCTCAGGCAAAAGAATGGGAACGAAAATCCCCAAGCAGTTTTTGGAATTAGCCCAAAAACCTATTCTGATGCACACCTTAGCACGTTTTTTTGAAGCCTCGCCAGCCATTAATTTACTGGTCGTTTTACCTCAATCACAGACCCCAGAGTGGGAAAAACTTTGTAAAAAACATAATTTTTCAATCCCTCATCAAATTGTAGTAGGAGGTAAAGAACGTTTTTTTTCAGTCAAAAATGGACTTGATAAAATCACGGAATCAGAAGCAATTGTAGCTATCCATGACGGCGTACGTCCGTTTGTGTCTGTTTGTGCAATCCGAAATGCTTTTGAGAAAACAAGCGTATTAAAAGCGACGACATTAGTCGTGGACTTAAAAGATAGCATTCGTTTGGTTGACGAAAAGGGCAATCGAGCAGTGGACAGAAACACGTATAAATTGGTGCAGACCCCACAAACTTTCACCAACGAACTAATCCAAAAAGCCTATAAACAACCCTATTCCGACCTCTTTACTGACGACGCAAGTGTTGTTGAGGCACTCGGAGAAAAAATACATTTGATTGAAGGCGATTATAAAAATATCAAAATCACTTCGCCCGAAGATTTAATTATAGGCGAAGCAATATTGAAAAACAAAAATTAGGGCAGTCCCCTCTCCTCTAACTGATTTTTTTATTCTCCTGACATTACATTTCTACAAGAGAGAAAGACAAACACCCACAAGGAAAGAGCGGGGTCGGGTCTTATCGCTCTCAATCTTTCGGTGTGAAGTTCATTGTTACTTGGTCAGTAGCCGAAACCACCACGTTTTCAATCACTAAGACAGCGTAAAGAACCTCAAGGATTTCCACTTCAGCCCCTTATGCGAGTCTAACTTATAAAGAGCAACAGACAACCAAAACTTACCGTTACTTAGAAAGACATATTGAAAAGAAAAAAACAACCCAACCGTAAAAACGATTAAAACCATAGTCACTTTCCTAATTTTATTTACAAAACAATGGTTAGGCTTGACTATTAAGATTATCTTTGCTAAACGTCTTTTTTATAGCCGACCAGATGAAAAAATTTGAAATACCAACCATTTACCGTAGTCCTATAATATCCAAAATCAAGGAATACAGAAAAGAAGAAGATAAATTGAAGAAGGATTTCAAACCTACCTCAATTGACTTTGGGTCGGTACGTTTTCATTTAGCGAGGCATTTTGGGTTTTGTTATGGTGTAGAAAATGCCATCGAGATAGTCTATCGAGTAATCCAAAAACACCCCGACAAACGCATCTTTTTGTTGAGTGAAATGATACATAACCCAAAAGTAAACCAAGATTTATTAGACGAGGGTGTGCAGTTTTTGAACGACACTTTAGGTAATGAATTGGTCGCTTGGGACACCTTAACCAAAGAAGATGTAATTGTAGTCCCTGCCTTTGGTACAACCGTCGAAACTTTCGAGAAGATAAAAAAAATAGGGTTAGAAATCTGTCAATACGATACCACCTGCCCTTTTGTAGAAAAGGTATGGAAACGAGCAAAAAAGCTGGGAGAAGACAACAGTTCTATCATTATTCACGGAAAAAGAAACCACGAAGAAACACGAGCAACCTTCTCTCACGCCCAGAAAAGTTCCCCTACTTTGATTGTTCAAAATTTAGAAGAAACAGAATTTTTAGCAAAAGTAATCACAGGAAAAAAGTCAGTAAATGATTTTGAAAAACGTTTTAAAGGTTATTATTCAAAAGGGTTTGATGTAATCGCTGATTTAGAAAAAATCGGAGTCATCAACCAAACGACTATGTTGGCGACAGAAACACAATACATTGCCGATTTCTTAAAAAAGGCGGTCATCAAAAAACACGGACAAGAAAAAGTTACCGAACATTTCGCCGACACACGTGACACCCTTTGTTATGCCACCTCCGACAACCAAGGAGCTGTTTATGGCATGTTGGAACGTAAAGCAGATTTTGCTTTAGTCATCGGGGGCTACAACAGTTCGAACACTTCGCATTTGGTAGAGCTCTGCGAAGAAAAACTACCCACCTATTTTATTTCAGGAGCAGAAAAAATCATTTCAAAAACAGAAATAGAACATTTTGATTACCACGAAAAAAAGATAAAAAACAGTTTTGATTTTATCCCCAAAAAAGATAAAGTAGAAGTACTGATTACCAGTGGCGCATCTTGTCCCGATGCAATAGTTGAAGAAGTAATGATAAAGCTGAAAGATTTGTTTGAAGACACCATCTCAGAAGAAGCCGTATTAGAAATTTTTGAGAGATAGGCTCATTTGGGAATAATTCCTAAGGAAAACAACTTGAAAAGTTCACCAAAAACACATTCCTTTTTTATTCTTATCTTTGTGTAGAAAGATAGTCGCCAAAGAGCAAAAAAAAGAATATGATATTTGATGTTGCGATAGTTGGAGGAGGAATAGTAGGGTTAGCCTCTGCGTATAAAATCCAATTGAAAAACCCTAAATTAAAAATAGTCATTTTTGAAAAAGAAGAAACATTAGCTTCTCATCAAACAGGACACAATTCGGGTGTGATTCATTCAGGGCTTTATTATAAACCAGGTTCGTACAAAGCCAAAAACTGTGTTTCAGGACGTAAAGAATTAGTTCAGTTTGTGCAAAAACACAATATCAAACACGATATCTGTGGCAAGATAGTAGTTGCTAAAGACGACAGCGAACTGCCTTTTTTGGATAAAATATACAATATTGGTATTCAAAATGAGATTGAAGGGATAAAATACATTAATGCAGAAGAAATTAAGGCTATCGAACCTTATTGTGTAGGTGTAAAAGGCATTTCTGTTCCCTGTACAGGAATCGTCGATTTTGTAGGAGTAACCAACAAATTAGCCGAACTCATTGTGCAATTAAACCCTGAAAGCACTGTGTTGACAGGTTGCGAAGTCAAGTCATTTTCCGAAGGGAAAACAAGAAAAGTAAGCACTTCAAAAGGTGATTTTGAATGCCGAAACATAGTATTCTGCGCAGGTTTACAAGCTGATAGAATGGCTGTAAAAGACGGTGTTGATCCAGAAATGCAAATCGTCGGTTTTAGAGGAGATTATTTTGAATTGTCAGACAAAGGCAAACACAAGGTAAAGCATTTGATTTACCCTGTACCTAATCCTGCGTTTCCTTTTCTAGGTGTCCATTTCACACGTATGCATGATGGAGAAATAGAATGTGGACCTAATGCAGTCTTTGTTTTCAAACGAGAAGGTTACGGAAAATTAAGTTTTAACCTAAAAGATACCTTACAAGCCTTGTTCTATTCGGGTACGTGGAAACTTTTTCGTAGAGAATGGCGTTTTGGTTTAGATGAATACAAACGTGCCTTTTCAAAACGATTGTTTCTAAAACGTCTGCAAGGGTTAATTCCTTCGTTAGAAATGGACGACTTGAAACCAGGTAGAAGTGGTGTCCGTGCGATGGCATTAGGACCAGAAGGCGAAATGATAGATGATTTCAAAATAGAATATAAAAACAATTCCATTCATGTACTGAACGCTCCTTCGCCCGCTGCAACTTCGGCGTTGGCTATAGGGGAACAAGTCAGTGAAATGGCTCAAAAATATTTCTTTGAAGGAATAAAAAGTAATGTACCAGTTAATTAAAAAATAAAAATATGAAAAAGTTCACCTTAGTATTCATCGTATTGTTTAGTTCGTTTTTGACTGTTGCCCAGTCACGAAAATTGAGTAAACTTATCGAATCAGGAAAAATGAAATTTGAGCTCAACGATTATTACGGAGCGATAAAAGATTTCAACAAAGCACTTGAAATAGATAATAAAAACGCCTTCGCTTTTTATGAAAGAGGTAGAGCAAAGGATAAATTAGGAGATTTTTATGGTTCTGTAGAGGACTTCACTTCGGTTATCACTATTGATTCCACTTATTCGGAAGCATATATCGAACGAGGAAATGTAAAGAACGAAAAATTAAATTACAAAGGCGCGATAAAGGACTACACCAAAGCACTGAAGTTAACCCCAAAAAACCAGTCTTTAATTTTAAAATTAGGACAGACACAAATGGCGTTATTGTCTTACTTAGACTCTATCGAATCATTCACTCATTTAATAGCATTAGACCCCGAAAATCGTGATGCTTATTATTTAAGAGGATTGATATATGTGCATTTACACCATAAAAACAAAGGCTGTAAAGACCTCAGTAAAGCAGGAGAACTAGGTGACCACAAAGCCTACGAAATGCTGAACGAATACTGTAAATAATATTATCTAATTAATAGGGGGCTAGACCAGTACAGCAATGGATAAAACAGAAAAAACATATAGATATCCAATTTATAATTTTAACTTGGAAGAGAAATTAAAAAGAAAGAGATAAACCAATATGTGCTTATTAATTTATTGAAAACTTTTTAACCTCCGCAGACACACTAATATGGACACTACCCTTTCTAGCAAAGACATTAAACGGTATTCTTTCGTGTTTATGCATTCTTGTTATGCGGGTCAAAGCGAGACGCTTAGACCAGTAGGGGGGAAGTTCCTGGACAAGCAGGGGCTTTTTCTAAGGAATCAGGAGCTAAAAGAAGAAAGAAGAAAGAAGAAGTTAGAGAAAAAATGGGGTTAAAGCATGGATTGTGAGTGAAAACGGTTTGTATAAGGTTCGGATTAATAGATCTGATATATCGAGAGCAAAAGAAGTAGTACCTAAAGATCCAGCTTTTTAGAAAAATGAGTGTAGTAGGTTTAATACTTTTATTTAGTATCAGAGTGCCGAAATGGTTCTTGTTGTTTCTTCCTATTGGATTAATAGGTTTGTGTGGACTTTTATTTTTAGAAGGATATTTTTTTGTTAAGGTGAAGGATGTGATTTTTATACCGTCTTTACTTTTGAGTTTAATTGTTTTTATAGTGTTATGGTTGGCTATGAGAGGAGCTTTTGTAAAGAAAATTCTTTTTGGAATGATAGCTGTAATATATATATTCTTTTGTGTGTATGGATTTCTTTATTTTTCTTTACTTTTTTACGTAAAATCGACAGTAAAAAGCGAAGAGATAAAAGAATGTGTTCCAGTTGTTGAATATGGTGACTATAAGCCGCATAGAGAGTTTATTGGAGGCTACTTGATTTTGGAGTACAATGGAGTTGAAAATGAAGTTCTTATTCCAGAAGTTCAGGCGAAGAAATTAAAAGGTGAACTTCCATCTTGTCTTAGTCTGATATTGAAAGAGGGAGGTTATAGAGGATATTATATTGAAAAAATTGAGTGGTAACTTATCTGATGATGAAAAACTATTTTCTGTTAGTTGTTTTTATGAGTGTCCCCACTGGTCTAAGCGTCTCGCTTAGACTTTTTAATGATACAGTACTATTTGTAGAACCAAGAGATTTTTTATAAATTGATATTTTAACTAGCTATTTTATGAATGGGAAGGAAGTATAAGATTCGAGACCAAGAAAAATTTTATTTTGTAACATTTACAATCGTTTATTGGCTTGATGTTTTTATTCGTCAAGAATATCGAAATATTTTCATTGAGTCGATTAAATATTGTCAAAAAGAAAAAGGATTATTACTCGGAGCTTATTGTATCATGACGAGTCATGTACATTTGGCATTAGGGACTAAGGGGGATGAAAAGCTTGAAGATATATTAGGGACTTGAAAAGTTACACGTCTAGACATATTAGGAAGTATTTAGAGAATAATCCGCAAGAAAGTAGGAGAGAATGGTTGATTTGGATGATGAAAAGAGCTGGAGATAAGAATTCAAACAACAAAGGGTTTCAGTTTTGGCAACAACATAATCACCCAATTGAGTTGGATACAAATGAGGTGATTCAGCAGCGTTTAGACTATATTCATAACAACCCAGTAGAAGCAGGATTTGTTGATAATCCATCTGCGTGGTTGTTTAGTAGTGCTAAGGATTACGAAGGAGTTAAAGGAGAAGTAGAGATATATTATTTAGATTGAGAAGCCTAAGCGAGACGCTTAGACCAGTGGGGGTATCTGACTCTTTAATCTAATTTGTTTTATTGCTATTACAAACTTGTTAAATTGTTGGAAACTTTTATAACCTAGACACACTTTTTTGGACGGTATCAAGATTGTCCGATTAATAGGGGGCTAGACCAGTACAGCAATGGATAAAACAGAAAAAACATATAGATATCCAATTTATAATTTTAACTTGGAAGAGAAATTAAAAAGAAAGAGATAAACCAATATGTGCTTATTAATTTATTGAAAACTTTTTAACCTCCGCAGACACACTAATATGGACACTACCCTTTCTAGCAAAGACATTAAACGGTATTCTTTCGTGTTTATGCATTCTTGTTATGCGGGTCAAAGCGAGACGCTTAGACCAGTAGGGGCAACAGATACTTAAATTAAATATTATGAGAAAATTAAGTTTATTATTAGGAGTTATCTTCTTTGCTTCTTGTACTGAAAAAAGTACTGTTGATAATATAGAGACAAAAGATGTTTCAATAATCGAAAGTAGTATAGATAGTTTGAGTGTTTCATATTTTGAAAGTGGAAAAGAAAGGACAAGAACCGAATGGAAGAAAGGCTTACAGCATGGTGTGTTTATAGAGTATTTTGAATCAGGTGTAATTAAGGAAAAGTCTTTTTTCAATATGGGAAAAGCAGAGGGAGGATTTGTGAAATACCATAACAATGGTAATGTAAGACTTAAAGGCTATTTTCTAAATGGTAGACAGCACGGTAAAACTACTTTGTTTTATCAAGATAGTTCGGTTAACCAAATTTCCTATTTTAAAAACGGTATACAAGACAGCTTATTTATACATTATTATGAAAACGGTAATATTCAAGAAAAATCGTATTGGAAAAATGGAAGTATCTCAGGAATGGTCGAGAAATATCATTCAAATGGAGCTTTATTTGCTAAGGGTGTAGCAAAAGAAAGTCGTCAAATTGGAGAATGGAAATTTTATGACGACAAAGAAAATTTTATTGAGAATCGAGTCTATTCCGAAGATGGTAAAAGAATAAAATAGATATAAGTAGAAATAGCAAAACTTATTATAGCACCAACCAAAAAAAGGAAAATTTCAGGTTGGATGCTTTTATCCAAAGTAGCATCTTGTGGTTTTTTAGGGTTAAAGTATACTTTAACCTTATTTCCTTTTCTTAAAGCAAAAGGGATTTTTTTACTTAGGTGAGATTTAGGTAGATTTCTGTGAAAATTAATACCGAATTTTCTTCTACTAGCTTCATATCCAATATCTTCTACCTTGTAGGTGTATAGTATTTTTAATATTAAACCATTATCATTAATACCATTCCCAAAACTTTCGTAGATGAATTTTGAGGATATAATTTCACCTTTCACATTACGCCATTTAAAAGTTTTTAGTGTTTGCAGTAACAAAATCAAGAACTGATACAATGAAAACACCCCTGCCATTACAAATCCTAGTGTTGCTAATATCATATTTTTTCCATTAAATTAATAAATTTTATACTTTCCTATCAATATATACCATAGATATGTTGGATGATTAATGGATTAATCAAAAAAAAACAGTCAATATGGTCTAGCCCCCTATTAATCGGACAATCTTATTTTTAGTTTGGTAATATCGTTATTTTTTCCAATTAACAAGGAACTGCTACTAATTGTTTTTCAAAAACATCAAGCTTAGTTACTTTTCCAAGTGTTTCTTTATGGTTTATTACTCCATCATGAAACAAACAAGGAATTTCCTTTAAATTCAGGTTACTTGACAATTCTTGATATGGCATTTTAAGTTTAAATTTCACTTTTTTATGCTTTAACACCTTACGGTCTATTAAACCATTCTCCCATAGTTTCCAAAAGTGATAAGGTGTTAAATTTGCTATTGAACTATGCAAACGTACACTGTTATATTTGGGGTAAAAGTCATTTAATTTATGTTCTAACTCTTGAATACTCCAAAAAGGATTCTTACCTAATGAGTTTGATAAAATAGCATGAAAGCTTTCTATGTGTCCATTCTCCTGAGGAGTATAAGGGTGTGTAAATACTTGATTCAAATGATTTTCATCAAAGAATTCCCTTACTGTTTTGGCTATAAATTGTGGCCCATTATCATTGCGGACTTCAATACTTATTTTTTTATTTAATAAATCAGCTGGTTGTAAGTAGTTTTCAATCACATATTCCCATGCTTTTTTGACCTGTACAGCCTTCATTGAGAAGCCAACAATTCTATGTAAGACAAAACGAGTAAATGTATCTATAATCGTTAAAATATAAGCGTGACTTCTATTCTCGGTTACCCAAACTTGTTTGATATCCATTTCGATTAAACTTAACGGTGATTCGGGACAAACAACTCTATATTTAGCATATGTTTTACTTGCTCTTTGATGTTTTGGTTTAAGTAACCCTTCCAACTTCATTAAGCGATAAACCTTTTTATGGTTGATGTAATAGCCTTTTTGCTGTAATTCACAGGTCATTTTATGATATCCATAATTTGTACCTTCATCCTCTTGACAATCACGAATATCAAACAATACTTGCTTGTTACTAATGTCTTTTAACGAATTATCAACTAACTTCAGTGTCGTTGATGACGGAGTCCTGCCTGAGAGTTTACCTGTTGGCTTATAGTAATATTGATGTTTTGAAAGTTTTGAAATCCCTAACACTACATCTCTTTTTAAGCCTAAACAAATAAATCTTGAAACTATTTGTTTCTTTTCTCCCAGGCACGTTTCTTTTTTAGCAATTCATCTTTTAAATGACCTTCTAACTCCTTTTCTGCCAATAACTTCTTGAGAAGGTTATTCTCTTTTTCTAAGCGTTTTATCTCTTTCAAATGCTCTGGAGTCATACCATGACGAAACCCTGCTTCACCCATTTGAGCAAACTTCTTCTTCCATGAATAATAAGTGGCAGGATAAATCCCATACTTTAATAAAGTTACATTAACCCCATTTGTTTTAGCCTCTTCTAATATCGACTGCTTGGTTTCTTTGCTAAACGTTCTTCTTTTTGACATAATTACAAATTTATTATACTTTTTGATATATAATAATGTCCGAACCTTTAAGGGGCTAATTCAATGTGACCGCAAAATAAAGGAAGAAATGTTTCAGGGAATATATAGTCAGGATAATTCTTCTCTTGGGGTAATATTAGCTTATCTTGATTCTTTAAAATATGAGTTAGAACAAGTGAAGGTTGCATGTGAGTAAAATGATGAGTTTAAGATGGACTATCCCATTATTGATAGTGGTATTTGCTTGTAATGGTTCGAATATCAAGGAATCGGCTATTCAACCAAGCATAAATAAACAAAATCATGTAGAGGAGAGTAAAAAGTATAGTCTTGAAGATTTTGTAGGGAAATTAGTGCCTGAATACTTAGTGAAGGATAAGCTGTCTACGGTTTTTAAAGGGTATTATAAGTCAATTAGATTGGACCCACAGGTCTAAGCGTCTCGCTTAGACTTTAATACAGTAGTATTTGTAGAACCAAGAGATTTTTTATAAATTGATGTTTTAACTAGTTATTTTATGAATGGGAAGGAAGTATAAGATTCGAGACCAAGAAAAATTTTATTTTGTAACATTTACAATTGTTTATTGGCTTGATGTTTTTATTCGTCACGAGTATCGAAATATTTTCATTGAGTCGATTAAATATTGTCAAAAAGAAAAGAGCTGGAGATAAGAATTCAAACAACAAAGGGTTTCAGTTTTGGCAACAACATAATCACCCAATTGAGTTGAATACAAATGAGGTGATTCAGCAGCGTTTAGACTATATTCATAACAATCCAGTAGAAGCAGGATTTGTTGATAATCCATCTGCGTGGTTGTTTAGTAGTGCTAAGGATTACGAAGGAGTTAAAGGAGAAGTAGAGATATATTATTTAGATTGAGAAGCCTAAGCGAGACGCTTAGACCAGTGGGGGTATGACAACTAACGGCTAGAGCTCGTTTACAACGAGTGCAATATGCCTAAACTGAAAGGCACAAAGTAAACAGACCATAGCAATGCCGTTTGTGGTGTATTGTAAACTTAAGTTACCTGTATAGTTGTGAATACAACTATACAGGTAACTATCTCTATTGAGGCGGTATCCTTTTTAGGGCTTTTTCAGCCCTAAAAAGATTTAGCCGAAAGCCCGACCCGTTGCTTGTTTTATCGGTTATTTCTATTTCTATCGATGATAAATCTACGCCTTAAACAAATCAGTCCGACGAAAAGGGTAAGCTCCAACTACTCGTTTTTCATTACTTTATGAGCACAAAAAAAGCCTCCACTTTCGTGAAGGCTTTCCTTATTATTTATGGTAAAGGGTGATTAGTCAACAACTAATTCTCCTCTTTTTGCCATTCTTTGCATTTTTTTGTTTGCAAAGATAGCAACCTCAACTCTTCTGTTTTGTGCTCTACCTGCGTCTGTTGTGTTGTCTCCTAATGGTTCAACCTCTCCTTTACCTTCTAAAGTAACTCTTGAAGTTGTAATACCATGCTGAGATACATAGTTAGTTACAGATTGTGCTCTTTTTTCTGACAATGTTTTGTTGTAGTCATCAGCTCCTTTATCATCTGTGTGACCAACAATCAATAAATTGGTATCGTCATACTTTTTAAGGGTAGCTACCAATTGGTCTAAATTAGCTTTAGATGCTGGTTGTAAACTTGATTTGTTGTAATCAAACAAGATACCTGAAGCAAAAGTAATAATGATCCCTTCTCCAACACGTGTAATTGTTGCTCCTTTGAAATCATTTTGCATTTCTTTTTGTTGCTTATCCATTCTTCTACCAATAAGTGCTCCTGCTGTACCACCTACTGCTGCTCCAATAACCGCCCCCACAGCTGTGTTACCTGCAACTTTACCGATAACAGCTCCTGCTGCTCCACCTGCGACAGCACCAATACCAGCACCTTTGGCTGTGTTGCTAATTTTGTTCCATGTTGCACATGAGGCGAACATACTCATCACCATCAAGGCAATCATTATTTTGTTTAAGTACTTCATAATTCTGTTTTTTTGTTAAAAGTTTATTAAAAGTAAGTCTTTTTAATATTCCAATACCTATTATACTTCAACTAAAATAAAAAGGACGTAAAAAAAGGTGTTATTTTTCTGTAAAACATAAAAAAAAGGTCGATTTTCATCGACCCATTTTGTTTATTCGGCTTTTTCAGTATCTTCTTTCGGTTTTTTCTTTTTCTTTTTTACCGTAAATACAATACCTGTTTTGTCTTTGTTTAATTTCGCTATCAACGTGTCGCCTTCTTTGACTTCGCC
>CBDCZI010000021.1:0-174647 GCA_965224495.1 Cytophagales bacterium | reverse complement strand
AAAAGAGCTAGCAAAAGGAAGCACAAGCCTTGATGTAGCACTAAGTATTAGCGAAGGATTAGCAAGAAATGTATTGGCTGCCGAAGTAAATGGTGAAGTTTGGGATGCAACACGCCCAATCACAACTGATGCTGAGGTGAAATTATTAACGTGGAACGATAAAGACGGGAAACAAACTTTCTGGCACTCTTCTTCTCACTTAATGGCAGAGGCAATTCAGATTTTATATCCTGGTGTCAAATTTGGTTTTGGTCCAGCTATCGAGACAGGTTTTTATTATGATATTGATTTTGGAGGAAAGGAATTTTCTTCAGATGAATTCAAAAAAATAGAAGATAAATTCTTAGAGTTGGCTCGTAGAAAAGTCACTTACCAAAGAAAAGAAATATCTAAAGCAGATGCAATTTCTTATTTCGCAGAGAAGGAAGAAGAGTACAAACTTGATTTGATTGATGGTTTAGAAGACGGAGACATTACGTTTTACGAAGTAGGAGAATTTACGGATTTATGTAAAGGACCTCACATTCCTCACACAGGTTTTGTGAAAGCTGTCAAACTAATGAATGTCGCTGGTGCTTATTGGCGTGGCGATGAAAAAAACAAGATGCTTACACGTATCTATGCGGTAACTTACCCAAAACAAAAAGAGTTAAAAGAATACTTAACTGTACTTGAAGAGGCTAAAAAACGTGACCATAGAAAACTAGGTAAAGAACTTGAGTTATTTGCTTTTTCTGAAAAAGTAGGTTTAGGACTTCCTCTTTGGTTACCAAAAGGAGCTATTCTAAGAGATCGCTTAATGTCGTTCTTAAAGAAAGCACAAATAAAAGCAGGATACGACCAAGTAGCTACACCACATATTGGTAAAAAAGAATTATACGTTACTTCTGGACATTACGAAAAATACGGTGAAGATTCATTTCAACCGATAAAAACTCCTCACGAAAATGAAGAATTTTTATTAAAACCGATGAACTGCCCTCACCACTGTGAAATTTATAAAGTTTCTCCAAAATCATACAAAGACTTACCTATTCGTTATGCTGAGTTTGGTACAGTTTACCGTTACGAACAACATGGAGAATTACACGGATTAACAAGAGTAAGAGGGTTTACTCAAGATGATGCGCATATTTTCTGTAGAAAAGACCAAGTAAAAGAAGAATTCTTAAAAGTAATCGACTTAGTACTTTATGTATTTAAGAGTTTAGGTTTTGAGGATTTCTCAGCACAGATTTCTTTAAGAGACCCTGAAAACCCTAGTAAATACATAGGTAAAACAGAAGCTTGGGACGAAGCAGAGGCAGCTATTATCGAAGCTGCAGCCGAAAAAGGATTAGATACTGTAACAGAAACAGGTGAAGCAGCCTTTTATGGTCCTAAATTGGACTTCATGGTAAAAGATGCTTTAGGGCGTAGCTGGCAATTAGGTACTATCCAAGTAGATTACCAACTCCCAGATCGTTTCGAATTAGAATACACAGGTTCGGATAACGAAAAACACCGTCCTGTAATGATTCACAGAGCACCATTTGGTTCTTTAGAAAGATTTATTGCTATTCTAATTGAGCATTGTGCAGGAAACTTCCCTCTTTGGTTAGCTCCAGAGCAAGTAGCTATTCTTCCTTTATCTGAAAAATTTAGAGATTACGCACACGGTATTTATAAAGAATTAGAGTCGGAAGATATCTATGGTAGTTTTGATAACCGAGATGAAAAAATCGGTAGAAAAATCAGAGATGCTGAAATGAAAAAAGTTCCTTATATGTTGGTTATAGGAGAAAAAGAAGCTGCTGAAGGAAAAGTTGCTGTTCGAAGACACGGAGAAGGTGACTTAGGAAGTATCACTTTAGAAGAATTTAAAACTCTTTTTAACAACGAAATCAAGGAAAATTTACAGAAATAGTATTTAATCCTCATGTATTATGAAATACATGAGGAAAATACTTTTATTAAAATTTTAAAATGCTCATATTTGCATCTTAAAATAGTTTTACAACACAAAACGCCAAAGCCATTAAAAAAAGAAAAGGAAATTTCAGGGGTCGTAGAGTTCTTCGTCAAGAAGAGCCATATAAGATCAACAGGAAAATCACAGCTCGTGAAGTTCGTGTAGTAGGTGAAGGAATTGAACAAGGAGTTTATTCTTTAGATGACGCTATCAAGATAGCTCAAAAAGAAGAATTAGACTTAGTTGAAATCTCTCCGAAAGCTGACCCTCCTATTTGTAAAGTGATTGATTATTCTAAATTTAAGTATGATCAAAAGAAAAAGCAAAAGGAAATCAAGGCGAAACAGCACAAAACTGTTATTAAAGAAATCAGATTCGGTCCAAATACCGATGACCATGATTTTGGTTTTAAACTAAAACATGCAAAAGGTTTCTTAGCAGACGGACACAAAGTGAAAGCTTATGTTCATTTTGTGGGTAGAACAATCGTATATAAAGAGAGAGGAGAATTGCTTTTATTGAAATTTGCCGAAGCATTGGCAGAGGACGCTAAAATCGAGCAATTACCTAAATTGGAAGGAAAAAGAATGTTCCTTTACATGGCTCCGAAAGTACAAAAGAAAAAGTAATTACTAACTTAATATAATATGCCTAAGGTTAAAACGAAATCTAGTGCCAAGAAAAGGTTCAAGATTACAGGGTCTGGAAAGATCAAAAGAAAACATGCTTTCAAAAGCCATATCTTGACTAAGAAAGAAACTAAACAAAAGAGAAATCTTACTAAAGACGGTTTAGTTCACAAGTCAGATATCCCTAACGTTAAAGCAATGTTAAATATCTAATCAACTGTTGATTAGAGGTTACAAATTCAAACCATGTGTTTGGTTCTAAGAATCAAAAAGATCGCCTAACACAAAAACTTAAAAGTTATGCCTAGATCGGTAAATCACGTTGCTGCAAGAGCACGTAGAAAAAGAGTATTAAAACAAGCCAAAGGATACTTTGGACGTAGAAAAAATGTTTGGACAGTTGCAAAAAATGCAGTTGAAAAAGGTTTAGTTTACGCTTATAGAGATAGAAAACAAAAGAAACGTCAATTCAGAAGACTTTGGATTCAACGTATCAATGCAGGTGTTAGACAATATGATTTGTCTTATTCTCAATTTATGGGACAACTTGCTAAATCAGGTGTTGAAATTAACAGAAAAGCATTAGCTGATCTTGCAATGAACAACCCAGAAGCTTTTAAAGCTATTGTAGATAAAGTTAAGTAATTAGAAGAGTTTTTCTTCAAATTAAAAGACCACTAAGTAATTAGTGGTCTTTTTTTATACCCTTTATTTTATACCAAAGTACAAGTAACCTACCCCACCTCTTTCACCTCCAGCTCATCAGGGCATTCCTCTAATAACTCCGCTATTGTTTTCTCTAATATTGGATGGACAAAATCAGCATTCAAATCCAACAAAGGAACTAAAGTAAACCTACGCTTATGCAAGTGAGGATGTGGAACAGTTAATGTTTTTGTGTCTATTTGTTCTTGGTCAATAAACAATATATCAATATCAATCACACGTTCTCCCCATTTTATCAGACGAACCCTACCTAACTCTTGTTCAATACTCAAAATAGTTTGAAGAAAAATTTCGGGGACTAACTCCGATTGCACTTCAATCACTTGGTTATAAAAAGAGGCTTGATTCTCCAATCCCCATGCTTCTGTTTCATAAATACGTGATTTCTGAACCACATTTCCGCACTGTGTATGTATGCCTTCAATCGCTTTTTTTAAAAAACTTTGTCTATCTCCGATATTTCCACCTAATAAGAGGATGTAATTCATTACTTTTGAGTTTATAAGGTAATCAACCTTGTGTTTATTGTTCCAACTTATCAAAAATAACAGAAATATGCGTCAATTTCTTAAAAATATTTTGTCTTCTTTTTTAGGCACAGCTTTAGCCATCGGTTTTGGAGTACTTATTCTTGTGGGTATATTCGCTTCACTTGCGAGTGGTGGGCAAAATGATCTATTAGTTTCTCAAAGTAATTTCTTGAAAATATCACTCTCTTATCAAGTCGTCGATTACGCAGAAGACCATCCACTCTCTGCTTTTGAGGCGACACAACAATTCTTTCCTCGAAAAACAGGTGTCTTTCAAATCAGAGAAGCTTTAAAAGCAGCTGCCGAAGATGACGAAATCAAAGGTGTTTATTTAAAACTAGGCATCTTTGCAGGAGGGTTTGGTCAGGCAGAAGAAATCCGTGAGCAATTGGTAAAATTTAAAGCAACAGGAAAAAAAATAGTCGTTTATGGTGATGGCTTTGATGAAAAATCATATTACATAGCTACCGTTGCCGATTACATTGGTCTAAACCCTATTGGTTTATTAGAATTTAACGGTCTGAAAGCCGAAACCATCTATTACACAGGTTTATTTGAAAAATTAGGTGTCAATGTGAATGTCTTTAAAGCGGGGAAATACAAAAGTGCCGTTGAGCCATTTTTTAGAAAAGATATGTCTGAAGCTAACAAAGAACAGTTAAGTGCATTTTTAGGAGGTATTCAAACCTCATTAGAAAACACGGTAGCAAAGGCAAGAAACTTAACACCAAAACAAGTCAAAGCGGTTGCTGACAGTATGCTTATTCGCCGTGCTGAAAATGCAAAAACACGTAAATTTGTCGATGCCATTGCTTATGAAATTGATTTCTTACAAGACTTTAAAGAAAAACAAGGAATTGAAGAAATTCGATTGGTTACTTACACCGCTTACAACAGCGTCCACCAACAAGATTTTGACGAAGACGCTGACAAAGTTGTCGTTTTGTTTTCGGAAGGAGAAATTATTTACGGAAACAGTACACAAAACAAGCAAATCGGACACCTTTCGGTAGTCAAACAATTAAGAAAATTGACAGAAGACAGTACGGTAAAGGCAATTGTATTAAATATCAACTCCCCTGGAGGTAGTGGTCACGCATCAGACTTGATGTGGAAACAGCTGATAGAAACAAGAAAGCACAAACCTGTTATCGCTTCTATGTCCAATTACGCAGCTTCGGGCGGTTATTACATGGCTATGGCTTGTGATAAGATTGTCTCGCACCCGATGACCATTACAGGCTCTATCGGTGTCTTTGGCATGTTTCCCACTTTTGGTGGTTTTATGAATGACAAATTAGGCGTAACCTCTGACCGAATAAAAACCGGTGTATATGCTGATTTGTTTTCTGTCAACCGAAAAATGAGAGCTGACGAAAAAGCAATCGTACAAACACAAATCGATACTTTCTACCAATTATTTGTACAAAAAGTAGCGGACGCAAGAGGAAAAACATTTGAACAAATTGACGAAATAGCAAGTGGTCGAGTTTGGAATGGTGTACAAGCCAAAGCCAACGGATTGGTTGACGAATTAGGAGGATTAGACAAAGCGATAGCGATGGCAGTTGAAGAAGCACATTTGAAAGACTGCCAATTGGTCAGTTACAACAAATTAATTGCCGAAGACATGGAAAGTATCTTAGGTTCAACAAAACCAGAGACTATTCGCATACAATCATCGGATTTATACCAAGACGAAATGGTACAACAATACATTTATTTATTAGAAAAAATAAACAACTGTAAAGGCGTACAGGCAAGGTTACCTTTTGAAATGAAGATAGACTAATATTGGTCAGTAAAATTAGTTGCCACCAACTGATTATTGCGTACCTTTGCAACTCAAACGAGAAATACTATGAGCGAAATAAGAAACAATTGGACTAAAGAAGAAATTCGTGCGATATACGATAAACCTTTTATGGAATTGGTTTTTGAAGCTGCAACGATGCACCGCAAATACCACAATCCATTGGAGGTACAAGTAAGTACATTGTTGTCTGTAAAAACAGGTGGTTGTCCTGAAGATTGTTCTTATTGCCCACAAGCGGCTCGTTACCATACTGATGTCAAAGTAAAGAAATTGATGCCTGTTAATGACGTAGTGAAAGCTGCCGTTAACGCACAAGAATCTGGAAGTACTCGTTTTTGTATGGGTGCTGCGTGGCGTGAAGTACGTGACAACAGCGATTTTGACAAAGTGTTGGACATGGTAAAAGGCGTAAATGCCTTAGGTATGGAAGTTTGTTGTACTTTAGGAATGCTTACAGATGAGCAAGCAGGAAAATTAAAAGACGCAGGTTTACACGCTTACAACCACAACTTAGATACCTCAGAAGAAAACTACGATGATATTATTTCTACCCGTTCGTACGCCGACCGTTTAGAAACATTGGACAATGTAAGAAACAATAAATTATCTGTTTGTACAGGTGGTATTATCGGATTGGGCGAGTCGATTAACGACCGTGTGAGTATGATACACACCTTAGCCAATTTAGAAGAACACCCAGAGTCTGTTCCCGTAAATGCTTTAGTTCCTGTTGAGGGGACACCTTTAGAAAAGCAACCCTTAGTTCCGATTTGGGATATGGTACGTATGATTGCAACCGCTCGTTTAACGATGCCAAAGGCAAAAGTTCGTTTATCAGCTGGTCGTACGAGAATGGGGCAAGAAGGGCAAGCCTTAGCATTTATGGCTGGAGCGAACTCTATTTTTGCAGGAGATAAATTATTAACTACACCAAACCCTGAAGTAAACGAAGACAAAGAATTGTTCTCTATTTTAGGCATCAAACCTGAACCTTCTAAACGAAATAAGGTAGCGCCTGAGTTTGACCAAATACCAATGGCTCAAAAATAAGTCAATACAATATAAAATTTAAAAGCTCCTTTTGATTTCGTCGAAAGGAGCTTTTTTATACGATAGAAGGCGTGACCACGTAAGCCTACGGTAAATCACGGTAGTGTCCATATAACGGTATTACCCTATAAACCATATAAACGCAATTTGAAAACTGCTTTTATAAAGTCATTAAACGGTATTGGTTTGTGTTATTCGTTATCGCATTGCAAATGCTGTTCTCGCTCATCCTCATTCGGAAATGAGGACGATTGGGGGATGATCTTACTCTTATCTGATAATTTCTACCGAAAACTCAACAGAATCTCTGTAAAAAACCTCTTTATTTCTCTCAAACGAAACATTTACCTTAAACATTTCCACATCTTCTTTTTTAAATATTATCTTATAAACAAGCTGTCGTAAGTCATTTATATATGACACCTTAGTTTTTGGTGTTTCTCCTTGAATAATTACATTTGTAACTATAGTAGGTATAACAGGTGTTGCAACATATATAGAAAATTCCTCATTTACTTTTGCATAAGGAGCTCTATGAATATACCAAGGTTCCCCTTCAATTAAACTAACATCTCCTTTCTCAAACAAAATATGGAAGAACAAATTTTGTTTGGTACCCCAAAAATAATGTTCCCTTATAATTCCACTTTCATCAAACTCACTTTCATCTCCAACCTTATATTCTCCATTTTTAATATAAACATGTTTTAAGTTTCCATTTTGATGAAATTCAAAATACCTACCTCTGTTATCACCGGAAAACTGCTGAAAAGCACCAATTATTACAGAGTCTTTATCATATGTATAAGTAACTAACCCATCAAATTTATATAGATTATCTAATGTTTTTTTTTGGTCTTCATCATTAATTCTACTTCCTACAATGGACGTACAGCTACACAATATTGCTAAACTTATTATAAATATTATTTTCATTATTTTACTATTAAAGTATCTCTAAAACCTTCTCCAAGTGATGGGTGTACAAGAGTATCAACTCCAACCTTATTACATTGATTACAAACCTGTTTTATTTCAGTAACAGTTATTTCTTTATTATGAACATCATTCGACGTTTTCTGAGTACTCTTTTTAACCTCTTTAGAAACTACAATAAAGAAATTAATTTTATCACCTACATGCTTAACATAAACAGCAAAATATTCTGCACCTGTCTTAGTTCCTGTAGATAGATTTCCTTTGAAAGCCCATCCTGTGTCAGAAAAATAGACATCTTTTTCTTCACCTTCTCTCGCTACTACGATTCCCCCTATACCATCACCATTCATTCCTTGCATCCCCATACCCATTGAAACTATTCCCCCGCTAGCGCTCGTTTACAACGAGTGCAATATAACACAATTACGTTGTTCTTTAAAAGGTAACGGTTAAGTATTGTTTGTTTCCCAAAGCTAGGCTATTCATCTATTAAACGATATTACTGCTTTGTACCTTTCAGTTCTTCGTTATTTACTCACATTGAACGCATTGCAAATGCGCTCTAGCCATCATTTTTTATACGCGCGCGAGCGGGGTGGTAGAATATTGAATAAGTGTTTCTACAATATTTGAAAATTCTTTAACTCCCAATTGTTGTATGCTTTCTATGAATTCTTTCTCAGAAAATTTCGTATGAAAAGTAACATTCAATTCACCTAAGCTGATATTATACTCTTTTGGTATACATACTTCCTCATTTGGAAACATTACCAAATCTATCGTCCCATTCTCAAACTGACACCAATAGATTGATTCATCTACTGTTTCATTTCTAATTAAGTCCATTTTATAATCCCAATATATTTATTGTTATATAGTTTAATCAGAAAGCTTAAAAAAGGATGATTTACATAGAATCTATATTCATAATATTATATGTTTCTCAGATTCTCACAAAAAATGAATAACATATTTAGATAGTCAATAAACCTACTCCTTTCACACAAAAAAACCACTGTCTAATTATTCACCAAACAATGGTTTCCTATTCTATCTACACAAGTTAAAAACTTGCTGTTTATTCGTAAAGATTAGGTTCCGCTACCGCTCAAACATAACCCAATTGGGTAACTAATTGCAATCAAACACACCTTCTTCAAGGTAACCTAACTCAATATCTTCTTTGATTTCTTTAAAATAAAGTAAATATTCCTGTTTTAATTCAATCTCTTTTTGAAGACAATACAATCCTATACTTTTACCACCTATATGTCTAATTCTTTCTAAATCAACTTTAATCTCTATTTCAGAGTTCATTACTACATAAACTTGATTTACACGATTTATGATTTGTGATTTAATAATAGTATCTAAACAATTGTTTTTTTGAATGTCATAAACAAGAGTAACTTTATAAAAGGTAATAGAATCTGAAACAACCTTTAACTCTCTCTCAAAATTTTTAATCGTTGAAAATTTATTTGGCTTTTGAAGTCTATCAATTTCTTCCTTTTTTGAATTATCGCATTCACTTTGTATTGTGTCACAAATATTTAATCGATTTATCACTTCATTACTATTTGTATTATTACATGAATAAAGCAAACCCAAAAATATTGAAAGGATAAGTTTCTTTATGCTATTCGTCATCATTAGTATATTTATTAAGCTCTATATTTAATTTACCGCTGGAGTAACGTCATCGATAATTTCTTTCGATTGGTAAATACCATCGTCATAATTCATCAATTCACGAGCCTCTCCTCTTGCTTTGTCATTACCGGGGTATTGTCTCAACAACCACTTTTCTAGATTACCTTGTGCTTTTTTCAGCTTCTTAGTTTTTCCTGCCGCCTCTAATTTATTTATTTTTTTCACCTTATTAAGGTAGCTACCTGCAGCAGATGTCCCTGCATTAAAACCTAAATCAAAAGCAACATCAAACTGATTTTGAGTTAACTTCCCAGTAAGACCTCTGTTTTTCACTTGTTGATTTACTGTCTTTGAAATCTTTTTCACATCATCCATTAAAAGCTTAACAGCTGCATCAAGAGTAATTCCATCTTTGAACTCTGTTTCTGAACTTCCTCCATTAATCTTTCCTGTATGAATTAGATGACCAAAACCAATAGTAGCATTTCCATTTTTATCTCCATCAGCATCATACATTTTCAACGTTAGACTTTCAAAACTAGTAGCAACCCACAGTACCTCCATAGATGGAACCATTTTTTCAGGCGTAGGAACATCAAGCCCTCCTTGTTTCTCAACTGACTGCCATATTTCATAAAATGTAAATTTGACAATTTTTGCACGTGTTAAACCTTTTTTCTTTTTCTTTTTTGGTCCTCTTCCTTCAAAATCTATTAATGATATTGGGCTGTTAGCTGCAAATGCATAGGTAGATAGCCATGGATATACAAAGTAATCAGGGTCTACACTTAAAAACCGCCCAAGCCTACTATCAAACATTCTAGCACCGAAATCATAAGAGTTCCCACTACCCTTGATTTCATCGTCCTTCTCCATCCCGTTGAATCCATACCTATAATTATGACCTCTAAAGTTGTAATTACACCTATAGTTATCATCATTTCACTTTCAAAATCATCCCGTGGCGCATCGTGTAACCCTCCAGTAGATTCATTCCTATAAGTTGTTCTATAGATAGATCAAATTTCTCAGCTATAGTCTCTAGGCTTTCCCCTTTTCTAGACCTGTAATAACCTTCTTCTACAACGGCATCAGAAATAACCACAATAATAGGCTGGTTAATCATTATTAGGTTAGAACTCAACCCATTCAATTCCCTCAACTCCTCTACCGACATACCGTAAAGTTTAGCAATTCTCCACAACGTGTTTTGGTACAAAGCCACGTAATAATCTTCCTTTTCGTTTATTTTCAACTCTTTTTTGATATTGTTATAATTCGTATAAGTTGCGTTCAGCGTTTTGTAGTCTTGCTTGTAGGCAACAATACGTTTATGTTGTTTTTTGTAGTACCTATTATTCTTTTTCGAGGCATTGGCAAAAGTAACTGGTTCTATTAAATCATCGTCACCTATATTTCGTACACGTAAAGGATGAAATGCTTTCACGTGATCAGCATCAATATTGTTCATTTCTTTGAGTTCGTCAATGGTCATATTAAACTTATTTGCCACTTGATGCAACGATGTTTTCGTGTCAATAATATAAGTCATTGCTTCAGGACTATACGCCCCACCTCCGATAATATAAAATTCCACCCTACGGTTGAGCTGACGACCTATTTCAGAGTAATTAGGTACTAAATGCGCATCTTCACCCTTTGCGTTAATCACAATGGCAGATTTATCGACTCCGTGATTAACCAAATAACGGTAAGCAGAAAGCCCTCTTTTATGTGACAAACGAATATTATAATCCGACGCTCCTACATCATCTGTATTTGCATGAATTTCTATTTGAACTGTTGGATGCTCGTTGTAATAAACAATCAAATGCTCCATTACTTTCAACGCTTCAGGACGAAGTATAGAAAGATTAAAATCAAAATAAATATTTTCAAATTGTATATCACTTAACCGTTCTGACGCTCCTTTCACTTCTATATTTTCTACAATTATTTCTGTTTTATCCGCTATTGAAGCCTCTGTCTCATCGGCTACAACTACTTTGTATGACTCGTGCGCATCTAAGTTATCAAAACGAAATACCCCTTCTTCATTTGTTCTTGTTGTTTTCAATTCTTCCCCCGATTCGCTTAGTAATATTTCCTTCAAATCGGCAATTGGTTTGTGTGTTCCTGCTGAAACTATTTTCGCTGAGATAGACACACTTTCCATTCCTACCAAACTGTCTTTGTCCACTTCTACGATTACCGATTGTTTCGATTTTTTATTGAACCAATAAATATCATCATTCCCTATACCCCCGTCTCTATTAGAGGCTAAATAACCTTTGTTTCGTCCGACGACAAAATAAAAGTCATCCATATTACTATTGAAAGGCAAACCAATATTATGAATATCCGCAAAATCTTGTCCTTTGGCTATATAAATATCCAACCCTCCAAAACTCTCTCGTCCGTTACTTGAAAAATACAATGCCTTATCTACAGGGTCATAAATCGGTGATATATCTACAAAAGGGGTATTTACATGTTCCAAGTTAATAGCTCTTTGCCAATGGTCGTTTCCGTGACAGACACTGTACCATATATCGTGCATTCCTTTCCCTCCATCTCTTTTTGAAACAAAAAACAAGGTGTCTCCACGAGGAGAAACCGATGGATTTGCCGTCCATTCGTGCCTTGTGTTAATATGATGATTCAATGGTTCTGCTTCCTGCCACTTCCCTTCTTTCTTTTTTGTTACATAAATCAGGCAATTAAATTGTCTAAATTCACTGTGTTTTTGTTCGCCATCGCACCGTGTGAAATAGTATTTTTTCTTATCCGAAGTAAAACTACCTGCTCCTTCATTAAATTTTGAGTTGACAATTTTATAAAAATCATCTTCATCTTTTTCATCAACTTCTTCCCACGTATAGCCTACCTTTTGCACTCTGAAATGGTTGTTTATTCCTCCTGCAGGGTCATGTTTGTTTTTCGATTTATTAGAAGTAAATACTAAAGAGGAATCGTGCTGGTAAATAACAGGCGCATATTCACTTCCTTTCGAGTTTACAGAACCGTCTAACAGTCGAAATTCATAATCTCTTTTGGGTTTCTGTAATTCTAAAATCACCATTTTACAGCCTTCCAACTCTACTTTCGCTCTTTCGGCGTACCCTTTATCAAGTTTGGCTAATGTTGTTTCGTCAGCTAATAATTTTTCAAACTGTACTTTAGACTCTTCGTATTCCCCCAAAAGTTTTTGCATTTCGGCATACCAAAATTGCGACATAGGGTATTTCTCTAAGGCATTTTCACTTACTATTTTGTAGTAATTCTCAGCATTGGTGTAATTAAAATACGCTTTATAAGTTTCTGCTAATTTGAAGGCTACCCCATAATTTGTAGTATCCCTTTCGTATGCTCTTTTGTACGCTAAGGCCGATTCATAATATTTAAAATGCTTAAAATGATGGTCTCCCTCTTTTTCCGCACGGTTTTGAGCAAAAACACTACTGGTAATTAACAAAAAAACAACAAGCCACTTTAACATATTTTTCTTTTATAACTAATAAAAAGACATTACTCCTTAAACGGAGATAAAACAAAAAGGTCTTAAAAACGAGGTGTAAAATGTCTTTCCGTCTTTTTATGGGGCTTTTGTAATTTCAACGAAATCTCATACGCTCCATTTTTTCCTTTTGCCAAATTAAAATCTGAAGAAGTCATATCATAACTAAAACCCAAATGATACACTTCATTACCTATTCCTAGATTAAAGATAAAAGAATCCTTGATTCTGTACCAAGAACCTATTTCTATATTATTTGGAATAATAAGGTTGTCCGTGTTTTTCAAGAAGTAATACGACAAATAAATCCCTGTGTTTATTTGAGATTGCCCTCCTTGGTGTACATAAAATAAGTTTGGAGAAATACCGATATGTTTCTTTAACGGCAATAAAGCACCCACGTTTACATTCCATCGGGTAGATATTTTACTCTTATGATTTTCAATTAACGATTCGTTTGCTCTGTTTAGATGGTAAGTAGATGCTGATAAATAAATCTCTGACCTGTCTGTTCCTACTTCTTTTTCTAAATCGTGGACAACCAAAAGCCCTGCATTAATATCGAAGTAGTTCTTCTTTGCTAAAATAGTTCCTGAAGCAGGAGCGATTGTATTGTCCCAACCAATCAAAGGGTTGTATTGCGAACCCCATTGAAAATTTGCTTGATTTAATTCCTTTTGATAAAAACCACCCATTACACCAAAAAACAATAAGTTTTTTGGTGTAACATTAACACCATAAGCCCCAGAGACATTTACACCATTCGTATGTAAAGTACCGTCTCCTGCTTTATCATCATAAACAGAAACAGTTATTCCTCCTAATCTTTTATGTTTTTCAAATTTATCTTTAATAGGAATAGTTAATGCGAGCATCGTACTTTCATAAGGTGTACCTACACTTTTCCATTGTGTTCTTGAAATACCCGAAATTGTCAAAGAAGTTTCGGCAGCTGCTAAAGCAGGATTAAAATACACACCACTAGCAAAGTATTGCGAAAAAACGGCGTCTTGCGCATTCATCACATTACTGAAAAATAATAAAAAAGATACTATATAAAATATTTTTTTCCTCATACGTTGTACTCAGATTTTTTAAAAAATTAGAAACCTAAAGACAATATTAACGTTAAAAGTTTAATAATGGTCTGTTTATTTCCGAAAATAATTGCACAATCAGTGTATTTAATTAGGAAACACCATTTAATTACTATATTTACTCTTTATTTACTACATTTACTCTTTAATTTTTTGATTGTGTCTGAGTGCTAATTCTTTATTATGGGAAAAATATTTACGTTAAAACCCACTACTAATCAAAGCTTACAGTTTTTATTAGTTCTTATTTCTTGTTTGGCTTTTAACCTCACCGCTTATAGTGAGGGGTCTAAAGAACTGTTACCTAACAATGCCTCTGATGGATATTTTGCCTTATACCCTGACTATAATAATTTTGCCTCGTATGCAGCAAGTCCAGAAGAACGTTTACACATTACTATCTGTAACCCTGGGGAGGTTATTTACTACGGTGTACACTCTAACGATGATTTCGGACGAAAATGGAGGTTAAAAGATCCTCTTGGAAATATCGTTGTCGGAGAAAGTGATATCCCTTGGTATGGGGATGTCGGACACATAGACAGTTACGGAGAAGCAGTAGCAGGACCTTCACAGATAGTCGGTGCTACAGGTTACAATGCGATTTCTTACACCACGCTAATGGCTGGTGATTATTATTTAGAATTTTATAGAGACGGTCAAAGAACAATGTTACAGTACCTTGATATTACTGTAGCAGACGCACCTAACGGAAATGCTATCGATGGGCGTGTTTGGTCTAAAGAATGGTGTTTGACAGTAGAATCTTACACCAACCGATTTGAGGCGACTTTATTTATGTACTCAAATGATATGATAACTACAGGGTTAGATTTTAATGGTATCCAACCTTATGTTTTTACTATTACAGCTAATGCCACAGGTGTAGAATCAACAGGTAACTTTACAGAAGATAGAAAATCAGTATTTGGTAACCAACAATACCCTTCGTACAGGATATTCTTGAACCCACCTGATATTAATTGTTTTCCCACGGGAGAGTTTGGGACACTGACACAAGAATCAAACATTACAGGGTGTGGTGAGATAAAATGTATTAATATTTACTCCGACAAACCTGGTTTTGTTCTTATCTTATTAAATTTTAATGGTATTCCTGGTTACCAACCCAACACAGAAGACATTCAATTGGCTCAAGATGTGATTGGAGGTGTAAATTGTATTCAATGGGATAGTCGTGACGGGTTTGGAGACCTTGTCGATGACGATAGAATTTTTGAGTTACAAGTCGATTACCTCAATGGGATTACACACTTACCGATGATGGATGTGGAGCAACACAGCTTAGGATATAGTGTTTCTTTGGTACGTCCTACTGGTGGAACGCCTTTGTTGTTTTGGGATGACAGCAACCTAGGTAACGGAATAGAATTAGCAGGTTCGCCTAACCCTTCTCATACTTGGTTTTGGGGAGCGACAAGTTATGAAGGCGGGGTAGGTAATAATAACACCATTAATACTTGGTGGTATGCTAATATACATAAAGACACCGTCGATGTTCAAATTCAAAGTTTAGATGTTGATGCGAATGTCAACATACCTGGAAAAGGTGCGAACAATGGCATAACAAGATGTAAAGAATCAGGTGTTTTTGATTTGTTTGGAGAAGTTGTTGGTGCTCCTGCGGGGCAATGGACAACCTCGGGAACAGGTGTGTTTTCTGGTAGTGGTACAATACAACAAGGAACTTACACTCCTTCGGCAGCAGACTATGCAAGTGGGAGTATTGTTTTAACACTAACAAGTACTGGCGGCGTTTGTGCGACAATGTCCGATTTTATGGTGGTTGATTTCACAGACAACCCTACGATGGATATAGGACCACCGCAAACCGTTTGTGAAAACGACCCCGATGTCAACTTAGTTGCTAACTTCACTGAGTCAGGAGGAATGGAATGGACAGGAGGAACAGGTACTTTTGTTCCTAATCGTTTTACTGCGACTGCTGTTTACACCCCTTCGGCAGCTGAAATAACTGCGGGAACAGTTACTTTAACAGCAAATACAACAGGCAACGGTATTTGTAATCCTACAAGTGATGATTTAGTGATTACGATAGAGCAAGCACCCAATGTAGATGCTGGTGCAGCTGGTGGACCTCAATCTATTTGTGATAACAATACATTAATCCAATTAGCTGGTAGTTTTTCGAATGCCTCGCAGGTAACGTGGAGTGGTGCGGGTACTTTTTCAGATGTAAACAGCCCAACGTCAACTTACCAACCTACAAATGCAGAAGTAGCTTCTGGTAGTTTTACCTTAACCCTTACAACTGATGCTCCAGGTATGTGTTTACCTGAAAGTGACCAAATTGTATTTAATGTATCAAGCGGACCAACAGTAGATGCTGGCGCTCCTATTTTAGGTTGTACCAACAATGACACCATTCAATTAGCAGGTTCTTTCACTGTGGCTTCTGGTGTAGAATGGACGAGTAACGGAACAGGAAGTTTCATTCCTAACACAACAACAGCTAACGCACGTTATGTATTAAGTATAGCTGACCAAGCTAATGCTAACTTTAAACTATTTTTAGAAACTACAGGTAATGGTATTTGCTTACCTGAAAAAGACAGTTTGGTTGTAACAATACAACCCGCTCCAGTAGTTACTATTTCATCTACTGACCAAACTATTTGTGCCAATAACCCTGTTGTTAATGCGACTGTAAATGTTGTCGGTTCTGCGGGAGGTACGTGGTCTGGTGGTAGCGGTTCTTTTGTTCCTAACACCACTTCTTCGAGTGTAACTTACATTCCTTCGGCAGGAGAAATCACGGCTAACTTTGCTTCTATTTTCTTTACAGCAACTGATTTAGAAGGATGTACAACGGTAAAAGATACGTTGGAAATCATTATTTTACCTGCTCCTATTGTTCTTGCGGGACCAGACCAAGATATATGCAAAAACAATCCTGATATTGCATTAAATGGCACAGTTATTTTAGCTGATGCTTCAGAATGGATAGGTACTGGTGGTGCTTTTACTTCTGCCGTAACAAATCCTGTTAATGGCTACCAACCCAACGCAGGTGATTTGGCAGGAGGTACAATCGACCTTATTTTAAAAGCTACAAAAGATAAATGTAACCCTGTATTTGATACATTAACCGTTACATTTACCCCTGAACCAACGCTTGTACCTGGTCCAGACCAAACAGTCTGTGCAAACAATCCTGAGGTTTCATTATCTTCAGTAATCACGGTTGCAACTGGTGTACAATGGTCGGGAGGAAGTAATAATTTTGCTAATTCGACAGCACTCAATACCACTTACACACCATCTGCTGGAGAAATAAGTAGTGGTTCTGCTCAAGTAACTGTAACAACAACAGACAATGACAATTGTTTACCTGTTAGTGCTACAGTTGACATTAGCATCACTCCTGCCCCAACGGTAGGTGCAGGGAATGACGTTACTGTTTGTACAAATAATGCTTTAGCAACAGTAACAGGTACATTGACTGTGGCTACTCAAGCTATTTGGTCGGGAGGAAATGGAAATTACCAAGACAATGAAAATGACTTGACCTTATTGTACGCTCCTTCTGATGCAGAGAAAACAGCAGGAACAGTTACCTTAACGTTAACCACTACTGATAACGGAGATTGTTTACCTGTCACAGATGATATGGTAATTACATTTACACCAAATCCTACAGTTGTGTTTCCTGACCAATCGATTTGTGGTGACGGAAATGCAGATTACACGGTAACTTTAACAGTTGCTTCTGGTGTTATTGTTTCTGGAGGAAATGGCACATTTAACCCAAACAATACGTCAACAACATTTACTTACACACCTTCTGCTTCTGAAATATTAGCAGGAACTGCCAACCTTACGGCTACAACAACTGGTAATGGAGATTGTAACGCAGTCAATGACCCAAGTACATTAACTATCCAAGCGATACCTACAATAAATGCAGGTAGTGATGCTGTATTATGTACAGATGTCACTTCAACAACACTAAATGGTTCGTTTACCAACTTAACAACAGTGCATTGGACAACGAGTGGTTCGGGTACTTTTGCAAACAATAACAATGCAGTAACGACATACACGCCATCTGCAACAGACATTACGAACGGAACAGCAACCCTAACTTTAACAGGAGACGCTACTGGTTTATGTAATGAAGTGACGGATGAAATGGTTTTAACATTTACACCGGCAACAAGTATTACCGCAGGTGCTGACCAAACAGTTTGTTCAAACTCATTCCCTGTTTTATTAGGAGCAATTGGTTCGCCAGGAACTTGGTCGGGAGGTAACGGAACATTTGTACCTGGAACAAACACACTTAATCCTCAATACACACCGACAGCAGGTGAGTTAGCAAATGGTACAGTTACTTTAACAATCACAACACAAGCAAGTGGCGCTTGTCCTGCTGTTTCAGATGACATTGTATTGACTTTATTAGAAGGACCTGTTGCTAACGCAGGACCTGACCAAACGGTTTGTTCCAATACAAATATCAACCTAAATGCTTCGGTAACAAATGCTGGTGGAGGTTTTTGGACAACAAATGGTACGGGTAACTTTTCGGGTACGACAAACTTAACAGGTACTTATACACCATCTACAAATGATATTAACCCAACAGCCTCTACAACAGTTGAACTTTATTTATCAACGACGGGTACAGAGCCTTGTCCTATAGCGACAGATACTGTAATAATGACTTTAGACCCTACGCCAGTTATCAACGCAGGACCTGACCAAACAATTTGTGCCAACCAAACACATACATTGAGTGGTTCGTTTACTATTACTTCAGGAATTACTTGGTCTGGAGGAACAGGTTCTTTTAGTAATGTAAATCAAACAGACGCTGTTTATACTCCTTCGGGAGCAGAAACAACTGCTGGTTCGGTTACACTGACTTTAACAGGAAACCCTTTAGCCTCTTGTCCGGCAATACCTGATGAAATGATTTTATCATTCTTACCTGAACCTACCGTAAACGCAGGTAGCGACCTTACTCTTTGTGCTGACACGGCATTCGTTACTGTTACAGGAACGGTTACAAATGCAACAGATGGACTTTGGTTCTCTTCTGGAGATGGTGTGTTTTCATTGACCAACGCAGGATTAACAACAAACTACTACCCTTCTGCAAACGACACAACCAATGGTTCTGTTAAATTATGGATGGAAACAATGGGTAGCGGAATGTGTGCAACAATTGCAGACACTTTAACCCTTACATTTACACCAACACCGAGTATCAATGCTGGTCCTGACCAAACATTGTGTGCCGATATGGTTTCTATTGCCCTGACAGGAACATTAACCAATGTCACACAAGGAATATGGACAGCTAACGGTACGGGTACTTTTGCGGATGCTAATTCGACAAACACAACGTACACACCTTCTGTTGCCGATAAGTTATTAAATACTTTATTGTTTACTTTCACAACTGTTGACCACGGACTTTGTAAAGAGTACGATGACCAAATGACCGTACACATTACGCCTCCACCAACACTTGATGCTGGTTTCCCACAAGATGTGTGTGCTGATTTAGCAGAAGTTCAATTAAATGCAACATTGACTGTTGCAGGAGGTGTTGAATGGACAACAAGTGGTACAGGAACATTTACTCCAAACACAACAGATTTGAATGCTAAATACTTACCATCGGTAGCTGATACAACTGCTGGTTCGGTACAACTATTTGCATCGACAACACAAAACGGCTTATGTAAGGCTGTTAAAGATACTGTTCTTATCGAATTTACTCCAGTAGCTATCGTTACCGCAGGAGCTGACCATACGGTTTGTGCTGACACAAGTTCAATTCAATTAACTTCGGTAAGTCAAAATGTAACAGGACTCAACTGGACAACAAATGGCTCGGGTAATTTCTTTACAAGTCCGTTTCAAGATACCGTGCAATATGTACCTTCAAGTGCTGATACAACGGCTCGTACAGTTGAAATTTATTTAGCATCAGAACCAAGTGTTTGTTCTTCGGTTGTAGATACATTGACAATAGACATTATACCCGTACCTTTCTTAACAATAACTCCTGACTTAACAGTATGTGCAGACAGTACAGGAATTGCTCTTGGTAGTACAGTGACCAATGCCACAGGATTGGCTTGGACAACAAGTGGAACGGGTACAATTAGTGACACAACCTTATTAAATCCAATTTACGCACCTTCGTCTATTGATACCTTGGCAGGAAGAGTGCGATTAACCATTACTTCAGTCGGAAATGGCTTATGTAAAGCGGTTAGCGAGTCAATGGATATTGATTTTGAAAAATTACCAACTATCTATGCTGGACCTGATGCTACAGCGTGTGCAATGAATGCGGGTGTTGTATTAAATGGTCAAATAGCTAATGCTAATGGTGGGTTCTGGACTTCTACAGGAACAGGTACTTTTGGTCCTGATACCTTAACATTAGGAGCAACTTATTTCCCATCGGTAGCTGATACAATTTCTAAATCTATGGATTTGGTATTAACAACAATTACGAATGGTGTTTGTAAAAACATAACGGACACCTTACACATTCAAATTCAACCTTTACCAACAGCAAATGCTGGTGACGATATCAATATGTGTGCTGATGCTTCTACTATTCAATTAAACGGTTCGGTAACAAATGCTTTAACTGGACAATGGAGTTTAATGAACGGAACAGGCGTGCTTTCTGACCCTAACGATTTGAATGCTTTCTATTCGCCATCGGCATTAGACACAACCAACAAAACGGTTTCATTTATTTTATCTACCGTTGGTAATGGCGAATGTGCAATTGCTCAAGATACCGTAGTATTAACTATCGCTCCTGAGGTTACGGTAAATGCAGGAAACGACATTACCGATTGTGCCGATTCAGAGTTTACTGATTTATTAGGCACGTCTGCCAATGCAACAACGACAACATGGACAACAAGTGGTGGTGGTACATTTACAGACGCCAACATTTTAGACCCTCGTTACCTATCTGGTGGTAATGATTATTTATTGAACCAAATCACTTTTACATTGACAGCTACGGATGAGGTAAATGGTTGTCAACCGAAATCAGACAATTTCACTATGACCCTTACCCCTATCCCTACCATTAATGCAGGAGAAGATTTAGAGGCGTGTATTGGAATAGCTAGCGTTCCTTTAGGAGGAGTTTTCACTCACGCAACAGGTGGACGTTGGAAAATGGTTAATGGAGTAACAGGTAGTTTCTCTCCTAACCCAGACCAAATCAATGTTGATTATATTCCTTCAGCAACTGATTTTGCTAATGGTTCGGTGTTATTACAACTCTACACCACAGGACACGGAAACTGTTTGACTTACAATGACAGTTTATTAATCACCTTCTCTCCTACCCCTCCGATTAGTGCAGGAGCGGATGCTACAGTTTGTAATACCGATATACCTTACCAATTACAAGGTTCGGGAAGTAGTGGAACATGGACTGGTGGATTAGGTATATTCACTCCTAACAACACCACTTCAAACGCACTTTATCAACCAACACCTGCTGAACTAACCGCAGGAACAGTAACACTTACTCGTACAACATTCAATAACGGTACGTGTGCTATCGATACAGATAATGTAACACTAACTTTCATCAACGGACCAACTGTTGATGCGGGTGCTGACATTACAGCTTGTTCTAATGAGCCTGTTTTATTATTAAATGGAAACTCAACAGTAGCAGGAGGTGTACAATGGACAACAACAGGAACGGGTACTTTTGACGTCGTAACAAATACAACAACAAATTACAACCCTTCGGCAACTGACATTACTAGCGGAACAGTTCTATTAAATTTAACCACTACAGGAAATGGCGTATGTGATGCTCAGACAGATGAAGTGGTTGTTTCTTTCATTACTGCCCCTACGGCAGATGCTGGTGCAGACAGAACAGTATGTATCGATAACCCGACACTTACTTTAGACGGAGCGTTTACCAATGCGACAAATGCGACTTGGTCTGGCGGAACTATCGGTAATTACTCAGACGTTACTTCTATGACAAGTACTTATACAGCAAGTCCTGGAGAATCGACAGCAGGAGCAGTTACTTTAACATTAACTACTTCTGGTCATCCTAATTGTGCTCCGGCAACAGATGATATGTTACTTACGATTTTACCTTTACCAATTATCACAATCAATAACGACAGTACAGTTTGTGAAGACGGACTTATTTTCGAATTAGATGCTGAAATAGTCAACGCTTTAGCTGGTAGATGGTCAACAACAGGTTCGGGTGTATTCTCACCAAGTGACACTTCTTTAGTTGCTATTTACGTTCCTTCTAATGCTGACAGAACAGCAATGTCTGTGGTAATTACTTTGTCAACGGAAGGAAATGGACTATGTAATGTAGTCAGTCAAAGTTTTACTTTAACTTTCCAACCTGTAACTAAAGTATTAACGGTTACTTCAAGTCAATTAGATGCTTGTGAAAACGAAACAAACATTGCAATTACAAGTACAATTATAGATGCTGGAGGTGTGCTATGGACAACCGCAGGGTCAGGAACATTTGGCGATGCACTTTCAGAAAACACAACCTACAATCCATCACCTGCTGATTTGATTAAAAAGAGTGTCATACTCATTGCCAATACAACCAATAACGGCGAATGTGATACAGCAAGAGCGACATTAGCGATAGACTTTGCTCCTTTACCAGACGTAAGAGCAGGTTTTGATTTTGATGTTTGTGCCAATACAACAGGTTTACAATTAAACGGTTTCTTCACAGAGGCTCGTAAAGCCACTTGGGCAACATTCAACGGTGGAGGAACATTCACTCCTACTGACAGTACAATGACTGGTATTTATTTACCAACACCTGCGGATACCGTACAAGGATTTGTTGATATTACATTAACAACAAGTCCTACTATCTGTCCAATTCAGGTAGATACAATGCACGTTAATTTAGTGCCTTTACCTTTAGTTAATGTACCTGATACATTAGATATCTGTACAGACACTACAGCTTTAGCGATTACAGGTATAGTGACTAATGCACCAGGAGGAGTTTGGACAACAAGTGGAACAGGGACATTCTCAACCTCTCCTAACGACCTAAATGGTACGTACGTGATGAGCGCTGATGATTACAATGCTGAGTTTATTGGTTTAACCTTAACAAACACAGGAAACAACCTTTGTCCGAAAGCATCTGATGCCCTAATTATTGAAATCAGTAAAGAGCCTAATTTGTTTATTGACGACGCAGTACCTGCGTGTATCAATGTTACAGACATCAGTTTAAATGCTACGGCAGAAAATCAAACAAGTGTTCTATGGAGTACAGTTACTGGTGGTACGTTTACTGATAACACCCAATTAGCTACACTTTACCAACCAAGTAACCAAGACCGTACAAATGGTTACATTGATTTAAAAATAACAGCTAACGGTGTAAAAACGTGTAAGCCAAAAGAAAGATTAGTAAAAGTTAATTTACAACAATTACCAATTATCAATGCTGGACCAGATAAGAACTACTGTGCCAATAATGCTATTGGCTTGTATAATGGGCAAATAAACTATGGTGGTAGTGTTTGGACAACTACTGGTGAAGGTCGTTTTGAGGTAGCTATTACCGATTTACAAGTAACTTATTTCCCTTCGTCGAGTGATACAGCTGGTAGTACCTTGACGCTTTACTTAAACTCTATTGATGATGGGATTTGTCCTTCAGTATATGATTCTTTAAACATTACTTTTGTTCCTCAACCTTACTTAATGCCAAGTAAAGGGATATTATGTAATATCATCGATGGTGTAACGATTGCTGTAGGAATCAACAACGGAAACCCTGGTACGTGGACAACAACAGGTACGGGAACGTTCTCTCCAAGTAGTGCAAGTTACACACCTCGCTATTTCCCTACTCAAGCAGATTTTGACCAAGGGACTATTGAGGTGACCTTTGCCACAGACCTTTCGATGGGCTGTAACGTGGTAACCTCTACAATGCAAGTCGTACTTCAAGCTGAACCTATTTCAAACGCAGGAATTGACGTGCATACTTGTAGAGACAACAACGTAACATTGAGTGCTACTATCGAAGAGGACGTTGTGTATGACTGGGAAACAACAACAGGAACTAATTTAGGCAGTGGACCATCTATTAACGTGACAGCTCCTAACGATTTGACTATCGTAATGACGGCTACTGATGATAGAGGTTGTGAAGTAAAAGATACTGTAGAAGTGGGTGTATGGGATTTACCATTATTCAATCTCCCTACTCCTGTGTGTTACAATGACACCTTGGTATTAGATGCTAACCCTGCAAACATTCCAAATGTACCAGGAAGTTTCCAATGGTACAAAAACAGTGTACTTCAAGCAGGACAAAATACAAGTAAATATTACTTAGCCGATAAAGGAACTTACACTATCAGTTATGCCTACCAAGATTGTAGTACCGAGGCAAGTAGTTTAGTAAACCCTTTACCTATTATTACTACTACCGACGAATTGAGTTGTGAGGGAGATTTGGTAAATATTTCGACTACCGAATTAGTCTCTTCGACTTACCTTTGGTCAGATGGTACAAGTAACCAAGGTACAGGATTTACTATTCCTATCATCACTGTGGTAGATACCAATACTTACTATGTAACTGTAACAGATATTAATGGTTGCTTTGCTGTTGATAGCTTAGACGTAATTGGTATTCCAAAACCATTAATGGGTTTAAAAGATACCAGTGCTTGTATTGGAGAAACAATAGTATTGAGCTCTGCTCCTTCAAACTATACTGATTTTGGTATCTACTCACCAGTTTATTCTTGGTTTAATGGTACAACAAATATTAATAACACAACCGACGAGATAGCTGTTACCACCGATGGCTTATATATTGGGAAAATAGGTGTTGGACAATGTGCGGTATCAGACACGGCTAAGGTTGTATTTAATCCTTTACCAATAAGCACGTTGCCTGACGGTGAACTGATTTATTGTGAAGATGACGTAGATGGAATTGTATTAAACGCAGGTGTGGCTACCGAATACTTCTGGACACCATCAGGAGATATTACACAAACTACTTTGGCTAATGAAGAACAAATGTACCACGTTACTTTAACTAATCAATTTGGTTGTGTAATTTCGGACAATGTTTATGTGAAAATGGTTTGTCCTCCTGAACTGCACGTACCTACAGCGTTTACGCCTGGTATCAATAACGGAGACCAATATTTTAGAGCATTTACAAAACACGTAGTCGAATTTGACTTGACGATTTACAACCGTTGGGGAGAAGTTATCTTCCATACCAATGACATCAATGAAGGATGGAATGGTGAATACCGTGACGAAGAAATGTTAATCGGAACTTACCCTTGGGTCATTAGATACAAAGGTAGAGGCGAGTACAGTAAAACAAAAGTGAAGGAAGGTAGGGTTACCCTTCTACGCTAAAAACGTATATAAGTAAAAGAACTGTTATGAAATATATATTATCACTTTTTTTAGGACTTACACTAATCACCAGTTTTGGACAATTAACTATTACGTCTGATAATGGGAATAATAACTATACTTGTGATAACGAAAAAATAGTTTTAAAAGTAGAAAACAGTAATTTGTACAGTAATTTTGTATGGACAAAAATATCCTACATCGGTGCTGTTCCTACTATCGAGACACTTACAAATACGACGGACTCTTTAGTTATTGACAACGAACCTGCTTATTTGTATATCTATCAAGTAACAGCTGATTACAGTTCAATAGCTGTCACTGGTACTAAGACTTTATTAATTAGACCGAGTACAACCTCAGAATTGGTTATCAGTGGAGGTACAGCAGGCGATTATGAAAGTACTTGTTACGGGAACACTATAAAAGTAAACTTTGCAGGTTCTGTAAGTTCAAATCACGCTTTTGAATGGTCTAAGAAAAACAACTTAAATCAATGGGAAGTTATTCCTTTACATAACTGATTATTGGTTAGATATCGATAATGATGGCGTTTATAAATTAAAAGTAAACGTCAATGTAAACGATTTAACTACTTGTCATATTTATGATGAAATTGAAATCAAAATTTTAAATCCTGCCGTGAATATCGGAGACCCAAACAAGAATATGTGTGAGGGAAAAAGCGTAATTCTTAAACCTATTTCTGTTCCTTCCAACGCTGAACCTTTGGTTTACAATTGGAATACTGGCTTCTCTTCTGCTTCTCAAATAACAGTAAACACCGAAGGCTTTTATACTTTAGAAACAAGTTACGCAACAACACAAGGATTGCCCTGCAATTCTTCAGCTACTTTTGAAGTGGTCAAAGCTCCCAACCCTGACCTACAAGACATTCCCGAATTAACTACAGCTATACTTCCTTTTGAAATAAATGGTGGTGATTACATCACTCCTGCCAACGACTACGATTTCATTTGGCACAAAGAAGATGGTGACATCATCAGTGTAAATGTACTCTCTTCGCACACTGAAGCAGGAAACTATACACTGACCGCTACAAATAAAACAACAGGTTGTTTTACGACAAAGCCGGGCTCTCTTATTCATCTTATCAAAGATGCTGTTGAAGCCTTTGTCCCTAATGTATTAGCTCCAAACGAAGCGGATGAAAACAACCAATCACTGCGTGTTTATGGTGAAGATATCACAAATAAAAACTTCACTTTTGAGGTATTTAACCGTTGGGGAGAGATTGTATATTCGACAACTAACTTCAATGACGCAAAAAATATTGGTTGGCAAGGAAACAAAAACAACAGCGGTGATTTGTTAGAAAGTGGTTCATATACTTACAAAGTAAAAGGAGAATACACCAACGGTGAAGCCTTTAACAAAATTGGTTACGCTACTTTAATCAGGTAATTTTAGAAGTTATAAATTTCAAAACACCCTTAAAATCTGTTGGTTCAAACCATTCAATGCCTTTTTCTTTTTTGAACCACGTAATTTGTCTTTTCGCAAATCTTCTTGTGTTTCTTTTAATCAATTCGATTGCGTCTTCTTTTGTGATTTCGCCATCAAAATAGCGAAACAACTCTTGGTAACCAACGGTTTTTTAGAGCATACGAATTTCTATAAGCAATAAACTCTTTGGCTTCTTCGACCAATCCTTTTTCTATCATCAAATCAACCCGCAAACTGATGCGGTCATAAAGTATTTCTCGCTCGATGTTTAACCCTATTTGGATAATATCAAATGGTCGTTTGGGCTTGGGCTTATTTTTAAAATAACTAAAAGGTTTCCCTGTACCCACACACATTTCCAACGCCCTAACCAAACGTTGTGAGTTTTGAATATCTAACGAATGATACGTTTCAATATCCAATTCTTTTAAACGCTCTTGTAAAACGGCTATCCCCTTCTCCACTAATTCAGTATTCAACTCTTCTCGAATAGAGGGGGCTATTTTTAGGGAAATCATCTAAACCTTCGGCTATCACTCGGACAAACAAACCCGAACCTCCAACCATTACCACTACATCATGTTTTTGAAATAGCTCATCAAGTTTCACCAAAACCTCTCGCTCAAACTGCCCTACCGAATAGTCATCTTTAACACTCAAATTATTTACAAAAAAATGAGTCGCTTGACTTAATTCCTCTTTAGATGGTTTTGCTGTTCCTATTTCCAATTCTCTATAAAATTGGCGAGAATCAGCAGAAATAATAGCTGTTGAAAAATATTGAGCCAACTGAATTCCTAAAGCCGTTTTACCAACAGCAGTTGGTCCACCTACTACGATAAGTGTCTTTTGCATAGTCAAAGTTACACAATTCAATCAAGTAGCTAAAGGTTAAGCTACCGTATTTTAGGAAAGCACCTTTTTTTTGAGCATTTTTGAGAAGAGCAAACCCTCCAACGTATAGACAATGAAATTTACCCGAAGAAATTTGAATAAATTAGAAGATATTTTCACAGAATCTAATTTTCATTTACGTTATGAAAAAGGGAATTTCAAATCAGGTTTTTGCATTTTAAAAAGTGAAAACGTAATTATCGTTAATAAATATTACCCGACAGAAGGGAAAATAAACGTATTAATAGATATTCTAAAAACATTAGAAATAGATACCACAGAGCTCTCTGATAAAAACAAAATGCTTTATTCGGAAGTCACACAAGAACAATTAAAATTATGAAAATCACTTTTTTGGGTACAGGCACTTCGCAAGGTGTCCCTGTTATTGGTTGCACTTGCCTTGTTTGTAAATCTGTTGATTTCAAAAATAACCGTACACGTTGTGCGATTATGGTTACAACACAAGACAAAAATATTGTCATTGATATAGGACCAGATTTTCGTCAGCAAATGCTCAGAGAACGAGTAAAAAAAGTAGATGCGGTACTTATCACCCACGAACACAAAGACCACACAGGTGGCTTAGATGATATTCGTCCCTTCAACTTTATGCACCAAATGGATATGCCTATTTTTGCAAGAAAATCTGTCGGTGACCAATTACGTATTGAGTACAATTACATATTTAAAGCGAAGCCCTACCCTGGCGCTCCTCGTGTTGTCCTCAACGAAATTGAAAACAAACCGTTCTTATTTGACGGTATCACTATTCAGCCGATTGAAGGTTTGCACTACAAATTATTGGTTTTTGGTTTTCGGGTTGGCAAGTTCACTTACATCACCGATATGAATAAAATCAGTGACGAAGAACTAAAAAAGGTAGAAGGCAGTGATATTTTGGTTATTAACGCACTCCAAAAAGAACCACACGTATCGCATTTCCGTTTAGACCAAGCGTTAGATATCATTGCTAAAATAAAACCCAAACAGGCTTATTTAACTCATCTCAGTCACCGAATGGGACAACATCACGAAATAGAACAAGAACTCCCTGAAAACGTACAGCTCGCTTACGACGGTTTGAAAGTTAGTTTTTAAACACAAAAAAAGGTACTAACCACAAATGGTCAGTACCTTTTTCAGCCTAGCAAAACAGTTCGTATTACAAAATACTATCCATTGCTTTGGTGTGAGCCGAAATGATTTCCGTTACTAAGCTTTCATCTATAACACTTGACACAAAATAAGTTTCGTATTGAGAAGGTGGTAAATAAACACCTTCTTTCAACATCGCTTGGAAATATTTCCCAAACAACGCCATATCACAACCTTTTGCATCATCAAAATTCTTCACTTTTTTATCCGTGAAAAACAAGTTATACATCGACCCGATATGGTTTATCGTGTATTTCAAACCTCTTTTATCCAAATCAGCTTGAATACCTTTAATTATTGCATTTGTAGTATTTTCTAATTGCGTGTATATTTCGGGGTGGTCAGCCAAATATTTTATCATCGTATAACCTGCAGCCATAGCAACTGGATTACCTGACAACGTCCCTGCTTGGTAAACAGGTCCTAAAGGGGAAACTAAATCCATAATTTCTTTCTTTCCTCCATACGCTCCTACAGGCATTCCTCCACCGATAATTTTACCGTAAGTTGCTAAATCAGGCGCTACACCAAATACACCATAAGTTCCTGTAATAGATAAACGGAAACCAGTCATCACCTCATCAAAGATTAAAACTATTCCTTCTTCATCACAAAGTGTACGTAAACCTTCTAAAAAGCCTTTCTCTGGTAAAACACAACCCATATTACCAGCTACGGGTTCTAAAATAATCGCTGCTATCTCTCCTTTATTTGCTTTTACAACTTCTTTAGTATGCTCCAAATCATTGTAAACAGCCGTCAAAGTGTCTTTCGCTACACCTGCTGTCACACCAGGACTTGTTGGTGTTCCAAAAGTAACTGCTCCACTTCCTGCTGAAATTAAAAACGAATCGGCGTGTCCGTGGTAACAACCTTCAAATTTTAATATCTTATCTCTTTTTGTATAACCTCTCGCCAAACGAACTGCCGACATTGTCGCTTCCGTCCCACTATTGACCATACGCACTTTGTCAATAAACGGAATCAACGAAGTAATTAATTCGGCTACATCAACCTCTTTTTTTGTTGGTGTTCCAAACGATAAAGACGAATCTATCGCTTCACGAACAGCATCAAGAATTTCTTTTCTTGCGTGACCTAAAATCATCGGTCCCCAAGAGTTGATCATATCAATGTAAGCGTTTCTATCTTCATCGTACATAAACGCTCCCTTTGCAGATTTCATAAAAATAGGATTTCCTCCTACTGCCTTAAATGCACGTACAGGTGAATTTACTCCTCCTGGAATATGATTTTGTGCTTCCTCAAATAACGCTTGACTCTTAGTTGTACTCATCTTTATTTTTTTATTTCTTATTAACCCATTCCAAGTTATACTCTTTATCTAACTTATAAATAGGTACAACCCCATTTGAATGCTGATTATAATCATATCCTTGAAATAAAATTCCTTTCGTATAACCTTGATTTTTCACCCCTTTGGTAAATACATTTCCAAAATCATTTAATGCTGTTCCAAAATAGTACATCGATTCAAAACCTATCGCTGAATAATACTCTAGCTTATTCGGTTTTGTATTCCATACTTTTTGAATATCTTTTCTAAACGAACAAACACGTGTACAACCATCCATATCCAAATGATTGACACCTACAAAATATACATTACGTCTTCGGTAAGGAGAAAAATCATTCCCCATCAACGAAATCTTCAACCATTTCTGGGGTGCTATTGTTGGACATTGATAATCAAATTCTTCCAACGCACTCATAATAGACGCTCCCAAGTAATCATTATCAGAAGCTACATAAATATGACTCAACGCTTTCACTTTATTTCGTTCCATAAAATCACTCAAACGGTTCATATTGCTCTTTGTGATTTTTTTCATCACACGTACTTTTTTGCCTAATTTCTCAATTTCTTTTTTGTAAGCATCTGCTTTTATCTTGTCTTTTTCCTTTGCTCCATACAAAATAATCACTTCATTATTTTCAAATGTTGTTCCCAAACGAGCAGACTCCTCTGCCTCCAACGAATAAGAGGGAGATTGTAAATACACAAAACGGTTAGCAAAGGTCAAATCAGCATTTCCATACAAAGGATTGACATAAGCAATTTCATTTTCTAAAGCGAATCGAGCCACTATCTTCGCATTGGCTTCATAAACAGGTCCAAATAACAAATCGGCAGTTTTCACTTTACTGTCTTTCAATATACGTCTTACGGTAACTGTATCTGCTTTAGAGTCAAAAACTGTCAATTCTACATTCACTCCACGCTTTCTTAAACTATCTACTGCCAACTCTATACCTGTCAACATTTCGTAATAACGTAGCCTACGTCCAAGTAACCTTTTACTGTTGTAATTAAAAGGTAAAATCACAGCGACTTGGTAAACCTCTTTTTTCTCCGATTGTTTAAACAGCCCTTTACTATATTTTTCTACATCTAACTGGTAATCTTGAATCAAATATTCGAGGTAGATTTTCTCTTCAAACGTATTGTCTTTCTTATTGAGCTTCTTTGCTATTTTTTTTGCTAATTTTTCGTTTTCTGGGTCAGTTGCTAATTTTAGTTTCAATTCGTCTAAACTATTTTTCACTTCCAAATCTATCCCATAATACGCCAACATCGACACAGATTCTCGTTTTAAGTCTTTATCTTTTAACTGGTCAATGTACGACAGCGCTCTTGTTGTGTCTTTTTCTTCTAACAACACATTTGCTAACAAATAATTAGCCTCCTCTTTTTGTTTCCAGTCTGGGTACTTATCTAACAGTTGTAACAAAGCAAAACGAGCATCTTGCATTTTCTCTATTTTCATAGAAGTCAAACCATAATGGTAATAACTGTATTCTGTAAAAGAATTGTTTTTGTGATCAACCATCAACGTTTTAAAAACTGCCAATGCCTTCTTATAATCTTGCTTGATTAGAAGGTTTTTTGCTTTCAAATAATCTTCTTGAAAATGCTTTTTACTCTGTGCAACCGCAGTTGACACACAAAAAAGAGTAAATAAAATAATAAAATAATTTTTCATAAGCTTTTTTTGTTTTTCATCTTGATCTTATCGATCAATAATATTTTCATTCACTTTTTGTCCTATTGTTACAATTTCTTTTGTTCTATAACTAAGTCGTGTAGGTATTCTGGAGCAAAATCTGCATTACAATCCCACTCAATAGTCCAACGGTTTTTCGTGAAGTTTTTAAAATACTCCACATTTACTAAAGGACCAAAAACTACCCCTTTAATACTATCTTTTAAATCAACAATCCCTTTCAATCCATCATTAAATAGTATTTCAATTCTATAACCATTAATGTATTTTGCATCTGTAACTTTAAGCAACATAACTTTTTATTTTAAAGGCTCTATTTTCTTTAATGGTTTTTCATTATGAGCTAATTCCCAATTTTCAAATAACTCTTCTTGGTGTAAATCAAGCCATTCAAAAACGAGTTTCAATGCTCTTCGTGACATATTACCATTAACGGTACCATCTTTAATATTTATTACAGCTTCATAATCTTGGTATTCAATATGAAAATGTGGAGGATTATGGTCATTAAAAAACATTCTAATAATAATCCCGTAAAATCTACTTATTTCTGGCATAACCCTACTATTTAAAAACAATATAGGACTATTTTTCATTCCTTTATCACTAAAGTCTTCAAAATACTACCTGTACTCATTCCCTATACAAATATAACGCCCTTTAAACAAAAAAACCTGATTTGTATCTACAAATCAGGTTTTCAAATTGCTTATTCCCACTCTATCGTTGCAGGTGGTTTAGAAGAAATATCATATACTACTCTATTTACCCCTTTGACATTATTAATAATTTTATTCGAAATCTCAGCTAAGAACTCATAAGGTAAATGCACCCAATCAGCCGTCATACCATCGACACTTGCAACTGCTCTCAAAGCAACTACACGTTCGTAAGTACGCTCATCACCCATTACTCCTACCGAATTAACTGGTAATAGCATCGAACCTGCTTGCCATACATCGTCATACAATCCGTGGTCTTTCAACCCTTGGATAAAGATATAATCAACCTCTTGTAGTGTCACCACTTTTTCAGCCGTGATATCACCCAAAATACGAATCCCTAATCCTGGTCCAGGAAACGGATGACGACCTAATATCGTAGGGTCTAAACCTAAAGATTTCCCCACACGACGAACACCATCCTTGAATAACATTTTCAAAGGTTCAACAATTTTCAAATCCATCTTTTCAGGAAGTCCCCCTACATTATGATGAGATTTTATAGTTACAGAAGGACCTCCTACCGAAACTGATTCAATAATATCTGGGTAGATTGTCCCTTGAGCCAACCATTTCACGTCTTTAATTTTCTTCGCTTCCACGTCAAAAATATCGATAAACGTTTTCCCTATCGCTTTTCTTTTATCTTCAGGGTCAGTCAATCCTTTCAATGCCGAATAAAAATCATCCTTCGCATTTACTCCGATAACATTCAATCCCATTCCTTTGTAAGAATCCAACACATCGGCGTATTCGTTTTTTCTCAACAAACCATTGTCAACAAAAATACAATACAAGTTTTTTCCAATAGCTTTATCAATCAACATCGCTGCCACTGAACTATCCACTCCACCACTCAAACCTAAAACGACTTTGTCATTTCCAATTTGTTTTTTCAATCCATCTACCGCCGTATCTACAAACGCACCAGGTGTCCAGTTTTGTGCACAATCACAAATACCAACTACAAAATTCTCTAAAATCTGTGCTCCATTAGTCGAATGTGTCACCTCTGGGTGAAACTGCAAACCGTAAACATCTTTTCCTTTCAATTGAAAAGCAGCCACGCCAATGCTATCTGTACCCGAAATAATATCAAAATTTTCATCTAAACCTTGAATTGTATCTCCGTGTGACATCCAAACCTGGTCACCGTTACTCACCCCTTTAAACAAAGGATTATCAGTTTTCACATCTGCCAAGTGTGCTCTACCATATTCTCTTGTCGAGCTTGGTTTGACTTCACTACCTGATTTGTGAGCAATCAACTGTGCCCCAAAACAAATACCTAAGACAGGCACTTTTGCAAAAAGAGTTTCTAAATCCACATCTGGTGCATCTGCATCTCTTACTGAGCAAGGACTACCCGCAAGAATCACCCCTTTGTAGCTGTCTTTATAGTCAGCAATCTTGTTGTAAGGAAGAATTTCGCAATAAACATTTTTTTCTCGCACACGTCGTGCAATCAACTGTGTGTATTGCGAACCAAAATCGAGGATTAGAATTGTATCTTTCATCTTGCAAAAATAACATTCTATAAAGGAAGAAAAAAGCCCAAACCACATTTAGTATGCACAAGTTCTTATTTTTATACATTCTGTGACTTAGTTCACCAAATCAACGGTTCGTTTTCCCTAAATTTGAACAAATAGTAAATCCCCTCTTATGAAATACGATTCTTTAGTAAAAAGTCACCCTTTAGTTTTAGTAGATTTTTACGCCACTTGGTGTGGACCTTGTAAAATGATGGTCCCTGTATTTGACCAACTCAAAAAAGACCTTGGAGATAAAGTAAAAGTTGTGAAAATAGACACAGAAAAAAACCAACGTCTGGCACAAAAAATGAATATTCGAAGTATTCCTACAATGGTTTTGTACCGTTACGGAAAAATCGTTTGGCAACAACCTGGAGCGATGCAACTCCCTCAGCTCAAAAAACAATTACAGAAATACCTATAAAATATTCAAAAGCCACCGATTTATTAGTGGCTTTTGATTGTCCTCCTTTTCAAAATAAAGACGGATTACTCACTAAAATACGTTTTCAATTGACCTACGGGAATATCTCTCAAGTCCCATTTACCTTTGACTGTACCGTTTTCAAATAAAACAACACCCAAATTAGCACGTATCATCGCTTTTGATATGTCTTCGTCAACCGAACTCATCGGTGAGGTGAGTTGTTGGTAAATGCTTTCTTTTAGAAAGGTTGATTTGGTGACACCTGACATAATGAAAGTGCGTACCTTGAGTTCTTGAAGCTCTTTCTCTACTATTTTTAAGACTTCTCCTGTTTCTTTAGTTAAGTATTTCAATTTTCTAATTACTAAAAAAGCAGTTTTTCCTTGCATCACTTCCTTGGTAATATTTTCTCCTAATTCGTTGTCTATTCTAAACTCTAGTATTTTTCAAATTTATCTTCCAATTGTATCCAGTCGTTCACTTTGTAAGGACGAATAAACAAGACAATCAGCCCTGAGGCAAAGTTACCCAAACTCCCTTGCAGTGCCATTCCTATCGCAAAAACTGAGGCAGCAATAATGGTAGCGAAAATAGAAAGTTCTATACCCAAAACACCTGAAACCACAAAAAGTAACGTCACTTTTAACATCACTGTGACAATAGAAACCAAAAATGGTCGTATGGTTTCTGACAAACCACTTTTCTCTAAAAGTAAATCGACGACACCTGCCAGTTTCTTGACTAACTTAAAGCCTAACCACAAAATGACTAAAGCCAATAAGACTTTTGGTAAATAAAAAATTGCTTTTTCAAGTGCTATATTCGAGTAGTGTTCGATCTTATCCATCATATATATTGTGTGCTTATTGTTTTACTAAAAGTACACTAAAAAAACGATTTACATCAAGTAAAAGCTTTTTTCTTCTACATCTTTCGGAATATTACCCCTTCCCATTGCTCTCAAACCAAACTGTTCTATTTTACCACTAATACTACTAATCGGAATATCGGTAGGCTTGTTATCAAAAGGGTCTTGCAGTCCTTTTGCAATGTTTTCTAAGGTGAAAAACGACATAGAAATTGACACGACAACAGGAAACTCCACATATTCGTTAGGATCACGGAAAGCTAACGGTAACAAAAACACAAAAACCCAAGTAGTTCCATCAATCAATTTAGAATACAATCTCGGAAAAACCGTTCCTTTTATACGTTCGCACATTCCCATGGAGTCACTCAACCCGTTTAGCGTCTCTGTTAATCTAATTTGCTGGTAATCATTCAATAGACCATCCGAATACGCATCATGTATTTTCTCCATCATCACATACAGTAACGCGTTAGGTATGTTCTTTGGGTCTATTTTTTTAATCATTTTAATACGTTCTTCCGACAAATATTTCTTCATTATTGAATCCATTTCTTGCCCACGCAAAGATTTCGCTAAACAAGCCGACCATACAATCACAAACGAAGTCATGTTGTCTTTAAATGCCAACCGCTTATCTTCATCGCCTCCATCTTTGGTTCTCAAATGCGATACTTCACGAATTAACGCACGGGAATCATTGACTATCATTCCCCAAATTTTTCGTGCTTCCCACCATCTATCATACGACTGATTGATTCTGAACGCCAAAACCAAGGTTATCATCATACCCAATATTGCTGGTATGTTCATCGGGATAATTGGAAATTTTATACCCCACCCTTCAAAAAATTGATCAAAATAAGATACTGCTCCTGCGATAAGCATCACAAAGAACAATTCTTTCTTCATCAACGACAAAAGGTATTTAAACGGTATTCTCTTATTTATAATCATAGAATAAAAACTATACTTCAAAGTTATACAGAACACCGATAAAAACAAAATTGATTACTAAGATTAGGGCGTGTCCTCTTTACCGTTGTTGTTATTCACTATTTCATCGCTACATTTTAAACTGACCGATAAAGTACTCCTCTAATCTAGAGCGAGGTCGGGCTTTTTGTTGCAATCTTTTGGTATTGAGTTCATCACTTTCATTTTTCATTATTGGTGAGGAAAGTTTACCATCAAAAACAAAGAGTAGAGAACCAAAAGGATTTTCTCGGCAATCCCTCACGCAAACCAATACGTACCTAATACAAAATATCTTTTTATCGTCTGTGTAAGCCTTAAAATCATATCAGAGACTGAAACATGTTCAGTATGACTATTAATAAGAAGGAGTTTTCACACAATAACAAATACAAAACACTTTCCAAGGAGGGAAAGTGTTTTGTATTTGTGGGGCGTATTATATAGACGATAGAAAGTCAACTATTGTCCATTGTCTATGGATTACCGTCTAACAACGGCTTAGGGGTTGAAGTGGAAATCCTTTCGTTTCTCTTCTCTTTTATTAATTACCAGAGACGTTGTGGTACTCTTTCTTTGCCAAATACTTGTACACTTCGCAACGAAAGATTGAGAACGATAAAACCCGACCCGTTGTGAGTAAATATCGACTGATTACATTTCTATCGGTATTTTTACTTATTGACAACAATAAAACATTTCACAACAAAGGGGAAGCTCCAAAAATAAACAGTAAGCATTAAGTGACTTCTATCACATTATTTAAGTTTTAAATAGCGACCTTTGTGGCTTGAAACAAAAGCCTTGAGCAATGAAATTTTATTTTATCCTTTTTACTTCTTTATTAATCACCAGTTGCTGGGTTGATGACACTAAAAAGGAGGTTTCTTTACAAGGTAGAATAAAAGAAAACGAAATTATAGCTAAAGGGAAAACGGGGTACACATTGCCTGGTTTGGATCACGGATTGGTGCAATCGCCGATTAATATACTTTCATTTGCGATTGGACATTCAGGAAAACACAGTAAACATACGATTACAACGCATTTTGAAGATAAAATAAACGCTGTAGAAATACGGGACATTCTGTACAGTTAGATTTTGCTCCTGGGAGTACTATCGCGGTTGATAACGAAACGTTTGATTTTAAACAAATGCACTTTCATACACCTTCAGAGCATCTTATTGACGGTATTACGTACCCAATGGAATTGCATATTGTCAATACAATGCAAAATCAATCGCCCGAAGAAACAACAGAATATTTGGTCATCGGCGTATTGTTTAAGATGGGAAAAGAGGATAATAAATTCATCGAAGAGTTCATTAATTCTATTCCTGAAAAGGCACATAGCAAAAAAGAAATCAAGACAGGAAAAGTGAAATTAGACGATTTGTTACACAACGTTTCGCAAGATAAATTAGATAAATTTTACCATTACAAAGGTTCGCTAACCACTCCTCCGAATACAGAAAGTGTACGTTGGTATGTTTATAAGCACATTTTCACCGCTTCGCCTCGTCAAATACAACGCATCAACGAATTGGAAGGAAATAACGCTCGTCACGTACAGGCTTTGCACGGAAGAGAAGTGGTTACCAATTAGTATTTTCCGTATTGTCTTATTAGAGACAGTATTATTGATTTTTTTGTGCTATTTTCATAAAAAAACTTACACTATGAAGATTTTATTTACTACGTTTTCTTTATGTTTTGGGACTTTTTTATTTGCTCAGAACGATAAGGATATCAATTTACAAAATTATACACCTTCTTCTTTATTGAAGGAAAAGCAAGTCGAAATTAAGGTTTTTAACAACCTATATTCGGATAATAGCGGTTTTAACGCGCAACGAAAGGTCATAAAAAGCAACCGAAGACAGACTTATTTCACCTCATTCGTACAATCATCATACGGAATAGGTAAACGTTGGAACTTTGGTATCGATGCTCAAGTCAAATCAGTAAGACTTGATAATGACCGAAATTCTTCGGCTTTAGAGTTGTTCACTTCTCACCCAACTGCCAATACGCGTACTGCGCTAAGTTACATTGGTCCTAAAATAAAAATCAGCCCTTTTAAAAAAATAGAGGGGTTTTCTATCCAAAGTACGTTCTTTTTCCCTGTCGCTAAAGACCAACAAGGGATAGAAAATGGTAAACCTTGGCTTTCACACGATGGCTACCAATGGTGGACACAACTTTATTATGACCTCAAACTTTCTTCAAAATTTCGTTCGTTTTTTGAAGTCGATGCTTTTGCGAGTTTAGATAGAAAATTTAACAAAGCTAACCATTCTATCCTCACTCCTGCTAAAGGGTTTTTAAGCTACTTTCCTACAAAAAAAATCACTGTTTATGGTTTGGCTGAAATTGGCCCGTCTTGGAATGATGGTAAAATTAATTCGTATTATACGCAACTAGGACTCGGGGCAAAATACCAACTCGTGAAAAATTTAGAGATTGAAGTCCTTTACACACGATTCCCTGTTGGTAAAAACAGTGGAAAAGGAACTACATTGAATTTAGGGGTTCGCTTTTTGAAATAACGTGAATAAATTTGTCCTTCTCTTTTTACTTTGTTTCTGCTCGTTTGGTTTTTCTCAAACTATCTCTGGTGTGGATTACAAAGGGTTAAAGAAAACTAAACCTGTTTACCTCAATCGTTTTTTAACTCAAAAAAAAGGCATTACTTTTGATAGTCTTGCCGTGCAAAAAGACGTGCAACGACTAAAAAACCTACAACTTTTTTATCAAGTTGACTACGTGACTAAAGATTCTTTAAATGGGGTTTTCATCACATACAACCTCAAAGAAGTCGTTACTTTATTACCTATTTTGTACCTCGGAGGAATAAAAAACAACTTTTGGTTTACGGCAGGGTTACAAGATTTAAATTTTAGAGGTAAGGGTATACAGCTAGGTGGTTTTTACAGGTATTACGACAGACATTCAGCTCAAGTATTTATCAAAAACAACTACATAAAAGGTTCTAAATGGGGTTACGAGGTGAATATTGCTCAATTAGCATCCGTCGAGCCTCTCTATTTTAGCCAAGGAACGGTGTTTTATACTTATGATAACACCATTTTAGAAGGTATAGGAAGTTATGAAATTATTCCACATACTCGTGTAAAAATCGGAGGAGCTTATTTGAAAGAATATTACAAAAGAAAAGAAAATGACACGCAACAAATAGAGGGAGCACCAACAAAACACAGTACAAACAAAGCTTTATTCAAAATCAGTTGTATTACCCAAAAGGTCAATTACAACGGCGTACATTTAGACGGTTTTTCTAACGATTTGTTTATCGAAACAGTACGTTCTAAAATAGCAAAAGAGAATTTTGTGAAAATGAGTAACGAATTGAAGTACTACAAACAACTCGGTTTAGGTAATTTCGCTACTCGTTTACGTACAGGTATAGCGACCAATACAGCAAGTCCCTTCGCTCCTTTTGTATTGGATAGTTACTTAAATATCCGTGGTGTTGGTAATAAAGTAAACAGAGGAACTGCCGAAATTGCTTTAAATATCGAATACAGACAACTTTTATTCAAAAACCGTTGGTTTTACTTGCAAGGTATTGGCTTTTCAGACATGGGTTCTTGGCGTGGTCCTGGGCATTCTTTTAAAAATATGTTTACCAAAGAACACAGCGAATTTTTCTCAGGTTTAGGGTTTCGTTTACACTTCAAGGAATTTTACAATTCTATCCTTCGTGTTGATTATGGCGTGAGTTTAAAAGACAACACAATGCAAGGTTTTGTGTTGGGCTTTGGGCAATATTTCTAATTTTTTTTCTTCTTTGGTCGCTTAATAAACGAAATACTTATTTCGTGACTACTTGTCGGCAAACGGTGAGCAGACAAGTTAATATCAAAAGAATAACTCAAATTAAATAAGGGAGTCTTCAGTCCTGCCATTAATATTAACGCATCTGTTTTAGGTATTCCATCTACTTTACCGAGCCCACCTCTATAATAAATTCCTGCTTGTACTTTTTCAACTTCTACCGCCGAACCTATTCGTATTTGATTAAACTGTGCTTGTTTTAAAAATGAAAATGACGGTAACAAATATACTTTCTTACTATTTGGTCGGTAAAAACTACCCGCAATTTTCATTTTATGTTTCAAATAAATAGACAACAAAGGCTTAATTGCTGTTTTGTCACTTTTTAACGACCTTATTTTAGGGAAATTGATATGCTTAAAAGCCAAACTCACTTGCGTTTTTTCTTTTATATAACATACCGTACCAATTCCCAAATCCAAATACCCTCTACGTGTAACGCCCTCAATTTGCTCGGCTGTTTCCGAAAAACCTCCATCAAGTTGCAACTGGTCTTCAAAAGTCAATGAGTTATTTTTTAATTGAACAGACGCATAAGAAGCGCTCAATCCTACGGCTGACTTCCATTTATCATTTAATGTCAAATGGTAATTGTAACGTCCACCGATAGTCAAGAGAGTATTTGCCCCCGAATTAGCATTGCTATACGAGACATCTAACCCTGCTCCACTTTTGTATTCTTCAAAAAAGACATCTCCATACAAATAACTGTATAAATAATCTCCTTGCGTATTTCCCCATTGATTTCTTACCAAAAGTCCAAAACCAAACTCTCTTTCAAACCCAGCATACGCAGGATTATAATAAGAGGCTACTTCGTCAAATTGAGAAAACACAATATCTTGCGCTTTACTAATACGAAGCGTTATTACCAATAAAAATGTTAAAACGAAATATTTCAATTTATTTTTCATTACAATTGTTTCACAAAATACGCCAAAACCTTCTCTCCAAACAAGCTTTTTCATCGCCAATAAGCTACAAATTAAAGATTAACGTTTTCAATAAATATGTTTATGATAAAAAACTCTTATAAAGACGAATTTAAAACGCTATTTATTTAAAATTATTTTACCTTTTTATCGCATTTGTATAAGCAAATCAACTAACTTTGTATCCCATAAGTAAGGCTGAGTAAAAACTCTTATGGGATCTACAAAATACATATTCGTTACCGGTGGCGTAACATCTTCTTTAGGTAAAGGAATAATTTCTGCATCGTTAGCAAAACTATTGCAATCGAGAGGTTATTCGGTGACTATTCAAAAATTTGACCCTTATTTGAATGTAGATCCAGGGACATTAAATCCTTACGAACACGGTGAATGTTATGTTACAGATGATGGAGCAGAAACAGATTTGGATTTGGGACATTACGAGCGTTATTTGGGTACTCCCACTTCGCAGGGAAACAATGTTACCACAGGACGAATTTACAACACCGTAATTTCACAAGAAAGAGCAGGGAAATTTTTAGGGAAAACGGTGCAAGTCGTTCCTCATATTACCAATGAAATAAAAAACAATTTCCAAACATTAGCTAAAGATGGGAAATACGATATTATTATCACCGAAATAGGTGGTTGTGTAGGTGATATCGAATCATTACCGTTCTTAGAAGCTATGCGTCAATTCAAATACGACTTAGATGATCGTAATGATTTGATGGTTATCCACTTGACTTTACTACCTTATTTGAAGTCTGCAGGAGAATTAAAAACAAAACCAACACAGCACTCTGTCAAAGAATTGTCTGTTTCGGGTGTCTTACCTGATATTTTGGTTTGTCGTTCTGAACGTCCTTTCCCTGATGAAATTAAGAAAAAAATTGCTTTATTCTGTAATGTTACAACGGATTGCGTAATTAGCTCAGTAGATGCAGAAACTATCTACGACGTGCCTTTATTAATGAAAGAGCAAGGATTAGACGAACGTGTATTAGAACGTTTGAACTTATCTAAAGAAAACGATACAAACTTAGAGCAATGGAAAGAGTTTTTGGTTAAATTCAAAAACCCTAAACATACGGTAAACATCGGTTTGATTGGTAAATATGTTGAGTTACAAGATGCTTACAAATCCATTATCGAATCGTTTATTCACGCAGGTGCTGAGGTAGAAACAAAGGTAAACTTGATTTCTCTTCAATCAGACGATATTACGGAAGCAAACGTGGCAGAAAAACTAAAAGGCTTGTCTGGTGTTTTAGTAGCGCCTGGTTTTGGTTCAAGAGGTATTGAAGGAAAAATCACAACAATTAAATATGTTCGTGAAAATAACATTCCTTATTTCGGTATTTGTTTAGGTATGCAATGTGCTGTTATAGAATACGCAAGAAATGTTTTAGGAATAAAAGATGCGAACTCTCGTGAAACAGATGAGCACACAAAAAATGCGGTTATCGATTTGATGGAAGATCAGAAAGACGTTACGCAAAAAGGTGGCACAATGCGTTTGGGTTCTTATCCTTGTGAGTTGAAAGAAGGTACATTAGCTCATACTATTTACGGAGAAAAATCTATTAACGAAAGACACCGTCACCGTTACGAATTCAATAATAACTACTTAGCTGATTTTGAGAAAAATGGAATGATTGCTTCAGGAATTAATCCTGCTAACAACTTAGTAGAAGTGATAGAAATACCTACTCACCCCTTCTTTATCGGTGCACAGTTTCATCCTGAATATAAAAGTTCAGTATTAGCTCCTCAGCCTATATTTGTTGCCTTTATAAAAGCAGCATTAGCTTACAATAAAAAATAATTTGAACCAAATCATCGCAGGAATGAAATACTTCTTGTTAAATACAGTAAAATGGATAAAAATCAAACAATCGGCATAACACTCATCTCCTTAATGTTTGTAGGGTATTTATGGGTGTCTGATTTCAATAAGCCAAAAGACACTGCGGTAAAAACAGAACAAACATCGCCAATAGATTCTTTGAAGCAAGAAATTGAAGCTTTAAAGAAAGAAAAATCAATTGAAACTACAGCTGTAAACACAGGAGTAAAAGAGAGCAAAGAAGTAAACTTTGAAGAGAAAACGATTAATATTACGACAGAAGACGTCGTGATTTCTTTTTCTAACAACGGAGGTGCTATCAAAGCCTTGCAATTGTTACATCACACGGACCAAAACGGAAAGTTGGTACAGCTATTTGACGCACAAACGGCTAACCTTTCGTTAGAAATTGACACTAAACAAGGCAAACTCAATGTATTTGAGGGTGATTTTAATACACCAAATACTGATGCTACATTAAAAGCAGGAGATACTTTAGAGGTTGTTTTTACCAAGCTATTTAAAGCAGGACAATACATCCAACACAAATACAAAGTAGCTGGTTCTGGTTTTTTAATTGATTATGATATTGAAATCAACGGTTTCAAAGCAGATTTGAACACACCAACAGCACGATTGAAATTTTCAGACGACTTACGTTCGTTTGAAAAAGCAATTAAAGTAAGTCGTCAAAAATCTACAATTACTTATTTTACCGAACAGGATAGTTTTGATGATATAGGAGTTAGTTCTGAAGATGAGTCGATTGAAGGTAAAGTAGAATGGTTTTCATTTAAACAACGTTTTTTTAACAGTTCAATTATTCCAACGACACCTTTAACAAATACTCATTTTGTTGCTGAGATGACAGAAGAAGATCCAAAAGAAGAAGCTGAATTTGAAGGTAAAAAACTACTTGCTGAAGCTGACTTACTACTTTCTGGAGATGTAAAATTGACAGAAAATATCAAATTTTACTTCGGACCAAATGATTACCGAGTAATGAAAAACATCGGTAAAAAACACGGTGTTACTGATTTTTCTAAAAATGTATATTTAGGATGGGCAGGTTTTGCTCTAATCAACAAATGGTTAGTGATTCCTTTGTTTCGTTTCTTAGAAGGGTTTAATTTAAACTACGGTATCATTATATTGATATTAGTGGTCGTAATCAAAATGTTACTTTTCCCTATCGCTTACAAGTCTTACTTGTCAATGGCGAAAATGAAAGAATTAAAACCTGAAATTGAAGAATTAAAAGAACGTATCGGCGATGATCAGGTGCAATTACAACAGGAGCAAATGAAACTCTACAAGCAAGTTGGCGTCAGCCCAATTAGTGGGTGTATTCCTATGGTCTTGCAAATGCCTATTTTCTTAGCTTTATTCAATTTTTTCCCAAACTTTATCGAATTGCGTCACGAATCATTCCTTTGGGCAAATGATCTTTCTTCGTACGATGATATCATCTCTTGGGCTGGTTACTCTATTCCTTTCTTAGGAAATCACATCAGTTTATTTACTGTTTTGATGACACTTTCTACCTTGGCTTATACCTATTATAACAACCAAATGAATGCTGCTGCTCAACAAGGGCCAATGAAAATGATGGGGTATATGATGCCTGTTATCTTCTTCTTTGTCTTAAACGATTTTGCGGCAGGTTTGACTTGGTATTATTTTGTATCTAACTTAATCACCATTACACAGCAAAAAGTTGCCTCTAGCTTCATTGACAAAGATAAAATCCGTCAGAAAATGGAAGAAAACAAAAAAGCTTATGTTGCCAATAATACAGGAAGTAAGAAATCTGGTTTCCGTCAACGTTTAGAAGACGCCGCAAAAGCAAAAGCTGAAGCCAACAAAAAGAAATAATAGTTGATTAATAATCAATTTAAAACGTCTTGAAAGAAATACTTTTCAAGACGTTTTTTTATGGCTTTTTTTCAAGAAACAAAATAACAAAAAGGAAACCAATTCATTAGGCAATACTTTATTTGGTTACAAGGTCAATACACGAAATTTAACATTAGCACAACCCTTCATTTATCTTAAAATATTTGTGTTAAAAAGCTAACTTATTGTGTTTATAATGGATAAAATGAGCTTATCACACTATCTTTACTATTAATTATAGAATTACTCACTTAAAAACAATTCAAAATGAAAATCGCATTAAAAAGAATAAATAAAGCAGTTCATTTAGAAGCTACGAATGCAGACGGAAACAAAGTTCAAATAGATGGTGCTCCAAAAATTGGTGGTGAAAATCTAGGTGTTCGTCCAATGCAATTGTTATTGATGGGATTAGGGGGCTGTAGTTCGATGGATATTTTAAGTATCTTGGCAAAACAAAAAGTTGAGCTTGATGATTTTAATATCGAAGTAGATTCGGAAAGGGACACAGAAAACACTCCTTCCCTATTTACTGACATACACGTTCGTTTTACATTCAAAGGAAAAGATTTGGAGGACAAAATGAAAAAAATTGAACGTGCAGTAAACCTTAGTATGGACAAATATTGTTCGGTTACAAGAATATTAGAAAAAACAGCTAAGATTACACACGAAATAGTTATTGAAAAATAACTGCTCTTTTAACTTTTAAATTCGTTTGAAATGAAGGATTCAAAACACATAGAAACATTAGCGATTCGTACACAACTTGATCGTACGCAACATAAAGAACACTCTGCTCCGTTATTTTTAACATCAAGCTATATGTTTGACAGTGCAGAACACGCCAAAGCTTTATTTGACGAAGAGGTACAAGGAAACATTTACGGTAGGTATTCAAACCCTAACGTTTCTGAATTTATCGAGAAAATGTGTCTTTTTGAAGGTACTGAAGATGGATTTGCTACTGCAACAGGAATGTCAGCGATATTTTCGAGTATGGCTGCTTTATTATCGTCAGGAGACCACGTGTTAGTTTGTCGTTCAGTATTTGGTTCTACCATACAGATTGCTGATAACATTTTAGGTAAATGGGGAGTAACGTCTGATTTCTTAGATATTTACAAACCCGAAACTTGGGAGAGCTTTTTTAAACCCAATACTAAAATGTTGGTTTTAGAAACTCCTTCTAATCCTGGGTTAGATTTAATCGATTTAGAAAAGGTAGCAAAACTTTGTAAATCAAAAGGTGTTCTATTGAATGTAGACAACTGTTTCCCTACACCTTATTTACAAAACCCAATGAAGTTTGGTGCAGATATCATCACACACTCAGCAACTAAATTCATTGATGGTCAAGGACGAGTGTTAGGGGGGGTTATCTTATCTAACAAAGATATTATAGATAAAGTAAGGTATTTCTGTCGTTCATACAGGACCATCTATGTCTCCTTTTAATGCTTGGATTTTATCTAAAAGTTTAGAGACTTTACCTGTTCGTATGGATAGACATTGTGAAAATGCTTTAAAATTAGCCGAACACTTAGAAAACCACCGCAAGTAGAGGAGGTTCGTTACCCTTTCTTAAAAAGTCACCCACAATACGAGTTGGCAAAAAAACAAATGAAAGCAGGTGGTGGGTTATTTCGTTTATCGTAAAAGGTGGTTTAGAACAAGGACAACGCTTCTTAGATGCAAATATCAACCTATCTCACGGGGTAAACTTAGGAGATACAAGAACAATTATCACACACCCATCCTCAACTACTCACGCCAAGATGACCGAAGAGGAACGCTTGTCTGTTGGTATTAAACCAGGGCTTATTCGTGTATCTTGTGGGTTAGAACACATAGAAGATATCATCAAAGAAATTGATTACGGATTAGCACAATCTATTTAATTTTCAGAAACAAAAAAGGGTTAAGTAATACATTTACTTGACCTTTTTTTTATTTCTCTAAACATCAAAAAGTATAATACAAAGAAACGCCTTTAGCTTCTTTATAACTATAAGCAGATAAAACTACGGCAGATTTACGTTTATGTAAATGAGGAACCAACCACCCAATAGTTCCTCCTATCGCTAATCCTACCAATACATCAGTAGGGTAATGTTGTCCTGATTTCACTCGTAAATAGGCCATTGTAGAAGGTAAAACCAACGCACCACTCCATAAAGCTATTTTTAATCTCAAATTCATCTGAGGATAATAATCATTAACCACTTTCGCTACAAAAAAAGAGACTGTTGCTGTATGTGAAGTATGCCCTGAAAAAAACGAACTTCTTGCCCTTTTTTCCGTTCTTATTTCATAAGATATTGTTTTATTATAAACAAAAGGTCTTCGACGCTGTACTAAATATTTAGTTGTGTTGGTCACTCCTACATTAATAGCAACCGCTTCACTTGCCAAAAGAGCTAATTTAAAAATATCTTTTCTTGTTTCTTTTTTCAACAAAAGTAACGCAGGTAACGTTGAGAAACCCAAACGTAAACCATCACTCCACTTATCTAACTGTATATTATAATTATAAGTTGCTTGTCTATCAAATAGGTTTACCTCGTTACGATCAATAGATGCTAACTCGCTAAGTGGTATCGGTCGGTTATTATGCTTGACCAATTCACCGATAGTCACAAGTCCAACACCTGAGAGTAAATAAGGTAACTCTCTTTTTAATGTAAACTCATAAGGTGCTTGCTCTACGGTATTCCTTTGAGAAAACACCGTGAATCCAATAAAAAAGAGAACAACAAATAAACAGTACCTCACCTTTTAAAAAGCCAATTGCATTTGTAAAACAACCATATTCATACGGTAATCAACTTTATTATCTCCATTGGACTGCGTACCAAACACGGGACGGTTCTGAACTTCCAAAGATAATTTACTGCCATGCGTTCCGTGAAACAAATAATTTACACCGACATGATACGTCGCCATCAAATCATCTAAAGCTTGGTAATCTCCAACATGAGCCACCAAATAAGGCTGTACACCTGCATTTTCTTCATTAATCGCTTTAAACAAATACCCAATTTGTGTGTAATAAGAATGTCCTGTCCCTAAGGCTGGGTAAGCATCTCCTGCCCCATTCACTACATTTGCACGACTATTTCCATTTGCAGGATTCATCACTCCAATATTTTTAATGTAATTCTTACCAAAATCGAAATAATGGTACGCACTATAAATTGTCAAAGCGGTGTTTTCATTCAATGGTTGATCAAAATAAAAGTCAACACCTAAAGCTAAGAGGTTTGTTGAAACCGTATCATTAGCACCATTCAAATGCCACATCGCATCTTTCTGATAAATCGTTCCCGCTCCGATATTAATCACGCTTTTATTTCCTAAATAAGTCCCTTTAGTATAAGGAGTCGTGTTATTTTCTGTTTCTTTAAAATGATACATTACATACGCTTGGTATTGCAAATTAGGAGCTTCAGAAGAAAATGAACTTACATTTTGAGCTACCTTAGGGTTGTAATTCGCTGAAGTTTGAATAGCCATAGGTGTAGTTAATGCCACCCTGTAATTTAATTTTCCTAAAATCCCTTTTGCATGAATACTTAGTTTTCGTAAAAACTGATCGTTAATCCCATTTGTGATTTGCTGGTACAAAGGGGCGTCTAACGCCAACAACGAGCCAATACTCGGTGAAGCATAACGTGACAATCCATTCCACCCTGAAAGTCCACCTCCTAGTATAAATTGCTCTTTTTTTATTTTATACTCCATAAAGGCGTCGTGAAAAAATGCTCCTCTGTATTTCTTGGCTAAGTAGCTAAAGTTATTTTGTCCAAACTGCGTGTAATAAGACAGTTTTTTAGTAATATTTCCATGAATAGAAAAACGCCAACGCCTCAAACCAATATCAAAAGTATGGTCTTTTGGTGTTCCATAAACAGTTGACCCGGGGTTGCTTTCATTGTAACGTACCCAGATTTGTCCTAAACCACTCAATTGTAAATGAGCTGAACTATCCTTTTTTAAATAAAATTTAATCTTTTTATTTTGAGCGAATGACAACGTTGTCACAATACAAAAAACGAAAACAAATATTTTTTTCATCACAACTAATTAAAATAACAAAGAGTAAAGATACAAAAAAATAAAGATTAGAAACTATCAAGAAGAAACAGCTATTTATTGAATACTGAATAAACTCATAACAGGGAATAATCATTCAAAACAACGTTTATAGCACTAATTACGTTTTAAATAATAGATTAATTTAATATTTTTTCTATGCCTACAGATTTCTTACACCTTTCCGATTTTTATACCGAAGAACAAAAAATGATAAAATTAGCGACTGCCGATTTTGTTAATTCTAAAATCACCCCCTCCATTGAGCACGATTTCGCTACTGAACATTTTCCAAAATCACGGTTTACTGACTTGGGTAATTTAGGTTTATTAGGCCCATTTGTAGAGGAGAAATATGGAGGTATTCATGCCGATTACATTACCTACGGTATCATTATGCAGGAATTAGAAAAGGGAGATTCGGGCTTACGCTCTGCTGCATCGGTACAAGGCTCTTTGGTAATGCACCCGATATGGGCGTATGGTTCGGAGGAACAAAAAATAAAATATTTACCAAAATTAGCTTCTGGAGAATGGGTTGGCTGTTTTGGGTTGACAGAACCCGATTTTGGTTCAAACCCCAATGGTATGCAAACTCGGTTGTCGAAAAAAAATGGCAAATTGGTATTAAATGGTTCAAAACTATGGATTACGAACGCTCCTTTTGCTGATATAGCTGTAGTTTGGGCGAAAAATGACGAAGATAGAATTGTAGGAATTATCGTAGAAAAAGGTGCAACAGGATTTACAACACCTACTATCCACAACAAATGGTCGTTGCGAGCAAGTCATACAGGCGAATTAGTTTTTGACAATGTAATCATCAATGAAAACCAAATTTTACCGAAACGTACGGGATTGAGTGCTCCTTTGAAATGTTTGGATAGTGCAAGGTACGGCATCGCATGGGGCGTGATTGGTGCGGCTATTTCTTGTTACGAAACAGCCGTAAAATACGCCAAAGAACGCATTCAGTTTGGTAAACCTATCGCGGGTTTTCAATTGACTCAACAAAAACTTTCGGACATGTTAATTGCTATTACTCAAGCACAATTATTAGCTTTTAGAGTCGGACAGCTAAAGAATGAAGGTAAAGCTACTTCTACACATATTTCGATGGCAAAAAAAGCAAATGTAGCAATGGCTTTAAAAATAGCAAGAGACGCTCGACAAATTTTGGGAGCGATAGGTATCACCTCAGAGTTCCCTATTATGCGACATATGATGAACTTAGAATCGGTGATTACTTACGAAGGAACAAACGAAATTCACACCTTAATTTTAGGTAAATACATTACAGGGATAGCTGCTTTTGAATAGGTGAAAAGACCTAAAACACACTTTTTTTATTCTCTATGAAAGATTAGCTTACAAAAAGTTGTTATGTTCTCTTTTATTCTATTATCTTAATGTTATAAAAGAGAAGAGTACTTATGGAAAAATTCATCGGAGTTGACATTGGAGGAACAAATGTAAAATTTGGTGTCGTATCAAGTGATGGTGTTTTACTTAGCAAAATCAAATTTCCTACAGCCGAAGTGGTTGCCAAAACAGGAAAGTTTATGGATGGTTTTATCGACTGTATCAAAGAACAACTTGCTGAAAATAAAGGTATAAAAAAGATTGGTATTGGAGTACCTGGTTTATTGTCTAAAGACAGAACAACCACACAAATACTTCAAAACATCCCAAGTTTGAACAATACAAACTTAATCAAAACACTTAAAAAAGCTTTTCCAAAAGTTGAGTTTGCTATCGAAAACGATGCAAACGCAGCTGCTTTAGGTGAATATTATTTTAGTAAAGACAAACTTCCAGAAGATTTTGCAATGATTACTCTAGGTACAGGTATCGGAGGTGCTGCAATTATTGATGGGAAGATATTTTTAGGTGGAAACGGAAACGGAATGGAAATCGGACACATGGTCAGAACTTCTTCCAAAACCTTTGAAGACCTTATGGGAAAAAGAGGTATCGTTGGTGGTGCCGAAAACTTGTTGAAAAAGAAAAAGAAAACAGAATCTAAACTTAGAAAATTAGATACAATCACCTCTAAAGACGTTGAAAAAGCAGCTAAAAAAGGAGACAAGATTGCATTGAAAGTTTATGCTAAGTTAGGGGAGTATTTAGGTGAGCATATTGTTTCTGTTGTTCGAGTGTTAGATGTGGACACAATCATTTTAGGTGGTGGTGTAGTAGGTACATTTAAGTTTTTCGAAGAACAAATGTGGGAGTCTGTTAAAGAGTTTTTACCAAGTTCTATCGTAAAGGATTTAAAAATAATACCTGCATCTATGGCTAACGAAGCCGGTATTGTTGGTGCGGCATCTCTTTGCATGAACCTAAAATAAAACAACAAAATCATTCAAAAGGCAGTAAAGGTAACTTTCCTGCCTTTTTTTATACCCTACAATTAATATTTACTTTGGAATACCTTATACTAAGTTTACTTTGGGTAATTTATTTTACTATCCACACCCTACTTGCCTCTGACAAAGCAAAAGAGAAAATAAACTTAGGTGATAATTACCGCTTGGGGTATAACCTACTCGCCATTACCCTACTTATTCCTATTGTTATTTACCAAAACAGTATTACTGATTTTCAAGTTTTCAATACCTCTACCCTAACCGTTGTTATTGGATATTTAGGAACTGCAATAGGCTTATTTCTTTTCTTTATCGCTCTAAAAGGATATGACGGCAAAGAATTTATCGGAATAGAACAACCGACAACATTACAACCTTTAAAAACCGATGGGTTAAACCAATATGTTCGTCACCCTTTGTATTCTTCTGCCTTACTGTTTCTTTGGTTTTTATGGCTAACACAAGGTGGTTTTATTCACTTATTGGTTTCAGTCCTTATTTCAGCCTACCTTGTTATTGGTAGTAAAAGTGAAGAAAAGAAATTGGTTAACGTTTATGGTGAAGAGTATATAACCTACAAAAACACGGTAAAAATGCTTATCCCTTTCATTCTTTAATCAAGTACTCTTAAATTCAAGAAGCAAAAAAAAGAGAACCGAAGTTCTCTTTTTAATTACTTAATATATTCTTTTAGCTTCTTCAAAATCCCACTCTGTGATTTTAATTTACTAATCTTTTTTGCTAATACGGGTTCTTCCAACACCTCATCTACCCATTTGGTAAAATCTCCATTTTTAAGATGAAATTCGAAAGCCTCTTTTGAAATTTCTTTATTCTCTAATGCTTTCTTGAAAGCCGTACCCGAGTTTAATACTAAACCATTTTGTACGTAAAATTGTTTTTCTACTGGTAATGCCATAATTGTTTGGTTCTTAATAAAGTCCAAATTTAATGAAAATATAAAATAAACGCTCGCTTAAACAGCAAAACTCTCTCCGCAACCACAAGTTCTTTCTGCGTTAGGGTTTACAAACTGAAAACCTTTCCCATTTAATCCATCAGAAAAATCTAATGTTGTACCTGCCAAGTAAAGCACACTTTTCTTATCAATTAAGATAGTTATTCCGTTGTCCTCGATTACCTGATCCGTATCCTTTGTTTGGTCATCAAAACCTAAATCATACATCAAACCACTACATCCGCCACCTTTGACCGATACTCTTAATATATGCTTCTCTGAGTGACCTTCTTTTATTTTTAATTCAGCCAATTTTTCTTTAGCCAAGTCTGTAATTGAAATCATTTTTCTTTATTATAATTTGAATAGAGTTACATTTGCAACTGTCCACTTTTACGCATCTTCTTCACTCGTTTACTGTCTTTTTTACATTGCCTCACTCGTGAAGAGCTGCATGCCTGTACAAACAGCAAAGAGAATGCCATAAACAAAATTACAATAATTTTTCTACTTGTGGATAGTTTCATGCTCAGAACAATTTAAACTTAAAGTTAATTCTTAAATTTGGTAAAATTTTCGTTATGGATTCAGAAAAAAGAACAGAAATTAACACATTAGGTGAATTTGGTCTTATCGACCACCTCACAAACTCATTCAAAAATCAAAATAAATCAACCATAAAAGGTGTCGGAGACGATGCTGCCGTGATTGATCGAGGTGATTATTTTGAAGTTGTTACTACAGATATTCTTATTGAAGGAATCCACTTCGATTTAAGTTATACCCCTCTCAAGCATTTAGGTTACAAAGCCGTGGCAGTAAACGTATCAGATATCGCTGCTATGAACGGTACTCCCGAACAAATTACAGTGAGTATTGCTATCAGTAACCGTATTTCGGTTGAGGCATTAGAAGAACTTTACGAAGGAATCAAATTTGCTTGTGGCGATTACAAAGTGGATTTAATAGGAGGTGACACCACCTCTTCTCTCTCTGGATTGATGATTAGCATTACAGCCATAGGAAAAGTGGATAAAGACAAAGTTACTTACCGAAATGGTGCAAAAGTAGGTGACGTCGTTTGTGTTACTGGCGAGTTAGGCGGTGCGTATATGGGATTACAGATTTTGGAACGAGAAAAACAAGTATTCTTAGATCTACCTGATGCTCAACCCAAATTAGACAAGTACAACTACATCGTACAGCGTCTTTTGAAGCCTCGTGCTCGAATGGACGTTATTCATGACATGAACGAATTAGGAGCTGTCCCAAATGCGATGATAGACATTTCTGATGGTTTAGCATCCGAACTACACCATATAGCAAAACAATCTGAAGTTGGTTTCAAGATTATCGACGAAAACATACCTGTTAACAACGAAACCTACGAAACAGCCTTGGCTCTTAATATAGGACCCGTAACTTGTGCTATGAATGGTGGCGAAGATTACGAATTACTTTTTACGATTAGCCGTGAAGGTTACGAAAAACTAAAAACACACTTCGACATTGTTGGTATCGGAGAAGTAGTACCAAAAGAAGAAGGTATAAACATCATCACCAAAGCAGGACGAGCACACCCTATTACCGCCCAAGGTTGGAACCACTTCGAAGAAGAGAACGAATAAAAAAACACCCCCGTTTCTGATTAGAATTAGAAACGGGGGGCTTTTCAGTGTTTTTTTTAGTATAAAACAAAAAAAGAGGTAGAATATCTACCTCTTTTTCAATCAACTAAACCATTATGAAACGTTTTTATTAATTTTAACCTTAGTTAAGGTTTTGCCATGCTCCTGCGTTGTGACATTCAATTCCTGCTTTAGACAAAACAGCCTCTGCCGAAGACGCTCTACCACCCGAACGACAAACCAATATAATTGCCGTATTGTAATTTTTTACTTTATTAACATTTTTAGAAATTGTATCTAAAGGAATGTTAATTGAACCTTTAAAGTTCCCTGATTTAAACTCTCCAGGCGTTCTTACATCAACAACTTTTGCTCCATTAGCAATCATTTCAGTAAAATCTTCACCTGCTCCTCCTCCAAATAATCTTGATAATAAACTCATAATCTTATTTTTTTAATAATTCGTTTTCTATTGCTTTTTCTAAGGCATTTTTAGGCAATGCACCAGCCTGCATTTTAGGCTGTCCCTCCATTGGAATAAACAAAATTGAAGGAATACTACGAATACCAAACATCCCTGATAACTCTTGTTCCGCTTCCGTATCTACTTTATAAATATCAATTTCACCCTCATATTGTTCAGATAACTCTTCCAACACTGGAGCCACCATCTTACAAGGACCACACCAATCGGCATAAAAATCGATAACCGCAGGACGCTCTCCTTTAAAATCCCAATCTTCTCCTTTAGTAAAATCGAAAACTTTTTCTTTGAAAATTTCCGCTGTCATTTTTATAGTTGCCATACTTTTTGTTTTTATCTACAACAAAGAAACGACTTTTTTTCCCTGCCTTTAGTGATAGCTATCACATAGCACTTTTATTTCGATAACACTTCAACCATTTTCAAAAAGGAGCTTACTGAAACAAAATGCTTATTTTGATTAGGACGTGCCCTCGCTCCTGTTATTGTTATTTACCATTTTGTGGATAAAACAAAATCAACAGATAGACCAACACTCAAACCAACAGCGAGGTCGGGCTATACGTTGCAATCTTTTGTTCGTTCCTCACAAAAGGATTTTCTCTGCTATCCCTCACGCAAAAAAACGCCAACAACGAACAGACTTTCAATACGTCTGTATACAACGACCACAAACAAACAAAAAACGAAATACAAAAGTTAAAAGAATCCGTGTAAAGAACTAAGCGTAACTGAGTAGATGGCTGACGGTCAAATAAGCGTCAGCGTACATAGCCACCCCACCAAAGCACACGTTCTCCATATATGGCAGTTTGTGAAGTACATATAACTTGACTCACAACTTTAGCCAACGATATAGATGCTAAAAAGTTTATAAGAAGCTAAAAAATAAGTACCTTTGCATTCTAATGAAAACAGTAGCATTTTATACTTTAGGTTGTAAGTTAAACTTCTCCGAATCAAGTTCTATCGCAAGAGCCTTTACCGACGACGGGTTCACGAAAAACGAGTTCCAACAAGGCGCTGACGTTTACGTGATTAATACCTGTTCGGTAACAGACAATGCAGATAAGAAATGTCGTAAAGTCGTTAAGGAGGCTTTGAAATACAATCCAAAAGCCTTCGTTGCTATCATCGGTTGTTATGCACAACTAAAGCCAACCGAAATAGCTAATATAAAAGGTGTAGATGCTGTTTTGGGTGCTTCTGAAAAATTCAAATTATTAGAACTCATTAATAATTTCGATAAAAATGAAAAGGCGGTAATCTTTGCTCAAGAAATTGAAAAAGCACAAACTTTTAATACCTCTTTCTCTCTAAACGATCGTACACGTACTTTTTTAAAAGTGCAAGATGGTTGTGATTATACCTGTACATTCTGTACGATACCTTTGGCAAGAGGAAAAAGTCGTTCGGATACAGTGACTAACATCATCAAATCAGCAGAGGAGATTGCTTCTTCTGGTGTCAAAGAAATTGTCCTTACAGGAGTAAACATTGGAGATTTCGGAATCATTGATGGAGAAAAAAAGGAAAGTTTCTTCGACTTGGTTAAAGCATTAGAAAAAGTAGATGGCATTGAGCGTTACCGTATTTCATCTATCGAGCCCAACCTATTGACTGATGAAATTATTGATTTTGTTGCACAATCAACGAAGTTCATGCCTCATTTTCATATCCCTTTACAATCGGGCAACGATGAGGTATTAGCCAAGATGAGACGTCGTTACAAACGAAGTATTTACACTGAGCGTGTCAATAAAATAAAAAAAGTAATGCCTCACGCTTGTATCGGTGTCGATGTCATCGTTGGTTTCCCAACAGAAACACACGAGCATTTTCTTGATACTTATAATTTTATCAACGAAATGGATATTTCGTATTTACACGTTTTCACTTATTCTGAACGAGAAAACACCTTAGCACCCAAAATGGATGTTAGTGTTCCTCAGAAAGAAAGAAACGAACGTTCTAAGATGCTTCGTGGACTTTCTGAAAAGAAAAAACGTGCTTTTTACGTGTCCCAATTAGAACAGACTTACAAAGCATTGTTTGAAGACAAGGAAGAAAAAGGAAAAATACACGGGTTTACAGATAATTACGTCAAAGTAACCATTGACTATGACCCTGCTTTAGTGGGAAGTATCTTAAATGTCAAACTAAAAAAGATAGATACTGACGGAAATATTGGCGTGATAGAAATGCCTGACTTAGCACGTTTTACTAAGTCTTAATTTCCATACACCTCTCTTTTGTAGGTGTTTTCACTTAGTTTAAAAGGTTTATTTTTTAACTAATTACCAAATAGTTACCCTATATGTTTGGTAAATAAAATCTTATTCCCTTACTTCATAAAAAATTAAAAGAAAATATTTTTATGGCTTCATCATTTCATGGATTAAACAAAGAAACTGCTCACCCTAGAGCGGTAGAATTGATTCCTGATGTATTCTTTTGGGACGACACAGACGAAATTGCTCCATTTGGTGCAGAATATGGTAACACGGCGCTTAATGAGTTTAGAGAATGGCGTCCTAAAAACAAACGAAAATCAATTACTCGTTTCTTGAAAATCGCTATCGAGGATATCGGTGAGATGGATTACAAGGAATATACAGTCAAATTATTGGACCAAAGAACAATAGCCAACCTTTTAACTGATGAAGATTACGATGCTGACCAATTATTTGATGGGTTAGACACTACAATTATCGCTATCGGTTTTACTCAATTAATCGATGAAGGTAAAATTGACCAAGATGCTAAACGTATTATCCGAATAGCTATTGAAAGACAATTAATTAGTAACACATTAGGATTGTATGACGAAGACTTAAGTCGTGAGTTTATAGAGTACTTAAAAAGATTAAAAGAAATATTAGAAGAAGCCTAAAAGCTTCTTCTTTTATGCTCTAAAAATAAATAATTATGCCACGTATTATCAAATTGGTTTGGGAGTTTAGAGGAATGGATGCTTTAGGTACTGCCGAGCACCACATTATTCATTTAAAAGAATTTTCAATTAGGGAAAAGCTCTCTTTTTACGAAACAGCAATAGAAAAAATAAACGATAACTTCGTTATAGCCTTTTTGAAAGTAGAAGAACCTGACGCTCAACGTATCTACGGGATGATTAAACCCGACAGAGGAGAAATTGCTAAATAACGAATTATTTAAAACAACCAATCATTGCAGATGCTTTGAGTAAACATTCTTCGTATTCTTTTTCAGCATCTGAAGCATAAGTAATCGCCCCACCTACTATAAACGACAAGGTTTTTGTTGTCTCATTGTAGTATAGACTTCGAATAACAACATTAAAATCGGCATCGTGGTTTTTATCAATATAACCAACTGCACCACTATAAATACCTCGTTTAGACGATTCGTATTGCTCAATTAGCTCCATGGACTTTAACTTTGGCGCTCCTGTCATACTTCCCATCGGAAACGTATTTTCTATCAATTCCTTTATTCCATTCTCATCTTCCAGCTCTCCCGATATGGTAGAAATCATCTGATGAACTTGTGGGAATTTATAAATACCAAAGAGTTCGTCCACCTTTACCGTTGTTGGTTTACAGCATCTATTCAGGTCATTACGCACCAAATCTACAATCATCAAATTTTCTGCACGTTCTTTTTCCGAGTTTTTCAACGCATCAGCCAAACGTTTGTCTTCTTCCTTTGTTTTCCCTCGTGCTGTCGTACCTTTTATTGGTTCAGACACGACCTTCTGCCCTTCTTTCTTTACGTAACGCTCAGGAGACGCACAAATCAACCAACAATCTTTTATTTTTAATAATGAAGAAAATGGTGTAGGAGAAATAGCATTCAGTTTTTTATAAACAGCAACAGTATCTAACTCCACATTTTGTGCGACAAAAGGAATACAAAAATTCAATTCATAGACATCTCCGTTAAGAATATGCTCACGAATAACCTCGACTGTGGTTATATACTCTTTTTTTGTTACTTGAGCTTCAAAAGTTAACGGAGGTATTTTTTCTTGATTTTCATTCAAATCGTCAAGCAATTCGTCTGACTTAATCAATGTCTCAGCTTTAAAAAATGTACTCTGAGGAAACTCTTGCCAATCCTTGTGTTTACTTTCTAAACCTTTGAATAAATCATTTTTCAAATCATAAGACAAGAACCCAAAATAGTTTTCGTTCAATTCAAATGACAAGTCTTTCCACAAAACAGCTTCATTTCCCGAGGCAAACACCAAAGGAAATCCATTAGCATATTGATTTGGATTCAATAAGCAGAAATAATCCATAGTTTTAGCTTCGTTTAATAACTTACTTAATGATTTCTTCATCTCTCAAGCTGTTTTTTAATCTTCACTTTTATAGCTGTTTCATATTGGTAATGGTTGTATTTCAAACCAGCTTCAAGGTATGCCATCGCCTTCTTTTTATCACCTTCTGCCTGATAAATCTTCCCTAATTGCAAACACGAATAAGGTGCGTAATACACTTTCGTTTCTTCGTATTCTTTAAGTACGGCTAACAAAAAATTAGATTTTGCATTAGCTACAGCACCTAATGATTGATTTACTCGTCCCAATCGGTAATAATATTCAATAGTTTCTTTTCTACCTAACACAGTCTTATCTATGCCTTTCAAAACCAACAATGCTTTTCCATTGTTTCCTCCATCAAAAAGCAACCTTGCTTTCATTAATTTTTTATTTTTTGTTAATAATGAATTTATCTTATTCTTCGCACTTTTGTCCGCTGGTAAATCACTGTGTGGTGCATTCATCGCCCCCTTTACAGCTCCTTGCAGTCGCTGGTTTCCTGTTAAGTAAAAAGATTCTGCCTGTAAATATTTAGCACTTACTTGGTAATAACTTGGGTTTGTTTTCAAGAAACGAGTAAATGATGCTGTGGCCTTTTGATGATGTAACAATTGTAAATGATTAACACCTTCTAAATAAATAAAATACGGATTGACGTGGTTTAGTTTATTCAAGACTATTAAAGCACGCTCCGATTCATTGTTTTTAGTAAACACAATCGCTGAAATTGCTTTCACTAACTTTGATTGGGGGTAATCAGCTAACAGACCAAACATTTTTTTTGTTGCTAATTCCTTATCATAGGTAACAAATTGATATAAAATAACCTGAAATAGTCTGGCTTCAAAACTATACAGGTTACTGCTTTCAATCACATTATTTAGTCGTTGAGCACCTTTTTCTTTTGTGGCTTTTACACCAGTCAACAGTGAAGAGAAATCACTGTAATACTCAGCTTCATTAAAGGCTACTTCCAACATTCCCAATGTTTTTTGAGAGTACAAAAACGTGGGGTATTTTGTTGTGTTTTTCAAATGAGTAGTGTAGGCTTTTTTTAGAGCTAACAAGGCTGATAGCTTATTCCCTTGTGCCATTTGTACCAGGCCTAAATGCAAATAAGCTTCACCCAAACAAAAGAAACCAAATGGTGTATTTGGTTTTAACTCTTTTATTTGTTTAATATTTGATTGAATAGTGTCTAAAACACCATCATAGTTGGCGTCTATAAAATAATTCATTGCTGATTTCAAGCCAGAAAGATACAAATAACTCCCTTTGGTAGCTTCTGATTGATAGGCTTGTTGACTAAGTGCTGAAACAGTGACTGACTCATCACTAAAGATTTGTTGGTATTGAGATTTTACCGCTAAATCGGCTTGAAATTGTGCGTTTGCTTGACTAAAAAAAGTCAAAAAAAGAACAAACAAAAAAGGATGACTAAAAGCCATCCTTTTTATTATATAACTTATAGAAAACATCAATTATGCTTCTTCCGTTTTCTTAGTTGTTTTCTTTACTGCTTTTTTTCTTGTCTTCTTTTTCGGCTCTACTACTGGAGGCGCGATAACGTCAGCTAAGATTCTTCCACAGTTTTCACAGATAATTAGTTTCTTCTTGTCTCTAATATCTGCTTGTCTTTGAGGAGGGACAGTTGCAAAACATCCTGCACAAGCATCTCTTTTAACAGGAACAACTGCCAATTTGTTACGCATGTTGTTTCTCAACTTCGTGTAAGCGATAAGTAAACGGTTATCTAATGCCTTTTCAGCTTTGATTCTTGTTTCACCTAATTTAGTTTCTTCTTCTTCACTTTCTGTAATGATAACAGTAAGTTCTTCATTTTTCTTAACCAAATCAGCTTGTCTATCAGTTAGCTTCTCTTGAAGAGCAGTAACGTCTTTCTTTTTCAATTCGATTTGGTAACCAGCCTCTTTGATTTTTTTCTCAGAAACTAATATCTCCAATTCTTGAAGCTCCATTTCTTTTGTAATCGCATCATATTCACGATTATTACGCACGTTGTTTTGTTGCGTTTTGTACTTAACAATCAAATCACCTGATTCTTTAATAGCAGATTTTTTGTCAGAAATACCTTGTTCAAGGTTTCCTAATGTTTCGTTAAAATGCTCTAATCTTGTTTCGTAACCTGTAATTTCATCCTCAAGATCTTGAACTTCTTCAGGAAGGTCTCCTCTTACTTTTGTGATATCATCGAGTTTAGAATCGATTTTTTGTAACCTTTGTAAAGCTTTTAACTTTTTCTCAACGTTTTCCATTTATATATGATAAAGTATCGGATTTGTACTTGTTTGTGCCGAAGCAAACGCAATATTAACGAATTTTTCTGTTAATAGCTTGTAAAAAAGTTCTTTTGTGTAAACTTCACTCTCATAATGTCCAATATCGGCTATAATAAGGTCATTTTCGGCATCAAAAAACTCGTGGTACTTAAAATCTGCGGTAATAAAGACATCTGCAGATACACCTTTTGCATTGGGCAACAAGAAACTTCCCGAACCACCACAAAGTGCAACTTTTTTAATTTTATCTTTTACAAATGCCGTATGACGAATGACTGATAGGTTCATTTTTTCTTTCAAATAAACCATAAATTCTTCTGCCGACATTTCTTGCTCCAACTCTCCTACCATTCCCGAACCTACTGCAGGATTTTCGTTCTCCAATTTTTCAAGGAAATAAGCAGGTTCTTCATACGGATGCGCTTCTACCATTGCTCCAACGATTTGTCTTGATTGATGCGACGGGTAAATAACCTCTATCCGTGCTTCGTTCACTTCTTCTAAACGACTTACTTTACCGATGAATGGGTTTGCTCCTTGCTGTGCTTTGAACCGACCCATACCTTCTGTAGAAAAGCTACACGATTCGTACTGACCTAATTTCCCTGCTCCGTTTTGAGCTAAAACTGTTCTTATTTCTTCGGCGTGAGTAACGGGTACAAATACCGTCATTTTCTCTAACAATCCTTTTTTTGGTGCTAATACACGTGTATTTATCAGGTTTAATTTGTCACAAATCTTTTTGCTTACGCCTGTATTTACATTGTCCGCATTGGTGTGAATGGCATAAATAGCAATATCATTTTTTATTGCTTTGATAACCGTTCGTTCGATATAATTCTTTCCTGTTAGGGTTTTCAAACCACTAAATATAATGGGATGATGAACAACGATTAATTCACATTTTTTGTCAATTGCTTCTTGTACAATTTCTTCGGTGCAATCCAATGAAATCAAACAATTGGTTACTGTCTGGTTTAAATCTCCAACCAAAAGTCCACAGTTATCATAACTTTCTTGGTAAGCTAATGGGGCAAATTCTTCTAAGTAATTTGTTATCTCTCTTATCTTCATAAAAACATCCACTTAGGGTATTTATTTTGTTGTTATTTAATACGTTTTTTTCGCCGTTTTTATCAACTAAAACACACAGACGAAACAAATTCATTTGTTTCCCACCTATTCTATCGGCTTAGGGATAGTAGAGAAAATCCTTTTGTGAGGAACGAACAAAAGATTGCAACGTATAGCCCGCTCCCGCTCTTGTTTATATCGACTATCTCGCTTTCTATCGGCAATATAACCTTTCCTTTCTACAAACCCTTTCACAAAAAAGGGAAAGCTCCAAAACAAGTTAGTCAATTTAAGTTTATTTCACGTTCTCCAACCCTTCCAAATGCACCGTTTGGGTATTGAAAGCAAAGGAGATATTAAGTTCCTCTGCCAATTTTAAAATGGCTAAATTCACTTCTTGTCGGGCTTGCAACTCTTCTGGCCACGTTTTTACATCAAAAAAGATATAAAAAAGAATCTCTAAAGAGGACGACCCGAAGGTGTTTAAATAGACATTGTAATAGTCTTTACGTGTCGTTGGGTGTGTGTCAACAATGTTTTTCAATCCCAAAATAAACGTTTCTATCGATGCTGGAGGTGTGTCGTAAGTGATGCCTAAAATCGTCTTGTATCGTCTATATTGACGCATTCCCATATTATCGACCGTCATATCTGCCAACTGACCATTGGGAATAGACACGACTGAGTTGTGAAAAGTTCGCACACGAGTCGAACGAAACCCTACTTCCTCGACATCACCATCAATTCCTTTTCCGACTATCCAATCGCCGATTTGAAACGGTCTGTCGACAAAAATCATTATCGAACCGAACAAATTACGCAACATATCTTGCGATGCCAAAGCAAATGCAAGACCTCCAATCGATAGCCCCGCCAACAATGCGGTGACATTGAAATTTAAGTTTTGGAGAATAAATAATGTACCTATTAAGAGCACAAAAACTTTCAGTATTTTACGCAACAATGGCACTAATTGGTCGTCTAAAGCGGTATCGGTATTCTTTGCTAATTTCGCCATATAAAGCGACAACACATCGACCATTTTGTATAAGAAAATGGTAATAAACAACGGAACGGAGGCTTTTAAGAGCAATAACAGGTAATGTGAAACGTACAGATTTAATTGTAAAACAGGCACTAAAATTGTCAAAAGATAAGCAACCAAAAACAAGCTAATCGGTTTGGCTATGGGGTGAATATATTGTTCGGCAATCTGCTTTTTACCTAAGCGAATAATTGTCCGTAAAATCAATTTATCTATCAAAAAAGTGAAAATTCGGTGGGTTAGAAAACAAATGAGAAGCAGTAAAATAACCCCGATAAACTGCCAAATTTTCAAACCTAAATATTGCTTATGACTCAATCCTGACAACCAATTCAATAATTTAGCCGTGCCAAAAGGGTACGTTTGTCGGTACAATTGAGGGATTGCCTGTACACTCTCCTCTTTGACCAACCATTTATTCCCGTATTTGACTACGTAAATAGTGGTTACAGCCGAATCAATCAATATTTCGGAAGCCGTTGTGTTGACGTTTTTATAATTGGGATCTATCGAAATATTTTCGGGTTTGACCTGTACCCCCAAACCGTTATAAATCTGAACCAATTGCCTTGCTCTTTCTGCCAGTTCTTCGTCGGTTAGCACTCCTTTAAACAAGGATCTAGAAGCAATTTCGGGATGGTAATTACCGTCTTGCAAGTGTTCAAAAAGATGCGTAACCGTTGCTCTTGGGTTAGATAAATCATCGGCATAAGCAAACGAAAACAAGAGACTAAAAAGAAAAACACTAAATACCTTCATACAAATTAATTATTATGCAAATTAATCAATGTAAGCACCTTATCCTCTTTTTTTATTTCTTATTTAAAACTTCATAGATTTAGAGATATTGCTGTGCAATAACTATCTTTATAAGATGAAAATAGCTGGTGCAACGCTCAACCAAACTCCATTAGATTGGAAAAACAACATTAAAAACATCGTTTCCGCAATTCGTCAAGCCAAAAAAGAGGGTATTGAACTTTTAGCTTTACCCGAACTTGCCTTGACTGGTTACGGGTGCCAGGACGTGTTTTTGAGTAAATGGATTTATGAGAAGTCATTAGAAATTTTATTAGACGAAATCATCCCCGAAACAGCAGGAATCGCTGTAAACATCGGTTTACCTCTTCATTTTGAGCACACCAACTACAACACAAGTTGTTTTATTATTAACGGTGAAATTCAAGGCTTTACATCCAAACAATGCTTAGCAAATGACGGCGTACATTACGAAAAACGTTGGTTTACTGGTTGGGAACCAGGTCGGAAAGAAACACTGGAAATAGGTGGTCACCCCTACCCGTTTGGTGATATTGTGTACGAATTTAAAGGCAAAAAAATAGCTTTCGAAATCTGTGAAGATGCGTGGTGTGACGCACGACCTGCTTATTCATTTGCCAAACAAAACGTCGATTACATCATCAATCCATCGGCAAGTCACTTTGCTTTTGGCAAAACAATAACAAGAGAAAACTTGGTCATTTCGAGTTCTAAAAACTTCAATTGTACTTATATATACACCAATCTATTAGGCAATGAGGCAGGAAGAATGATTTACGATGGCGAAATATTAATTGCCAAAGAAGGGAAATTACTTGCTAAAAATGAGTTGTTATCGTTTCATAAAATCAACATTTTATCGACTGAGAGTAAGGAGAGACCTACTTATACTAAAAACGAAGAGTTTTTACTTGCCGACCAATTGGCGCTGTATGACTATATGAGAAAATCTTTTTCTAAAGGGTTTGTTCTATCGTTGAGTGGTGGTGCTGACAGTAGTACTTGTGCTGTTTTGGTGGCTGAGATGCTCAAAACAGCGTTAAAACAACTACCTCTTTCTCAAATAGCTGACGAAGTCCCCTTTTTGAAACCGATTATTAACGCTGAAAAATTTGATACCAAAAACCCTTACAAAGAGCTTATCCCTCACCTATTGAGCTGTGCTTACCAAGGAACCGTTAATTCAGGGGAAATTACTTTAAACGCCTCTCAAGAACTTGCTTTACAGCTTGGTGCTGAGTTTCACGATTGGAAAATAGACACAACTGTAAATCACGCTACCGAAACGATAGAAAAAGTGCTCAACCGTAAATTGACTTGGGAAACGGACGATATCGCCTTACAAAACATCCAAGCACGTGCCCGTTCACCTTATATTTGGATGCTGACAAACACAAAAGGTGCCTTGCTTATCACCACATCCAACCGAAGTGAAGGTGGGATGGGTTACGCCACAATGGACGGCGACACATCGGGTGGAATAGCCCCTATTTCGGGTGTTGACAAGCCTTTTATCCGTCAATGGTTGCGATGGGCAGAGACCAATTTGGGTTATTCGGCATTAAGTTTTGTTAATATTTTGCCGCCTACCGCCGAATTGCGACCACAAGAAACCGCACAAACAGACGAAGATGATTTGATGCCTTACGACCTGATGGTTCAGATTGAACGCCTTGCTATCGGGCAATACCAATCTCCAGAAGAAGTTTTCGAAAACCTCAAACCAAGTAATTTGACCGATGAAAAGACACTAAAGACGTACATCAATAAGTTTTTCCGCATTTGGTCAATCACCCAATGGAAACGTGAACGTTTAGCGCCATCTTTTCATCTCGACGATTTTAATGTTGACCCAAAAACGTGGTACCGTTTCCCTATACTTTCTGGTGGGTTTGAGCAATTGAAGTAGATGGATAGTTAGGGCGTGCCCTCGCTCCTGTTATTGTCATTTACCATTTTGTGGCTAAAAAACAAATCAACCGATAATTCAACGCTCAAATCAACAGCGAGGTCGGGCTTTTTGTTACAATCTTTTGGTGGTAAGTTTCTCGCTTTTACTGTTTGTTTTTGGTTAGGGTAATTCACTATCAAAAAAAAGAATCGAGAACCAAAAGGATTTTCTCGGCAATCCCTCACGCAGTGTAACAACTCGCATTTAGTCGTAAATTAGACTCTTCGCTCCTATATATATAAATGTGTTTTATAGACACTTCAAAATAGATAGTAGGAAACAGGAAAAGACATAAACTTGACTAGGTCTTTTACAAAAAAAAACCTCAATCACTTTCGTAATTGAGGTTTAGTACCTGAGGCCGGGATCGAACCGGCACTCCAAAGGAACACGAGTTTGAGTCGTGCGCGTCTACCAGTTCCGCCACTCAGGCTTCTACCGATTTGGTGATGCAAACTTAGTGCTTATTTTACATATTCACAAACCAACAAGGGTTTTATTTATAGTATTTTCACAGGGAAATATCTTTGCATCTAATTAACAAGTATTTACCCCCTAATCTTTCATTCTAATTCAAAAAAAACCTTTAATAATTCGGTAACAACAGATTTTTACGTAACTTTTAAACTTTAAACACTTGTCTTATGAACTTAAATCTATCTTACGTCAAATCGGTTTTGAATATATATGATGAAATGACCCAAAATGGCATTTCATTAGTGTATATGGGAGAATTCAACCAAGAAATCACAAAAACCTTTACTGGCATGACAGAAAAAAGTATGGATCGTAAGAGTGAAGAACGTAAGGTAAAAAAGCGTGTCTATCATGTATTGGTCGAAACGCTTCAAAACATGAATAAGCATTCAGACGAAATAAAAGACTCAGGCGACAAAAATGTGGGTGCAGGGCTTTTTATGATTGGTCAAAAAGAGGAAAGTTATTTTATTATTACAGCAAACAAAATACATGCTAATAAAAAAGAAGCTTTAAAAGATGCAATTGACGAGGTAAACAGCTCATCTAGTGAAGAGTTGAAAGAAATGTACAAAGTGCAGATTCGTGATGGTAGTATCTCAAGTAAAGGAGGAGCAGGATTAGGACTTATCGATATCGCTCGTAAAACTGGAGGTAAATTAGAATATGATTTCTTAAAATTAGACGACGAGCATTATTTCTTTTTATTAAAAGTAGAGGTCACTACTTAAACTTAATAGAAACAGGGCTTTCGTAGCTCAAACCTAACAATTTAGAAGCGTTAGCATCTGTCATCGCGATTTCTAAATACCCCTCACTATTATAAAGAGCAATACACTTCCCTCCTCCTTTCGTTTGGTAATCCAAACTTATTTGGTTTATATACTCTCTTCTTAATTTTATTTCGATAGACTTTCCTTCCGCATACTTTTCTATGTCTCCTTTGTGTAGGTTTGTGATGATATTTCCATAACTATCGATAAAAACGACACTCCCTATCAATTCGTCTTCAACAAAACGAGGAGTATTAAGTAACACAGTCTTCATCTCTTCGATTTCCTCACCCAACTCGCTCAACACTATACCCTGTGTTAGAGCACAAGCAACAGCTACAATTTCATTTTTTAGATGAAATGACGTTTTTTCTTTTCTAGCGACTTTGACTATTTGCAACGGATTAAAATCTGTTAACAACGATAAAAAACCATTATTTGGAGCAATAAAAAAACTATTTTCAGTACGTACAACCAAATAGTCGTCTGACATAAAACCTGTGTCCAAACCTATTAAATGAATAGTTCCTTTAGGAAACTCTCTGTAAACACTGTCAAAAACAAAGGCTCCCTGCTGAATATGGTATTTATCTATTTCATGAGAAATATCAATAATATTAATCGACTGGTCAAACGATAAAATCTTCGCCTTTAGACTCGCTACATACGAATCTCGCATACCAAAATCGGTCAATAATGTAATCAATACCATTAAAATAAAATATTTATGTTATTTTTGACTTAAATATACAAACAATTCGAGTTGATAGAAAAAAATATATCCCTAGAAAACATTTCTCTGGTTGATTTTTTAGGTTTCGAAAACTGTAACCTTCAAAAAATAGAGACAAGTTACCCCAACAGTAAGGTTATTGCACGTGGTAGCAATATTAAAATAACAGGTGAAGAGCTTGACGTAAAGGAAATTAACGACCTTTTCCATGTTTTACTTGAGCACTACAAACGTTTTGAAGAGTTACCTCTCGAAAAAGTAGAAGATTATATCGCTCTTGAAAATAAAAAACATTTTGAAGAACGAAGTGAGCAATTATTGATTCTTCACGGAACAAAAGGGTTCCCTATAAAACCACGTACCAATAATCAAATCACATTAGTTGATACAATAAAAGACAAAGACCTTGTTTTTGCTGTTGGACCTGCGGGAACAGGTAAAACTTATGTAGCTGTAGCTATGGCGGTGGCAGCATTGAAAAACAAACGAGTAAAAAAGATAATCATATCGAGACCTGCAGTTGAGGCTGGTGAAAGTTTAGGTTTTTTACCAGGTGATATGAACGACAAAGTTGATCCTTATTTACGCCCTATTTACGACGCTTTGGAAGACATGATTCCTACGGAAAAATTGAACAAATACAAAGAGGAAAACACGATAGAAATCGCGCCCTTGGCATTTATGAGAGGTAGAACACTCAACAATGCCTTTGTCTTATTAGATGAGGCTCAAAACACCACTCCTAGCCAAATAAAAATGTTTATGACCCGTTTAGGACCCAAATCTAAGATGGTAATTACAGGAGATGCTACGCAGATTGATTTACCTAACCGTCAAAAATCGGGATTAGCAGAAGCGATCAAAGTACTTGAAGGCACAAGAGGTATTGGTATTGTTCGTTTGCAAGAGGAAGACGTTATGCGTCATAAAGTAGTCAGAAGAATTATCAATGCGTATAATACATTTGAAACAAGAAAATAGTTTTTAGCCACCTATGAGATACTTCCTTCTACTTACACTTTCATTTATTTCTATTTTGAGTTATGGGCAAAAAGACGTCCCTCGTAAGTGTGCATCACATTATTGGGACAGTTTACAGTTGGCAAACAACCCCAATTACGCCTCCTCAAGACAATCTTTCGAAAAGAAAATTGGTTCTTATTTGGCTAGACAAAAGAAAACAGGAGAAGCCATTTACCAAATCCCTGTGGTTGTACATGTGATACACAACAACGGAAGTAATACAGTTGGTGGCAGTACGAATTCGAATATCAGCGATGCTCAAATATTTTCTCAAATAGAGGTATTAAACGAAGATTTTAGAAGAACAAATACCGATGCTTCAAATACTCCTGCTATTTTCGTACCCCTCGCTGCTGATGTAGGTATCGAGTTTTGTTTAGCCTCTATCGACCCAGAGGGCAACCACACAACTGGAATCACACGTCATTACAGTAATACACTGCCTTTTGACTCAGAAAACAGTACACAAAACAGCCTACTCAAAGCATACGGTTACTGGCCTGCCGACCAATACCTCAACATTTGGGTTACAGAATTAAAAGACGATGTATTGGGTTTTGCTACCTTTCCTTCAGATGTAAATATTGATGGAATTAGTAATTATTTCACCCCTTTAATAGATGATGGTATAGTGATTGACCACCGTGTTTTTGGTAGAAACACAGGCACAGTAACCTCTACTGTTTATGGATTAGGGAGGACTACAACACATGAGGTTGGACATTGGCTCGGTTTATTTCATATATGGGCAGACCACGCCAACTGCTTTGCTACCGATTATTGTAATGATACACCAACACAAAAAAACTCAAGTACAAGTTGTTTTACTAGTAACACCAGCTGTACAAGTAGGGATATGTCTGAAAACTTTATGGACTACACTTACGACCAATGCCTCAACCTTTTTACGCTCGACCAAAAAGCAAGAATGCGTACCGCGATGGAAATGAGCCCAAGAAGAAATGCTTTATTAAGTTCTTCAGGATGTTGTAATTTACCCACCAATACACAACTCCCTCTTCTTGAAAATTTTGAAAATAACTTTTCTTTATGGACAGTTTTACCTCACGATTTCGAAACAGTGGGTACTAATTTCAATTCTTCTTTTAGCTTTACTCCTACCGCTCCATTTCCCGACACCACTTACTTAACTACTCCGTTGATAGACTTAACAGAGCTAACTATTCCTTTTCTCTCTTTTTCGGTTTTCAATAAAAACAAGACTACAAAACTACGTGTTTCTTATTCCTTAACCTGTACAGAAAAGTGGTCGGTTTTAAAGGAATACACCGGCTTAAAAACAGGTGATTGGACATTTATTAATATTGACTTACAACAAATCAAGCACTTCAAATCCCTTCGTTTACGTTTTGAATACCTAGCCTTAGACGGTTCGTCATTATACCTTGACAACATCAACCTACACGACGAAGGAGCAACAGTTGAGATCTACCCCAACCCTTCGACGGGACAATTCACTCTCTATTTAAAACACGCAGGGCTTCAGAAAAAGACAATAGAGGTGTATTCAGCAATAGGCACGCGATTAACCACTTTTGAGGTCGAAGAGAGTTATTCTTCAAAAACCAAAATTGATTTATCAAATTACGCTTCAGGACTATATATTCTTAAAGTAACTATTGACGAACAAACCACTATTCAAAAAATACTATTGACTAAATAACTGTGCTACTCAACAGAGCGATACCTTTTGCTAAAATCACACTGCCTTTTATTTTAGGTATTGTGTTACAAAAGTATGTGCTCTTAATGGATAAATATGTCATTTATAGCTTAGCACTCTTTTTACTCGCTTATTTCACACTTCGTCTCACTCTCAAGGCTTCTTTGGCTAAAAGAATAAGTATTTCATTATGTGCACTGTTTTTCATCCTGTTTTCAGGTTATTTTATTGCAAATCAACAAGTCCACACAAATAAACTTACCACCGAAAGCAACTATTTAAAAGGAACAATTACCGACATTAAAAAAGTCACTTCACACACCATTTCTTTTGAATACAAAGTCAATCAATACAAAAATAAAAATACGTGGACGCACCTCCTTCCTACAGAAAAAATACTTGTTAAAGTTAAAAAACAAGACAGTTCCTTTTCTGTTAAAGAAAATCATAATTATTTCATAAAAGGCTATTTAACTGAAATAAAACCTCCTCAAACGCCCAACCAAGTAGATTTCAAAAGCATTTATGCTAAAAAGAATATATTTCATTTTTTTTATTCCAATCAAAAAAGCATCCTGCCCATCGCTTCCAACCAAAGTACATTACAACAGTACAAAGCAGATTTCCTTACTTTTTTACAACTTCATTTTACTCCAAAAACAGCCTCATTTATTTCTGCTCTCATCGCCAATGAAAAAGAATATATTTCGACAGAGACAAAGAACATGATTTCACGCAACGGAGTCAGCCACCTCATCGCTATATCAGGACTGCATATTGGTATTATTTATCTATTCCTTATTTTCTTAACCAAAAAAATCCCTCATAACAAAAGGAAACAAAGAATCCTTGCTTCTCTCTTTATTTGTGTGATTTTATTACTCTACGGTTCATTTTGCGGTTTTTCGCCAAGTATCGCTCGGTCAGTAACTATGTTTTGCATTATGGAGTTAGCGACGATTATCAATAGAAAAAACAACGCTATAAACAGCCTTTTTGTCGCTGGTTTTGTCCTTCTCCTCCTTCATCCCAACGAACTATTCCATGTCGGTTTTCAACTTTCTTTCGCTGGTGTACTCGCTATCCTTTTGTTTTACAAACAAATAAAAAGTTGGTTCACTACGAATTTTTATTTATTAAGAAAACTCGGTGAAATGCTTTCTGTGACTCTATCGGCTCAGTTAGGTGTATTCCCTATCTTGTTATTTTATTTCAAGACCTTCTCGATTAACGGCATTTTCCTCAGCCTATTATTGACTTTCCTTACCACTATACTTGTTGGTGCTTCTTTATTAACACTCTTGTTTTTCAAAATCAGTTTACTTACACCATTTTTCATTTTCTTACTTGAGCATCTTTCTTCTGCCTTTTTTTGGTTACTCGGTATCAGCGAACTATTTCCTCTTTCAATCCAATATACAACAATGACCTTAGCTTTGATTGCCTTATTTTACCTTGTCACAATTACTTTTTTTCAGTTCATTCAACATAAAAAAATACGCTATATCCAATCTATTTTAATTTATTTCATTCTCTTTTTCTCTGCTCAGCTCCTCACTGATTCATTTCAAAAAGACACCTCTAACTTTTACATTTACAACGACAATCACCAAGTCATCATAGCCTATGCCGACAAAAAAGGATTTCCTTTCCTCAAAGAAGAGTCCAATCCTTTCCCTAAAATCACTCACAAAGGAAATGATTTATATTCTATCAACAAACAACTTATACTCTTTCAAAACAACTCGTTATTAGGTGATTACCAAGAGGTAAACACACTCTATTTATCAAGTAAAATACCGTTTAGGGCAATAAAAAAACTCCACCCTCGGTTTCTTATTTTAGACAAGAAACTACCTAAGTTTTATATCGAACAAATCACTGCTTACCTCAAAAACAGCACAATCACTATTCATAATTTCAAAAAAGATGGGTATTTGAAAGTATAAAGTACGTTGAAGAAATTTTAACTACCAAAAAAAGCCTTTCAGTTGACTTACGATTTACTCCACAACAAAAGACATCTCACCATCTTTTTCGTCCTGTAATAAAATACCGTGTTCTTTTAACTCATCTCTAATTTTGTCAGACAAACCATAATCTTTGTTTTCTTTGGCTTGTTTTCTCATTTCGATAAGTACATTCATTGCACCATCGAGGTGTTTACTGCCATTGTCCGTTTCCTTTTGTAAGCCCAGCACATCAAAGAAGAAGCCTGAAAACTCTTTTTGTAAACGTTCAAAAGTTGTTTCTTTAATCTTATTAAGCAGGCTAGGTTTAGCCTTAAAGTCATTGATTTTTTTCGACAAATCAAACATCGTTGCTACCGTACGAGCCGTATTAAAATCATCACTCATATGTAGGTAACACGTATCAATCAAATCGTTAATTTCTTTATCTAAAACAGCATTAAGTTTTGCCTCTTGTACAAAACGCAAAGTATTTAATGTGTTTAAAGCATTCACCAAACGCTTGTACCCCTTTTCAGAAGCCTGTAAAGCACCATTAGAAAAATCTATTGGCGAACCGTAATGTGATTGTAAAGTGAAAAACCGAACCGTCATCGGCGAATACGCCTGTTCTAATGAAGTGTGGCTACCATCAAACAACTCATCTAAAGTCAAGAAATTACCTTTCGACTTAGCCATTTTTTGCCCATCGATAGTCAACATATTGTTGTGCATCCAATAATTGGCAGGTTCAGAATGAAAAGCACATTGACTTTGTGCAATTTCGCCTTCGTGATGAGGGAATTGCAAATCCATTCCGCCACCGTGAATATCAAAAGGAACACCCAAATATTTAGAACTCATTGCCGTACATTCCAAATGCCACCCGGGAAAACCTAATCCCCAAGGCGATTCCCATTTCATAATATGCTCAGGTTTTGCACCTTTCCATAAAGCAAAATCAAGCGAAGATTTTTTTTCCTGCTGACCGTCTAACGTACGGCTACCAGCAATCAAATCCTCAACTATTTTCCCTGAAAGTTCTCCGTATTGGTGTTTTTCAAGGTATTTATCCATATCAAAATAAACAGAACCTTCACTTTCGTAAGCAAATCCATTCTCTATTATTTTTTGAACAATTGCAATTTGCTCAATAATATGCCCCGTAGCCGTTGGTTCGATACTCGGACGACGAATATTCAATTTCTCCATCGCCTTATGGTAACTAATCGTGTAAGTTTGCACAATTTCCATTGGCTCTAACTGCTGTAACTTTGCTTTTTTAGCAATTTTATCCTCACCAGCATCATCCACTTCATTTTCCAAATGCCCTACATCCGTGATATTACGGACGTAACGTACTTTGTAGCCCACATATTCCAAATAACGAAATACAATATCAAAAGTCATAGCTCCTCTCGCATTTCCTAAATGTGGGTCACCATACACTGTCGGTCCGCAAACGTACAAACCAACAAAATCATCGTTTATTGGTTTAAAAAGAACTTTCTCACGTTTTTTGGTATTAAATAAGCTGACAGGGAATTGATTTTTCACAAGAATATTATTTTTAAATTAAGCCAAAGACCTAATCCTAGGTGATAAACTACATTTTGAATTCATAAAAATAAGAAAAGTTCAAGCCTTATAAAAAGACTTGAACTTTCAATTTTTATTATTTTTTCACTAAGAAAGTGAATTTACTTAACTATCAGGCATCAAATCCGTTTTGACATAAGTCAAAAACTCTTCTCTAACCTCTGCATTCGCTTTAAAAACGCCACTATATTCGGCAGTAATCGTACTCGAAGAAACATCTTCAACACCTCTCGAAGACACACACAAATGTTTTCCTTCGATAAGTACCGCTACATCTTCAGTTTCTAACGCTTCCTTCAAAGCATTCGCAATCTGAATAATCAGACGCTCTTGTACCTGCGGACGTTTAGCAAAATATTGAACAATTCGATTTATTTTTGACAAACCGATAACCAAACCATTACTGATATACGCCACGTGAGCACGTCCCACAATTGGTAAAAAATGATGCTCACAAGTCGAATACATTTCTATATTCTTCTCCACCAACATATCTTGGTACCTGTATTTGTTCTCAAAAACAGTCATTCTCGGTTTGTTTTCAGGATTTAACCCCGAAAAAATTTCTTTGACATACATTTTAGCAACACGCTGAGGCGTACCACGCAAACTATCATCTTTCAAATCCAAGCCTAAAGTTTCCATTATTTCTTTAAAATGAGCCGAGATAATTTCCATTTTCTCATCATCACTCATTTCAAACGCATCAGAACGCATAGGCGTCTCTACTGACGACATCAAATGTCCATCGCCTATCTCTTCATCGGTAAGTGTTTTTAAATCCACTGCGTTTTTCATAATTTTTAATTGGGTAATTGAACCAAGTAAACAAAGTTACTACATACAGCAACATTATCATTACCTACAACAAGAAAATCTGAAAATTGTTCATCAAAACAACCATTCTTTTACTTATACACCAAATTGCGACAAATGATGGTCTAAATGTTTGTAAAACATATTATTCCACTCCTCTTTTGCTAACACCCCAAACGAATGTGATTCCAGTCCATCAAAATGCTTTTCACCCAAACCTTCCGTTTTCGTAATAAACTCAGCCAGACGCTCTTTTTCCTTCTCAAAATCTTTGCTTTCTGTGATAACAAACTGAGGAGCCGTTCGACTATTTTTAGCGTATTCCTTATCTCCAACCACTATTTTTTTGACAAACGTCTTTAACATAAAACGCTTAAACGCATTTGGTTTTGGATGCTTATCAGTGTACAACATTTCGTAAGTCACGTTGCAATGTGCCAACATTTGCCCTACGCTCATTGTTCCCCAAACTGCCTGAGTTTCGGGTGTCAATTTATCCATCCTTGCCAAAACTTCTTTGACAATCTCTTCCTTAAAAATATTTTTCATTCCCTAAAATAAACAATTTTAAGAATAAATAGGGGCATCGAGCGGGCTTTTTGTTACAATCTTTTTTGTGTGAGGCACACCGCTATTTATTACCACCCTTTGACAAGCAAACCGTAGAGTTAGTAAGAAAGGAAAGAGAACAAAAAAGGATTTTCTCGACAATCCCTATGCCGTCCAACCTAGTCAGTTTATAGATTTCCTGTTTTTCACTTGTACTTATTAAGTATTCTTAAATAGCGTAATTAAAACATTTTTTCGCAGAAAAACACTCTCTAAAAAATTACAGGCATCTCAAAACTCACAGGAGTACCTACCTCATCGCCCTCTCCTTCACCTGTATTATTATAAAAAATCAACTTCCCTTTTGTTCCCTCTTTTGCCGTAAAGTTAATTACCGTCTCAAACAATACATTCCCTCCAGTCATCCAATCTTCTTTTGTTTGTAGTATTCCCAAATTTGTAGTTTTTTTCAAAGATACACCTTCTTCATTTACCAAATCCACATAACCCAATTCCCCTTCAATAGCCGACCAAACACCTTTAGAATTCACTTTTAGAAGTAACGGAGAAACCAGTTTTTGGTAAGGCTCTACATTCACCGTTGGGTACCTCGCTTGTTCATTTTTAGTATAGCTAATTTTATTCTTACCCTTCTCCAATACCAATTGGTTTTCATCGACCACCAAAACCTTATACGTTTCTTTTGCCAATGATTGTGTACCATTTCCGTAACTATAAACCTCTAAAACAAGTTGATTATTTACTAGCTTCCACGAGCGGTAATTGATTGTAGCACTATTTATAGAAAATGCAGAACCATCTTTTTCCAACACAAAACCTTGGTAATCTTTTTCATTTCCAGGTATAGGCTCTATCCAAGCACCTACAAATTGACTTTTTGTTAATCTCAGCTGAGGCTCTACTACTTTTTCAACCTCTACCGTTTCTTTTTGTTTAGTAACCGCTGGTGGTTGTTGTGCTTCACTTTGCTCTTTCTTGTTGCAAGACATCAAAATACTAAACAAACACAACGTAATTATTCCTGTTTTCATAACTATTTATTTACATTTGACCGACGAAATCATAATAAACTCCGCCACCACTTCATCAGAAGTATTGGTAGCAAGTACTTTGACAGGTTGATTAACCCGTTCTCCTGTCTTTATTGATTGTTCAATCGCTTGTTGAATTAAATTGCCATCAGTTGTCGTGAAAACAATATCTGACTCTGCCCTTTTGAGGAATTGTGCTTCCATTCCTTTAAAAGCAAAAGAAACTTTTTTCTCCATTTTTTTAGCGAAATAAAAGGCATGAATACCTGCCGTAACATCAGCCCCTACTGCCAATGCACCAAAATACATCGACTGTAAATGGTTGCGTGTACGCCAACGTAACTTTATTTTCACCCTTACCGTCGTAGCTGTCAACTCCAATAATTTAGGACGTGTGTAACCTAACATTGGAATTTTGAATTTACCCAACAAATACAAAAACCATTTGAGTTTAGAAACCAATTTCTTATCCGTTATTGGCATGAGGAACAGTTAAATCGTGAATAATCTCTTTTAATGGACGTACAGCATGTGTGTAGTCGATACTCGGACCAGCACACCAAACCGTTTTGTAAGTTGTACTAAATGCCGCCTCTTCTAACGATTTCATGCCTTTATAAAAGGTAAAAGCCTTTAACCATTTTTTTAGCCTTTTATTTTTATTCAACAAACGCTCAAAGAAATTTTGTTTTGTACCCACCCTTTTAACGTAAGGTGTATTAATAACTGTGCAAGGTGTACCCGATAACTTGGTAGTCATCACAATATCTTCACTCCCATAATCGACCAGAGCCTGTTTGTAATCATCTGAAATACTCGCTTCGTGAGATGCCATAAACACCGTACCGATAGACAAACCAGACGCTCCCAACGCTAAGGTTTTTTGTACCCCTTCGTAGTCGCCAACCCCTCCTGCCGAAATAATAGGCAGATCACAATGTTCTTTTATTTGTTCAATCAAACTTACTGCACTTAAGTCACCTGCATGTCCTCCAGCATCTTTATTAACTGCAATTACAGCATCTGCACCGAGTTTTTCTACCTTTTGGGCAAATTTCAAATCAGTTACGTCACAAAAAACTTTCACTGCATTTTGATGGGCTAACTTTATCGTTTCTTCAGGCGAACCCAAAGAAGTTAAGATAAAATCAACTTGTAATCGGCAACAAATCTCCAATTGCTCTTTGTAAAAAAAATTAGACTTATTAACAATCAAATTAATACCAAAAGGACCTTCACATTTTTCTTTCAGTTCCTTTATTCCCTCCTCTAACAGTTTAGAGGTTCGGTAATTCATCGCGGGTATTGCTCCTGCTATACCGTTTTTAGTCGCCTCAATCACCATTTCATTAGTCGAAACCAAAAACATTGGTGCCATAATTATAGGATGCTTGAGCCCTGGTAAAAGGGCTATTAAAGATAGTGCCATAGTTTTAAAATACGCAAAAAAAATGCTCACAGACGAAATCTATCGAGTTTTTTCATCTACAAAATAACAACAAACTTACACTAAGTAGTTTACGAAAAATCTTCTTTCAATTCGACTACACAACGGTCCTCTTTCATTCCTCCGATGCAATCTAAAATGTCTTCATCTTTAATTTTGTTTTCTTCCAGTCCTTTTCTGAAATCTTGAATGAAATTTTTGCGTTTTTTCGCCTCCAAAAAACGTCTAATATGCATCTTTGTTTCCAAAACTAACTTTGGCACAGGTCTTGGTTTTCCATTTTCACCCTTAGCAACCATTGTCAAATAAGACGAATTGGTATGTGTTTTTTCGCCCGTCACCACATTTTCAGACATCACTTTAATTCCAATTACCATCGAAGAAGTTCCAACATAATTAACCGAAGCAATCAAAGAAACCAAATCTCCAACTTCCACAGGTGCTAAAAAATCGACTCCATTCATAGAAACCGTCACACAATATCCTCCTGCGTGTTTTGCAGCACAAGCATAAGCCACCTTATCCATCAATGACAAGATAAGCCCTCCATGTATTTTCCCTCCAAAATTAGCGTAAGAAGGTATCATTAATTCAGTAATCGTTGTAATAGAATAAGATACAGGACGTTTTTCTACAATATTCATTTCTTTTTATTTTGTGCTATTAGACAATAAAAAGCACCTTCAAACCAAGGTTTAAAGGTGCTTTTTTACGACATTCTACAACTTATAGTTTGTCAATTTCTGTACATAACGAACTAAAAATAGTTTCTAAAGACCCAATTCCGTTGATGGCTACGTATTTACTTTGTTTTTCGTAAAACCCTGCCACTGGCGAAGTTTCTTTTTCGTAAACCGCTATTCTGTTTCTGATTGTTGCCTCACTTGCGTCATCTGCTCTTCCAGAAGTTTTCCCTCTTTCCAATAAACGTGTAACCAACTCATCTTCTGAAACCTCTAACGCAACCATTCCTGAGATTGGCGTGTTTTTAGCATTTAAAAATACGTCCAAAGCTTGTGCTTGAGCAACAGTTCTTGGAAATCCATCAAAAATAAATCCTTTGGGTGCTTCGTATTTTTCAACTTCTGCTTCCAACATCTTGATAGTCACCTCATCAGGAACTAATCCCCCTTTGTCGATATAGCTTTTTGCTAACAAACCTAATTCCGTTTCTCCTTTGATATTTGCTCTGAAAATATCTCCTGTCGATAAATGCACCAATCCGTATTTATCAATCAATTTAGCACTTTGAGTACCTTTTCCTGCACCCGGAGGTCCGAATAAAACTAAGTTTAACATATCTATTTTTTTATTATTGTCTTTTTGTATTCTTCCTTCAATAACCATTCCGATTGAAAGAATAAACGAAGATAAGTTTTATAATCAATATTAAGAAATAAACCAGCCACTTATTAAAGAGCAAAAGAATATCTCTATTTATTTATGTTTGGAGCTTCCCCTTTTCGCCAAACTGATTTACTGTATTTCATAGAGAAAAATACCGATAGATAGAAAGATAACCGATAAAACTCAGTGCGGGTCGGGCTATTTGTTACAATCTTTTGACGGTAATTTCGTCTCTTTTAGTGGTCGTTACCAAGTAATAAAATCTACCATTTCAAAAGAACAGTACAAAGCCAAAAGGATTTTCTCGTCTATCCCTAAGCCGTTCTAAACCGAAAATTTTATTGGTAAAAAACAAAACACCTAAAAAAAGTACTTCGTAAAAAACTATAAAGAAACCCCCACACGAATCACCCAAGGAGAAGGATAAGGTGAAGTCGCTTTTTTGTAATTAACGATATACAAAACAGAAGCACTCACTCCTGACCTTCCACTGATGCTTTGAAAATAACCACCACCAAGCATTGTTGAATTGACCCATTTACGAGTTTCTGAGGTTTGTTGACGGTTTAAAAATTCAGATTCTCCGTGCAAATAAAACCTTCTTTCCAACAAATACTGTCTTGCCCACAACCCCGTACCGTACGAATGATTACCTTTTACATTGGCTGATGCTGTGTATTGATAAGCTATTTGTGTTCCTAAAACTGTGCTCGGTGTAAAATAATAACCAATACGAGGAGCAATATAAATCGACGTGTTTGTTCCGAAGTCAGCTCCTATATTCCCTCCAACAGTAATTTTATCTTTCGAAAAAAACTTTTTCTTCTTCGTTACAGTACTGTCTGACTGCCCATAGACCGTACTTATTGAAAAAATCACTAGCAACACGATAAATAGCTTTTTCATAACCTTACATTTTTATACTTCATCTTTAAATGCGTAAATCGCATCCCAATCAACTGGTCGTCCTGTACCGTCGGCATAATAGAAATTTTTAGTTTCCATATCGTAATCTCCCATTTCTCCTGTTTCGGGGTCGTAACCTGCCGTTAACACTTGAAAAAAGATATTTCGCAACCATTCGCCTTTATCTTCATCAAAAAGCCATTTGACTTGTGCATCTATTTCCATAATGCCCTCCAATCCAAATTCCACCACCAAAAAAGCCCAACCTTCTGCTTTGATAAGTCCCAAACCTTGTTGGCAATATTTAAATAATTGCTCCAATTGTTCTTTATCTTCAAACTCTTCCTTTCCATAGGTTGTTCCGTCAGGTTCAGGGAACTTGTACCATCCTAATATTTGTTCTTTACTCATTACGTAATTTTATTACTTATTAGCTACTTTTTATCGGTCAACATTAAACACACGCTGTGATTAACATTTCGTTGCCGTTAAATGAAAAATTATCTCCTTTCTTTAATCCAAAAACTAATTTACCAATAGGTGTTACGGGCGAAATAGCAAAATAACTCTCGTCACCAACTTGTAAAGCACCTATACTTACAGATAAAAAATAAGATGCTTGTGCTGTTTTAACCAAACTCCCCAATTTTATTTCGGATAACTCTTGTTTAGGATTAATCATATCGAGTGCCTTTTTCATTTTAGCAACTTCGACCAATTGCATCGCGCGTTTATCTTTTTCTATGTGCATCATTGCACGTCCTGTTTCATATTTATCACCCGCACTGCACTTACTTTCACCATTCGCTGCTTCTTGAGCGGCTTTCATTCCCGACCTTGCTCGTTCGATTTTCTCATCAATCAACACCACACATTGTGCGTAAAGGGCTTGTTTTATCTCTAATAAAGACTTCATTTTTTTGGTTTCGGTAAATAATAGTTTATTGGCAATCTTTTAAATACTGAGAATCTTCGTCCTGTTATCGTCTCCACCATAATGTCTTTGATTACAGGGATTTTATAAAGATACTTCATAAAATGATTTCTTACAAAACTACGGTCAATTCCACATTGAAAATAAGGTGTGATTACTCTCGAAACGGTTTGGTAATACTTCAATTGACCTTTTCGTTGTTTTTCGTAGTTTTCAAATACTTGTTTATAATCCTCATTTTTGTTTAGCTCTGTAGCTAAAAAGTAAGCATCTAACAAACCTAAGTTTGTACCCGAACTCAAATGAGGTCCTGTTGCGTGAGCTGCGTCGCCAATAAATATAAAATTATTGTGCGTGTATTTTTTTGCCCATACATCATAATAAGGTGCACATACCAATTGGTTTTTATCAGTTATTTGGTCTAAATAGGGTTTGTAATCTTTTGAAATTTCCAAAACATCATATTTCCATTGAGCCAAACTGATATCCCCCCAATTATTAATGTATTTCAATGACGTTCCAAAAAAGAAATTAAGTTTAAAATCTTCGTCCTTAGATTGTTCGTAACCTATCGGCATCAAGCCCAACATCGAAAAAGTTTTGTTGTAAATTTGCTCTATACTATTCTCTCGTTCGCCTCCTATCGGGTTTACCTTCGTCCAAATTGCTCCTTGCCCTGATTGTTTAGCAAAATGAAAATTAGGGAATTTATTTCTTAACAATGAACGAGAGCCATTTGCTACAATAACAAAATCAAATCCTTCGTAACTTTCGTTTCCTGATTTTAGCGTGGTCTTACCATTTTCATCGCAATAATCTACAATTTCAATTCCTGTTTTTAAATCGACTGTCGTGTTTTGAACGGCGTTATACAGTTCGTAAAACATACTACCACGCTGTACTCCCAACCCATATATTTCAGGCTTATGGTTTTCAAAAGAAATATCAAAATCGACTTTACCATTTGCATTTACACCATAAAAACCATTGATTAAAACACCTCTATCGATAATGTTTTGGTGTAAGCCCAATTCTTTAAAGACAAATAAACCTGAGGGTTGCAACATAATACCTGCTCCCAAAGGTTTCGGGTTGGCTTGACGCTCAAACAAAGTAACCTCAAATTTATCTTTCAATAACAAAGCGGTAGCCATTCCGACCATTCCACCTCCTATTATGGCTATTTTTTTCATTTTAATCAGTTTAGAAGCACTAAATTACAAGTAACTATTTTTATAAAAATGACCTTTGTCTGTTTTACTCAGTTCTCTATCAAAACAATTACTTATTCACCTCTACAGGCGAGGCTGATTTATCGGTTTTCTCTGCTTGTTTTGCACCAAAAAACACTGCGATAAGCACTGCCATTGCTACAATAAAAATACGCATGATTTTTTTATCTTTATACAACCCTTTGAGTATTTGCCAAGGCGAATGTAATGTTTTATACTCACTGACCACGTTATCGAAATTCTTGAATTTCTTCGTTTGCTCTTTCGATGGTGTTGGTTTATCAATATTTATCTTGTATTTACCCATTATTGACACCCATTATTTTTCTAATTCTTTTGATTACTCTAAACGTTTTTACTTTCGCGTTATTTTCCGTAGTGTTTAATATATAAGCAATTTCTCGGAAAGAAAGTTTCTCAAAAAAGCGCAATTCTATCAATTCTATTTCCAAAGGTTTCAATTGAGCAATTGCTTCAATTACAGGTTCTATCGCTCGTTGTTCCGACGGCTCAAATAAGGTAATCATCTGCTCTACGCCTGCTGTTTCAACATTTATCGCTCGTTGAGCTGAGTTTTTCCTGAAATAAGCATTCGTTTCATTAGACGCAATACGGTACAACCAAGCCGAAAAAGGTACTCCCTTGTATTGGTATTTTTTGATATTACCCAAGGCTTTGTAAAACACCATAGAAGCAATGTCTCCCGAGACATTCATATCATCCGTTTTCTTGTTGATGAACACAAAAATCTCGTGATAATAACGCTCATACAACACACCAAAAGCTTTGGGGTCTTGCTTTGCACACTCAACGACATGCAACTCTTTTAAGAGTTCTTCTTTGGATTTGTGGTAACTCAAAACTGTATATTAACCTTACTAAAATTCGCTTTACAAAAGAATCTAAATATACTTAATTTAGGTAAAGTAATAATTAAACTGTTCTTAAATCCTCTATCGTTTGTTTTGGGTTGTCCGATTTGAACACAAAACTTCCCGCAACCAACGAGCTTGCTCCTGCCTCAACCAATCGTGGTGTATTACTACTGTTTACCCCTCCATCAACTTGAATAATTGCTTTGCTACCGATAGCATCCAACATTCCTTTTAACTTTTTGATTTTAGCAGGTGTAGATTCGATAAATTTTTGACCGCCAAAACCAGGGTTTACAGACATAATCAAAATATAATCTAAATCTGCCAAAATAGGCTCTAACACATTAACAGCTGTGTGTGGATTTAAAGCCACTCCTGCCTTACAACCTACCGCTTTGATTTGCTGAATTGTTCGGTGCAAATGCCTACAAGCCTCATAATGAACCGAAATCCATTCTGCTCCCGCATCTTTAAAATCTTGTAAATAACGGTCAGGATCTTCTATCATCAAATGCACATCTAAAGGTTTTTTAGCGTGTTTTTTGATTGCCGAAAGTACAGGCATTCCAAATGATATGTTAGGCACAAACATTCCGTCCATCACATCGATATGTATCCAACCAGCCGAACTTTCGTTCAACATTTCTATTTCTGCTTGAAGATTAGCAAAATCACTTGCTAAAATTGAGGGGGCTATTATTCTTTCCATATTTTAAGAAAATACAACTGTTTTGTTATTGTAAACCAACACTTTTTGTTGGATATGATTAAATATTGCTCTCGAAAGGACTAATTTCTCTAAATCTTGCCCTTTTCTAATGAGGTCTTGTACCGTGTTTTTATGCGTCACACGTACCACATCTTGCTCTATAATTGGACCTTGATCCAAGTCTGCCGTCACATAATGACTTGTTGCACCAATAATCTTCACCCCTCGCTCAAAAGCCGAATGGTACGGTTTTGCACCAGGAAAGGCAGGTAAAAATGAATGATGAATATTGATAATATTGTTCTCGTATTTTGTAATAAACTTAGGAGATATAATTTGCATATACCTAGCTAACACCACAAAATCAATGTCATTTCCCTCTAAAATAGCCAATTGCTTCGCTTCTTGCTCCTCTTTATTTTCCTTTGTAATGGGTAAATAATGAAATTCAATCCCAAATTGTTCCGCTATTGGTCGTAAATATTCGTGGTTACTAATAATGACAGGTATATCTACTTGCCAATCATTTGATTTCCATCGCCCTAAAATATCATACAAACAATGAGTAGATTTTGTTACAAATAACGCCATTTTCGGACGTTCATTCGACAAATGAATACTCCATGTCATTTGGTACTTTTCAGCAATTAAAGTCTCAAAATATTCTGAAATTTTATCTTTAGGAATAGTAAAGCCATCCAAATCCCAATGCACACGCATAAAAAACGTCTTACTTGGTGCGTCTAAGTGTTGCTCCAAATCAATGACATTTCCTCCGTTATTAAAAATAAACTCAGAGATAGTTAAAACAATCCCTTTTGCGTCAGGACAATACAATAATAAAGTAGCTTTTTCTGAGTTCATATTTTTTTTCACTGCAAGCGTTGCTTAGTTTTGTACCAAAGTTACACAAAAAGGTTAACGACTTACTTTACATCTACCGAAAAATAAATAATTTTATTCAATGACTGATTTCCTTCACTCCCTTTCGACCGACTACGCCAAAGCTTATGGCTATTTCTTAGATTATTACAACAACAATTTTGATAACCGTGGGTTGAAATTAGAAAACCTTCCTTTCGAAATGGCTTTAGGGGTGTTTTTGAGCTTTTTCACACAGATAAATAGCGATATTGAACTCTATTCTTACGAAAAAGAAGCACTAGAAGACGCTGTTAAAGAAGCTTTTGCTACTTACCAAGAATATTTATTTTTAGATAGTTAACCATTAAGCCCTAAGGTTAATTCTCGCTCTAAATCCCTGAAACAGATACAGGAATAGTAACAACATCGCCATCTGCTTGTGTAATGGTTATGTTGCATTTTGATGCCTTTAACCAATTAAAATTGACATTTTCATCTGTGATACTTTCCGCCATTACCTCTTGAGTTACGGTATAATCAGACTTCTTCTCCCCTGTTTTACTTATATTAATAGCAACTACCCAAGGATCCAAAGACGAATACCTAGACGCAGAAACCGTGATTTCAAGTTTCCCACCTGGACTTTGGCTAACTAAAGGTTGACTTTGTATTTTTTCGCATGAAGTAAATACCAAAACAAGTAATGAGACGAACAATAAAGTGATTTTTTTCATAGTTTTTATTTCTATAATGTAATAGTTTTATTTGGTTACAGTAAGATGCATTATTTTTTTCTTATCTTCAAGAAACACTTAAATAAAATAGAATGAATTTCTTAGCACATTTTTACTTATCAGGAACATCTGAGTCCTTAGTAGTCGGAAATTTCTTAGGTGATATGATTAGAAAGGCTGAATGGAAAGAATATTCACCGCAAGTTGTTGAGGGTATAAAAATGCATCAGCATATTGATTTCTTTACCGACAACCACCCAATTGTAAAAAAACACAAAGTTTTATTAGTTCCAAAACACGGACATTTTTCAGGTGTTATTTTAGATATTTTGTATGATTACTTTTTAGCCAATTATTGGTACAATTACCATGAAAAACCGATAGAAGTATATGCTGAGTGGGTTTATGATACAATTGGTCAACAGGAACATCTGTTTACTAAAAAGGCTAAAAATGCGTTTAAACATATGCGTAAATACAATTGGTTGGTTGCTTACGCGAGTACTGAAGGGTTAGACCAAGTATTACAAGGCATGGCACAACGTACTCGTTTTAGTTCACAAATGCACACAGCTATCCTTGATTTTCATAAAAACGAAGAGCTTTTTCACGAAGGTTTTTTATTGTTTTTTGAAGATTTGAAAAAAGAAGTACTCCAATTCACAACGAGTCCTTATTAAGTATTCTTTAGTTAAAGTAATTTCTCTACTTCTAAAACTTCTCCTGCTTGTAAATCTTCTAATTTTAGCTCTCCAATACGTACCCTTATAAGACGTAAAGTTGGAAAACCTACCGCTGCTGTCATTTTACGGACTTGCCTATTTTTGCCTTCTCTTATCGTTACAGACGCCCAACTTGTCGGTCCGTGTCGTTCGTCTCGTATTTTTTTTGTGCGCTGAGGAAAATTCGGTTTATCTAACAATTCGGATTTACAAGGTAAAGTCATGTATTTCTCACCTTTCACTCCTATTTCTACACCTGTACGTATTTTATCAATCGCTTCTTGAGTAATTACTCCGTCAACTTGTACATAATATTCCTTTTCTACTTTTCTACTCAATACCGTAAAACTGGTCATTCCATCGGTGGTAAGGAATAATAAGCCTTCTGAGTTTTCGTCTAAGCGACCAATTGCCATCGTTTTTTCAGGAAAATCATAGAGCTCGCCCAACAATCTCTTTTTTCGTTTTCCTATACGAATAAATTGAGACAGAAAACCAACAGGTTTATGTAATAAGAAATGACGGTGTTTAGGCATTATTTTATATTAAGTATTCTTTATTTAGTAGTACTACTACCTCTTATCAGGATCATAACGTTCGACACCTATTACACCTGCTACTTTTAATAACTTTTCTTGAACCAAATCCAAATGTGCGGTATCTTTCACAAACATCGTCACGTAATCTTCAATAATCCCGTCTTTAGTCTCGGCATTTACAGATTTTATATCAACCTTAAATTCATTACTCAAAATCATTGTAATATCACTCAACAAACCTCTTCGATCAGTTCCTGTGATTTTCAAGCCTGATAAAAATTCCTTTTCTTTGTCCGATGCCCAAGCTGCTTTCACTATTCGGTAACCATAATTTGACATCAATTTTGTTGCCTCCTTACAGTTTGTTCTATGTATTTCTATTTCCCCGTTTGACGCCACATAACCAAACACATCATCACCTGGTATGGGCTGACAACAATCTGACAAATGATAAGTTACATCACGTACTCCTTTACCAATAACCAACTTCGTCTTATTAATACTTTTAATTTTTGCTAAAGCAGCATTTTCGGCATCTGTTTTACTGTGCTTTTTATTGGTATAGATTCGCTCCAACAAATGCACAATATCTTCTTTAGTAAATTCACCCTTTCCTATCTTTAATAAAAAATCACTTTGATGATCTAGGTGGTAATATTTAGCCAATTTACGAATGTCAGCTTCACCTATTTGCTTAGCTTCAGGATTGTTTTCATTCATCTTTTTGATGAAATCTCTCCCTCGCTGTATCACATCTCTACGTCCCTCATTCAAGTATTCCTTAATCTTTCTTCGAGCACGAGAGGTTTTCACGAAACTCAACCATTCTTCCATCGGGAATTGTTCGTCTGAAGTTAGTACCTCGACTTGATCACCATTTTTTAGTCGGTGCGTATTGGGTACTAATTTATGGTTTATTTTTCCTCCGATACATTTCAAACCAATATCCGAATGTATTTCAAATGCCAAATCCAACACTGTAGAACTCGATTGAAGCACTTTCAAATCACCTGTTGGTGTAAAAACAAATATCTCTTCTTTAAATAAATTTGTTCTAAACTCATCAACAAACTCCAACGCTGAGGTATCTGTTTGTTCTAATGAAGCACGTACTTTTGATATCCATAAATCTAACCCAACCTCTGGGTTGGATTTGTCTTTTTTATCGTTCTTATCTTTGTATTTCCAATGTGCGGCATAGCCCATTTCTGCAATTTCGTCCATTCGTTTGGTACGAATCTGTACTTCCACCCATTTACCTGCATTACTCATCACGGTAGTGTGTAGAGATTCGTAACCATTTCCTTTTGGTGTACTTATCCAATCTCTCAAACGGTCTGGATTGGGTTTGTAAAAATCGGTTACTGCCGAATAAACATTCCAACAAGCCGATTTTTCATTCGATTTCTCTGCATCAATAATAATACGAACAGCAAACAAATCGTACACTTGCTCAAAAGGTACGTTCTGTTTTTTCATCTTATTCCATATCGAATAAATTGATTTCGGACGTCCTTTTATATTAAATTCTAAACGTTCTTTTCTCAATTCTTTTTGAATTGGTCGAATAAAATCACGGATAAATTTCGCTCTTTCTGATTTTGAAGATATTATTTTCTCTTTTATTTCCTCATAAATAGTTGGGTCAGTATACTTCAAATACATATCCTCCAACTCTGTTTTCATCGAATATAAGCCTAAACGGTGCGCAATCGGAGCGTACATATAAATCGTTTCTGAAGCGATTTTGAGTTGCTTATGACGAGGCATACTCTCCAGCGTACGCATATTATGTAACCTGTCAGCTAATTTGACCAAAATCACACGTACATCTTCGGAAAGAGTGAGTACCAATTTCCTGAAATTCTCGGCTTGTTGCGATCCTCCCGCACTAAACGCTGAACTTATTTTTGTTAAACCATCTATTATTCGTGCAACCTTTCTCCCAAATCTTTTTTCTATATCCTCCAACGTGTAATCAGTATCTTCAACAACATCGTGCAAAAGAGCAGCCACTATCGAAGTCGTTCCTAACCCCATTTCTTCGACACAAATTTGTGCCACCGCTATCGGGTGAAAAATATAAGGTTCACCCGATTTTCTACGCATATGGTTATGAGCCTCTGCTGCGAGAGTAAATGCTTTTTTAATCACCTTAGCATCATCGTCTTTCAATACAGGTTTGGCTAAAGATATTAGCTTTCTGTATTGTTTTAAGATTTCTTTATTCTCTTGTTCGAGCGAAAGATCGTAACTCATAATAGACTGTTTGATTAATGTATTTATCGATTAATTAGCTAAATAAGGTGCTATAATTACTTGTATCACTCCGATTACAGCACCCAAAACAGCACCTACAATCTCGATAAATTTCAATTCTTTCTGCAAGATACCCATCAAGACATCTTCTAGTTTTTCAACAGGAAAAGCCGCTACTTTTTTAAATACTACCTCTTGTATATCAAAATGTTCTTCTAAGCTGTCTGCAAATTTATCGATGGCTTCGGGTAACATCCCTTTTACCTCTTCGCTCAACACCTCTTTTATTGCAGCAATAGACTTATCGTTGATAAACATCGCTAAAAGAGGCATTGCTTGTCCTAATTTAGTTTTTAAAAAGCCCTCAATTTTATCATCGACCATCGCATAGACAGTTTCTAAATTTTCTTCTTTTTTTATTGCTTCTTTTATTTCGTCAATATGCAACAATTCCTCTCCTACAACCTTCGCTATTCGCTCAGCAAACATTTTTTGCCGTTTAGGAAAAACCCCTTGTAACTTAAACAAACCCAGATTTATAGGTTTACGAGGGTAAAACAGCATTTTAATTGCAACATAATTTGTCACCCAACCAATCACTCCTCCAATTAGAGGAAATACTATCCACATCATACTCATATCAAGTTGTTATTTTCGTTTCTCCGTAAAAATACTCTATATTTATAATAATAAGGTCATCAAACCTTTGATATATCTATAACCAACTATTTAACGTATTGATTTTTAGCCGATTTTAATACAAAACAAACTATTTTAAGGTTCTACCTTTTTTCAATCTTATTATGTCAGGAAAACTTACATTAAAAAAGCCATCATTGGGTACGTCAGCCGTCTTCTTTACCGCTGTATCAACGATTTTAGGAGCAATTATGTTCTTAAGATTTGGTTATGCAGTGGGGGAACTAGGGTTCTGGGGTTCTGTTGCTCTTATTGTTTTAGGGCACATGGTGACCATACCTACAGCAATGGCTATTGCTGAAATTGCAACCAATCAAAAAGTAGAAGGCGGAGGAGAGTATTTCATTATCTCTCGCTCGTTTGGTTTAAATATTGGTGGAGCAATTGGTGTGACACTCTTTTTATCACAAGCTATTAGCGTTGCTTTCTATATTATAGCCTTTGCTCAAGCATTTGATCCACTCTTCCATATTCTTTTGGTAAAATACAATATTTATGTTTATAGTATAAAAGTAGTAACTATACCAACATTAATTATTTTAGTGTTGCTCATAATGAAAAAAGGTGCTGCGATTGGTTTACAAACACTTTATATAGTTGTGGCAATTTTATTTGTATCCCTTCTTTTATTTTTTATAGGAACAACACAATTTTCCGCAAATTTCACAGGTACTTTCCCCGAAGGAGTACACACACCTTCTATCGGTTTCTTTGCTGTATTTGCTATTTGTTTCCCAGGATTCACAGGTATGACAGCTGGTGTTGGATTAAGTGGAGATTTAAAAGATCCTTCTAAAGGAATTCCTATCGGTACATTAGCAGCAACTTTTGCTGGAATGTTTATTTACATTGCTATTGTTTACAAATTAGCTTCTTCAGCATCTCCTTCCGCATTAGCTGACCCAAGTAACCAATTAATTATGCAAGACATTGCGCTATGGGGACCAATTATACCTATAGGATTAGCTGCAGCGACAATTTCTTCAGCCATTGGTTCTATCTTAGTTGCTCCAAGAACATTACAAGCTTTAGGTAATGATAAAATTATTCCTCTAAAAGGATTTGGCGATTTTGTTTCTAAAAACACAGGAGCGAAAAACGAACCGATTAACGCAACTATTGTGACTGCTATTATGGCGTTTGGAATTGTTTTAGTCGAAGATGTCAATGCGGTAGCCGAAATCATCTCGATGTTCTTTATGGTTACTTATGGAGCAATTTGTTTGATTTCTTTCTTAGAACATTTCTCCGGTGACCCTTCTTACCGTCCTTCTTTCCGTTCTCGTTGGTATTTATCCTTATTAGGTGCTGTGCTTTGTATTTTCTTTATGTTTAAAATCAATGCGTATTATGCTGTTGCTTCTATTTTATTGATGATTGTCATCTATTTTGGTGTTTCTTATGCACAGAAGAGCAAACAAGGATTAAGTAATATCTTCCAAGGTGTTATTTCACAATTAAGTAGAAAATTACAAGTATTCCTTCAAAAAGTAGAAAAAGACCAAGTCAACGAAACGTGGCGACCAAGTATCGTTTGTCTTTCTGAAAAATCTTTTGAAATGTTCGGAGCATTTGATTTGTTGCGATGGATTTCTCAAAAATATGGCTTTGGAACATACATTCACCGCATAGATGATTATGTATCTAAAGAGAGTAATGAACAAAGTGATAAAAGCTTAACACGTTTAATTCAATCGGCAGGAAAAACACATAGTAATGTTTTCTTAGATACAGTTATCGCTCCTTCGTTTACACAAGCCATATCTTACGTTTTACAATTACCAGGTATTTCGGGTAAAGAGAACAATATGATTTTGTTTGAATTTAACAAGTCAAAAATAAATACGCTCGACCAGATTGTAGAAGATTTTCAATTAATCAAATCAACAGATTTTGATGTTTGTATTTTAGGAAGTACGATTAGAGGATTTGGAGCGAAGAAAAACATCCATATATGGATTACAGCAAGTGATTATGAAAATGCCAATTTGATGATTTTAATTGGTTATATTATCTTAGGTCACGGCGAATGGAGTAAAGGTCGAATTAAAATTATGGCTCTCTACCCTGAAGCTGAATTACAGGAACAAAAGAAAAAGTTATTGCATCTTATTGACACAGGACGTTTGCCAATATCATCGAGTAACATCGAATTAGTCGCTAAAAAAGAAGACCAAGAAGACAAAACCATCATCAACGAAAACTCGAAAGATGCTGATTTGACCATCTTAGGTTTTAGAAGTGAGTTAGTTAAGCACAAAGGAACAGAGGTGTTTGATGGTTATGATAATATCGGAGAAACGTTGTTCATTAATACAAATACGCAAAAAATAATCAAATAAATTATTTCATAGACGGCAGAAGAGGCTATTCCCCCCTCCTCTGCCGTCTATTTTATTTTAAAAAAACCACTCATCGATTTATCTCCAGAAGAAATATTAAAGCATTATTGGGGTTTCTCTTACTTTCGTAACGGACAAGCCGAAATAGTGGATGAAGTTATTCAAGGTAGAAACACCTTAGGCTTATTACCTACAGGTGGAGGTAAATCGATTTGTTACCAAGTACCTGGCCTTTATTTTGAAGGACTGACTTTAGTTATCTCACCCTTAATCGCCTTAATCAAAGACCAAGTCGGGCAATTAAAAAAAGTAGGAATTAAAGCCAAATCTATTCACGCAGGAATGCGTCGTTCGGAGATAGACAACACGTTAAATAATTGTATTTTAGATAAATCTATTCGGTTTTTATTCGTCTCGCCCGAACGCTTACTTTCTGAAGCTTTTCAAGAAAAGGCAGAGCAAATGAACGTCAAGTTTTTAGTTATTGACGAGGCACACTGTATTTCTCAATGGGGCTATGATTTCAGACCTGCCTATTTGAATATTATAGATATTGTCGAAAAATTAAAAAAACAATCAGTACCTGTTTTAGCGCTTACCGCAAGTGCTACACCAGAAGTGCAAGCTGACATTGTCGAAAAACTTCAATTAGGTACAAATGTTTTTATCTATAAGGGAGAATTTACAAGAGAAAATCTATCCTTAAACATTCGTCTGGTAGAGAACAAATACAATAAATTATTAGAAATATTACGAGCTGTTCAAGGCACAAGTATCGTCTATGTTTCAAGTCGAAAAAAAGCAGAAGAAATAGCAAGATTTTTAGATAATAATCAAATATCAGCACTCTATTACCACGCAGGATTAAAAACCGACGAGCGAGACAAACGTCAATCTTTATGGATTAATAACCAAACAAGAGTAATTGTCGCCACCAATGCTTTTGGTATGGGAATTGACAAATCAGACGTACGAACAGTTGTTCATTTCCAACTACCAAGTTCGTTAGAAGCCTATTACCAAGAAGCAGGAAGAGCCGGAAGAGACGGAAAAAAAGCCTTTGCCGTACTTCTATACAACGAAAGTGATACAGAACAGCTTTTCAAAATTTTTGAAGCCAGTTACCCCGACTTCAGTATCATTACGAGAGTATATAATGCCTTAGGAAATTATTTCAAATTGGCATTGGGTGTTCGTCCTTCCAAGAGTTTCGATTTTAACATGAATGAAATCGCAGGTATTTACAAAATCCCCTTAGGTTTATTCTATTATTCCCTTAAACGTTTAGAAAGTATCGGTGTAATTGCTTTAAACGACGCTTTCAAAAGCCCTTCACGTGTTAAGATATTATTTAATCACCAAGACTTGTACCGTTACCAAGTAGCCAACCCAAGAAATGAGTTTTTATTAAAAACATTGTTACGTGCCTATGGAGCGAATATGTTTATTGAATATTTGAAAATTAATGAGCAATTGTTAGCTAACCAAATCAAGAAAGGTAAACAAGAGGTCATCGACCAGATGCATCATTTAGTCAAGCAAAAAGTAATTGATTACCAACTGACGAATGAAAACCCTCAACTTACCTTTTTAGAAGGTCGATGCAACGACAAAAAGCTAAAAGGCTTGTATGCAAAGGTCGAGCCTCTGAAAGAAAAAAGAAAAAATGCACTGAATCAATTCGTCGCTTACTTATCGACTGACACCTGTCGTTCTTTAGTTATCGCTCAATACTTTGGATTCCCTGCCTCTATTTGTGGTGTCTGTGACGTATGTATCTCAAACGAACCAAACCACACCTTGCGAGAAAGCTTACTGAACCTTATAAAAATTAAAGACGCTGTTTCTTTACCCCTAGTCATCGAAAAACTTCACGAATTCCCTGAAAAAAACATCAAAAAAGAACTCCGTCTCATGCTTGATTTGGGAGTAATAAAAATGGTCAATAACAATTTCACTACTTGATTTTTAGTCATAAAGGAGTATCTCTGTTATTAAAAACACATCCTGTCATTTAAAGCTATCTATTTTCGATAGAAATGCGTATTTTTGTAAATTACTATTCCAAAAACTTTACTATTTGGAATAATATTAAAAAGCGTACAAAACCAGATATTTAAGACCTTAAGAAATAGAATTAATATGTTTGATAATTTATCGTCAAAACTAGACAAGGCGTTCAAAACCCTAAAAGGGCAAGGACAAATCACTGAAATAAATGTAGCTCAAACGGTTAAAGAGATACGTCGTGCATTAATTGATGCTGATGTAAACTACAAAGTCGCTAAAAAAGTTACTGATAGCATCAAGGAAAAAGCCTTAGGACAAGACGTATTACTATCTGTTACACCGGGTCAACTATTAGTCAAAATAACTAATGAAGAGTTAGCGGAACTGATGGGAGGAGAAGTGAAAGAGATAAGTCTTTCAGGAAACCCTTCTATTGTTTTGATGGCAGGACTTCAAGGTTCGGGTAAAACTACCTTTACAGGTAAATTGGCACAACACCTTAAAAAGAAAGGACGTCAAGTAATGGTTGTAGCTTGTGACGTGTACCGTCCCGCTGCGATTCAACAACTTCAAGTTCTTTCAGAGCAAATCGGAGTAGAATTTTACGCCGAAGAAGACAATAAAAGCCCTGTTTCTATCGCTGAAAACGCAATAAAAGTAGCGAAAGCAAAGGGACTCAGTAGCGTCATTATTGATACAGCAGGTCGTTTGGCTGTTGACGAGCAAATGATGGCTGAAATAGAATTGATTAAGAAAACAATCAATCCTGCAGAGACGTTATTTGTCGTTGATGCAATGACAGGGCAAGATGCCGTAAATACCGCAAAAACTTTTAACGAGCGTATCAACTTTGACGGAGTTGTACTATCTAAATTAGACGGTGACACACGTGGTGGTGCAGCTCTATCCATACTATCTGTTGTCAACAAACCGATTAAGTTTGTTTCTACAGGAGAAAAAATGGAGGCTTTAGATATCTTCCACCCTGACCGTATGGCTCAGCGTATCCTAGGAATGGGAGATGTCGTTTCTTTGGTTGAAAAAGCACAAGAGGTATTTGACGAAAAAGAAACACAACGTTTAAATAAAAAAATAAGAAAAAATCAATTTGATTTTAACGATTTCAAATCTCAATTAGACCAAATCAAAAAGATGGGTAACATCAAAGATTTGGTTGGCATGTTACCAGGCGTTGGGAAAATGATGAAAGATGTTGAGGTAGATGATGACGCGTTCAAACCTATCGAAGCAATTATTTGTTCAATGACTCCTTCCGAAAGAGAAAACCCAGACAGTATCAATGGCGCACGTAGAAAGAGATTAGCCAAAGGTAGTGGAACAGATATTCAACAAGTAAATAATCTTCTCAAGCAATTTAACGAAATGCGTAAAATGATGAAGAAAATGAACAAGATGAGTAAGAGAGGTTTAGCAAATATGTTTGGTGGATAAGAAAATATTAGTGTTTTATTGTTTGTAAAAGAGAAGATTAACACTACCTTTGTATCAGAAACAAGGACTCGTGGCCGAGCGGCTAGGCAGTGCTCTGCAAAAGCATCTACAGCGGTTCGAATCCGCTCGAGTCCTCAAAGGGAAGTTATTTATAACTTCCCTTTTTTTTGTGCTTAATACCTTTATTATTCATTTGTAAGCTACAAAACAAAAAAAGCCAACCCTTAGAGAGTTGGCTTTTAATTAACGTCTATATACAGTTGAATTAATCAACTTTTATCTGTTCGATAATTTTAGAAGTAATTCCTGAAGAACTAAACCCCCCGTCATGCATTAAGTTTTGCATCGTTACGCTTTTTGTGAAATCTGAGAACATCATCACGATATAGTTTGCACAATCTTCAGCTGATGCGTTGCCTAATGGCGACATATCATCAGCAAATTTGAAAAACTCTTGAAATCCTGCTATTCCCTTTCCTGCTGTCGTCATTGTTGGCGATTGAGAAATGGTATTTACACGGATTTTTTTATCTTGTGCCAATACTGCTCCAAAATTTCTAGCTATTGACTCCAATACTGCTTTTGCCTGTGACATATCAGTATAATCAGGGAAAACACGTTGTGCTGCAATGTATGATAAAGCAATAATTGATGCGTAATCATTCAAGGCGTCCATTTTATGTGCTACACTCATTACTTTGTGAAAAGATAAAGCTGAAACGTCAATAGACTGATTGAAAAATCTATAATTTAAGTCTTCGTAAGCAATTTTCTTACGAATATTAGGACTCATTCCGATAGAATGTAAGATAAAATCAATTTTGCCAAATTTCTTCTTAGCAGTTTCTATTAAGTTCTCCAAATCTTCAATAGAGGTTGCATCTGCAGGAACGATTTCAGAATTTGTCTTTTCAGCTAAGGTATTGATTGCCCCCATTCGCATGGCAATAGGTGCGTTACTCAAAATAAATTCAGCTCCTTCAGCGTGTGCTTGTTCTGCAGCTTTCCAAGCAATAGAATGCTCATCAAGTGCTCCAAAAATAATTCCTTTCTTTCCTTTTAAAAGATTATATGACATAATTTTGATTTTAATCCAATGACAAATATATTGATTTTAAGCGATAAAAAGCAATTAATAAGCTACTTTGTCACTTATCCTTTGAGTAATTCTTTGGCACTTTGGTAAGCTCCCTCCGATGGATTTTCTCCACCTATCATCTGCGCTAATTCTTGCAAACGCTCTTCCCTGGTTAGTTCTCTCATATCACTCCTCGCTTGTTCGCCCGATTGGTCTTTATATACAAAGAAGTGTTTATCTCCAAAACCTGCGACTTGAGGTAAGTGTGTGATGGTTATTAGTTGGTGATTACGTGCCATTTCACGCATCATTTCTGCCATCTTAATCGCTATTTCTCCTGAAATCCCTGTATCTATTTCATCAAAAATAACCGTTGGCAATTGTGTTTTAGCTGTCAATAAGTACTTCAAAACAAACATCAAACGACTAAACTCCCCTCCTGACGCAACTGCCCCCAAAGGTTGAGCTACAATACCTTTATTGGCTGAAAAATGAAATTCAATATCATCAATACCGTAATTATTTAATGATACCGTTGCTAATTTCACAATTATTTGTGCCTCCGGCATCCCTACTCGCTTGAGTTCTTCGTTTACTTTTTGCTCTATAAACGGAATGACTTTCTGTCTATATGTTGAAAGTTCTTCTGCTTGTTTTGTCAATTCCTTTTCTAAAGAAGCGATCGTTTTTTCTAATTCTTTTAACTTCTCTTGATCACCAAATGTATTATTTACCGTATCTTCTAACTTATTCCTTTTCTCTATCAGTGCCTCTACGGTCGTTACGTGGTGTTTTGAAAATAAGCTATTCAGTAAACTCATTCGCTCATTCATCACTTCCAATGACTCGTCATCAAAAGAAATACTTTCACTTTTTTGTTTAATTTCTTCACTCAAATCATCCAATTCGATAGCCACACTGCCTAAGCGTTGTGCAAACTCTTCATATTCAGCAGAAAAAGACGTTATTTTATCTAATTCGTTCTTTAAATCGTAGAGTTGTGTAGAAATAGAAACTTCCGAAGTACTTACCTGTTGATGAAAAGTAGTTAAACAACTTTTTATGTCTTTGGAATGTTCCGCCAGGTTTAAGTCCTGCTCTAATTGGTCATATTCACCCGCTTGTGCATCACACTCGACCAATTCGTTTAATAAATAATTATTGTAATCAAGCTCTGTTTGTGCTGATTCGAAAGAAGTTAAAACTACCTCGTATTCTTTCTTAAGCAATTTATATTCAGAATACTTAATTTGAAACTGTGCTACTCTCTTCTTATTCTCAGCAAAAGAATCAATGATATTCATCTGAAAACCACTCTCTTTTAAAAGAATAGTTTGGTGTTGCGAATGAATATCAATCAACCGAACACCTAATTTTTTAACCACATCTAGTGTTACGGGCGTATCATTGATAAACGAACGAGATTTTCCTGACACAGCGATTTCTCTACGGATAATCGTTTGTTCTTCGTAATCTAAATCATTTTCTTTAAAAAATGGCTTTAATTGTAATTTTGAGATAGTGAATTCACCTTCAATTACACACTTATTTTGGTGATTTTTTAAGGCTTTAGAATCAGCTCTTTTTCCTAATAACAAACCTAATGCACCCAATAATATAGATTTCCCTGCACCAGTTTCTCCTGTGATAATATTGAGGTTCGCACCTAAAAAAATCTCAAGATTTTCTATCAAAGCGTAGTTCTTTATTATTAATTTTTGAAGCATAGGTTAAGTAAATAGAATTTCTTGGATATCGGATAAAGCGATTGTGGTTTTGTTTCGTACAATGTTACGTAATACTAACTCATTTTCAGTAAAACTCAAAACCACACCGTGTAATACGCTATCATTACTTAAAACGATATCGACTTCTTTATTTAGTACTTTATCGAGTTCCGTTTTTAATTCGTTAGCAAAAACTCTATACAACCTCTTCCCCATTTCATTTCAGCTTACTGGTGTATTTGGCTCTGTTTTTAGGGTCAACATTTATCAAAATAGCTAAGACCTTTTTACGCTTGTCGGCAGGAGCCTTTTCAAAAATCTTGATAAGTTCTGCTGATTTGGCAAAGAAAAATGAGTTGATTAAAATACTAAAAGCTATCGTTTCTTTTTGTCTTTCAATACTCTCCAAAGACTTGATTATACCATTTAGACAAGCCTCTTTATCCGTCGTGAATACATCTAATGATTTCAAATGGTAGTTGTATAAATCAGTATGAAACTGTTCTAATTGTGCATTTATCAAATCATTTACCAAGCTAAATTTCCCATTTACATTCTCTAATTCTTTTTCCAAAGACCAAATTCCACTTCCCGAAGACTGAGCCGTCAAAAAGATACTCTGAGCTTTATCAAAGTAAGGCTTTCCTCCTTTGTCTGCAAAAGTATCGTAATCTAAGCCAATAATAATATTAGCGTAAAGTGCCAATAACGAAGTTAAATCAGAGGTGTATTGGTTTTCACTGTAATTTAATGACGCCCCTTGTTGGTAGGTAAAGTTAAAACTTTTATCTACATAATTAAAAACTACCGATTGGTAATCTGTGTTGTACATCGGTCGATTAGACTGTATTTGTGCTGTTGCTGTAAAAACTCCCACAGCTGGCATTGTCAACAATTGAATGGATAAATTACATTCTATTTGCTCTAAATTTTCATATTCGTCTTCAGTCCATCTTGTCGTGTTCATAAACTCTTCAATAGCGACCTTCAATTCCTCAAAAATTTGTTTTTCTTGTGTTTGAATACGTGAAGCGTCAACCATCACATTGCACTTCAACTCTTGTGCAAAAGATACTATTGTAAAAAAGAAAAGAAAAAGACTAATTAAATTTTTCATCTATTAAAGCATTCAAATAGTTAACAATATCTTTGGCTACTGCTGTTTTAGGCTTAGTTGTAAATGTTACCGACCTTGTCTTTTCGATAAGCGTGACTTTGTTATTATCACCTCCAAAACACGTCCCCTTGTTCCTCATTGAGTTCAAAACAATAAAATCAAGGTTTTTAGAAACTAACTTTTTGTTTGCATTTGCTTCTTCATCATTTGTCTCTAAAGCAAACCCTACAGTAATTTGGCTTTTATTTTTAAGTAAACCTACTTCTTTGGCTATATCTTTGGTTTTCACCAATTCAATAAACATTTCGTCGTCTTTCTTTTTTATTTTTTTAGACGAATAAACTTTTGGTGTGTAATCAGCAACTGCTGCCGCCAAAATAAACACATCTTGTTTTGTGAATTCTTTCATCACAGCCTCGTACATTTCTTCTGCTGAATTCACTTGATAAACCAAGGCATTCACATTTGGTACAAGAGCAGTAGGACCTGTCACTAAAGTAACATTTACTCCATTTTTTATCAACTCGTCAACAATTGCGTACCCCATTTTCCCACTCGAATGATTACCAATAAACCTTACTGGGTCAATAGGTTCGTGTGTAGGACCTGCTGTGATTAATACATTTTTGCCTTTTAAGTGCATTATTTCAATATTTCTTGACAAAACCTGAGTATATTTTCGGGTTCTTCCATTCTTCCTTTCCCTACCAAACCACTCGCTAACTCACCTTTTGTAGGTTCTATTAACAAATTACCAAACGATTTTAGCTTTTCTATATTAGCCAAAATTGCAGGGTGTTGGTACATATCCAAATCCATTGCTGGTGCAAAAGCGACAGGACATCTTGCCGAAAAATAGGTAGCTAAAAGTAAGTTATCACAAATTCCGTTTGCCATTTTACCAATCGTATTAGCAGATGCAGGAGCGACTAAGTACAAGTCAGCCCAAAGACCTAACTCTACGTGGTTGTTCCATTCACCCGTTTTTCCTTTTTCAAAATCAATTAAAACAGGATTTTTAGACAACGTAGCCAATGTCAAAGGGGTAATAAAAGAGGTTGAAGCATCCGTCATTACAACCTTTACCTCAACCTCTTCTTGTACCAACAAACGGACAAGTGTTGCTACTTTATAGGCAGCAATACTTCCCGAAACTGCAATTAGTATTTTTTTGCCTTTCAGCACAATTATTTAACCTCTTTTTGTTGGTGAAAAATACCATCTTCCAAAAACAACTCTAAAGCTACTTTTGAAGGCTTAGGCATTCTTTCGTAAAATTTAGAGATTTCGATTTGTTCTCTATTTTCAAAAATCTCTTCTAAGTTATCAACTGTAGATGCAAATTCCGCCAATTTAGCATTCAATTCTTCTTTTGAAACAACTGATAATTGGTTTGCTTTCATCGAAATGATTTTAACCGCTTTGTAGATATTACCACACTTATCTTGTAAGTCAGTGATATTTCTTGTCTTGATTTGTGCGTTATTGATAGCAGCCATTATTTTTTGTTTTTTTGTTTAACTTGAAGTTGTGCACTTGCACTATTATACATCCTTTCAGCGTCTTTTTTAAATACACTGTTTGGGTAAGCATCTATAAATTCGTGGTAAAATAGCTTCACTTTCGTTAATCTATCTTTTTTTAATTCGATAATTTCTCCGTCTTTTTCAATTTGATTGTAGCTAATAATTGCTAATTCATATTGAGCTTCTATTTTCAAGAAAATTACTTCTTCTTTACTCTTAGACGCTGGATAATCTAACTTAAAATTTTCTAATGCAACCACCGCAGCCTTGTATTCTCTTATCTTTAAATACTGTTTAGCAGCTACAAAAGCCTTATTTTCTATCTTCCCTTCCATCTCAAGTACAATAGCCGTTGCTTGATCTTTAAATTTACTAAAAGGATATTTCAACAGAAACCCTTGCAAATCATTAATCGCTTTGTGAGAGTTGGTTTGTTCCAAATTGTAACGAGGAGATTGGTAATAACGAGATTCGGCAGCTCTAAAAGCAGCTTCTTCCGTTTTTTCACTTCGGGGAAACATCTCTGTAAACTCTTGAAAATAATAACGGCTCATCATATACGCTTTCTGACGGTATTGGGTGTAGGCGTAATAAAATTTAATCTCTTCCATCTGAGGTCTCCCTAAAGCAGTTGGTGATATGTTTTCAAATAACTCTCCTGCCTTGTAATAGTCCTCTGTATTATAATACGCCATAGCGGCTGTAAATTTCTCGTCAAACGTACCTTTCTTTAGTACTTTTTGGTAAGTACTACACGATGAGAACAGAGCGATAAGCCCTAATAATATAATAAATCTGTTTAATTTCATAAATCTAATCTGCAAAAATACTCAGTTTTAGGTATCAATTCAAGTTTTTCTTTTTTCGAAGCTCTTTTTTCTTCCTTTTCTTTTCCTTTTTTCTAGCCTTTCGTTGTTTAGATTTATCTAAAAACTCCTCTAAACTCTCCTCTATCACCTCTTTTTCTATTTTATCATCTTCTACAACCTCCTCTATAATTTCTTTTGGTAAAGGAATATATTTATTGTGCATTGCTCTAAACTCTCTTAATAACGGTCGTTTTTCCTCTTCCCATATAAAATCTTTCAAAAAACTTACTGCTGGAGTCAATAATTGGGGCGGATAAAAATGTGCATTGGGCAAAGACAAGAACGTAACGTCGCTCAACTCTTTGTTTTTAAAACGTACTTTCATTTCACTGCATTCTATTCTATTGACTCCTGTAAATGTTTTATCTTCCTCATCATTGAGGTAATACAAACACTCTCCATTACCTAAAACACGTACTTTAGCAATATCGTTATTTTTAAAATAAGCGACTGTTTGTCGTCCTTTTATCTGGTCGTACTGTACGCCGTGATGCTGTTTGACAATAAAACTATGTCCATTGGTATATGCTTTATCAATTTGTTTTTTGACAGATACTACTTTGATCGTATCTCCCGAAATTTGATTGTCTCCATTCCAAACTACTGGTTTTTTATAAAAATAAATCGTTGAGTCTTTAAAATCATTCACTAAGCTATCACAAGAGGCTTGTAATTCGTTTTTATAAATCTCTACATTATTGTATGCAAAAATCTGTTCTTGTTGATGAGAAGCCGTGTCTTCAATCGCATACAATGTGTCAGCTAAGATAAAAGTCGTGTCTATCCCGTTTATCTTTTCCATTAAAGCTCGTTCGCCAGATACTTTCATTGTTCCCGCGACTCCATTTCGAATAGCTTCGTCTCCAAAGATAAATAGACTGTCTTTTTTTGATTGAATAATCACATTTCCCAACACATAACCATCAGTCGATTTGTTGTTGAAAAACAAACTATCTCCTTTCAATACATATTTAGGTGTTTCTACCACTGCATTTTTACTAAAATAAGCATCTTCCGTTTTGGTATTGTATTTCCCTTTTTCAGCGTACAAATCATTTAATTGCGATTTTATAACCGTTGGTCCTTCAAAATAAACCACACCAGACAACCTATTGTAGCGTAAAGTGTCCGAAGTAATCACATTGCCTGGCTGTGTAACTTTCACATCTGTATAAAAGTTGAAAAACTTTGCACTCACACTGTAAACACCTGTTTTACTGACCAAGCGAACTTTATCATCATTTACAACACCTCCACCATAATAGTAAGCCAGGTCTGTATTTTTATTGTAATCTAAATTCTCTGTTTTTAGGGTCATTTTTTTATCACGAAGTACTACATTTCCTGTAAACCTAGAAACCCCTGTTTTTCCTTTATGTAGTAGCTTTTTGGAAGTTAAAGTAATCGCATTTTTCTTCACCATTCGCACATGACCGTACGCATTAAAATCATTTCTTTTGACGTAACGAATTGCCGAATCGCAATAAAAATCAACATCTCCTCGCTGTAAATGTACACGCCCGTATAACTTATTGACAGGTTCACCCCTCAACTCTCCTCCTGTTCCTCTATCAGCGTGGATAATTTTTATCTTTGCCTTCTTTTGGGAATACCCCAATAGAAACCGTTAAAAACAAGGTGGTGAAAAATAAAAAACGTAGTATATTATTTTGCATAACTCTTAATGAGCAAATATTGTACAAATCTAACTAAATTCGCTGTAAATTGATACAAAAAGTACTGAACACTTCATCTTACTATGTTAAAAACGTTTCTTCATAAGCTACAACAAACCCTACCTGACTTTACGGATAAATCCTACTTGTTGGCTGTTAGTGGTGGTGTAGACTCGATGGCTATGGTCGAACTTTTTTCGCAAGCGGGACTTCAATTTGCTGTTGCTCATTGCAATTTTCAACTACGAAAAGAGGATTCTTTTTTAGATGAGGAATTAGTAAAAAACACGACACAATCTACAGAAATCACTTTCCATTTAAACCGATTTGACACCGAAAAAACAGCCTTAAAAAACAAAGAATCTATTCAAATTACGGCTCGAAATTTACGTTACGAATGGTTCCGTGAATTACAAAAAAAACACGCGTACGATTTTATTGTCACAGGACATCACGCCAACGATAATTTAGAAACTGCTATTTATAAATTAGCTAAAGGAACAGGAATAAAAGGAGTTAGAGGAATCCTCCCTTTACACAATAACTTACTTCGACCGTTAGTTCATTTCACAAAAAAAGAATTGCTTTCTTTTGCTCAAGAAAACAAGGTTATATGGAGAGAAGACATATCTAATGAAAGTGAAAAATACAAGCGTAATTTCATTAGAAAACAAATCATCCCCTTATTAGAAGAGTTAAATCCTCAGGCTGTAAGTAACTTTAAGCAAACAGCAGAGAGATTACGTCTCGCTGAACAAGTTTTAAATGATAAAGTCACGTTTTTAAAGAAAAAACTATTCATTAAAGATGATTGTAATGATTTTATTATAAATAAATCTTCTTTTAAAAGTCATCAAATAACACCCTCTCTCTTGTTTGAGTTGTTAGACGAGTACCAATTTAGCTACAGTACGTGTGTTTCTATCTGTGAAAACAACAAACAATTGAGCGGTACTATTTACACTTCAAAATCAGGGTTTCAATTAATCAACGACAGAGAAAACCTACACCTTTCTCTTCCAAAACCAACAAAAACCCAAGAACAGATTCCTATTAAAGGAGGTACTTTTAACATAGGTGACAAAAAGATAAAATTAAGTATTCTCCCTTTTGATGACCATTTTAAATTCGAACAAAACCCTGCGATTTCTTATTTCAATTACGAAGATTTCGCTGAAGATTTGGAGGTGCGTAATTGGCAATTAGGCGATAAAATCGCTCCATTTGGAATGCACGGAAAACAAAAAATAAGCGATATTCTCATCAATCAAAAAGTACCTGTACACCTCAAAAAAGAGGAGTTAGTTTTGACTTACAAAAAACAAATCATTTGGCTCATCGGACGAAGAGCGAGTCGTCTTTTTCAAGTGAATAAAGGGGGTACAATTCTCAAAATTGAACTAATAAAATAATGAAAAATAAATACGATATTATAATAGTGGGCGGTGGTGCTTCAGGTTTTTTCTGTGCCAACCAATTAATGGATTTAAACCCCGATTTAAACTGTCTTATTATTGAAAAAACGAGTACTATATTAACTAAAGTTCGTGTCTCTGGTGGTGGTCGATGCAATGTAACCAACCAAGAAACACATCCAAAAAAACTTTCTCAGTACTACCCTCGTGGCGAAAAGTTTTTATTACCTCTCTTCAAAAAATTTGGTAGTAAAGAAGCACAACAATGGTTTGAGGACAAAGGTATTCCTTTAAAAACAGAGGCTGACGGACGTGTTTTCCCTTTATCAAATACTTCTGAAACCATCGTTGAGCTACTTTCCAAAGTTACCCAACGAGCAAACTGCTCTTTAAAAACATCGTTTACCGTCAATAAAATAGAGCAAACAGAGGACGGTTGGGCAGTCAGCTCCGAAGAAGAAACGATGAACTGCAAACACCTTGTTTTGGCTACTGGAGGGATTAATAAAAAGATGAGTGGCATTACCAAATTACTAAGAATAAAGACCCTCTCTCCTGCTCCGAGTTTATTTACCTTCAAATTACCTCTTCCTGAGCGTACACTCAAAGAGATGCAGGGCGTTGCTATTCAGAACGTAAAAACAAAAATATTGGGTTCTAAAATCACATCCTCAGGACCATTATTATTCACACACTGGGGACTTAGTGGACCTGCTATTTTAAAACTTTCGGCGTGGGGAGCTAAATTATTAGCCGAAAAAGACTACAAATTCACGATTCATATCAATTTTGTTAACCGTTCTTTTGAAGAGACAAAAGCAGAGTTGGAAGTAATAAAAACTGAATCTGCTCAAAAACTCATTAAAAACATCGCTCCCTTTGATTTACCCAAACGTGCGTGGTTGTTTATCTTAAAAAAGGCTCAAATCGAAGAAACTGACCCTTTACAAGCTATTTCAGGTAAAAAAATGAATAAACTCATCACTGAATTATCACAAAGTGAATTTGAAGTCATAGGAAAATCAACCTTCAAAGAAGAGTTTGTAACTGCTGGAGGTGTTGATTTGACCGAAATAGCACGTAACCAATGCCAACACCAAACACTCAAAAACCTCTATTTCACAGGTGAATTATTAGATATTGATGCAATTACTGGTGGCTTTAACTTTCAAGGGTGCTGGACAACGGCTCATTTTGTCGCTAAAGCTATTTGTGACTCTTCAGATGAATAACAAACAACTTAACTGTTGACTACACTAGAAGAGACTCTGTTTTTTAGCTTAATAGAGTGATGTCTTTTTATTATATTCTCTTTCTTTTGGGGATCTAGGTTTACTATGAATATGAAGTTTAAGAGATTCCTTTTTACGAGTTTGTTTTACATCAGGAAGATAGTAGTCAAGAAATAAGCTTTCTCTACCGTCTTTTATTTTTGTGCTCTTTTAAGATTTATAAATATTAGTTAAGTCACTGATATTCATTTCATTTATATTGTTATTTATTATTTTTCTTGATGCGGTTACTTCCCGATACAAAAGTTAGAAAAGATAGAATCCAACAAATCATCCGTTGTGATATCCCCAACAATCAAACCCAAATGATGTAAAGCCTGACGGATATCCATTGCTAAGAAATCCCCTGAAATATCTTCATCAATTCCTTCTAACGTTTTATCCAATGCTGTTTGTGTATTCACCAAACTTTCAAAATGACGGATATTGGTGACTACTGCATCCCCTGTTTTAAAATTTTTCAAATTGACTGTTTCTAACAATAATTCAGTCAAATATTCTACATTTACTTGTACTGAAGCCGAAATATAAATCACCTTTTCAAACGAACTAAATTTCTTCTTGTAGTCAGCTATTTTATCTATTTTATTCCCTATCAACAAATAAGGTTTCCCTAATTCATCAAGTTCTTTCGCCGTTTTTCTCAATTCGTCTGCCGTTGTTGTTTCTACATCAAACAAATAAAGAATCAAGGATGCCTCGGACATTTTTTCTTTGGTTTTCTTAATTCCTATCGCCTCCACAGCGTCAGTTGCTTCACGCAAACCAGCGGTATCAATAAATCGAAATTTGATACCGTTTATCGTCAATTCATCTTCGATAACATCCCTTGTTGTCCCTGCGATATCGGTTACGATTGCTTTTTCTTCATTAAATAAGGTATTCAATAACGTGGATTTCCCTGCATTTGGTTTTCCCGCTATTACTGTCGGTATCCCTTCTTTAATCACATTTCCTTGGTCAAAAGAGGCAATCAATGTACCAATTACTTTTTGTAATTCAACAATCAAATTCGTTAACTGCGAACGGTCAGCAAACTCAACGTCTTCTTCTCCAAAATCCAATTCCAACTCTATCATCGAGGCAAAACCAATAAGCTGGTCTCTCAAATCCTTTATTTTCGTAGAAAAACCACCTCGCATCTGGTTCATCGCCGCCTGATGTGACGCTTCCGAATCGGACGCTATCAAATCTGCCACAGCTTCCGCTTGAGCCAAATCTAATTGTCCATTTAAAAATGCACGTTGAGTAAACTCTCCTGCTTTGGCTGACCTCGCTCCTTTCTCTATAAAAAGTTGCATCAATTTATTGATAATATAAGGCGAACCGTGTGTAGAAACCTCAACAACATTTTCTTTTGTGTACGAATGAGGTGCTTTAAAAACAGAGACCAACGCTTCGTCCAATACCTCCTTATTCTTTCTTATCGTTCCAAAATGAATAGTATGCGACGGTACTTCCAACAAGTTTTTACTTGGGAATACCTTATTACAAATAGCTATTGCGTCAGTACCTGAAAGTCGTACCACAGCGATTGCTCCTGTACCTGGTGCCGTTGCTAACGCGACAATTGTATCGGAAAGATAGTTTATCATTTGACAAAGTTACTAAACAATTCTATTTGAATAGCAAAGACTATTGGCAGTTTCATTAAAACAAGGTATTTTTGTACAAACACCTCTTATTTTGGAAAAGAAAGAAAGTAAATTAATCGTTGTAAAAGTTGGTTCAAATGTAATTTCAGAATTACACGGCGGACCAAACAAAGAACGAATACAACAGATTGTCAAGCAGATACAAACTTTGCGTAAACAGGGAACTAAAGTCGTTTTGGTTTCTTCTGGTGCTGTAGCGTCTGGACGAGCAATGGTTAATTTACCCGAAAAAATAGACCCTATTTCTCGCCGTCAGATACTTTCATCTATCGGACAAGTCAAATTATTGGATTTGTACAATGATTATTTTGGGCAATTTGATGTGCATTGTGCGCAAGTATTGGTCACACAAAACGATTTTCGTGACAGAAACCATTATTTGAATATTCAAAATTGCTTGAGTGCGTTATTGCAATACGACGTTTTACCAATTGTCAATGAAAACGATACGGTATCGATTACTGAGTTGATGTTTACCGATAACGACGAATTAGCAGGTTTGATTGCTACATTGGTTAATGCTGACCAACTCATTATTTTGAGTAATGTCGATGGTATCTACACCGGAAACCCTAACGATGCATCTTCTCAATTGATAGAGAAGGTAAAAGAAGGACAAGATTTCTCTTCTTTCATTAGCAGTGACAAATCGAGTTTTGGACGTGGAGGAATGCTTACTAAAGCAAATTTGGCTACTAAAATGGCTGATTTGGGAATTGATGTTTGTATTGCCAATGGTAAAAAAGAAAATATTTTACTCGATTTGATGGACGGAAACGCTAAAGGTACTTTCTTTGAAGCAAAAAAGAAAAAAGCCCCTACTAAACAATGGATAGCTACTTCTGAGAAATTTTCTAAAGGAAAAATATTCATCAACGAGGGTGCAAAAAAAGCCTTGTTAGAAAATGATGCAGCGAGTTTATTGCCCGTTGGGGTGATTAAAATAGAGGGTGACTTTGAACCAAAAGACATTGTTTCTGTTGTTGATGAAAACGGAGAAGCCATCGCTTTGGGACGAGTTGATTACGGAACAGACAAAGCAACAGAGGTTATTGGTGAAAATGGTCACAAACCACTTATTCACTACAATTACCTTTATATCAAATAATGTTACCACTTAGTAACTGACAAACAAAAAATAACTCTAAGAGTTTAAAACATAAATTATGTCATTAGAAAATTTATTTAAAAACGTACAAAAAGCAAGTCGTTCATTGGCTATAATGAATAATAAAAAAGTCAATCAAATCTTATTAGATTTGGCTGATTTGGCTGAACAAGAGATTCCATTTTTATTAAAAGAAAATGAAAAAGATTTGGTTAGAATGGAAAAATCTAATCCCAAATACGATCGTTTGATGCTTACCGACCAACGTATCAAAGATATTGCTTCAGAGATTAGAAATGTAGCAAATTTAGACCGTCCTATCGGAAAAGTACTGTCAGAGAAAACCTTAGAAAATGGTTTAAACATTTCTAAAATCACCGTGCCATTAGGTGTTATCGGTATTATCTATGAATCTCGCCCAAATGTTACCTTCGATGTCTTTTCTCTTTGTTTAAAATCGGGAAATGCCAATTTATTGAAAGGTAGTCGTGATGCTGAGTTTTCAAACTTAGCCGTGCTCAAATTGATTCACCAAACCTTAACAAAACATCATGTTGATAGCAATGTTGTACAACTATTACCTGTTGATAGAGAAGCGACAGCAGAAATGTTAAACGCCGTGAACTATGTAGATATTATTATACCAAGAGGTAGCCAAGGCTTAATTAATTTTGTTCGTGAAAACTCCAAAGTACCCGTTATAGAAACAGGTGCGGGTATTGTACATACTTATTACGATGAGTTTGCTGACAAATCAAAGGCAATCGCTATTGCTGTAAATGCAAAAACACGTCGTGTAAGTGTTTGTAATGCATTAGATTGTTTGGTTATTCACCAAAGTAGATTAGCAGACCTGAGTGAGATGGGTACTATTTTACAAAAGGAAAACATAGCAATCTATGCTGACGAACGTGCTTACAATTCTTTAGAAGGAAATTACCCAAGTAACCTGTTATTTAAAGCAGATACAGCATCTTTCGGAACGGAGTTTTTAGATTACAAAATGTCTATAAAAACTGTGGATACAATTGATGATGCAATTGACCATATCACATTATACAGTTCAAAACACAGTGAGTCGATTGTATCAGAAAAACCAAAACAACATTGATTTGTTCTTAGCCACTGTCGATGCTGCTGCTGTTTATGCCAACGCTTCAACTGCCTTTACAGACGGTGCTCAATTTGGTTTAGGTGCCGAGATAGGAATCAGTACACAAAAGCTACACGCTAGAGGTCCAATGGCATTAGAAGAGTTATGTAGTTACAAATGGATTATAAAGGGTGACGGACAAACAAGGAGGTAATTCATCGTTGTATTAGTTAACAAAAAAGGGTACTGCTTTCACAATACCCTTTTTTATTGATTGAAATTAAAACATATTATATTTTATGCGCTACGATTTCAGTAATCACATAAGAATACGTTGTTAAATCAATAGATTTAAATTCACAATCAATACTACCAGTAGTATCAATTACCCCGTCAAACTTACCTATAAGTGTTCCGTCAGTATCTTTTAATTCTATATTTGTTGTCCCTTTTATGTTAAATGATTCTGATGCACCATAAGAATACGACGTAGAAGACGAAGTAAGGTATGGCTTCTTATTGTTTTGTAAAGGTATTCTAAATGTTTTGACTACTTTCCCATCAATCAATGTGTGCCAAGCTTGACAAGCTATCCGACTGTCCAGAAACCAAATAACCTGAAACAACAAAAAGCAACCCTCCAAAATATTTTAAATTCATATTCTTTTTATTTTATACCCAAAATAACAAACTAATAATTCTAAAAGTAAGAACAAATATTATTATTTTTATTTATTCTTAATAAAAATAACTCGTAAAAAAACCAGCTTGTTAAATACGACAAACTGGGTTCTTCTTTTTTCTAGTTAACAGCTACCTTATAATCTGTACCCATCCTTTGAATGTTCCATTTATCTCTGTTTTCAATTCAAAGAAATAAATACCATCTGGTTGTCTTCCTCCATCCCAATCATTTTCATAATCATTGATGAAAAACACACGTGTACCCCAACGATCATACACACGCAGACGAGAATTGTCAGGTAATCCTTTCACTTCAAACACATCGTTTTTACCATCTCCATTTGGTGTAAACACATTTGGTATATAAAACGAGGTAGTTACCGTTTGTTTAAATTCACCAATACATCCATTTGCATCTTTTAGTAAAATAACGTACTCCCCTTTCCCTAACTCTTTAATATAATTGAGTGACGGATCTGTTAAACTATAAGGATTCAAATCTAATAAGTCTAATCCAAATTCATAAGGAGGCACCGCGTTGGTCACGTCAAAAATACTCACCTCTCCGTCATCTTCGTCTTTTACGGCTGGCACCTCTAATGTTTTTGCTTTGATTGTATCTGGTGCGTAAATAAGAAACCTATCCTGAATCAACAGGTCATAATGCTGTCCTAGATAAACCGTATCAGTATAAAACTGGAAATCATTGTACGTACAAGTAAAACCTCCTATTTTAGTAACCTGCTTAATCTGTAACGAATGTAATCCTGAAGTTAACCCATCAAAAACCACCCCATTAGCATAAGGTTTAAAAGCATCAATATCATCTATACCAACGAGGTAATCATAAATAGCGAAATCAGTATTTGTCAAGGCTGTTAAGGTTACTTTACCGTCAGAAGAGTACGAACAAGTAGTCGAGTCTTTATCAAATTGAAGTCCTGCTGCTGTTGTACTTACAGATACCGTACTCACCACACTACAAGCTACAGGCAACGAAGCGTCAGTTATATCAATCGTATATGACCCTGCTAACATATTAGGAAACACGCCTGTCGTTTGTGTTAAGGTTTTATTTAATACATAAGTATAAGGGGCAAGACCTCCCGAAACAGTTACATTCAACGATCCGTTAGCCAAACCACAATCCGCTGGTGTAGAAAACGAAGAAATAGCTATTGGTACAGGTGGTGAAATCGTAAAAGGTTTTGTGTACTCACATCCCGTAGGGTCTTTTATTTTAATATAATACGAGCCTGAAACCAAATTAGCAAACGATGAATCTGCTTGGTAAGCTACTAATACAGGATTAGGATCTCCTGGTATAACTGCCAAACTGTGTAACTGAAATTGAAAAGGCCCTGGTGTTCCTATAAAATTAGACAACGAATCTGTTCCGTCATTTTCTGCACAAGATTCACCAGTTGTTTTTTGAATTATTTTACTTACATCCAAACTACCTACCGCTCCAACTGAATAAGTGTCTGAAACCGTACAGTTGTTGATAATATCTTTAGTAATAATGGTATAAATACCCACGCCTTTATTTTGCATATCTGGAATAATATTCACATTATCTTTAAATGTTGCTCCTCCATCTGCTGAATAATTAAAGTTACCACTTCCTCCTACTGTCGAAGTGATTGTTCCAAAGCCATTTGGTGTTGTACAATCTGTTGCGTCTGTTGCTACTATCGTTGTTACGATAGGTGTTGCAGGTAATATATCAAATGGTATTGATGCCTGACAACCTAAGGTATCAACTAAAGTAATGGTGTGAGGCCCAACCGCTATGTTTGTAAACTCTGCTATTAATGCTTTTTTAGGTGTACCGTTTAATACAAATAAATAACGTGGATTACCTCCTACGGCACTTACCGTTACTTTTCCATCATCCAAACCTGTACACGTTTCGTTCACTACCAAATCAAGTGCTGGCACTAATAAATCAGGTTCATTTAAGGTTACCGACACAGGTACTTCACAACCTGTTGCGTCTTTAATAGTTATAATATAAGTCCCTGCTGACTTATTGATAAACGTAGCATTTGCAGAATAAGCACCTCCTTCAAAACTAAATTCGTAAGGTGCTGTTCCTCCTTGTACATTTTGAATAGATATAAACCCATCAGTGTCACCGTTACATTTCAAATGACTTAGAATAGGGTCAAAAGTCATATTACCTTGGTAAGCTACCGTTTTCGTTGCTGTACAACCAAAAGCACCTTCTACCTCTATGGCATAAACTGCTATTGGTAAATTGTCATAAACATTTACATCAGTAGGCAATACATTTGCTCTCACGTCGGCGTTCACAGTAACAGTATAGTTAGCCTGACCTCCTTGAATATCCTTTACGTGAAATTCTCCCAATGTCGGAGCTAAACACGTTGGTTCTGCTATTTCATCTACTGTAAATAAAATCGGTGCTAAAGCAGTCACTGTTTCTTTTAATGTATCTGAAACACAACCAAACTCATCTTTTAACAAAACACTTGCTGTATTAGTCCCCGTAACTGCTCCCGAAATCGTTGTTGTATTCACTCCAACATACGTTACACCTTTATCATAAGAATATCCTCCTGTCGGAGCAATAGTAAAGGCAGGATCTAAAGTCGCTGTAAATGTAGCTGTCTGCTCTGCACAAATTGTTGCGTTAGGAGTGGTAAACGTACCTGTTGGTTTTGCGTTTACATTTACGTTTATTGTAGCCGTTTCTTTACAACCTAACAAAGAAGTTACTTCTATTGTGTAAGTCGTAGCAACGGTAGGTTTCACATACGTTACACCACTCGTTGGATTTACAACTGATGCCATTGGTGCCCAAGAGAATCCACCGGCAATATCACTTGTCACGGTAAGTTCTACACTATCTTTTTCACAAATAACCGCATCTGAAGAAGCCGTTAATTTAGGTAAAGGATTCACTGTTATCTCAATTGTTTCTGTTGTTGTACACCCTGCCCCACTAGTTACTACATCAGTATAAGTTGTCGTTACAGTTGGTGTAACATTTGGCGTTGCCGAAGTAGCATCATCAATCGTAGCATCAACTGGTGCCCACGAATGCGTACCTACTCCTGTTGCTGATAACTGTACCGTTTCTCCTTCACAAATTGTTGCCGACGGTGTCGCTGTAATTACTACAACAGGTAAAGGGTTTACAATAATATCTGTTGTTGCTGGTGTATTTGTACAACCATTGGCATCAGTAAAAGAATAAGTAATGGTATTCACTCCGTCTAATGCTGTTGCAGGGTCAAACGTTGGACTTGTTGTTATTCCTGTACCTGAATAAACACCTCCTGTTGGTGTACCTTGCGTTAAAGTAATTGAGGCATCATTCTTACACATTGCTAGAATAGGTGTTAATACTATTGTTGGAATAGCAAAAACTTCTATCTCATCCGTAGCAATACTTGGGCAACCCGAACCATCATCAAAAGTATAAATCAATGTATGTGTTCCGATACCTGCCGTCATAGGGTTGAAGTTAGTACCAGTAACTCCAGAACCAGAATAAGTTCCAATCCCTCCTACTGTTGGAGTTCCTCCATTCAATGTTAACACACCATTATTTAAACATACATCTGGTGTACCTGTAAATGTAGCTGGCGTACCAGGGTTCACTGTTAAAGGTGTTGTTGCTGTTCCCGCACATCCTGAACCATCTGTAAATGTATAAGTAATAGTATGTGCTCCTCCTCCGGCAAGCAAAGGATTAAAATTTGTCCCTCCAACCACTCCTGTTCCTGAGTAAGTTCCTCCCGCAGGTAAACCTCCAACTAACGGGAATGTTGCATCACTCATACAGACATCAGCCATTGCAGCTAAGGTTACTGCTGGTAAAGGTAAAACCGTTACCGGTGTTGTAGCTGTATTTTTACAACCTGAGACAGGGTCAATAAATGTATGTGTCACAGGGTACACACCATCACCTGGTACTGCCGATGGGTCAAACATTGGTGTCGCTCCGACAGTTACAATAGGAGAATAAAACCCACCTGTTACTGGTGTTCCCGTTACTGGTACTGGCGTTCCATTCAAACACAAAGGTCCTAACGGGTCAATAGTAACTAAAGGCAACGTTTTGACCTCTATGTCTGAAGTTGCGATTCCTGCACACCCTCCTGTATTAACAAACGTATAAGTTATTGTATGATTTCCTGCTGTAGCTACGGCTGGGTCAAACGTTGGGCTTGCTGTTACCCCTGTTCCTGAATAATCCCCACCTAATGGTAAACCTCCAACCAAAGTAACTGCTACATCATTTTCACAAAATGGACCTGGGGTAACCAAGGTAACTACTGGCACATCTAATACTGTTACTGTTTGTGTAGCGGTGTTACTGCAGGTAGCGTTTTGTAAAGTATAAGTTATCGTATGCGTTCCTGCTGTTGCTACAGCTGGGTCAAACGTTGGGTTTACTGTTATTCCTGTTCCTGAATAAGTCCCTCCTGTTGGAGTCCCTTGTGTTAAATCAAATGCAGGTATATTTTCACAAATATCGGGTATTGCTCCAAATACAGGATTTGGTAAAGCCAAGACTTCAATAGTTGTTGTAGCTATTGTTGTACATCCGTTTACTGTAATCGAATAAGTAATTGTATGTATCCCTACGCCTGCTGTTGTTGGATTAAAAGTAGAACCTGTAATTCCTGCCCCTGAAAAAGTTCCTCCACCCACCGAACCACCTGTTAAAGTTAGGTTCACTGGTGTGTCATTTAAACAAAGGTCTGCTACTGGTGTGATATCCGCAACTGGTAAAGGCTTTACGACAACATCGGTTGTGGCATCCCCACTACACGTTGCTCCGATAATAGTATAAGTTATCGTGTGTGTTCCTACCCCCGCTGTTATTGGAGAAAAATTAGCACCAACAACTCCTGTTCCTGTATAAGTTCCCCCTAATGGTGAACCTACTGGTAAAGCTACTGCTCCGTCGCCTTCACAAAACGGACCTAAAGGAGCTAAGGTTGCTACTGCTTGTGGTAAAACGGTTATTAGCTGTGTTGTGCTTCCTGTACAAGTACCTACTGTTACGGTGTAAGTCAAGGTATAAGTTCCATCTCCGATAATTGGATCAAAAGTCGGACTTGTTGCTATTCCTGCTCCTGAATAAGTTCCCCCAAGTGGTGCTGAACCTTCTGTTAGGGTATAAGGTGCGTCACTTTCACAAATATCGGGTATTGCTCCAAATACAGGATTTGGTAAAGCCAAGACTTCAATAGTTGTTGTAGCTATTGTTGTACATCCGTTTACTGTAATCGAATAAGTAATTGTATGTATCCCTACGCCTGCTGTTGTTGGATTAAAAGTAGAACCTGTAATTCCTGCCCCTGAAAAAGTTCCTCCACCCACCGAACCACCTGTTAAAGTTAAGTTCACTGGTGTATCATTTAAACAAAGGTCTGCTACTGGTGTGATATCCGCAACTGGTAAAGGCTTTACGACAACATCGGTTGTGGCGTCTCCACTACACGTTGCTCCGATAATAGTATAAGTTATCGTGTGTGTTCCTACCCCCGCTGTTATTGGAGAAAAATTAGCACCAACAACTCCTGTTCCTGTATAAGTCCCCCCTAATGGTGAACCTACTGGTAAAGCTACTGCTCCGTCGCCTTCACAAAACGGACCTAAAGGAGCTAAGGTTGCTACTGCTTGTGGTAAAACAGTTATTGTTTGTGTTGTACCTCCTGTACAAGTACCTACTGTTACTGTATAAGTTAAAGTATATGTTCCGTCCCCTATAATAGGATCAAAAGTCGGACTTGTTGCTATTCCTGCTCCTGAATAAGTTCCTCCAAGTGGTGCAGAACCTTCTGTTAAGGTATAAGTTGATGCACTTTCACAAATATCGGGTATTGCTCCAAATGTTGGGTTTGGCAATGCCAATACTTCTATAGTTGTAGTTGCTATCTTTGTACAACCATTATCCGTTACCTCATAACTAACCGTATGTGTTCCTACGCCTGCTGTTGTTGGGTTAAAGGTAGCACCTGTAACTCCTGCTCCTGAAAAAGTTCCTCCACCCACTGAACCTCCTGTTAAAGTTAGGTTCACTGGTGTGTCATTTAAACAAAGGTCTGCTACTGGTGTGATATCTGCAGTAGGTAAAGCTACCACCGTTATATTCTTAGAAATAACATCTGAACAAACACCTTTAGTTACTGTTAAACTCACAGATTTCGTACCTGAAGAAGAGTAAGTTACAATAGGTGGTGTTGCTGTTCCATCTGTTGCTGGTGTTGCTCCTGAAGCAAAGTTCCACAAGTAACTATCTGGACTTCCTATTGAAGCATCTGTAAACACCATCGGTTCTCCTTGACAGTCGGGGGCTGGTGCTGTAAAATCAGCTACCACCTCAATACCAGGATTGACTGTCATTGTAGTATCGTAAGTACACCCTTTTGTATCTGTAATTGTCACCGTGTAGTTTGCTCCTACTAAATCAGTAATATCTTCTGTTGTCGCTCCATTACTCCAAACGGTACTTGTGTAAGGTAAAGTCCCTCCTACTGGAGAAATATTAATGGCTCCATCTCCTGTTCCTAAACAAGATTCGTCTAAGACAATCGTTGCAGGAAAAGTCACTGCTATTAGTGTATCAATAGTAAGAGTCTTTGCGTCTAATGCAAAATTTACGGGGTCTAAATCTGTTACGATTACAATATAATCACCCCCAGGTAAATCAGAGAACGTGTGATTTGTTAAGGCTGAATTTTCAGTTGCAGCTAACCTTCCTGCAAGTTGGTACCTATACGGTCCTGTTCCATTAATTATATTTACCGTTATTGAAGCTGTTTCATCCCCAGAACAAGCTATCGGTGTTGTTGTCAAAGGAGTTACAATTGTCATTTGAGTATGCCCCACACCAAACAACAATAAACTAAAAAATAAATATAAATATACTTTTAATCTCATATTAAATCTTTAAATGAATCCCTTTCACTTTATACTTTGAATCAGTGACAACAATATAGTATTTCCCTGTCTTAATACCTGGGAAATAAAAGTAATTGTCACTTGACCTATAAACCTGCGTTCCTTCTATTCCTATTATCTCTAATTTAAAATTTGGCACACCTCCTAAAACCTCAACCTTCACATCAGTCTTACCTTTCTTTTGTAAAACCTCAACGTTAACATCTAATCGCTGTTGTTTAATCGTACTAGGTACCCAACTTAACAACAAGGGGAACAACAGTAACAATATTATCTTTCTTATCTGTACCATAAAAATCTTTAGAACCTCTAAAATAAGTAAGTATATCCAATTCTTTACGGTATTTCACAGCTTTTTGTTCCATTAGCAACCTATGCCAAAAACGTTAAACAAGTATCCCGACCTATAAGTTGTTAAAAAGAGCACTTGTTTAAACATATATATCATCCACAACACCAAAAGTAACCCACTGATGCTCAACAACAAGACACACAACAGTTAATCAGCAGTCACCTAATTGATTAACTAGACTTTACATACAGTTATTATTTTTCGTATATTTATTTTTTTGCGCTATTTAAAAAAACAATGTATTTTTCACTAAAACCTACTGATGCTTTCTTCGAACAATTAGACGAACCGCTAAAAAGCACCTTACTTGCCTTACGAAATCATTTATTAAATTTCAAAGAAGACATCACCGAAAAAATGAGTTATGGTATGCCTACTTATTACTACCAAGGAAAAAGGATCTGTTATTTATGGAAGAAGAAAAACACAAACACGCCTTATATTGGTTTCATTGATGGCAACTTAATAGAACACCCTTTACTCCTTCAAGAAAAACGAGCACGAATGAAAATATTTTTGATTGACACCAAAAAAGACCTTCCTTACCAAACAATAGATGAACTTTTGAGTTTAGCTATAAGTATAGATATGAACTAAAACCATCTAAGTTTATTATTTCCTTGTTTCCGTTTTACTTTTTGACTAATTTTGAAGTATTCAAATTTAGGAATGACAGTTACAGACACACATATAGAGGACACTTTAAAAAAGCAGGACTTAAAAATCACTAAGACACGTTTTTTTACTTTAAAGTCGTTGTATGAACTCAACCATCCTTCTGTTGAAGAAATCATTCAATACCTCGCTCAAGCAAACATTAAAACCACTTTTCAATCTGTTTACAATAACCTTGAAACTTTCGAAGATTTGAAATTGATTAAAAAAATGGCTACTAATGCGGGTTGTATGCGTTACGATATTCATTTACACAACCATTGCCATATTCATCTCGACGAAACCAATGAAGTAAATGATTACAACGACAAAGAATTGATGGACTTGATTGAAAATCATTTCAATAAGAAGAATTTAAAAGGATATGACATCAAAAGTATTGATGTGGTTATAAATGCAAAACAACAATTAAATAGATAAAAAGATGACTTTAGTTACAAGAAAAGCGCCTTCATTTGACGCACCTGCAGTAGTAAACGGAAACGAAATCGTTGAAAGTTTCTCATTGAACCAATATTTAGGAAACAAATACGTAGTTTTATTCTTTTACCCAAAAGATTTTACTTTCGTTTGTCCTTCTGAGTTGATTGCTTTCCAAACAAAATTGGCTGAGTTCGAAAAAAGAGGCGTTGCTGTTGTTGGATGTTCTACTGATACAGAACAAACACACTTAGCGTGGTTAAACACAGAAAAAAACAACGGTGGAATTAAAGGTATTACTTACCCATTGGTTGCTGATGTTGACAAAACTATCGCTACAAACTTCGGTGTTTTAGCTGGAGATTACGAATACAACGAAGCAGGTCAATTATCATTCAATGGTATCCCTGTTGCATTAAGAGGAACTTTCTTAATCGATAAAGAAGGTATCGTTCGTCACGGTTCTGTAAATGATTTACCTTTAGGACGTAGCATCGACGAATTTTTAAGATTAGTTGACGCTTTACAATTTACTGAAGAGCACGGAGAAGTTTGTCCTGCAAACTGGAAAGAAGGTGAAGACGGAATGGTTGCTACTTTCGAAGGTGTTGCTGACTACTTGTCTAAACACTAAGAAGTAGTAAGTCTTTAGTCGTAAGTCGTAAGTATATTTTACTTACGACTTACGACTTTTTACTTTAGACTAAATAAATGAAACTGCTTTACAACATAGGAATATTCTTTTACCGTCTTTTGGCTACTGTTCTTTCGCCTTTCAATGAGAAAGCAAAACAGTTTTCCCAAGGACGAAAAATGATTTATTCAAACGTTCCTACTTCGTGGAAAAACGATAAACGGAAGGTTGCTCATTTTCATTGTGCTTCGTTAGGTGAATTTGAACAAGCTCGTCCTGTTATCGACAAATTCAAAACGGAATTTCCCGATTTCAAAACCTTATTAACCTTCTTCTCTCCTTCGGGCTATGAAGTAAGAAAAAATTACTCCGCAGTCGATTACGTATGCTACCTCCCTTTCGACACAAAGGTAGAAGCTGATAAGTTTTCTTTGTTTTTCAATCCTACAATCTCGTTTTTTGTTAAATACGAATTTTGGTTTCATATCTGTAATTCACTACACAAAAACGGCACACAACTTTTGTCTATTTCTTCCATTTTTAGAGAAAACCAAAATTATTTTAAATGGTACGGAAACAGCTCAAAACACACTTTAAAGTTATTCAAATATTTTTTCGTTCAGAATAGATTATCTGAAAAACTACTAAATTCCATTAAGATATCTTCTGTTAAAGTAACTGGAGACACACGATTTGACCGTGTCTACGACTTGTGTAAACAGCCAAAGGAATTAATAGAAATCAAACAATTTATCGGTGACAAACCTTGTTTTGTTATCGGTAGTTCGTGGAAAGAAGATTTAGAAATCATTCTCCCTTTTTTAAATAATTTTGACCAACCGTTAAAAACCATCATTGCACCGCATAATATTACAGACTCAGATTTGAGTTATATCGAACAACATATTTCAAAAAAAAACCATTCGTTATTCTCAACTAACAGACACCTCAAACCAAGACGTATTACTCCTTGATAATATGGGTATGTTATCTTCGGTATATCAATTTTCGATGATATCGCACATAGGAGGAGGCTTCAAAACAGGTTTACACAACACACTTGAGACCGCTACTTATGGCACACCTATATTAATCGGTCCTGAGTACAAAAAATTTGATGAAGTTATACATTTAGTCGATTTAGACGTTTGTTTCCCCATCACAACACAAGCAGAATTTACTCAAAAGTTCACTTCACTTTACGACAGTCAGGCATTACGTAATTCTATCGCTCAAACACTTACTCAGTATATCCAAAAAAACCTAGGTGCTTCTGATACGATTATCAACTACTGCAAAAATTTACTGAACCGCTAACATTCTATTTTCTATCGAAAGACAGTACATTTTAGCCAATAAATTATTGTATTTTTACACTCAATGAAGGGACAAATCATCAAATCTACTGGTTCATGGTATTTAATCATGGACGAAAACGGAGACACACACAAGGCTAGACTACGTGGGAAATTCAAGCGTTTTAAAGTCAAAGTAACCAATCCGTTGGCTGTTGGTGATTATGTCAAATTTCATATTGAAGAGGGAGAACAAAAAACTGCACTCATTACAGAAATCCTTAAAAGAGACAATTACGTCATACGAAAGGCTACCAAATTATCAGCACAAGCACAGATTATTGCTTCCAATATAGACCAAGCGATACTTATCGTTACCATCAAAAGCCCGCATACTTCCGTTGGTTTTATTGACCGTTTTTTAGTAACAACAGAAAGCTTCCGTATCCCTGTAACTATTATCTTTAATAAGATTGATTTACTGAACGAAAAAGACCTTGAAAAATTAGCTCATCATTGTGCCTTGTACGAAAACTTAGGTTACACATGCAAGCAAGTTTCCATTTCCGAAAAAATAGGTTTAGAAGGATTAGAAAATGAATTAAAAGGAAAAACCACTTTAGTAAGTGGGCATTCTGGGGTCGGTAAATCGACACTTATCAATTACCTATTACCTGATCTGGATATTGACACCAAAACTATTTCTGACTACAACGACAAAGGAAAACACACCACTACTTTTGCCGAAATGCACCAACTCTCTTCAGGAGGAAAAATCATCGACACACCAGGTATCAAAGAAATTGGTATAATCGACATGGAGAAAGAAGAAATCAGTCATTATTTCGTAGAAATGAGGGAACGTTTGGGGCAATGTAAATACAACGATTGTTCACATATGTACGAACCCGAATGTGCGATAAAAGAAGGTGTTGAAAATGGTGAGATTGCTCCAAGTAGGTTCAACACTTACTGGTCACTGGTCGAGGACATGGAAAACAACAAGAAAAAGTAAGACTTATCAACATACTAGAACAAAAAACACTTTGGTACGTATCTTTTAGCTTAACAACTTTTATACTTTTATGACTTTTTTAAACAAACTCGATTTTTTCATCAATAGAGAGTCCAACCATTCTTTTTTCAGAAACATTGGGGATTACAAAAATCAAACCATCCAATCAGTTATCGCTTGGGAAATCATAGAGAAAAATGCAAGCTTAATTTCAATCCCCACACCAAGTCTCCCTGCCCGAAGACCCTTATTAAGTGATATAAAAGGTTATTAATAGGGAGCCGACCGTGACTCAATACTTACCACTGTTTAAAAAAACAAAAATACACTCTGAATGTGACACGTACATAAAAAAAGGGTTGTCATTCCATAAAACAACAACCCTTTTTTATTAGACGAATACTTTATTTAGTTTTTCAATAAACGAAGCATCTTTTCTTTCTTCTCCTCTCTGAACAAGATTAGTAAATAACTTCCTTTTTGTAATTTCGAAGTATTTATCGTTTCAAGTTCTAATGTACCTTCTTCAATTAAAGCACCTGTAACTGATAGTAATTGGTATTTTGTGTAACCAACATTTTTTATCACCAACTCATTATTAAATGGATTAGGATACACTTCTCCATTGTTTTCAGTTAACAAATCCAAACCTGTAGGTGTGCCTTTTTTCACCACGGTAATCGATGCTTTCATCGTAGTGCTATGTGGATTACATTGGTAATTATAAGTACCTTCCTTTGTTACTGTATAAGTAAACTCTGTACTGGTACTCTCCATATCTTCACTCCAACTGCCTGCTCCCGACGGGATATCCAAAGAGCTTGTTGTGTGCGTACCACTTTCCCAAACCCATTTGATTTCATCACCGACTTCTGCTGTCAGGGTACTTGGTTCAAAAGCAAAGTTCTTCACTGTAATCGTGTGGGTTGTCGACGTTTTTTTCACCACGGTAATCGATGCTTGCATTGAACCACTATGTGGGTTACATTGGTAATTATAAGTACCTTCCTTTGTTACTGTATAAGTAAACTCTGTACTGGTACTCTCCATATCTTCACTCCAAGTATCTGCTCCCGACGGGATATCCAAAGAGCTTGTTGTGTGCGTACCACTTTCCCAAACCCATTTGATTTCATCACCGACTTCTGCTGTCAGGGTACTTGGTACAAATGCCTGATTTTTCACTGTAATCGTGTGGGTTACAGCAAACAGTTGACTAATTGCCAACAAAAACATTCCTAGTAATAGTTTTTTCATCATCATTAATTTAAGTTGTAATTTATTTATACCCAAGCTATCATTTAATTTCATTAAAAACAAACATTTGTTTAAACAACAGATGAATAACCTCAAAAAAAGGCAAGACACCTAAGTAAAAAACAGAGCGTAAAGAGCCTCTTACAAAACATTTGTTTCTACGCCTTACATTCGTTTGATATTTTGTATCTTTACGAGATAATTTTCAAAAAATGCAAAAGTTTTATCAAGATTTTAAATTAGGTATTTTGGGAGGTGGGCAACTTGGTCGAATGATGATTAGGAGTTGTGTCAACTTTAATATTGCAACAAGTGTGATTGACCCTGACCAAAACGCACCGTGTGCGGGTTTGGCTAACGAATTTCAAGTGGGTTCGATTACTGATTTTGATTCAGTTTACAATTTTGGTAAAACAGTGGATTTACTGACTATCGAAATGGAAAACGTCAATATCAAGGCGTTGGAAAAGCTGGAAAAAGAAGGTTTAGCGATTTACCCACAACCAAATGTCATCAAAATAATCCAAGATAAACGTATTCAAAAGCAGTTTTATTTGGATAACAATATACCTACTGCGGATTTTGTATTGACAGACAGTATCGAAGACGTAAAAAAACACGCTGATTTTTTACCTGCTTTTCAAAAATTAGGAAAGGGTGGTTATGATGGTTTTGGAGTGCAACGTATCAACTCTATCGACGATATAGGTAAGGTTTTTGAAGGACTTAGTTTGTTAGAAAAAGCCATTCCTTTTGAAAAAGAGATTGCTATAATTGGTGCTCGAAATGTAAAAGGTGAAGTAACGGTTTATCCTGCCGTCGAAATGGTTTTTCACGAAGAGTTCAATATGGTAGATTACCTATTAGCTCCTGCAAGGTTAAACGATGACATTGAAGAGAAAGCGGCTAAAATAGCAAAAGACGTGGTTGAAAAACTCGGCATAGTTGGTATTTTGGCTGTTGAAATGTTTGTAACAAAAGAAGGGGAAGTATTAGTAAATGAAGTCGCTCCTCGCCCGCACAATTCGGGTCACCAGACGATTAATGCGAGTTATACTTCGCAATACGAACAACATTTGAGAGCGATTATGGATATGCCTTTGGGTTCTACTTTTACCAAAAAACCATCAGCAATGGTGAATTTATTGGGAGAAGAAGGATATACAGGAATGGCTGTTTACCAAGGATTAGAGGATATTTTAAAGGTTGACGGAGTAAACTTAATGCTCTACGGTAAGAAAATCACAAAACCTCACCGAAAAATGGGGCACGTGACTATTATCGGTGATGATTACCGAAGCTTGGTTGAGAAAGTAGAGTTGGTTAAAAAAACAATTAAAGTGGTTAGTGTTTAATTGGCACGGCACTTTATTAAAAAAATAAAAGTATGATACAAGTAGGAATTATTATGGGGAGCAAGTCAGATTTACACATCATGACGGAATCTGCTGATATGCTAGAAGAGTTAGGCGTTGAATTTGAATTAACAGTCATTTCTGCACACCGAACACCTGAACGTATGTTTGAATATGCTAAATCTGCTCGTGAGAGAGGTTTGAAAGTTATTATTGCGGGAGCAGGTGGTGCAGCGCATTTACCTGGTATGGTTGCTTCAATGACACCTCTTCCTGTAATTGGTGTTCCTGTAAAGTCGAGTAACTCGATTGATGGGTGGGATTCTATTCTTTCTATTCTTCAAATGCCAGGTGGAGTTCCTGTGGCTACTGTTGCTTTAGATGGTGGTAAAAATGCGGGGATTTTAGCTGCGCAAATGGTAGGTGCTTTCGATAAAAAAATTGGTGACAATGTAGAAACTTATATGGAGAACTTAAAAGCAAAAGTAATGGACTCTGTAAAAGAAATCGAAGAGAAAGGTTACAAAAACGTTTAATTAAGATGGACGCTATTTACCTCTTCGTTTTTGGACTTATCGCTATTGTGGTTGTTTATTATTTCTTTTTTACAAAAGATAAAAACAAACCGACAAATGAGTTTACTCGTGATGACTCTTCGACGCAAGAAAACCGAAGCAAAGGTCTTTCTATTGAGTTTTTAGGGATTGGAGGTAAAATAGCGGTAAGTAATTTTGGCGTAAACGATGCGTTTTTAAATGTTACTATTCAACAGAAAACGACTTACCAAGAGGGTGATAACTTTTGGTTTGAGCTAGAGGGAAATACTTCGCAGGGAGATGATTTTTGGTTGCAAATAGAATCTATAGAACCTTTACTTTTGAATGGTGGTACGGAACGCGTTGATTTTAATGAAATAGGTCTATCTACTCGTGATTTAGAAGAGTTAAGAAATGGTGACCGAGGTTTTCAATTTCAGGGAGAAACTTTCTTTTTTGAAACATACGGAGAGGTTAAAATTTACAACAACGAAGAGGAGGACGAGCGTTACGATGACGAGGATAATGATTTCCGTTGGTGTCGTTATTGGGAGTTTACAAATGAGGCAGAAACTATTTTTGTCTCTGTTGACCAGTTTGAAGATGGTTCGCCAGAAGTAAGCGTCTCCTACCCTATCCAAGAAAATAATTTTAAAATATTTGAATTAGGTCAACATGTCGAATAACCAAGCCATAGGACAACACGTTTTATTGGATTTATACAACTGCCATGAAGATTTGAAAAACAGTGCTTTTGTTGAAGAGGCGTTGTTAGAGGCTTCTAAACGAGCTGGAGCTACGATTGTGAGCCATCATTTCCATAAATTTGCTCCGTGTGGCGTGAGTGGTGTGGTGATTATCAAAGAAAGCCATTTGACTATACACACATGGCCTGAACACGGTTTTGCTTCCGTGGATATTTACACTTGTGGCGAAAGTATGAATTTTGATTTGGCAGTTGCGTATTTAAAGACTAAATTTAATTCTGATAAAATCGTATTAAAACATTTTGAACGAGGAAACCATATTATCAAACAACTTATAGAACAATGAAAACATTAAAAACACTACTATTAGTCGCTTTGTCTCTTGCGTTTTTCTCTTGCGAAAAAAGCCAAAAAAAGACAGCAATAGACACGATGATTCGTGATATGGAGAATGAAAAAACTTTTGAAATCATGCTTTACGACATGGAGGAAGGTGGCTGGTTTTCTGATTACAAACACCAATATTCTATCATTAGAGAAAGAGACAGTATTGTCATCAATGATTCGACTCAAAGGGCTGAAACAGTGAAAGTACCTGTTAAAAAGAGAACAGGTTGGTATATTATCTCAAAAACTTTTTACAAAAAGAGTTTAGATAATATGGGAATGACTTTAGTTTCTAAAGACAGCTCAGGCACAATCTCTAAAGTCCCTGCTCCTGCTGGGTACAACCGCTATGTGGGTAACCGTCAATACGGTCATTGGGGAGGTGGTTCTTGGCATTTCTTTACACAGTACTTATTTATGCGTTCGATGTTTCACATGATGTCACCTATTTCTTACGGTGGATACAACTCTTACCGTAGAAATTACGCAGGAAAAAGACCTTATTATGGTTCTTCTAACGGAGGAAAACCACAATATGGTACACGTAGTGCGACTTCTCAAAAAAGAATTAAAAGTGGTGGTTCTCGTTTTTCTTCAGGGCGAACAAGTAGTGGTTCTCGCTATGGAGGAAGCTCTCGTTCGAGTGGTAGAAGCTTTGGTAAATAATAAAAACACAAAATAAATAAAGCCTACAAAAGGAGAGCACACTCTTTTGTAGGCTTTATTTATGACTAAAAACAGATGAAAGACACGGACAAATTAAGTTCTGGAATACTTAAATTTTCACTACTTGCTACTGGTATTGCTGGAGTTGTTGCTGAATACATTTTAGCCACTTTAGCCTCTTATTTCTTACCTGACGCTACAGTACAATGGACAATGATTATTTCCATTATGCTCTTCTCGATGGGGATTGGTAGTCGATTGAGTAAGTATTTGGTCAACGATTTGTTGGATAAGTTTGTCATCATAGAGTTTACCTTATCTCTTTTAGTCTGTTTTTCTGCCTCTATTGTTTTCGTTTCCGCAGGACGTACCATTTATTTTGGTATCATTATTTACGCCTTGAGTATTTTGATTGGTTTACTCATCGGAATGGAGATTCCTTTGGTTACTCGTATCAACGAACGTTACGAAGAATTGCGGTTAAACATCGCCTCGGTGATGTCTTGGGATTATATCGGTAGTTTATTTGGTGGGGTATTTTTCGTCTTTGTCGGTATGCCTTATTTAGGAATGACCTATACTCCTTTTGTTCTCGGGCTTTTAAATTTCTTAGTTGCTTCGGTTATTGTCTTTCGTTTAGGCTCTTCTTTGAGGTTTAAAAACAGTTTACGTATCGCTTTCCTTTTTGTGCTCGGACTAATTGCTTTGGGTAGTTATTTCTCTAAAGAAATCATCTTATTTGGCGAACAAAAAAACTACAAAGACAAAATCATTCACATTTCTCAAAGTCGTTACCAAAAGATAGTTATCACCGAAAAACAAGGTTACTCGTGGCTTTTCATTAATGGTCATCAACAACTATCTTCTTTTGACGAATGGCTTTACCACGAACCCTTAGTCCACCCAGCAATGCAATTGTCAGGACAAAAAGAGCATATTTTAGTTATGGGAGGTGGTGATGGTTGTGCAGTAAAAGAAATTCTCAAATACCCCGAGGTCAAATCAGTAACGGTCATTGATTTGGATTCGACAATGATAAATATGGCGAGAAAGCATCCCGCTCTACTTGCGATAAACAAAGGCTCTTTTGAAAATAAAAAAGTACAAGTACATTACCAAGATGCCTTTTTATTTAACGAACATACAGACAAAAAATACGACCTTATTTTAGTCGATTTACCCGACCCAAGGGCTATTGATGTCAATAAATTATACACCCGCCAGTTTTACGAAAAACTTCACGACTTACTTACCCCTTCAGGTATTTTGATTACTCAGGCAGGAAGTCCTTATTTTGCAACCAAAGCTTTTTATTGTATCGAAAAAACCTTCCAATCAGCAGGTTTTCACACCTTACCTCTACACAACCAAGTACTTACTATGGGCGAATGGGGTTGGATGATAGGTAGTAAACAACTCTCAAAACAACAGATGATAAACAAACTAAACCACGTTGATTTATCAGGTTTGAAATTGCGTTGGCTCACTCCTTCTGCTATTAAACAGGTCTATTCGTTTGGAAAACCTCTTAGCGATACTTCGGGCATTGAAATCAATACGTTAGCAAACCCTGTTTTGCCGAACTATTACAACAACGGCAACTGGAATTTGTTTTAAATTAAACAAAAAAAGGCGATACAAATTACGCACCGCCTTTCTCCACTTAACACACAAACACTAAACTTCTACTGTTGTTATTTCATTTTTAAATTTAGCTAATGCCTTCTTGAATACAACCTCACTATCCACCGCATATTTAGGTAGTAGTTTAGCAATACTTTCGTAATATTCGATTCCTGCTAACAAATTTGTTTTAAATTTTTTCAATTCCCTTTCTTTACGTTTATTAAACTCAAGTTTTAATCCTTTGATTTCTTTTTGAAAATGCTCTACATACAAGCCTAATTCCTTAACAAACAAATTTGGTCGTTCTCCTTCTACTATATTAAATCGTCCGTAGATATGTCCTACCATTTCATTTAAGGAGTAAGTACTTGAATAATAAGCCAAATTTGGACCAGGACAAATCGATACGCCAGGATTATTTGCTTTTGATTCAGCATCCATTTCCCTCAATAAAGAAACAGCCAAACCATCACAAATACATTCTTTTTCTGTAATCGAGTCAAAACGAGTCTGGTAGATTTCCTCTTCTATTTCAGTTCTTTCAGCGTCTAATTCTTGTATTTTTCGCTTTTGAAACTTTCGGGAAGCTGTGCATAACGACTCGCCATCATACTCATTATTAAGAGCCAAATGTTTTCTAAAACAAGGACTTCCAGGTTTTCCTTCTTCAATTCTTTTTAAACGCAAATTACTTGCCGAGTTCCCTCTTATGTTATTGTATTTTACTCCCAAAGGTGATGAATTACTCACGTATAAATCTTTCTCTTTTGCTTTCATCAACAAATTCAATGTTTCTTCGTCGATGGTCGTTGCTTCTGGAACTAATAAAAAAGGCGTTCCCCAACCTGTAGCTTCTAATTGGTACAAGTCAAGTAACATCTCATGCTCGCCAACAGTGCCGACACCTCCCTGTGCAGTAACTCGTTGTACAGGAGCATTCTCTATCGATTTACCTTTTTCGGCTAATGCATTTTGGTATAACGAAAACAATTCTTCAACTGTATCTTGTTTATTGTTTTTAAACTCTGCCAAAATAGGTCCTAATAAAAACCCATTGGTTGCAAAGGCGTGCCCTCCACAGTTCAATCCCGATTCAATACGGTATTCAGAGACCCAAAGTCCTTTTTTAGCTAGTACTTTACCTTGCAATAAAGCAGAACGGTAATCACTCACTTTTAAAATAATTTGTTTTTCTATCTCCCCTTGCTTATTTGGATAAAATGCTTCAAAACCTTCTACAAATGAAAATAACCGAGGATTTAAACCCGCAGAAATAACTACAGAAGCCTTCACTTTACTGTTAGCAAAACCTTCAAGCCCTGCACAAGCTTCCGATAGATTAATACCCTTAGGGTCATCTCTATCTACTTTTGACATCAAATTCACATCTATTCCCCCTGCTGTAATCTCATCAGTTAAGTGTTTAATATCTGCCAGCTTATAATCAGGATTTTGTACTTTATAAGACAGGTACTTATCTCTTAACTCTGAATGAGTAGGTAGAAGAGTAAAGTATTTTTCAACCTCTTCTTTACTCATCTTCAATTTCTCAAGCTGTTCATTGACAATTTCAAGACTCATATCCAAATAAGCAGTAATTCGCTTACTTCTATAATTAAGTACTTTAGCTGTAATTTCTTCATATTTACGACCAAATTTATCAGCATAAAACTTACGTGCTTTCTCAATAACATCATCCTGAACCAATGATACAACCGAAGTAATCCCGTATTTTGCAATTTTTATCGGTGTATCTAAAGTATAACCGATTCCCATTGTTGGGATATGAAACGTATGATGATTTAGTAAACTCATTATAATATTCTTAATGTTTGACGCAAGATAGAATGATTATTCACAATGAGTTATAAGTTATATCAGTCTGTAAAATGACATTTGTAAGGTTTTTACTTTCAAATAACAGTACTTTTGTCACATCATCCAATCTATGTCTATGCGTCTTATTTCTAGTTTATTGTACCTAAGCTTCCTCTCTATTGTCGCTATTTTATGTTTTCCTATTTCTTTACTAATTAGCTTGTTTTCTGTTTTCAGTACTCGAAAAGTTCTTTTACATAAATTCACAACTTTTTGGTCTTTAATTTACTTAAAAGCACTTCCTGGTTGTAAAGAAATTAGAGTGAGCGGAAACTCCTATTTAGACAAAAACAAAACTTATATCTTTGTTTCCAATCATCAGTCGCTATTAGACATTATGATGGGGTTTGCTATTAATTTTCATTTCAAATGGGTCTCTAAAAAAGAGGTTTTCAAACTTCCCTTTATAGGGTGGAATATGTTTCTCAACCACTATATTGGAATAAAACGTGGAGATAAAAGAGGAATCAAAAAGATGATGAATGAATGTACAAAACACCTTCAAAACAAAAATTCCATCTATATGTTTCCTGAAGGGACACGCTCTACAACTGATGAAATTGGTAAATTTAGAAACGGCGCTTTTACTCTTGCTAAAGAGAACAAAGTAGATATTGTCCCTATAAAAATTAAAAACACAGACAAAATATACGATAAAAATGGTTTTCTATTAAATGACATTACATTGAAAATAGCTATCTACGCACCAATAACTTACGAAAGTTTCAAGAACAAACCAGTACAGCAAATTGCTAAAGAAACGAGAGATTTATTTGTTTAATTACACCTTTATTTGTCTATATTTGGATAAACAAACTACACTATGATTACTCGGGAAATAACAACAGCTATTAAAGTTGCAAAAGCAAAATAGTGCATTATAAAAACAAATGGAATTAAATTATTTAGCATTTACGTTGTTGTTTTTTTTGAAAACTTGAATATTTAACATTATATGCAACAACTAATCTAAGTTTTATTTAACAGTTATCATATCGTTAGTAACGATATGTGTGTGGTTTTTCCGTAGATGAAGGTTTAGGTTTTAGAAATAAGTTCGGAATGACGTGCTTTTTATGGCTAAAATCACCCTTCCCCTCCTTGAAAAAAGGAGGGGAAGGGTAGCTTTTTTTTCGCTGTATATCCATCGTCTATGGTCGGTCGTCTGGTTGGTCACTCGTCTCACTCACGGCTTAGGGGTTGAAGTGGAAATCCTTTCGTTGCTGTGTTGTTCCTTAATTACGGAAGATAGCCGAACTATTGCTCTACCAAATAACGCTAAACTTCGCAACGAAAGATTGAGAGCGATAAAACCCGACCCGCCGTGAGTAATTACCTCTTCTCTCCCTTTGTTAGACGCTGTGTTTGATAAATAACGAAAAAACAACCTACCACAAAGGGGAAGCTCCAAAAGGCTATTAAAACGATTATTCTCTTTATAGGTCTGCATGTAGCGTGTAGTCCATTTTGTTTTAACTATTCAAAATAACCTCTTCTTATTAAGGAGGACTTCTGGTTTTGCGTGTTAAATGTAGATATTTTTAATTTTTTTAAGCAAAAACTTGCTTTTATGACTTTTTTTTGAAAAACTTTAAGGGCTGAAAAGCTCATTTTTTCAATTTCGCTTCTAAAAGAACAAATAAATGTCGAAAAATTTAGTCATCGTCGAGTCCCCTGCTAAGGCAAAAACCATTGAGGGGTATTTAGGGAAAGATTTTATCGTCAAATCAAGTTACGGTCACGTAAGAGATTTGCCGAGTAATGATACTGCTATTGATGTAGAAAATGGTTTTCATCCTACTTATGAAATAACGGCTGATAAAAAAGAGGTTATTAGGGATTTGAAAAAAGAAGCGAAAAAAGCTGATATCGTTTGGTTAGCGAGTGATGATGACCGTGAGGGAGAGGCAATTTCTTGGCACTTAAATGAGGCTTTGAATCTTGAAGAGAAAAAAACAAGACGTATTGTCTTTAGAGAAATTACTAAAAAAGCGATTCTAAATGCGATTGAAAACCCTCGTGGTATTGATATCGATTTGGTAAATTCGCAACAGGCAAGAAGAATACTGGATCGTTTGGTTGGGTTTGAATTGTCGCCTATTCTTTGGAAAAAAATAAAATACGGTTTGTCTGCGGGTAGAGTGCAATCTGTGGCTGTTCGTTTGGTTGTTGAAAGAGAGCGAGAAATTGAACAATTTGATGTAGAGGCTTACTATAAAGTAGTGGCTTTGTTTGACCTTACGGGTGGCAAAACGTTAAAGGCTGATTTAAATAAAAGACTACAAACAGAAGAGGAAGCAACTGCGTTTTTGAACTCTTGTATTAAGAAATCTTATGAAATCGCCTCGTTAGAAACGAAGCCTTCGACTAAGCGTCCTGCTCCTCCTTTTACTACTTCTACTTTGCAACAAGAGGCGAGTAGAAAATTAGGTTTCTCTGTTGCTCAGACCATGACGGTTGCTCAGCGTTTGTACGAAGCGGGAAAGATTACTTATATGAGAACAGATTCTGTTAATCTATCAGAAACTGCCATAGGTGAGGCTTCTACCGAGATTAATAGTTCGTTTGGAAGTGAGTATTTAGAAGTAAGACATTTTAAAAATAAATCTGCTGGTGCACAAGAAGCTCACGAGGCGGTAAGACCTACAAATTTTGCTCATCACCAAGTGCCTGGCGAGAGAAACGAACAACGTCTTTACGAATTGATTTGGAAAAGAGCGATTGCTTCGCAAATGTCAAATGCCAAATTAGAGAAGACAACGGCTAAAATTGCTATTGAAGGAAACACTGAAAATTTCTTTAAGGCACAAGGGCAAGTAATTATTTTTGATGGTTTCTTAAAAGTGTATTTGGAGTCTTCGGACGACGAGGAAGAAGACCAAGATAACAAAGATATGCTTCCTCCGCTTACGGTTGGGGAGTCTTTAGATTTGAATAATACAAAAGCAACAGAGCGTTTTACACGTCATCCTGCTCGTTATTCGGAAGCTGCTTTGGTGAAAAAATTAGAGGAATTAGGTATTGGTCGTCCTTCTACGTACGCACCAACGATTTCTACTGTACAAAAACGTGGTTATGTAATCAAAGAACAACGTGAAGGTAGAGAGAGAAAATACCAAGAAATTCGTTTGAAAAACGACGAAGTAAAAGATACTGTGGCTACTGAAATTACTGGTGCAGAGAGTGGTAAAATGTACCCTTCTGATATTGCCATGGTGGTTAATGATTTTTTAGTTGAACATTTCCCTAAGGTTACGAGTTATTCGTTTACAGCAGAAATCGAGAAAGATTTTGATAAAATTGCTGAAGGACAAATGAAATGGGATGCGATGTTACAAGGTTTCTATACCGACTTCCATAAAAAAGTAGTAAGCTCAGAGGATATTGACCGAAGAAAAGTGAGTGTTGACCGTGTGTTGGGAAAAGACCCGAAAACAGGTTTGACTATTATCACTCGTTTGGGACGATTTGGTGCTTTGGTGCAAATTGGTACACAAGAGGAGATTGAAGCGCTTGGAGACGAAGAGAAACCTAAGTATGCTGGTCTGATGAAAGGTCAGTTGATGGAAACGATTACATTGGACGAAGCGTTAGAGTTGTTTAAACTTCCTCGTGATGTCGGTATGTTTGAAGATAAAAAAATCGTTGCTGCAGTTGGTCGTTTTGGTCCTTATATCCGTCATGATAGTAAGTTTGTTTCTATAAAGACGCCAGATGACCCGCTGTCTATTGATGAGGCTAGAGCGATTCAGTTGATTCAAGATAAAAGAGAGGCTGATGCAAAGAAAATTTATCAAAGGATTTGATGAGAATGAAAATGTAACGGTACTTATTGGGCGTTGGGGTCCGTTTATCAAATGGGAAAAGAAGAATGTTAAAATCCCTAAAGATATGGTTGCCGAAGACCTTACGTACGAACAATGTAAGACTTTAGCTGACGCTACTCCTGATAAAAAAGGGACAAAGAAGAAGGCTACTAAAAAAGCTCCTGCAAAGAAAAAGGTTGCCGCTAAAAAGAAAACGGCGAAAAAGAAAGCTCCTGCTAAAAAGAAGACAACAACTGCCAAGAAAACGGCGAAATAAACAATAAAAAAAGCCCTATTAAATCATTTAATAGGGCTTTTTTGTGTTCTTTTGCTTAGGTTTAAAATAGTAAAAACAAACTACTTTGTTTCTTTAAAACAGCAGATTAAGCTTCCTTTGTTTCGTCTTTTTGAGGTATCTCACAAGCTCCTTCTTGACAAGATCCACAAACAGGGTTTGTTACTACTTGGTAAGCTAAAACAGCTGAAAGTAACAGCATCCACCATTCTTCGGTTTCTATCGCTTGAAAAGTAATGAAAGCCATCATTACCAAACGAAATCCTCTAATAAATGTCCAGTTTTTAAATTCTATTTTTGCCATAATTATTTAATTGGGAAACCTTTTCTTTTCCATGAACCAATTCCTCCACTTAAATTATAGATAGACAAAAAGCCCATTTTTTTCATTTTTCGCATTGCTCCTCCACTACGACCTCCTGATGCACAGTAAACATACACAGGCTTCGTTTTGTCTAATTTAGCTACTCTTACTGAAAAATCAGATGAATAAAAATCAATATGTGTTGCTCCTGCTATTTTACCTTGTGACACTTCTCCTGCTGTACGCACGTCCAAAAGAGTCCCTTTTCCTGCGTCAACTAACGCTTTAAATTCAGTTACATTTACATTTTGTGTAACTGCAACTGTTTGTTCTGGGCTAGATGCACTTGTAGATTGTGCTTCAGAGCAAGATACTGCACCAAAAGTCAACAAGGCTACGGCTGCTATTTTTATTACTATTTTCATATCTTTGTTTTTAAATTTTCTTAAATATACTACTATCAACTTAATTATTCCGTGATATCAATCACTTAGCGCCTTATATTTCCTTAACTTTAAGTTTTAAAATGTATAACTATGGAAAAAGGTATTATAAAAAAACAATTCCCTGTTTTTACTGAAATTGAACTTTTAGAAGAAATTGCAGAATATGGTATCGACCGAACTTTTCAGCGTGGCGATAGTATTATTCGTAAAGGTGAATACATGAAATATATGCCTCTTATTTTTGCAGGGTCACTCAAAATCATGCGGGAAGATGATAACGGTAATGAAATGTTACTTTATTATTTAGAAGGTGGCTACACTTGTGCAATGTCTATTACTTGCTGTATGAAGGAAGAGAAAAGTAATATTTGGGCTATTGCTGAAGAAGATGATACCAAAATTTTACTTATCCCTGTGATGTATGTTGATGGTTGGATGAAGAAATATTCGAGCTGGAGAAATTTTGTAATGAGTAGTTACGCTTCTCGTATGGACGAACTTCTTCATACTTTAGATGCTATAGCTTTTTACAGTTTAGACGAACGCCTTTTAAAATACTTAAAAGACCGTGCTTCGGCAATGCAGAAAACGGAATTTAGTATTACACATAGTGACATAGCTAAATCACTTAACTCTTCAAGAGAAGCGATATCTAGGCTATTGAAGAAACTAGAAAACCTCGGTAAAGTAGAATTAGGACGTAACAAGATTAAACTCATAGATGTTAGCTAACGTCAACACATGATGAAGCATAAAAAAAGGCTCTATTATTAATAATAGAGCCTTTTTTTATTACAACAGAAGAATTTATTTCATCTCTTCCACCACTCCCATTGCTGAGAATTTATCTATTCTTTGTGTTATCCTATCCTCTACTGCTAGTTTTGATAACTCTTTGATATCTCCTAATATTTGTTGCTTAACTGTTTCATAAACAGTTGCTGGGTCAATATGTGCTCCACCTAAGGGTTCGCTAATAATACCATCAACTAAACCAAAACCTTTCATGTCATCAGAAGTCAATTTTAAGGCTTCAGCAGCTTTCTCCTTATGCTCCCAACTTCTCCATAAAATAGAAGAACAAGATTCGGGTGAAATTACAGAGTACCAAGTATTTTCCAACATGTGTACCTTATCACCAATAGCAATACCTAAAGCACCTCCAGAAGCACCTTCACCTATAATAATACAAATAACAGGTACTTTTAACATAAACATATCACGGATATTTCTCGCAATAGCTTCTCCTTGCCCTCTCTCTTCGGCTTCGATACCAGGAAAAGCACCAGGAGTGTCAATCAAAGTAACAATAGGCTTATTAAATTTCTCTGCCAATTTCATCAAACGCAACGCCTTACGGTATCCTTCAGGATTTGGCATTCCAAAGTTTCTCATTTGACGCTGTTTGGTATTTCGACCTTTCTGTTGACCAATAAACATTACTGTTTCGCCACCTAAATCACCAAAACCACCAACCATTGCTTTGTCATCTCCTACCATACGATCCCCGTGTAATTCCACGAAATTATCGCACATCGCATCAATATAATCTAACATATAAGGTCTATCAGGGTGTCTTGATAGCTGTACCTTTTCCCAACGGGTAAGGTTTTTATATGTTTCAACTTTTAATTTCTCAATCTTTTTTTCGAGTGTAGCCACCGCTGTATCCATATCAACCTCACTATCGATAGCAAGTTGTTTCATTTCGTTAAGCTTTTGCTTAAGCTCTGCGATAGGTTTTTCAAATTCTAATTCCATATACTCTCAAAATTATCTATTCTTTACAATGACTTTAATTAATAAAAAGAAAACTTCAATTAGCCATAGTCCTTACAAATTTAACAATTATTAAGTTAATCAACAATACATTTCTTTATACTCAAAAAGTAATGTCTTCGGACAACTATAACCCTTACTAAATCAGTATTTTAGACATAAAAAAACTCCTGTGCTTTTATAAACAAAGGAGTTTTTTTAAAATTATCACCGTATTTATCAAGGTAAGCTAGACAATAAATCAGCATATTGTCCATCTTTTTCTGTACCTGTACAACCTAAATCCACTTTTTTAGCTTTAATATCTTCGATACGATTATCTGGGCTTGGATGTGTACTCAAAAACTCAGGAATACCTACCCCTCCTTCTGCTTTAATTTTCTCGAAGAAGCCTGCTGCTCCATCTGCCTCATAACTTGTTGGACACAAATAAATTACAGAAAACTTATCAGCTTCAGCCTCGTCGTTTCTACTAAACTTCTTTCCTGCCAAGCCTTTTGCTATTTCTGTTAATGCTCCTTGATTTTTACCTAAAACAACATCTAAAAGTACCTTTGCACCATACTGCTTCACCATCTGATTTACAGAGTGACGAAGATCTGCATGAGCTATTTCATGTGCTAATACACCTGCCAATTGGTTTTCTGTTTCTAAATACTTAATCAATCCTGTATAAACATAGATATAACCTCCTGGTGCTGCAAAAGCATTTTTCACGTCTTTATTGATAATCTTTACTTCCCATTCAAAGTCATCTTTGTGTTTCACCTTTCCAGAGTTTAAAATCTCATCTCTTATTCTCTTGATGTGTGCATAAGCTGTTGCATACTGCGTTTCATCTAAAACTGGATATTCCGTAGGGTCTTTTGCTATTTCGTCTTTTAAACTTTGACCTAAAGTAATGTCTTTTGATACTGGGAAAAATAGATCTACAAAAGTAGTTCCTCCTCCATCTTCTTTCTTTTTACAGCTACTTATAGCTAATAACGTCACCAATGAAATGACACTGATATATACTAATTTTCTCATATCTTTTATCGTTAGTTAATTCAAATATACATTTTATCTATTCAATCTAAAAATAGATTGAATGATTATTTAGTCAATAATTGTTGTACCAAGGGACAAATCTCTTGAGTTGCTTTCCTGTAGGACTTTGCTCCTGCATGTTCAAATGAACCTCCTGCACCTTTATAACCATTAAATGACTTTTTAAATATCTCTTTTTGAGAGACGCTTTCTCGGATAGATATATTGACATCAACAAATGAAAAATAAATACCACTAATCTCCCCTCCTTTCCTTGTGTCAGCATTAATTGTAACTACTAAATCCGATTCCCCTTTAATGTCCGTAAAATTATATCCCGCTTCTGATAGGTATTTCTTCAAACTAGGTTCTATTTTAGGCACTCCCAAAGGCTCTCCGAAATTTTTCTCTAATACATTAAAATAAACTAACGAGGGACTAATTGTTAAATAAAAATTTGCTGAAGGCAATTGTGCATTTCGTAAAACTTTATTTAAGTAGTCATTTTCCTTTTTAATACTTAAGTAACTATCTAAATCTAATTCAGCAACAATTACTTGGTTTCTACTTGAATTTTTAACTCTTGTTACTTCTAATTTCACATTTCCATAATCATCACTCCAAGAAGTACCGTAGTTAATTCCTTTTTCCTTGTCAACAAACTTAACAGGGATGTTTTTCACAGGGACAAACAGCCCACTTTCGTCTTTCATTCTTACTTTCACTTTCAAGTTTTCGTCAAGTGCAAAACCTACTTTACCAACTTGTTTTTTATTTGTACCTGTTATTTTTAAAAATGGTATCTGGCGAATATTTATAATATCAGAAGAAAGAAAAGTCGCTCCAGAAGGCATCTTATTCTTTGCTAGAGATGTATTAAATGACTTTACAGCCGTTTTTTTTCTAGTATTATATAATTCTGTTTTTATTAATAACAAGTCACCTTTTTCCCAATAAGTCCCTCTAACTAAGAAAGACGTCTCCTCTCCTTCTTTCTTTTCTACCGAATAAGGAGAATTGGCTAATAAATCCTGAATAACGTTTTGTTGTAATCGATAAGAAAACGTAGAAGCCAACTTCGTTTCTTGGTAAGAAAACTGCTCTATTTTAACCTTATCTATTTTATGTAGTTTTGCACTGCCTAATGCGTAAGCAATAAAAAAACTAACATCATCAAGTTCTTTTGAGGTGTTCGTATTCAATTTTGTTAACTGACCTTGAACGGTACTTTTCAACTCATTAACCTTTTCTGTTTTTAAACGAAGTGTGTTTCGTTCTCCTAAAGCTAACAAATACGTTTGTGACTCATCTATCGATAAAAACACTTTATGCGTCCCATAATAAGACTTAAATGCTTTTTTATAATCTTTTTCTTTTAATGCTGCCTCTCCTTGAGCTATCATTTGACTAATACTACTCACCTCTTTACTTACCAGAGAAATATAGTAGTTCACTAAATCTATTCGCTTTACAAAAACCAACACGTGTGTTGTTTTTTTCTTTTTATCGTAATAACGATCTGTTTTTAGACCTACAAGATTGGCTGAGCTACTTGAAACTGTTTCGTTTTTAAAAAAATCTGTAAATTCGCCATCATAATCTTTTATTTCAGATTTTGATACTGAGTTAACCAATACCTGAACTGATTCTATTAATTCTCCTCTAGCAAGCTGTTCAATATATTCATACGATAGTTGTAAATTATTTTTTTTGACATCCTTTTCCTGAGAATACCCTACCAAGTATTCCTCTGTAGGGAATGCTTTTTGGCGTTTATTAAAATCAGTCCAATCGGGAGTTTGCCCAAAAGTGACTAAGCTTACAGCTAAAAATAAAATATTTACAAGTATCTTTTTCATAATCCAATTAATAAAAAAGGGCAATTGAAATAAATCAATCGCCCTTTATATAGAATTTACGTTTTAATAAAACGTAGTTGAGATTTTCTATCACTCAGCTTAACACTGAGACAAAGGGAAACCTTTATTATTTAACTTCTGACGAAGGAATAAATCCTTCTTTACCTCCTAACAGCTTAATTTTAACCCATGAGCTTCCTTTTCTTTCAATAACCTGAAATTGAGTTGCTCCTGGTACTTTCGCTACCACAGCTGCGTTTTTATTTACATCCTCATAAACAGAGATACGGTCTTTTTTCTTTCCTTTAGTTTGCACCATTTCAGTAGCAGCATCGCTTGCTCCCTCATCAGCTGACCCAAAATCATACGGTGTAACTTTAACCCCTAAGCCTTTTAAAGAATTGATAGCTATTTTACCACTTTCACAACGATCTAACGCTCTTGCGTATTTTTTCTTTCCTGATAACTGATCTGCATTTTTGTGAAACTCTAATGCTTTATCATACATACCTACAGCTTCGTAAACAATAGCCAAATCATGTGTTACAGCTTCATCGTAAGGGTCTGCTGCATATATTTTATTCAGCAAATGGTAAGCTGTTTTAAGATCCTGTTTCTTTATCGCTTTTTTAGCCAGTTTCCCTTCTGCTTTAAACTCTTTGTTTTTTGGTTTATCATAATTGAAATTTTTCAATGTATAAGAAGGTACAAAATAACCTGTCAATGCACGAGCAAGACTTTTCATTATTTCAGTTTTACCCACCTCTGCCGACTCTACACCTCTTCTAGCATCTGATCGTCTGCTATTACTTGATACAGCAGACTTTCTTTTCACCTCTTTTGTAATAAAAGACAACACTTGACCTGTTTCTACAGAGATAATCTTCATTGATGTTTCTGCTTTAGTCACTCGTTGTGCCCAATAGCTTGTTGTTGTATAACTACTACCATCTTTTCTCTTGTGTTTTTTTACATCTGTTCCTGTGTTTACTTTTGATGTAGAAGAAAAATTACCAGTGATAATCACATCCAAACCAAGTAATTTACCTGCTTGTGCTGCATCACCTTCACTTACCGCTCCAGAAGCCCCTAATTGTTGCTCCTTCATGATTTGATCCAACTGACCTCTTTCTACCAAAGTATAAACATTTGTTTTAACCCCTAAGTAGTTATAAGAAGAATAGTTAACGCCTCTATATTCTTCTAATAGATTAACTGTCATAGCATCTGACAATATCGACCCATAATCTCTTGATGCATCTCTACTCCAATAGTTATAAGCTACATTGTCTCTATCTTTAAAATCAATGATAGCTAATTTTTTCATCCCAGGAATAATTTTCTCTGGTGCTTGTAATACATAACATCTTAATTGAGCAAAAGCCCCTGATGACAAGCCTAATAGAGCTACGACAAATAGCAATTGTATTTTTTGTACTGATTTTCTCATAATATATTAATGGTTACTTATTTTCAGAAAGTAAAGGTAACTATTTTAATTCACTTTCGTTTAAAGATTTATCTAATATCCTCTAACAAAAGTCGAGCCAAAAAAAACATCCGCAACAATAACAACTCAACTAACCAACATATAAAACAACAAAGCAGCAACACTCGCTACAATAGCTGTAAAAACAAGCACCTTTTTCACGGTCTGACTCTGCAGCAACACCTCTCCTTCTTTCTCAACAGCAACACCTACCTCTAAGACTTCACTCAACAACACCGCAATATTATCATAACCTCCCGCCTGATTAGCTGCTCTTATCACTTCCCGAATAACAGCATTCCCATTTATTTCTCTCTCAAAGCATTTTTGTATCTTACTATCCGGCACCAGACCATGTATCCCGTCAGTCAATAATAAAAGTTTATCGTGTTTCTCTAGCTCACGAACTAAAAAACCTGGTTGTATTGTCTTTTTATGCGAACCTAATTTTTGTGTTATAATATGGTATTGGTTATCGATTTCTCCTTTACCACTTAATTGACCATTTTTTATCATCTCATTTTCCAACGAATGATCCTCCGTCAACAACTCTAAACTATTAGGGCGGTAACAATAAGCACGACAATCTCCAACCCAGCCAATATACGCTTTACTTTGACGCACCCAAGCAAAAACAAGCGTAGCTCCAATACCCATCATCTCCTTATTCTTTTGAGACAACACACTCAACTTATCATTACAATACTGAGTAGCATCGGTAAAGAAACGTTCAATATCCGCATCGGTCTCACATGCCAATAGTTTTTTAGAGTAATTATGAAAATAACCTTGAAGGGACTGCATCACTAACTCTACAGCGACTTCTCCAGCGTTAGCTCCCCCCATCCCATCAACAACAACAAACAACGAACCCTTATCAGGCACATCATAACTCATTTCAGACAACGGCACCTCCCTCTCTTCTTGCTTACCAATAGCGGGCACAATCAAAAAATCATCTTCATTATGCTCACGAACAAGTCCTGTATCGGTCAAACCGACAACATCCACCTTTATTGATTTACTTATACCCATAAAAATACCTTTTGACAATTATACGTCTTCTACCTCAGCTAGGACGGAAAAACATATTATGAAATATAACAATAAAAAATTAGACATAAAAAAACCCCACTATAAAATAGTAGGGTTTCCTAATCAGTAAGTAAAATGCAATTAAGCTACTTTTACGTTTACTGCATTTAATCCTTTACGTCCTTCTTCAAGTTCGTACTCTACTGTATCTCCTTCTCTGATCTCATCAATCAAACCTGATACGTGTACGAAGTATTCTTTTTGAGACTCTTCATCGCTAATAAAACCAAAACCTTTAGTTTCATTGAAAAATTTTACTGTTCCTTTATTCATCTTTATTATATTTATTAATTGACACAAAGGTAACAAAATATTTAACAAACACAAACAATACGCTAAATTATTTCTTTTTCTTTTTACGTTTCTTCTGATCTTTAAGAAATTCCACCTCATTATCAGCCTGTTTCATCAAATACTTCCAATCGTGTTTATCGTCATTAGCAAGGTTAACAACATCAGAGTACTCCGATTTATTGATTTCCATCACATTGACCGTTTTCCCTAAATAATCCTCTATATCTAATAAGATATCATTTTCTTCTGGGCTACAAAACGACACCGCCGTTCCTTTCAGTTTCCCCCTACCTGTTCGACCACAACGATGGACATAATTCTCCACCTGCTCTGGCATATCGTAATTTACCACATAATCGACACTAGGTATATCAATACCTCTCGCACTCACGTCTGTAGCAATCAGCACCCTGTTTTCGCCCGACTTAAATCGTTTCATTACACCAAAACGCTCCTCTTGGTCTTTATCTCCGTGAATGGTTTCAGATTTCAACTCTGCACGCTCCATCGCTTTACAAACTCGTTCGGCACGTACTTTTGTTCGCACAAAAACCAGCACTTTACTATCAGGATGATCTTTCAATATACGCTCCAAGAAAAAACGTTTATCATCCATACTTATAAAAGCAATCGAATGCTCCACTGTTTTAGCCACAGGATTTTTCGGCGAAACCTGAATACGAATCGGTTTACTAACCAACGAATACGCCAATTGTTTAATCTCTTTATTTATTGTCGCAGAAAAGAATAAAGTTTGACGTTTTTTCGGTAAAAACTTAATCAAATCACGGATATCTTTAATAAACCCCAAGTCCAACATATGATCCGCTTCATCTAAAATCAATGTTGTCACACGATGCAAACGAATATGTCCCTGACTCACCAAATCAAACATCCTCCCTGGCGTAACCACCAAAATATCCACGCCATCTTGTAATTTCGCAATCTGATAATCTTGTTCTACACCACCAAAAACACAAAAAATATTTAAGTTCGTATGTCGTCCTATCTCCTGAAAAACCTCTGTAATCTGCATCGCCAACTCACGCGTAGGCACCATTACAATGCACTTAATACCATCCTCACGACGTTGACGTGACTTGTTTTCGTGCAACATATTCAACACCGGAATAGCAAACGCCGCCGTTTTACCCGTCCCCGTCTGCGCAATTGCCAACACATCCTCACCCTTCAAAATATGAGGAATCGACTTATACTGAATATCTGTCGGACGTTTCAAACCCAACTTCCCCAAATTCTTTTTTATCTCAGACGAAATGTAATAATCATCAAACTTCATAACCTACTTTTTAAACGACCTCACAAAGATACCGATATTTTTACAATTAGTAGAGCGTGTCCTCCCTTCTGTTGTTGATTTTTTAGTATTTCATTGATTAGGACGTGCCCTCGCTCCTGTATTGTCAGTTACCATTATGTGGCTAAAGATGAAATCAATTGACAAACCACTACTCAAACCAATAGCGAGGTCGGGCTTTTTGTTGCAATCTTTTGGTGGTTACTTCGTAACTTTTATTTCCCATTACCTATTCGGCACATTCACTATCAAAAACAAACAGCAGAGAACCAAAAGGATTTTCTCGGCAATCCCTCACGCAAACAAACACAATGCACTATTTAATTGTTTATCGACAAGTTATCGGTTACGAAAAAACAAACCATACATCAAATAAACAAAAGAGACTATAATCAAAAGCACGATGAAACTTATGTATTCGTTCACCACTTCGGGGAAATAAGCACCCACGATTACCCCTATTGCCATCACATAGATTTTTAAAACGGCAATATCCCAAAATTTCATTCTGGACACCATATTCTTGAAAAACTGTATCATAATAAACGGTATTGAATCTCTATTATAACGTTTTCTAACTGATTATCGTTCTTATAACTGACATAAAAACACAACAAAGCGACGAGATTAAGTTTACTCAATAAAACCTAAAACTGAATTCAAGCTATAAATGCAACTCTTCGTTAAACAAAAAAAGACACCAACCGAAAATAATCAGTTGGTGTCTTTTGTCTATTTTTTATTTTGATTAAGCCTCTACAAGATCTTTCAAAATTGTTTCTGTTCTATCTGGACCAATAGAAACAACCTTAATAGTCACCTCTAATTTACCTTCCAAATAAGTGATATACTCATTCAATTCTTTAGGGAAATCGCTGTAAGTTTTACATTTCGATAAATCAGACTCCCATCCTTTCATCTCTTTGTAAACATTAGATTCGATTTCTGACATATCGTAAGGCATTTCAGAAGAAACTGTACCGTCAACTAATTTGTAAGCCTCAGCTATTTTGATTGTTGCAAATGTATTTAAAACATCTGCTTTCATCATCAATAATTCGGTTACACCATTTAAGTCAATCACGTATTTCAATGCTGGAACATCAATCCAACCACATCTTCTTTCACGTCCTGTAGTAGAACCGAATTCGTTTCCTTCGACACGTAATTTTTCTCCGTCTTTGTCAAACAACTCTGTTGGAAATGGTCCAGAACCAACACGTGTACAATACGCTTTCATGATACCCAATACGTTACCAATGTTTTTAGGAGCAACTCCTAAACCTGTACAAACCCCTGCTACGGTAGTGTTTGATGAGGTTACAAACGGGTACGTACCAAAATCCACGTCCAAAAGAGAACCTTGCGCCCCTTCGGCTAAGATTGTTTTCCCTTCTTTAATGTATTTGTTAATTAATACTTCGGTGTTTTCTAATCTAAACTTTTTCAAAAACTCAACCGCTGCGAAAAAGATCTTTTCTTCTGCATCAATGTTTGGTTTTTCTCCGTAAAACCCTAAAATCTCAAAGTGTTTTGCTTTTAAAGCTTCGTATTTTTCTTTGAAGTTTGGTAATAAAATATCACCTACACGTAATCCCGAACGACCAATTTTATCAGAGTAAGTCGGACCGATACCTCTTAGTGTACTTCCGATTTTATCTTTTCCTTTGGCTGCTTCGTACGCTTTATCTAACTCGATATGCGTAGGAATAATCAAAGCTGTTTTTTTAGATACAATAACATTTTTAGTAATGTCAATCTTATATTGTACCAATTTCTCAGCTTCTTCTTGAAAACGAACAGGGCTTAACACTACTCCATTACCAATAATATTGGTAATATGAGGGTGAAAAACACCTGATGGTATTTGGTGTAAAACGTGTTTTATTCCATCAAATTCTAAGGTGTGACCTGCGTTTGGCCCTCCTTGAAATCGTGCAACAACGTCATATTTTTTTGCAAGATAATCTACAATTTTACCTTTTCCCTCGTCTCCCCATTGAAGACCTAATAATACGTCAACTGCCATTATTTCGATTTTAATTCTTTAATTGCTTCTCCTTCAGTTGCAAATGATGTAAAGACACCATCCAATTTTGTTACCTGAAGTAATTTATTTACTTGTTCTGAAGGGTTAATCAACACAACCTCGCCTTCTTTATTTTTCATTTTTGTCAATAAGGTAATCAATACACCCAACCCGCTACTATTGATGTAACGAACAGATGACAAATCAATAACGATTGCTTTTATTTGTTTCGCTATTGCTTGATTTACTACCTCCAAGATTTCTTTACTGCTATTTTCACCTAACAAGTCCCCTTGTAAAGCCAATAATAATAAATCTTCTTTTATATGATGTACTAATTCCATAGTTCAAACTTAAACGGCTAAGTTACCACTTTTTTAATAATTAAAAGAATAGAGAAAGTGATAAATCTATTCTCTTTTTTAAGTCCTTGATTACGACCTCTTAAGTTTGTCTGTCTTAAGATAGACTAAACTCGGTATTATGGATTTACTGACAGGTACTTTGAGTAAAAAAAACACTTTTTCACGTCTTATTGTATTGGTCTAAGTGTATTTTTTTTACGAAATATACAGGAAGGATACAGAAAGTCAATCGCAAGTTTCCCTAAGCTAAATAAACGGCTTAGGGAAAGAGGTGGCATCCTTTTGGTTCTGTTCGGTTTCTTAGACGGCGGTAGGTCTTGTGGTATCACGCGGGTACTATATAGGAGTAAACTTCACACCAAAAGATATAGCCGAATGCCCGACCCGCTCTTGATTTTACCGATTAGTTTCATTTCTATCGGTGTTTTTCACTATAAAATACAGAGAAATCAGTTTATCGAAAAGGGTAAGCTCCAATTGATAGATACAAAACAAGATACCCTAAACGGTAAGAAAGCCACTATTCCTCCGAAATAAGTGATGTGTAAAAGGAGAAAAAATGTTGACAAGTAGCGAATAACTATTAACTAATTTACGAGTCGGCATTCACATATCTTTAGTATCTTTGTGGCTTAATATTCGGAAAAGTTATGAAATTGAATGCACTTACAGCGGTTTCTCCTATCGACGGAAGATACAGAAGACACACAGAAAATTTAGCTCCTTATTTTTCAGAGTTGGGATTAATCAAATACCGTGTGAAAATCGAAGTGGAATACTTCATTTGTCTTTGTGAGTTGCCTTTGCCTCAATTGGCAGATTTCGACAAAAGCCTTTACACTGACTTAAGAAAACTTTATACACAGTTTTCTGAAGTAGATGCTAACTGGATTAAAGACCAAGAAAAAATCACAAATCACGATGTAAAAGCGGTGGAATATTTCATTAAAGACCACTTTACAAAATTAGGTTTAGAGCCCTATTTAGAGTTTATTCATTTCGGATTGACTTCTCAAGATATCAATAATACGTCAAACCCTTTGTTGTTAAAAGATGCAATGGCGGCGGTTGTTTTGCCTTTATATAAAGAGGTTATCGCAAAGGTGAGCGAGTTGGCAACAGAGTGGAAAAACATTCCTATGTTAGCAAAAACACACGGTCAACCTGCTTCTCCTACCAAGTTAGGAAAAGAATTTTACGTTTTTGTTGAGCGATTAAACAAACAAATGGAAATGTTGGAGGCAATTCCTTATGGTGCAAAATTTGGTGGTGCTACGGGTAATTTCAATGCGCATTTTGTGGCTTACCCAAAATTAGATTGGGCGGCTTTCGGAAATGATTTTGTGAATAATACGTTGGGACTTTCTCGTGAGCAAGTCACTACGCAGATTGAGCATTACGATTATTTGGCAGCGATGTTTGATGCGATGAAACGTATCAATACTATTTTAATTGATATGGACAGAGATATCTGGCAATATGTATCAATGAATTATTTCAAACAAAAAATCAAAGAAGGCGAAATCGGTTCGTCTGCAATGCCTCACAAAGTAAACCCAATTGATTTTGAAAACTCAGAAGGAAACTTAGGTATAGCAAATGCTATTTTTGAGCATTTGAGTGCTAAACTTCCTATTTCTCGTTTACAAAGAGATTTGACAGATTCTACTGTTTTGAGAAATGTTGGTGTTCCTTTAGGTCACGTGGTAATTGCATTAAACTCAGCTTTAAGAGGGTTGAATAAATTGAAATTAAACGAAGAGGCGATTAAAGCTGATTTGGAAGATAACTGGGCGGTTGTTGCCGAAGCTATTCAAACTATTTTGAGACGTGAAGGTTACCCAAAACCTTACGAAGCTTTAAAGGAGTTGACAAGAAAAAACTCTAAAGTAACCGAATCGTCTATCAAAGAATTTATTGATGGATTGAATGTCAATGATACAATCAAAACTGAATTGAAAGCAATTTCACCATTCACATTTACTGGTATAGACTTATTTTAATCACTAACGGAACGGTAACGTTTCTTATTTAAAACTTATTATTATGAAAACTTGGTACATTTGTAAAATTAAATACCAAAAGCAAACGGACGAAGGTTTGTTAAAAGCTGTTACTGAAGCTTATTTGGTTGATGCTGTTTCGTTTACGGAAGCAGAAGCTCGTATTACAGAAGTGATGGCTCCTGAAATCTCTGGAGAAATGTTAGTTTCAGGTATATCTAAGGCTAACTTCACAGAAATCATCAATTATGAGGATTCTGACAAATGGTACAAATGTAAAGTAACTTACATTTCTGTTGACGCAGATTCAGGAGGAAAAGAGAAAAAAATCAGTACATATTTCTTAGTTTCAGCTAATTCGCTAAAAGAGGCTTACGAACGTGTAGATGATAATTTAAGTTCTATGTTAGTTCCTTTTGACATACCAAGTATTTCAATTACTCCTATTATCGACGTTTTCCCTTTTATGAATGAAGACGATTCGTTAGCTGAACAAGCGAAAGAATCGAAAGCTTTTCACGAAAGAAAGGAAGCAGAAAGAAGAGCTGAAATATTGAAAGATATGGAAGATGCTGAACTTGAAGAGGAAGAAATAGAAGACGAAGAAGAGGTTGAGGCAGAAGATTAATTCACTGTTTAGTTCTCTAAAAGAAAAAAGGCTGTTTCATTAATTTGAAACAGCCTTTTTTTATACCTTATTCGCAAAAAACAATAAAAAAAGCCTCATTCAAATCAATGAATGAGGCTTTAATCTTTTATCTAATTTCAATTAAGCATTTTCTAACTTAATCAAATTCAATGCAGAACCATGTTTGTACCATTCAATTTGTTGCGTATTGTATGTATGGTTACAAACGATATTATCTGAAGAACCATCAGCATGAACTGCTTTCAACGTAACTGGTGTACCAGCAGTGAAATTAGCCAAATCTGTAGTTTCAAACGTATCATCTTCTTTGATTAAATCGTAGTCAGAAGGATTTTCAAAAGTGAAACCTAACATCCCTTGTTTTTTCAAGTTCGTCTCGTGAATACGAGCAAAAGATTTAACCAATACAATTTTAACTCCTAAATGACGAGGCTCCATTGCAGCGTGCTCTCTTGAAGAACCTTCACCGTAATTTTCATCTCCAACAACAATAGAAGCAACTCCTTTTGCTTTGTAAGCTCTTGCCGTAGCAGGAACTTCTCCTTTAGCTCCATCTAATTGACTTACTACTTCGTTGATTCCCTCTCCGAAATAATTCACAGCACCAATCAAACAGTTGTTTGAAATATTATCCAAATGCCCTCTGTAACGTAACCAAGGTCCTGCCATAGAAATATGGTCAGTTGTACATTTTCCTTTTGCTTTGATTAATAATTTTGCTCCTGTGATTTCTTTTCCATCCCAAGGTTGGAAAGGTGTCAACAATTGTAATCTCTCTGAAGTTGGAGAAACAGAAATAGTAACACCAGAACCATCAGCAGAAGGTGCTTGGTAACCATTATCTTCAACTGCAAATCCTTTAGCGGGTAACTCATCACCTACTGGCTCGCTCAATTTCACTTGCTCACCTTTGTTGTTTGTCAACGTATCAGTGATAGGATTAAAATCCAAACGTCCAGAGATAGCTACCGCAGCAACCATTGCTGGTGACGCTACAAATGCGTGCGTATTTGGGTTACCATCCGCTCTTTTAGAGAAGTTTCTGTTAAATGAGTGAACAATAGAGTTCACTTTTCCTTCAGAAGCACCTGGTCTGTCCCATTGTCCGATACAAGGTCCACAAGCATTTGTAAATATTTTTGTTGATTCAAATTTATTAAACGAATCTAACAAACCATCTCTATCAGCAGTATATCTCACTTGCTCCGAACCAGGATTGATTCCCAAAGTTGCCTTTGGTTTTAATCCTTTACTTACAGCATCCTCTACAATAGAAGCCGCTCTAGCCAAATCTTCATAAGAAGAATTGGTACAAGAACCAATAAGAGCCCATTCAACCTCTAAAGGCCAACCATTCTTTTTAGCCTCTACTTTCATATCAGCAACTTCTGTTGCTCTATCTGGAGTAAACGGACCGTTTAAGTAAGGTGTTAATTCATCAAGATTGATTTCAATTACTTGATCAAAATATTTTTCAGGCTCTGCATAAACAGCAGCATCTCCAGTTAAATGTTCTTTAATTCCATTAGCCGCATCAGCCACATCGTTACGGTCAGTCGAACGTAAATAACGCTCCATTGACTCGTCGTAACCAAAAGTAGAAGTTGTAGCTCCTATTTCAGCTCCCATATTACAGATAGTACCTTTACCAGTACAAGATAAGTTGATTGCTCCGTCTCCGAAATATTCAACAATTGCACCCGTTCCACCTTTTACAGTAAGAATACCAGCAACTTTCAAGATAATATCTTTAGCAGACGCCCAACCGTTCAATTTACCAGTCAATTTAACACCAATCAACTTAGGGAATTTCAATTCCCAAGCCATTCCTGCCATTACATCTACCGCATCAGCTCCACCAACACCTACAGCAACCATTCCTAGTCCACCTGCATTTACTGTGTGCGAATCTGTACCAATCATCATTCCACCAGGGAAAGCGTAGTTTTCAAGAACTACTTGATGAATAATACCTGCTCCTGGTTTCCAAAACCCAATTCCGTATTTATCAGATACTGACCCTAAAAAATCAAAAACCTCTTTATTTGTTACGTCAGAACGTTTTAAATCAGCTTTTGCTCCATCTTTTGCCTGAATCAAGTGATCTGCATGTACCGTTGTAGGCACTGCAACCTGCTGTTTTCCTGCTTGCATAAATTGCAACAATGCCATTTGTGCCGTAGCATCTTGACAAGCAATTCTATCTGGTGCAAAATCCACATAATCTTCACCTCTTTTCAATGCTTTTGTAGCATTTCCTTCCCAAAGGTGTGTGTATAAGATTTTTTCTGCCAAGGTTAAAGGTTTCCCCGTTGCCTTTCTTGCTGCTTCTACTCTTTCTGGATATTTAGAGTACAAACCTTTGATCATTTCGATATCAAATGCCATAATATGTATGTAGGTTATTAACTTTCAATTATAATATGCCAATTTACTAAAAAATAGTCGCTTATAAATACCCTAAAAGACCAATATCTAATTAAGCCCTATTTTTTCAACTTAAACACTTGCTAAACGGTACTTAAAGCCTTGTTTATGAGTAAAAACAAGGCTATTTGTATTTGTTATAAATTACCAACAAAAGTAAGGGCGTGTCCCTCCTTCGTCGGGTCGGGCTGTTTGTTCTCAATCTTTACTTCGTTCCTCAGCAAAGGATTTCCACGTCCATCCCTCACGCGGGAGCAACTATTTTATGATTTTTCAACAGTAGTAAGCATTTTAAAGTACCTAATTTACCCTGTGTCCTATTGCTCTTGGAAGAAGTTTGCCCAAATGAGAGAGGCAGGGTTTCGTCACGGTACGACTGGTTATTAGCGTTTCTATGAAAGCTATTGAGTAAGTGTAAAGATTTAAAAAGTCAGTTTTTCTAGAAAACAGGATTTCAGGGGTAATTTCCATTTCCTACCTTTGGAATACATTAAACAAATAGAAATTATGACAGAGCAACAATTTGAAATCGAACAACAAGAATTTGTAACTAAAAAAGAAACTAAGACTCAAGTTCAATACCAAAAACCTGCTAACGCTTTTATCGCCGTTTCTTGGTTTTCTTTACTTACTGGTGTGACTGCTTTCTTAATAGGACTTTGGAATGCTGAAATGTTCCTTAACGAGAAAGGATATTATTTTGCTATTCTCCTTTATGGTTTATTTTCTGTTATCTCGGTGCAAAAAAGTGTGCGAGATAAATTAGAAGGAATCCCAGTAACCGAATTGTATTATGGACTAAGTTGGTTTTCTACCTTGACCGCCATTTTATTACTTGTTATTGGTCTTTGGAATACAGATTTGTTATTGAGTGAAAAAGGATTTTATGGTATGTCGTTTGTTTTGAGTTTGTTTTCTGCTATCGCGGTACAAAAAAACACAAGAGATACAAAAAGCTTTCATTACGAAGAACAAGCTAAATAAATAAAAATCACCTACCAAGGTTATCTGGTAGGTGATTTTTTTGTTTAAAACTTTGTCTTTAACCAATGTTCAAACGCATTTTTTTGTGTAGTAGAGGCTTCAAATATCTTTTCTATGCGATAGACATTCAAGAAAGTACGCTCGGTAGCTGTTAATATTATTTTTCGCTTTTCGTTTAGGCGAACCAACTCCAAAATCACTTCTTGCTCCTCAGCTTTGTATTCGGTTGCATTAACTTGGTTTATTTCAATCAACTCATCTCCCAAATCTAAATATTTACTGGCAGGACTTCCTACGGCTATTTTCACCACCTCCAAATGTTTTCCTTTTTTGATTGTTCTGAAACCATATAATTTCTCTAATGGCTCTTTGCTCTCGTTAATAGAAACATGACAACCGACAAACTCAAGAGCATCATTTAAAATGGCATAAATATCTCTTGTCCCCATAATCAAATGGTCAAAATACCACTTGAAATTAGTTTCAGTAACCTCCTCAATAATTTTACGATACGATTTGTGGGTATAACCTTCTTTCAAATCGCCATACGCTGACCACATTTTTCGCATCACATCGTCCAAGCATTTTTTATTTCTTGTTACTTTTCTTATTTCCAAATCCAATACCAAAGCGGACAATGCCCCTTTGATATAAATGCTACTTTTCGAGTTAGGAACGCCCAACTTGTAACCATCTAACCAAAGTTTAAATGACGAATCTGTCAATGAACTTGACAAACGACCTCCATTTTCAAAATGTCTTTTCAAATACAAATCTATTTCTTTGAAATAGGCTTTGGTATCAAACACACCCGAACGACCCAACATATAATCGCCGTAATAAGTCGTTATTCCTTCGGTAATATAACCTGTTTCGTAATAATTTTCTTTGCTGTAATCGTAATGAGGCAAAAACTCTTTGGGTTTGATACGGCACACATTCCACGTATGAAACAGTTCGTGCGAACTTATCCCTAATAAATTAGTTTGCATTTCTTCTGTATTCAACTCCTTCCCTGGACCTAAAGAGATGACTGTACTGTGACTGTGTTCTACCCCGTGGTAATGTTTGTTGGGAAGTATTTGAAATAAATAATGGTAGTTCTCACAAGGAAACTCTCCAAATAATGAGATTTGTTCTTCTCCATATTTACGAAAATCTATTTCCATTTTCTTGAAATCAGGTTCACATTTCCCTTGTACCCAAAGATGAAAAGTACAACCTCGTTGTTCGTAGCGGTGGTGTTGTAGTTTTGCGGAACTAATCACAGGACTATCTACTAACTCGTAGTAATCTTTAGCAAATAGATGCACACCATCTTGATGCAACGAAGTCGCAAATTTATAATTTAACGGTACATCTAACTCTATTTCTATCTCGCTTTTTTCTAAACCCAAAGGCTGTAAAACACAAGTCACAAAATTGATATAAAGCTGTTCGTTATCAAGCCAAGTCCCTCCTGCATCCATTTGTTTGGCGTAATAATCATAAGTTACCACCAACCGTTTGGGTGTTTTTTTTGTCACCCATAAGTCTTTCGTCTTTCTTGTAAACGTAACAGCTCTCTCTCCGTCCGAAAAGTTAATATTTGTTATATTTTGAGCAAAATTCTGTAACTCATAACGACCTGGTCGCCACGAGGGCAATTGCAATTTCTTTGGAACAGCTCCTTCAAAAGTCAATCGAATAGCTAAGATATGGCTTATTGGGTTTTTGTAGCTTATATGGATTTTCATAAAAATGTATTTACTCAATAATCAAGTTAGCTGATTATACGTGAAAAATGCTATTTTTTGAGGTGTAATCGAACTGACTTTGAACATCTATTTTTGATACTCCAAATAGTTTCTTTTTTTAAAATAAAAAAATCTACTCATCAATAAGCATTTCCACCAATACTTTTTTAGACATATTAGACGCTTTTAATCGATTAGACAAGATAACAATTGTCGCTTGATTGTCTTCTACTCGAATAAATTTGGTTTTAAACCCTTTCCACCATCCCGAATGATGAATAACCGTAGGCTTACCTTCGGTCACATCAATACGCCAACCGTAACCGTAATTATCCCAATCATGTAAACGTTCGTGTTTTTTGGTAGTCGCTAGCTTGAGTGTACTGTCTTTTAGCAATAAACCATTAACTAACGCTTGATCAAAACGCAACAAATCAGTTGTTGAAGCAAAAATACCTTTATCTCCTGCCAACCCATCAGGGTACTCCAATCGGTACTGCCGAGAGCCGTAATAATGACCGATAACCTTACGCTTAATCAAACTTAAACTGTCATTTCCATCAAAAACAAAAGCGTCGACCATACCTGATGGTTTGAAAATATTTTCTTCTAAATAAGTAGCGTAAGGTTGTTTGGAAACTATTTCTACAATACGAGAAAGGACAATATAGTTGAGGTTATTGTAATTGTACCGACGACCTGGATAGAAATTAATACCTGGTTCGTTGGCTTTTATCGCATCAAATAAGCGTTGGTAGGTCAAGAAATGCCGTCCTTTACGCCATACCTTGTCATTGAAATGCCAATATTCAAACAAACCACTTTTGTGTGACAATAAATAATCGATGGTTATTCCTTTGTATTTGGCAGGGAAATCTGGGATAAATTGTTGAATTGTATCCGAAAGTGACAATAAACCTTTGTCATAGAGCTGTAAAATAGCCGTCGAAGTGATGGTTTTAGAGACCGAAGCCAACTGAAAAGCATCATCTAATTGTAAGGGAATTTTCTTTATCAAATTACGGTAACCAAATACTTTCTGATAAACAACCTGTCCTTTTACAGCAAAAAGCACACTGCCATTAAAACCACCCCACTTGTGTCTCCTTGAAAAATATTCGTCTATACGAGCTACTTTTTTAGCATATTTTTTCCTTATCAATTTACTTGATACCGTATCTTCTTTAGGAATAATATAATTTGTATCCTTTATTACAACAATAGGTTCTTCCACTATTTCTTGCTCTTTTGGAGGGTTGCAAAAGATAAAAAGTAGTGATAAACTACTAATTAAAAGATATTTTAAGATCTTCTTCAAGGGTATAGAGTAATTAGGTAACAGAAACAATAAAACAACGTTCTTTTCTGTTAGGAAAAATTTTATTTCTTCCTAACTTTAAGTTCCGTTGAGCAAGTAATTAGCAGATAAAACACTAAATTGGTATAAATCAAATATTTAGTGTTTATTCATTTACTTTGTTGAATAGAATAGATTAAATTTAATGCTTTTTCTATGAATAAAGAATTCTTAAGTAAACTAATGTATTGCCACCAGGCGTCTAAAAGTTTTCCGAGTACATTTTCTGCTTGTAAAGTTATTAACGATTTGTTGGACGTATTGTTTCCTGCACAGAGTAAAAAACATTACAAAAGTGAGGCAGAAATAGAAGCGTCATTTAACCAAGTGCGTTTTGAATTTGAAACATTAGTCGCTTCATTGGAACTTAAAAAAGATATTACAGCAAGTAAGTTAACTTCTGAATTGTTTGATATACAAATCCCCTTGATTTACGATATGCTTCATCAAGACGTTGCCTCTTTAGTAGCAGGAGATCCTGCCGCTGTCGATGAGTTTGAAGTGATTCGTACCTACCCTGGTTTTTATGCTATTGCCTTTCATCGCTTGGCTCATGCTGTTTTGAACTTAGGTATTCCTTATTTACCTCGTGTAATGTCTGAATATGTACATTCAAAAACAGGGATAGATATTCATCCTGGTGCACAGATTTCTCCTGGTTTTTTTATTGACCATGGGACAGGTATTGTTATCGGGGAAACCTCTATTATTGGTCGTGGCGTAAAACTTTACCAAGGAGTTACCTTGGGTGCGTTGAGCGTTTCTAAAGAATTAGCAAGTACAAAACGTCACCCTACGATAGAAGATAACGTGGTTATTTATGCCAACGCGACAATACTGGGAGGAGAAACGGTAATTGGTAAAAATAGTACGATTGGAGGAAGTGTCTGGCTTACACGAAGCCTGCCTGCCGATTCGGTAGTTTACCATAAGGCAGAAGTTAAAATTAGTGACGCAAAATAAATTGAAAGATGAGTACATTAGTAGATTTTATTGGAAATACCCCATTAGTTGAGTTAAAAAACATTATTCCAAACCCAAAAGTTAAACTTTTTGTCAAACTCGAAGGGAACAATCCTGGGGGAAGTGTGAAAGACCGTGCAGCTTACAGTATGATAAAAGGCGCTTTGGATAGAGGTGAAATTAAGTCTGACACCAAATTAATTGAAGCGACAAGTGGAAATACAGGTATTGCGTTAGCGATGATAGCCAATTTATTTGATTTGGATATCGAATTGGTAATGCCTGAAAACAGTACAATTGAACGTGTAAAAACAATGGAGGCTTTTGGGGCAAAAGTGACACTCACTCCTGCTCACTTAACAATTGAAGGCTCAAGAGATTACGCTGAGAATAAAGTAAAAGAAGGAGGCTACTTAATGCTTAATCAGTTCGCTAACCCTGACAATTACTTGGCTCATTACCGCACTACTGGTCCTGAAATATGGAAAGACACAAACCACAAAATCACGCATTTCGTTAGCGCGATGGGTACGACAGGTACTATTATGGGTGTTTCTCGTTTTTTGAAAGAACAAAATTCGGCAATACAGATTGTCGGAGCTCAACCTTCGGAAGGCTCAAGTATTCCAGGAATAAGACGTTGGTCTCCTGATTATTTACCTGCTATTTTTGAAGAAAGTCGTGTTGACAAAAAAATATCAGTGAGTACAGAAGAAGCGACCGAAATGACAAGGGAATTAGCTCTAAAAGAAGGGGTTTTTGCTGGAATGTCAAGTGGTGGTTCGGTTTGTGCCGCCAAGAAATTAGCAGAGACATTAGACGAAGGAGTTTTGGTTTGTATTATCTGTGACCGAGGAGACCGGTATTTATCATCTGATTTATTTTAAATTTATAAACTATGCGTATTCTTATTGTTACCCTCTTTCTGTTTCTTTCTACCTTTTCTTTTGCTGACCGTATCCTAATTCCTATGGATGAAAAGCAAACAAACCACCTCAAGGCTTACGGAATTACCTATTGGGTCATTTCTCAAGGATTAGAGGCTGATTGGCTTTTAAATTACCGTGGAGGTAGTTTTTCTGTTCCTTATCTGAAAGATTTTGAAAGTGAATGTGTCATTAGAGGGGTTTCTTACGAAATTATCTCTGAACAACATTATGCCAATATAGCAAACGAATTAGCCAGCCCTGCGGTAAATATGGATTTGGTAAAACTTCAGAAGATACCGAAAATTGCTGTTTATTCTCCAAAATCAAAACAACCTTGGGACGATGCAGTTACTCTGGTTTTGACTTATGCCGAAATTCCTTACGAAGTGATTTTTGACGATGAAATACTTGCCGACGACCTCACCAAATACGATTGGTTGCATTTACATCACGAAGATTTCACTGGACAATACGGTAAATTTTGGGCACATTACCGTAACCAACCGTGGTACATCAAACAAAAACAAGAGTTTGAAGCGTCTGCCCAAAAACACGGATACGCTAAAGTATCTCAATTAAAACTCGCAGTCGCACACAAAATACGTGATTTTACTGCTGGTGGAGGTTATTTATTTGCGATGTGTTCAGCTACTGATTCTTACGACATTGCGTTAGCTGCCGAAGGTGTAGATATTTGTGAGCCAATGTTTGATGGCGACCCTGCTGACCCACAAGCCCAACAAAAATTAGATTTCTCTAAAACTTTTGCATTTAAAAACTTCACTTTAGAACGAGCTCCATCTGTTTATGAATTTTCAAACATTGACGTGAACCCACGAACAAGAGGGGTTACAGAAGCAAACGATTACTTTACCTTGTTTACCTATTCTGCGAAATGGGACCCAATCCCTACGATGCTGACACAGAACCACACCAAAGTGGTCAAAGGTTTTATGGGGCAATCTACAGCTTACAATAAAGACCTCATCAAATCTGACGTAGTTATTTTAGGGGAAAATAGTTCGTTAAATGAGGCCAAGTATATTCACGGGATTTACGGCAAAGGTTTTTGGACATTTTACGGCGGGCACGATCCTGAAGATTACCAACATTTTGTAGGTGAACCTCCAACAGATTTGATTTTACACCCCAACTCAGCTTCTTACCGATTGATTTTAAACAACATTTTATTTCCCGCTGCTAAAAAGAAAAAGAAGAAGACTTAATTATTTCCTAACCTGTTTAGCTAATTTTGTATAAAGTTCGCTTGGGTTAAATGGCTTGGTAACAAAATCATTCATCCCTACTTTAAAGACTTTTTCTTGTACTTCTATCATCGCTGAGGCTGTAAGGGCTACAATTGGAATATCTCTTTTTTCTGAAATCGCTAATTTACGAATAACCGTAGTTGCTGTAAACCCATCCATTACAGGCATTTGAATATCCATTAAGATTACATCGTAGTCGTTTTTTGATAGTTTTTGTATCGCTTGTTTCCCATTTTCGGCGTGGTCTATTTCCAAATCCCATTGTTGTAAAAACTGGTCTGCTACCATTACATTTACAGGGTTATCTTCCACCAGCAGTACTTTATAACCTTTTAAACTACTAAACAACTCCTCATCAGCTACAACTCCTCGTTCAACATCTATTTCTTTTTTGTTTTGATTGTAAGCATAAGGTATATAAAAATTAAATACAGTTCCTTTATTAATCTCACTAACTACTGAAATCCCTCCTCGCTGTAAGTCAATTAACTTTTTAGTGATAGCCAAGCCTAAGCCCGTACCTCCAAATTGCCGTGTCGTACTCGAACTCGCTTGTGTAAATGTTTCAAAGACATGTTGCTGTTTCTCGAAAGGAATACCTATTCCCGAATCGGTAACCGATCCTATTAACTCCATTTTTCCACCGTTAATATTTTCACCATAAACTTTCAATTCCACACTCCCTTTATCAGTAAACTTCACTGCATTACTGACTAAATTAGTTAGTATTTGAGTTAAACGGGTAGAATCCCCCACCAAAACCTTAGGTAATTCTTTATCTATTTCGAACTTAAGTTCTATATTTTTCTCTTCGGCTTGTAAGTGAAATGAATGGTACAGCCCTTTCACAATATCTTCCAATACAAATTCTGAATTCTCAAAATCAATTTTCCCTGCATCTATTTTACTAAAATCTAAAATATCGTTAATCAACGCCAATAAATTTTCAGCGGAAAATTTCAACGTTTGTAAATTATCTTTCTGGTCATTTCGTGGTTTGTTTTGCAACAACAAATGAGTCAATCCAATCACCGCATTCATTGGTGTTCTTATCTCATGGCTCATCACTGACAAAAACTGAGCCTTTGCCGAAGAGGCTGATTCTGCAACTATTTTTGCGTTGACTAACTCCTCTTCAAATCGTTTTCGTTCGGTTACATCACTTGAAAAAACAACAATAAACACCTCTTTTTTTCTCTTTACATAAGTAAGTTTCAATTCATAAATCCCGTTCTCTCCATCTATATCTCGCTCCAATTCAAGAACAACTTCTTTTTGCTGTTTTAATGTTTCAATCAGTCCTCCCCATTTCAATTGTTCTATCAATGGGTTATCAGAAGAAAAAAGACTAATTCCTTTTTCATTTTCTAAAAAAGTAACTCCTAATAACCGTTCGGCTACAAAATTTGAATACTTGATAATTGCCTTTGAGTTTAAAATAAACAAACCTTCTGTTGAATTATTGACCAACTCTTTCAATAAATTCGTTTTTTTCTCAGCAGCTATCCGTTCGTTTACATCTACACCAAAACTAATCACGTACTTCAATTCTCCCTCGGTATCAAAAACAGGGGATAACCTCCTTTGCTGAGAATCCTCTATTCCTTTAATTAAAGTAAACTCTTGCCATTCAATATTTTTTCTGTTTTTCACAACATAATCAAAATGTTTTGCTCTTTTAAACGCCGTACGCTTTCGCATTTTTTTGTGCTCTACCAAATCAGAGTCACTTTTCCCTATTACCCAAGCACGTGTTTCGGGGTTCTTAATAAACGATGGGTTTACATAAATATATTTTTGATTGGTATCTAATACTGCTAAATCTGTAGGTAAGGAATTTAACACTCCCTGGTAAAAATTCTTTAAATCTTTGACCTCATTCTCCGCCTTTTTACGAATGGTTATATCTGTCAATAAAGCAATCAAGGAAATCATTTTATCATTTACCCACTTAGGTTTTACTGAAGCGAGTACCCAAACTTCATTCCCAAATCTATCTATCAATTTAAAATCTAAGTCTCTTTCGATTCCTTCTTTTATCAGCATATAATTTTTCAATGCTAACGCACGCCCTTCCCTATCCAAAAAGTCAAAAAACACCTTGTTTTTCATTTTCTCTTGAGTAAACCCTAAAAGATCAGATAATTTTGTGTTTGAATAAACTGTTTTACCATTGATATCTAATTCCCAGACAGCTTCGGATGATAGGTTGATAATATCCTGAAAACGTTCATCTTGAATATCACTTTGTTGCTTCTGATTCTTTAAAACAGACAGACTTACAGCCTCACTCTGCTCCAAAAGGCGTTGTGTTTCATTCAACTGCCTTTCAAGATCAAGGCGAGTTTTTTGCTCTAATTGTAACTGTTTCTGTAAATCCTGAAGTTTAGTCATTCAAAAAATAGCGTAAAAATAAGTATTGGTTCTTTTCAATACTTTTATACGTTACTTCTTAAAATAAGATACCTTATTCTAAGAAGTATTTTGAAATAAAATAGATTACTCCTTTTCCAACTTGTTTTTCACTCCTACCTCTAACAAATAAGCAAATGCTTGAGCGTATTCATTCTTTATCTTTCCGTCAAGTATGGCCTCACGAATTTCTTTTTTAATCTCTCCAACGATTCGGCTCGGACGCAACCCAAAGGTTTTCATTATCACCTCTCCCGTAATGACGGGTTGAAAATTACGGACCTCATCTTCCTCTTCTACTCTTTTGAGCTTTTCATCAACGACATCAAAATTTTTCAAGTAACGTTTTACTCGGTTATCATTTTTAGACGTTACATCAGCACGACAAAGCGTCATTAAATCTTCGACATCATCACCTGCATCAAACAATAAACGACGGATTGCAGCATCTGTAATCACATCCTTAACTAAAGCTATTGGTCGTAAATGCAAACGAACTAACTTCTCCACATATTTCATTCTGTCATCTAAGGGTAATTTTAAACGACGAAAAATACCTGCAACCATACGAGATCCACGGTCTTCGTGTCCATGAAAAGTCCAGCCTACCTTTTTATTAAATCGTTTGGTAGGTGGTTTTGCGATATCATGTAAAATTGCTGACCACCGTAAAAACAAATCATCGGTATGTTCTGAAATGTTATCTAACACTTGTAAGGTGTGGTAAAAATTATCTTTATGTGTCATTCCGTCACGTTTTTCAACGCCGTGTAACGCTACCATCTCAGGTAATAACTTTTTAAGAATACCCGATTGAAACAACAAATTAAAGCCGTAAGAAGGTTTTTTAGACAACACTATTTTATTAATTTCTACGATATTTCGTTCTTGTGAAACAATATCTAATCGTTCTATATTTTTTTGAATTGCATCAAAAGTATCTGGATCAATATCAAAACCTAACTGAGAAGAAAAACGAATGGCACGCAACATACGCAACGGGTCGTCTGAAAAAGTAATCTCAGGGTCTAACGGTGTTACTATTCGTTTATCTTTCAAATCTTGCATTCCACCAAAAGGGTCAACTAACTCTCCGTAAGTTGCTTTATTCAATGATATTGCCATTGCATTGATAGAAAAATCTCTTCTATTTTGGTCGTCTTCCAACGTACCATCTTCTACAATTGGCTTTCTTGAATTACGTTGGTAAGATTCTTTTCTTGCTCCAACAAACTCTGCTTCCACAGAACCAAGACGTAACATAGCTGTACCAAAACTCTTAAAAACAGTAAAGCCATCATGCTTCCCTGCTATCTCTGCTACTTTTTTTGCTAAAGTAACCCCACTACCAATACAGACAAAATCTATATCTTTTGAATCTCTTTTCAAAATAAGGTCACGCACCCATCCACCAACAACATAGGTTGGGTAACCCAATTCTTCAGCAGCTTGAGCAACGTACGAAAAGACTTCTTCTTTTAAGTATTCTTTGTAATTCATCGGTGGTAGTAGTAATGAAAATAGCGTAAAAAAAAAGTCTCATATAGCTAACTACGTGAGACTTTTTTCTATAAACAAAAGTTTATTTATTCAATAAATAAATCATTTTCTCCAGGTATCTCAAGTTCCACTTCGTGGTTATCTAAGATATGACAAATGATTTTTTGATGATTCTCACGAATAGTCAAATCTTCTTCTTCACTTGTAATAATCAATTTGATGCTTTTATACCCTCCCGAGAAATGACTCAAACGACCTGTATCACGAAAATAAATCGAGGTATTCAACTTAGACTGAGATACTTTCACATGCTCATTCCCTACAAATTCGGTAAAAATATGACTGTCAGCAATCAATTTGATAATATTACACTTGAAGGGTAAAATCAAACGTGTACCAATATGAAATCCTTTTTTATCAGAATTAACAATTTTTAAAATTTCTTCTCTTGACATAAGGGTATTTTTAATAATACACGAATTTAGTGTTTTAATTCAAATTCATCAAACTCTATCGCACTTTATACACGCAAATCAACTTATTTTTTCAAAGATAGCTTTTCAATAAAGCAATTACCTCTTCATTCCCTTTTAACTCAGCGAGAGAAAGTGGTGTTTCTCCACCAAAAACCTCTTTAAGTTTAGGGTCTGCCCCATTTTTCAACAAACAATTTGCTATCCAAAAATGACCGCTACGAATACTTTCAATCAAAGCTGTTGTCATCACTTCTGGGTGTTGGTAATTAATATCTACACCCAATCGAATATAATATTGAACCAACTCCAAATCCCCTTCTTGCGTTGCTTTAAACAATGCTTTCCAATCGCCCGCCGACACAGTGAGTCTATTATTTACCGAAACCTAAATCAATTAGCTTCCCTGTTGCCAAATCAAACACCCATGCGTGAATTTTCAAATTCCCCGCAGCTACTGCTTTTTGAACTTCTGGTATTTTTAATAAATTTTCACACTGCTCTATGGCATTTAACTCTATCAATCGTTCGTATTTTGAGTTTTCATCTTTAATCGTATTCAACTCTGTTTGATGATGACGCATTACGTTTTTTACACCGTCTAACCAAGGATTAAGAATACCTAAATCAGTATCCGACATCGCCGCTTTCACTCCTCCACAACCATAATGCCCACACACCACTGCGTGTTTTACTTTCAGGTGTTTCACCGCATAATCGACAACAGATAAAGCACTCAAATCTGACGAAGGAACCATATTAGCAATATTTCGATGAACAAAAACTTCTCCTGGTCCTAAGCCCATCAATTCTTCTGCCACCACACGACTATCCGAACAACCGATATATAATATCTCTGGCGCTTGTCCTTTTGCTAATTTATCAAAAAAAGTAGTGTCTGATTTTGTCTTTTCTTTTATCCAATCTGTATTGTTATTAAAAATTTGCTTGATATCCATAGTTACATAATTTTATTTATCTAAATATAATAAATTCGAAGGAAACACACCTTTTTTTGATGGTAAAAAAACACACTCTTTAAGTAAGTACACAAAGAGCATATAAATAAAACTCTTTTTTATTTATCTATAAATTCAATAAAAACCGTAACTTATAGACAATTCATTTTTAACACCACCGAATAATTTCTATGGGAGTCAATTTTAAGTCCGTATTAAAAAACAGAGTCACTCGTGTTTTACTCGTTATACTTTTAGGTTATATTTTACTTTTAGCTACTTATGCTATTTCGTTTTATCACATCAAAATAAATGCCTTCAAAGAAAGTGAGAATGCTAAACTAACAGCAATTGCCAACACTTTATCCTCTATGATTCAAGGAGATGAGCTCGAAAATTTAATTAAAGAGAAGCATGAAAAAGATGCAATAAAAACGACAGGAAAAGACCCTATCTATTCAAAATACTACACGAAACTTAACAAAATAAAATTTTTAAACCACTTAGAAACAGACATATATACTGTATTCTATGATAAAGAGACAAAAGGCTATTACTTTGGGTTATCCTCTTCTCGCACACCACATTATTTTCATCGCTACAGTTCTTGTCCTAAAGAGTACCATGATTTATACATGAATGGTGGTCATTTTGGTCCTTACAAAGACGACCATGGAAGTTGGTTTTCGTCTTTAGCTCCTATCAAAAACAGAAAAGGCGAAGTAGTTTCTACTGTGCAAGTTGATTTGCCTTTTGAAAAATTCATTAAATCTACACGAAGAACCGTACTAACACAGGTAGCTTATTTATCCTTATTTCTGATTCTTTTAGGTGCGGTGATTATTGGTACTATTATCAAGTTTTTAAAAGACGAAGAGGCTCAGCTTGAACTTGTACAAGCAAAAAACAAAGTGATTACTTCAAGTATTACCTACGCACAACGTATTCAAGAAGGTATTTTACCAAGTCATCATGCCATCACCGCCGATTTTCCTGAGTCATTTATTCTTTACACACCCAAAGATGTGGTAAGTGGTGATTTTTATTTTCACTCAAAACACTACGATGGTACAATTTATTTTGCAGCGGCTGACTGTACGGGACACGGTGTACCTGGGGCCATGATGTCGATGATTGCCACTTCGCTACTTAGCGAACAGGTTAACGCACTAAAATCAACCTGCCCAGGAACAGTTTTAGACAAAGTGGATGCTAACATCAAAAAAGCTTTTCGTATTGATAGAAAGACAAGGGACGGAATGGATATCGCTCTATGCTCCATTAATAAAGACACCTTACTTTTACAGTTTGCTGGAGCCCACAGACCTCTATTTATCTTCAGAAACAATGAACTTTTAGAAACGAAAGGAACACCGTTTTCTATTGGTGATGTAAGAATAAAAGATTCATTTGAAGGTTTCAAGTGCCACGACATCCAATTAGAAATAGGTGATTGTATCTACCTGTTCTCTGATGGTTATGTTGATCAATTTAATGGTGAAACAGGGAAAAAATACATGACCAAAAAGCTGAAGTCAAAACTATTAGCTATTCACCAACTACCTATGAAAGAACAACAAACGATCTTACACAATGATTTCCTACAATGGAAAGGTAGTTCTAAACAAATAGATGACGTGGTCGTTTTGGGAATGAAAATAACAGGTTAACCTTTCACTTCACTCTGTCTTATAAGCGACATTATTCTTCTTTACTATTTATTACATTTAAAAATGTTTTAACATTTTTACCACTATAGTTATGAGCGTTGATTTTAAATCTGTCTTAAAAAATGGGGTTACTCGTGTACTTTTCCTTGTCCTGCTAGCCTATGCGCTATTATTAATTATCTATGCTTTTTCATTTTATCATTTAAAAATAGATTCCTATAGTGACAGCGAGAACGCAAAGCTTACAGCAATAGCTAACACACTAGCCTCTGTCATTGATGGTGATGAACTGGAATATCTAATCACAACCCACAAAGGGGAAGATGCCATTTCAACCAATAAACAAGTGGCTGTATATAAAAAGTACTCCGAAAAGATGAGAGAAATCAGACAATTTAACAATTTAAAATCTGACATCTACACGATTTCATTCAATGAAAGAACATGCGAATATTTTTTCGGTATATCATCAGCTACCAAACCGTATTACTTTCATCAATACAAAACCCATCCAGAAGAATACCACGAACTATATATGAAAGGCGGACACTTTGGTCCTTACGTTGACAAACACGGACATTGGCTATCGTCTTTAGCACCTATCAAAAACACTAACGGAAATGTAATATCTATTGTACAAGTAGATTTACCTTTTGATCAATTCATAAGAGACGCACGAGAAACTGTTTTAAAACAAGTTGCTTATCTCTCTTTATTTCTTCTTTTGTTAGGGGGGCTTATCATCCGAACAATTATTAAGTTTTTGAAAGAAGATGAAAAAACCCAACAAGAGATTGAAGAACAACACGAACTTGTTAAACAAAAGAACCAGTTAATTACTTCCAGTATCAATTACGCACAACGTATTCAAGAAAGTATCTTACCCTCTAAAAAGGATATGATAAAAGAGTTTCCTGAATCTTTTGTGCTCTACACTCCAAAAGATTTGATTAGTGGTGATTTCTATTATTTCTCAAAACAAACCAATGGAAATATCTATTTAGCGGCAGCTGACTGTACAGGACACGGTGTACCTGGTGCAATGATGTCTATGATTAGTATTTCGTTACTCAACGAACAAATAAAATCTAACCAACGAATTAATCCTGGTAGAGTACTGACAGAAGTAGATAACGGTATAAAAAAAGCATTTCAAATTGACAGAAAAACAAAAGACGGAATGGACATCGCTCTTTGTTGCATCAATAAAGAGCTGATGATCTTGAAATACGCAGGAGCCTACAGACCGCTATTTATTATCCGAAAGGGTGAATTATTAGAAACAAAAGGTACACGGTTTTCTATTGGAGACAGTCGAATAGACCATTATTTTGAAGGTTTCGATACACACGAAATTCAATTACAAAAAGAGGATTGCATCTACCTATTCTCCGACGGTTACGTCGATCAGTTTGGAGGACCCGAAGGAAAGAAGTTTATGACCAAAAAATTAAAAAACACATTACTGGCCATTCATCATTTACCGATGCAAGAGCAACATACGTTTTTACATAATGAATTTCAAAATTGGAAAGGTAATTTGAAACAAATCGATGATGTCGTTGTTTTAGGCTTCAAAATCACGGATTAAAACCAAAATCCATAAACTAAATGCTTTTAGTAAGCTATAAATAGTTATTTTTGTTTTATGAGAATTGAGATAATGGATACTACGCTCCGTGATGGCGAACAGACATCAGGAGTTGCTTATACTGCAGCCGAAAAATTGAATCTTGCAAAGATTTTGCTTAAAGAAGTAAAAGTTGACCGTATCGAAGTGGCTTCAGCTCGTATTTCCGATGGCGAAAGAGATGCCGTAAAACGCATTACTGGTTGGGCTAAAGAAAATGGTGTTCTTAATAAAATTGAAATTCTCGGTTTTGTTGATGGTGGTAAATCCTTAGAGTGGATAAATCAGGCTGGTGGTAAAGTCATCAATTTATTAACAAAAGGCTCTCTCAATCATTTAGAAGGACAACTCAAGAAAACACCTGACGAACATATCTCAGACATAAAAAAATCTCTTGCACAAGCAAAAGAACTCGGCATAGAAACGAATATTTATTTAGAAGATTGGTCTAACGGAATGATAAATTCGAAAGAATTTGTTTTCTATATGCTTGACGCATTAAAAGACACAACGATAAAAAGGTTTATGTTGCCTGACACCTTAGGTATTCTTAACCCTGATACAATTACTTTATTTTTAAACGAAGTAAAAGACAAATACCCCAACTTACACTTTGATTCACATCTTCATAATGATTATGACTTGGCTGTAGGCAACACTTTTGCTGCTATAAAAGCTGGAATCAACGGCTTACACTGTACGGTCAACGGTTTAGGAGAACGTACAGGAAACACGCCTTTGGCAAGTGTTATCGGTTTACACGATCATTTATATTTTGAAACCAATGTAGATGAAAAAACGCTCAACCACGTTTCTCGTATGGTCGAAGTGTTTTCAGGAATCAGCACACCTCAAAACAAACCATTGGTTGGAGACTATGTATTTACACAAGCTTGTGGCGTACATGCAGACGGTGATGAAAAAGGTGATTTATATAGAAACAAACTTGCTCCCGAGCGTTTTGGGAGAAAGATGGAGTACGCTTTAGGCAAAACTTCAGGAAAAGCAAGTGTTAAAAAGAATTTAGAAGATTTAGGTATTGTTCTTTCTCCTGAAAACATGGCGAAAGTAACGCAACGTGTTGTCGAATTAGGTGACAAAAAAGCAAGTATCACCAAAGATGATTTACCTTATATCATTTCTGATGTAATCGGTAGCGATATAGCGACAGAGAAAGTGAAATTATTAAACTACTACTCTATTCACGTACACAACTTAAAGCCTGTTACAACAGTAAAAATAAGTATTGACGGAAAAGAATTTGAAGAAACAGCTACTGGAGATGGTCAATACGATGCATTTATGAAGGCTGTATCAGCCGTATATTCTTCTTTTGGTGTTACACTCCCGGTGTTGAAAAATTACAAAATCACTATTCCACCAGGAGGTAGAACTGACGCTTTGGTAGAAACGATTATCACTTGGGAAAATGGTAATGGTTTAGAGTTTAAAACAAGAGGGTTAGAAAGTGATCAACAAGCAGCTGCTGTAATGGCAACGATGAAAATGTTGAACAAAGTCTAATTCAACACTTTTAATAAAATTAAATACCAATCAATCTATTAAAGAGGGCTATTCTAACTTTTTTATTTAATACCTTTGTATTTACGTTTTTTCAAGACAATTATGGGACAAGAAATAGGTAAACAATATTCAAAAGATAAAGTCAGAGATCGCTCAGGTTTTTTAGCTAAAGCAAGGTTGCAACAATCAACATACAGAGCTGAAGTCTTAGATGTAACATACGATGTTTTCGGTAATTATTTAACGAAATCAGATGCTGAAAAAGGATTAAATTTCTATAAAGACACTTTTAAAGAAGTGACAAATCGTTTCCCTGACTACGACAAGGTAGTTTATGCCAACATGTTAAACAGCGGGTCTGTTGCTTTTAATTTCTTTGCTCCTTTAAAAAAGGATTTGAAACTAGCTCAAGTAGTTCTTAATCAATTTTTAGTTACCAAAATAGATACCATTAGCAAAATTGATTTTGCCTATGCGCCATCTCCTACCAATAGGTACCTTGATGATGAGACTGTATTTGATGTATTTGTTGAATACACCGATATTTTGAAGAAAAATTGCGTCTTAGGGATTTCTATCAATTACACAGAAAATAATTTTAAGCTGAAAGCTAATTCGAAAGAAGCCTTGGCTTTAAAAGATGCTAAATCGAGGTACAACTTAGTGACTACTAATTGTGGTATTTTTGAAGTAGAAACAATTGGATCATTAGCTGATGACACTTTCCGCCAACTTTGGAAAACTCAACTTTTAGGTGAACGTATCTTGTTTAAAGATGCCGAAAAATACAGCCGTTTTACTTCATTGGTAATTTCACCTGAAGGAAATGCTCGTTTTACACAAACTTGTAAAGATTACGCTGCTTTATTAATCAACCCTAAAGATAGATTTAAAGCTATTCGTTTTGAAGATTTCATTTCAGCTTGTCAAGAACACAAAGCAGACAGTGATTGGACAACTTATTTATCTGACCGATTTGTTAGTACATAAGGTTAGTTAGGTTTGTCTTAAAAAAAAGCCACTTCAAAATGAAGTGGCTTTTTTTTGTTCTTTATAGTCCACAAAAAAACCTACAAGCAACAAGTACTTGTAGGTTTTGTGTTAAATCGACTTCAATTAAACTAATAATCTAATTGGGTCTTCTAACAATTCTTTAAAAGTTTGTAAGAACGATGCGCCTACTGCTCCATCAACTGCTCTGTGATCGCAAGAAAGTGTTACTTTCATTACGTTACCAGGAACAACCTCTCCATTTTTCACAACAGGAACTTGTTTAATCCCACCAATTGCTAAAATACAAGTCGATGGAGGGTTTACAATTGCAGTAAACTCTTCAATACCAAACATACCTAAGTTAGAAATAGTGAAAGTAGAACCTTCCATTTCTGCAGGTGTTAATTTATTATTTTTTGCCTTTCCAGCCAACTCTCTTACTGACGCAGAAATCTGCGAAAGAGACATTGAATCGGTAAAAGGTAATTTCGGAACAAACAACCCGTCTGCTGTAGCAATAGCTACACCAACATGTACATGATGATTGATTCTTATTTTATCTCCCAACCACATTGAGTTAACACCAGGATGCTTTTTCAATGCTCCTGCCGTAGCTTTCACCACTAAGTCATTGAAAGAAACTTTGACGTCTTCCATTGTATTCATACTCTTACGAGAAGCTATTGCGTTATCCATATCAATATCCATTGTGATATAGAAATGAGGTGCGCTAAATTTACTTTCCGAAAGACGACGAGCAATTACTTTTCTCATTTGAGTCAATTTCATGTCTTCAAAAGACTCTTGTCCCATAACAGAAACCGCTTGACTAGCCGTCGCTGCAGCTGCTGATGGTGTAAACCCTTCAACATCTACTTTTATCACGCGACCATTTGGTCCTGTTCCTTTTATTTGAGAAATATCAAACCCTTTATCCGAAGCTAATTTCTTAGCCAATGGAGATGCTTTCACTCTTTCGTTTGAAGCCGATGCTGTAACTACTGGAGCAACAACTGCTGGTGTACTAACAGGTGCTTTTGGTACTTCTACCTTTGGTGCTTCAGCTACGGGTGCTACTACTGCACTTTCTGCTTTCAATAAAGTTTCAAAATCAGCTCCTGCTTCACCAACGATAGCCATTACGCCATCAACAGCTACTGCCCCACCTTCTTCAACTCCTAAATACAATACGACACCATCATTGTATGATTCGTATTCCATTGTTGCTTTATCCGTTTCAACCTCAGCCATCAATTCGCCAGATTCCACTGTATCACCAACTTTTTTATGCCAAACAGCAATCGTACCTTCCTCCATCGTATCGCTCATTTTTGGCATACGAACAAGTTCAGCATTTATACCTGAAACGTCTACCGCTTCGGCAACAGGTGCTGCAACGACTTCTGTAACCTCAGTTACGGGAGCACTAGCTCCTGTCGCACTTGCTAATAAAGCAGAGAAATCTTCTCCTGCCTCTCCTACAATCGCTAAAACACCATTAACAACTACAGCTTCTCCTTCGGCAGCTCCTAAATACAACACGACACCATCATTGTATGATTCGTATTCCATTGTAGCCTTATCCGTTTCGATTTCAGCCATCAACTCACCCGACTCTACTGTGTCTCCAACTTTTTTATGCCAGACAGCGATAGTCCCTTCTTCCATTGTATCGCTCATCTTTGGCATTTGTACGATTTCAGCCATATCTATATCTTAATGTTTATCAGGCAATTGCCCTTTCTTAATATTTCCGTTTAAAAAAAGTAAAATCACGTCACTACTTATTGTTCGCTGTATTACTTTTCAATCTTCAAAAATAACGCTTTAATTTCCATTTTTCAACAAACAAGCGTCAAATATTAAACTGTATTTTATCATCCCTCCTCTTGTGACCTTTCACTTACTTGAATAACACTCTTTTAAAGTAATCTAAAATTTTAATGTCTCGTCCTGAAATAGCGTTACATATTTTACAAGTATAATAATTAATTAGATAGCATCATTGGAAACAGTGATGCTATTTTTACTGTTTTTATAAGTTCTCATTTTTATTTTTCTCTGTTGATGCATCTCCTCTGGAGTTTTGTAGTAGTTAGAATAATGAAGGCGCTCTTGGTTATAACTAAGAATAGACTCATCTATCAATTTTGTCATTAAATAGATATCCTTAAGTTTCACCCCCAGTATAAACTCCTGTTTTAATATACCATTTATTCGTTCTGCAACAGCGTTTTCATAGGGGGCATATTTTTCTGTCATACTGCATTTAATATTACACTCTTGTAGTACTTCTTGATAATCATTACCACAATATTGTAACCCTCTATCTGAATGATGAATTAAATCTTCACTAAGATACTTTCGTTGGTTAATCGCCATTTCTAAGGCTCTAATAGAGCCAGAAGCATTTAAAGTATCAGAGACATCATAACCCATTATCTTTTTCGAATAAGCATCCGTCACTAATGCTAAATACATAGGGTTGCTTCTCTCTCCTATATAAGTGATGTCAGAGACCCAAACTTGCTCAGGTCGAAGGATAGTCAATCACTATATTTTTATGTTTATGGAAACGATGGTGTGAATCAGTGGTGATATGATATTGACGCTTTGGTTTTATTAACATATGATTAGCTTTAAGTATTTTGAACAACCTATCTCTACCTACTTTTAGTGCTTTAAATTCGACAAGACACATATTATAGAGCTTTCTCGTACCAACCTTCGGCTGTCTTAAACGAACCTTACGTACGATTTCAATGACTTTGGTGGCAGTTTCTCGGCTTACTTTTTGAGTTTTAATTGACCTATAGTAAACTTCTCTACCTATCCCGAACAATTCACAAGTAGCTGTTAGGCTTTCTTGTTTTTCTTCTTTGAATTGGTTGATTGTTCGGGAGAGTACTTTTTTCTAATAGGAATTTTAAACTCTTCTTCAGCTATCTTAATCATCATATCAAAGAGAATGACTTTCTTTTCTGCTTCCTTCTTTCTTTTCACAAGAAACTGACACGGTTAACAGAAACACTAAACCTCCTATCACTAGACTCTTCATATTCTATATCTATTTAATCATTTTCTTAAAAATGAAAAAATACTAAGTTTAACGCACAATTGTACTTAAATTTGTGACTGAAACTATTTTAAAATAACTGTTATGAAATTCTCTTCTTCCAACCGTACAGCGACTTTAAAGTCTATTCAAGAACAAGAATTTGATTTATTAATTATCGGTGGCGGAATTACTGGTGCTGGAATTTTAGTCGATGCACAATCCCGTGGTTTGTCATGTTGTCTGATCGAAAAACAAGATTTTTCAGAAGGGACTTCATCTCGTTCAACACGCTTAATACACGGAGGACTGAGGTATTTGAAACAGTGGCAATTTAAGGTGGTTAGCGATACAGGAAAAGAAAGAACAATCGTACAACACATTGCAAGACACCTTACTTACCCTAAAAAAGTAGTTGTCCCTGCAGTTAAAGGAGGTAATTTTTCTAAGTTTCAATTAGGTTTGGCTTTGTGGATTTATGAACGTTTGGCTAAAGTGCCGAAAAAATTCAGACACATCAGTCACTCAAAAGACGAAATCAAGGCTTCCATTCCGTTTATTAAATCAGAAGATTTGTTAGGTGGAATTCAATATTATGAGTTTCAAACAAACGATGCTCGTTTGACAATAGAAAACATCAAAAAAGGTGTCGAGCTAGGAGGAAAAGCGATTAACCAAACAAAGGTTACTAAGTTATTAACTGAAAACGGAAAAGTTAATGGTATTGTGGCGGAAGATTTTTTCACAAATGAAAAAATTACTGTAAAAGCAAAATGCGTGATCAATGCTACTGGTGCTTGGGCAGACCAATTTAACAATTCTAAAAACAATATCACAAAAAGAATGAGCCCTTCGAAAGGAGTGCATTTAGTCTTTCCAAACGAACGTTTACCCCTATCAGAAGCCGTCTATTTTGACACACCAGATAAACGAATGGTTTTCGCTATTCCTGATGAAAACTGCACCTATTTAGGAACTACAGATACATTTTACAAAGGAGACATCAAAGACCTAACAGTAACACAAGAAGATATTACCTACTTAATGAAGGCAGTAAACAACATGTTTCCTCACCTAAATTTAGAAGAAAATGACATTTTAAGCCGTTGGGTTGGTGTGCGTCCATTGATTTACGAAAAAGGTAAAAAGCCTTCTGAAATATCAAGAAAACACGATATTTTTGAAGAGGACAATGGCTTATTAACTATCGCTGGTGGTAAATTGACTGGTTTTAGAAAAATGGCTGAAAAAATCACCAACAAAGTAATTGATTTACACTTCCAATCAAATGACTTAAAGGATTGCTACACAAAAAAGCTTACC
>CBDCZI010000020.1:135000-204088 GCA_965224495.1 Cytophagales bacterium | reverse complement strand
TATAGTCAAGAAATGTAAAATGAAGGTAATTACAAAGAATAACACATTTAACTTCTGTAACTAAAACTCACTTAAAAATAATCAGCTTCTATTTATAAGCTGAACTATTGAAAAGGGGGAATAGAATAGAATATGTTTTTTTGGCTATTAATATTCGGTTTTATAGGGATTTAAACATTCCTATTTCTTTTGAAATCGACAGTTCTATTTACGACCAAAAGGCTTCAGTTTTTTCAAAAAATGGATTTGTTTTGGTGCATTTATTCGGTAAGCACCAAACAAACGGAAACTACCAAAGTTATACGCAACCTCATTATCTCCTGACTGTCCGACTAAATAACCGTCTGTCACGCCCTGAAAACCTATAGTGAGGTTGTGAGAGTTATAACCAATCGCACCCTTAACTTGAGCGTGAGGAGCGATGCCATATTTAGCAACTAACACGTTATCATCGTGCTTAAAAAACTTTCTACGTTCCAATCCTAAACCAATCCCTCCTGAAAGAGTGAAATAAAAATGCCGCCAAACAAAGGTATGCGCATACCCTCCCTGTCCTCCAATTTGTAAAGACCGACCTCTTGATATATTCGCTATTTCCTGAAATTTTTCGAGTTGGTGTTGGGGTATTAAACTGTCTTTTGAAGCAAACCCTATCGATGAAACATAACCGCCGACAAAAGCTGTTCCTGCACTCTTTAATTGTTTCTCATTTTGTAGAAAGGCTGCACGATAAGAAAACCTTTTATTATTAAATATATAATTAACACTCATAGCTAAACTATGTGTTCGTAAACTGCTATTCTGAAAAATACTGTCCCGTTTCTTTCCGTTTATATTCTCTAAATTATCTTGTAAATAATATCCTCTGTATTTGATATAAGAAAAATCGACTACATATTTTCTCATATACATATTTGCTTGTATATCGAGAGACTTTGTTTTTCCGTATTTCTCTTGCTCAGCTTTGTTTTTTGGTAATTTAAAAGCCACATTAACACCCAACCAATCATAATTAAAGCCAACTCCCATATTGGTAGATGGGTTTGGTTTGTAAATAAGTTTTGTTTTCCCGCTCTTGAAATCTAACGAATTAGACTTCGTTTTAAAGAAGCTTCGTATCACCAATTTATCTGTCAAATCTTGAATATAATTGGTGTCGATTTTCGTGTCGGTCGTGTGTAAAGTCACGCCTGTTGATTGACCGAAAGAAAAACGAGCCAGACTAAATAATAGCGATATAATTAATAACAGTCTATACATTACTTATAAGTATCTTCCATTTTGTCCATCAATTTCTGGTAGGTCATTGTTGCATCGTCTGTCCATTGGTAATAACCAAATAGTTTTTTAGTCAGCATTTTAGGGAAAAACTTTTCTAAGTTTCTGTATAAAATAACATCATATTTTCGATGAAAATTTATCCAACATTGGTTGCAATTATGCACGTATTCTTTGTGAATTTCTTGTGTTTCTTTTCCGTTAAACACCTCGTCAAGACTTTGTTTATTGACGTTCCCTAATTTTAGGTCGAGATTTTGACAGATAGGCACATCTCCATTTGGTAAAATAACTAAGCTATCAAGAATAGAATAACAGTTCAATTTCAGCTTTTTCTTACGCCATTCATCATACAAGATTAAAAAATCATAATTTTCACCAAACTCTTTTATTTCTTGAGGAATAGATTCTTTAAAATTCTCTAAAGTCGTTGCGTTTTCGTTGTGTTTTGGTTTAGAAATATCAGTCTCTTCAGCCTCATTCAAGGCCGCATTACGAGCAAGAATTTCTTCTTTTTCGTTTTTGATTGCCTTAAAATTTAAAACGTCATCTGTCTTTTTTGTTCCTACTTCGTTTTCGTGTGCCTTATCTTTGGTATCAAAAAATGCAATATCATTATAAACACCCACACGCATATCTACACCCTCACGCTTACAAACTTCTGCCACGTGTTTCATATCGTCAAAATTATTGTAAGGCGACAAAGTAAACATAGTCGAAATAGGCACAATATCTTTCAATGCCTTGATTACTTTCAACACACTATCATAGCCATCTTTTCCACGCATATAATGGTACGTGTCTTTGTCTCCGTCCAATGAAATGTAAAGGTGTTTGGGCGTATATTTTTTAACCGCCTCAATTAACTTATCAGGTTTCAGACAATTAGAAAGCAAATCAAAATTAGGATGATTTTCCGTCAGCCAGTTCATTATTTTCTCCCACTCAGGATGCAATAAAAACTCCCCACCTTCCAAGCCAACCATTGTGTTTTTGGTAACACAATCACTTTTCATCACCTCGACAAACTTCTCAAAAGACAAATGTTTAGGGGGTCTTTTTGCCCAAATCAAACAATGCTTACACGCAGAATCACACAAATCGGTCGCATAAATCATTAGCGTAGCTAACTTCTTTTTCCCAGGGCGTAAATTGTTATTGGCAAACAACGAACCTCGACTAATGTATTCTTTTATTCCGTACACACTGATAAATTTATAGAGTAATTAAAGGCTTCTTTGACGGATAGCCTCGAAAGTAATAATCCCCATTGCCACACCAACATTCATCGACTGAATCTGTCCTAGCATAGGTATTTTAGCAAAATGGTCTGCTTGAGCGATATGGTCAATTTTAATTCCACGCTCTTCAGAACCCATAATGATAGCCGTTGGCCCTGACATATCCACATCAAAAACCGTATCCGTTCCTTTTTCCGAACACGCAATTAACGCAAGCCCACTTTCTTTCAATATCTTTAAGCTTTTAACCAAGTTTTTAGTTCGGCAAATAGGCATATGGTTCAACGCACCCGAACTTGTTTTCATCGCATCACTACCAATTCTTGCACTTCCTTTTTCGGGAAACAATACCGCGTGAGCACCTGCACATTCGGCAGTTCTGACGATAGCACCAAAATTTCTCACATCGGTCACTTCGTCTAAAACGATGATTAATGGGTTTTCGCCCTTTTCAAAAGTTGAAGCGATAACATTCTCAATATCCACATAATGAATTGGAGAAATATAACAAATCACGCCTTGATGATTTTTGCGAGTAATTCGATTCAATTTTTCGACAGGCACTTGCCAAACCTCTACTTTTCGTTCACGAGCCAACGCCAAAATATCACGAATGGCATCGCTTTTTGTGTTCTTTTGAATATATACACGTTCAATTTCTTTTGATGAAAGTAACGTTTCTTTTACAGATTGCATTCCAAATACAAAATCCGTAGGTGTTTGTGGGTGCGACATACCTTAAATTCTAAGTCAAATATGTTGCAATTTAACCGTTTTATTCTTCATTTTTGGCTAATTTCGTTGATATATTACGAACTCACGAGCGAATACGCTCTTCAGAGCAAGCAACTTATTCAAATTATCCCCTTATGGCTGTCTATACAAGCGAAATTGCATCTTCCGAATTGGTTTCAGACAACCCTGTCCACCAACGTTTGTTTTTTGGTTATGTTTCTTCCGAGCAATACGCCAAAGGCAATTTATTAGAAGTCGGTTGTGGAACAGGTCGTGGTTTAGAAATTTTGGTCAATTCTGCCGACCATTATACAGGAATCGACAAAAACGAAGGTTTAATTAAGGAGCACACCGAAAAATACCCTGACAGTAAATTCTCTTACCAAAGCGTGCCACCTTTCGCTAATATCCCTGACAATTCGATGGATACCGTCATTACTTTTCACGTTATCGAACACATTAAAGACGACACCGAATTTGTAAAAGAGATAAAACGTGTATTAAAACCAGGCGGAACGGCGATTATCACCACGCCCAATGTTGATATGCGATTGGCAAGAAACCCGTGGCATATTCGCGAATACTCACGCACAGGTTTAAAAACCTTATTAGAAAAGCAGTTTGATAACGTCGAGTGTACGGGGATTTGTGGAAGTGCCCGTATGATGGAATATTTCGAAGAAAACCGTAAATCTGTCGGTAAAGTGATGCGATTTGACATCTTCAAATTAGAATATTTGATTCCTTCATTTATATTAAAAATCCCTTACGACATAATGAACCGTCGTAACCGCAACAAACTTGCCGACCAAAAAGGCACATTAGCATCCACCATCACGGTTGAGGATTTCACTTTAGACGCCAATAGAAAAGACTTCTTAGACCATTTTATGGTAGTAAAGAAATAAGTAATACGTTCTATTTATTTGGAGCATCCCCCTTTTGTGATGGACTGTTTTTTTCATCGCCAAACATTAAAAATACCGATAGAAAGGAAGATAGTCGGTATAAACTCAGCAAGAGGTCGGGCTTTCGACTATATCTTTTGTCGGTAACAACTTGTCTTTCTACTTTCCTTTATAAAGAGTAGTTGTAACGAAACAAAACAGTTGCCTACTTTTGACAAAAGGATGCCGTCTCTATCCCTATGCCTTTGTAAAACGACCGAAAACAGATAACTGGTAGATTTTCTAACGTCTGTACGCTTCGTAATTACACTTATAAAAACAAAAAAGCCACTCTGTTTACAGAGTGGCTTCAAAAATAAATAAAACTTGTTTATTCTTTTACAAAACGGCTGTGAAGAATACCGCTATTTGTTTGTAACTGTAAAACATAAACCCCTTTTGCTAATTCACTCACATTAATAGAAGTACCTACTTCTATCATTTTTACTGTGTTTCCATTCACATCTAATACTGTTATTTTATTTACAGTAGTAATATCAAAATCAAGCGTAACTTGGTTACTTACTGGATTCGGAAATATTGAAAAATCTGTTTGCTCAGTTGATGAAAACAGCCCTGTTGTAGAAGAACAATCTTCACTATAACTCGCCGTAATATCTTTTTGCCAACCTGCTGCTATTGCTGTGACATCATCAACCTCTATACACGTTAAGTTAGGATTTCCTATAGCGTTAATTTTCAATAATACTACATTATTTCCATTAGCAATATTCAAGTCGTTAAGGGAATTATTTTTACATCCTAAATTAGTTAAAAGAGTATTACTACTGATATCTAAGGTAGTTAGTTGATTATCTCTAATACCTAATTTATCTATTTTAGTGAAGTACGATATACCTGTTAAGTCTTTAATGCCTTTGTCCTTGCATACAATAGAACCTGTATAAACACTCGCTTCGGCTTCTGATATTTCTCCGTCATCAACGGTGTTTAGGTTGGCGTGTGTTAATAAACAAGTTTTAAAATTGTCATCTGGAATAGTCACGTTTTGAGCATAAGAGCTGACAACAAAAGCTGTCGCTAAAATAGAAAGTACTGTTTTTTTCATCATCATTTAATTTGTTACACCAAACAATATACGAAGGTTTTGGTTATAAGTTTGTTTGAACAACAATTAAAAGCTATGCGTACATCATTTTTATCTCTCTGATAAATTGACTTGGGGTTAGCCTTTTCAGTGCTTTTGCTTTTCTTGATAGTGTCGTTCAATACGTAATGAGTCCACCAAATCGTTGACGTCTAATATTCTCTTCAACGATAATTTATTTCTTGTGAATAAAGCTGTTTTTTTGCTGTTGGTTATTTATTCTCACACACTGACTTTAGGTTCGCTAGCCCTTTTTCATACATCGTACCTAACATATCGTCCATATCAATAAATAAAGTCATTAACATTGCCATTTCTCCCTTATATCCCCAGTTAATATTGGTTTTATTCTCTTGTTCTGACAATTCGTAATAAACTTCACTTTCACTCTCAAAAGGTTTTTCAAACACCAGTTTAGTTACAATTCGTTCCTTTGAAATGGATACCATCTCTTGTGAACCAATACCGACCTCATCATTACCTGACCAAGCATATTTGGCACCTACTTTACCATCTTCACCAGAAAATATTTTTTCCATCTTAGGGTCAATATCTGCCCAAGGACTCCATTTTACAAAATTCTTAAAATGTGTGATTTGTTCACTCACTTTTTCGATAGGTGCGTCAATTGTTATCGAACGAGTAACCTTTACCTCTTTTTTTAGGAGCATTAAAACACCTCCAATTAAAACGATAGCGATGAACGCCATTAAAATCCCTTTTTTCATAATAGTTTAATTTGTTATACCAAACAATATACGAAAAGACTACCTATAAGTTTGTTTAAACAAAAAAACTTTTACTATTGGTTCAAGCCATCTGACCGATAAAAACTACAATTTCACAAAGCGATGGTGTAACAACCCTTCTTCTGTTTGTAATTGTAAAATGTAAACACCTTGGTTTAGCTCTTCGATAGATAGCTCTTTAGTTGGCTCAACTTGTTTTACTATACCACCGTTTAAATTAAAAATAGTAAGCGCTGTTACCTTATCCATTTCGTAAACAATTGTCAATTGCTTATTGGCAGGATTAGGGTAAATCTCAAAAGTTTTTTGTTCGGTAAATTCAAAAAGGGCATTTACGCCATTTTTATCGCCAAAATACGGACGCATCATCACCGTTCCTTCTGTACCTGCAAAATCTTGTCCCCACGCACCATCCTTAAAAGCATACACTTTATCCATTCGGTTTTGACTTTTATCTAACCCAATCACATAACGACTGGCGATATTTATTTGCTCCCAACCTACATAAAAAGTCCCAGCGTTTAACAATACAGGCGTACTAAATTGGTAGTTGTAAAACTTATTTAACTTAAAATCATCTAAAATAACAGACACTCTTGTTGTAATTAAAGCAACTGTTTCTGTCGCTCCATCTACTCCTTTGATGCTTTTCCAAACCTTTAAATTTATCGTTGCCCCACTATTATCAACGCCATTTCGCACAAAACTTAAGTCCAATGATTTGAGCTCTGATGCTATGTTTAGATTAAACTTACAAGCCATTCCTCCTGTACCAATAATCCCAAAACCAGTTTCTGCGGTACCATCATCATAAGCATAATAATTATCCAAAACAGCGTAAGTCGTTTGAGAGTTGTTCGTGTCAATCAAATCTATACGTTCAGCATTCATCTCTAAACTGAGTACAACCACGTCATCTGTCGGTGTAAAGCTATTTAAAACTGTTTCTATTTGTGTTTTGTTTGGTGTGTATGTCGCATCAAAACTACCTAAAGAAGGTATGATAATCGCTCCAGGTATGCCTGTATCAAAATTGGACATTATCTTTTCTAATTCCAGTCCACTGACGGTATCTCGCAAAATGTAAAATGAGTCTTTGATAATGTTACTTATATCGTTTGCGTTGTAAAAAGTCCCCACAACATTATCGGCTAATTCATTCGGTATATCTACCATAAATTGCTCGTAAGGCATTGCACGGTAATTCTTCAATAAAGAAGGCAACGCACCTCCAAAAGCATAATCGTTGGTGTATTGCGTGTTGCGTAACGAGTTTAAATAAATATGATTGATATTCCACACATCAAAATTACCTGTCAACGAACCGTGTGATTCAAACATAAATTGAAAGCCTTTGTGTAAGAACAAGGCGGTATTTAGCTGAAGAGAATCTGACTGAAAATCTGCTCCTGCAACCGTGTTAATCACCTTTGTTTTCGATGCTCCGGTAGGCCAAACTTTTACCCACGTACTGTCTTTATCTAGGAAAAATAATTTCAAACTATCACCCTCTGCCAACTCTGGTGCTAAGACCGAAGAAACACTTCCTTTTTGCCACCAAAAACTAAAGACCACCTTATCTGCCGAGGTTAGTCCATCTAAGTTTATCGGCTTAGAAACCAAATAGTCAGCTTTTCCGTTGTTTATCGTGTTCGGGTTTCCTCCCGCAGGTATTTGTTCGTAAGGAATGCCCAATGCGTCTAAACCATCAAATGTAGCTACATTTCTTGAACGGTTGTTTACGCCATAATTGTTGTTAATAAATACACCGCCTTGATTGTAAAACTTTACTGTATCGGGGTTGCCCGTGTAAGAAGAAAAATCTTCAAGAAAAGGTAAGTTGAGTGTATCAATAATCTGTTCTGCTTTTTTTATTCTGAAATTAGAATAATCAGCATACGGAGACAATGCCACTTCTTGTTGAGCAAACAATACTTGCGTAACAAAAGATAAAGTCAGTAGAAGAATAAGTCTTGTCATAAGAATGTATTTCAATAAACAAAAAAGACAAGTGCTGAAATCAGTTATTTACCGTTACCCGTGATTAAAACGATGGTTGTTCCAATCGGAATTTTCATTCCTTCTTTTATCGGTTTACCATTAATTTTGGCTTGATAAACAAAATTCTTAAACGACTTGTTTACCAAAATTACTTTAGGAACTAACTCTAAATTACGAGCAGTGATTTTTGCCGTACCAACATCGGTCAATAACAACCCACCACCTTCTTGGCATTGTGCTTTAGTTAATGTAACGGTTGGTTTACTCGTTTTATTGATATCAACGTAAACTTTTCTTCCCAACTTCACTTCTTTATTCGCCTTAGGCAATTGCATTACAATACCTGACCTTACGTGTTTGGGGCTATAAACGGTATCTCTCACCATTATTTCTAAGCCTTGTTCTTCAAGAACAGCTTTTGCTTGTTGGTAAGGCATATTTTCGATAGACGGCATATTTATCCCTTCTCCGTGGCGTGTTTCTGTTGGTAAATACCCATTAAAGAAATACCAAATCAAGCCAAAACCGACCGTAATAATCAATAAAAAATGAAAACCAACTCCTTTCCAAGAGTTGCCTGTGAGAACATTTAAAAAACTCATATTACTTTGCTGTAGTTAAATTGATAGCTTCGACTAAAGTGATTTCAGGTACAAGTCGCATAATGGCTTCTTCTAAGCCCGCTTTCATTGTACTTGGTGACATCGGACAAGAAGAACAAGCACCAACTAATTCTAAAATCACCTTTTTATCGTTAGTAATTTCAACAACTCGCACATCGCCACCGTCGTCTTGTAAATAAGGACGAATGGTGTCAATTGCTTTTTCTACTCGTTGTAATAATGTATCTTCCATAGTCTTGAAATACTAAAATAACAAATCCTCTTTGCATTTAGTAATTTAAAGGGCATTAATTCTTCTTAGCTGTTCATTTCGAGTGGCGTAGTCTTTTCTTGGGTTGCGTTTCTAATCGCCACTTGTTGCGCTACATTTTCAGCCAATGTACCAAAAGCCTCTGCTGTCGGGCTCTCTCCTAAAGCAATTGGTGACCCCAAATCTCCTCCTTCACGGATGCTTTGCACCAAAGGAATCTCTCCCAACAAAGGTACGTTATGCTTTTGAGCAAACGTTTTTCCTCCGTCTTTTCCAAAAATATAATATTTATTTTCGGGTAATTCTTCTGGTGTGAAATATGCCATATTTTCAACAACGCCCAATATCGGCACGTTGATTTGTGCTTGATTAAACATCGCTAAACCTTTTTGCGTATCTGCTAAAGCTACTTTTTGCGGTGTTGTAACCACAACAGCACCCGTCAAAGCAACTGCTTGTACCAATGTCAAATGAATATCACTTGTTCCTGGTGGCAAATCAATCAATAAATAATCTAATTCTCCCCATTTTACATCACCAATAAACTGACGTAAAGCTGAACTTGCCATTGGTCCACGCCAAACAATTGCTTGGTCTGGAGGAGATAAAAAACCGATAGATATCAATTTAACACCGTATTTATTAATCGGCAAAACAAATGTTTTGCCATCTTCTTCGACTGTCCCTGGTCGTGCGTCTTCGACATCAAACATTGTCGGAACAGATGGTCCAAAAATATCTGCATCTATCAAACCAACTTTTGCTCCCGATTTAGCCAATGCTATCGCTAAATTTGACGCTACCGTTGATTTTCCAACACCTCCTTTTCCCGAAGATATTGCGATAATGTTTTTAATGTCAGGAATAGCCCCACTCAAATCGTTTGGATTTGTTGTTACCTCTGCCGTCATTTCTATCTCTACCTCCAGGTCTGGTGATAAAGTTGTCGCTATGGCATCTAAACAATCGCCTTTAATTTTTTCTTTCAACGGACAAGCTGGAGTAGTCAAAACAACTGTAAAAGCTACTTTTCCTTCTTCTACTTTCACGTCTTTTATCATCTCAAGAGTCACCAAATCTTCGTGTAAATCAGGGTCTTGAACTTTTGACAAGGCTTTTAGGACATCATTTTCGGTAAACAACATAGTAAACAGGTTTTATTTGACGCAAATATACGGCTTTTTAAGTTAGATAACAGAGGATAAACCGACAGATAACAACTTGTAAAAACTGATTATTGTCACTTAACCAAATTTACATTTTTTCTTTATTCAATAGACTTACAAAACTCGCAATAAGTGCGTTTTAAATAAAGATTATCGAGTAATTGAAAAGTAATGCCACCTTTACCAAAGGTATTAAAAAGCCGACAAAACCTTTTTTCATTGATATTGATGGCGTTCATCATAATAGTTTTGTAATAAGTTTGGGCGGTAATTCGCTTGTCTATAATGGTGAGGTTGAGGTAGTAAAACAGCAAATTTTCATCGACATCTACCTGAGTAACATAAGGGTGCAGTAGGCGTATGGCTTGATCGTAAGCATTGTAACTCACAAAATATTGAGCTAAATTAAGTACATCAGCATTGGTCATTTTTAATGACTTGTACTTTAAGTTTATCAGTGCGACAGCTCTATTTTTTTCTTCATATTGACGGTTACGCATCAAATACTCACTGTAAATAATATGGTAATTGATGAGCATCCGATTGATTAGTCGCTTATTAATTCTGTAACGACCTAATCGATTGATTTTTTGAAGTAATTGCTGAGCAGAGATACTTTGGTCTCGGTTTGCCCATGCACGAAGTTCTAAAGCGACGATATTGTATTTTATTTCAGTACTTTGGGGAACCAATTTTTCTAATTTCAGTAATTCGTTTATCGAAGAGCGTAAACGCATACTGTCCAATTTGTAAGCATAAATAGTTTTGTTGTTTAGTAAAAGACCAAATTCTTTACGTTTTGGTAATTCGAGTTTGTCTATCAGGTTTGCTGGTGCTTTATGGTCTTTTATTTTATCAAAAACAGCTTGTTGGATTTCCATTGCTGTTTCCAAATCATTGTTTGAAAGCGCTGAATTGAATAGATTGACAGTTTTTTCGGGTGTTTGGTAATTGAAAATGGTTTTTCGTTCCAATGACAAAAAGACAACTGCTTTTCGGTGCTTACTTAAAATGAATTCTAAGTTTTTGGCAACGGTAGGTTTCTTTAATTCGTTTTTTATTTGTTGGTGGCTCATTCTGGCAAACTGAGGAAACTTCGTTTTTTTGACATCTTGGTAAAACTCGACCCAATTCTCTTTCGCAATAGTAGTTTGTGGAATATCTTCTGACTGAATAGAAACCAACGCATCAACAATACTTGAAGCTCGTTTTTCTTGTAAAATAATATTTCTTTCTGTTGTCCCTTCAATACTCGAATACGCTCTAATCTCAATCCCTTTAATCGTGTAATGATTGAGCTTTAAAGAGTCGTAAATTGGTTGAATAGCTTCTTTGCTGTAAGTGGAAACATTCTTTTTAAAAGGGATTTCAAATTTTAATTTTCGTTGAGTAGTAACTGTTATTTCTTCGTTGTTGGCTTTTGATTTCTTTGCCGAATCGAGGAACATTCCCATTTCCAAAATGTCCCACCGAGAGCCAGGAATGTCAAAAAACGGATTGTAAACACACAAAAACTTATCTTGAAGCAACAACATATTTAACTCAATCTCTTTCCCTCTTAGTTTTTCAGGAAGGTCGCCTATCTTGACGTGAATATTCCCGTATTCATCCATTTGGTTGTTTGCCTTAAGGTCTTTTGCATATACAGGAGGCAACAAATAACCCTTATGAATAACCGAATTGGCAAAACTGTTTTTCTTGCCACAAGCGTACTGGTCTCGCGAGAGAATATCTACAGCAATACCATCTCCACTGTGCTGAAATAACTTAAAGAAATATTCTTTATCGGTGATGCTAAAATATATTTCGCCGTTAATATTACGGATGCCATAAAGCACTTCTGGGGGTTTTTGTTCCAATACTTGTTGGCAACGAGTACATTTCTGGCCGTATTTCTCATCCGAATAAGTGATGCCGTAAGCATTTTGGGGTACGTCTGCCAAAAAAGCTGTTACGCTATTTACTTTCCCGAAAACTTGTACAACATAAACCTTTCTTGCTTTTGTATTCACGGTAATAGCTAACCCTGTTTCATTTACACGAGTATCCTTAATGTTTTTGTAATGTCCTGCTGATTTCACCCATTGAGCGACAAACTTATCAGCAAGTTCTTTGTAAGTCATCGTTCCTGAAGTAAACTGTCGGTAAGCAATGTTTTCTGTAACAATACTGTGTTTTCCTCCAAATGCCCTTACTCGGTCTTTTGGCTTTTTGTATTTGGCTTTGGTTTGGTAATGATTTAACCGACCAATTTTCTTTACATAGTTTGCATGGAATAGTGCTGATTTTTCTAAAATAGCATCTGCTTGTAATTCGTTCAGTCCTAAACCTGTACGTGTTTTGTTTATGCCAATAGAAATGTATAGCGCCAGTTTCTCTTTATTAAACGATTTGAATACCACTTTTTCTTGGGTAAAAGAAAGCAGTGTGTTTAATAAGAAGATGAATAAAATAAGTAGATTTTTCATACGTGTGAGTTTTGTTTTAACCGAGCAAATTGATTTATCATATAACAAATACCTTCTACTTCGTTACAGTCTCTAAATTTAAGACGATTTTTTCCATTTTGCCTAATATGGCATCCGCATCACCTTTTTTATATTGTAAAAGCATCGTGCAATTTGATTCGTAACCTTGCTCAAGTAATTGAATAGAAAAATCTTTAATCACCTTCATTACATCGTTCATTTTAATGTAATCAAAAGAAATGGTGATTTGTTCTAATTCGAAAGCCTCTAAAATTGTAGCGTGGTTTAAAGCATCTTTTGTAGCTTCTCTATACGCATTTACCAAACCAGGCACGCCTAATTTTGTTCCCCCAAAATAACGAACTACTACCACTAAAACATTTGTCAGATCAAGGCTACGTATTTGCCCTAAAATTGGAGCTCCAGCACTATTTGACGGTTCTCCATCATCTGCCGACCGAAACTTATTTTTATCTTTACCCAAAATAAAAGCGTAACAATGATGGCGAGCATCGTAATACTCTTTCTTCAACGCTTTTACTATCGGTCGCACCTCTTCTTCGGAAGATATCGGGTAAGCGTAAGAAATGAATTTACTGCCTTTCTCTTTATAAATCCCCTCAGACTTTATTTTTATGGTGCGAAAATCTGCCAATTATTTTTTTGCTTGAAAAGTTCGGTATGCTCTTTCTATTTCTTTAAAGCCTGAATCGACAACAGCTTTTTTGTAGTAGTTTTTTGCTTTGTCTTTTAGCCCAGATGCTTCGTAAACTTGTGCCTTTTTGTAGCAAGTTATTGTATATAAATCTAAAGTAATTCGAGGGTTTTTTTGAGCCAATAACTCCGCAATTTCAAAATCTTCTAAAGCTACCTTTTTATCATCTAACATTTCTAACATATACCACCCCTTAAATAAATGATATGCCATTTGGTAATATTCATTTTTTTCATTTTTCAAAGAATTAAGTAACGGCAAGGCTTTTCGGTAATCTTTGTTGAGCATTAAGGCCAAAATGTAATTGGTTTTATTTAAGGTATTCTTGGGGTTTAATCGATAAAAATCACCGCTGTACTGTTTTCCCTTGTTGTAATTGGCTTCAAACTTAGTGTATAAATAAGCGGTATAAATATACGCTGTCCCTTTTGTGAAAACAGCATTTTTTGATGCGTAATCGAGTTCTTGAAGTCCTTTTACCTTATTTCCTTTCTGGAAAAAGCTCATTAATGGTTTGATGACAGGGTGGTTCTCAGGGTATTGCTCAATATAGTAGCCAAACAAACCTGTCATGAAATAAAATTCGTTTAACTCTTTTTTTAGTTTTTGTCCTTTTTTAAAGTATTTGTAAGACTTTTTACCCTCGTTTATCGCCCTAAAAAAATGGTCATGATCCGAATAATATTGTGCACGGTAACCATAACCTGACAGTGCAAAAAACAACCCCTCTGTTGATTCTGGATTCGTTTTTAGCATTTCTTCCGAATAGTCAATCACTTTATTCAATAAGTTTAAATACTCTAAATGCTCTCCTTTTCTATTCATATCTACCAATGATTGGTAATACAAGGACATTGATTTTAACAAAGGGTAAGACGGGTGCTTTCCGTAGTTTACTTTGAGCTTTTCTACCTCTTTATCAAATGCTGAGAATTGGAAATTATCTAAATGAGCGATGGCTTTTTCAGCTATTTTTAAAGATATAGGGTCTTTTAATATTTCTTTTTGAGAAAACCCTAAAATACTGAGGGCTAAAAAAACGATACTAAATAAAATTTTCATGGTGGGTTGATTAAATAAGAGGCCTGTAGCTAAAGAGTGTGTCTTAACGCTAAAACCACGCCAATTATGTATCTCGAAGTTAAAAAAAGCACCTATTCAGTTTTTCAACTAAATAGGTGCTTTGGTATTGTGTGAATGAGTAGCTAGACTATCTACCGAATAAACCGCCTAATAAACCACCTAAACCACTTTTTTTCTTAGCTCCTCCGAAAAACATTCCTGCTACATCGTCAATAACGCTTCCGTCACCATCTGCATCAAGTATTTGCTCTAAGAAACCTTGTTCTTTTTGACTAGATCCGCCACCTATCATTCCTCCTAAGAATCCTGATAAGTCTCCTGCATTACTTACATTGCTTTGACGAGACTGTTTCCCTAAGTAACCCATTAAGATAGGTGCTGCAACTTTTAAAATTGTTCCAACCATATTAGAGTCAACACCCGTTTTTTGCCCAATCACTTGTTGAACACCACCTTGTTTTGCTCCTAAAATATGTCCTAAGATATTTCCTCCGTCTTGTGTTACGCTGTTATCTACTCCTCCACCAAACATTCCCGCAAGATTGTCTAAAAGACCTCCGTCGTGTTTGCTTCCTGAAATTGCGTTCATTAACCCAGCAGCTCCCTCTGGAGTTGAGGCGTTACGTTGCATTGCTTTCATCAATACAGGCAAAGCCATTGTTAATACGCTACTTGTCTTACTTGAAGACTGACCTGTTGACCCTGCAACTCCTGAAATGATACTTCTACCTAAATCACTTCCTAATAAATCTAATATTCCTGACATTTTGCTAATGTTTAAATTGACTGTTTAATTTTTAGTAATATACGGAATATACTTGTTTACTATAGTTTGAGTTTCCTTTTTTCTTTTTTTTCGACAAAAAAATGACTTTTTTATTAAAAAAAAGAAAACATAGCTATCTCTTCTATATATTAAGTTTCTTATTTCATGTAGAAATGCATAAAGTCCTATTTTCATTTAAAACAGGATTACTAAGTAATAAAAGGAGGTCAAATAGGCTTTGAAGTACTAAAAAACTGTGATTTATCAAATATTTTCCTTACTTTTGCCCTTTGTAGATAATATTTATTTGTATGACAAAAGAGATTTTAGTCATACGAATAACTGTTTTACTACGTAAATATTTGAATAAAAGGATTGTTACTGTTTTCAAACAATGCGGTTTGAAACGGGATAGTTAAATAATTGAAGGATTTTCTATGAGCAAAGAACAACAAGGTCTTTACGATTCGAGATTTGAGCACGATAACTGTGGAATTGGTTTCGTAGCACATTTAAAGAATAAAAAATCGAACAAGATTGTACAGGATGCGCTACGAATGCTCGAAAGAATGGAGCATAGAGGAGCTGTAGGTGCTGAACCAAACTCGGGAGATGGTGCAGGTATTTTAATTCAAAAACCACATAAGTTTTTTGTTAAAGAAGCAAAAAAACTAGGTTTTGAATTACCTGAATTTGATGAGTACGGAGTGGCTCAAATATTTTTCCCTAACGACAAACGTAAGGAAGCTTGTGTTGAAATCTTAGAAAAGGCTATTGCTAAATTAGGATTCACAATCATTGGTTATAGAACATTACCAAAAAACAACTCTATATTAGGTTATACCTCAGGTTCGGTTGAGCCAGATATGGTACAATGTTATGTACAACGTCCAGCAAATGTAGGTGTTGAAGCTTTTGAAAGAAAGTTATATGTAATCAGAAACTATGTGTCTCACCAAATTGCTGAGACGGTAGAGAATGCGACAGACGATTTTTACTTCGCGACATTCTCTTATAAAACAATCGCTTACAAAGGACAATTGACTACTGAACAAGTAAATCAATATTTCCCTGATTTGAGTGAACCAGATGTAGAATCTGCTTTAGCAGTTGTGCACTCTCGTTTCTCTACCAATACATTCCCAAAATGGAAATTGGCTCAGCCTTTCCGTTACATTGCTCATAATGGGGAAATTAACACGGTACGTGGAAATGTAAACTGGTTTAAGTCAAGAGAGGCGATTTTCAAATCGGCTAATTTCACAGACGAAGAATTAGAAATGATTCTACCTGTTTGTGATATCACGCAGTCAGATTCGGCAAACTTAGATAATGCCATCGAAATGTTGGCGTTAAGTGGTCGTTCGTTACCTCACGTAATGATGATGGTAATGCCTGAAGCTTGGCAAGAAAACCCAGCAATGGATGCTCATAAAAAAGCATTCTACCAATACCACGCAAACATTATGGAGCCTTGGGATGGTCCTGCTTCTGTATCTTTTACAGACGGAAAAATCGTTGGAGCTACTTTAGATAGAAATGGATTGAGACCTTCTCGTTATTTGGTAACCACTGATGACGTTTTAATTATGGCTTCTGAAGCAGGTGTCTTGAAAACAGACCCTTCTAAAGTACTTAAAAGAGGGCGTTTACAACCAGGTAAAATATTTGTTGCTGATTTGGAACAAGGACGTATCATTTCGGATGATGAGTTAAAAGAGAAAATCTGTAATGAATTTCCGTATGCTGAATGGATGAAAGAGCAGTCGTATATCGACGAGTTGCCAGAAGCAGACGTGAAAGAAGATAAATTTGACGAAGAAACGTTATTAAACAGACAACAAGCCTTTGGATATACTTCTGAAGATTTGAAATTTGTTATTTCGGCTTTGGCAAATGATGGAAAAGAACCTTTAAGTGCTATGGGAGTTGATATTCCTTTACCAGCACTTTCTGAACAATCACAACACATTTCAAGTTATTTCAAGCAATTTTTTGCTCAGGTAACTAACCCACCAATTGACCCTATCAGGGAAAGAATGGTTATGTCGTTGTTTTCTTACATTGGAGAAGACCATAACTTATTAGAGGCTTCGTCAAAAGCAGCTAAAAAAATCAGATTAGAGCAACCTGTTTTAACAAATGCTCAATTAAACAAATTGAAATTCATCAAAGAAGAAGGGTACAGTTCGGTAGTAATTGAAACCTTATTTTCTAAAGATGAAAGTTTAAACGATGCGGTTGATAGAATAACAACTGAAGCGATAAAAGCAGTAAAAGCAGGACATAATATTTTGATTTTATCAAATAAAAATGTTTCTCCTGAAAAAGTAGCTATGCCCTCATTAATGGCGACAGGTGCTGTTCACCACGCATTAATCCAAGCACAACTAAGAGCAAAAGCTGATTTAGTTATTGAAGGAGGAGACGTGTACGAAACACATCACGTAGCAACATTGATAGGATACGGTGCCGCTGGTATCAATCCTTTCTTAGGGTTTGACACCATCAAAGGTTTACAAACAGCTAAATTGGTTGACGGAGATTTATCTTACGAAAAACTAGAAGCAAATTACATCAAAGGTATCGGGGCAGGGTTGTTAAAAATCTTCTCTAAAATGGGTATCTCTACGTTACAGTCTTACCAAGGAGCTCAAATATTTGAAGCTTTAGGAGTAGATAACGAAGTAATTGATAAATGTTTTACAGGAACTGTTTCAAGAATTAAAGGAATTACATTTGATGGATTAAAGAAGGAAGCTCTTCTTAAACACTTGATGGCATTCCCTGAGGTGGCGACTGAAAAAACAAAGAAATTAGAGGTTGGTGGAGTTTACCAATGGAAAAGAAGAGGTGAATTTCACTTGTTCAATCCAAACTCTATTTCATTCCTACAGCGTTCGACTAAAAATAACGATTACACGCTTTATAAGAAATACGCAAACGAAATCAATGACCAAACACAAAAAGCGGCAACGCTTCGTGGGTTATTAGATTTTACAGGTCAAGAACCTATTTCTTTGGCAGAAGTTGAGCCAGCAGAGAATATTTACAAAAGGTTTGCTACTGGAGCAATGTCATTTGGGTCTATCTCTCACGAGGCACACTCTACGTTGGCTATTGCAATGAACAGATTGGGAGGTAAATCTAACTCTGGAGAAGGAGGAGAAGACCCCAAACGTTTTGAGAAAAAGGCAAATGGAGATTGGGAACGCTCTGCAATTAAACAGGTAGCTTCTGGTCGTTTTGGAGTAACTTCTTACTACTTAACAAATGCCGCTGAGATACAAATTAAAATGGCTCAAGGGGCGAAACCTGGTGAAGGTGGACAACTTCCTGGTCACAAGGTAGATGATTGGATTGGTGCAACACGTAATTCAACTCCTGGAGTTGGGTTGATTTCGCCACCACCTCATCACGATATTTATTCAATTGAAGATTTAGCTCAATTGATTTCAGATTTAAAAAATGCCAACCGTGCAGCAAGAATCAATGTGAAATTGGTTTCTGAAGCAGGGGTAGGTACAATTGCTTCGGGTGTTTGTAAAGCACACGCTGACGTTGTTTTGATTGCAGGACACGATGGTGGAACAGGAGCATCGCCTGTTTCTTCTATCCGTCACGCAGGTATGCCTTGGGAACTTGGTTTAGCTGAAGCTCACCAAACATTGGTAAAAAACAGATTGAGAGACAGAATCACTGTGCAAGCAGATGGTCAAATGAAAACAGGTCGTGATTTAGCCATTGCTACTTTGTTGGGTGCTGAAGAATGGGGAGTTGCAACAGCTGCTTTAGTTGTTGAAGGTTGTATTATGATGCGTAAGTGTCACTTGAACACTTGCCCTGTCGGAATTGCTACACAAAACAAAGAATTACGTGCTCGTTTTACTGGTAAAGCTGATCACGTGGTTAATTTCTTCAAATTCTTAGCAAAAGAATTGAGAGAAATAATGGCAGAACTTGGTTTTCGTACCATTGACGAAATGGTTGGTCGTGTTGATAAATTGAAAATGAGAGATAATATCACGCATTGGAAACAACAAGCGTTAGATTTATCATTGATACTTCATCACGAAAAAGCAGTCGAAGGACAAGCAATCATCAAAACACAAGAGCAAGATCACGCAATTGATGCACAAATTGATTGGAAATTCTTAGAGTTAGCAAAACAGTCTTTAAAAGACGGGAAAACGAAAGTTTCAGGTAGCTTTGAGATTGAAAACTTAGACCGTTCGACTGGAGCGATTATCTCAAATGAGATTTCTAAGGTATATAAAGGTGTAGGTCTTCCAGAAGACACAATCAATTTGAACTTCAAAGGTTCGGCTGGTCAATCATTTGGAGCATTTTCTACTGCAGGTTTGACAATGACTGTCGAAGGTGAAGCGAATGATTACTTCGGTAAAGGACTTTCAGGAGCAAAATTAATCTTGAAACCTCACGCCGAATCTACTTATGTAGCAAATGAAAATATCATTGTAGGTAATGTTGCTTTTTACGGAGCAACGGCAGGAGAAGCTTATATGAATGGTATTGGAGGTGAGCGTTTCTGTGTACGTAACTCAGGAGCCAAAGCGGTTGTCGAAGGTATCGGAGATCACGGTTGTGAATACATGACAGGTGGTGTTGCCGTAATACTTGGCGAGACAGGGAGAAACTTCGCTGCAGGTATGAGTGGCGGTGTTGCTTACATCTACGACAAAAACAAGACGTTCAAAGACAACTGTAACATGGAAATGGTAGAGTTTGATCAAATGGATGCAGAAGATATAGAGGTATTAAAAGGCTTGATTTCTCGTCACAAAGAATACACGGGTTCTAAAGTAGCAGGAGAGATTTTAGCTAATTGGGACAACGCACTTGGTAATATGGTTAAAGTAATGCCAACGGATTACAAGCGTGTATTGTTGAAGAGAAAAGTAGAAGCTTTAAAAAATAACGAAAAAGAGGTAACTAATGGGTAAGCCAACAGGATTTCTAGAACAAACAAGAGAACTGCCAAAAGCGAAAGCGGTAGCAGAGAGAGTGAAGGATTATAAGGAATTTGTTCCTGCAATCCCTTCTAAAGAGATGATTAACGAACAATCTTCTCGTTGTATGGACTGTGGTGTTCCTTTTTGTCATAACGGTTGTCCACTGGGAAATATTATTCCTGAGTTCAATGACGCTTGTTATAACGAAAACTGGGAAGATGCAATTAAGATATTGCGTTCGACAAACAACTTTCCAGAATTTACAGGACGTATTTGTCCTGCACCTTGTGAAAAATCGTGTGTATTGGGTATCAACCAACCACCTGTAGCTATTGAGTTGATTGAAAAAACAATCGCTGAAAAAGCTTACGAGTTAGGGTTGATTAAAGTAGAAGTTCCTAAAACAAGAACAGGTAAAACTGTTGCTATTGTTGGCTCGGGACCTGCTGGATTAGCTACGGCTGACCAATTAAACAAAGCTGGACACACCGTAACGGTATTCGAAAGAGCTGCCGAAGTTGGTGGGTTGATGCGTTTTGGTATTCCTGACTTCAAATTTGATAAAGGTGTTATCGAACGTCGTGTTGATTTTATGCGTCAAGAAGGAGTTACTTTCAAGACAAGCACAAATGTTGGCGTTGATATTACAGCAAAAGAGTTAACAGACGGTTTTGATGCCGTTGTTTTAACTGGAGGTTCGACTATCCCTCGTGATATTCCAATACCAGGAAGAGAGTTGAAAGGAATTTACCCAGCAATGGAGTTTTTATCTCAACAAAACACACGTAACGCAGGGAAAACTGAATTACAAAACCACAGAGGAGACCTCGTAGAAGAAGTTATGGCTACGGGTAAAAACGTCATGGTCATTGGTGGTGGAGATACTGGTTCTGATTGTGTGGGAACATCTAACCGTCATGGAGCGGCTTCGATTACACAAATCGAATTGTTAGAGCGTCCGCCTATGGAACGTGCTGAATCGACACCTTGGCCAATGTGGCCTTACCAATTACGTACTTCTACTTCACACGAAGAAGGAGCGCAACGTGACTGGGCGTTATTTACAAAAGAGTTTGTTGGGGACAAAGACGGTAACTTGAAAGGAGTAATTCTTCAAGATATGGGTTGGAGTGAACCAGAACCAGGTAAAAAACCGAAATGGGAAGTTCTTGAAGGAACAGAAAGAGAAGTGGCTTGTGAATTGGCACTTTTAGCTATCGGTTTCTTACACCCACAACAAAACGGTTTATTGAACGATTTGGGGGTTGATTACGACCAAAGAGGAAATGTAAAAGATAACGGTAAATATGCTACAAATGTAGCGAAAGTATTTGCTGCTGGAGATATGAGAAGAGGACAATCATTGGTTGTTTGGGCAATTTCGGAAGGTAGAGAATGTGCTTATAACGTAGATGAGTTCTTAATGGGAGAATCTAAACTTTCAAGAAAAGACGAAGGGTTACTTCATATTGACTAGAGACAAGTCTCTTTTATAAAATTAAAATCCCCAATCTATTTGTTTAGATTGGGGATTTTTTTGTTTTGGTATAGGTGTTTTTACCTATAAATACACTACTTTTATCACAGATTAAAGTAAACTACTTAAGTGGTCTGATTATAATGAAGAACAGCGTTGTATTTTTTTTGTTTTTGTTTCTTGTGAATGTTTGTTATTCGCAAGTCCCTATTTTTGCTAACAATGATGAGCTAGACCTTACTCCCTCATTAGTTTATTTTGAAGAGCCTGAGAAACAACTTACAAGGAGCGAAGTATTACAACATTTAGAAGCGGGAGATTTTATTCAATCAGAGGGAAAGGATGCTTTAAATTTTGGTTCGCACCATCAAGCTGTTTGGGTTTATGTTAAGCTGAAAAGCAAACATGAGGTTGAGAAAATCCTACATTTTACTTGTGCTCATATCTATTACCTTGATTTTCATGAAAAAGACGGTGTCAGTGATTGGTACACTCATACGCTCACAGGACGAAAGAGAAAATATGAAACACGTGACGATTTAAAACCTAAAGACTTTGCTTGGGAAATCTTCTTTGACAAAAATGAAGAGAAGGAAATTTTATTGCGAATAGCGACACGAGCGCCAATGATCATACCACTAAGCATTAAATCAGTACAAGGTTATGCTGTCGAACGAGCTGACACTTATTTTTTATATGGGCTTTATTTTGGTGTGTTAACGATTATGTTGTTGTATAATTTGATGATTTATTTTTCATTACGTGAAAATGTTTATCTTTATTATGCGCTCAGTATTCTTTGTACAATTATTGTATTTACTTCAAGTAACGGGTTTACCGATAAGTATGTATTAACCGAGTCATGGGAAGTAACCTATTTCTTGACAGGTATTTTCATGTGTTTGATGATAATACCTATAAGTCTATTTGCTATTACTTTTTTAGAGTTGAAAAAGTACTCTAAATGGAGTTATTACTATTTATCCTTCTTTATAGCAATTAGTATTCCTTCTGCTATTTATGTAAAAGTTTTTGAAGATTTCAAATACTCTTCTTTTCTTATTGCGGTGTTCTCTTTTTCACTGTTAGCAATAGGATTAATTACTATGTACAAGAAAAACCCGTATGCTAAATTTTATGTCTTAGCTTGGGCATTATACATTGCGGGTGGTTTATTGGTGACTCTTCGTAACTTAGGCTATCTACCCAGTAATATATACACAGACCATGGAGCAGAAGTAGGCTCAGCAGTAGAAGTCTGTCTTTTGGCCTTTGCTTTAGCTTATAAAATGAAAACGATTAGGAAACAAAATCAAAACCTACAAGCTGAAAAATTAGTTTTAATAGAATCGCAACGAGAGAGTTTAGAGCGGTTGGTAGAGGAGCGTACTTTACGATTAAGAGCTACGGTAAAGGAATTGAATCAAAAACAAGTAGAACTAACAGAACAAAACACAAAAGTAACTGACAGTATCAATTACGCACAAAGGATACAAGAAGCTATATTACCAAAGGAGAATTTATTGAAAGCTAACTTCAAAGATTACACCCAACTTTATCTACCAAAAGACATCGTAAGTGGTGATTTTATCTTTTATTTGGAACATCAAAATTTGAAATATTTTTCCGTAGTTGATTGTACAGGACATGGTGTACCAGGAGCCATTATAGGTATGTTGGGTTATAATATCTTGTATGAAATTATAAAAGTACACCACCTAAAAGATACTGATGAAATTCTATGTCAATTAGACGCCAAGATACAAGAGCGATTGAGACAAAATGAATCCGCTATTAATGATGGTATGGATATGTCATTGCTTGTAATTGATGAGAAAAATAAAGAAGTAACTTTTAGTGGGGCAAGAAACCCTATTCTTATTCAAAAAATAGACGGTACGCACGAGTTGATTAAGGGGTGTAAAAGAAGTATAGGTGACGAAGATACAGGACATTGCCCTTTTAAGAAAACAGTATTGGATTACAAAGAAATCAAGTGGATTTACACTTATAGTGATGGCTTTCAAGATCAGTTTAGCGAAAAGACAAACACAAAATATTTTTCAAAAAGATTACGTGAGTTACTTTTAGCAAATACAGCACTTGAAGGAGAGCTACAGGCTAAAGAATTGTTTAGCGAGTTTTTTAAATGGAAAGGAAAGGAACCCCAAATTGATGACGTAACGGTGACGGGAATAAGATTAAACTAAAAAAAAAGGGTCGCTACAAGAACGACCCTTTACATTTGATTAGTAAACGTATTTGTTTGCGTCAACCATTTTACTTGCGATTAATCGTCTAGCATCTTTAGTATTGAAAGCTGCAATTTTCGTAAATCGTTTTAAACCTAACAACATCATTCGTTGCTCATCACCTGTTGCAAATGAATTGATAGCATCTTTACCATATTTATTGACCTTGTCCATTACATCATAAATGTACGTTTTTGTCATTGCAATGTAAGCTTCAGCTTCTTTTTCACCTTTACTTTTTACCATCTGTTTGGTTCGTAATAAAGCAGATTCGGCTTGGTACAATTGAATAATCATATCCGAGGCATTCATAATAATCTCTTGCTCGTGAGACAGCTTTTGCATAAACTTTTGAGCGGCAGCACCAGCAACCATTAACGTCGCTTTTTTGATATTTTTGATTGCTTTTTCTTCTTCGCTAAACAGCGTTGCTTCGGCACTCCCAAAATCAGGAATAGACATCAATTCTTGTTGGATTTTCATTGCAGGCCCCATCAAATCCAATTCGCCTTTCATTGCTTTCTTAAAGAACATATCGATAATCAATAAACGATTAATCTCGTTTGTACCCTCAAATATACGATTGATTCGTGAATCTCGGTAAGACCTATCCATCGGATAATCTGCCGAAAAACCATAACCACCTAAAATCTGAACACCCTCATCGACAACATAATCTAAAGTTTCTGAGCCACTTACTTTCAATAAAGCACATTCGATAGCAAACTCTTTGGCAGCCTCTTGGATAGCCTCTTCATAAGGCATTCCCCCAGCTTGTAATTCCTTTTCCATTGAGTTGATATCGTTACTTGCTCGGTACATTGCCGATTCGGTAGCGAAAATCTCGATAGCTTGTTGTGCTAATTTGTATTGAATTGCACCAAATTTAGAAATTGGTAAGTTAAATTGTATTCTTTCGTTGGCATAAGAAATTGCTTGACGAAGTACCGCCTTACTTGCTCCTAAAGCGGCAGCAGCTAGTTTAATTCGCCCAATATTTAAGATATTAAAGGCAATTAAATGTCCTTTTCCTATTTCTCCTAATAAGTTTTTGGCAGGAATTTTACAGTCTTGAAAAAATACTTGGCGAGTAGATGAGCCTTTAATTCCCATCTTATGCTCTTCGTTTCCTAAACTTAGTCCTTCAGCTCCTTTATCGACGATAAATCCTGTGAACTTATCTCCATCTATCTGAGCAAAAACAATAAACACATCTGCAAATCCTGCGTTGGTAATCCACATTTTTTGCCCGTTTAAAATGTAATGCTTTCCGTCAGGAGTTAACTCAGCTTTTGTTTTAGCTGATAAAGCATCTGAACCCGAACCAGGTTCGGTCAGGCAATAGCTCGCTTTCCATTCGCCAGAGGCTAATTTTGGTAAGTAATGTTCTTTTTGTTTTTCTGTTCCAAAATACAAAATTGGCAACGTCCCAATTCCTGTATGTGCGGCCAATGCTACGGCAAAAGAATGTCCTCCCCCTAACACTTCGACAGTTAAAATTGAGGTGTTAAAATCACCTCCAAAACCTCCGTATTTTTCGGGTAACGAAATAGATAAAAGCCCCATTTGACCAGCTTTATCGAGTAAAGAAGGCATCAATCCTTCCTCCATACTATCTATTCGGTCCAATTTATCAAGCACTTCTGTATCTAAAAAATCTTGGCAAGATTGTGCCATCATTTTTTGTTCTTCGTTAAACTGTTCGGGTGTGTAAATACTAGCCGTATCTGCCACTAAAAATTGCCCGCCTTTTATTTTTTTTGTATCGCTCATCTTATTGCTGTTAATGGTTAAATGTTATTTCTATGTCTTTCCTGTTTTAGAAAAGGTGAGGTTTAATTCAACAATTCAAATATTCCCGCAGCACCTTGTCCTGTACCTACGCACATCGTTACCATACCGTACTTGTTACCTCGTCTTCGCATTTCATTAAACAATTGAACAGATAATTTTGCTCCTGTACAACCTAGTGGATGCCCTAAAGCAATCGCTCCTCCGTTGACATTTACAATATCTTTATTCAATCCTAATTCTCTAATTACGGCTAATGATTGAGAGGCAAATGCTTCGTTTAATTCAATCAAATCTATTTGGTCTAAAGTTAACCCTGCTTGTTTTAATGCTTTCGGGACAGCATAAACAGGTCCCATTCCCATTATTTTTGGTTCTAAACCAGCAACGGCATAACTCAATAACTTCGCAATAGGTTTTAAATTATGTTCTTTCATAAATTTTTCAGAAACTACCATTACAAACGAAGCACCATCAGAGGTTTGTGAACTATTCCCTGCTGTCACCGAACCTTTGGCGTGAAATACAGGACGTAATTTTTTCAATGCTTCGATACTTGTTCCTTTTCTTGGTCCTTCGTCAGTTGCTACGGTGTAGGTTTTTGTCTGACGTTTTTCCTTTTTGTCTAAAAAGATTTCTTCTACTTCAAAAGGAGCAATGTCGTCATTAAAAGTGCCGTTTTCTAATGCTTTTAACGCTTTCATATGCGAATGGTAAGAAAACTCATCTTGGTCTTCTCGGCTAATGTTAAATTCATTTGCCACCGCTTCGGCAGTCAATCCCATTCCCCAATAATAATCTCCGTTAGATTTCGCTAAATCTACATTTGGTGACACTTTCCATCCACCAAAAGGGATGGGGCTCATCATTTCTACACCACCTGCAATAATACAATCAGCCATTCCTGATTTTATTTTTGCCGATGCCAAAGCAATTGTTTCCAAGCCAGACGAACAATAACGGTTGACAGTCATTCCAGGTACTTTGACTGTATCCAAGCCCATCAACGAAATCATTCGACCGATATTTAAACCTTGTTCGGCTTCAGGTGTGGCATTTCCGACAATTACATCGTCAATTTCTTCATTCTTGACATTCGGTACGTTTTTCATCAAATACTTGATAACACCCGCTGCCAATTCGTCGGGTCGTGTAAACCTGAACACACCACGTGGGGCTTTACCGACTGCTGACCTATATCCTGCTACTATGTAAGTTTCCATTTTAAGTTTTTTTAGTCCACCGAAGTGGGTGATTAATTTGTATTATTTAGTACTTACTAAGAAATTAATTCCTTAAAGGTTTACCTCTTGTAATAATACTTTGGATTCGTTCCAATGTCTTTTTCTCGCCAGTAAGTGACAAGAAAGCTTCTCGTTCCAAATCCAATAAATACTGTTCAGAAACCAATGTTGGAGCACTCAGATTTCCTCCAGCCATCACGTAACCCAATTTCTCCGAAATCAATTTATCGTGAGCCGAAATATATCCACCCGCTTCCATACTATTTGCTCCCGCTTGAAAAAGCCCTAATATTTGTTTCCCAAAAACTTTAATATCTTTTCGTTGAGCAGGTTGTGTGTATCCCTGTTCGACCATCGTTAGCACTTGGCGTTTGGCATCAGCGATTTGTCTGTCTTTATTAATAGAAATCCCATCACCAGGACGAAGAATATTCAAATCAAATGCCTCGTGTGCTGAAGTCGAAACTTTTGCCATACCAATATTTAAGAACGCATTTTTATACGAATTGATAATAATATCATCACTTTCCATACGGTCAGTTACTCGTAAAACCAGTTCTTTCGTTCCTCCACCCGCAGGAATTAATCCCACACCAAACTCTACCAAACCAGTATATAATTCGGCAGTAGCCTGCACTCTATCAGCGTGTAAAGTGATTTCGCAACCACCACCCAAAGCCATAGCGTGCGGAGCAACAACCACAGGAATCGAAGAATAACGCACACGCATCATCGTTTTCTGAAACTGAGCAATCATCATATTGATTTCGTCGTATTCCTGTTCGATAGCAAACATCAAAAGCATAGCTAAATTAGCACCCGCCGAGAAATTAGCACCCTCATTGGCGATAACCAAACCAGCGTATTCTTTCTCTGCCAAATTTATTGCGTGGTTGATAGCCTGCACCACTTCGCCACCCATTGTATTCATTTTCGAATGAAACTCAAGGTTTAATACACCGTCTCCAATGTCAAAAATAGAAGCTCCCGCATTAGACCAAACCACCTTTGTTTCACGCAAATTATCTAACAAAATAAAATCTCCTAAACCAGGGATTGCTTTGTACGACTTACTCGGTATATCGTAATATTGACGCACACCATCGGTCACTTTATAAAAACTTGTTGCTCCCGAAGCCAACATTTCATCGACCCACGGCGCTGTTTTGATGCCCATTTTATCCATCATCTGTTTGGCGTTGTCCAGCCCAACAGCATCCCAAATCTCATAAGGACCCATATCCCAAGCAAATCCTGCACGCATCGCATCATCTATTCGGTACAATTCATCCGATATTTCAGGTATTCTATTGGATACATAAGCAAACAAGTTGAGGTAAGTCTCACGGTAAAAATCTCCCGCCTTATCCTTTCCTGCCAATAACACCTTGTAACGGTCTTTTAACTTTTCTATTGTTTTCGTTAAGCCCAATGTCGCAAACTTCGCTTTCACTTGGTCACGGTATTCATACGTGTTCAAATCCAGTGCTAAAATCTTCGATTTCCCACTTTCATCTTTCACCTTTTTGTAAAAACCACTACCCGTTTTAGAACCCAACCAATTGTTTTTCTCCATCGTTTGCAACAACTCAGGCAAAGCAAACACATCGTGTTGTTCATCTTTTGGTAAACCCTGATGGAGACCATTTGCCACCTTTATCAGCGTATCATTACCCACCACATCCATCGTTCTAAACGTTGCAGATTTTGGACGACCAGCCACAGGACCAGTCAATTTATCCACCTCTTCGACCGTCAAATCCAATTTTTTGGTTACTCGCAACGTGTCCATAATACCAAATATCCCCACACGATTGGCAATAAAAGCAGGCGTATCTTTACAAAGCACCGTCTTTTTACCTAAAAATTTCTCTCCGTAGGACATAAAGAAATCAATCACATCGGGCGAGGTTTTCGGACCAGGAATAATCTCCAATAACTTCAAATACCTTGGAGGATTAAAAAAATGTGTCCCACAAAAATGTTTCACAAAATCATCACTTCTTCCCTCAGCCATAAAATGAATAGGAATACCCGAAGTATTCGAAGTCACCAACGTACCCTCCGTTCGGAACTCTTCCACTTGGTCAAAAACTATTTTTTTAATCGCCAAATTTTCAACCACCACCTCGATAATCCAATCCACCTCAGCAATTTTCGCCATATCATCAGTGAAATTTCCTGTCGCAATACGGTTAGCAAACGCCTTATTATAAATCGGTGAAGGATTCGATTTCAGTGCAAACCGCAACGCATCATTTACGATACGATTACGCACCATCGGATGGTCGATAGTCAGCCCTTTAGCGGACTCTTTTTCATTCGGTTCTTTCGGTACAATATCGAGTAAAAGCACCTCTACCCCAATATTTGAAAAATGACAAGCAATACGTGAGCCCATCACTCCCGAACCTAAAACGGCTACTTTTTTGATTGATTTATTCATAATGATTGTTTTCAGCTAATTCCACTATTTTATCAAGTACAGTCAGGAAAGTTTCCATTTGTTTTGGTTCAATATCTTTTTGCACCAAATCGTTAAAAACCTTCACTATTTTCCTCGCATTTTTTCTTTTTTCCATTCCTTTATTTGTCAGATAGACCGACACTTGTCGTTTATCTTTTTGGTCAGACTTGCGTTCAATCAATTTTTGGTCTTCCATCGAACGCAACAACCGAGACAAACTCCCGACCTCCATACCCAACAAAGGGGCGATTTGAGTCGATAAAGTGCCTTTTTGACTGCTCAATAACAGCAAAACATACGCCATCGGCACCGAGACACCTACGGGTGAGGCATAACTATTGTACATTCTCGAAATCGAATGCCACGCTACTTTTAGCTTATGTCCTGTTGTAAATTGGTCTATCACTAAAAGTACGTACGTAGCTAACCAAAAATTGTTATGCGTGCATAGTAATATTGACAAAAAATCATTGCTTATTATTTAAAAATTTCTTGGAGCATCCCCTTATTACCGAACTGATTTTGAGTATTTCATAGCAAAAACACCGATAGATAAATAGATAGTCGATAAAAACTCAGGGCGGGTCGGGCTTTCGACTATATCTTTTGTCTCTAACAGTTTGTCTTTCCGATTTTCTTTATAAAGAGGATTTGTAAAGGGATAGAACAGTTACCTACTTTTGACAAAAGGATGCCGTCTCTATCCCTATGCCGTTGTGAAACGACCGAAAAGAGACAACTGGCAGATTTTCTGACGTCTGTGTGTTTGGTAAACATAAAATACAAACACACACTAGACAAATGGCGAGAGGAAAAGACCGCCTTTCGGTTATTTTTTGTAGCTTTAATAAACTCATTCAAAAAGTGATTTTTGAATGAGTCAAACAAAGAGAACCAACGTACTAATTTTTATGGAAGCACGAGAAATATTAAAAGCATTTGATTTAAAAACAGTAAACAACGGAGCCTTTATCGGGCGAGAAGCCATCGTTGGAGACGGTGTAGAGATGGACGTTTTTTCGCCCATAGATGAACAGAAATTAGCATCAGTTCACTTAGCAACCGACAAACAGTACGAAACTGTAATGACGGAGGCAGAAAAAGCTTTTGCCATTTGGCGAAAAGTACCTGCACCAAAACGAGGGGAGTTGGTGCGACAAATAGGGTTGGCTTTACGTGAGAAAAAAGACGAATTAGGAGCATTGGTAACCCTTGAAATGGGCAAAATATACCAAGAAGGTTTGGGTGAAGTACAAGAAATGATTGATATCTGTGATTTCGCTGTCGGGCTTTCTCGCCAGCTGTATGGACTAACTATGCACTCCGAACGAGAAGACCACCGAATGTACGAACAATGGCATCCTATGGGTAATGTTGGGATTATTAGCTCATTTAATTTCCCCGTTGCTGTTTGGGCGTGGAATGCAATGTTAGCATTAGCTTGTGGTGATGTTTGCATTTGGAAACCATCGGAAAAAACACCTTTGACAGCCATCGCTTGTCAAAAAATAGCAGGCGAAGTTTTAGCCAAAAACGGTTACCCTCAAGCCATATTAAGTTTGGTTATAGGCAATGCCTCTATCGGTAAAAAAATAGCAGAAGACCGACGCATACCTTTGGTTTCGGCGACAGGAAGTACACCCATGGGGCAATCTGTGGCAGGAGTAGTCGCTTCTCGTTTGGGACGTTCGATTTTGGAATTAGGAGGAAATAACGCATTAATTATTACCTCACACGCCGACTTAGATTTGGCAATGACGGCCGTAGTTTTTGGTGCTGTCGGTACGTGTGGGCAACGTTGCACTTCGACCAGAAGGCTCATTGTACACACCTCGATGGTCAAAGAAGTCAAAGAACGTCTCGTTACGGCGTATGCAAAGTTACCTGTCGGAAACCCCTTAGAAAAAACCACGTTGGTAGGTCCTCTGATTGATGAACAAGCCGTTTCTCATTATTTACAAGCAATAAAATCGATCAAGGAACAAGGAGGTGAATTATTGATTGGAGGCAATGAGTTGACAAAAGGAGTTTATGAAAACGGACATTATGTAGAACCTACAGTTGCCTTGGTGAAAAATTCATTTGCGATTGTTCAGAAAGAAACCTTTGCACCTATTTTGTATTTGATAGAATATTCGGGAGCAATAGAAAATGCTATAGCCATTCAAAATGACGTCAAACAAGGCTTGTCTTCGGCTATATTTAGTGAAAATATCAAAGAAACAGAGAAATTCTTATCTGCCTTAGGTTCTGATTGTGGTATTGCCAATGTAAATATTGGTACATCGGGAGCAGAAATTGGAGGAGCATTTGGAGGAGAAAAAGACACAGGAGGAGGAAGAGAAAGTGGTTCGGATGCTTGGCGTGCGTATATGCGTCGTCAGACAAATACAATTAATTATGGCGACGAATTACCGTTGGCACAAGGAATAGATTTTAAAATATAAAAAGAGTTTTGTTGTTCAAAACACTTTTGACCGACTTTTTGGTGGTTGATAAAGGAAATAAAATGAAGTTAGAAAACGAAGAATTGTTGGTGGAAGTAAAATCTGCGGGAGCAGAATTGACACGTGTTTATTCTAAAAAAACAAGATTAGATTATTTATGGAAAGGAGACGCTAAGATTTGGGGTCGTCACGCACCGGTGTTATTTCCAATTGTGGGTCAAGTAAAAAACAAAACTTATGTAGTAGATGGAAAAACATACCATTTGCCTCAACACGGTTTTGCCAGAGACAATGAATTTACGGTAATCAACCAAGAAGTCGATAGTGTTACTTTTGAATTAGCCTCTTCTGAAGAAATAGAACAGATTTACCCTTTCAAATTTGCTTTACAGGTAGGCTACAAACTGTTGGGCTCGGAGTTGGTGGTCAGCTACCAAGTGATTAATAAAGACGAAAAAGAGATTTTGTTTTCTATCGGAGGACACCCAGCTTTTAACTGTCCGTTGGTTGAGGGTACTTCGTTTGATGATTATTATTTAAAATTTTCGGAGAAAGAAAACCCGACACAGATTGACTTGAACCCTAAAACAGGGTTGTTAAATGGCAATAAAGCAACCGTTGAATTAGGAGATAAGGTTGAGTTGAGTTATGATTTATTTAAGCATGATGCCTTGATTTATGAAGGTTTAAAATCTACTGAAGTTTCGTTATTGTCTTCAAAACACAAGCACGGTTTGACTTTTGGTTTTACAGACTGGAAATATTTGGCTTTTTGGACAAAAGAGAAAAATGCACCCTTTGTTTGTATCGAGCCGTGGTGTGGTATTACCGATACAGATGACAGTAAGGGCGATTTCGCAAATAAATTAGCAGTAGAAAAGTTAGCAGTAGAAAAACGTTTTACGATTGATTACTCCGTTACTTTTTTTTAGAAAAGAGTATGTTTGGTATTATATTTCGTAGGTTTAACGATATAATAAATAAGAGTGGTGTATAGCGCTGTTTTACAAGTGATTATAATAATATAAATGGAAGGTAGATACACAAAAATAGGGGCAATTATCGGGGGCATAGCTTTAATTTTAACAATATGGTAATTAAAGGAAGAAAGCATTGCCGATTTTGAAGGTGGTTGGATAATGAATTCCGAAATTCAAAAAGCTGAATTGACTTCTTATCTAGGAATGAAAATCGAGTGGAAATTACATTTAGCACAAAGTGGTAAACGTATTGAAGGAACAGGTGAAAAAATTAAAGTAAATGGAATTCAACTTGACTATTCGGAAAGGACATCTATAGATATTAAGGGGTCAGTAAATGGGAATATTTTCACATTGCAATATATTGAAAACGGAAAAAAAAGAAAGACAAATGGAATTTTTGAGGGTCAGTTAAATGGAAATGAATTTCAAGGTACATTTTCTCAAACGGCCTCTGACACTCAGGGATTAATCAGAGGAAGTAAACAAGATTAAAAGCATATACTTAAACATTGGGCGCATTTACATTTAGAAATAAGAAACGAAATTGGACTCCCCATTGGTGGAGGGTATTCTACTGACACTCAGGGTTATTTAAATCCAACTGAATTTATTAAAAAGAACAGATAGGAACTGTGTACAACAAGGTGTAAAATGCCATGTTCTTAACCGATTGATTACTCGGGCTAGTTTTTAGTTGAAAATTAGATGGAAATGATAGAAGGATTAATAGTAAATACACAAGTTACTTCTGGAGGAGGAAAATTTCATTCTTCAGAACAAAAATCATCCATGAATTAATAAAAAATCAATGATTTGTCGGCAGGATTACCTCTAATTCAGAGATTTCATCGTAGATTGTTAAAACAAATAAAACACAGCCTTATGTTTACTAAATCTATTTATAGCTTTATATTTCTATTTTCAGCCATAGCTTGTTCTGAAGCCAAAGAAACTTCTACAGAAGTAATTAATGACACCAAAAAAGAGCCTACAACAATCACAACCATAAAAGAAGTTGTTGAGTTACCTACTAAAGAAATTATTGAGCAAGTAACGGAGGAAATTATTCCCGAAAAAGCCCCTGAAACGATGAAAGAAACTGTCATTCTTTCTAAAAAGGAAACTGTTAAAAACACCCCAAAGGAAAAGGAAGAAATAACAATACCAGAAGTTATTGTCCCTCAAAAAGTAACTGAAACGGAAAAAATCACTACCGTTAGTCACGCTGTATTTAACTCTTTATTAAAGAAATATGTAACAAGTACTGGTGTTGTAAATTATGCTGGTTTTAAAACTGAGCACTCAAAACTTAAAGGGTACATTAACACATTAAAAGCAAACTCGCCAAAGACAAGCTGGACAAGAAATGAAAAACTAGCCTATTGGATTAACATTTACAACGCACTTACTATCGATTTGTTACTCAATAATTATCCTTTAAAAAGCATCATGAAAATCGATAAAGCGTGGGATAAAAATGTAGTAACTATTGATGGTAAAAACTATACATTAAACACCATTGAAAATAAAGTTATTCGCCCGACATTCAAAGAGCCTCGTATTCATTTTGCGGTAAATTGTGGTGCCAAATCTTGTCCAAAATTACTTAATGAGGCCTTTACTGCTGGGAGGTTAAACGCACAACTTCAAAAACAGACCATTGCTTTTATTAATAATACCTCTCAAAACGAGCTAACAGAAAACAAAGTAAAGATTTCTAAAATATTTGAATGGTATGCAAGCGATTTTGGAAATATCACAACCTTTTTGGCTAAGTACAGCAAAACAACGATTAGCCCAAAAGCAAAGGTTAGTTACAACGAATACAATTGGGATTTGAACGGGAAATAAGACTGTTTACCTTCTTTCAATAAAGCCTCTGTTTTATGAAAACAGAGGCTTTATTGTTTTAAAATAAATTGACAATCTCTTGAAAATGTTTTGGTAACCCTGCGGTGATTTTAATTTCTTCTTTAGTAATCGGGTGTTCAAAAAGCATTGCTCTTGAATGAAGTAACATATTGTTCAACCCAAATTTCTCAAAAAACATTTTATTTTGTTTACAATCACCATGAGGTTTGTCAGCAATAATGTAATGACGTAAATGAGCAAAATGACGTCTGATTTGGTGCATTCTGCCTGTTTCGGGGTAAACCTCTACCAATGAAATACGGCAAGCGGGGTATTTACTCACGGGAATAGGTAACTCCACCTGATTGAGTTTTTTGAAATGAGTAACCGCGTCTTGTGGTTCTGTTGAGCCGTCTTTTAACAATGGTTTTGTGATTGTACCTTTTTCAGGAGCAAAACCACGAACAATTGTCCAATAGGTTTTCTTTACTCTTTGCTCCCGAAACAACTCTTTTAACTGTTTGTCAACTTCGGTGTTTAAAGCAAACAAAAGTACTCCTGACGTCTGTCTATCGATACGATGAGCAGGATAAACGTATTGACCAATTTGATCTCTCAACTCTTGTAGAGCAAAAACTTTAGCGTCTTTTGCCATCGGGGTTTTGTGAACAATCAAACCCGAAGGTTTGTTGATGGCTACTAAATATTCATCTTGGTAAAGTATTTCGAGAGGAGGAAACATTGAATCTAATTTTGTCGCAAGTAATGGTCTAGCCCCCTATTAATCGGACAATCTTATTTTTAGTTTGGTAATATCGTTATTTTTCCCAATTAACAAGGAACTGCTACTAATTGTTTTTCAAAAACATCAAGCTTAGTTACTTTTCCAAGTGTTTCTTTATTGTATCTTCATCCTCTTGACAATCACGAATATCAAACAATACTTGCTTGTTCCTGATGTCTTTTAACGAATTATCAACTAACTTCAGTGTCGTTGATGACGGAGTCCTGCCTGAGAGTTTACCTGTTGACTTATAGTAATATTGATGTTTTGAGAGTTTTGAAATCCCTAACACTACATCTCTTTTTAAGCCTAAGCAAATAAATCTTGAAACTATCTGTTTCTTTTCTCCCAGGCACGTTTCTTTTTTAGCAATTCATCTTTTAAATGACCTTCTAACTCCTTTTCTGCCAATAACTTCTTGAGAAGGTTATTCTCTTTTTCTAAGCGTTTTATCTCTTTCAAATGCTCTGGAGTCATACCATAACGAAACCCAGAAAATTGCATTGATCCCAAACTAAGCTGTAACAGCTACAATTTCTTTGATATCAGAGATGATTTTATTTGCCAAATAATCTGCAGTAGCGTGAGAAGTTGACTCCGCATAGATACGAATAATAGGTTCGGTATTTGACTTTCTCAAATGCACCCATTCGGTATCAAACTCTATTTTCACTCCATCAATAGTAGAGATAGGCTGATTTTTATATTTCTTAGCCATTTCTTTCAATACCTTATCGACATTGATTTCAGGCGTCAATTCTATCTTGTTTTTAGAAATATGGTACGTCGGGTAAGAAGCCTTTAATTGACTAATTGATTTACCATAATTTGCTAAATGTGTCAAGAACAATGCAATTCCAACCAAAGCATCTCTACCATAATGGTATTCAGGATAAATGATACCACCATTTCCTTCTCCACCAATCACGGCGTTGTTTGCTTTCATTGCTTTTACCACATTCACTTCTCCAACAGCTGATGAATAATAGGTTTCACCTACTTTTTCAGTAACATCTCTCAATGCTCTTGTCGAAGAAAGGTTAGATACCGTAGCTCCTTTTTTATTTTTAAGTATGTAATCAGCAACAGCAACTAAAGTATATTCTTCACCAAACATTTCGCCATCGTCACACACAAAGCAAAGACGGTCAACATCTGGGTCAACTACAATACCTAAATCAAAAGTACCTTGTTTGATAACCGAACTAATCTCCGTTAAGTTTTCCGCCAAAGGCTCAGGATTGTGAGGAAAATGACCCGTTGGTTCGCTATATAATTCTTCTATAACCTCTACACCTAACGCTCTCAAAAGAGGTGGTATAGAAATACCTCCTGTCGAATGTACCGAATCAACAACAACTTTAAACTTTGCCGTTTTGATTGCTTCAATATCGACTAATTCTAATGCTAAAATTTGGTCAATATGCTTTTGAATGTAGGTGTTGTCAGTGGATATTTTACCTAATTTCGTTACTTCAGCATAAGAGAAAGCTTCTTTTTCAGCTAATGCTAAAATCTCCGCACCATTTTCTCCGTCCAAAAACTCACCTTTGTTATTTAATAACTTCAAGGCATTCCATTGTGCAGGGTTGTGACTTGCTGTGATAATAATCCCGCCACCAGCATTTTCGCCAGTAACTGCAATTTCTACCGTAGGCGTAGTCGAAAGACCTAAGTCAATGACGTCAATTCCTAAGCCAGAAAGTGTAGCAATTACAATATCAGCAATCATTTTACCCGAAATACGAGCGTCACGACCGATAACAACTTTAGGATTACTTCCAGTCGAAAGTAGCCACATTCCATAAGCAGATGCAAATTTAACAGCATCTAAAGGAGTAAGATTATCTCCAGGTTCGCCACCAATGGTACCACGAATTCCTGAAATAGATTTAATTAATGTCAATGTATTTGAATTAAATTGTAAGTCAACAAAAAAGAGCTAACAATTCTCGTTCCAATCAAGGAAACAGAAAACCTCTTTTTTTAAAATTTTGACAACACTTTGTTTACTTCGTTTTCCTGAGGCTTGTTATCACAAGTCTCAGGTTGCTTTCCACATAAGCTACACGCCTCGCCGTCTTTGTTCAAGAAAGGACTTTGTGAAGCACAAGTTCCTTTAAACTCTCCTCCTTTTACAAACAGCAGACGAACTGACATTAATAAAAAGAAGATAGCAAGCATTGCTAATGTTAACCAAAATGTAGAAGTCATAACTGTATCTTTATAGTGCAAATTTAATTCTCTTAACGATAACCACAAAACTTTAAGGAAAGTTTCCTTTCAGTTTATTAACTATTTGTCGTTTAGACAAAGGTAAGCCGTGTATTTGTTTGTTGGTGTGATTTATATCACGTCATTTAGGTAATAAATCACAAAATGATTAGTAATTTGAGCAACGATGGATAAAATGCCGATAGAAATTGGGGGATACAGTCAATTGGAGTACTTAACAGTCTTTAATGCGATAGTTTTTGGTGTCATAGCGACCGAATATTTTGGTGGCTGGGGAAATATGCTCCGTTTTCGCAGTGCGATGAAATTTTACCCACTTCATTTCTTGTGGACCGTGTTTTCTTTTATTACACTTATTCAAAATTGGTTTGGCATTTGGCCACGAGTAGAATACATCAATAACAACGTCTTGTATTTCTTTTACAGCCTAGTCCCAATGTTTGTTTTTCACCTATTGAGCGTCCTGCTATTTCCAAATGCTCGAATTTCATCAGAAAAACTCAATTTCAAACGGTTTTATTTTAGTAACAGCCGTATGTTTTTCATTATTTACAGTCTTTACTTTTTGGTAGCCATCAGTAGCTCGTTTGTTTACGAAGATTTGGGCGACGTTTTTAAGCAAAATATCATTCGTGGAGGAGGTTTATTATTTTCTTTGAGCTGTGCCTATTGGAACAAAAACGCATTACTTCATTATATCTTTTTAGCCGTAAGTTTTGCAGGATTAGCTCAGTTCCTTATGTTTATTCCTAAATAGTATCTCCCGCAGACAGCGCTGATTTTCACAGGTTATTTTTTTATTGACATCCAATAAAAAGGAAGTTCGTTTTGTAAAGAATGAAATATCATACCTAATTAGGGTTTTTGGTCAACCTTAATGTAGATGATATCCAATCAGACATATTTAGAAAAGTAAACGGTCTTTAAAATTCAGCGTAAATCAGCGTCATCAGCGTCATCAGCGTCATCAGCGTCATCGGCGGGACAAAAAAAATCCCCATTTAACTTAATAAATGAGGATTTAAAATCTTAAAAACCGTTTGGTTTAGTGCTCGTGTCCGCCACCAACGTGTGCGTCAATAGCTTCTTTAACCTCCGTTTCGATAACATCAGTTGCATCAGTTTTTGCACAACATTCTTTTTTACAATCAGAAGCACATTCTTTATGCTCAGGTTTAGCACAACAAGCTTTTTTGCAATCCTTTGCACAAGCTTCTTTATCTGCTCCTTTAGTAGCACATTGTGTTTTACATTCTTTTTTACATTCGCATTCCCCACAAGAAGTCATTCCTAACAATGATATTGTTGCTAAAGCGAAAGCTACGATAAACTTTTTCATATAATTATTTTTAGAGTTAAGACAACAAGATAAGCATCAAAATTGGATTTTTTCGACAAATAAAGAAATATATAAGATAAAGTCGTCCTCCTGACCCTTCTTAATTCCGTAAAATAAAGAGAATGCTATTTTCAATTTAACAAAAAAAGTTATGGGACAATTTAAAAAAATATTAGTGTCTTTGGGTTTAAGAAAGCCAAAGCCAAATATCGAATCGACCCCTAACACTTGGGGGCATCAAGTGTACGAACACCAATTTAGAAAGATGAAAAAAGACCATCAAATGAATGTGAATAATCACACGTGCAACAAAGGTTTTATCGAAAAATTTACGAGCACGTATGTTACAGGAGTACATTTAAAAAACAGAATAAATGGCTCTCGCTTACATACAAGTCACTAATCTTTCACACTTTTCATTTTTGGGCTTTGGTTAAAAAACACTTTTTGACCGCCCATTTTTTTTGTCTTTTATTTCGTGAACAATGATTAGGAGCATCCCCTTTGTTATGAAACGTTTGCACACTATTATTTACCCAAAATACCGATAGAAAGAGAGATAGCCGACACAAACAAAGAACGGGGCCGGGCTATTTGTTCTCAATCTTTTTTGATACAGAGCAACAAACCCTTGTTTCCTCACCGATTACCAAAAGACAACAGTACTTACGCACAACAGCGAACAAAAAAGGATTTCCACGTCTATCCCTATGCCGTCATTCAGACGACTGACTTTCTTTCGTCTGTGTATTTCGTTCAGCAACACAGCGTACCACCACAACCCAACAAGTAGATAAATAACCTTGAATACCGTGTTTATTATCCTTTCGGTACAACCTTTTCAAAAAAAAACTTAACTTGTTGTTGTGAATTATTCTACCCAACAATTAACAGACACACTCGACGCTGTGGTTTACCCACAAGCAATCACTTTTTCGGTAACAAATACCTTAATAGATAGCCGTGCAGTGATTTGTAACCAGCAAAGTTTGTTTTTTGCCTTGGTAGGAACATCCAACAACGGACACCATTACATCAACGAACTCATAGAAAAAGGCGTACGCAACTTTGTAGTCTCTGACCAAACATTCATTAATGACAAAGCAACATATTTTTTAGTCAAAGACACCACCGTTTCCTTACAAAAAATGGCACGTGTTCACCGTCAACAATTCACCATTCCCCTCATCGGAATAACAGGCAGTAACGGAAAAACCATTGTCAAAGAATGGTTAGCCACAAGTTTAGAAAACACCGAAACGCCAGTAAAAACCATAGGTAGCTACAACTCACAAGTGGGCGTGCCGTTATCTATTTTTCAACTCAACAAAAAACACACGGTCGGAATATTTGAAGCAGGGATTTCTCAAAAAGGAGAAATGGAAAAGCTACAAAAAATCATAGCTCCAACCATAGGTATATTTACAAATATCGGTTCTGCCCACGAAAGTGGTTTTGACTCAATCGAAGAAAAAATCACCGAAAAGATAAAACTATTTCAATCCTGTAAAACAGTTATCTGTAATGAAAAATGGGCAGGCTATTTTCCTAAAAACAAATTGTTTGTTTGGGGAGAAAACACCGACTCACAGCTTGTCTATCGAATAAACAAGAACACTATCACCCTATCTTTCCAAGAAGAAAAGGCAAACTATAACTTGCCATTTTCTAACTATGTATTCATCGAAAATCTATTGCAAGTATTGGCTTACCACGTTTTGGTTACGCAATCAGTAACAGGTTTACAGCGTACCATCGAGCAAATCCAACCTGTCGCTATGCGATTGGAAGTAAAGAATGGTATTCACGAAAGTATATTAATAGACGACACCTACAACAACGACCCAGAAGGGATGAAACGTGCCATAGAGTTTTTGGCAAACCAAGACCAACGACTCAAAAAAGTAGCGATTATTTCGGGTTATTTAAAAAGTGACTATTCGGAACTAAACGAAAAATTAAAGCAAGGAAATGTTGAGGAACTTTATTTGATAGGTAAAGAAATCAGTCAAGCTCAGTTTGACATTCCCAACACTTCGTTTAGCGACGTAGAAACATTTCTAAAAGAGATAAATACCAAACAATTTTTCAAAAAAGCGATTTTGATTAAAGGCACACGCAATTACCGATTTGAACGAATAGTCGAATTATTGCAAAAGGAATTTCACGAAACCATATTAGAGATTAACCTAAGTGCGTTACAGCATAATTTGAACTATTTTCGGTCTAAACTTTTCCCAGAAACCAAAATAATGGTAATGGTAAAAGCCTACGCTTACGGAGCAGGAGCGACAACAGTTGCTCGATTGATGCAATACAACCGAGTAGATTATTTGGGAGTAGCCTATGTCGATGAAGGTGTAGAACTTCGGTCAAATGGCATAGAAACGCCAATAATGGTAATGAACCCAACCGAAAAATCAACGCACAAATTTTTAGAATACGATTTAGAACCAGAAGTTTATTCCTTTCATCAACTGCAAGAATTAACAGATGCACTTGACGGAAAGCAATTAAAAATTCATCTAAAAATCGACACAGGAATGCACCGTTTAGGTTTCATTTCTACCGAGATAGACGAATTAATACAAACACTTCAGCACCACAAAAATTTAGAAATAGCCTCTATCTTTTCTCATTTGGCAACAGCCGATGACCAAAAGGAAGATAAGTTTACTCTACATCAAATCGAAAGTTTTAAAACAATAGCAGGGCAAATCAAACAAGTTTTAAAGACCGAACCGATAATTCACATTCTCAACTCAGCAGGGATACAACGATTTACTCCACACCAATTGGGAATGGTGCGTTTAGGAATCGGTCTATACGGCGTAGCAGTCGATAAAACAGAACAAAAACAATTACAACATATCGGTGTTTTGAAAACACGAATTTCTCAAATCAAAGTGATTCCAAAAGGTCAAACGGTAGGCTACTCTCGTCAAGGAAAATTTGATGAAGAGGCTAAAATCGCTACGATTGCTATCGGTTATGCTGATGGTTATGATCGAAAATTTAGTAAGGGGAAAGGTAAAGTTTTGATTAACGGTAAAATAGCACCAGTTGTTGGCAATGTTTGTATGGATATGACAATGGTTGATATTACCGCAATTGATGCAAAAGAAGGAGATGAAGTCATTATTTTTTCTAACGAACAAACAGTTTCATCACTAGCAGAAAGTATCGGTACTATTCCTTATGAGATTTTAACAAATATCAGCGAACGAGTAAAGCGTGTTTTTGTTAGGGAGTAGGTTTCCCCGTTCTTTTCCCCTAAAGAGAGGTTAGAGCATCTGATAAACACAGCCACGGTTAATGGGGTAAGTCCAGGTTTTCGAATAAAAAAGCACAAAAAAGCCCTTATTGTAACTAACAATAAGGGCTTTTGTATGAAGATATAATCTTTAAAACTCTGCGTTTTGTGGTGTTCTTGGAAAAGGAATCACATCTCTAATGTTGGTCATTCCTGTAACGAATAAAATCAAACGCTCAAAACCAAGACCAAATCCTGAGTGAGGAGCAGTTCCAAATTTACGTGTGTCCAAATACCAATAAAGCTCTTTTGTAGGCACGCCCATTTCGTTCATACGAGTCGTTAATTTGTCGTAATCAACTTCTCTTTCCGAGCCACCGATGATTTCACCGATACCTGGGAACAACACATCCATTGCACCAACCGTCTTTCCATCGTCATTTTGTTTCATATAAAACGACTTAATATCTTTTGGGTAATCGTAAATGATTACGGGTTTTTTAAACTCTTTTTCTACCAAATAACGTTCGTGTTCTGACGCCAAATCTACGCCCCAAGCCACAGGGTGTTTAAATTTTCCTTTTTTAAATGGTTTCGAACGTTCTAACAAACGAATTGCTTCGGTGTAATCAATACGAACAAACTCATCTGCCACTACTGCTTTTAGTCTTTCGATTAAAGGCATTTCGTGACGTTTATCTTTTGGCAATGTTTTCTCTTCGTTGAGTTCTCGTTCTTGTAAAAAGTTCAAATCATCTGCACAGTTTTCCATTGCGTAAGACAATAAAAACTTCATAAACTTCTCCGCTAATGCCATATTGTCGTCTAAATCGTTGAAAGCAACTTCTGGCTCAACCATCCAAAACTCCGCCAAGTGACGCGTTGTGTTTGAGTTTTCGGCACGGAAAGTTGGTCCGAAAGTATAAATACCTCCCAATGCCATTGCACCTAATTCTCCTTCCAATTGCCCAGAAACCGTTAAGTTTGTCGGACGAGCAAAAAAATCTTTAGCAAAATCTATTTTCCCTTCTTCGTTTTTTGGTGGGTTGTTTAAATCCAACGCCGTTACTTGAAACATTTCACCTGCTCCTTCAGCATCTGAAGAAGTGATAATTGGTGTATGCAAGTTGTAATATCCTTCCTCGTTAAAAAAAGTATGTATCGCATAAGTCATTGCGTGACGAATACGCATCACGGCACTAAAAACATTGGTACGCATACGAAGGTGTGCATTTTCACGCAAAAACTCCATACTGTGTTTTTTCGGCTGAATCGGATATTCCTCAGGATTTGACTCACCCAAAACTTCTATTTTTTCAGCAATTAATTCCAACGATTGCCCTTTCCCTTGCGAAGCAACCAACTCACCCTCGACAGCTAAAGACGCTCCCGTAGTTATTTTTTTTAATAAATCTTCACCAATTTTTTCAACGTCAGCTACGATTTGAATATTATTTATTGTCGAACCGTCATTTAAGGCAATGAAATTTACACTTTTACTTCCTCTTTTTGTTCGTACCCAACCTTTTGCTACTGCCTTATTTCCAGCTATTCCGTCGGTCAAAAGTGATTTTATTACGGTTCTCTTCAACATTAGTATCGTTTTTTCGTTCTTAAAATTAATGGATCTATTTGTATCCATTATTTCAGAAACAAAGATAAGCCGATTTCTATATAGAGAAAAGCAAAGTTTCATTATAATAGAAAAAATTATTTCTTTTTTGGAATAAATACAACTACAAAAAAACGGTTTTGTACCTTTAAACCAAGGTTCATCCATTTCAATACGCACTGTTATGCAAAAATTAGGATTATCATTAAAATTAGGGCAGAAATTATCGCCTCAACAGATACAATTTATCAAGTTACTTCAGATTCCTACGGTAGAATTGGAAAGTAGAATTGAGGAAGAATTGGAGGTGAACCCTGCTCTGGATGAGGGACGTGATGAAAGCTCGGAAGAAAGACCAGAAAATGAAGATATTCAAGAAGCGAGTGAGGATATCAATATAGATGAGCTTTTACGCCACGATGATTGGGGTGGTTACAAAATGCAAGGCGATGGGTTTGATCCGAACAAAGAGGACAAAGATATGCCGATTGTTGGTGCGACTTCAATGTCTGATTTGTTGGTTACTCAAGTGGGCTTTTTACGTTTAGACGAACGAAGAAAAAAGTTAGCTCTGCAATTGGTCGGGAGTATTGATGCCGACGGCTATTTGCGAAGAGATTTGGACTCGGTAGTCAATGATTTGGTATTTACCCAAAATATAGAAACTGATGCCGACGAATTACAAGAGATTTTAACAAAAATACAAGCTTTTGACCCTGCGGGAGTTGGAGCAAAAGATTTGCAAGAATGTTTGTTATTGCAATTAGAAAGAATTGAAGAAAGTGACCCTGAAACTCGATTGGCTTATAAAATTCTTCAAGACCATTTTGATAAATTCACAAAAAAGCATTACAAAAAAATAATCAAGTCGTTAAAAATAGAAGAAGACGAATTGAAGATAGCTGTTGATATCATCACCAAATTAAACCCTCGTCCAGGCGGTTCTACTTCGGCAAACAATGCAGTTGGTGCACAATATATCGTGCCAGATTTTATGCTCAATATCGAAGATGATAACACCATTACGGTTTCCTTGAATGCAAGGAATGCACCTGAATTACGTGTTTCAAGTTCGTTTATTCAAATTCTTGACACCTACAATAGAAGCGATAAAAAAGACAAAAAGATGAAAGAGACTGTTTCGTTTGTGAAACAGAAGTTAGATTCTGCCAAATGGTTTATCGATTCGATTAAACAACGTCAGCAGACTTTATTGAAAACGATGCGAACAATAGTCGCTATCCAACACGATTATTTTATAGAGGGAGACGAAAGTTGCCTAAAACCAATGATATTGAAAGATATTGCAGAGAAAATCGGTATGGATATTTCTACGATTTCAAGGGTTGTAAATAGCAAAAGTGTACAAACTGATTTTGGTACGTTCTTATTAAAATCATTCTTTTCGGAAAGTATTATGACCGACTCGGGTGTGGAAGTAAGTAGCCGTGAAGTGAAAAATGAGTTGAAAAAAATTGTCGATAATGAACAGAAAAAGAAACCTTTATCAGATGATAAAATAGTGAAGCTACTCAATGAAGCAGGTTACAACTTGGCACGTAGAACAGTTGCCAAATACCGTGAACAATTAGGCGTTCCTGTGGCAAGGTTGAGAAAAGAGTTGTAAAGAAGAACATATTGAACAATTATTACGTTGTTTAAACAAAGAATAAGTAATATGGATTTAAGTCAGCGAAAAATAGAATTAATAAGTTGGATTTCTTCTCTTAGTAGCGAAAAGAGTTTAAAGCTTATTGAAAAAATGCGTGGCAAAATAGAAGATAACGAAGTTGTTCCAGAAGAGATAATGGATTTATTGAATTTATCTTGCAATGTTGCTGACGATGAATTAATACGGCATACAAATAGTAAAGATATTTTAAGCCGTTATGGGAAAAAAAGTAATTAATTGGACGCCATTAGCGATTGAGTCCTTTGATGAAATTGCTTTTTCGATTGGTAATCAATGGGGAGATACTATTTTAGCTGATTTCACAGATTCAATTGATGCTTATTTAATTCAAATTCAAACATTTCCCTCCTTAGCACCTAAATTGCATCTTACTAATTTTAAGCGTGGACTTTTACATAAACATATTTCAATTTTTTATGAAGACCTCCCTAACAATATTAATATTTTACTATTATGGGATAACCGCCAAAACCCAGCTGAATTAAAGATAAAATTAGGTTTATAACCCACTCTTCCAATGAAAAAAACCGCTCATTTCTTTTCCATTGCCTTTCATCCTTTACTTTTACCCACTTTTGTATTTGTATTGTTAGGGTTTTTATACCCTTATTTCAACACGCCTTACAACTCAAAACATTTCATTGAACTCTCTACATTTATTTTTATTTGCACCTTTATTTTTCCCGCAGTAGCCATCTATGCAATGTACAAATGGGAAGTTATCGGCAGTCTGTTTTTAGAAGAACGAAAAGACAGACCTTACCCAATGGTATTAACCAGTTTAATGTATTTGCTGTTTACCAAGATATTATTTGGGCGAATTGGTGCTGACCAAACCTTTATTCACGCTATGTATTTTATCGGTTTTTTGATTTTATTGGCAGGAATAATTACTTTTTTTTGGAAGATAAGTGCTCACGCATTGGGTGTTGGTGGCGTATCTGGTTTTTTTATTCAACTCAATACACAAGTTTTAGATAACCGCTTATTTGTCGCTTTACTCGTTATTTTAGCAATTAGTGGTTTGGTAATGACGGCAAGATTACTACTCAAAGCTCATACACCAACACAAGTTTATATCGGTTATACTATAGGAATGGTATTCGGCTTTTTTATGCATTATTTATAAATAGACAATACGATGGAGTTACTCAAAAACCAATTTTTCAACCCCAAGTTTTATGATAAACTAACCGCAGTTACTCAGTCAGTTTACCCCAAATTAGATAAATCTAAATTTTACTTGGCAATAACTGACAATTACAAAAACCTCGAATTGTTAGAGCGAATGAAATTATGTTCAACCGCTTTACGTACTTGTTTGCCCGAAGACTATACTACAAGTTTAGCTTTGGTTTTGGAAATAGCACCCGATTTCAAAGACTTTACAGGAATGCTATTTCCTGATTTTGTGATGAGGTATGGTTTAGATAATTATGCACTCTCTATCGATGCGTTGGAAGAACTGACACCTTACTTCTCTTCCGAATTTGCGATACGTCCCTTTTTAAGAAAATACCCACAAGAAACCGTTGCACAAATGGAGCAATGGAGTCTGCATAAAAATGAACACGTACGCCGTTTGTCTTCTGAGGGATTGCGTCCGATATTGCCGTGGTCGTTTAAGTTAACCGACCACCTTGATTACCCAACGGTCAGTGAAACTATTTTGACACGATTAAATAATGACCCTTCGTTGTATGTCCGTAAGTCGATAGGAAACCATCTGAATGATTTAACAAAAAAGCATTCCGATTTTGTACTAAACTTAATTCATTCGTGGGATAATTCACAAAAAAATACGAGCTGGATAATTAAAAAAGGTTTACGAACACTCATAAAAAACGGAGATAGTCGAGTTTTTGAGTTTTTAGGCTACCCAAAACCTGTTGATTTGGAAATCAAACAATTTGAACTTGGAGCGAATGAAATTGCTCTTGGAGGAGAAACTCATTTTTCATTTGAATTAGAGAATAAATCAAACAAAGAAACCCCCGTTTTGATTGATTATACCATTTATTACCAAAGAAAAAATGGGCAGATGAACCCCAAGGTTTTTAAATTGAAAGAAGCGGTACTTGGAGCAAATGAAATATTTACTGTAACCAAAAAAATTTCATTTAAAGAATTGAGTACACGTAAACATTATGCAGGAGCACATAAAATCACTGTTTTAGTCAATGGAGAAGAGAAAGCAACGCTTGACTTTATATTGAAGTAAGTAGCTCTTCTTGTGAATTTATCTTGTTGTAAACACCCAAAATATCTTCCAAAGTTATTTCCGTAACCGCTTTTTCTATTTTGATAACGGGTGCTTTTGTGTCGCAAATACAAATTAAGGTATGTTTTGGATTACTACCATCATCCAATAATTGGCGGTGTTGCGAAATGACAATTTCATCTGAACAACAAGTTGCTGTATTTAAAGATAAAATCCATTTTTTGATTTGTGTAACCGCTTCGTTATCCTCGTAAGAATATTTGCAACAGTCTGTTACCGTAAGTTTGTAATCGTTTGTTTTCATTGTGTTTGTGTCGTGCGGGTAGAAAACACTTTTACCAAAAGATAAAGTTCATTTGGAAGTGTTTATTTTTTGATGAAAACAAAAAAAACATATCAACAATAAGCTAATTGTCTTTGTTAAAACATTGGAAGTAAATACGCTAAGTTTATATTTGTATAATAAATCTGGGTGAATAAAGAATGAAGAAAATTTTAACACTTTTAGTGGTTGTGTTGTTGGTTGCAGTAAGCTGTGATAAAAGTGACAATAGAAAACCATCTAAGCGACCAAACAAGGTACAAACAGACTTTTTTAAGGTTTCTTACGAATTAAAACCTTATACTTTTGGTGAGTCTATTGACTTCGAATTTACCAATATCGATAAAAATAACAACTTAGATAGCGTTGTTATTTTAGCTGAGGGGCAAGATTTTGTAACCATCAAAAAGTTAAAAGAACGTGTACCAACGACAAGTTTGTTGTTAGGACAAAACAATTATTCATTTCGAGCATATTTTTCAGACAAATCAACACAAACAAAAACAAAGGCGATAGAGATTTGGGGAATTACCATTCCAGAAAAATTAACTTATAAAATCGTAAATACTTACCCGCATCGCGAAGATGCTTACACACAAGGTTTGCAATACCACAATGGTTTTTTATATGAAGGTACAGGTTTGTACGGACAATCATCTATTCGGAAAGTAGCTATCAAAACGGGCGAAGTTAAACAACAAAAACAAGTTCCATCGCATCATTTTGCCGAAGGGATATCGGTTGTTAAGGATAGAATCTACCAATTGACGTGGAAAGCAAGAGAAGGTTATGTCTATGATTTGAAAACATTAAATAAAATTCAGCCATTTTATTTTCCTTTAAATATTGAAGGTTGGGGGATGACTTATGGCGAAGAAAAATTGATTGTTTCAGACGGAAGTGACCGTTTGTTTTTCTGGAACGAACCAGCCTTAACGCCTTACCGTTTTGTAAAAGTGGGTGATGAAGAACAAACCTACCGCAACCTCAACGAACTCGAATATGTCAATGGATTTATTTATGCGAACATTTATTTATCGAATACGATACTTAAAATAGATGCTAAAACAGGAGAGGTAGTCGGTAAAATAGACTTTTCTTCGCTCTTATCAATTGCTGACACACAAAAATTGCAAGACCCAGAAAGTGAAGTATTAAATGGTATCGCTTACAATCCTGACAGTGAAACTTTTTATATTACAGGGAAACATTGGTCGAAATTGTTTGAAGTAAAAATCGGTGAATAAGTCACTAAATAGTACCGAACCTATCCTCCTTTTTGATGGTGTTTGCGGACTTTGTAGTAAGGGCGTTCAGTTTTTTTTGAAACGAGATAAAAACGCCAAATTAAAATTTGCTTCGTTACAATCCGAAATTGGTCAGCAATTATTGTGTAAGTTTGATTTACCTCTCGGTAATTTTGACTCTTTAGTATTGATAAAAGGCAACAAGATTTGGTTAAAATCAGATGGCGTACTTGAGGCGAGTACATATTTGGGTGGAGTTTATCAGGCAAGTTGGTTATTGAAAATAATTCCACGTTGTGTTCGAGATTTTGTTTATGATAAAATAGCGAATAACCGTTACAAATGGTTTGGGAAATCATCGGTATGCTTTTTGCCCGACCCTAAATATAAAAACAGGTTTTTAAGTTAAGAATATGGCAGAACAATCAAATGACCCTTTACACGGTATTAAGTTAGTTACTATTTTAGAGCACCTTGTCGATAAATATGGCTGGGAAGAAATGGCTGATAAAATTGATATTCGTTGTTTTACGCACAACCCATCGATAAAATCGAGTTTAACATTTTTAAGAAAAACACCCTGGGCAAGAGACCGTATCGAAAAGATATATTTGATTTCGCTTAGAAAATAAAGCATAAAAAAATTCCAATCTGAAAGCTCAAATTGGAATTCTATACCACTCTATTCAATTTACCTTACCCTATGGGTAATATTCAAAAGTAGGTAATTCAATTCTCTCCCAAGCTGACTTTTGTCAGATTTAAAAGTGTTTTTTAGCCAAGTCGGTTCGCGTTGTGATTTTGTCATAAAATACACGAGTACTAATTCAGTATTCATCAATAAGTTATGGAGTAGATCTTCGTACAAAAAACAATAATCGCCCATAAGTAGCTAGTTAACGTATAAGCATATTGAGTTTTATTTTTATAGCTGAGTTCAGCTGTAATTCAATTAGTTACTAACTAAAAGCAATTATTATGGAAAAGTTCTTAGATACTTTTAAAGGATTAATGGGTTCGTTTGGCGGGCCTATAGCGGCAGTCGTCATTATTGTCGTCGGTTGGTTTATCGCAGGCTTCTTTAAGCGAATGGTTAAAAAGTTAGCCAGTAAAGCAGGCGTTGATCGTGCTTTGAAAAATGACAAATTAGAAATATCATCACTAATAAGTAAACTTGTTTATTTTCTGATAATGATATTTGTCTTTGTTATTGCACTTGATAAATTAGGATTGAGTAGTACATTAGACCCGTTGAAAAATATGCTTAACGAGTTTTTAGGTTTCTTACCTAATGTCTTTGGGGCAGGGTTAGTTGGTTATATTGGTTATATGCTGGCCAATATCGTTTCCGAATTGGTAGGGCTGTCAGGAGACACTATCCAGAAGTTTGTGCCGAAGTTAAATTTACCTACAAACGTGAATTTGGTAGCGATACTTAAAAAAATAGTTTTCATTTTCATCTTTATCCCGATGCTGATTACCGCATTGAATATCTTGAATATGGATGCTGTTTCAGAGCCAGCAACCGCTATGTTACAAGATTTCTTTACGGCAATTCCACGTATTTTGGTTGCTGTAGTAATCGTCACTCTATTTGTTGTCGGTGGTCGTTTCTTGAGTGGGTTTATCCGTGAACTGTTGGAAACAATGAACCTAAACAAAGTACTTGAAAAAGCAAACTTAGGAGAAATATCGGGAGACACAAACGTTTCTAAAGTAATTGGGAACATCGTTTATTTCTTTATTGTTGTATTTGGAATAATGACGGCGGTGGAGAAATTAGAGTTTACGCAATTGACTAATATCTTACACACAGTTGTCGAATATTCAAGTAAGATTTTATTAGGCTTAGTTATCTTGGCGATAGGGAATTGGGTGGCTACGTTGGCATCTAATAGTTTTGCGAAAGGAACGGACAATAAGTTTGTCGCTTCAGTAATTAAAATAGCCGTTTTAGCTATCTTCTTAGCGATGGGGTTAAGAACAATGGGCTTAGCAGATGAGATTGTTAACCTTGCCTTTGGAATTACATTAGGAACAATAGCGGTAACGATAGCCTTGTCGTTTGGACTTGGTGGGCGAGAAGCTGCAGGTAAACAAATGGCTAAGATTATTGATAAATTCAATAAAAAATAAGAGTCATGATATGTAGGTTTCACTACGATTACCTATTAAAAACCCCAACGAAAGTAAGACTTCGTTGGGGTTTCTTTTTTGTCACTTCAAAAAGTTGTTTCTTTGTATGTTTTTAGGTCAATAATATTACAATGGACAAACAAGTACTTACCGATTTACAAGAACAGCTTACAAAAGAATTGGAACAGTTTCCTTTTGGAGACGAGCCCAAAGAGTTGTACGAACCTATTCGTTACATTTTAAAACTTGGAGGAAAACGTTTACGTCCGATTTTATGTATTCTGACGGCCAAGCTATTTATAGACGATTACCAAAAAGCAATTGCTCCGTCATTAGCTATTGAGATTTTTCACAATTTCACGCTTATGCACGACGATATTATGGACGAAGCACCTCTACGTCGAGGACAAACAACGGTACACGAAAAATGGAATCAAAATATTGCCATATTAAGTGGTGACGTGATGATGGTACGTGCTTACGATGCCTTATTGTCTTTAGAACCAGAATTGTTTAAACCGGCCATTCAAAAGTTTAATCAATGTGCTGCTGAAGTTTGTGAAGGGCAACAATACGACATGAACTTTGAAGAACTTACTACTGTTTCTACTGACGAATACATCAATATGATACGTTTAAAAACAGCTGTTTTGTTAGGGTTTAGTCAAGAATTGGGTGCTATTATTGGAGGGGCAACACCGCAACAACAACAATTAGTAAAAGAATTTGGAACGCTGATTGGTGTTGGGTTCCAACTAAAAGACGATTTGTTAGACGTTTTTGGCGAACAAGCAAAAGTAGGTAAACAGATAGGAGGAGATATCTTATCTAATAAAAAAACATACCTACTCATCAAAGCCTTAGAATTAGCCAAAGGAGAGCAGTTAAAAGAGTTGAACCATTGGCTTACAACAAAAGAATTTGACAACGAAGAAAAAATAAAAGCAGTAACAACGATTTATACTGATTTAGGAATTAAAACACTGAGTGAAGAGTTGATGAATGACTATTTCAAACAAGGGTTTGCCAAATTAGCTGTCTTGAAAGTTGCTGACGAACGTAAAAAAGAGTTACTTACATTTACTCAATTTCTTATCAATAGAGACCATTAACAGATGAATTTAAGTATAGAAACCACCCCAATTACCATATTATTAATAGCCTTGATAGGCTTAACAAGTTTTTTTGCATTCAGCAACAATGATTTGAAAAATAAATTGATTTTTTCACCTTACCGTATCAAAGAAACCAACGAATGGTACCGTTTTTTAACATCAGGGTTTATTCACGGCGACTGGATGCACTTACTGTTTAATATGTATGTTTTTGCTCAATTCTCAGGAATTATGGAACGTACATTTAACCAATTCTTGGGTGATGTAAATGGAAAAATAGCTACGTTAGCTTTGTTTTTATTGGGCGTGATTGTCAGTCATATTTCTATATTTATCAAGCACAAAAACCATTCTTGGTACCAATCATTGGGAGCAAGTGGAGGTGTTTCTTCTGTTTTGTTTGCCTATATTTTACTTTACCCACTCCATAAATTACATCTGTTTTTTATTCCAATAGGTATTCCTGCCTTTATCGTAGGGATTGGTTACTTGTTTTACTCCAATTATTTGGCAAGAAAAGGAAGTACTGACAATATCAGTCACGAGGCACACTATTATGGTGGACTTTGGGGTATATTATTTGTAATTGGTGTTGCTCCAGAGGTGTTGCCTGCCTTTGTCGAACAAATAACTACTTGGGTTAGCGAGTTGACATAAGGAGTGTCTCTGCTCTTTATTTACACCTGTTAGCGAGCCTGAATAGTATTACGAGCGCAAGGTAGAAAATGAATACTTAACGTACTCAAAAAGAGTATAGGTACGTTGTGAGATTAGAAACAAAAGCCGTAGTAAAAACCCATTAAGAAAAAAATTAGCACCATTGGAAACGATGGTGCTAATTAAACTTTTTGGCTGTGTTCCACTAAAAAGTTGGTAAATCAAGCACGAACTTTTCGTTTTGAGTGTTTTATAAATAGAACCAACTATTTATGCTATGCTTTTCAAAAATATATTTACTCGCTTAAGTCAGTTACCAACTGATGAAAAAGAAATTCTTGTAGAGAAATTGAAGTTTCAAATTTTAGAGAACAAGAATACTTACCAATCAAAAACAGAAGAATATAAACGAGATTGCTGTCCAAAATGCGGGTCGCATCACTTTATTAAATATGGTTTTAATAAATCATTAGAACAGCGTTACCAATGTAAAAAACAGACATGTAAAACCATTTTTTCGGACTCCACTGGTTCAGCTATTCATCGTTTACAGTTGAAAGATAAATGGTATGAGTACGTTGATACGATGTTTAATGGTGATTTTTATTCCACAAGAGAAATGGGGAAGAGAATAAATGTTTGTCATAAAACAGCTTTCTTTTGGCGACATAAAATACTATTTGCAATAGCTAAAAAGGCAACAAAGTTATTTGGTATTGTGGAAATTGATGATTTACATTACAGCTTTAATCAAAAAGGAAGAAAAAACTTAAGTTCCTCTAAAAAGAGAGGACGACAAAACAATAAACAAGGTGATAATTCTGAATCGGTCAAGGTATTAGCAACAGCAGATAGAGAAGGTGACCTGATTTTAGATGTTGTTAGAATTGGTCGACTAAAGGCTTCTGATGTTAAAAAATCAATTGGTGGAATCATAAATAAAGAGACAAATATTTTAACTTCAGATAAACACCCATCATTAAAGGCTTTTGCCAAGGCTTTTAGAATTCAGCACGAGACATTTTTAGCAAAATACCATTCGAGAGCTAAAATATATCATGTCAACACTATTAATGAAAAAGCTGGTAGATTAAAAACATTGGTCAATAGAGGGTTTAAAGGTGTTGCAACAAAGTATTTACACAATTATTGTAATTGGTTTACTCTAATTGAGTCTTTAAAACAAAGTTCAATTGATTTCTTTGATGAATCATTTCATAGCCATACTTCCTGGAGTGATTTTATGAAAAGAGAGGTGAATTATCAAATTTACCTAACTAATTATTCTAATTTGAAAGATTGAAAATTTATAGGCTATTTTACCAACTTTTAAATGGAACACAGCCAACTTTTTTGTAAAAATGGCAATGTCTATTCCAGACAGTTTTTGTTTGAATTAATGCACACAATCTGCTGAGAGGTGATTGTCAGGAACAACTAAAGCATGAGGGAACTCGTCTTGCAATTGCAAGTACACTTTATAAGCATTTAATCGGTCAACGAAACAACCTACCCTAGTTCTAAAAACAGGTGATTTCCATTTGGCCTCACCATAAACATTTTTTCCTAAAATACTTCTTGCCTTTGCTAACGAACCATTTGCTTTTGATTGGCTCGAACCATTGTATATCTGTACTCGAAACCCCTTAATATTTGGTGGGTTTACTTTATTATACTTTGCTATTTTCGTAATGACAGAGTCAATTTGTTGTTTGACCTCCATACTAGGTAACGTTTCAGTCGCAACCACTTCCACTTCTGAAGTATCTTCTATCACCTTGTAGGTCGGTCGAACTTCACTCAAATCCTCATAATAACCTTTGCCTTTTTTAGAACTTTGTGCTGTAGTTTTACAACTGACAAGTAAAAAGGTCATCAATACGAAAGAAAATAATAATCTCATAGCTATGTTTTATTCTGTTAATTAACTCTGTACAACTTATTAAATAAGTTGTACAGAGTTAAGCATACGTTTAGAAGTAAAGAATGTTAGTCTTCAATAAGTACACATTTGTTTGACAAGATATCTTGCTCCACACTTTTAAACTTTGCTCCCTCAACAACCTTACCATCTTCGTAACGAACATTTACACGGTCATTTCTTCCGAAAACTTTATCCGACTTGATAGGTGCTTGTTTTTGTTCCTCACGGGTATCTTGTCCTGCCGCTTCGTCCATTGCTTTTTGTAACTCATCTCTACCCTCTGTCAGGTTTTGGTTGGCTACACGTTGCGGAGCATTAGCGACTGCTCTGACATCTGATGCTTCTTGTACAGGAATATCTGCTTTGAACAAGAACGAAGAAATTTCTTTGTTCAACTCGCCAATCATGTGTGTAAACAATTGGAAAGATTCGCCCTTAAAGATTAATAAAGGATCTTTTTGTTCGATAGACGCACTTTGTTGTACGGCTTGTTTCAAATCATCCATTTCTCTCAAATGCTCTTTCCAAGCATTATCAATAATAGAAAGTGTAATAGATTTATGTAAGGTATGAATCAAACTTGCTCCATCTGTGTCAATTAACTCTTGAAGAGGTAATGTCAACTGCATTTCTTTTACACCATCAGTAAATGGCACAACTACATTCTCTACATTTTCACCTTTTGTCAAGTGAATATGACGCATTACTTTCATCACTTTTTCAGTGATACCTTTAGATTTTTCTTGGTAATAAGCAACTGCTTCATCAAACAAATCTTCTGCTAACACGTCAGCTTTATTTCCTTGAATAGCCTCTTCATTTATTTTGGTTTCAAAACCTAAAGAAGAAAGTACATTCAAGTTAAATGATTGGTAGTTTTTAGTCTCAACCGCAGTCCCTATCAAATCTTCGCAATACTCATACAAGTTATGCAACAAATCAACATCTAATCTATCACCATAAAGTGCGTTACGACGACGTTTGTAAATCACCTCTCTTTGGGCATTCATTACATCATCATACTCAAGTAAACGCTTACGAACACCAAAGTTATTTTCCTCAACTTTCTTTTGCGCTCTTTCGATAGATTTAGAAATCATCTTGTGTTGAATCTCTTCACCCTCAGGATGCTTCATCATATCCATCACCTTAGCAATTCTATCCGAACCAAAAAGACGCATCAAGTTATCTTCCAAACTCACAAAGAATAAAGAAGAACCAACATCTCCTTGACGACCCGCACGACCTCTTAATTGTCTATCCACACGACGTGAATCATGTCTTTCTGTACCAATAATAGCTAATCCTCCTGCTGCTTTAGATTCAGGTGATAATTTAATATCTGTACCACGACCCGCCATATTTGTTGCAATCGTTACTGTCCCAGGCTGCCCTGCTGCAGCAACTACATCTGCCTCTTTGGCGTGTTGTTTAGCATTCAGTACTTGGTGTTTGATATTTCTCATTTTCAACATTCTACTGAAAATCTCCGAAATCTCAACCGAAGTTGTACCAATCAATACAGGACGTTTTGCTTCAACCAATGCAATAGTTTCTTCAATTACCGCATTAAATTTTTCACGAACTGTCTTGTAAACCTTATCTTCGTCATCGTCTCTTTGGATAGGTCTGTTGGTAGGAATTACTACACAATCCAATTTGTAAATTTCCCAAAATTCACCAGCCTCCGTTTCCGCAGTACCCGTCATACCAGCCAATTTGTGGTACATTCTAAAGAAATTTTGTAACGTTACCGATGCGTAAGTTTGTGTAGCATCTTCTACTTGGCAATTTTCTTTTGCCTCTATCGCTTGGTGCAAGCCATCAGAATAACGACGACCGTCCATTACACGACCTGTTTGCTCATCGACCAACTTTACTTTGTTATCGGTAACAATATATTCAGTGTCTTTTTCAAAAAGCGTGTAGGCCTTTAATAACTGATTTACTGTATGAATACGTTGTGTTTTTAACGTGTAATCAGTAATCAATTGTTCTTTTTTCTCTAATCTTTCACTATCCGAAATAGAAGTGTTTTTCTCGATAGCATCAATATCTATCGCGATATCAGGTAAAATAAAGAAGTTTTTATCCTCCCCACCTTTGGTAATCAAATCCAAACCTTTTTCAGTCAAATCAACCGAATTCGTTTTTTCATCAATCGTAAAAAACAAAGGCATATCAGCCTCAGGCATTAGCTTTTGGTTTTCTGCCAAGTAGATATTCTCTGTACTTGTCAGTAACTTTCGCATACCATCTTGCCCCAAATACTTAATCAACGGACGGTATTTCGGCAAACCTCTAAACGCTCTAAACAACGACAACCCACCATCTTGTTCGTTACCTTCTTTGATTAATTTTTTTGCTTCATTCAATAAATCTTGCACCAACTTACGTTGCACATCATACAGCGCCGTAATCCTTGGTTTCAATTCATAAAACTCATGCTCATCACCTTTAGGTATCGGTCCAGAGATAATCAAAGGCGTTCGTGCATCATCAATCAACACCGAATCCACCTCATCTACAATTGCAAAATGGTGTTTTCTTTGCACCAATTCACTTGGGTCGTGCGACATATTGTCTCTCAAATAGTCAAACCCATATTCGTTATTTGTACCGTAAGTAACATCAGCATCGTAAGCAGCCTTTCTCTCGGGCATGTGCGGACGGTATTTATCGATACAATCCACTGAAATCCCATGAAATTCAAACAAAGGAGCCATCCATTCCGAATCCCTTTTTGCCAAATAATCATTGACAGTCACAATATGCACACCACGTTGAGCCAAGGCATTTAAGTAAAGCGGTAAAGTCGCCATCAAGGTTTTTCCCTCTCCAGTCGCCATTTCACCAATCTTCCCTTGGTGAATAACTATCCCACCAATCAACTGCACATCATAATGAACCATTTCCCAAGTCATCGGAATTCCCGCTGCCGTCCATTCATTTGCCCAAGAAGCCTGACCATTTTCTATCGTGACATGTTCGTGCTGAGCCGCATATTCCTCATCTCTTGCAGTAGCCGTAACCACCAAAGCTTTGTTTTCGGTCAAACGACGAGCCGTTTCCTTCATCACCGCAAAAGCCGAAGGTAAAATTTCTAGCAACACCTCTTCAAGTGCCACATTTCGGTCTTCTTCCAACTTTTCTATCTGTTCAAAATATTCCTCTTTATCCTGAACAGAAGTTTTTATATCTTTCGTTTTTGCTGTTAAAGAAGCAACTTCATCATCTATTGTTTTCAACGAATCGTTAATATCTTTCTTCAATTCGTTGGTTCTCCCACGCAACGCATCATCCGAAATAGCCGTTAACTTGCTATATTCCTTATTGATAATGTCAATGTATGGTAAAAGTAACTTGACATCTTTCTCCGATTTTGTTCCGAAGATTTTCTTTAATCCTTTATTAAAAACTGATAACATATTTTTGGTATTCTATTTTAGTCTGTCTATAGTATTGCAATTTACAAAATTACTCGATTTTAACAGAGTAATAGACTGTTAAATAGTGAAAAAAATCAGCTTACTTTTAAAATGATTAGGGCATCCCCCTTTTTAGCAGGCTGATTTTTTGGTGCCTCGCAAACAGTACGGTAATACAACAAAAATAAACGCCCGAAACAAGAGCGGGGACGGGCTATTTGTTGCAATCTTTTGGCGGTGACTTTAGCACTTTTATTTTTTCTTCTCACTAGAGGAAAGTTCATCACCCAAAGAAACAGCAAAGAGCCAAAAGGATTTTCTCGACTATCCCTTATGCGGTTTGTATAACGCCAATTAAGTGCTTATTTTTAAGCCTTACAAAACAACACCTATGCCTTACCTTATTCTACTCTTGTTGCTTTTTACCGTTGGTTTTTATCTATTCAAAAAAAGAAGTACGCCCACCTTACCAAAAACATTTAAAGTAAACATACCCCAATTACTGACGAGTCAATTCCATTATTTCACACTATTAAGCAAAAGCGAGCAAGCCCATTTTGTCCGTCGAGTCAAACGCTTTGTCGTCAATAAACAATTTGAAACCCGTGAAAATTTAACATTGACCGATGAAATGAAAGTTTTAATCGCTTCCTCTGCCATTCAACTCACCTTTGGTTTGCCTTCTGTTTTCCTCAAAAACTTTTATAAAATAATTATTTACCCATCCAAATATTATTCATCAGCCACTCGTACAACCAATATTGGCGAAGTAAATAAAAAAGGCGTCATCGTTTTATCTTGGGAACATTTCAAAAAAGGAAATGCCCGACCTCACGATGGTTTGAATGTAGGCTTACACGAAATGTCTCACGCACTAGAACTTGAAAATACCATCAAGAATGGGGAATTTAACTTTTTATCAAAAAACTATTTACAACGCTTACAACAAGAAATCCCCAAAGAAACACGACGTATCCATCAAGGAAAAAACACCTTTCTTCGGTCTTATGCCACGACAAATAACGAAGAGTTTTTTGCCGTAAGTATTGAGTATTTTTTTGAAAAGCCTGTTCAATTTCAAAAAGAAGTTCCTGAGCTTTACAAAATCCTAACCCATATCCTAAGACAAAACCCAGCGAAAAGAGTGAGTAAATAAAAAGTCCAATTAGAATAATTCTAATTGGACTTTAGTTTGATGAAAAAACGACCGAGATGTTAAACCCCTATATAACAGGATTTGACCGCCAGAAAATCGCAACCTTCCACTGTTAACTCCGAAGAGACCCAATAAATTGGGTTGAGGCCTGCTTTTGAAATCCCTTTTAAGCCATGATTTTATTAAGTGTTGAATTTAACAATCGTTCTCGGTCGAGTGACTTATAGATTAAATGCTTTTTTAACTTCGTCTTGGTAATCTAATTTTTCCCATGTAAAGAAATCCAACCCGTTTTTGGTGTAAGGCTCTCTTCCCATGTGTCCGTAAGCTGCTGTTGGCGAATAAATTGGGTTTTTCAATTTTAAACGATCAATCAATGCCTTTGGTTTCATATCAAAAATAGCAGCGATTTTCGTAGCGATTTCTCCATGAGACATATTCACTTTTGAAGTACCATAAGTTTCGACTGTCAACGAAACAGGTTCAGAGACACCAATAGCATAAGCTACTTGCACCAATATTTCGTCAGCAACACCTGCTGCAACTAAGTTTTTAGCAATATGACGTGTCGCATAAGCAGCACTTCTATCCACTTTTGAAGGGTCTTTTCCTGAAAATGCTCCTCCTCCGTGTGCTCCTTTTCCTCCGTAAGTATCAACAATAATTTTACGACCTGTCAATCCTGCATCTCCATGAGGACCACCGATAACAAATTTCCCTGTTGGGTTGATATGGTATTTTGTGTTTTCGTCTAACAATTCCGAGGGGATAGCACGTGGAATGATGTTTTTAAGTACATCCTCACGAATTTTTGCTAGCATTTTACCTTCTTCATCAAAATCATCGTGTTGTGTCGATAAAACCACTGCATCTACACGCAAAGGCTTATGGTCGTCACTGTACTCAATAGTTACTTGCGACTTACAATCAGGGCGTAAATAAGGCATCAATTCCGTTTCATTTTTACGAATAGTTGATGCTTCTTTTACCAAACGGTGACTAAATGCCAATGCCATAGGCATAAATTCGGGAGTTTCGTTGGTTGCATAACCAAACATCATTCCCTGATCTCCTGCTCCTTGTTCTTTATCCTCTCCTGCACCTTCGTCCACTCCTTGTGCAATATCTGGTGATTGGCTGTGTAACGAACCTAACACACCACATGACTCTGCATCAAATTTGTAATCCGAAGAGTTGTAGCCAATTTTTTTAATTGTATTTCTAACAATATCCTGTAACTCTACATACGCTTTAGTTGTCACTTCACCAGCAACAACTGCTAAGCCTGTAGTAACCAAAGTTTCACAAGCTACACGTGAATTACGGTCTTGTGTTAACATCGCATCTAAAACAGCATCCGAAATTTGATCGGCTATTTTGTCTGGATGCCCTTCTGATACTGATTCTGAGGTAAATAAATATGACATGAATATAATTTTAAGGCGATTGCCTGTTTACGTCTGTTTTGCTATCTAAATGATAGAGTGACAAAGTTAATTTTATGTAAAGAAATAAAAAAGGACAAGTACCTTTTATTTCGATATTGCCAACTTTACTTTTTTCTTTTTAATTTTTTCTCCTCGTAATTTAATGAGTAGTTCATCTATTTTTGACTTATCTACGGCAACATAAGAAGTAAAATCTTGCACTTCAATCAGTCCAACATCATCTTTTCCTAAGCCTCCTTTTTTCATCAACAAACCAACAATATCTATTTTATTGATTTTATCTTTTTTACCACCACCAATATAAAGCGTTGTCCATTTGGGTTCTTTTGGTAAAACTACCGTTTCTGGCAAGTGCTCTACACCTATTTTATCTTTAATATACTCAGGGTATTTTTCATTTTCTGCAAAGACCAAATAAGCCGTTCCGTCAGCGTTCATTCGGGCAGTACGTCCGTTTCTATGGATAAACGCAGGTTCTTGCAAGGGCAATTGGTAATGAATCACGTGCTTGATTTCTGGAATATCTAAACCACGAGAAGCCAAATCTGTACAAATCAAAATGTGATGGCTTCCGTTTCGGAATTTCAATAAAGCGCGTTCCCTATCGTCTTGTTCTAATCCACCGTGAAAGGACTCGTGAAACAACCCTTGGTCCCATAACAAATCACTAATTCTATCCACAGCGTCTCTGTGGTTACAGAAAATCAAGGTAGGCTCGTTTCCAAACTTACAAACCAACTCAAACAGACTTTGCAATTTGTCTTTCCCCAAGGCTTTCACTTTTTTCAGCGTCAGTTTTTCAGGAATAACACCTTTAGAAAAATTTAATCTTTTATGCTCAACGACACCTGTAAACGGGGGGATTTTTAATGCTTCGGTCGCAGAAGTCAACATTCTTTTATCTAAAGAAGCCAATTCGTTAATAATTGTTTCCATGTCTCTTTTAAAACCTAATTCTAAGGCTTTATCAAACTCGTCTAAAATAAGTGTATGGACAAACTGTAATTCGACACTTTCTCTGGTGATATGATCTGCCAATCGACCTGGCGTACCAACCAATACGGTGGGTGGTGTCGATAGATTGTTACGTTCAGTTTTCATTGAATGCCCTCCGTAACAAGAATTGATTTTATAGCCTGTCCCCATTTTTTTGAAGACTTGCTCAATCTGGATTGCCAACTCTCTAGATGGACAAATAATTAATGCCTGCACACCTTTTTGTTCGGGTTTTATCTTTTCAAGAAGAGGTAATAAAAAACCAACTGTTTTACCCGAACCTGTCGGAGAAACCAATACGACATCAGCATTTTCTCTATTGGCTTGTAGAGACGCTTCTTGCATCTCATTTATTTTTTCAAAACCTAAATTTTTTATCGCTTTTGCGATGACCGTATTCTCCATACTGCAAAGGTACAAAAATCAACGTGGCAATACCACCATTTTTAAGTAGCTATTCTTTTAGCGTTGTTGAGCTACAATTTAAAACAATTCAATAGCGTTTTTTTGAAGGAATACAGCGAAGAAATATTTACCCGAAATATTGTTTTCAGAAAGTGTAATTAAAATGTTCACGTCTTTACCTTCCACATCTTGAATAGTCACTTCGGTACGGCTACTGATGTCTATTAATTCGTCGTCTTTTCTAAACTTAACCGTTTGTTTATTATCTTCCTTTACAATTTCTAAAGGCATTAACTTACCGATACGTTGACCCAAAGCATTCTCTTTTCCTGTAGAAAAGATAGCTTCCGCTGTTTCATTAAATAACTCGATAAAACCATGCTCATCAAAAGTAACAATGCCATCAATACATGCTTCTAAAACGGCTGTGTTTTTTTGCTTTTCAAAATCCATCAACTCCAACTGTTGGTTAATGTTTTCTTGTGTTGCTTGTAGTTCTTCTGCGTTTTGTCTTAGTTCCTCTTCTTGTGATTTCATTTGCTCTGTCAGCATTTGAGAGTCTTGAAGCAGGTTACGGGTATGTTGGTTATTTCTTACCGTTGAGATGGCGGAAGCAATACCTTCGACGATTTTATCAACCAATGCCAATTCAAAATTTTCATATTCTTTAAATGAGGCAATTTCTAATACTCCGTAAATCTCCTCATTATATTTCATCGGTACAATCAAAATAGAGCGAGGATTTGCCTCTCCTAATCCTGAAGTGATATTGACATAACTATCTGGAACGTCAGTCAAATAAATAGTTTCTTGTTCAATAAACGCTTGACCGATGAGACCTTCACCAATTTCAATTTCCTTTTCTTGGTATTTCTTACGTTCCCATGCATAAGTAGATTTTAATACCAATTTTTGTTGCTTTCTTTTATTTGTTTCAAGTAAATAAATACAGCCTTGGTTTGCTCCCAAATATTTAACCATATCTTTGATTAAAACATCTGTCAGCTTATCTATATCGTCTGTATTTTTTCTTAGTATTTCTGAAAACAAGGTCTCTCCTTTGTTGACCCAGCTTGCCTGTTGTGCTTTTTTTCTATCTAATTCGTAAAATTCAGATAGCTTTTTTCTCATATTTTCAAGTGAGGTATTTAATTTGTCATTTTTACCGTGTTTTGTTATCTCAAAAGAAAACTCTCCCTCTCCTAACAATTCAAATTTTTCTGTCAGATCATTTTGGTAATCAACGATACGGTTGATTGAGCGAGAAGCCAGGCCGATAGGCGTGTTTTCAGTAAACTCTAATTTGTTTGATAAATCACCATGTTCTAAGGCTTCCGTAATTTCTACTAATTTTTCTAATGGGGTATTCACTTTACGCATGTAGCGTTTGTAAGTGTAAATCAAAACCAAAACCATCAAGAGTAGCATTATGCCGATAGCTATTAATTTTTGTCTGTAAATAGCCTCTTTATTTTGAATAAATACACCCAATAACCTGGTATTGTATCTTTCAAGGTTGTAGAACATATTTCGGATATCATACAAATCTGATTCCGTTCCTTTGATTACGCCATTCTTATAATTCAATTTGGCTTGACGATGAAACACTTTGTAATCTCTCCAAACACCTGTAATTGCTTTAATTTGTTGTTTTGCTTCCAAAATACTTGTGCCTGGGATAACAAATTTTTCTTGCATACCATCTGCACTTCCTCCTTCACGCAAAGCCTCTATTGACGTTTCAAACAAACGACTATTTAGTTCTAAGTTTTCTAAGGCAGATTTATCTCCTTTTACTGCGTCAGGGTGGTATTGTTGCACTGCACTTAATAGTAATTTTTGGTGTTCAACCACCAAGATTTCATAATCCAATTCATCTTCTATATTTTGAAAAATAAAAGTGGATAACACACCAATTACACTTAGGATAAAAATCAGAAATGTGGGTATGAAATATTTGTATTTCGAGAGTTTTGAAGTCGTCTTTGACATCTTAAATAATTTTTAATTTACAATTTACTTAAAAATAGTTACGAATTTAATGAAATTAGGAGTTAAATTTGGATAACAAAAAGAGAATGTACCAATTAGCACCTCTTTTAATTAGATTCCGTATTTAAGTCACAGGGATATATACCTTGTACACAAGAAAAAAGTTCTTATGAATTTAATAAAATCAAAGGTAGGTAAAAAAGTAGGAACAGTATTGTTACTGATTATCACCATCATTGTGGTAGCAAATGGTCTGTTTGCTTACCTTTTGAATAGACGTGTTGTTCTTGATGAAAAAGAAAATCAACTAAATATGCTCGTTGATTTTCAAGAACGTCGTCTTGAAAATGCCATTATTGAAATGGAGCAAGACTTAAGGTTTGTTGAGGAAAATATTTTGGTTAAACAATTTGTTAGTGACATAAAAAATCAACTTTTAGATTCTATTGGTAGAGAGAAAAGACGGCATTTTTTGAATGAATCGCTGTTCTCTAAAATAGAAGAAATTCACGATTACGAAGATGTTATCATTACAAATATTGGGGGGGAAATATTGTACCAACAATCAAACCTATCGATAGACAACGGCTATTTTAAAGAACACCTCAACCGTCGTATTGCTAATTTTCATTTTGACCGTATGATTATTCAAGGAAAGAAGGCATTCACCTATGCTTCACACCCACTAAAAGATGAAAAAGGGGAAGAAATGGGCGTGATTTATTGCAAGGTAGATTTGGTTCAATTACTTAAAGAAATTACACACATTAGTGAGTTTGGTAAGAATATTACTATTTCTTATGGTATAAAATCAGGTAATCAAGTTACTCAATTTCAGGTGACAAGAAAGAAAGATTTGGTCATACCTTCCCAACCTATATTTGATGACCAAGACCCGATGTTCTTGGCATGTATGGGGAACGCAGGTGAGGGTTTTTTCACTGATTTTGAGAAGAATGAAATTTTAATTGTTTATCGTCCCATGGTTCCTTTTAACATTGGGATTATGGCAGAAATGAATAAGTCAGCAATTTATGAGAGTATAAAAGATCATTTTATCAGTATCTTTTTTGAAGGATCTATACTTTACCTTATTACGATAGGTTTAGGACTTTTCTCTATTCATAAAATAAATAGAGGGTTAGTCCCTATCAAAGAGGCATTACTTCAAATTAGTCAAGGTACTTTTCCTGAAACTGTACGTGTCAGAACTAAAGATGAATACGAAGAAATTGCTCAAATTATAAACAATCATGTGGGGAGGTTAGAAGAATCAGCAGAGTTTGCTGATCAAATAGGTAACGGGGACTTGTCAACAAATACCTACCAAGCCATTGGTTCACATGATACTTTAGGCTTGAAGCTTGTGAAGATGAGACAAAACCTACAAGGACAGGATATTACCGATAATAATAGAGATTGGGTAATGACTGGGCTGGCAGAATTAGGAGCTGTTTTACGAGATTACCAAAATATCAAAGAGCTAAGTGATGGGGTGGTTCAATACTTGAGCGAACGAATAGGGGCAGTTAATGGGAAAATGTATTTGGCGAATGTAAAACAACAAGAAATGAAGATGATTTCTGCCTATGCTTTTGATAAACATAAAGCATTAGAGAAAGTTTATACTTGTAAAGGAGGAGCAAGCATCAATGTGGTAACCGATGTTTTTAAAGAAGAGGTGACTATTTATCGTACCGAAGTACCTGACAATTATTATTTTATAAACTCAGGGTTAAAAGAAGAAACTGGTCCTCGTTCAATATTGATGGTTCCGCTTATTTCTGATGGCGAAATTTTTGGTGTTATTGATTTCGCTTCTTATGAAGAGTTTACGCCTTCTCAAATTTCATTTATTGAAGAAGTAAGTAAGATTATAGCACGTACCATCTTTAATATTGAGGTCAACGACCGTACAAAAGTCTTGCTCGAAAACTCACAAAAAATGAGTAATGAACTGCAAGAGAAACAAGCCATTCTTCAAGAAAATGCCTTAGAAATGGTATTAAAATCTGAAGAGGTAGAAAAAGCAAACAAAGATCTTGAAACACAAATCAGTGAAGTTAAAAATGCACAAAACAGAACACATATTTTATTAGAGAATGCTTCAGAGGTTATTACCATTTATGATAAGGAAGGAATTGTCCGTTATATTAGTCCATCTGTAGAAACCATCTTGGGTTATTCTCAAGAAGATCTCTTAGACAAAAATGACCTTGAACATGTGCATTGGGAACACCAAGACAGTGTACGGTATATGTTCGGTCAATTAGTAAATACAACAGAAGAGCAAACCATACAGTTTTCTTTCTACAAAAAAGATGGCTCGGAAATTTGGTTAGAGTCACGAGGAAAAAATATGTTAAAAGACCCTGCGATTCATGGTATTGTCATTAACACAAGTGATATTACCGAGCGAAGAAGAGCAACCGAAGAACAACGAAAACGTGGTCAGATGCAAGCGTTGTCGGAAAACTCATTAGATTTGATTACCCGTATTGATGCAGACGGGTCATTTTTCTATATCAATCCGACAATTAAAACCTTAACAGGGTTTGAGCCTGAACAATACTTGAGTAAAAAAATCGCTGAGGTTGGTTTAAATGAAGACGTGGCAGACTTGTGGACATATATTATGAATACAGTCATCGATAAGCGAACCAAAAAATCGTGTGAAATGGAGTTTCCTACCGCCGAAGGGACACGAATAATGATGGTAAACGCTATGCCCGAGTTTGACGCCAAAGAAGAAAAGGTAGAGTCTGTCTTATTGGTTTCTCATGATATAACCGAAGGCAAGAAAAAAGAGAATGAGATTAAATTAAAAAACAAAAAAATATCGGATAGTATCAATTATGCCGAACGTATCCAAAGTACTATTCTTCCCGACAATGACGTTTTACGTAAATTGTTACCAAAGTCTTTTATGATTTTCCGTCCAAAGGATATTGTCAGTGGTGATTTTCCTTGGATATTCCATCATGGAGACGAAGTAATATTGGCAGCTGTAGATTGTACAGGGCACGGCGTACCTGGTGCTATGATTTCTTTAGTGGGTTATTTCTTACTCGAAGAAACCGTTGTCGGAAAAGGTATTTACAAACCTGATGACATTTTAAATGAACTGGACCGATTGGTCACCTCTACTTTCCGTCAAAACGACGAGAACTCGAAGATAAAAGATGGTATGGATGTCGCTATTTGTCGAATAAATACCAAAACAGGACACTTAGATTATTCTGGAGCGCACCGTCCGATGTATGTTGTTCGAAAAGACGGAGAAGAAGTGGCGCAATTAAAAGGGGATAGATTCCCGATTGGTGGCGGTTCTGCTTTTAGAAATAAAACTTTCTTTCAAAACTTTGAAATTGACTTGGAACGAGGAGATGCCTTTTATTTCTTCTCAGACGGTTTGCCCGATCAATTCGGCGGACCTGATGACAGGAAACTAGGACCTAAACGTATCCGTACATTTATTCAAGAAAATAAAGGAATAGACATGTTGGAAATGGAACATAAAATGGCAGGATTTCTTGACGATTGGAAAGGAAGTCAACGACAATTTGACGACATTATCATCTTTGGTGTTGAATTTTAAACCATTCATAGCTATATTTAAACAAATACATTAAAACAACAAACTATGCATATCAAAAAAATCACCTCTCTATTTCTAGTCTTATTACTTTGCACCTCTTTTGCTTTCGCAAAAAAATCGCCAACAGCCAAGTTATTAAAAGGACAATGGAAACTAATAAGAGAAACCCAGCAAGGAGTAGAGGTTACGCCTAAGCATTCAAAACTAATGGTTTCCTTTACAAAAAAAGGAGAATTTACAGTTACAGCCATCTATGAAGAAACGCATAGAGGAACATACAAGCTCATAGAAAATGATACGAAAATAGTGTTAAAAGATGATGTCTCTAATACAGAAAAGACGCTAACAATCAAACGTATCGATAAAGACCATTTAAACCTTGCCGGTTTTGACGGAGGGACTTCTGTAATTGAGATGACTCCTGCAAGTAAAAAATCTGCTCACCTTACACATAAGGAGCATTTGATAGTTAACAACTGGCATTGTTACGAAAGTGATGAGCAATCAAACATAGATATGGTGATAGAGTTCAATAAAGACATGAGTTACGTTATCATTCCTGCAGGACAAAAAACACCTGTTGCCTCAGGAAATTGGCATATCGATAAAAAAGGAACAACTTTGTTTTTAGATAAATTAGACAAAAACTCAGAAGGAGAACACCTCGAACTTGAGATTATCAGAATGGCAACCCACAAATTACTGTTAAAATCAAAAGGTGAAGACGGTATTCTTAACCATTTCCGTGACCAAAAGCTATGGAAGAAAATGAGAAAGTAAACCCTTTCATTGCACAAAAAAGCCTCATCAATTAACTAATTGATGAGGCTTTTTTGTTAGACAAATAAAAGACTAATACCCGTACTCCACTTTCGTACCATCCTCCATCCACATTTCGTAGATTTGAACATT